>CAWGJM010000063.1:0-135950 GCA_963822795.1 uncultured Alphaproteobacteria bacterium
CCCGCGCAGCGGGCTGGAGCGCAGCGACTTCGTGCTTTGGCACGTTTGAGACATACCAACTACACCGCGAGATGTCCCCTTTTAGGGTAACCCGGAAGACATGTGCTCATGCTGACGGGCCTTGCCGGACCTGCAGCGCATGAAACTCTGCTATTCTACGGCGTCGTCGGCACTGAGGTCGATTTTAACTTGGTGCGATTGAGCCCGCTTCTGAGTTGGACCCGGGGTTCCTGGAGCACCTCAGACTGTCGCCACGGGACGTCACCGGCCCCGGAGCACGCTTGTTAGAGTTCTTATTTACGGGAGCCCCACGCCGGCGACGCAACCGAGGAGGAGGACATGGAACTGTTGCATCGACGCTGTTGCGGTCTCGACGTTCACAAAGAGACGGTGGTGGCCTGCCTGCGCCTTGTAGCTGACGGCAAGGTCACGACCGAAGTTCGTACGTTCCAAACGACCACGGCGGATCTTCTGCGCTTGTCGAAGTGGTTGGCGGCAAACGACTGCACGCATGTGGCAATGGAGGCGAGCGGCGTTTACTGGAAGCCAGTGTGGCATATCTTGGATGACGGGGAGTTCGTGTTGGTGTTGGCAAACGCCGCGCATGTGAAGAACGTGCCCGGCCGCAAGACCGACGTCAACGATGCGATGTGGTTGGCCGAACTGTTGGCGCACGGTCTGATCCGAGCGAGCTTCGTGCCGGATACGCAGACCCAGGAGATGCGCAGCCTGATGCGCACGCGTAAGCAATTGGTTCGCGAACAGTCGAGCCATGTGCTGCGGGTCCAAAAGACACTCGAGGACGCCAACGTCAAATTGGACTCGGTGCTTACCGATTTGATGGGCAAGAGCGGCCGCGCCATGCTCGAGGCACTGATTGCCGGGGAAACCAACCCCGCCAAACTGGCCGGCCTTGCCGACCGGCGGGTGAAGGCATCACCGGAGGAACTGCGCGAGGCCCTTCGCGGCCGGGTCACGAAGCGCCATCGCTTTCTGCTTCGTCTTCATCTCAATCAGATCGACGCTCTTGATGCCGCCATGGCCACGCTCGACGCGCAAGTGGAGGCGAGCCTTGGCCCCTTTCGCACCGCAGTCGAGCTCATAACGTCGATTCCTGGCGTCAAGAACCTCGGCGCTCATGGCATCGTCTCCGAAGTCGGGATCGACATGAGCCGGTTCCCTTCGGCCGCACATCTCCTCTCGTGGACTGGCATATGTCCGCGCAACGATGAGAGTGCCGGCAAGCGTCGATCCAATCGCACGCGCAAGGGCGGCACTTGGCTCAAGACCACGCTGGTGCAGTGCGCCTGGGCGGCGGCAAAAAAGAAAGACAGTTATCTGCAGGCCCAATTCTACCGCATCAAAGCCCGTCGTGGCCCCCAAAAGGCGATCATGGCCGTCGCGGCCTCGATCCTTACTGCCATCTACCACATGCCTCAAAGACGGCACGATGTACAAGGACCTCGGCCGCGATCACTTCGATCGACGTTCCACCGATCGGCGGAAAAAGCGCTTGATCAAACGTTTGACCGACCTCGGCTATGCAGTCACGATCGAGCCGCTCGCTGCCTGAGCCTGTCTGCGGCATCGCCGGCAAGAGGAGTTTGTGGCATGGCCTGAGCAGCTGAGTTTCTTGTTAGCTTGACCCATCTCAGACCTGGGTTGACGATGGCAGAATGTCTGCCGTTGGGGCTAAAGTCATCACGCCCGCACGTGTCGCGTCCGAGCGCAAGGCGGAGGGGGAACAGCATGGCAGCGCGCGGGTCAGGTGGACTGCTCCTTTGCCTGGGTCTCCTGCTTGCGATGCCGGTGCTGGCCGCCACGCCGGCCGACCGGGGCGAGTGCGCCGCCAGCGCCGACAAGCCCGACGTCGGGGGCGCGGCCTGCAGCCGCATCATCGACGATGCAAGCGAGCAGGTGGCAGAACGCGTCAAGGCCTTCAAGAACCGGGGCCGCGGCTCCTTCAACGGGAAGGATTACGACCGCGCGATTGCCGACTACGGCGAGGCCATCAAGCTCAGCCCGAAGGACGCCTGGGCCTTTGCGCACCGGTGCGAGGCTAACGAGAGCAAAGAGGACCACAACGCGGCCGTTGCGGATTGCACCGAGGCGATCAAGATCGATCCGAAATATGGCTGGGCCTACAACAACCGTGGCGTCGCGTATTACGGTCTACATGAATACGATGCAGCGCTGGCCGACCACGCCGAGGCGATCAAAGTCGATTCCAGGGACGTGTGGGCCTATACCCGCCACGGCATGGCATGGACGGAAAAGGGTGAATTCGAACAGGCGGTCGCCGATATCACCGAGGCGGTCACAATCGATCCAAAATACGCCTTTGGTTTCGGCCAAAGGGGTCAGGCGCTCTTCAAGAAGAGGTTGATCACGAAAAAAGGCGGATGGGAGTCCGCCATCGCAGACTACGGCGAGGCAATCAAGCTCGATCCAAATCTGCTTTGGCTGTACAGCTCGCGCGGCGTTGCCTACAGCAACAATCGCCAATATGACCTCGCCGTTCCGGATTGCAGCGAGGTCATCAAACGCGAACCCAACAATTCCGGCGGGTACAATTGCCGCGGCGTCGCTTACGAAGGCTTGAGGAACTATCGCCGCGCGATCGCCGACTATGATCACTCGATCAGCATCAATCCAAGGAACGGCGTGGCGTATTGGAATCGCGGCAATGCCTATGCGGCGCTGCGCAAGATCGATGACGCGATTCGGGACTATGACCAGGCGATCGCGATAAACCCCAAGGACTTCAACTCTTTCAACTCCCGCGGCAAAGCCTATGTCGCAAAGGGTGACAGCAACCACGCGATTACAGATTTCACGCAAGCGATCCAGTTCGGTCCGTCCTATGTCGAGGCCTACAACAACCGCGCCTTCTCCTATGAAGCGCTGGGCCGCCGCGCCGAGGCGATCGCCGATTTCCGCAAGGCGCAATCGATCGACGCGGCCGACCGGGTCAGCAAGCAACAGCTCCGCATGTTCGGTTTCTGACCGCGCGCCGCTCAAATTCTGCTCAAAGAGCGGACCCGCGATCCGACTCGTCCGTGCTGCGTTGCTTTTGGGACACCGATCGACTACTGGCCGTCTCGATGTCTGCTCTTGAGCGCATCTCGGACGAGATTTGCTCACCCTGAATTCTTCCGGGTTTGGCACCAACCCGACATACCGGGGCGGTCTGACGATGTCCGTTGATCGGGGTAAATCGGAAGGGGCCGGCCCACGGTCAAAGTGATGCGATTGACCCATTGCAGACGTCCTTGATCTAGATCAAAAAGAACACGCGGCGCGAGGATTCCAATGCAAAATGATTGCTTAATTTGCAGCGAATTTATCGGAATGCAATCGAGTGGAGGTGGCAACGCAACGCTGTATTCAAAGCGAAAACATCGTGCGGCATTGACCGAAGCTATGAAACCAGTGATCAAAATTCTGCTAGGCGGTTTTGATGACACTAGGTGCAATTGTGGTCTGGGCCAAAGCGCTGGCACAGGGGAGCGCCGACGAGCAGACCCAGTCAACGCCGGAGCCCGATCAAAAGACAGCGGGGGATCGACAGCAAAAGCCCAACCGTAAACCCTAATAGCGGCGGTACGGCCATTCTTTGGACAAGACTGCACGGAGTGGTCGGCCGCTGGTCGACCCGACGGATAGTTGACCGTCACCATCGGATGACATTGGATGGAAAAGGGAGGTGCCAATGAACTCCACACCCACTCCAAAAGCAATTGAACCCCACAACGCCCTAATCGCGCTCGCCGATGAACAACTCGCGCGCGCCTACGAACAGATCGCGCGCGCGGATGGAGAGCTCGCGCGTTTGAGTGAACAGCTTGCAAAAATGGAGCGCGATGCCGCGCGCCCACCTTCGGCCGGACCTGGCCCGCAAGTACCGCCAAGGCCGGCGCTCCGGGCCGTCAGCCAAATGGAGCGCGATGCCGCGCGCCCACCTTCAGCTGGATTACGGCCCAGAAGGGCGGCGCTCCGGGCCCTCGTCGGCTTACCGCTGGCGGCGTGCATCGTTGTCGCTGCCCTGGTCTTGCAGTCGTCCTATGGCGGCGGGACCAAGCCGGGTGTCGCCCGTTGGGCGCCGCAGCTCGTTTCAACTCCATCATCGCCGCCGGAAAATGCGCCGCTTCCCGCGCAGCCCGCTCCATCCATCGTTCAAGCGGCCGCGGCGGAGGCAGCACTACCGCAAGCAACGCCCGTCGCTCAGACCGCACCGCAAAACGCCGCGCCGACAGCTACCGCAGCGCTTCCCGATCACGCACAGTTGCTGCAAACGATGGCGCACGATCTCGCGAATGTGGAGCGAAACATCGAACAGCTCAAGGCGAACCAGCAACAAATAGCCAGCGACAATTCAAAAGCCATTAAAGCCATTGAGGAGCTCAAGGCGAGCCAGGAAGAGATAAAACGCGTGCTCGCGAGGGTTTCCGAGCAGAACCTGCCCAAGACGTCATCGCCTCCGACGCAGCCGACTCCGACCTTGCGCAAGCCCGAGCGGACGCTTCGGTCTCCGTACGCGAGAGCGCGGCCTCGAATCCCAAGGGATTGGATGTACGACGAGTGGTAGCCGTCGATGCGGTGATCATCGAAGTTCGCTCTGCAACAACGCCTCGATACATCTTCAAAGGCGAGAAACCTGCCAATCTGCCAAGCGCAGGCACCGACAAAGTACCAGCTGGCAATTAACCTTGAGACCGCCAAAGCACTCGGATTAACAGTTCCATCATCGCTGCTCGTGCGTGCCGACGAGGTGATCGAATGATGTCCTCGACTTCCGGTATTGTGCAGGTTTTCGGCCGCCGGAATGATGGTCTCTCCACGCACTCCGACGGCCGGCGGCCGAAAAGCGCCATGGCAGGAAATCGCGGGTTGGGAACGGCGGTGGTGCCGCAACTATGGGGGTTTCGCCGCGGGCGCAGGCGTCGATGTGGCGGAACGGGCGGCAAGGTACGCAATTTTGCCACGCGGCATGGCGTGAATTGGGTTGTGAACGGGTCACGGATCGTCTTAGTAACGCAATCTTGCGCTTTTGAGTTTTGCCGAACGGCAACATTGACGTAACGACGCAAGGGATAACGTTGTCGGCTGGAAGCCAACACAGACATTGATCGTACTTGCATATGTCGAGCATCAGTTTCGTCATCATGAGGTGTCGATCCTGATCTTTGGCGGAACTGGCGTGGGCTTGTGTTTCGGCTGTTGCCCGCGCAGGAAGGTCTCGATGATGTGCATGTTGCTGCCGCAGCAAGGGCATGGATGCTCTGGTGCTTTGGAGTGGCGCGGACGTTGCTGAACCATCGCGTTAGACCCCAAATGCGTCGAGGGACCGGTGACCGTGTTCGTCTACATCAACACAGCGAAGGAAGTCGGTGACGTCGATTACGTGAAGGTGTTCTCCAATCAGGAGGCCGCTGAAAGGTGGTTCGAAGAGAACGATCCTGAAGGCATCGCGTTCGAATATGACGTTCTGGAGTAAACCGCATCGGCCCGTCGAGTGTCGTAAGGTTCAGGTAAGTATTTGGCTGAACCTTGAGCTTGCGAGAGCAACTGGCTCAAATACCCTCTTGTGTCGTGGGTGCCCCGTTCTCAGCGGTGCTTGAGCACAATTCATGAGCTTCGAACACGAGAGACATTTGACCGCCGGCGGGCGCGACGAGCTCGCAGAAGCATTGCGCCACGACGCTGCTGCGGCACCCGACGAGCTGAAGAAAGCGAACCTGTTGGAGCTAGCGGGGTGCTATCTCGACCTCGCCCAAATGAAGCGTTTGGTATTACGCAAGGTGAGTTGATTACGCTCTGACTGCTAGTTCCCGAATTAACGGCGAGCGCAGACATCAAGCTTAATCCGCGACTTTCGTTGTCCGCAGACGGCGAACCTCTATGATCGAATTCTAGAGGCGGTAACGCAGATCGCAACCCTTGAAGGACTTATAGCTATCTAAATGAAAACCGTTTGGATTTACATCGCCGCTTCAAAGAAAGTTGGCGACTCCATACTTATCAAGGTCTTTGCGAACGAGATAGCCGCTCGGCGATGGTTCGCAACACACGACCCCGCGGGCCTTGCTTTCGAATATGAGGTTCTGCAGTGAACCGTTTAGCGGCCGCCTCATGCCTAAATAGAGGCTGATTTTAATTCGGAACAGGCGTTCGAGTTGATAGTTGTTGCGTTCCAGTAGAGTGGTCTTTCAACATGAAGCACAAGTTTGATATCCGCGAAACCGTCGCGAGGGCCTTTCCCGGGGCAGATCGGGCGCAGGCAGACCGCTTTCTGCGATGGCTGGATTACAACGGCTATACCATAGTGGAAAGGGAAACCGACGAAGCCACGTCGGTCCCCGGATCTGCCCCGCAAGACAAGCTCGTAACGGAGCGCTAAGCGGGCCGGCGTATCGTTTAATCTGCGGGATGCGGGCGCTTTATCCGCGCGTCGAGCGGGTGGTTGAGCCTTCGCGGAAGGAAACGCATTCAGGACGACGCCGGAAGCTGGCGCGTGATCGATAACGGGCTCGGGCCAAAGTGAAACCTAGCGAGCCGGCCATGGCTTCTCGCAACTCGTCGGGCCAAAATATTGATCCGGGGCTCCGATCTGTTCGATCGAGGAATAGAACCGCGTTGACCATTGTCCCAGCCCTGTTTTGTTGTAGAGCTCCGCCGGAACGGCCCCGGCCAGCGAACTTTCGACAGAAATTGCAATTGAACAATTGAGGACAGCCAGAAAGGCAAGCCAGCGGTTCATCTTGATTGCTCCTTCTGGGTGCATGCGCCTGCGTGACGCCGACTTTATTAGCATGAAAGACTTCAACGCAAGACTTTCTAACCTCACGTCGCGTCGTCCGGGGCATGGATGCCGCGCCGCGCACCGAATCGTTCGTGCGATGTGACGCCTGAATTCCGTTGTCGGCGAGTGATTTCCGGTCCCGTCGCAGAGTTGGTAGGAATTGAGGTTGGCGTAATCTCCGGGGTGATGAACCTCGAATCATCCAGCGTTGAAGCATCGGACTGGAGACGACGCCATGAACAAGTCTATCACGACGCCCGATTCCTTGCAGCCTGCGACCGAGCTGGCTGTTGATCTTTTCGCGATCGAGACCGAGGTGCGGGCTCGATCGCGGCAGTTCATCGAAGAACTGATCCGGAGCGAACTCGATGCTGCGTTGTCCCGGCCGCGTTGCGGACGAAGCAAGATGACCGGCAGTCCAGCAGCCGCCGCCAGGGGCTACCGTCACGGCAGCCGAAAGCGGACGCTTACGGGCACGTTCGGACCGATCGAGATCGCGGTGCCGCGGGCCCAGCTTGACGACGCCGAGGGCAAGACGACGGAATGGAAGAGCGGGCATTGCGAGCGTATCAGCGGCGTACGCTTGCCGCCGATGCGCTGATCGCGAGTAGCTATCTCGCCGGCACCAATACACGCCGGGTCTGGCGCGCGCTGGCGGCTTTGTTCGGCGGGACGGTTGGCAAGGGCACGGTGAGCCGGACCTGGCAAGGTGAAGAGCGACTGGGATGCCTGGAACAGCCGTTTGCTAGCCGAGGAGCCGATCGTACGTCTGATCCTCGACGGCACCGTCCTGCGTATTCGGCTCGACCGCAAGGCGACCTCAATCTCGCTGCTCGTGGTGCTCGGCGTGCGCGCTGACGGCCAGAGGCGCTCGCGTTCTTGCGCCTCGCATCAATCCGCCTCATGCTCAGAAAACTCTGCAATCCGGCCTAAAGTCTCCGGACGGACTCTAACTAACTAGCCAAGGGCTCCGCCCCTGATATCCCTTGCGCCTGAGCGTGACGAGGGGGCGATCGCGGAAAATCAAGGGGAAGCCATGGTTGAGGGTCAGAAATAGCCGCTACGATCCGGTTGCTAGGACTGCAGCCGGGGGGCGGCCATGAACTCCTTCTACGAGCACCACAAGGACAGTATCCATTGGCATTATCGTTGTTTCGACCGCATTCTGCTGAATGGGTTGATTCAGCCGTTCCAGCAGCCGGAGCGGGTCGTCGGCTTTTTCAAAACCTATCGCCAGCTATACCCAGTGACGCGGCACACCCTGCGCGACATCGCCGACCAATTTCAGCGCTGGGTGGCAGAGCGGGCCGAAAAGCGCAACATCCCGATTGTCGAAGCACCGAAGGGCCGTCGTGACGACTTCGTCGACCCGTATTTCGAACGGGCCAAGCCCGACGCCATCGTGGTCATCCTCAAAGCGCGAGAAAAAAGCCGGCTCAAGGAGCCGGCCTTCGTGATTCGAACTACGATGATAGCACTAAACATGCCGACTGATTAAGTGCACTGTCGCCATAATTCCCACTACAGATCGGATTGCCGGCCTCACCAGCCCAGTTCACGCAGATAGGCAGCGCGGGCGCCAACTCCGGTGTGCGTGAAGTCGGTAAAGACCCCATCCACGCCGAGACGGAAGAATTTGAGATATTCCAGGCTTGGATCGCCGCGATAGTCGGCAGCCAGATATTTCTTCTCGTTTCGGAAAGTGAAAACATGCACGAACAGGCCAAGCTTATGTGCGTCGGCAATGAGACTGGTTGCTTCCTGCGTCGAGGCCTCCGGCATCGATCCCTTGTAAGGAGTGCCATCAGCGTTGCTGTCCTTCCACGTCGAAATCTTGACCGGAACGATATAAGGCTTCCACGGACCAATGCCGTCGGCATAGGTCTTGATCTCCGCAAGGCCCTCAGGGGTCAGCATCGCATCGTACAAGCGCGGATCACCCGAAACCGTCCAGTCGAACGGACGGGAATTGGTGATGTTGTTATTGAGGACCTTGCCGATCTTGAAGTCGACACCGTTGCCATCGATGAGCTGGACCTGCCGCGTCTCCAGGCCGTGGCTGCGCATATATTTCAGGCTGCCGGGCTCGAAGCTCTGAACAAAGATGGGAGCGTCCTTCGAGTTGAGGCCGTTGTCCTCGATGATCTTGATCAGGGCATCCTCAAGCGGGTGGCTGCCGAGCGCGCCGCAGCCATTGGCGATAGCCTGGGCATTATTCCAGGTCGGATTCTTGGTCTCCGGATAGACGGCGATGGAACGCCCCGTTTCCTTGCTCTTGGCTTTGGCGATGTCGATGACTTCCTGGAAACTAATTATCGAGAATTTACCGTTGAATACCTTCGGCCTTTCGTTGGCCGCATCATAGGTGGTGCCGGCGATCCAGTTCTTCAGCTCGGCCATGGTGAAATCGGCGATCGACCAATCATTGGTATGGTTTTCGCCATCGACGATCAGCGCTTTCAGCACCGATTTGGGGTCGGCCGGATCAATGAGATCGGTGGGGTATTCAGCTGGCCCGCTCGTGGGAGATTGGGCCCATTTCACCTTGACGAGGACGCCCGGCACCGTGCGCTTGCGGGCCGCAACCGCCGTATTGGTCTTCGCCACCTCGGCAACATTGGTATTGTCGCTCAGCCAAGGGTTGTGACGTGCCACCAAAACGCAATCCTTGGTCAGGTGCAAGTCCTCTTCGAGCGCGTCGGTTCCGAGGGCTGCGGCCAGGTCATACGATGCTTCGGTCTCTTCGGGCACCAGCCCCGGCACACCACGATGCCCGATGACGAGCGGCGGCTTTCCATCAAGGGTCAGGAAGTGCTTAGTGCCGGCTGGCGCCGAGCCGGTTTGCGCGAAGGCCATCGATGGTGGGAGGAACGCCAAAGCCGCCGCACCGAACAGTATCGCTCCAACACCCACGTTCCACCGTGAACAACTGTGCTTCATGGCCAAGCTTCCATCTTTTGCGTAGCATCGTTTCGAATATCACGACGACCGAGCCGAATAAGGCCGACGCTCTTGTCGTCTTGGCTCAATTATCTGACAGTCGGATGACGGCGCGCCCGATCGATGGACCGCTCTGGGCGCCGGGAAGGGTTTGTTCGGTATCGGTGGTGAGGGTGGTTTGGATCGCCGTCACGGCGGCGTTGCCAAGCCGACGGCGTCGACGACCACCGCAAGCCGACACATAGCCGGAAGCTCCGCCAACCGGATTGGCGATCAGCCCCCAATTTACCATGGCGCCCGACGCAAGCGAGAGCGGCCTCTGAAATTATAGTACAATCTCAATAACATACGAATTCGCAGTTTTATTCTGAATGCCGCACCAGGCTACGATATTCTGCGATGTTCTACGACATTGTACGATGCGGCTCCGGTTAGGGAGCGCAATGTCGCTCGACAACTGGTTGATCGCAGCACGCTGCATTGGCGGAGCTTGGTCACTTGGCGAGGGCTCAATTCGCATAGTGAATGGTTATGGCGGTGCGTGTGGAGGCAACAAAGCACGATAGGCCCGGACGTAAAATCCCCGGCTGCCTGCAGCAGTATGTGTAGCGGTAGGAACGATCTGGGGGAGAGCAACTTGGAGGCCGGAACATCAAGGAATATCTGCAGCCTCGAAATAACGGAGCTGCGAGAAGTCGTAATTCGTGGGTAAAACGCGGGAAGCCGACCCATTCTTCGCTTGGGGAAGGCCGATGACATCGTGGAAGAAACAGGTGAGAGCTGTACCGCCGGGGTACGGGATCCAGCATCCAAGGAAAGAAAGATTCCCGGAGATAACGTCGGGAAGCTCCCGGGGGCAGCAGGGACTGCGTGCAACCTGCCAGGACTCTTCGAACGAGGCTAAATGCCGAAGCAGGAGAGAGCCCAACGGGAGTGGCACATGAGCCCGTAGGAGCGATGACGGAGGGGTAACGCCCTCGGAGGAGATGGCACTCACATCTCCCCAACGGAGGTAGCACCGAAGTTGGGCAAAGGGGCTCAGGACACTTGGCGGCTTACTTGGCTGTATGGCGGCCGGCTTGATAAAACCGGCGTAACGCACGACAGCTCAGGAGGCGAGGCTGAAGGCAAACCAGAATGGCGGGGGTGTACACGGACCAGCGTTTAAACCTCTCCAAACTTGGGAAGGCCTGCGGAAGAAAGCCAAGGTTTCAAACCGGTAGCGTCAGGATAAATTCTGGAAAGGGGGAAGAGGATGTAGAGCTCGGAAACCTTTCATCGCGATCCAGTGGGTTCGACTCCCACCCGGTAAAGGCTAGTCAGCCAGCCGGAAGCGAGTCTTGCATGTGGCGGTGGCAACACCGCTCTTGAAGCGTAGACAGCAGGTGTTTAAGCCCCGCGGTAGCCTCGATATAAACGTTCCGCTGGAGCCTTTGCTTTCTGGTTAGCAGGGGCAGCATCGACGAGACCGTTATGGCAAGGGTTCGTCGGTCCGGCCGGCGGGGTCTTGGACCGGGGCAAAGGCACAGGATGGGTCGCCTGGAAACCTGAGAGATCCCACTCACGTCCACGCGAGAGCGCGCCGGCAAATAGGATCGCCGGCTGAACAAGGATCCTGGCCCGTAGCGGGACCTCCATCCGCCCGGGAGCGCTGGCATCAGCGAGCACGAAGCAAGGAGGAATCGCGTGGGCCCCGGAAGCGAAGCAAATAAGTGACCGGGGATGCGTGGATGGGAAGTCGTAGCGCCTTCATAGTACTGATGACGTTGGGGAACTGGACTCACCGGGACCCAATCGAGGGAAGGGAGGCGTCGCGAGGAGAGAACCGCTGACGGGACACGGGAGAGGACTTCGAGCCTCGTAATCCCGTACACGAAACGACAGCGGATAGCTGAACTGGCAGTCGACCAGCGAGTCACGGGGGGTGTCTGTCGTTCCCACCGTGAGCGAAGCTCTCCCGTGAGGAACCGGTAAGCGGTAATTCTGCACGTCCGGTTCTGTTGGGGGTAGGGGTGGCAACATCCCTACCTACCCGGCACCCGGGAAATCTGGCCGTCCGGGATTATAGGGGGGCTTCGGGAAACGTAAGCCATGGTGGGACTGTGAACCCGTCTTGCACGGAAGTATGGGTGTAGGCCAATTGGACTCCGCAAAGCGAGATTTCGCCAGCCGCCTGGAATCGGGCTCACGACCATGCACCCTGCGGCCGATGGTCCGCAACGGCCCCAGAAACTCGAAGCGGGCGAGACCGCGCCGGCGCGGCCCCCGGCCGGTGGCAATCTGGTCTCCGGCAGGCTATCTGACGTCGATGACCGCCTTCGATTCCCTTCAAGATTTCGTCGATCGCCATCGACGACTTTTCGTCCTCACCGGGGCCGGGTGCAGCACGAACTCCGGCATCCCGGATTATCGTGACGTCGACGGAAACTGGAAACGCCAGCAGCCGGTGAGGTACCAGGCCTTCATGGCAGACGAGGCAACGCGCCAGCGCTATTGGGCGCGCAGTCTAATCGGATGGTGCCGCTTCGGCCGGGCTCTGCCCAACGATGCCCATCGCGCGTTGGTTCGGCTAGAAGCGATGGGTCGGTCCGAGGTCGTTCTGACCCAGAACGTCGACCGGCTTCATCAAGCCGCTGGAAGTGAAAGGGTGATCGACCTTCACGGCCGTCTCGATCTCGTCCGCTGCATGGGGTGCGGGCAGAAGATCACGCGGAGCGAACTTCAGGACGAATTGATCCGGCTGAACGCCGGCTGGCTCGATCTGGATGCCGTCACCGCGCCGGACGGAGACGCAGACCTCGACGGCCACGACTTCTCCACATTCGACGTTCCCGCGTGCCGACATTGCGCGGGCATCCTCAAGCCCGACGTCGTTTTCTTCGGAGAGAGTGTTCCACGCGATTGCGTCGAGGCTGCCGCCGGGCATCTTCAGAAGGCCGACGGCATGTTGGTCGTCGGATCCTCTCTTATGGTCTACTCCGGGTTTCGTTTCGCGCAGATGGCGGCCCGGGCCGGAATACCGATCGCTGCCGTGAATCTCGGTCGAACCCGCGCCGACCAAATGCTGGCGTTGAAGGTGGAGCAAGCCTGTGAAAGTGCGCTCGGCTTTCTGCTCTGATTTTCGCACCGAGGCACTTTGTTCAGGCCGGAAGCGGATATGGCGAAGAAACTTAAGGTCTTTCAAAGGTCGCTGGGCTTCTTCGATCTGGCGATCGCCGCGCCTTCGATGAAGGCTGCTTTGGAAGCCTGGGGCGCCGACAGCAATCTATTCCATCAGGGGGTCGCTTGCGAAAGGAAGGATCCGGACATCGTCACCGCGACCATGGAGAAGCCCGGCGTCGTTCTCAGACGTCCCGTCGGATCGGACGGTCCCTTCGGGGAGCATGCCGAGTTGCCGACGCGACTTGACGGTACGCGGGTTGAACTTCCCGGCACTGCAGCCTTGACGGAACCGGATCACTTGCCGGTCCCGTCGTGGGTTGATCGAACGGCCGGAATGGGTGGAAAGCGGACGTCTGGTTATTGGTCACACCGGTAAAGCGGCGCGCAGATTGTGTCCCACCTCACTTCTGTGCAACGTCGGCTCAAGCTATTCTGAAGAGCCTGGGGTGGAGATTTTGTAGCATGGCGAAGCTCGTCTTTGGAATGAACCAGTCCCTGGACGGCTATGTCGACCACCTTGAAATGAGGCCAAGCCCCGCGCTCTTTCGTCACTTCATAGAGCAAGTGCGCGACCTGACGGGCAGCGTGTACGGTCGCCGCATGTACGAGGTAATGCGTATTTGGGACGAAGACCTTCCTGAGTGGGGCGCGGAGCAACGCGACTTCGCGGCGGCGTGGCGGCGCCAACCGAAGTGGGTCGTGTCGCGCTCGTTGAAGTCAGTCGGCCCCAACGCCATTCTTGTCGAGGATGACTTGAGGCGGTGATACGTGGGCTGAAGGCTCAGTTCGTTGGGGAGATTGGAGTTTCCGGACCAGACCTAGCACGAAGCCTAACCGACCTTGGTCTTATTGATGAGTATCGACTCTACCTCCATCCCGTCGTACTCGGTCGCGGCAAACCATTCTTCGTCGGCCCCCGGCCGCCACTCCGCCTTGTGAACAGCGATCTAATTGGCGAGGACGTGATTAGGTTGACGTACGTTCCTGCTTAATCGCGCGACTTGTTCGACAGACTGCGCCGAAGCGTCAGGTCCGCTTTGGGTCGAAAACTGACCAGCAGGTCGTGACCATCCAACTATTTGATCGGGCTTGGTCGAGCGCTGTGCCAGTCTCGTCCGTGCTGCCATGCCGGGATTTTCAACTGGCGCGGCGCCGATTCACACCAAACGATCGAACTACGGGATATCGTCAGTGTTCGGTTCGGCCTTCCTTTGGAAGAGGCCACTGGGACCTTTCCATCTCGCCTAAGTGTGGTGGATGACCGACTGAAGCGGGAGCGCAAAGACTCACCAAACACGAAATATCGTTCGCGTTCCGCTTTGTTGCAGGAGCGCGCGAGCAAGCTGGTTTCCGGCAGCGGTGAGCTGACCACTCGCGTCGAGCCAGCCATGATCGGTTGCGAGACGTGACACCTCATCCACGTTGCCGCCGTCGGACAGAATCTGCGTAAACCCCAGAACGACACTCAAATCATCTGGGGCGGCTACATCTTTATGATCGGGAGACTCTTGCACGAAATTTCCTCATCCACCCGCCCGGTCCGCGACATCCGCCGCTTCGCGACAAGGCGGCAGGTGACATAATGACTGTTAGATCGGTTCGCGAACGCAGACGCTAATGCCATTGCCGTAGTTTCATGATTGTTCTGCGGACGTTGTTTAGATAAGAGACAACCGTACCGTCACCATTAAAACTTTCGTTAAGAGCGATAGAAAGCACCTTGATTGTTCATGGGGGTCGCGAGCGAGAAGAACTACGGCGCTTTCGCAAGATTGATCGTTGAGTTGCGAGCGGCCGGAGGCGCGTGAAGACCACGTGGCGGCAACGTCACCACTTGAGCATCAAGCTGTTTTGCGAGCGCGCTAACCACGCCGGTACTAACCGCCGACAGCTGCCGACGTCTTTTCGGCCAATCGTTATCGTGTCTGTTTTGCGCCCCTTCATTGATTTGGCGAAGCGCCTTTGGTCAATATTGTGCATCGGCCCGCTCAGCCGATGCGACGCGCTGAGGACTTCCCTTCACCCGACTCGAACCCGTATGCCTAGCGGAAGTAGGAGGCCTCCGTCGTAATCAATTTTTCGCTGCGGCCGGTTGGCTGCTACGAATAGTGGCGCATGAATAATGATAAGCGAGGCGGTGCCCATACTGCACTAGGTTATTCAAGCCGACGACGCGGCCGGTATTACTTTCCCAGGATTCAAGATGTTCGCCGGATCTAGCGCCTGTTTCAATTGTCTTATCACGGTGACGGCTGGGCCGTGTTCTTTCGACATGTATTTCAACTTGCCGCGCCCAATGCCATGTTCCCCAGTACAAGTGCCGTTCATTCTCAAGGCTCGCTCGATGAGCCTATCATTGAAAGTCGCCGCAGCGGCCTGTTCGTCCGGTCGGTCGCTGTAAACCAGCAATAGAACGTGAAAATTACCATCTCCCATGTGACCGCAAATTGATACGATCAGCCCGTGCCGCTCGATGTCGAGACGCGTCTCATTGATGCACTCGGCTAAACGAGAGATCGGTACGCACACGTCGGTTGGCTGACCCTGAGCACCTGGTCTCAATGCCAGCGCCGCGAAACAGGCGTTGTGACGGGCTTCCCAAAGCCTGGACTTTTTTCGGAAGTGTCGGCTGAGGCAAAAGTTATGCAGCCGATTTCTTCGGCGATGGTTCTCGTGGATTGCACCTGTTCCAGCACCGCCGTTTGCGAACCGTGAAATTCCATGAACAGGTAGTGAGCCTCGGGGTGATTAATCTTTGAATATCGGCGGCATGCTTGCATCTGGAGAGCATCCATTAGTTCGACGCGCGCGATCGCGATTCCCGCATGCATGATCTGAATGGCGGCTTTGGCCGCGTCATCTATTGAGTGAAATGAAGCGACCGCCACCCCGGTTGTTTCCGGAATGCCGTGGAGCTTAACGGTCACCTCGGTGATGACGCCCAATGTTCCCTCCGAGCCGACAAACAACCGCGTTAGATCATACCCAGCCGACGACTTGCGTGCGCGACTGCCCGTATCTATGACGCTGCCATCAGCTAATACGACTTGCAGCGTTACTACATCGTCGCGCATCGTCCCGTAACGAACCGCATTGGTGCCCGAAGCGCGCGTTGCCACCATTCCGCCGATCGAAGCATCCGCGCCGGGGAGGGCGAGTAGCGCCAGAAGCAGCGCCGGCGGCATGACGACGAGGCCGAGCTCGAGGAATTGCCAGGCCGCGACATGCTCTCTTTCTCGGCGCAGCGCGATCAGCCACAGGATCGTGGCGAGCGAGCCGGTGACGGAGAGGTTGGGTCCGAGATCGACCCCGATCAGAATCGCGCAGGTGACGTGCGTCGGCACCTGCCCGGCGTGGCTCGTGGTCGCGGCAATCAGTCCCATCGGGAGGTTGTTGACCAGGTTCGACGTGACGGCGACCGCAACTCCTGCGACCCAGGACGTGATTTGCGGAGACGCTGTTGCGGCCTCTCTCAGGGTTCCGGCCAGCGACGGCAGCACGCCGGTTCGGTTCAGTCCTTCGACCAGGATGAACAACCCCGCCACAAGCGGGAGCACCGACCACGACACGTCTTTCAGAATCGGCATGGGCGGCTGCCGACCTGTCAACAGCACGATGATGGTTACGGCGGTGCCGGCCACGAACGTCGGCAGTCCGAGATCGCGGCCAAGCGCAGAAGCACCGAGAAGCACGACGGCGGTCAGGGCGATGCCGGCTGCCGCGAGCTTGCCACCGAGCGTCAACGGCGGGATCTTTTCGATGACTGCGACGGCCGCGTCGAGGCTGCGGCGCTGCGTCAGCCGTAACACGACATAGGTCGCGGCGATCGCGCACACCGACGGCAACATGAAGTAATGCAGCCACACGAACAACGGGGGCATCTGCGAGCCAAACACTACCAGATTGGCCGGGTTGGAAATCGGCAGTACGAAGCTTGCCGCGTTGGCGATGAAGGCGCAGATGAAGAGATACGGCAGCGGCTCGACCTTTGCGGCGCGCGTCGCCGCGTAGACCGCCGGCGTCAGTACAACCGCCGTGGCGTCATTGGAGAGCAGAACCGTCACCGCCGTGCCGACGATGTAGACGATCAGGAACAGCCGCTTCGCCGAGCCCTTCGCCGATTGCACCGCTCGCGCTGCCAACCAGTCGAACAGACCTTCCTTGCGCGCCACTTCAGCGAGCAGCATCATGCCGATCAGGAAGAAGTAGACGTCCGTGCCCTTCGCGGCAGCCGCCAGCGCATCCGGCCATGGCAGCAGGTTGAGCAGCACCAGCAACGTTGCTCCTGCCATCGCCCAGATGAACTCGGGCAGATTCCAAGGCCGTACGATCACGCCGAAGGTCGCCAGTCCAGCGATGCCCCAGGTTGCTGCGTTGACGCCGACCATCACTGCGCTCTGACGGCAAGCGCGCCAGTCGCTCCCGATCCTGACGAACGACGCGGCCGCGCACATGCAGGCCGCAGCAGCGATGCGAAGCCCAGCCATAACGCGATCGATCCCAGCGCGAAACTGCCGAGGATGAGGAACATCGCGCCGTAGCCCATTTCTTGGGCGAGCCATCCGCCGATCGCGGGACTGAGCGAGGCGCCGAGGCCCTGCACCGTCATGACCGCGCCCTGCCCCACGTTGACGCGCCCGGTGCCATTGAGGATTCGCGCGACAAGGCCGGGAACGGCCACGCTCTGAAGTCCGGCGCCGATGCCGTCGAGGATTTGCACCGGATAGACCCCCCACTTGTTCATGAGATGGGCGGCGATGACGCCGCGGATAGGCAACGCGATGAATGACACCAGCAACACAAGCCAGTAGCCCTCTTGCTCGGCGAGCCGCATCGCGATGAGAGAAGCGAGTATCATCGTGCCCTGGGCCACGACGATGGTGATCGCGACGAATCCGGCGGGGTCGCCTTGCTTGTTGGCAACCACAGCCAGCCCGTAGAGCGGCAGCATCGCCCCGTTGCCGAGATGGAAACAGGCCAGCGCGGCGGCGAGGATCAGCAGCGGCCTGCACTCGAGAAGCACGGTGATGCCGCCGACCTTGCCGCCGTCACCGCTGCTGGTATCGAGACCGCGCGCCTCATTGTCGTCGATCGATGCGCTCGGGATCATGAGCACGGAAGCGATGGAGAGAACACCGAACAATGCTGCCAGCCAGTACACGGCGGTGAAGCCGAACTGCCATCCGAGCAGACCCGACAGACCGGCACCTACCATGTTGCCCGCGTGATTGAGGGCCTGATTGCACCCGATCTGCCGGTTGAATCCGACCTGACGGACGATGCCGAGCGTGATGCCTGACACGGCGGGCCCGATCGCCGCGCCAGCGACGGCAGTCGCGACCTGCGATATCGTCACCAGCCAGAAGTTTTGCGAAAGCAGGATGAGGCCAGATGCGATCACCGTGCAGATGCCGGGAATGATGACGTAGAACTTCTTGTTTTTGGTGGCGTCGACCAGGGCGCCCGCAGGCGTGGTCATCAGCATCCCGGCCACGCCGCCGACAGTCATCACGGTTCCGATCAGCCCGCTCTGCCAGCCATGCGCCAACAAGAAGACGCCCAGAAACGGGCCGATGCCCGCCTGCATGTCGGCCATGAAAAAGTTCAGCGACAGCAGCGGCCGGATGGCGTTCGCGACCGGCTTGTCCAAGGATTGCGTCACGTTGCACTCCATTGTGGCGCCAAAACTCGGGTTCCGCAGGCCGATTGCCGGCGGATCGACTTCTAGAATTTCCATATCAGGGTGATGCCGGCGACCATGAGCGCCGCGCCGGCGACACGGCCCGCGCTGAGCTCATGGACTTGCATGCCGAACATTCCGAACCGGGCGATCGCAAGCGACATCAGGATGTTCGCAGCGATGGTCAGGCCAGCGAATGCGCCGGCGCCGACCTTCCCGACGAACAGCAAGCCGGCGGTGACCGCGAAGGCGCCGATGACGCCCGCCAAGCAGTGTCCACCAAGGCATCGATGCCAGGCCCTCCACCGTCGGTAGCGGATGAGGAAGGCACATGATGAGGCAGGCCAGCAGCGCGACGATCGGCAGGAACGAAACGAGGCTCGCATCAGGGGTTTTCGAGCGACACCCGCAGGGTGTGGTTCATCGGCAGACCCCACGCCTGCAACGCACCCGCGATGAGGATGATAGGGTAGAGCCAGCCGGCACTGATATTCTGCATCTCGCAATTCCTTCGCCCAAAAATTCGGCGCCAACGCGCGATCGGCGTGGTTCACCATTTCCTTCCATTCCGGTTCGGACCGAGCTGGGTTCCCAACAAATGTCGGTCTGGCCACGCGCCGATGCTGCCGGCATCGCTGCCCATCGGTTTGCGCTCTGCCACCACATACGGCGCTACATCGATGGTGTCGGTGTCCTGATTGCGCTGCTGATCGGTCACGCGCACGCTCAGCCGCAACGATCCACCTGGAGCCGAGAGTCCGGCGCCGAACAAGCCTCTGTCGCCGCCAACCATCGGCCGCCACGCCTGGCCGTCGATCCTGAACTCGGCTCGCGCGATCGGAACGCCGTCCCAGGCCGAGGCTCTGACCTCGCGGCAGACGTTTGCCTCGCCGGAATGCGGCGCGATCCCGAGCCGTCGGTCGGCCGGCGACGTGATCATGACGAACGGCCATTACGACTCGAGTGTCTTGAAGCGCCAGCTCACAGTGCCGCGGTCGATGGCCGCGAAGGCGAAGCCGACGCCGCCTTCCTCGATCTGCCCGGTCGAGCGCGCGGCAGCATGGATGGATGATTTCGTTGTAGTGGGTGTGGCCCATGCTCTCGAGCGGTGGCTTGAAGTCGTGGTCGCCCGGAATCGCGTGCCACGGCGCGATCAGGCGCGACAGTTCGTCATGGACGATGCGAAATTGTTCCGACGTGCCGTCGTCGGCGTTGTCCCCTGGCAGAAAGACGAAATCGATTCGTTCGCCGGCATCGCCGTTCACCTCATCGACGATGCGGCGCAAATCGACATGGTTTTGCAAACCCGCGTCGGTGATGTGCAGGTCTCCGATCTGAAGGAAACGCAGCGGCTTTTCAGTCGTGTCCGTCATCGCATCGATCTCTAAGCTACGAGGGCCAAAATCGCGAGACGGCGACGGAGATGCCATCGCCGCACACGCGGCTGTCATCCGGCGTGGGCCTGTTTCTCACCGTGTTTGGGACCGTGCTTCTTGCCGTGACGCTTCGGTCCCTTGTGGTCGGGACCATGCTTGGGCTTCTTCGGGCCGATCACCCTCATCGTTTCGGCCGAGGCGCCGATCTTCCACCACCGTTGCGAACGAGGTCGTTGCACCTTCGCCGGCCACGAAGATCTTCGCTCCCTGCGCCAGCAGCGCGGAAATCGCTCGGCCTCATGCGGCGGCAGCCTGATGATGCGGCCGTGCTCGAGCACGCCCCGCGGGTCTCGGCCTTCGGTCCGTGAATCGATCGCTTGACGATGCCTTGCGCGCTCATCGGGCCGTGCTCGGGCTTCTCAAGCGCTGCATCATCTTCGCGCGCGTCCGGGCCCTCGTCGAGAATGCGGTCCTTCGGCGTATCGATCGCGACCGCGGCGACCATCCGGACGCCGCGCGGCCGAACACCCCGCACCTTGACCTGGCTGCCTGGACGAACGTCGCGCAGCAGCGGCGCCGACAGATGCGGCGGCACATGCACCTCCTCGCCGTCGGTCAGCAGAAACCCGTCGGCCTCGCCGTGCTTTTTGACGAGAAATTGGTCTACCGTGCCGGTGATTTCAGGCAGATGGTCGGGATCGATCCAATGCATTGCAAAGCTCCTTCCGCTCGACTGTCAGAGTGTCCTGACAATCGCATCGCAAGGCGCATGCCAACGGCTAAACGTTTGACATATATCAAGTTATTGAAACGGCAATCGTTCAGGTCCGTCGTCCTTCAAGACGCTGGGCGTCGTGAAAGCGGACGGGTGTGGAGGGTTCGATCAGGGCGGACTCTTGCGTTTGCCCAACCCATATTTCTCGGCCTTGGTGTGCAGAAGCTGCCGGTGGATACCGAGCCGGCGCGCCGCCTCGGCGCGGTTGCCTTTCGATTCAGCGAGCGCCTCGGCGATCAACCGGCGCTCCAGCCTCTCGACCGCGGACGAAAGATGACCGTCGTCGCCGTTCTCCTCTTCGGCATTCGGCGCGGGCGCGGACGATAGGAAATTGAGATCGCTCGCCGCCACGATGTCGCTGCGGCACAACACAGCAACACGTTCCATTGCGTTCCTTAGTTCGCGCACATTGCCCGGCCAAGCATCGCCGGCAAGCTGCTGTGCCGCCTCGTCGGACAATTGCTTTTTCGGCGATGACGCCATCGCCAGAAAATGTTCGGCGAGCGGCAGGATGTCGGCGGTCCGTTTGCGCAGCGGCTGCAGTTCGATCGGCACCACGTTGAGACGGTAGAAAAGATCCTCCCGGAAGCGGCCCTGCTTCACCCACTGCTCTAGGTCGCGATGGGTGGCCGCGACGATCCGGACATCGACCTTCTGCGGTTTGCCGCCGACCGGCGTCACCATGCGCTCCTGGAGCGCACGCAGGATTTTAGCCTGCATCGCCAGATCCATGTCGCCGATCTCGTCGAGAAAAAGCGTGCCGCCGTTAGCCTCGCGAAAGGCGCCCCTGCGTTCGAGGATGGCGCCGGTGAAGGCACCCTTGACGTGTCCAAAGAGCTCGCTCTCGAGCAAATCCGGCGGTATCGCCGCGCAATTGAGCGCCATGAACGGACCGTTACCGCGCGCACCGACGCGATGGATGGTCCGTGCTACGACTTCCTTACCCGTACCGGTTTCCCCGGTGATGAGCACCGTAGCGTCGCTGTCGGCGACCAGGCCGATGGTTTTCTGCACCTCGCGCATGCCGGAGCTTGAACCGATCAGCGTCTCCGAAATGCCATCCGCGTCGGGCAAGTCCCGGGGCGGAGATTTCGGAGCACGCGATCTGATCATTCGCTGCAGCAGCGACGCGAGATCTTCCCGTCCAATGGGTTTGGTCAGATGGTCGAAGGCGCCGAGCCGCATCGCTTCGATGGTGTTCGCCGCCGTTGCGTAGGCCGTGATGATGGCAACGGGGACGTTGGTTCCATCTGCGGCTGCGTGCAACCGGGTCAGGACCTGGAGACCGTCCATGTCCGGCATCCGCAGGTCGAGTAGTACGGCATCGGGCTTGTTTGTTGCCGCAGCGGCCAGCGCTTCGCGTCCGGACGCGGCTACCAAGGCTTTGTACCCGAGATCGCGAACGGTCTCGGAAAGTCCCTCACGCAGATCCTTTTCGTCGTCGACGATCAGCACGGTGGTCATTGGTGCGGCCCGATCGGGATGTCCAGGGTAAACGTCGTGCCATCGTGGCGATGCTGAACCAGTGCGCTGCCGCGATGGGCTTCTGCTACCTCGCGAACGATCGCCAAACCCAGTCCCGTTCCGTCCGGACGGCCGGTTGCGAAGGGTTCAAACAAATGCGCCCGGATCGCTTCCGGAACGCCGTCGCCGGCATCCGAGACGGAAAGTCGGAGCCGGCCGGCCTCGATCGACGCCCCCAGCACGATCGGCGTTCCATCCCGCGAATTCTGGATGGCGTTGAGGATCAGATTGTCGAGCGCGCCACCGACCGCCGCCCTGTCAAAGTCAACCGAAGCAAAGCTTTTCGGAACCTCCACGGAGATTGGCCGCCGGCCCGACTGTTCGCGAAAAAGGGAGGCATGGCCGGCAAGGAACTTCCGCATGTCCGTGACCGGTTGACGCTTAATCTCGGAGCGTTGCACCGACCGAAGCAGGTTTTTCAACAACTGATCCATTCGCCCCACCTGCTCGACCACCACCTGCAGGGCGTCCGCCGATCTGGTCCGATCCGTCCCGTTCGCAAGCGCGTTCTCGGCCTTTAACCGCATCGCGGCGATCGGGTTCCGGATTTCGTGCGCGACGCCGGCTGCAACGCGTCCCAATGCCGCCAGGCGCTCACTTTCCGCCACACGCTGCTGCAAAATCTCCGTCCGACGGCGGGATTCCAGAGCTTTGGCCCCCGCGCCGTTAATGGCCTTCACAATCCGGTCGAGATCGCGCTGCCCTGTCAATTGCAGCACCGGCAAATCTTCTGCGCCGGTCGCGAGCGCCAATTCCACGGTCCGCAGCCGCTGCGACCAGCGCCAGAGAACCCGCGCCAACAATAAGGCCGATCCCAGAAGGACGATCAGCAGAAACGCCAAGCCGGTAGTTGCCAGAAGAAAGGGCCGGCCGCCGACCGTGATGACACGAGTCATGGTCCAAGCCGCAATTCCGGCGTCCCCGTCCGCGACCGGACAAGCTTGGATCAGCAATATTTGCGAACGCGCATCGCGCTTCCATTCGACCGGCCGGTGGGCGGTAACGGAGGTCTCGACGACCTGACGGATCGTTGGTTCTTCCGCCTGCGGGAGGTCAGTCTTTTGGCCGCTGCCCTCATAACTGGGGAATGCGTAAGCGAGCGAACCCGCCGACGCTTTCCAGATGCCGCCTTCGACACCAACGAACGGCTCGAGCGCCCGCGTCACGGAAGACGAGTAGTCCGGCGCGGCGACCACGCTGCTCCCGCCTGGCGGCGGCACTCGCATTTCGCGGAGTATCGCATCGCACGCGCGCGCAAGGCTTGTAGCGGCACGTTCAGTTCGTTGGCTGGTCGTCTCCTTGTAGAGCGCGATAAGCATCGCGCCCACGACGAGGGCAGCGACCAGGAATAGACCCCAGCAGACAGCAAACCAGGCGATAATTGAGCGTGGCAATTCAGATCTCTCGGCTCAATGCGAGCCGACAGCATACTTCATCTAAGAGGCCTGCCAAAATTCGGTGGCGCGCCGTCAGGCTCGCCCGAAACACGAAATGGTCCGCTAAGCGCCCAGGCGCGAAAAGCATCTGGCCATCGCTTCCTCAAAGAAAGATGGGTGCTGCGACTGACAGGCTGTGGACATGTGGACAACGCAAGCGCGTTGCCCACAGGGTCCACAGCTCACAACAGCAGACACAGAAGATTGCTACCGCATCAATTCGAAGCAAGGAAACCAGGATTCCCCCCGCAGTTCGGTCGCACGCGGTCCCGAATTGTCAGCGAAACGCCCACAGATTCTTCCGAGGAGGCCAATTTCTTAACCATACGGGGACGTTCGAATTGTTCCGGGCGCGCCAGTCGCACAAGTTTCTCTTGAAGATCAATAAGTAGCACGGATACAAGCGCTTTAGCTGCCGCGTGGTGGTCACAAGCGGTGGTCAAAATCGTGCGTATCTTGATGGGCGTTATCAAAGACAGACACGGGACGTATTGTGCCCGGAAGACGGTGCCTGAGAAACCTCCGGGACTGCAGGCGGCGGTTGCGAGAGTGCTGGACAACGGCAAGGGCGTGCAGAAGCACTTGAAGCGCTCGCTGGGTACCAAGGACCTCCGCGAGGCGAACATTCGCGCCAAGCCAGTGCTCGCAGAGTTTGATCAGATCATCAGCAAGGCTAAGGCGCTCATCGCGGCAAATCGCAGTCCGACGATCAAACGCACCAGCCTGAACGACACCGAAATCAAGCGCATGTCGGAGTACGTCTACGCCAACGCCTTGAGGCAGGATGAGCGTTTTCGGTTTGGCGGTCGCGACGAGAGGAAACGAATTGAAGCCGAGCTTGTTCGCCTTGAAGGCACGGCCGAACCGCCGTTGATCCCCCACGAGCAGTGGCCGCAATGGGGCATGCCGCTCAGAGTATTCGAGGAGAACCATGAAGAGCTGTTGGACACGCTACGTGTGATCCGCCGAGCGGCAGCCATGGGTGACTTCTCCGTCGTGCAGGATCACATGATGGAGGCGATGTGGGCATTTCACGTACAGCTTGATGAACACAGCCCCTCCTACACCAAGCTGGGTATTGCCTGCCTACACTCGTACCTGAGAGCCCTTGAGGCAATCGAGAAGCGCGATGCCGGTATCACCGTGGAGACGCCCGCAGCAATCCCTTCGGGAACGGGAGCGACTTTGGAGGGCGGTACACTGCACGACGCCCTTAATGGCTGGAAGCGTCATCGGACACGACCTAACTAAGACACGGGAACACGTCTACCCAACAGGTAACGCCTGGAGGGTGCGAAGGAGCTCTCGGTCATGACGGGTGGAGGGTGTGCCGCCACACCGGGCTCAGAACCGGGCTATGTGGGCAGGCACACCGCCATCGAACTGTGCAGTAAACCTGGGCTGCGTGGGGGTATGCGAGTGAGCGCTTAAGCCTATGCGACACAGGGAAGACGGCAGAGGGACAGTCATGGTCGCCAACCGGACTCGCGGCTCCGTCGCCGAAAGGTGGAGTCAACAGATAGGCCGAACCGGAAACGATGGCTGAAGGCCCAAACGAGAGGAGAGGCAAGTAGGTAGGACATGAACCTCGAAAGCGACAAGCGGCTGAACATCCAGTTGAGACTGGACTTCTCATCGGCGCCGACGGGTGAAGCCCGGCAGGCGGGACGGGAAGACATCGAATCGCTCTCGGTGGTGAGTGAGCCCGAACGCCCAGCTAACGCGTGCGGTATCATGGAGGAGGTATGTGAGCGAGAAAACCTGAAGGCAGCATTGCGGCAAGTGAGGAGCAACAAGGGCAGCGCCGGGGTCGATGGGATGACCGTTGATAAACTCGGTGACTACCTGAAGCAGCACTGGCCGGTCATTCGGGAGCAATTGCTGAACGGCATCTACGAACCGAGACCGGTGAGGGGTGGAAATCTAGAAGCCGGATGGGGGAGGGGTTGTCCAGCAAGCGGTGATGCAGGTTCTGCAAAAGCAATGGGACCTGACGTTTTCCCAATACAGCTACGGGTTTCGACCGCGTCGGTCGGCGCATCACGCTTTGGCTCAAGCGCAGCGGTACATCGCGCAAGGCTACTGATGGGCGAGAGTCAATCATGACAAACTGATGGGCCAGATCGCCAAGCGCGTCGAGGACAAGCGGCTGTTGAAGCTCATCCGGGCATTCCTCAGTGCTGGGGTGATGGAGAACGGACTGTCAGCCCCAGCGTGGAAGGAACCCCGCAAGTAGGACCCTCTTTCGCCACTGCTAAGTAACCTCATGCTCGACGAACTCGATCGCGAGTTGGAGCGTCGGGGACATCGCCTTGTTCGCTATGCGGACGACTGTAATATTTACGTTCGCAGCGAACGCGCGGGTCAGCGGGTGATGGAGAGCATCTCGCGCTTCATCACACAAGAGCTCAAGCTCGAGGTAAATGAGGCCAAGAGTGCGGCGGCACGACCGCAGGAACGAAAGTTCCTCGGGTTCAGCTTTACGGCTGGTCCGGACATCAAGCGCACGATTGCGCCGAAATCGCTGGAACGGTTCAAGCGGCGAATCCGGGAGATCACGCGAAGGACCAAAGGCGTCAGCATCGAGACGACAATGGAAGAACTGGTCCCGTATATGCGGGGCTGGCGCGGCTATTTCGGCTTTTGCGAAACGCCCGAGGTGTTGATCGCTCTCACTGGTTGGGTCCGGCGGCGATTGCGGGCTGCTCTGTGGCGTCAGTGGAAAACACCACGTCGCCGTCGTGCAGCGCTGATCGCACTGCGAGTCTCGGGGAAACTGCTCTATACGGCCGGCAGCGGCCGTGGCCCTTGGAACATCGCCCGGAGCAAAGCCCTCTCTGTTGGGCTTTCCAACGCCTACTTCAAATTGCTCGGTCTTCCAACCCTGGTCGAAACGCGTTAGCGCAACCTCTCGAACCGCGGTGTACGGACCGGTACGCACGGTGGTGTGGGAGGGGCGGAGCCGAAAGGCTCCCCCCTATCCCGATTGCCTCATGGTGGCTCTGCGCGGTCTATCATAGCGCCGCGGCGAAGCAATATTGCCCATCTTCATGGGCCGTGGCGCGCCAATCTACGATGTTACGCGATATTGTTCGATTCCGCCGCCGCGGACTTCGCAAAAATCGCTAAATCCTGGCTGCATCGCGGACTTACAGACCTCGCGCCCTTGTCTGATCTCAAGCCGGAGATCGCCGGCTGCTTGCCTGCCCTTGCATGTACTTGCGCAACGCCCGATTGATGCGTGTCAGATAGCCCTCACTGGATCTCGTGTGGCTCTTGAACCAGGCGACGACATCGGCGTTGAGGCAAAGCATCAGCTGCTGTCTGACGGGTCGATAGAAGAGCCCACGCTTGGCTCCGGACCAGTCGAGGAGTTCTGGTGCGTCCGACGTATCGATGGCGCTGTCGGGGAGCGCCTCCAACTCCGCCAATTGCTCACGCATCAACCGCTTTTCCTTTCCTGGACGGTCGCCTTGCGGGCGCTGACGTCAGCCGAGTTAGCGCGCGACCTCCGATGAGGTCTGCGGCCGCAACGCGGCGCTTGTTTGAGCAGGACCGCGCCAATTCCTCCGCCAATCCAGTTCGGATCCGTTGCAAGCTGCCCGAGCAACGGGCATGGGACAGGTCGCGCGGCTGGCCGGTACGGATAGACCGCGGCAGGCTTGAGGGCAAGATAGCCGTTGGCGCGAGACCATAATAATCGATCACCCGATTGGCTTCATGGGCTGCGAGACCGGCCGTCAAGCCCTTTTCCTGGTTGGATGGCGCTCGCGCCTTGAGTTAGTGATCGAGAGTAGGCTTGCCGCCAGGAGAATCCGGCGAGATCATGGGCGCCGCCAACAACTCGGGGCGGAGATTGCCAGGCCTCAGCTCCCGATTTTTAATCGCCCTTATGTTTGGAAGCCTTTTCGGCAAGATCGACCGGAATGGGACGTTACCTCCGATATCGGAACCCGCGCGGACGATAACCGTCCAAGATGCCCGCGCAAGACAAGTTCGGCAACGTCCCGTTTGGACCCGGTCGAGACAATTGGCCGAAAATGCAGCAAATGCAGAAAATCGCAATCCTTAACCCGCCCAGTGGAATGATCGCACCGTGTGGAAGATCATCTCGGTCGGTTCGGCGCTGCCGAGGTACGCGGCGAATTTGGAAGACATGAAATTCACAATTGAATTTGTACCGTGGCTTCCCCTGTCTTGATCTTACTTCTTGCGCCGTTAGACTTCTCGAAATCGTCGGAGTCGATGATTTTGTCGTTCTCGGGATCGCGGGTCATTCATGCGTGCTTCGCTGCAAATCCCTCTCTTTCCCCTCGAACCGACAAGCGATGCAGGCGTCTGGGTTGAGCGGTTGTCGCGGTATTTCGACGATCCGAAGCGCCGCTCCGGGTTCCTGGAACTGGCCGAGTCGGCGGTTGGTGCTTGCCCCGGCGATTCGACTGTCCTGACGCTCGCCGCCACCGCGGCTCTTCTGGATGAGCGCCCCGAACGAGCGCTGGTGTTTCTCAAGCGGATTTCCAAACGCTACGACGCGACGCCGACCGATCACCTGTTACAGGCGCTGGCGCTGTTCCAGGAAGGAAAGCGTTTGGCGGCTCGGGGGCTGTTGGTGCGCCATGAGCTGACCGAGTGGCCGGCAGCGCTTCAGATTTTCCCGGGCGGAATCGAACGCCTGCGCTGGCTGGCGGAGCAGTTCGAAGCGATCATGGATCAAGCTCAGCGGTTGCCGCAGATGCGCCAGCCAGCCGTGGCAAAAAGCAACGCCAAGCCGGCGCCCGCGTCCCGTCCGGGGCGCGTTTCCCGCAGGATCAAGCCGCCGGCCGCCCCGTCTCTGGCTCAGAACGCAGTCGTTCCGCTCCAGCCCTTGCCGAGGATCGACGTCGACATCTCCTTCGCGGTCGATGTCGATCTTTCGCCCATGCTCAAAACCGTGGGCCGCGCGCCCGAGCAGGAGGGCCGATGGTGGGAACTGCGCCAGCGCTTCACCCATCTCGGCTTCGCGCAAGGCTTCGACGAACTCTTCTGCCTTCCGCACCTGACCGGCGTCGAACCGTTGTGGCATCAGATCGAGACCGTGCGGAAGGTATTGAAGCAATTCCGCGGCCGGGTTTTGCTCGCCGACGAGGTCGGTCTCGGAAAGACCATCGAAGCGGGCATGGTCCTCAAGGAATACGCATTGCGCGGCATGGCGGAGCGAGTGCTGGTGCTGTCGCCGGCTTCGCTGGTTGGGCAGTGGCGAGAGGAACTGGAGACCAAATTCGGTCTGCCCTTCGCTACCACGCACGACCCGCTGCTGCGCGCCGATCCTCACCAGTTCTGGGGGCAGAAGCGTATCATCGCCTCGATTTCGACGGCTCGGCGACAAGAGCATGCCGAGTATCTGCTTGGCGGCGTCTTCGACCTCGTCATCGTCGATGAAGCTCATCATCTTCGCGACCGGTCGAGCCAGAGCTGGAAACTGGTCGATGCTCTCAACAAGCGTTTCCTACTGCTACTCTCGGCGACACCGGTGCAGAACGACCTCGTCGAACTTTACAACCTCATGACGCTCCTGAAGCCCGGCATGTTCAGGACGCTCAAGGAATTCCGCGCAGCTTACATGACCCCGGGCAAGCCGAGAGAGCCTGCGAATGCCGAGCGCCTGCGGGAACTGATGCGTGGCGCCATGATCCGCAACACCCGCGCGGTTGTCGCCCTCAAACTTCCTCGCCGTCACGCGGTCACGATCAAGATCGATGGCCAGCCCGGCGAAGTCGAAGCCTATGCCGCTCTGGCGATCGCGGCGCGTCGCCTCGCGGCCGGGACCGGGGCGGGGAGGTATCGGTTGGCGCTGCACCACATGCTGGGCGCCGCGGGATCGTCACCCGCCGCCGCGGCGGCCGCGGTGACGCGGTTCGCGGCACGTCGTCCCGACGACATGGATTGGCATGCCCTGGCCGAACGCTGGGCCGCGATCGAAACCGGCGGCAAGGAGAAAGCGCTACTCGACCTGCTTCGGCGCAACCCGGACGAGAAGAAGCTGGTCTTCGTTCATTCGCGGGAGACGCTCGCTCGCCTAGCTGACCTTCTCTCGTCTGCCGGCTTGCCCTTCGCGCGGTTCGACGGCAGCCTCAGCGGACCGCAGAAGGATGCGGCTATCGCCGACTTCCGGAACAACTCACCGGTACTGCTCTGCACGGAATCCGGCGGCGAGGGCCGCAATATTCAGTTCTGCAATACACTCATCAACTTCGACGTGCCCTGGAATCCGATGGCGATTGAGCAGCGGATTGGCCGTATCGATCGCATCGGCCAGCATCGGGAGGTTTTCGTCTTCAATCTCGTCACACGTGGAACGCTGGAGGATCAGTTGCTGGCGCTGCTCGAGGAAAAGATCTCCATGTTCGAACTTGTCGTCGGCGAGGTCGGCGCCATCCTCGGCGGGCTGGGGGAGGAACGTGACTTCCCGGAACTTGCACTCGACGCGTGGCTCGAAGCGACCGAAGCCGGTCGGGCTGAGGCCTTCGATCTGCTGGCCCGCCGGCTCGACGACGCGCGTTCGCAGCATGAGGACGCCAAGGCGTTGGATGATGCACTGTTCGGCGACGACTTTGAAACGGCATAAGGGAAGCGGCAGTGGGGGCGTTGCGCGATTTCGTGTCCGAAGTGCTGGAGATGGAGGGATCCGCTGTCGAGGCGATAGAGCCGGATGGCCTCGAAATTCTGGCGCCCGAACCGCTGCGAACGGCCATGGGCTGGCCGGAATTGGCGAGGCTTGGCTTCGGGGCCGAGCTTCCGGATAGAGCGACGGCTGTTGGGTTCGAGGGCGATTGGCTAGACCGGTTCGGCGTGCTTCTTGGCGACAGGGGGCGCTTGGCCGAGCGGCAATTCGTGCTTCCGGGTCCGCCACCGCGCATCTACGATCCCGAACGCCTGCTCGATCATGCCCTGGACTTTCCCAATGCAGTGTGGCGCTTGCATGGGGTCTCGGCGGCCTGGACACGTTGCCTGCTGCTGGCGTTCCGTTACACCGCCGTCTCCGACGAAAAACGCAACGGCCTGGTCTGGCTCGGTGTTAACCAGGGGACCGGTGCCGTCATCGACGACTTTACGACGCGGTTGCGGGCGCTGCTGGCCGGTGACGAGGAGTGGCAGGTGCCGGATGCGGACGTCCGCCAGGCGGCGGGAGCCGCGTGGGACGCGTCCGTTCTTGATGCGCGGGTGCGGCCGTTACTCCAACATCGCGTAAGGCTCGAAGTGGAGCCGTTTCTGCGCACAATGCGACGCCGTCTCGACCGTGACCGCAACCGGATCCATGACTACCACAACGATCTGCATCTAGTGGCACAGAAGAAGCTCGCCGCTCTTGCCGGCGGCGCCGGCGAAAAGGCCGAAAGTGACTGCAAGCGAGAGAGGCTCCGCATCGCAGCGATCGAGCGGGAATACGCCGCCAAGATCGGCGATCTGCGCCACAATTACGCTCTACGCGTGACGGTCGAATGGGTGCAGGGACTTGAGCTATTTGTTCCAGTGCAGCGGTTCGAAGTGCTGGTCAAACGCCGCAAGGGGGAGAGACTTATGCGCCTCGACTGGCACCCTGCGGTCCGTCTTATGGAGCCGCCGCCGAGCGACTGGGGATTAGGCATCGGGCGCTCCCGCCTCGTCTGCGACGATCAACTGCATATCACCGACCCGGCCGGGCAATCTCCCTGCCCGTCCTGCGGTCGAGCGTGGTGCCGCGCCTGCCACCCGACGGCCTGCCGGCGTTGCGGGCACGTGATCACAAGCTTCGATTAGCTAAGCTAGTTAAGTTTGTGTTCGATCGCGTTTGTTGCGTTTCGATGCGGTCGTTTCTGGTGCGAAACTGGTGCGGCGGCACGAATGATCGCGACGGCGATGTCCACGTCCCGCGCCGTGTATCGAGCTGGACCGTCGCTGCGAGGACGCACTCATTTCAACTTGTGAGCGCCGGCGGGTAACACCGATTGCCGAAGCAACGCGCCACTCTCGGCAAGTATGGATTTTTCCAAGCCGCTTTCGGAGATCTGCTTCACCCATCTGTGGTCAAAAAATTGGAACGGTGGACGAACCTGTAGGTCGAAGCGCGTCGGCAAGCTTACCGAGGCGTGAGTTGGGACAACGGGTCTTAAAGGTCTTCCGCGGCGCGGCGCCATTGATCGCCCCAAGAATGTGCCAGACGGTCTGCAGAACCCGCTATCCGGCCCGTGGATAAGTGACCGCGTTCTCTGCCGTTTCAGTTTTTTGACCTTACGGGATCACGAACAGTCCGATTGCGGACGTCTTTGTCGTTTGGGCCAAGGACGACGAGGGTTCGATCCGTTGGTTCGTGCTCGATAAGGGTGCCAAGGGCCTCTCGGCTCCGGCGGTGCATGGCAAGGTCGGCCTGAAGGCTTCCATCACTGGCGAGATCGTTCTGGACGAGGTGTTTTGCCCGGAAGAGAACGCCTTCCCCGATGTTCGTGGATTGAAGGGACCCTTCACTTGCCTCAACAGCGCGCGTTACGGTATCGCATGGGGCGCTCTCTGTGCTGCGGAAGATTGCTACCGGCGCGCGCGCCAGTACGTGCTCGACCGCAAGCAGTTCGGCAAGCCCCTCGCTTCGAATCAGCTGGTGCAGAAGAAACTCGCCGACATGCTCTCCGACATCACGCTCGGCCTGCAAGGCTGCCTGCGTTTGGGTCGCCTGAAGGATGAGGGCGACGCCGCAGTCGAGATCACCAGCATCATGAAGCGTAACAGTTGCGGCAAGGCGCTGGAGATTGCCAGGACCGCGCGCGACATGCTCGGTGGCAACGGCATCAGCGACGAGTTTGGTGTCGCGCGGCACTTGGTGAACCTGGAGGTCGTGAACACTTACGAGGGCACGCACGACATTCACGCGTTGATCCTCGGTCGTGCGATCACCGGCATAGCAGCATTCTGATGCGGGCCTGACCGATCTTGGTTTCATCTTGCACTCCTTGCGTTGACTTCGGCTGCACGAGGGGTGATGCGTGATGTCATGGAGGGGATTGACGTCCCGCCCGTCGTCGCGGACGGTAATGCCGCCACGGAGTCTTTGTCGCGGACCTCGATGGGCCGTTGGCCGACCGCATCTTTCGTGTCGTCACGGTGGCCACCAAAATCGGATTGTTCGACGGCTGCTTCAGCTAATGAACAGCGTCCCGCTGCAAGCCATCCGGCCTCAAGTACTTGCGTTCGCCGGCGTCATGCTTGATCGGTACTGAAATCGTCGAGAAAATCTCGCCATAGGCCGACAGCTGCTTGATTACATCCGACTTCAGCCAGCCTTGCAGCGCGTCGTCGGTGGCCCAATGAGTGATCAGCAGATAGCGAACCGGAGCGAGCACGGGGAACTCCTGAACCGGTCCGACGAACTGATAAGGCTGGTTTTCGAGCTCTCCAGTCAAGGTTTCGAACTTGAGCGCCTCATGCAGGTGCAGCGAGGGTCTCGTCCAGGATCCTATCGATCGCAGCGTGTTCGAGAGAATTCTGAGTTGCGATCGCCAGCTCGCACAGCAGGGGACCGGTGAGGGTCTCGTTGTCCGCCGGCAGCCGCCACTTACGAATGTAGGCCGACGCGGACCAGCGCGAATGGCTGGCTTCCTGAACCGGTTTGTGCTTCGCGTCGGACTGCCACTTGTCCATGAGTTGGGGCGTCGCCCACTTTCCAGAGAAGTAGAGCCAGTGCGAGCGGTGGATCGGACCGTCGATCACCGCGACGAAGCCGGAGGATGCCGCTGCGATCGGTCCCATGCGTTCCTGGTGGCGCCAGAACTCTTCCTGTAATTCCTTGCCTTCGTGCAACGTAAAGGCCGCTTCCATGGTCGTGAGGGTCTGAGGAATTCGATCCTGAGAAGACATGTTCGTTCCTTCCTGCTGGAAAACCTCCCGTCCGGAGGATCGCTAGGACTTTGCGCCCGCTAACGCGGCATGCTATCCGGAAACCGCAGCGCTATCCGTTTTGCGAAATGACTTTTTCGATTCGCGGCCGTTAGCGGCGACGATCAGGCCGCGCTGCCACGGCATCGCCGCAGCGTCTGGCTCGGCGATTCACTGAACGTCTGGTGGTAGTAGCTGCTGAACCGCGCCAAATGCGGAAAGCTGCACGACACAGCGACCGACGTGACAGACGTGGACGGGGTCGGGTTGAGGAGTGCCTCCCGCGCGGCTTTCAGCCGGATCTGCCGATGGGCCTGGGTCGGCGTCATGTTGCGCGCCTGGCGGAAACCTAACTCGAGACTGCGCAAGCTGACACGCAAGGCCTTCGCCACCTCGCTGACCGTAATCGATGCTCCGCTCGTCCGCATTAAGTGTTCGGCCTCACGGACTAGATGGGGGTCGGACGCGGACGACTCCTTCTTCAGGAGGTCGGAGAAATTATGCGGATGCGCTTCTAGAACCAGCGTGCCGAGAAACTCCTCGAAGTGCTTCGACGCGTGCGCGGCGAGAGCAAGCTCCGGGCTATCGCAATCGCGGATCATCTGGAGTGCCCGCCGCCAAGCCGCTTCCAGTTCCCTGCTGAAGGGCGCGAGTCGAAACCGTAGCGGCGCATCAAGCGGCCTGTTGATAAGGCGCGCGCAAAGCCCGTCGACAAAATCCTTGTCTAGCCTCATGGAGCTTTGCCAGAACTGACGGCTGAAGGTGAGCTGGCTGGACACGTTGGGTGATAACGGCAACGTCCGCCCTTTGCCCCATTGGACTGAGTGCCTTCCCTGCGTTGCTTCAGCGTCGCCATCGACGCAAGTCATGAATAACAACAGGTTCTCGAACGTACCGGCGTCTATCTTTACGGGAGCGGCATAGCGCAGAGCGACGACCTGCTGGCGTGAAGCCCCCGATGCCTCCAGCACAGCATCGATGCCTCGGTTGCTCTCGAACACTTTGACATCGTGCGGGCAGTAGACGCTACTAACCGCCGCAATTGCTTCCTGCAAATCCGTGGTCACCAGCCGCATCGTGTGTCTCCGACCAAACCCAAGTGATATGCGATGGCTTCGAGAAGCGGATCCAGAGGAAAGCTTAGCCCATGAAGGGTGTACCGAAAAGAGTGATCGAGATGACCAGGATCAACTCGCGGGACGAAATTCGGTCATCACGGGATGCACGCCGCCAACGATGAACATCGGCACGACGTCAAATCCACCGTTAATCAGGCGGAGGATAAAGCTTAGCGTCGTTGATCGCATTTCATCAGAGATTGAGCGTGTTCGTTGCATTTCGGCGGCCGTTTTTGGTGCGAAACTTTGCGGTGCGCGTCTCGTCGTTGGGCTTAGCGAACTCCGATCATATTACCTGAATGAGCGATAGACGCGGATGCTGAAGACTTTGCGAATCGCACGCCAAGCGGCAGCTTCCTACTCGCGCGGCCCGTCAGCCGACCACGACCGTCCTCGGTGAATGGCCGTTTCTGGCGGATACTGTTGAAAAAGTCTTTTCCGGCTGGCGAACGAAATTTTTCAGGACCGCTGATCCGTTTCGCTCGCCGCGACGTGAGGGAAAACGACCACGGACCTTCGTATCGCCCCTAGCGAGCATTGCAGCGGTAGAAACGTCCAAACACCGGCTTTCGCGAGATTTTGGGAACCTCTCAATTTTCGACTTTTTCAACAGTATCGGCGCGAACGGACATTGGCCGAAAGTTCCAGGTCGGCCGTGTGCTCAGCCTTTGGCGTTCGGGGCCGCGAGATCAGCGTGCGTTGCAGTACCAAACCTCACGATTCGCTACGCGAGTGCGGCAGTGGCCGAATGCATTTCGATAGGACAGAGGTGCAGACAAGCGTGCGTTGAGCCGGAAGCACGCCGGTGCGCACCGATGGTCTTGTTGTGCATTTTAGTCTAGCCTAGAGCTTAGACGGCATTCGAACTTAATTCCCGTAGGGACGGCGATCGTGCGGTCCGACCGCGAAGCTCCCATGTGTATAACGGGCAGCCCCGCCTCCCTGGGCGGCGTCGGGTCCCCGTGGTCCATGCTGGCGTGGGCCGTGCTGCTGGTGGCAATCGTCGTGTCGTTCAGACCGGCGGTTCCGGTCGTCTGGGGCGACACTCCTTCCTTTGTGAAATCTGCATTTCGGACGCTTGAAACCGCTAGGCCGACCGTAGCGGGCGGGCGCGATCCGGGTTACCCGACCTTTTTGGCCGTGACGTTTGCGTTCGGAGGCGGCCTCCGGACGATCGTGTGCCTGCAGCAGGCTGCGTGGGCCGTTCTAATGCTGGCGCTTGCAGCAACGGCCCAGCTGGCGACACGCAATGCCGGTGGGCTCGTGCCGATAATCCTCGTGGCGACATATCCGGGACTCCTACTGTTCAGGAACGTCCTCACCGCAGAGCTTCTCTTTGCTGTCTTCCTCAATTTGGCAGTGGCCGGATTGCTCGTTGCGATCTGCGTCGGCAAGACGGCACGTTGCTGCGCGATCGCGGCCGCTGTCCTGTGCGCGGCGGTTGCGGCGTGCCTCAGATCTCAGGGACTCCTGATCCCAATAGCTGCTGTCCTGCTGGGCGCCCTAATCGTCGGGCGAGACACATCCGTGCGCCTTGCCGTAATTACCATGTCCGTCGCTGCGGCGCTCGCGCTTCTCGCCGCCGGCTCCCGGTTCGGGGCTTCCAATTCCGACCAACCCTCGGCCGTGTTCGTCCCAAAGACACTGTTCTGCAATCACCTGAATATTGTCCTTGCAAGCGATGCAGCGCGACGCGAGATCGTGTCGGCGGCCGGCGACCGCGCCGACGCCGCGATGACGCGGCTTGCCGCTGACTTCGCCGTGGAGCCGGGCCGCTGGCCGGTGCTCGGATTCTTCGGCGACGCGTGCCTCTTCGACACCGCATTGGATCGAGATGTCGCCGGCGATAACGGGAATGTCATCGGCGCGGCTGCAGCCTATTGGCGCATCTTCCTCGCCGCCGTGCGCGACCGACCGCTGGCCTACGCAGGCAAGTTTGTCCGTCAGATGGCCTATGGAGCGTCCGTCGCATGGCCACTCTACGGACTCGACCCTGCCATACCGGTGTCGACCGATGACGTGCCGCACGTGTCCGATATCATGACGCGGCACGGCCGGGCGTCTCAGTTGATCGATCTGCAAGGCGGACCAATTCGGATCGGCCTACTGTCCGATTTCCCAAGCGTCTCCGCTTATCTGTTCAGGGCATTGTCCACTGTCTTCGTGATCGCCGTCATATTTTGGACAGTGACGGCTGTGCGGCGGCGGCCCGGGTTCGTGACGCGCGCAGGTATCGTGATCGTGATGTGGGCGGCTTCGATCGCCACCGCCGCCGCCGCCCACACTCTTGACGTCTCGCGCTATCTGATTCCTGCAGTGCCGATGGTGGGCCTGTTACTGTCCCTTTTCGCGGTCGAACTGGCCGAAACGATAGTGGCCGGTCACGCCGGCCCCTCCGCGACTACCAAACGCCGGCGGCGAGGCGACTGGAGAGCGTCAGCATAAGCGGATTTTCTCGAACTGCTGTGTCGAGCCTATCTGCCGAACTTCTCCTGCAACCTGGTAGCTACCCGAGCGGCGATCACTGCGCAAGCAAAGGTGCGTCAGGCTGCCTCAGTTTGCTTACCTTGGTCGCACAGCAATAACGACAAACGCCACGATCAGAACGGCTAAAAGCATCCAATACTGGACCTGCACGCCGAAAATGCTGAATCCTTCAACGAGCACGTGTAACGTCGTTCCACCGGTTGCGGGCGGAAGATAAGACACGCTATCCGGAAAATATATTTTTTATATTTCTTAGCCCCGCCGCCTCGATTGGCGGCCCCTTTCATTGGTAGCGCGGGACGGAAGCCCCGCGCCCTGCTCGTTAACGCTCCAGCCGCTTCGCGTGGGCGGCAGGCGCTGGCGGTTTCGCTTTCGCACCGATCGGCGCCATCGCTTCATGACGCGGTACCGTGCTTCTCGAGAAAGAGGCCGGACATCCATCACTGGTCCCGCGCATCAATCCTTCGCGATCATCCGATCGCACCGAGGACAATCATAGGGTGCGCTTTTGATCGCATGTCTGATAGCATCCAAAAATTCTTCGCGCTCGCCATCAATTTCCCCGTTTTTCCAGCGGTTTGTTCCGATCGCATAGGCGAGCCTATTGGCCTCATCATCGCCCTGATCTAACAGCCAATCCGAATGACCGGGAAAACTGCACTCTTTTAAGGCTTTTGCCTGCAGAGCTACCTCGATGGCTTGATAATGGAGGGCTTCAATGCGCCCCATGTCTCTTTTGACCTGACTCATAGGCAACTCCCGCCGCAGCAGGCTGTTGGCACTAATTTCCCGGGGCGGCCTTTTTATGGCGAGCACAACCTCCGAGTTAGGAGCCGAAAGATAATCTTAAAGCTTGAGCCGCGCTTGATGCTGGCCGCGCGCAGGAGCTGAATGCCCCTTTACGAGTTTGGCGAGCCCGCTGGTGAGGGTTTCGGCCGCGGGCTCCGGAGTTGCGGGCCGGCTCCCGAAAACGAATCGGCCGCCCTGGGAACCTTGCGCTATGTCATGGTCTGACGTCACGGAGCTGTCGTAGATAGTCGATGGCTCATTTCCTTTTTCACCTGCCCGGCAACATTGATGAAGGTCCAGCAATGGCTGGACGATGACCAAGCCGCGCCTGAAAACGAGTATGACGCGATCACCTGCCCGGCCTGCGCCAGACTGCACTTCCTCAACCACGCAACCCCGCCCCGCTGCGGGCACAATGGTCCAGAGGGCGAAGCGGCGAAAGCTATTTCCAGGAACACATCTTCGGTCCTCTCGGCATGGCTGATACAGGCTCAAAGCTCAACCCGTCGCAACGCCAGCGGCTTAATGGCGATGCATGCGCGTGGCGGTAACGGCCGATTGAAACCGATCGAATTTGAAATGCCGCAAGAGCCTGAATTTTCATGGGGCGGAGGACGCTACTCGACGGCGCCCGACTACTTCAAGTACACCGGGACGGCCTGAGGTCCGAGCACGTGTGCTGACGCCACTCTCCGCGATGGCACCAAACGGACTCCTTCGCGAATTTCGCCGAGGTCCGTGTTGAGAGTAGACCGGAAGCCGTGGGCGCCCTCCAGAATGACGAGATTGACCCGGCTCGAACGTCCCGAACCGGTCGCAACGTCACAAACCTAGCGCCCGTTTTATCGTTGATAACCGAGACCGATTTCCAGCTTCAGGGCTTTCTGCCTCAATGAGCCCTCCGAACGCTTCATGCCCAGCAGCGACGGTTTTTCATGAGCTTGCACCGTTCTGGTCGGATGAGGGACTTGGCAGACCGCCTCGCTCAAGTGATACGGACCTGTCCATCTACGCTCTCGGCGATGCTCTGAAGGGGCGAACGATGTTCTTCATTTATGATCTACGTTTAGCGAAGCTAGATCTCTACCCACGGCGTGTGTTCACTGCCGCGCGGGCATAGCGCTTCCGAAGCGACCAAGCCAGTATACCAAAAGAGAGCGTCGATCATGAGCCACACCTCAGTTCACCAGGTTTGAGCCGAGTAGACGCGAAGAGTAGCCGGCCTCAATAATTCCGGGGTTTCTCTAGTTCGCATCAATGGCGGGCTCCGGGCCGAAGTGGGTTAGCCAGCTCATGGCTTATCGCAACCATATTCGGCAGGGATCGCGCTAGTTTCGGGGTGATCAACACATCCCGTGGTAGCCAGCGTCTCCTGAGGCGGCTGTATCCCACCGAGGGGGTGATGCGGTCGAAAGACAAAGAATATCGACAGCGCAACCATCGCCCCAGCTACGAAGATGCAAATCCGGTGCAGCATCGCGATACCGTGATGCGAATTTACACACAAATAAGCGCCAACGACGACCGCGCAATGCCCAACCCCTTCGATCTCGATGATAGGCTGTAAGTTAGATCCGGTTCCGGATTTAACTGCGGCGCGCGAGAGCCATTGACTTAAACAAGGCCTGAGGAGTGAAAATAGTCCTCTCTCTGACGGGGCTGGCCAATGCTCGATCGAGAGTTTGCTCGGGCGCGATCCCGATATTTCCAATCGCAATCATGTGTTCCCAACAATAGAGAGCTGTCATTTCGGTTGGCGTTTCTAGTCCAGCCCCCGCGGCGAGGCGGTATTTTTCGATACTGAAGGCGCTGTTCTGCCCATTTATTGGGCTTGCACCGCTTTGGCTTGAGAGCTTTGATTTTGCTCCGGGTCCTTGGCGTGACACCTAGACGCCTCGATACCCCTAGCCTCAGGCCATCCATCCGCAACGGACCCCTATCGGCCATCATCCCCCGGCAGGGGTTTGCTCTGCATTCATGCAGCGGGATTGTGAACGCGAACCTGCGCCCGACGTTGCCTTCGCTGTCACGCAATCCGGTGAGCTTGCGATCCAGGTCCATCACTTCTTCGGGAAGCAAAACTCTGTCCTCTAAGATTCCGTTTCTCGGCCGCACGCTTCCACCTGCAAAAGCCTTCGCATGGCGTCCTTCCCCGTCTCGTTCAACTTAAGCAAATCCTTGCTCAGCTTCGCGGTTTCGGGATAGCCGGCTGTGAAATAACGAAGAACGCAGTGATGGCCGCGGCGGCGGCGGTCGCTGTTTGCAGAATCCACAACGCAATATCTGTGCAGAGCCAGCTCCGCCGCGATCATGAGACCGGCCATCTTGAGCACAAGATCGCCAACGCTACGAAGTAAGGTACCTCACCTCCTATCGTCCGGACAATGCTAAGCACACTGTAGACAGATCGGCGCGCATCGTTCCGCATACGTGATCCCATAGCATTGTGCTGACGCTGCAATTTATAGTTGCAAATGCACGATGGCTTTGGTGATGCTTGAGCAGTGGTAACGGCACCTTATTGGGACAGCGATGCGCGCAGTGATGCACGAACAAATAACGAGCATAAGGAACTAGCGTGCCCGCAATGAACGCGCAGCCTGCGATCAAATAGACCAGTGCGAAACAAATCCATATTTGCCAAAAAATTGTGAGGACAGCGCCGTGTAGCTGATCGCGAGCGCGAAGAAGCCGAACGCGAGCGCCAGCATCAGAACGTCCGTCATGTAGTGCTCCTTGTTGCACCTCGCTATGGTTGCAATAACCGCACGTGGTTGTGCGAGAAGATGCCACGACTTTTCCTTCCGAACATGATGATTTTGCTAAGCTGAATGACCGGCTCCGGAATGCTAAGCGTCTCGCGCAAATTGCCGGCCGTCAGTGATGTGTAAGAGCCGATCGTGAGCCGGCCAGCTTCACCGCGGCCGGCCCGATGCGCCCTTGTCACGAGTGAATCTACTTGCTTCACGATCGATCGAGCTAGGTGAAGAAAATCACGCCCCGCGTCCGTTGCCCCCAAAATGGGGATTGGTGGCAGATGGCGCGGGCGTTCATGACGATACCGCAGAGACGGTAAGCAGCGCCAGCAGGAGCGCGGGCGGCATGACGATGCGCAAGAAGCTGTTAGAGACGCTGCCGATCACCGGCGAGCTTTTGCGCGGGACGCTGTTTGCGGGGGTTCAGCTCGGCAGCGCTGCCAGCAATTCGTCAGGCCACTCGGCCATCAACATATGGGCGGCGCCTGATAGGACCACCGTGCGGGAGTGGGGGATCAATGAGGGATCGCGGCCGCGAGCGCCTCGCCGATCCTGGCCGGCGTCAGCATTCTGCAGCCGACGAGGCAACGCACCTACTGTCACAAATCAGGGCAGTGCGTCAGCTCCTTCCGCGGGACCTGTCTGCCGAAGCCGGCTCCCATGAGCTTGCCCGGCTTCGAGTTGGGCGCTGCACTCGAAAAGAAAATGCCCGCTGCCGCCCGGCGGTTCGTCAGGGCGTTCGTTCTCTGGCCGGCGCAAAGAAAAGAATTCTGTAAGATTGCCTGTTTTGCGGCGCGTGGTTTCATGTGCCCCAGGGTGATCGTTGCGGAAGGCGCCGCGAGCGAGGGATTTTCGATGTCGGATATTGCGGTGAGGTCGGCCGGCGAGGCCGTTTCGAAGGACAGGCTGACGGAAGACTGGCTTGCCGTCGTGATCGGCGTACTCGTGTTCGCGCTGGCGCTCTTCAGTCTGAGCGGGACCGACCTGTTGGGCTGGGTGGTGACAACCTCGGTCTACACGGATGTCACGAAGGCGCTGGCTCCGGTCGCCAAAGCCTATGCGTCTCTCGGTGGTCTCGGCGCATTGGTCGCCACCTACGCGTCCTTGCTGGTCGTGCTGAGCGCGGGCGTCGCGGCGCTCGGCGGTGATGTCAGGAAGTTTGCCGTCGCCTTCACGGTTGTGTTCGCCATCGCCTATGCGAGCTGGATCGTCGGTAGCTACGCCTATGTTGCCGCGGTAACGACGGCTGAACAGCAGAAATTCGGGATCAGCTGGTCACTGAAGCTGACCAATGAGGGCGGCTTCGTCGTGGCTCTGGCCGCGGGGCTCGTGATCGCCAATTTCTTTCAACGCTTTGCGGACTGGCTGAAGGAAGCCATTCGCCCCGAACTCTATATCAAGATTGCGATCGTCATCCTCGGCGCAACTGTCGCGGTCACCGCCGCAGGCCGGCTCAATCTGGCGTCCTCGATCCTCTTGCGCGGCGTTGCCGCGATCATCGAGGCCTATCTGATCTACTGGTCGGTGGTCTATTTCGTGGCGCGCAAATGGTTCGGCTTCAGCCGCGAATGGTCGGTGCCGCTCGCCTCCGGCATCTCGATCTGCGGCGTCGCTGCGGCGATTGCGACGGGAGGCGCCATCCGCGCCCGTCCTGCCGTGCCGATCCTGGTCTCGTCACTGGTCGTGGTCTTCGCCGTGGTCGAGATTCTGATCCTGCCGTTTCTGGCGCAGACGTTCCTGTGGCAGGAGCCACTCGTCGCTGGCGCCTGGATCGGGCTTGCGGTCAAGACCGATGGCGCGGCGGTCGCGGGCGGTGGCATCACCGAATCCCTTATTCTGGCCAAGGCGGCCACCGAAGGCATCAAGTATCAGCCGGGCTGGATTCTGGCGACGACCGCTACCGTTAAGGTGTTCATCGACATCTTCATCGGAATCTGGGCCTTCATCCTCGGCTATATCTGGACCAACCATGTCGATCCGCGCGCCGACAAGGCGAAGCCCTCGGAAATCTGGGAACGCTTTCCGAAGTTCATCCTTGGCTTCATTGTCGTGTTCGGCATCTCCTTCTGGCTCGCGGTGGGTAGCACGCCCGACATCGCAAAGGCGCTTCCGGCGGCCGCCGGCGAGGCCAACGTGTTCCGGGTGATCTTCTTCATCCTGACCTTCTTCTCGATCGGCGTGCTGTCCGACTTCCGTAAGCTCTGGCAGGATGGGCTTGGAAAGCTCGCCGCGGTCTATGTGGTCAGTCTGTTCGGTTTCGTCATCTGGGTCGGGCTGTTGATCTCCTGGCTGTTCTTCAGCGGCTTCAAGCCGCCGCTCGCCAGTTAAGATCCGCGTCTTGGGAGGTTTCGATGTCATCGTCTGATCTGAAGGCCGAGGCAAACTCCAAAGCGGTCGAACCGCTGCTGCCGATCGAGAAGAAGTTGATCAGCTTCAGTCTCGGTCTTGGGATCGTGTTGCTCGTGATCCTGGTCGGGCTCAGCCATTTGTTTCCGGCCAAGCTCTAAGCTCGGCGGGATCTGTGTGCCGGCCTATCTGTCTTGAAGCACGGTGGCGATATGGGCCGTCAACCGATGGCACTGCGCACGGATGTCGGGAATGGCGTTGATTTCCCAGAATGCGGCGCGCGTCAAAGGCCCGATCGCGAAGATCCGGGTGGACGGTTCGCCCGATTGACCGACGAGCGCACAATCGCACGTGGAATCCAGGCCGATCCCCAATGGGTCCACCCTGGCAAGCCCATTGTCGAACAGGCTGCGCAACACCGGATTGGTCGTGTTGTGCGGGATCGGATTGATACCCGTGCAATCCACGATGCGGACGGCGGTCATGGTTTCCGTAGCCGAGCTTCCGCGCCGCCGGAATTTCACCAGCGCCGCGCTGCCACTGCGTTCGATCGACTGAGCCTTGCCCGCCCTGATGGCGAGTTGGCCTGACGTCATCGCGTCGGCGATGGCCTCTTCAACCTCCGGCGCCATGCGATGGCGATGAACGTCCCACCAGGAGCGTGCATGACGCAGGAATCTCCGCCGCGTCGGGATGGAGAGACTTTGCCATAGCTCCTGGGTGAACGGCCGCAGACCGTCGACCACGCTGCGCCAGCCGTCGCCGTGCTGTTCGGCCGCACGGATCAATCGGCGAAGCCAGCGAACAAGCTCGGCGATGTCGGCCCCGAAGGGAACATCGCCGCGATCGATCGGAAATGGCACAACGGAACGATGAGGCCTGGGCAGAAGTCCGTGACGGGAGATTGCGGTAATTGGCCCTTCATGGCCGCCACGCAGGAGGGATTGGACATAGTCGATCATCGTGAGCCCAGCACCCAGAATCACGACGTGTCCATCTCTGGGAACGCTCGCCTCGGTCGGAACCTGCCAAGGGCTCGCGTACAGCAGATTGGACAGGTGCGTCTGACCGGTCTCATTTCCTGTCGCCAATACGACGATGTCGGCGGAGATGCTGGAGCCGTTCGCCAACCTCGCGATCGCTCCCGATGGCGTGGGAGCGATGGCAATGCATTCGGCCTGGACAATATCCAGCTCGCGGTTCTCTCCATAGGTGAGGCCTTGCAGCAGGCTTTCGATATAACGTCCGAAAAGCTGGCGAGAGACAAAGCAGAACTGATCAGAATCGACGGCTGTTAGTCTGTTGGCGAGCAACCATTGCCAGAAATGATCGGGATCGTCGGCAAAGGCGCTCATATTCGCAGCGCGGACGTTCAACAGATGAGCCGGATTGGCGGTGCCATAGGCGAGACCGCGGCCGATCGTCGGATTCCGTTCGATCAAGGTCACCTTGATGTTGTCGGAGAAGCGACGCAGGAGATGGCACGCGAGCAACACGCCGCTTGCGCCTCCGCCCACGATGATGACGTGCCGCCTGCCGCTTGCATCTGGTTCCGGGCCTTGCCCGTCCGTCTGCAGCGTGGAGATCTCAACGAGCATATGACTGTCCATCCATCTGCCGCCGTTGCAGTTGAGCGATGCCGCCAGATAACTCCCGCCAACTCTGGATCGCAGATTGTGCCGCAAGAGTGGAATTTTGATGGCTGCGGCTTTGCGATCTCTCCTTGTATTGATGGGGCGTCGAATGGATCGACGTTAACGGTCTTTCGTTGGAATTCCATTCTTCGCGAAAGAAAAGAATGTTCGATTGGTCTTCGTCCAAGGCGCAGAATGATTTGGCTGTTCAGGCTCAAACGTTGAAAGATGACGTCTGGTACCGATCGGCGCCGAGCTCCCGGGTCGATGTGCGGTGAAGCAATTTCGCCGACAGGCCGCGAATACGTGGAAGCATTTAGTTGCTCCGACGAAAATTCGGAGCCTCGTTACGACAAGGTCATTCACAGTCTCCGCGGGATGGTGCGAAGTGGTGATCCGCAATTCGCGCAACTGAATCATGCGCGAAAATCAAATCGACGCTTTCAAGCAAAACAACCGGCGCGCGCTCGCGCCAATCTCGAGATTCGCGGCAAGGCGCTGGTCGACCGTGTCGTCATCAAAGATGGCCAGGCAATTGGCGTTCGGGTTCACATCGATGGCCAAGCCCCGCCCGAGATTCGGGGACGTGAGATCGTTCTGTGCGCAGGTGCTATCGATAGCCCGGCGATCCTGATGCGCTCGGGCATCGGGCCAGCAGACGACCTGAAGTCGATGGGCATCGCGGTTGAACGCGATCTGCCGGTCGGTCGTCATTTTTTTGATCATCCGCTTTTCCGGGCGACGTTCAGCTTCGCAAGGACATTCGCTCCACCGACCCGGATACGCGCCACACCAATTGTTGCGTGACCAATTCCTCAGGTCTTGCTGACGGCGGCAAGCGCGACATGATATTGATCGCTTTCAATCATCGTGACGTCGGAAATCCGGGAGCAATTGGTGCTGGACTGTTCAACGCCTACTCGTGCGGCTCGCTGAAGCTTGCTTCGGTCGATCCGGAGGTGGATCCGATCGTCGATGAGAACATGCTTGCAGATACCCGCGACATGTTGCGCATGATGGACGCGGTGAAAAGATTAGCTGTGCTCGTCGTGCAGCCGGCGCTCGCGCGAGCATGGCGGACTGGATACGCCTCACCGATACCGATCTGACCCTGCCGGAGGCAGCGGCCTTGCCGGATGGCGAACTCGAAGGGCTGTTGCGCCGGGAGACCGGAGACATCCAGCATGCGGCTGGCACTTGCCGCATGAGGGGCTTCAATGATGCCGACGGAGTGGTCAATCCGGACGGCACAGTGAAGGGCATCGCCGGTCTTCGGGTCGCTGATGCGTCGATTATGCCTTCCGACTGCCGGGCCAACACGCACTTCACAACCGTGGTCATCGGCGAGGCCATTGCGAAGACGATGATCAGCAGGACGAAATCGTCAAAAGACAACTCTACCATGACTTCGTGATCAGGACGTACAGCTTTTACTCACTCAGTGGTCATCCCCATCAAGCAAGGGCAGCCTGGTCTAGTTCATCCTTATTCGGCTAGTGGTCGGTCGCTGCAAGTCCATCCTTAAATCGATCGACGCGGAACGGCGCAATGGGAAGGTTCGTGGCGCCGGTGGCGACGAGTTCCGCCATCAGCGCGCCGACGCCGGGGCCCAGTTGAAAGCCGTGCGCGGAAAATCCGAACTGATGATAGATGCCTTCCGAGGATGCACTCGGGCCGATCACCGGGATGTCATCAGGCATCCGCGCCTCGATTCCCGCCCACGCGCGCACGATGGTCGCGCTGCGCATGATGGGAAATAGTTCCCACACGGTCTTGGCGCTATCCGCGAGCTGGCGCCAATCGATCACTGTTCGATTGTCATCGCGATAGGGGTGTGCCCGATATCCGCCGCCGATCATGACGGTGCCGTTGGCGAATTGCTTGAACGAGAGCTTGCGCGAGCGCAAGATCACCACAGGGTCGATGAAGTGCGGCACCGGCGCAGTGATCATCAGCATCGGGGCGATGACTTCGAGCGGCACCGGATCTCCGGCGGCGGCCGCGACGCGGTCGGCCCAGGCGCCGGCGGCATTCACGATCTTTGGTGCCTCGAAGGCCCCGGCGGAAGTCTCGACGCGCCAGATCGCGCCGTTACGTCGCAGTCCCGTGACCGCCACGCCTTCATGGATGCGCGCGCCGAGAGAGATCGCCTTGCGTCGGAAGGCCTGGGTCGTGCGAAATGGATCGGCCGCGCCATCGCGCCGCGACACCACGCCGCCGGGGCATTGGTGCGAAACGGCGGGCACCAACTTCTTGAGCTCGGTGCGGTCGATCAGCTCCTCATGGATGAAGCCGCGCAGTTTGAGATCGTCGACGCGCTCGCGGAACGCTTCGAGCTCTGGCTCGCTCTCGGCGACCAGCACCTGGCCATGGCTCGAGAAACCGCAATCGTCATCGACCAGATCGGCGATGTGTTCCCACAACGACATCGAGAACACCGAGATCGGCACTTCGGCTAGATGGCGGGCGAGCTGGCGCACTCCGCCGGCATTGACGCCGGAGGAATGGCGGCCCGAATAATCCTTCTCCAGAAGCACCACGCGGATGCCGCGCATCGAAAGATGCAGGGCGGTCGAACATCCGTGGATGCCGCCGCCGATGACGATGACATCCGCGGTCTCGGTCATACGCGCACGATGGCTTTCGCGGACGCCTCGGTCTTGGGCATGGCCGCAAGCTCGGCGAGCGCAATCGGTTTCACCGGCGGGCGCAGCCTGTAGTAGCCGACCTCTCGTGGCGAAATTCCGCGTTCGTCGGCGATCAGTTCGGCCACCGTGAGGCCGCACAGCCTGCCTTGGCACGGCCCCATGCCGCAACGAATAAAGGATTTCATCTGATTGGGACCGGTGGCGCCGAGCGGTACCGTTGCGCGGATGCGGTCGGCGGTGACTTCCTCGCAGCGACACACAATAGTGTCGTCCGGCGGGATCCGAAATGCCTTCGCAGGCTGATAGAGCGTGTCAAGAAACGTCCGTCCGCGCTCGAAGCGATCGAGCGTTGCGCGCGGTGCTGCGGCGTCGCGGTCGCGCGTTGCCGCGTCAATCTTGCCGAGCCTGTGTGTGGCGCCCAGCGCTGCGATCCGTCCGCGCTCCGCGGCAGCTTCGGCGCCTGCGATCCCGGCGCCGTCGCCCGCGACCGTGAGGCCGGGCATCGAGGTCATGCCCCAGTCGTCAGTCTCCGGCTTCCAGGTCAGTTGCAGATCATCCCAGGTGTGTCGGCAGCCGATCGCGTTCGATAGATTGATGCTTGGCACCACGCCCTGATGCAGCAGCAAAACGTCAACCGCGACCCGGTGCTCGCGGCTGCCCTTGGTGTAGACGACGCTCTCGACCTTGTCGGTGCCCTCGGCGCGCAAAGTGTCAACACCGGTGATGACGCGAACCTTCGCGCGCACAGCCAGCATCAGTTTCAGGCCCTTTGCGAGATACGGTGAGGCGACGAACGCGGGCAGATGCGGCATCGCACCAAGCCAGTTCGCCCGTGGCGTGGTGTCGAGGATCGCCGCGATCGATGCGCCGGCGTTGAGATATTGCCAGGCGATGAGCCAAAGCAGCGGGCCACAGCCGGCGATTACAATGCGTCCGTCCGGTATCAGGCCTGACGCCTTGAGCGCGGTCTGCGCGCCGCCGCAGCTCATGATACCAGGCAGTGTCCAGCCCGGAATCGGAAAAGGGCGTTCCAGCGCGCCCGTTGCGAGCATGACTTCCTGCGCCGTGATCATACGGGAGCGGCCTGCCATCGATACGCCGATCTCGTAGCCGGCTGATTCCAATGGCGACACCGACCAGACCGCGGCACCGGCGGCATGTTGCGCGGATGACGCGACGGCTTCCTTCGCCAGTGCTTCGCCGCGCCAGTAGTCGGCACCCAGCATGGCCCGATCCCTCACCGGATTGGCCGTGATGGCCCGATAGACCTGCCCGCCGACGCCTGGATTCTCGTCCAGCATCAGGGTGCCGAGGCCGTGCTGCGCGGCGATTGCGGATGCGGCAAGGCCCGCAGGGCCAGCGCCAATGATCGCCAGGTCGATGTCCGCCGGCAACGCTTCCACGTCGGAGATCACGCGTGCAACTCCTCGGCAATGTCTCGCGCGCCCTGTTGGGTTTCGACACGCATGCCCGCGCGCACGGGGATCAGACAGGCCTGGCGATTGCCGACGCCGTCGATGGTGACGAGGCATTCGAAGCACACGCCCATCATGCAATAGGGCGCGCGCCTGGCACCGGATATCGGCGTGGTGCGGCAATGCTCGGTACCGGCCCCAAGCAGGGCGGCCGCAACCGTGTCGCCGGCGAGCGCCTGCGCGCGCTGGCCGTTTATCGTAAAGGCGATGGTATCGCCCGCGGCATTAGGCAGCCTGCGGAACATGGAATCTCCTGGCACTGAAGGGGAGAAGATCGTCGGTGATCCGGCCGGCCGCAATCTGCGGCGCAATGTCGAAGACGTGGTTCGCCGCCAGCGTGACGCCCGAATGGCAGGTGACGAGAAATGCGCCCGGGTGGGTCGTAGACTGATCGTAGATTGGAAAGCCATCCTTGCTCATCACCCGCAGGGCCGACCATGTGCGCACGATGTTGAGACCGGAGAGCACCGGGAACATCCGCACCGCGCGATCGGCCATGGTGGCTACGATCGGTGTCGTCACCACATTCTCGAAACCTGTCTCCTCGAGGCTGTCGCCCACCATGACGCCGCCTTCGTCGGTCTGTCGGACCGTGACGATCGGATAGGGCAGAAACGGCTTGGCTTTCTCGGTCACGATGATCTGGCCGCGCTGCGGCCGCACCGGTGCGTCAAGGCCGACCAGCGGCCCGAGGCGTGCGTTACCGATGCCGGCAGCGAGCACAATTCTTTCGGCGTTGAGTTCGCCCCACGGCCCGGACAGAACGAATGCGCCGCCGCGCGATGCAATCGCCGCGACCGGCCGGTTCGGGCGATAGCAAGCGCCTCGCGCCGCGAGCGCCGCATGCAGCGCGCGAAACAGCTTCAAGGAATTCACATGGCCGTCGAGCGGACAATAAATGCTGCCCGCGACCTCCAGGCCAATATCCGGCAGCAGTTCCCTGGTTCCGGCGTGATCGAGCACTTCGTAGGGGTAGCGCGCCATCTCGTGCTGATTATGCAGCCGCTGCATTTGCGCAATGCGCCGTTGGTGCTCATCTTCGGACAGCGAGAGCGTGAGGCCGCCCGGTTGTTGGTGAGCGACGTCGATTGCCGTCTCGTCCTTCAGCGCCGAGGCAAGCCCTGCCCAGCCAGCCGAGGAGCGCTTCGTCCATGCCGCGTATTCGGGCAACCCGAGCCCCTTCGATTGTACCCAGACCAGCGCAAAATTGCCGCGCGACGCGCGATAGGCATCGTCGCCCTCATCAAGCACTGTCACGCGCTTGCCCAGTCGGGCGAGGCCCCAGGCAATGGCGGCGCCGACCAGCCCGCCACCAACGACCGCGATCTCTGTCTCTTCGCGGATCATCTGCCGGCCCCGATGAACAGGCGATCGAGGCCGAAGAGACGTTCGAGTATGATCATCACGATCACGGTCAGAAAGATTAAGGCCGCCGAGACCGAGGTGACCAGCGGATCGATATTGTCCTGGATGTAGAGAAACATGCGTACCGGCAGCGTGATGGTGGAGGGCGAGGCGATGAACACCGTCATCGTCACTTCGTCGAAGCTGGTGATGAAGGCGAGGATCCAGCCGGACACCACGCCCGGCAGGATCATCGGCAGGGTGACGCGCCGGAACACGGTAATGGGTCCCGCGCCTAGCGAGATCGCCGCATGTTCCACGGCTCGGTCCATTCCAATAGAGGCAGCAAGCACCAGGCGCAACGCGAACGGCATCACGATCACGATGTGCGAAAGCACCAGCCCGACGAAAGTTCCTCCGATGCCGATCGTGGTGAAGAACCGCAGGAACGCGATGCCGAGCACCACATGCGGAATCATCAGTGGCGACATGAAAAAGGCGAGCATCGCCTCGCGGCCGGCGAAGCGATGGCGCGCGATGGCGAGCGCGGCTGGCACCGCGAACAGCACGGCGATCGTCGAGGACAGGGCCGCGAGCCACAGTGAATCGCGCAATGCGCGCACGAATTCCGGATAGTCGGCGATCGCCCTGAACCAGCGCAGCGACAACCCTCTGGTCGGCAGCGACAGATAGCCTTCAGGCGTGAATGCGACGATGCAGACGATCACGATCGGCGCCAAGACGAATGTGACAAACAGCGCATGAAAAATTAGGGCGAAGGGGCCATTGCGACTCATTGGAACATCTCTGAGTAGCGCCGTTCCACGAACCGGTTCGAGCCGGCGATGATCGCGGCGAGCCCGACGAGCAGTAGGACCGCCACGGCCGCGCCGAGCGGCCAGTTCAGCGTGTTGAGGAACTCGTCATAGGCAAGTGTCGACGCTACCTTGAGCCGCCTCCCGCCGATGATCGCGGGCGTCGCAAATGCGCTCGCCGCCAGCGCGAACACCGCGATGGCGCCCGACAGGACACCCGGCATCACCTGCGGCAGAATGATGCGTCGGAACACGGTGAAACCGGAGCCGCCGAGCGAGATGGCTGCATTCTCGATCTGTGGATCGAGCCGCTGCAGCGAGGCCCAGACCGAGATCACCACCAACGGCACCAGCACGTGAACGAGGGCGATCACGACGCCGGTCTCGGTGAACATGAATTGTATCGGCGAAGCAACCATGTCGAGGCGAACCAGCGCGACATTGATGATCCCGGTTGAGCCGAACAACAGCGCCCAGCCGAGCGTCCGGGCAACGACCGAGATCAGCAGCGGGCCGAGCACGATGACGAGGAAAAAGCTCCGCCAGGGCTTTTCCATGCGGTTGAGAATATAGGCTTCGGGCGTACCGATCAGCACCGAGATGACGGTGACCAGAAGCGCGATGCGGAAGGTACGCAGGAATATCTGGAAGAAATACGAGTCGGTTACGATCTCGCGCCAGTTCTTCAGCGTGATGATGGTCTCTATGCCCTTGTACGGTCCCCAGTCATAGAACGAGAGCAGCCCGGTCATGACGATCGGCACCAGCACGATCGCGATGAAGAGAAGCAAGGCGGGTCCGGTGAGAAGCCAGGGCGCGCGCCCGCCGCTTGCGGTCTCCTTGGCGCTCATGACGCGTTCTCCGGGCGGGATAAAATCATGTCCTCGGCGCGCCAGGTGAGCCGAACCGCCGTGCCTTCATCCGGTATCGCCCTGCCGTTGTTCGGAGCGATCACCAGGACGGGGCCGGCTTCGGTCGCGACCTGCACCAGCCAATGGTGCCCTTGGAAGATCCTGGCCTTGACCGTTCCGGCAAGACCCTCGCCATCGCCGAACGTGATGCGTTCGGGCCGCACGCTCGCGCTCGCTGCGCCGTCCATCATGCCGTCCGCCGCCCAACGGCTCGCGCCGATGCTGGCCGTGCTGGCCACGATGCTCGCCGGCAGCAAGTTGGTCTTGCCGAGAAAGTTGGCAACGAACGCGGTCGCGGGCGCACGATATATCTCGGTCGGCCGTGCCACCTGCTCGACCCGACCGCTGTTCATCACCACGATCCGATCCGACAGCGCCATGGCTTCGCCCTGGTCGTGGGTGACAAGGATCGTGGTGGTGCCGACGGTGCGTTGGATCTGACGCAATTCGACCTGCATCTCCTCGCGCAATTTGGCATCGAGATTGGAAAGCGGCTCGTCGAGCAGCAGCACATCCGGCTTGATCACGAGTGCGCGGGCGAGCGCCACGCGCTGCTGTTGGCCGCCGGACATCCGCCGCGGATAGCGATCGGAAAGGCCCGACAGTCCAACCAGCGCCAGCGCTTCGTCGACCCGTTTCACCTGCTGCGGCTTCGCGACGCCGCGCATTTCGAGCCCGAAAGCGACGTTCTGGGCCGCCGTCAGATGTGGAAACAGTGCGTAGGATTGAAACACGATGCCGAGGCCACGTGCCGCCGGCTTGATTTTTGTCAAATCACGTCCGTCAAGGCTGATTGCACCGGCGGATGGTTCGACAAAGCCAGCGATCATCTGCAGCATGGTGGTCTTGCCGCAGCCGGAAGGGCCAAGCAGAGACACGAATTCACCCTTGTCGACACTCAGCGACAAGCCATCGACGACGGTGGTGTCGCCGAAGCGCTTTGTCAGGGACTGCAGCACGAGAAATGACATCGGGATTCTCTGAGTGGAATCCGAAGCGCGTATGCAAGCCGCTTCAGAGCCGGGCATCTCACATGCCAATCATGAGGGAGGCGCATGCATCGCGGCGTCAACGTTCGATTTCGCGGGTCCAGCGCTTGTTCCATTCGTCGCGCACGGGATTGATGACGTCCCAGTCGACTGCGATGAGCTTCCTCACCTCGTCGCCATAGGGCATTCCAACCCCCTCTTCCGGCGTCAAGACGACTGTCCTGTTGGCCGGGCCGTCGCCGGCGCCTTTGGCGAGCGCGCGCTGCATATCGGGGTTGAGCATGAACTGAATGAATGTTTCAGCCTCGGGCTGGTCCTTGCCGCCCGCTATCGCGCAGCCGGCGATGCCGAGCGCTACGCCGCCTTCCTTCGGATAGATGAAGGCGGACGGGAAGCCGGTGTCGGCCAGCGCCTTGGCGCGGCCCGAGCCCCACACCGCGATCACGGCCTGACCGGACTGAAACAACTCGGTCATTTTGCCCGGCGAAGGCTCGTAGACCAGGACGTTCGGATTGATTTCGTTCTTGATTGCCTTGAAACCGGGATCGATGTTCTGTTCGCTGCCCCCGCGCAGCTTCGCCATCATCACCAGGGCATGCAGCCCGTAGCTGTTGTTGAGCGGCGGGATCACGAGCTTTTTGGTGAATTTCGGATCCTTGAGGTCTTCCCAGGACGTCGGCGCCGGCCACTTGTTCTCCTCGAAGGCCTTCTTCGAATACATGATGCCGGTACCCACCATGCCAAGGCCGACAGCCTTGTTCGACGAGAACTTCATCACGTCATAGACGTCGCCATAGACCGGCGCCTTGGATAGCTCGCGGCAGAATCCCAGCGCGATCGCCTGATACATCGGACCATCGTCGACGATCGCCACGTCGATCTGCTGATTGCCCTTCTGGGCCTGCAGCTTGGCGAGCGTATCGGTCGAGTTGCCCGCCACGTATTCGACTTTTACCCCGTACTTATTTTCGAAAGCCGGGATGATGTCCTTGCGCAAGGTCTGCTCGAACGAGCCGCCGTAGGCCGCCACATATAATGTCTTGCTCTCGGCGAGGGCGCTGTTGGCCGAGGCGAGTGCGAGCGCGACGGTTGCCGCCGCAGAAAGCAAGCCGATACGCATGCCAGGAGGCTCCCTGTCGTGTCCGATACTGAAGGTCCTCAACGTTTTCAAGCGCAGCAGATAATGTCAAATCGAATTTTTTGCCTATGGAATACCGAAATGTTATGCTGATGGCATTCCACTAGGCGCTATGGCACATTGCTCAATCCGAGGCAGATCGAGGCCTTTCGTGCCGTGATGGTCACTGGCAGTGTAAAGTCCGCGGCCACGACGATGCATGTCACCCAGCCGGCGGTCAGCCGGCTCATTCGCGATCTGCAACTCACCCTTAAGCTTGCCCTGTTTGAGCGGCGCGGCAATCGGCTGGAGCCGACCGCCGAGGCGCATCATCTGTTCGCCGAGGTGGAGCGCACATTCGTAGGACTGAACCGGATATCGCTCTTTGCCGAAGAGCTGCGCGTCCGGCGCGCCGGTTCATTGCGCATCGCCGGAATGCCGGCGGTAACGTGCGGTTTCCTGACGCGCCATATCGGGCGGTTCGTGGCGCGCCGGCCGGAAATCGCCGTGACGTTGCATGGCCTGCCATCCCATCTCATCGCCGACGGGGTCGCAAGCGGCGGTTATGATTTCGGGATCGCGGAAGCTCCGGTTGAGCGGCAGGGTCTGAATGTCGAGACGCTGCCCGTCAAGGCAGTGGCCGCCGTTCCGGAAGGGGATCCGCTGGCGCAGCGCGACGTGCTCGGCCCGAAGGACTTCGAGGACCGGTCGTTCATTTCGCTCGGTTTGGCTTCGTTGTTCCGCTCACGCATCGACGCTGCCCTGGCTGGCGTTCGCCGTCGACAATTGATCGAAACGCAGCTCACCGAAATCGCCTGTATCCTGGTCGCGGAGAAGGCTGGCCTGTCGCTGGTGGATCCGTTCTCGGCGAGCGAGTTCGCTGGACGCGGCGTCGCATTCCGGCCTTTCCGCCCCGATGTCTTCTTCGACGCCGTCGTTCTCACAAAGACGGCGCGGCCGATGTCGACGCTCGCCATCGAGGCCCTCGACATGATACGCGGGGCGGCGCGAGCGATCTCCTAGCTGGAGCACCGGTCGCTGGACCGCGCCTGGATGTCGCGTTACTAGCCTCTGACCGATTGGAACCATAGGCCAACGGACTCCGACACAGAGCCAAGTCGAGCACTTGGAACAGGGGTGTCGGAGCTATGACACGCCGATTTGCAATAGTCCGAGCAACTCATCGGCGGCCTTGCGCGCGACATTATCGGCCCGATCGGGCAGGTCGCGAAGGGCGAGGACCAGATGCTACGGCGCAACTTTGTCATCGTGTCCAGCAGGCTCGGCGCAGTTATGCAGATACTGGCGGCTGCGCGCCTTCGAGCTTGCCCCAGCCGAGCACCGTCGGGATATAGCGCGGCGCGCCGATCGCCGTCATGAAGCGGTATTTGGTCAGCACCGGTTCGAGCGCGGTCGGAGGCCGGACGACGTCGAGATCCGGCTCAGTCGCGAGCACGAGACATTCGGCACTGTCGCGCGCCGTGCTGCCGCGTATCTTGGCGGCGAGAGCCTCCGGCCCTGCGATGTTGTCGGCAAGCGCAATTCCCGATGCACGGGCGAGTTGCGCCAGATCCAGCTCCGCATTGGTCAGCGCTTGGCCGCCGGACGCGGCATGCACGCCGTTCTGGATCAGCAGCACCGTCAGGTTGGCGGGATCGACTGCGCCGACCGTGACCAAGGTGCCCATATGCATCAATAGCGCACCGTCGCCTTCGACCACGATCACCGGACGCGTCGGCTGGGCAATCGCCAGGCCAAGTGCCAGCGGTAGCGCCAGGCCCATCGCGTCCTCCAGGTAGAAATTCTCCGGCGCATGATGCAGCGCGGCCCACAGATAGGAGGCATTGCCGAGCGACGTCACGACCAGTGCCTGCGGTGGCAGGCTGTCGGCGCGTCCTGTAGTAATCGGCTCTGGTCGGGCGAGCGGCTTTCACCATTAGAGGTCCTCCCGCGACAACAGAAGCGCAAATGAGCACGAGGCCTCTTCCGCATACGTCGCGGCCTGTTCGACCTGCGTGCCGATCGGCCGGTGGCGGTCGGAGCAGGGCGTTGCTGAGCCCGATGCCCCGGAACACCGGCTCTGTCACGCGGCCTTTAGGCACATGATAGAAGACAGGATCGTCGGGTGTACCGCGATACGACACCAGCATCAGCAGCGGAAACTGATAACCTTGCGCCTGCGATTCTTTCTCTCTGATCGTGGTTTCGGCGAACCGCATGAAGCTTGGTCCGGTGGCGGCTCCCAGGCGCAAGCAATGAGCCCACAGCTTTCATTGGTGATCAAATGACGCATCAGGGCCAAAAGGGTTTCGGAATGACCAAGCACGGCCGATCGGGGCACGCGACCCAATCGCCGCGTTTCCGCTTCCTGCAGAAGCTCGAAGCACACAAGGACGATTGTAAGGACCGCTCTCGGATCAAGGACCCGAAACAGTCCGTCGAAGAGTTATTCCACCCTCGGAAGCTAACTAACTTGAAAACGTATTCAACGTCTTTGGTGACCGCACCGCCATGATGGAGCGTTGCATTGCGGAGCTTTTGGTCGGAGGGACGACACTGACCGCGACCGTCATGGTGCTGGCCCGAGTCGCGTCTTTTATTGGCGCACCGTAGGAGAGGGAGGGTGCGTTTTGCGGAGGCCGCTTTTACGACTGTGTCGCCGTGGCGCTGACGGGTCGCGCCCACGCCGATGATGTCGCCGGGCAGGCGAGTATTGTCGACGGCGATACCCGCGAAGCGTAAAACAGAGCGGCGTCTGGGCCGCACGTTTTGTCGAGCCCCGGCGCTACCGCGCAAGCGTCAGGGAGGGAGACCGCCCTGATGAGTGCTTCCGCGGGGGGACGGGTGGGAAGCGCTGACCAACGGAGTCCTCTGTGAGGGCGGTCGAGGCCCTGTTCGACCAAAAAACCGGACCCATGTGCATCAGTATTTGGCTGCTCGAGCCGTGTGCACATGGGGCCGGTCTTACTGTTTTGTGCCGCGCCTTGAGCCGGAGGAAGTCTCCGGCGCGTCCGGCATCACCTTTATGATGAGGTTGCGATGCCGTCGCGGTCCTGCGCGGAACCGCGCGCTTACTTCTTTTTCCTGGCGGTCGTCTTCTTCGCAACCTTCTTCGTCGCCGCCGCCGTCTTCTTTGCCTTCTTCGCTTTCTTCGCCATGTCGTCCTCGTGTTTTAGTGGCCTGATGAGTTCACGCACGTCGTGGATCGGCGCGCGCGCCATCAAGCTAACATCAGGTTTGCAAAATTGATACCCGTGTGTACCGAAAACCTCATCCGAGTGTGATGCCGCGATGGAATCGCCTAAGCTGGCGGGATGATCGGACTGTTCTGCTTCGCTCCGGCCGTCCTGACCTCGCCGTTCAGGTCGAAGTTACGGGTTGAAGCCGAGAACGCGGTGCTTCGACATCAGTTGATTGTCTTGAGGCGCAGGCCGCGTGGTCGCGTTCGGCTCACGAACCATGATCGCGGGTTCTTTCCAGCTGTATCGCTGGTTTCCAGCAATCCTGAAGGTTCTCACAATCATCCGGCCCGAGACGCTCGTGCGTTGGCACAGAGCCGGCTGGCGTTGGAAGTCGCGCCCACGGGAGGGCGACCGCAGATCAAGACGGAGCTGCGGTATTGATCCGGTGGATGAGCGTCGAAAATCCGTTTTGGGGCGCGCCACGCAACCACGGCGAACTGCTCAAGCTCGGGTTTGAGGTCGCGCAGTCGAGCGTCGCCAAGTACATGGTCAAGCGGCGAGGGCCGCCCAGTCATGGATGGAGGACCTTCTTGCACCACGCGCCGGATATTGTCGCCATGGACCTATTCGTTGTTCCGACCATCGGTTTCGGCGTGCTCCATGCTTTCGTCATCGTCCGGCTCGATCCCAAAATCTTGTCTGGATCAATGTCACAGCATATCCGCCCGCCGATTGGGTCGCGCGACAAATCACGGAGGCCTTCCCCTGGAACGAGGCTCCGCGCTACATGATCCGGGACCGTGATCGCATCTGCGGCGCGGTCGTCACACGCTGACTGCGTGCCATGGGCATCCGGGACAAGCCTCTTGCACCGGCCTCATCCTGGCAGAATGGTGTTGTCGAACGGCTGATCGGATCGATCCGGCGTGAATGTGTGGACCACATCATTGTCCTGGGCGAGGCACATCTGCGCAGGATTCTGAAATCCCGGAGGCGAGCTGGGGCAACATGCTCAACAATGCCCAAATCTATCTGACCAGCGCGCCCTGGCTTGCGATTGCGCCGGGCGTTGCCATCACGCTTGCCGTGACCAGCTTCAACTTCCTCGGCGACGGGCTGCGCGACGCCCTCGACCGCGCATGAACATCCCATGAAGAGCCAACACGCTTCGATCACATCGATTGTCAGGAGAGTTCTCATGTCCCCGCCGCTCAGCCGAATAACAAGCGACGAACGCTTGCCGGCGCAGGTTGATGTCGTCGTCATCGGCGGTGGTGTCATCGGCGTCTCGGCGGCGTATCATCTGGCGAAGAAGGGGCATTCGGTTGCCCTGATCGAGAAGGGGCATGTCGGCGCCGAGCAGTCGAGCCGCAACTGGGGCTGGTGCCGCCAGCAAGGCCGCGCGCGCGCCGAAATCCCGCTGGCCCGCGAGGCGCTGCGCTTGTGGGAGGACATGCAGAACGACGCCGGCGTCGACGCCGGCTTTCGGCGCACCGGCATCCTGTTCCTGACCAAAAACCCGGCGGAACTTGCGGCCTGGGAGAAGTGGGCCGCGACCGCGCGCGAATTGCAGGTTCACTCGCAGGTCCTGTCGGCTGCCGAGGTCGCCGAGCGCTTGCCGGGCAACGCCGACGCCTGGATCGGCGGTCTGTGCACACACCGAGCGACGGGCGCGCCGAGCCATCCATGGCCGTGCCTGCGCTCGCGACCGCCGCGCGCAGGCACGGCGTGAGCATTCATCAGGGCTGCGCGGCGCGTGGGCTCGAGACCCAGGGCGGGCGGGTGAGCGCCGTCGTCACCGAGAAGGGGACCATTGGCGCGCAGTCGGTGCTGCTTGCCGGAGGCGCGTGGTCGTCGCTGTTCTGCCGGCGCTACGGTATCGAGCTTCCGATCGGCCTCGTCAACGCCACCGCATGCCGCACGACGCCCGCGCCGGACATCACGATGGGCGCTCTTGGCACCGACTTCTATTGCATTCGCCGCCGCCTCGATGGCGGCTTCACGCTGGCGCTGCGCAACCGGGGCACCGTGGAGTTGTCGCCGGATCTGTTTCGCTATGCGCGGACCTTCTGGCCGACCTACCAGCACCGCCGCAAGGGGCTAAAGCTGTCGTTCGGAAAATCGTTCTTCGATCAGATCCTGCGCGGCACCAACTGGAGCCTCGACAAGCCGTCACCGTTCGAGACCGAGCGGGTGCGCGATCCCGCGCCGGACATGTCGCTTGTCAACGTGGCGCTCGCGGCGCTGATCAAGTCAAATCCCGCGTTGAAGGACATCGCGCTCGCGGAAGCCTGGGGCGGCACGATCGATTGCACGCCTGACACCATTCCGGTGATTTCTCCCGTCGATATCATGCCGGGCTTTTTCCTCGCGACCGGCTTCAGCGGCCACGGCTTCGGCATTGGGCCCGCGGCCGGCAAGCTCGCCGCCGACATCGTGACGGGCGATGCGCCGCTGGTCGATCCGTCAGCGTACAGCCATGTGCGCCTCATCGACGGCCGGCCACTTGCGCCGGCCATCCTGTTCTAGCAGCACTGGGCCGGGGCAGCTCGCATGACATTCCTCTACAAGGCGAACCCGACCCGCGGCGAGGAATGGGCCCGCTTCTTCGCGGCGCGTGCCCCGAACTTGCCATTCCGGCTTTGGCCCGATGTCGGCGACCCCGCGCAGGTCCGCTACCTCGCGGCCTGGATGCCACCGGAGGATATGGCGGCAACCTTCCCCAATCTCGAGCTCGTGTTCTCCGTGGGAGCTGGGGTCGATCAATTCGATGTCTCGTGGCTTCCGCCCCACATTCCGCTGATCCGCATGCTGGAGCCCGGCATCGCGGAGAGCATGGTGGAATACGTCACCATGGCTGTGCTCGCGCTGCACCGCGATCTCGTGCACTTCATCGCCTAGCAGCGGGAGCAGATTTGGCGCGAGATCCAGCTCACGCAGGCCGCGAAACGGCGAGTCGGTGTCATAGGGCTCGGTTTGCTCACCGTGCTCGAGCGGCTCAAGGCATTCGGCTTCCCGCTTGCCGGTTGGAACCGCTCGCCGCATCAAGGATGTCAGCTGCTATGCGGGCGGGCCGGCGCTCCCGGATTTCCTGGCGCAGACCGACATCCTGGTCTGCCTGCTGCCGCTGACCGATCAGACCCGCGGCATCCTGAACACACGTCTCTTCGCGGCGCTGCCGCGTGGTGCTCAACTCGTCAATGTCGGGCGGGGCGGGCATCTGGTCGAACGAGACCTCATCGAGGCTCTTAACCGTGGCGTATTGTCAGCCGCCGTTCTCGACGTTGCCGAACACGAGCCGTTGCCCGCGGACCATCCGTTCTGGAGCCATCCGCGCATTCTGCTCACGTCGAAACCATCGATCGCCACCGCCGCGGCGAAGCCCTGCCGGGTCGCGTCGATCTTGAACGCGGGTACTGAAACCGTCTTGTGAAAGCCTCACGATGAGAATTGGCCCAAGCGCAACCGACCACCTAGCCGGCAGCGTCACGCCGCCGCGGGCAGCGACTTCATTGGGCGAACCGCGGACGCAGGTGCTGTCGATCTCGGGCCTGACCACCTCGTTCATGCGCGACGGGCAGTGGTTTCCCGTCGTCCGGAACGTCTCGTTCGAAATTGCCGCAAAGGAGACGGTGGCGATCGTCGGCGAGTCGGGCTCGGGAAAGAGCGTGACGGCGCTCTCCATTATGCGGCCTATTCCGCAAGAGAGCGGCCGCGTCCAGGGCAGCATCAAGCTCGCCGGCCGCGATCTCCTGACGCTGCCCGCGCGGACCATGCAGGATGTGCGCGGCAACGAGATCGCCGTGATCTTCCAGGAACCAATGACCAGCCTCAACCCGGTGCTGACCATCGGCTTCCAGATCGCCGAAACGCTGATCTACCATCAGAGCATGTTGCGCTCGGCGGCCGAGGCCGAGACCATTCGTCTGCTTGAGAAGGTCCGCATCCCGGCGGCGAAGTCACGCTTCCACGAATATCCTCACCGCTTCTCCGGCGACATGCGCCAGCGCGTGATGATCGCCATGGCGCTGGCCTGCAAGCCAAAGCTGCTCATCGCCGACGAGCCGACGACCGCGCTCGACGTCACGATCCAGGCGCAGATTCTGGAACTCCTCAAGGCTCTACAGGAGGAAGAGGATATGTCGATCCTCTTCCTCACGCACGACATGGGAGTCGTTGCCGAAATCGCGGACCGCACCGTGGTCATGTACGACGGACAGGCGGTCGAGACCGACAGCGCACAGATCTTCGCCGTTCCTTCGCATCCCTATACCCGTGCGCTTCTCTCGGCCGTACCACGTCTCGGCTCCATGGAGGGACGGGCGCGGCCGATGCGCTTCCCGATCGTCGACAAGGTGACCGGGACGTCGGACGAGCCGACGGAGACACCGGACACGGCAGCCACCGCCGAGCGGCCGGTGCTCGAGGTCGCCAACCTGACAACGCGCTTTGCGATCCGTTCCGGCCTGTTCGGAAAGGTCTCGGGCCGCGTTCACGCCGTGGAGAACGTATCTTTCAGCCTGCACGCCGGGGAAACGTTGGCGCTGGTTGGCGAATCTGGTTGCGGCAAGTCGACAACAGGCCGGTCGATTCTCAGGCTGATCGAGCCGGACAGCGGTGAGGATGTTCTTGGCAAAGGTCCCCGTGCCCCGCGCGAGTTGCGCAAGCGCATGCAGATCGTCTTCCAGGATCCGTTCGCAAGCCTCAATGCGCGCATGTCGATCGGCTCGGCGATCGCAGCGCCGCTCTACGCCCATGGGCTTGCGTCTTCATCGCAAGCGCGTGACAGGGTTGCCGATCTGCTCGATCGCGTCGGGCTGACGGCAGATACGGCCTCGCGCTTTCCGCACGAGTTTTCCGGTGGTCAGCGGCAGCGCATCTGCATCGCCCGCGCGCTTGCGCTTGATCCCAAGCTGATCATTGCCGACGAGGCGGTCTCGGCTCTCGATGTCTCGGTCAAGGCACAGGTCGTCAATCTGCTGCTCGATCTTCAGGCCAGCATGGGCCTTGTCTATCTCTTCATCTCCCATGACATCGCGGTCGTCGAGCGGATGAGCCGTCGCGTCGCGGTCATGTACCTTGGCGAAATTGTCGAGATCGGTCCCCGCGCGGCGGTCTTCGGCAATCCGCAGCATCCCTATACGAAGAAGCTTATGGCGGCCGTACCGATCCCGAATCCTGCGCGCCGCACCGAGAAGCGCGGCGTATCGAACGACGAAATCATGAGTCCCCCAATTACCAATCGCCGGTCCGCCAGTACCGCGAGGTCACGCCGGGCCACGTCGTCCAGGTTTGGAGCGAAGAGTGGCCAGGCTATTCAGCAGGATGTCATCGTGATCGTCGACAGCGCGCGCAACAGGCGCTCACGCCGCGGTCAGGCGACCGATGTCTCGAGAGCGTGTTGACTTTGTTCGGCGAGCCGGAATTGGCGCCGCCGATCTTTAACTGACCGCTCATGGCGGATACTGTTGAAAAGTCGAAAAATCGAGGGGCTCCGAAAATCTCGCGAATATCGAATGTTGGTGATCTCAGCCGGTGCAAGGCTTTGCAGAACCAATACGAGCGCCGGCGGTCGCTTTTGCGTTAATCGATGTGGTCCCTCAAATCGAAGCGCGTGAGACGCACGAGCGGTCCTTCGAATTTTCAGTCATCAGCCAAAAGGGACTTTTTCAACGCAATCGGTGCAAAGCGGGCGCTCGTACGCAAGCAGAGCATCTGAGTTCGTGGCCGATAAAGAACGAGTAGAAAGCTTGTCAGTTGTACCGAGATGAGGGCGCTGCATCGGCAGGCCAGTTTGTAGCGTTCGTTTGCAGAGTGAGTCGCGCCCAGATCAGCGTCTGTTAGTACAGCCGATCCAAGCGAAGTCGCTGACGCCCGTCGATGACGCGCCATCCGGGCCGATATTGCTTCCATCATACGAAGGTTCGAATCCTTGTTGCGGTCCCGCGTTGAACCTACCTCGCGACCGAGTTCGAATGTTTTGGTGAGTCTGTGGTGAGTTTTACTTTCACTCACATCACGATGCTTAGGCTAAGTGATTGATTTTATGGCGCACCCGACACGATTCGAACGTGTGGCCTTTGCCTTCGGAGGGCAACCAAGTCAGATTTGCGCGGGATTGCCGAGCTTGTCGCCTGGGGCGCGATACCCAAGAAGCTCACAGAATAGCCAGTTGCTCGGCTACGATATTGTGCCCCCTCCCATAGGTCAAGTTTCTCGATCCACAAACGCGCGACGACCTGTGAGCTAGTTGTGACGGAAGTGCGTGGTCCTGATAGGGTGGCAGGGGGACTTGTCGCGCAGGGCTACGCACGATCTGGTGAAATATGTGACATCGGTCGGTCAGAGCGAAGTCGGCCCTTTGTTAGAATGCTGAACCTGCCGCATTACCTGGCTCCACCGCAGTTTTGAGCCGAAGCCGCGAGCATCCGCAATTTCGGGCCAGAATATACACCCAAAGTTAGAGCATCATATCGATTGAAAAATGTTTCTAAGATAAATCGATGTTGGTCGCCATTATCGTCAGTCAAGATCAACTGAACGGCCCGAGCGGGCCTCCGCCTTGGCTGCCGCAATAGCCCGCCACTGCTTCAAAGACTACGACTTCGGAAATCCGTCCGAAACATCCAGCGAAGGCGGGTGATTGAATGAAATGTCTACAGGGCTTGGTAGGGTTATAGTCGGCGTCCCTACGTCGGACATGCGGGTGTCCGTGATGAGCCCGACTATCGACAGTGCTGACACCGCGGGCGTCCTGTTTGTTCTGTCGGGGCATTGTCGATCCAGTGACTGCGCGCGACGAGGATCTGGGCCGGCGGAATCCCGAAGAGTACAAGCGACGCAAACGCGAAGCCTACATCCGCGGAGGCGGCAACCCATCTCCGGCCGTTGTGACATTTACTACTGCAACCGCCTCGATGTCATTCCTGGTCGTCCGACTGCTGCGGTGCCTGTGACGGTCGCATAACCCGTTCAGACGGGCGCATGTAAAGCCATCTGTGGAACGTAAGGACAAAACCAATGATGGGAATGAGCGTAACGAAGACCGGAATCACGAAGAATGCAATTCGATTGAGCAGCGAACTGAGCCAAAATGATGTGTATTTTTGCCACAAAGTCGGGCCGGAGCGGTAGAACGCTTGAGCCGTTGGAGAAAGGGGCAAGTCATTGGGCTGCTCGGCGGGGAATTCACCGAGAGTATTGAAAGGTCCCGGCGCCCAATGGGCTTCTCGCATTACTTCGAGCAATAGGTATTGCAAGGCGGGATGAAGATCCTTTCGCACGAGCAATCTGTTCCGAAAGGCAAGCAGATCAATGTTCGAATTGGGAATGTCACGGCCTAAATCAATCAGACCTCGCCACAACACGACATGTTTGAGTCCAGGAACCGTTTTGGCGATCGCTTCAGCTTGGGCCACATTCATTAACCGAATGTCGGCGGCTCCAAGCAAACGTTCCACAGAACCGATGTCCAGCTCTGGAACGACCACCACGTCGACCCGACCTGCGATCAACGCCTCGATTGCCTGTGCGTTATCTAAATCGATAAGCACATTTGAAGAATCCCACCCGCCGGTGACTTTTAGCACCTCTGACATCGATAACCGCAGGCCAGTTCCCGGCATGCCAATTGCGAGGCGTTTGCCGCGGAATTGTGCAAAGACCGTCAGAAGCTCCGTGTTCCTGTAGAAGATGAATATTGGGGTGTCGAATGGTCCGCCGAGTGAATAGAGGATGTCTGCATCGTCGGGTTTTGTGGTGCCGAACGTAGTGAGCGCCGCCTGCACCCCGGTGGCGGGATCACGCAGCAGATGAAGGTTCTCCAAAGCACCGGAAGAGTTCCGGATCTCCAGCTCAACACCGTACCGTGCAAGTATCCGTTCATATTCCTTTGCAAAATTTTCGTAACCGGAGCCCGCTCCCGCCGCAGCGATTGCGAAATGACGTGGCGGAAGCGGGTCGATTAAGCGGTAGCTCACGTACAGCACGCCTACGACCAGGACCGTCGACAAAAGTACGATTGCAAAGGACAACTTGGATCGCATCTTGTTCTCCCTAAGCTCACCAATGTAGGCATGCGGCTCCGAGATTGACCTAGCGGCGACCCGCCCGTGCTTCAATCTTCCCAATCGTCCAATACGTCGAACGCTGATTCCTGTTTTCAAGGCTTATTGGCTAGCCGTCCAGAGCCTAACGTGCTGTGTCAAGCTCAACCCGCTGTTGTAGCCTTTGCAAATCAGTAATGGCCGAAAAGATTACGCAGATTGCCGGCCGCCGTGTTGCGCGGGTTCGTTCCAGTTGGCCTGCATGGGCAGCCAGACCTCGATGCCGATGATCTTCCGCGCCGTGGCGTCCTTCAGCAGTCGACCGGGGGACGCCGGCTACTGATGCCCTTCGTCGTAGCTGTTGTTCGGCCCGGAGAAAAGATCGCCTTCCCAATGGCCAGGCACCGCCCGATCTTCAACCGCCGCCGGATGCGCCGCAGCATCAGTGGTCCAAATCACCGACGCATGCGCAGGACGTTGTGAGGTGATCGGGTTGGACTGCATTACGCTCTTTGAGTTAGATCAATCCGTCGTTTTGTCGAACCTCCTTGCTAGGCTCCCAATTGCACCGAAGCGCGCCCGGCCTCGGAAGTCTAGCGCGGCACTCGTGCTGACCTTGTTCAACCGTCGAGGAGGATCGAATGAACCGTCGTGACGCATTGAAAGCGTTGAGCGGGCTCGTACTGTGCCCGCTCTGCGCGTCCACCGGCTTCGCCGCCGAAGAGACGCATTGGACCTACGAAGGCACCACTGGCCCCGATAAGTGGGGCGATCTCGACGCCGCGAGCAACGTCTGCTCGGTTGGCAGCCAGCAATCGCCAATCGACATAATCGGGTCGATCAAAGCGCAACTGCCGCCGCTCAGGATCGCCTGGGGCAAGACCGCCGACGCCATTGTCAACAACGGTCACACAATCCAACTAAATACCGCCAAGGGCAACACGCTCACTTTCGGCGGCGGGCCCTACAGGCTATTGCAGTTTCACTTCCATCGTCCGAGCGAGCACCTCATCCGCGGCAAGAGCTTTCCGATGGAGGCGCATTTTGTCCATGCGCATGCTTCGGGCGCGCTCGCCGTGGTCGGTGCGCTGATGGTGGCGGGAAAGCCCAATCCGGTATTCAGCAAGATCATCGCAACCATGCCAACGCATGAAGGTGAGACCGTCAAGGCCGATCCGGCCATCAACCCAAACGGACTCCTGCCCGGGCGGCTCGCCTACTATCGCTATCCTGGCTCGCTGACGACACCTCCCTGCTCCGAAACCGTCGAGTGGCTGCTGCTTACCGACCCCATACAGGTCGCCGACGCGGACATCGCCGGTTTCGCCAAGCTCTATGGGATGAACGCGCGCCCGGCGCAGAAGGCGAACCGCCGCGCCGTGCTACGTTCTGGCTGAGGAGACATGATGTACGATCTTGGCGTTATCAGGAGGTATTCAGATGAACTAAAAGTCGGTTTGGCGATTCGCAGGCCAACCTGGCAGAAATTCTCCTTTTTGCAGCGAGACTGACATTGGAGTGCATTGGCAACAGCGACGCCCTGTATCACAACATTGAGCACTCAATGCATGTTACCCTTGCCTGGCACGAGATCCCACCAGGCGATTATGCGAACTTCATTTTGGCCTGCCTCACCCATGACACCGGATACGTTCGCGGAATTGTGCAGGGAGATGATAACGAGTCCTATATTGCAGATCTCAGCGGTCGCACTGTTTGTCTGCCACGAGGATCGTCCGATGCCGCGCTCACACCCTACCATGTGGACCGTTCAAAGTTGTTCGTCTTCGAGCGCCTCGACGGCGCCGCAGAAGTTGACGCCAGCCGAATTGCCCGAGCAATCGAATATACGCGCTTTCCCTATACGGCATCTTCGAACGACCATTTCATCGAAGAGGAGGGTTTGTTGTTGCGCGCTGCCGATCTCATCGGCCAACTTGGAGATCCCAACTACCTGAAAAAATCGAATGCACTGTTCTACGAGTTTGAAAAAATCGGTCTGAACAAAACGCTTGGCTATGATGCGCCGGCAGACGTCGTCTACAAGTATCCGCAATTCTACTGGAACAACGCTCCGCAAATTCAGACAGCGATACGCTATTTCAACGTTACGTCGAGTGGACGCCAATGGATTGCAAACCCGTATAGTAACGTTTTTCGGGCAGAGCGCCAAATGAACCTATCGGGTCCTACGCGGTCAGGGCGAGCATGATGTTGCTTGGCGCCTTTGCGGGCTCCGATGATTTGGGAGGCATGATGGCCGGGTTCGGTCTGCATGACCGGGGCGAGGCTCTTCATTGCCCTGGCGAGGACATCCCTCGATTCTTCGAGAGTCCCTTGTGGAAAAGGACTTCAAGAAGAGCTGTGGCGACAGCGCCACCCGCAAGCCTCGACGCTCATGAAAATGGACCCAGGTGTGCTCAAAAAAGCGGACCCACCCGTTCCCCCTGTTTGGCGCGCGCCGACGGTCCCGCCCTCCGTCGATCTCTTGGTGGCAAACGAGGGCCGGGTGATGGTCCCTAGTCAAGACCGCAGCCGCCGGAGGCGGTGGCCGAAGGCCAGTCTTTACAAGGGACCATCACCCGGCCACGCTCGGCCAACCGACGGCCACGTTGGAGTGTGTCCAGCGCGAGAATGCCCAAGGGAGCCGCGCCAGAGCGCGCCAGGTTGGTGGGTCAGAAAAATGAGCACACCCTGGGTCCATTCTCGTGAGCGTCAAGGGCAAGAGCGGTGCCGCAGCAATTCTAAATGGCGGCTAATGGCGTGTCTTGGGTTGAAATTTTTGGTTTTCATGGGCTTGGGTTTCTGATTCAAGGTTGGGGTGCTGATTCTCGACCGCCTCCTGACCGGACTGCATGACGCCTGTGCGGCCTTTCCGGACAAACGGAAGGGGGCGGGGGACTATTCGATGGCCGACATCGGCCTGTCGGCGTTTTCATTGTTTTTCATGCAGTCGGAGTCGTTCCTTTCCTATCAGCGTTCGCTCGAAGAAGGACGCAAGACCTCCAATTGCCATACTCTGTTCGGCATGGCGAAAATTCCGACGGACAATCACATCCGTTCGATGCTCGACCCAGTTCATCCCTCGCATCTGCAATCCTCGTTCGATCAAGTGATTGCGACGCTGCGCGCGCGGGGCGGCATGAAAGAATTCGAGCGCCTTGGCGGACGCGCGCTGATCGCGCTCGATGGAACCGAATATTTCTGCTCGCAAAAGCTCGGCTGTCCGCAGTGCCAAACGCGCAAGCGTTCGAACGGCAAGACCGAATTTTACCATTCGATGCTGGCGGCGACACTCGTCGCGCCCGGCCACAACATGGTCGTGCCGCTGATGCCCGAGTTCATCGCCAAGCCGGACGGCGCCGAGAAACAGGATTGCGAGCGCAACGCCGCCAAGCGCTGGCTTGCGGCGTATGGCGCGCGCATGAAGGAGTTGCGCCCCGTCTATCTCGGTGACGATCTGTTCGCCTGCCAGCCGATCTGTGAAGCCGCGCTGGCGAACGGCGCCGACTTCCTGTTCACGGCCAAGCCCGACTCCCACAAGACTTTATATGACTTCATGAATGGCGCGACGTTCGATGAAGTCTCGCAGCTGCGTAAAGAGGGCGGCAAGAAGCTCACCTATCGCTACCGCTGGTTTTCGGAGGCGCCGCTGCGCGACGGCAAGGACGCCCTCAGCGTCAATTGGATCGGCCTCGCCATCAGCGACGCCAAGGGCAAAACGACCTACGAGGGCGCCTTCGTCACCTCGCTCGAGGTCTCGCGCGAGACCGTCGCCGAGATCGCCGCCTGCGCCAGGGCGCGTTGGAAAATCGAGAACGAGAGCTTCAACATCCTCAAAAACAACGGCTATCATCTCGAACATAATTTCGGCCACGGCCAACAGAACCTCGCTATGCTGTTCGCCGCCATGAACCTGCTGGCCTTCGCCATGCACACCGTCTGCGACTGCCTCGAAGATTTATGGGTCAAAGCCCGCGAGGCCAAGCGCTCCAGAAAACGCTTCTTCGAACACGTCCGAACCATCACCGCCTATCTCGTCTTCCCAGATTGGAGGTCCCTCATGACAACCCTGATAAACTCCAAACCACCCCCCGAAATCGAAAAGCAGATCGCAGGCTGAAATTTGGGAGGGGTGGATTTAGAAATGCTGATCGGGTCCCTAACCGTGAAGGCGCTATGATGTGATTGCGATGAGCTGCATCTGGACGTGCTCAGTATTACTCGATCAAATGGGGCGATCACAGGACTGGCGGCGATGCTACAGGCCAAGTCTGCTTTGCCCCGGATAGTGTGCGAAAGTCTTTTTGGGCCACTGAAATACAATTTTACCGGGCTATCGGCGCGGCGAGGTGAGGAATGACAGTCCCAACGCTGGTTCTCAAGCCCGAACATCAAGGTCGCCAGCGGGCCGCCGAACCATTGATCCAACCAGGATGGTTGGTAGGATACTTCGATGAACAGGTATTGCGTTGGCTTACAACGGGCGATCGGTGACGCGCCTATCATGGTCGATCGAAGGTGCGATGCGCCTGAAGCGCGCGGCGCGAACCGGCTTTCGCTTTGCCTGGCGTTCGGAATAATCGCGGCAGTGTCGGGGGTCGCGAAGGCGCAGGAGGCGGAGCCACGATCGTATACGAATACGCCGGTCGGACTGAATTTTCTGATCTCGGGCTACGTCCACTCCGAAGGCAAGATAGCGTTCGACCCCGACACGGCAATCGCCGACGCCAAATTCCACTCCGATACCGGGGTGCTGGCCTATGTTCGGTCCTTCGATGTCTGGGGCCAGTCGGCCAAGTTCGATGTGATCGTGCCGGCGTCGTCCTTCGCCGCGCAGGGCTTCCTGAACGGCCAGCCGCGCGAGCGCGAGATGTCGGGCTTGGGTGACCCGCGATTTCGTGTCTCGGTCAATTTGTTTGGAGCGCCCGCGCTTTCGGCAAAGGACTTCGCGAGTTACCGGCAGGATCTCATTGTCGGAGTGAGCCTGCAGGTCTCCGCACCGCTCGGGCAGTACGACGACAGCAAACTGCTCAACCTCGGCAACAATCGCTGGTCGTTCAAACCCGAACTCGGGATTTCAAAAGCCTGGGGTCCATGGACATTCGAGGTCGCCCCCAGCGTGACAGTCTTCAGCGACAACACCGACTTCTTCGGAGGCAACACCTTCTCGCAGTCGCCGATCTATGCCGTGCAGGGACATATCCTCTATACTTTCCAGTCCGGCATATGGGTGGCGCTGGACGGGATCTATTTCGCGGGCGGCCGCTCGGCCCTCAACGGCATAAAGAGTGACAACGAGCAAGCGAACACGCGGGCTGGCTTCACCCTCGCTCTGCCGATCGACCGACAGAACTCGCTGAAGCTTTCTGCCAGCACCGGAATTACGACTCGCACAGGAAGCGAACTCAGTGCTGTCGGCATCGCGTGGCAGTACCGTTGGGGCGATGGATATTAAGGAAGCAGGTCGAACGTCTGCCCTCGATCCAGGAATTGACCAGAAGCGTTTCCGTTCGGTCGAAGTTGCCACGCCTGCTGTGGGTCATTCGCGACCGAGATGGTCGGTCCGTGCCAAGTCCGGTCTACCCCCGTTAGCGACCGAACTGCGGACATCGCTTGTGGTTCGGTTCGCGCCACGAACGGACGTCAGCCGACGCCTAGCATGGGCCAGTGGCGAGCAGCTCCGTCGTCGGGAAAACTAGGCAAGGTCGCGTTCGACGGCACCGCCACGAACTGCGTGAAAGTTGCGTGACAATTGCGTGACAATAAGGATGCCAGGAAGCTGTCGCGCAAGCGCCGGCTGTGCCGAACTCCTCGCCGCGCAAGACATCCCGATTATCGAAAAATCCGATGTGAGAGTCAGAAAGCGAACGGAAGCTCCGACGTTAGTCAGCCATACCCTGGTCAGGCAGGCGTAAGGCGGTTATCCGCGGCAGCGCCTGACCATGGTGGAGTTGCCTCGGAAGGTCCGGGACGCAAATCCGATTACTGCTGATTATAGTTTCGCTTGAAAGGATGAAAACCCCGTGAACGATGCCAATATGAAAGTCGAAGTGAATACCAATACGCCGAATGCAAAGATCGAAGCGAACGAAAAGCGAGGCTTTGACATGCCGCTTTTCGCGATGCCGGGAATCTTCCGTGGGATCGCCGAGCAGGGCGTTGTGCGGGCGAGGGACAACTGCGAGAAGATAAAGGCTGCCTCGGGGGAGATAGCTGACATTCTCCGAGAAGCCTGTTCGACCAACGCAAAGGGCGCCGCGGACTACGGGGTCAAAGTCATCGAGATCTCGGGTGTCAACACCAACTCCGCTTTCGATTTTCTCACCCATCTCATGGACACGAAGTCGTTATCGGAAATCATAAAACTGTCAGCCACGCAGAGCCGCAAGAACTTCGAAGCAACGTCCGCGCAGAACAGGGAACTTTGGGAGCTCGCTCAGAAAGTCGCGACCGAGACGGCCGAACCGATCAAGAAGAGCTTCACCAGAGTCCTTCAGAAGGCCTCCTAAATCGAACTTTTGCAGGCCGCCGGGATCGGCTGGAACAAGCGCCTCCGCGAGAAGAGGTGCCGTCCAGCCGATGGCGAACGGAGACGTTGCTGCGACACAAGAGCGAAACAGCGAGGATCAAGATGGGCATCGTTATGATCAAATGCCCTCAAACGGGACGCGAGATCTCGACGGGCATCAAAGCGGATCGGGAGAGGTTTCGACGCAGTGCGGTGTTCTTCGCGCGCACCTACTGCTCAATCTGCCAAGCCAATCACGAATGGTTCGCCAAGGAAGCCTGGGTTTACGAGCCGAGCTAGACAGCGGAGATGATGTGCTGAGGGGCTACATTTGGGCCTGCGATCCGCGCTGAGCCGTTGAGAAATGACGAAAACGCGTTGGCCTTTAGTCAATTGCGTCAATGGCCTCTTGGCCGATGGCTAGTCGCCCCGTGGGTTGGCCTGTCCCGCTGCGCTTCATCCACCTTGGCCAAAAGGGGATCTCGAGCGCGGGGAGTTTTGTGCACCGGCGGGGCGTGACTGCGAGGCTTCATTTCTTCCGGCGAAACAATACGATCAATTCTGCGGCGCATGACCTCGTAGCACTCGCATGCCACTGCTTCGAGCCGCGGTCTGTCAATCTCGATCAAGCCCCGCCGATTAGATCGAATGGCACGCGACGTCCGGAGCCTGCGCACGACATGCGTCACGGTCGTTCGTCGTACTCCAAGCAACTCCGAAAGCGCCTCTTGCGTCAGCGGCAGGAAGTCACCGCCAACTCGATCGTGGATGTGGAGCAACCACCGGGCCAAGCGGGCCTCGACCGAGTGTAGCGCATTGCAGGCGGCCACGTGCTGGAATTGCGCGAGCAGCGCGCTGGTGTAGATCTGGACCGCATGTCGGACGGCGCTACTGCGGTTGAGGGCCGCACGAAATCGTGCTGGAGAAATTTGCAATGAGGTCCCGCCCACCCGTACGACTGCCGTCAACGGAGAGAGGGAGGGTCCCAGCGCGGACAAGAGGCCCGCGGCTCCCTCATTCCCAATTACCGCGGTTGCAACCGTTTGTCCGTTCGGCAAGTCCATGATGAACGCGATCGTCCCGCTCTCGGGGAAATAGATCTGTTCAATTGGATCTCCCGATCGTACCAGCACCGCGTCGCGTCCAAGCGGTACTTTCCGGAGGTAAGGAGCGAGCAAATCAAAATCTGCTGGAGGCAACCCAGCTAACAGTCGATTACCTACCCTGGTAGGTGGCTCCATCACGGGAAAGCTCCTTCCCTCGACGGACGCGCGGTTCTCTGCAGAATATTCCTGGCGCCAGCCTGCGTAAATAAAACAGACCGCGCCCGAATACCAGAACCCACCGCGCCGGATAAAGTTCCAGCCGCCCGTTTCGGCCCGCCGGATAACCGCGGCGGCTGGGCCCCGCTGGGCTGTCGGTCTCGGGTCGGACGATCCTAACAAGATATCGAAGCGAATAGAGGTGCCATCCAGGGCGGACACAAGACGTAGCCTCAAGTTACTTCGCAGCCAGCCCGCTCGCCTGACCGTGCACCGGGCCCCTCTCTCTGGTCAAAAAAAGTCCCATAGTCTTAAAACTCACCAAAGGGCCATCAAACTACGGCGAGCGGCCCGCCCGGATAGGCCTAGTGTCTCCGTTGGGTGTGCGCCGTGACAAGGCGGCGCTTTCCAGTGGGTGCGAACCTCACCCGGCAACCGCTCCAGCCGGAAGCAATCGGAGCAGTCATGGAGGCAACGAAGTGGCCGAAGCCTTCGATTAGCGTGTCACGAATAGGTGACAGCGCGAGTGTGCAGGCCGTAACGCGAGTGAACGCTGAGCAATCCTCGAAAAGGACAATGCGCAGGCCGACCCCGGGAAGGCTGATACCGCTGGGTGAGCAGAGCGAAGAATACGCCCAGCCGCTGCGCCGGGGTAGTGGCGACAGCATGTACACAAGGAAAGCGTACGCAACACGGGAAGCCCGATGGCGTGGTCAGCAATGACCAACCGGAAGCCCGCGAGGGACAGGCTGGGCGCCTTGAGGTGGCGGAGACCGCATAACAATACCTGCGACTACCCGGCCTTCAGAAGTGCGATGAGTTGATCGGGTGGACGAAACTGCCCCTTACGAAGGGGTCGGCGGAGTGGTCGTATTCATAACCTCGAGCAATATTGTGGTATCGGCCCGCAAATACATCTCGGTGGTTTGTGTACTGGCATGGCCCAGCCACAAGGCCACTTTGCGGATGTCACCGGTCGATTGCAGAATCATCATTGCGCACGAGTGTCGGCTATGTCGTTGGAGACATAGGCGCTACTATGTCTCCTTCCTGACTATGTTGGGTACTCTCGGTTTCGCCCTGTGTTTCCCGGCAAATTCTCCAGTCACTGGCCACATAGTCTTGGCTCCTTCTCTCAGCCCTGCATAGGGCCACGAGCCGTGAACGGTGCACCGTCGAGAAGCAAATAGTTCTGTCTCGATTGCAGAAGGCCTTCTGGCAGGCGCACATCGGCTTACTTGCGAAAATCAATTGAGTAAGCACCGGTATCGCCGCGCTCAACTGACGCGACAGTTGCTCTCCTGCATCCGGGCAAAACTATGTTGGGTAATCGGCAGGACCTGCGCGCGACTTGATCCGACATTTCCGGTCAAATCTGCAGGGGCTTCCGGATTACCCGACATAGTCAGGAAGGAGACATAATGTCGAAGGCAGTGTGGAGACACGTTCTTTGTTAAAAGACTTGGACCGCGCTGTGCGGCGGTATGAACATGCTTGTCCAGAATGTATTCGAACCCTGAACGGGTCATCGCTGCACCGCGTGCGTTGAGAAAGACTTCGGGTGCTTGCCGCGTAGGTCGCAGCGCCAGCCATGCTCGTAGCGCGGCCGGGGTCTCTCGCCAGAGAGGCAAAGCACGCCTGCGGCGTCCTTTTCCCAGCACCCGAATACTGAGTCGGGGATCAAAGGCGAGATTTTCCAAACGCAGACCAACCAACTCGGAGACGCGTAAGCCTGCCGAATAGGCCACGTGCAACATGGCGCGATCACGAACGCCGTCACGCGTGTCTGGTGCCGGCGCATCGAGTAAGGCTTGCATTTCATCACGGCTGAGGTAGTCGACCAAACGCGTGTCGGCACGCTTTGTCGGGATCGCTCGAATACGCTGGACCTGCGCCAAGGCGGATGGTTCTCTGTACTCAATGAAACGAATGAAGGTGCGGATCGCGGCCAAGCGGACGTTGCGCGTGGTCAACATGATGTCCTCCTTCGCGATGTCGGTGATCGACATCGCGAAGAGGGTCATCAAATATTATGCGCAGTCGAATCGGCGCTTGGAAACGCTATCTTATTGATCCACAGGCATCCAAGTGCCAGAAACCTCCGTCTACTCCGCAGAAAAATGTACGGCGCTGAATACCTGGCATCAACGCTCCTATTGCCCCGTCCAACTCCCGCCTTGGCCGCCGCCTGTCGCAACGTTGAGGCGCTACCCTCGCACACGACGGGTCTCCTCCGATTACCCGAACCAACATCCCGACGTGCGCAGCGCGGTGGTACTGTAAGACACTCAATATTTCAAATTAGCACCGAACGATTCATCTTGGGGGTTCTTGGTCCCTAGCGAATCGGAGATCCTACCTCCGAAAGCCAAGCCACCGACCGGTCCACATTTTGCCCACCGCCCGGCGGGAGGTCTCAAGCGGCCTCAGATTCCCCCGCACTGAGGCCGTTTTGCTTGAACACTCGGGCGGGCTTCGGCCTTGTGAGCTGTCCAAGGGGGATGGTCTGTATCGGGTCAAACTGAGAAGAGTTTAGTACGAGCATATGTTTTCCGGGTTGCCCTCGATAGCAGACGTTGATGTCTCGCACTTATCCCACGGTGACAAAAGTCAAATTCGATCCATGATCGTCAAGCCGTCGCGCCCCGTCCGGCAGTAAGGTGCAAGGGTAAACCTGGTCCCAGTCGTGAAACCCCCGATTTGTCTCCAGGCGTCCATCAGATCATCAACGGCTATGTTCGGTTCACCCTCAGTAGGTGACCCAACGACGGACATAAAAAGATGTCTCAAACGTGTCGGAAGTGAAAACAATAGGCTTACCAGGTGGAATACGGAACCGCGAAGGGCGAGCGCCAATAATGCATGCGATCACGTGGGACATCGTAACGGAATTCGGCCTCCGGATCGGGACCGCGTCGTCGAAACTTGATGCCTCCTTGCGGCTCGCCGCTCAAGATGATCACGAAATCCGTGCCTTTGCCGGTTTCGGAGCTCAATGCTTCGTCCGTGATGATAAGGGAAGATCTTGGCGCTACCCCTGTGATACGATCCAACACGTCCTGCGGAATGACAATCCTGTCGAGCGCGCTCTTTGCACTGCCCGGATCCGTAAGTACCGGCTCGACGTCGCGACCATGTCCCTCACCCGCCGGGGCCTGTGACTGGGCCACGCCGGACGAACGTCCGCCGGCCAACGAGACGACGTTCCATCGCATGTTGGTCTCGCCGTTTGTCCGTTCCAGGGCGGTGAAAATATGCGTGCCAATAGGACGATCGGGATCCCGGATCGTGACCGAACTCTCGAGGATGGGCTCAAAGGCTTGTCGGACATAAAGCCGCTGAGTCTTGCGGCTAATTAACACCGATACTGGCTCACGCTCGCGCGCCGCCTGGCGCGTCGCCTCAGCTGCCGCGACCTGCGCAGTCTCTGCGACGACGGAGGCTTCACGCGCAGTCGTGAGGGCATCGAGCTTCGGTTGCAGCTCCGCCTTTGCGGCGGCCAATTGCACCTGCAAATCGGCGATCTTGGCCACTGCCTGCGCCTTGGCGCGCTCAGCCTGTTCCTTTGCCTCGGCCGAGATTGCGGAGCCAAGCGCAGTCTCGGCGGCAGCCAATTGCGCGTCGGCCCTGAGCTTGAGATTTTCCGCCACGCGCACCGGCACCATTGCCCGCGCGGCCTCGCGGAAGGCCGCCCCGGCAACGAGTCTCGCCTGATCTGCTTTTATGCCCGCTTCATTCGCCTCTGCAGTACGGGTGGCGGCCAAGGCGCCGGCACCCGGCTTCGTCAAAAGCAGAGCCGGATGAACTATCTCGACGGGCGCCACATCAGTCGGAGCCACGATCACCCGCAGGCCCAGCTCGGTCATGTCGAACAGGCGTGCGGCAAAGTCGAAGGGCATCCGAACGCAGCCATGGGACGCCGGATATCCCGGCAGGGGACCACCATGGAGAGCGATGCCCGACCAGGTTAGGCGTTGCATGTGGGGCATGTAGGCATCGTCGTACAGGTTCGAGTGGTGGTCCGCATCCTTTTCGATGACGCTAAAGATCCCCGCGGGCGTCTCACGTTCCTTCTGCCCGCTTGACACGGGCGCTCGGAGGATCCAGCCGTCGGCGTCATAGATGGTGATCCGCTGGTTGTGCAGCGAAACGATCGCCATGATCGGATCGCCGCCTGTGCGAGACGCGATCGATTCGAGCTGGCGTTCGCTCCGACGATCTGCGGCGTCCGCATGATTTCCGGCCGCTATCAGCGTAGCCAGAACCGCAATGGCAAGATGCGCGGGCCACATCCCTGTCTGATTGCGCTTCGGGTTCGCAAAACGAAACCTCATGCGCGTCCAATCAGATCGAGGCTGCGCCGGCGTGCATTCATGAGAGTCATAACGCCAATCGGCGGAACCTGCCAACTTGTAACTCCCAAATGTTCGTGGATCGCTCGGACTTAACATTCTTGTGAAGCTCAACGCTCACATAAGCATACCTGATATGAGCTTTGTCCGGCTAGGTCGTCATTCTGATCGTAGTTCGCCCACTTCCGGTTTACGCCAATGAACAAAAGTTCTCAGTGTGTGTCGGCATGTCTCAAAGGTGCCAGCTCGCGCGCAACTTTTCCTCCACGATGGCGGCTTTATCGGCTTCAAATTTTCCAACGGAAATTCTAATGACCGGCGCTTTCATGTCAAATTCTCAATGTTCGATACTTATTGACCGCTCTAACGCTCGGACTAAAGAGTGAGTATACGTGGTAGCCAGCAACTTCTGCAAATGGCAGATACTGTTGAAAAGGTCTTTTTTCGCTGACGAGCCAAAAATTTTTACGGCCGCTGATGCGCTTCGTGCGCGGCGACGTGAGGGACTCAAATCGTTTCACCCAAAATCGACCACGGACCTTCGTAGCGGCGCTACAGAGCGTTGCAGCGGTGCCGATCTCACGTTCGAAGCATTCCGTGAGGAAAACAGGCTATGGGTTACACTGAATCTGGCCGATGCGCCGATCGCGCACGCGATCCCTGCTGCCACCGCGAAGCTGGCCGGAGATCTCGCGGTCCGAGGCATCGTCGCTTCACCATGCCTTCGGCAGGATTTGAGTCAGGGAAATGGAAATTTAAGATTTTAGGAATCCGACGGGTTCCAACTTCTCCGCCGCCGCGGCTAGCTGCATGGCGAGCCGGGAAAGGATAAGATTCAAGAAGATGCGCCAGAACCAGCCGGTTCCGTACCTGCATTGAAACGAAGCCGTCCAATTGACCAGCGTGACCCCGAATTCAGGCGAACTTAGCTGGACCACAGCCTGATAGTTGCGAAGAGGCAGACCGGACAGCAGCACATAGCTGAGCTTTTGATCGGGGATTAGTTCCGTCACTTGTTCCGTGGTTTTGGATACACGGGTCGAAAAGGTGCGGATTGCTCCGACACCGAAATGGTCACCGTTCCCCGCACGCTCGACCTCAGATGAATTGAAGAGCGACCATCGTGGCCATGTGTCGCTATTTTTCAGCAGCGAAAACACGGCGGCGGGAGTTGCTCGACTTCTCGCGACGGCTCCAGCCAATACGTATCCGTTTGAAGCCGGTTGAACCCTGCATTCCATGTGAAGGCCAATCAGAAAGCCGGCTTACGTTTCTCAAAGAAGGCGGTGAATGCTTGCCGCGCCTCTCGACCTCGGACCGCCCGTCCGAACGCCTCCCCTTCCTCCGCCATATGAGCGTCAAGCTGTGCCTTGTTGCCGCGCATGAGCCGGCGAGCCACCGCAAACGCCTCCGGTGCCTTTGAGGCGAGCGCCTGCGCCTTTTCGAGCGCATAAGCATGGAGTTCATCTGCCGGCACGATCGCGTTCACGAGACCTGCGGCGACGGCGGCCTCCGCGTCCAGGGTCTCCCCGAGCAGCAGGAGTGCGGAGGCGCGCTGCAGGCCGATATAGGTGGGGAGTAGCAGGGTTGAACCGGCCTCCGGGACCAATCCCATATCTACGAAGGGTGTCGACAGCTTAACGTCGGGAGTTCCGTAAACCAGGTCGCAGTGCAGGAGCATCGTTGTGCCTATGCCGACCGCCCCTCCATGCACCGCTGCGACGATTGGCTTCGTTGCGCTGGTAATTGCGCGAACGAACCGGGATTGCGGGGAAGCAGCAAGTTCGCCAGAGATAGACATGAACTCAGCCAGGTCGTTTCCTGCAGTAAATGTCGATCCTTCCGCCGTCAGCAAAACCGCCCGAATGGAATTGCTTGAACTCGCCTGTTCGAGCATCTCAACGATACCGTCATACATGGCCCCGGTCAGCGCATTTTTCTTCTCTGGGCGGTTTAGCCGTGCTTCCAGCACGGCTCCGTGCCTAATGCTCAGAATGTGATTGGTCATCGGCCTGTCTCCCGCTTGGCCCTGTTATGTCGAAGTTACTACCGCGCCCAGCTTGGCTGAAGCCGTTAGGCCATACGGTCATCCCTTGACGTCGCGCTGGCTGCCGTCGTTGATCGGCGTGACATTCGTGGCGTTGGCGTTGGCTGACAGGGTTTGGAGCGCCTGTTCGCACCACTCCGCCACGGCATGCTCGTAACGAAGCCCCATGTGAAGCACGAGCAGCCTGCCGGTGTCCGCAAGTGACGCGGCGCCGTGGGGGAAGCGGCTGTCAAGGATATGTTCGAAGCGGGACAGACGGTCGCGGTGGTACTCCAGCCGCGCCATGAGGTCGGCGCGCAAGGAATTGATGTCGACGCTGTCAAGCGCGTAGAGCCGCACCAGCAGATCGTCCTTGATCGAAGACGGGCTGCTCGGCCGCGCCGCCCAGTGCCGCAACGCCGCTCTGCCCTCGGACGTGAGGGTATAGACCAGCTTGTTTGGCTTACCCGACTGCACGACCTCGCGGCCCTGAATGTGGCCCCGGTCGCGGAGCCGTGCGAGCTCGCGATAAATCTGCTGGTGGTCGGCTCTCCAGAAGAACCCGATGGACGTGTCGAACGTCTTGGCGAGTTCATAGCCCGTCATCGGCCGCTCCGTCAGGCATACGAGGATCGCGTCACCGAGCGCCACTACGCCAACCCTCCGTCTCGCCGATGCTCGGGTCATGGGGCCCCTTGACTATATGCATAAATACGCTTATGCGTCAATATGCATAATGAGACAACTGAGTGTCGCGCCAACGAAACGTTCGTTCGGCTTGTTCTCCCGATGGGCGGAGGTGCAGTCATGAGCGAAACCGAGACTGCGCTGACAAAACTGCAAGCCGTCTCGAAGAAGTCGGCATTCAATGAATGGCTCGGAATTGAGGTCACCGATGCGTCGGAAGGCAGCGCGGTGCGGAATTGCAATTGGCCTGGCGCAGTGAGTTAGGACGAAAATTAGATCACAAGACCTAACACGAAACTGAGCTGCTCAGGCCATGCCACAAACTCCTCTTGTTGGCGATGCCGCAGACAGGCTCAGGCAGCGAGCGGCTTGATCGTGACTGCATAGCCGAGGTCGGTCAAACGTTTGATCAAGCGCTTTTTCTGTCGATCAGTGGAACGTCGATCGAAGTGGTCGCGGCCGAGGTCCTTGTACATCGTGCCGTCTTTGAGCATGTGGTAGATCGCGGTAAGGATCGAGGCCGCGACGGCCATGATCGCCTTTTTGGGGCCACGACGGGCTTTGATGCGGTAGAATTGGGCCTGCAGATAACTGTCTTTCTTTTTTACCGCCGCCCAGGCGCACTGCACTAGCGTGGTTTTGAGCCAAGTGCCGCCCTTGCGCATCCGATTGGATCGTCGTTTGCCGGCACTCTCGTCGTTGCGCGGGCAAATGCAGGCCCACGAGAGGAGATGTTCGGCCGAAGGGAACCGGCTCATGTCGATCCCGACTTCGGAGACGATGACGTGAGCGCCGAGGTTCTTGACGCCAGGAACCGACGTTACGAGCTCGACTGCGGTGCGAAAGGGGCCAAGGTTCGCCTCCACTTGCGCGTCGAGCGTGGCCATGGCGGCATCAAGAGCGTCGATCTGATTGAGATGAAGACGAAGCAGGAAGCGATGGTGCTTCGTGACCCGGCCGCGAAGGGCCTCGCGCAGTTCCTCCGGTGATGCCTTCACCCGCCGATCGGCAAGGCCGGCCAGTTTGACCGGGTTGGTTTCCCCGGCAATCAGTGCCTCGAGCATGGCGCGGCCGCTCTTGCCCATCAAATCGGTAAGCACCGAGTCCAATTTGATGTTGGCGTCCTCGAGTGTCTTCTGCACCCGCAGCACATGGCTCGACTGTTCGCGAACCAATTGCTTGCGCGTGCGCAGCAGGCTGCGCATCTCCTGGGTCTGCGTATCCGGCACGAAGCTCGCTCGGATCAGACCGTGCGCCAACAGTTCGGCCAACCACATCGCATCGTTGACGTCGGTCTTGCGGCCGGGCACGTTCTTCACATGCGCGGCGTTTGCCAACACCAACACGAACTCCCCGTCATCCAAGATATGCCACACCGGCTTCCAATAGACGCCGGTCGCCTCCATTGCCACATGCGTGCAATCGTTTTCTGCCAGCCACTCCGACAAGCGCAAAAGATCCGCCGTGGTCGTTTGGAACGTACGAACTTCGGTCGTGACCTTGCCGTCAGCTACAAGGCGCAGGCAGGCCACCACCGTCTCTTTGTGAACGTCGAGACCGCAACAGCGTCGATGCAACAGTTCCATGTCTTCCTCCTGGGTTGCGTCGTCGGCGTGGGGCTCCCGTAAATAAGAACTCTAACACGCGTGCTCCGGGGCCGGTGACGGCCCGTGGCAACAGTCTGAGGTGCTCCAGGAACCCCGGGTCCAACTTAGAAGCGGGCTTATTCGCACCAAGGGAATACCGACCTCGGTGCCGACGACGCGGCCGCAGAATAGCAGAAGTTTCATGCGCTGAAGGTCCGGCAAGGCCCGGTGGGGAACTTAGAAGAAATTCGTCGGATGGCGGTTCAGCGCGTATGGAACGGCGAGAAACCGAGCATCGTGATTGCCTCCTATGGGTTCAGTCGTCAGATCATCTACAAATGGTTGCGAGAGGCGCGAGGGAAAGGGCGCGGCTTGCGCGCGCTAGTTTCGCGAGGAGGAACGGGGCGCCACGAACGCTCACGCCCAAGCAAGGGCAACAATTGTTTCGGTGGATCAACGGAAAGGATCCTCGTCAGCACGGCTTTGATTTCGGCATGTGGACGAGGTTGATCGTGCGCAAGCTGATTGCGGACAAATTCGAAGCTAATTTGCATCATCCCGATTCGCGCCAACATCGTCGGGCCGCCTTTCGTCGCGACCAGGATCAGCGCTTCCATCGCGGCTTGCCATTCCGGGGCATCGTGCTCGGCTTTGGGCAGCTTCGTGATGTAGTGACCGGCGTCTTGAAGCGTGACCAGCTCGCGAGCGGGATCGGATCATCGAAAGCTCGTTTCCAGCCGCGGTCAGCCAACGCGGCGCCCGATGCATTCATTCGTTAGTAGACGCGGCGATGACGTCGATAACCCGTGGGCTCCCCGGCACCCGCATAATATGGATTGATCACGCACGTGGCGGAGCGGCCCGATGCCGAGGCGTTGCACTGAGGCAGCGACGTGTAGCTGCATTCGTAATAGCTGCCTCCCCAGCTTGTACCGGATTCGCTGGATCGTACGTCTGGGCCGCCGCCGGCCCTACTGACATCGTCCCGATCGCGAAAATCGCCAAGGCCAGAATGCGCATCAGAACCTCCTTGTGGATTGTCCTCCCCTTCCGGCCTCGGCCGGATTTTCAGATGAAGGAGACAAGTCCCTAGTTCCGAGTCAATTCATGTTCGCGCGTTGGGGTAGGCCGCGTGCTGGCACGCGCTCGCCCCGATCGAAGCTTGCGGACCAGGGCACTAGCGATAGCCCATCGCCGCGACGGGTGGCTTATCCCTATGGAAGTCCGGCCGGATGTCGGCGCGCTTCTAACCCGCGCCAGCGCGATTTTTCGCAGTAGCCAGCCTTCGCAGTAGCCAGCCAAAGGAGGATGAAATAGCTTTTTAATAACTTCCTTGGGGTGGGGGGCGCCTGTGGACTGGTTTGTCAAGCAGGGCGTAATCTTGGGCGGTATTCCCATCCAGAACTGGATGCTGTTGGCGATCGCTATCATTCTTCTGAGCGTTCTTATTTCGTGGTGGACGCAGAAGTAAGGTCGCCTCAGTTGGCGGTCTCTTTCATTGGGTTAGCCGTAGCAGCCTGCCACATGATGGTGCGGCGTCGATTTAGCATTCAGAGGCTGGCTGGGATGACCAGTATGTCGGGAGCATGCGCCTGCCGGGAACGTCGCGTACGCCGCCGGCTATCGCGAGGCGCTATCCTGCCGGAAATAGACGTCGACCTTCATGCCGACGACCAGCGGGCCTGGTTCACTCAGCTCGATCAGCACCTCCACGACGTCAACGTCCGTCATGTTACGCTGGCCAAGGGCGCTATAGCGTCCGGCCTCCACCAGCGGGGCAATGAAGGAGACCGTGCCGGCGACTTCGCGCCCGCGAAGCGCGGCGGGACGCACCAGCACCGGTTGCCCGGGCTTGATCTTCTCAATGTCGCGCTCGTCCACTTCGGCACGGACACGCAGCGCCGAGATGTCGCCGAGCAGGATGAGCGGCGTCGCCGTCGAAGGAGATCAGTTCGCCGGGCCTGGCATTGACCTGCAACACGGAGCCGTCGATCGGCGCTCGTATTGTCAGCTTTTCTAGGGCTGCCCGAGATGCCGACAATTCGCTCCGCCCGGGCGGCGCGCCGACGCCTCCGACGCAATGAACCCTGTAACCGCGCAGGACGCAAAACCGGTAAAGCCTCTTCGTGTCAGCATGACGACCTCCCTACCGTATCCGGATCGCCAGCGTCCGAACTCCTGAGACGTCCATAATAAGCCGGTGGCGGGGCGGACAAGGTAGCTTGAGACGATTGCTCTGCTTTTATCGTCATTGGCCGCGCTGCACCAATAGCATTGGCAATGTCCGGTAAGCAGGCGACATTCGTCGGAATACAAATAAAGCAGGCGTGAACAAATCTGCGAAGTATGCTAGGATTTGAATCGGGGATAGCGGTTCGAGCGCCGTTGTCGAAGCAACCGCATCAGCATGGCGGTTGCGCGGGGGAGCACAAATGGTTGGGTGATTTCCACTGCCTGCCATGTTAAGGATCGAGCTAGTTCAACTAGGAGAAAGTTAGTGCTGCAGCCCATTGTGGTGGCGAGGCGACATTTTCAGTTGGTCCTGATCAAACCGTCTCACTACGACGACGACGGATACGTGATCCGGTGGTGGCGCGCTATGACGCCGTCGAATTCGCTTGCCGCCGTATACGGCATCGCAGCTGATTGCGCCGAGCGGCGAGTGCTTGGTCCGAACGTAGCCATAGACATCGAAGTGATCGACGAGACCAACACACGCATCGACGTCCCGGCGCTCCTGTCCCGCTTTAGACGTCACGACGATTTCGGATGTGTTGCGCTCGTCGGCGTTCAATCAAATCAATATCCCCGCGCCCTCGACATCGCACGTCCGTTCCGGGCAGCCGGAATTGCCGTGGCCATAGGAGGCTTTCATGTGTCGGGATGCCTGTCGATGCTGGATGGCCGCGCGGTGGATCTCGATGCTTGCCGGGACATGGGTGTCGCCATCTTCGCTGGTGAAGCCGAGGGGCGGCTCGAATCGGTAATTGCTGACGTGGCCGCGGGACGCCTCGCGCCGATATACAATTACATGAAAGACTTGCCAGGGATGGAGGGCATGCCAGTGCCGTTCCTCCCGAAGCGATACATTGAGCGCACGCTTGGCTCCAGCGCTAGTTTCGATGCCGGCCGCGGCTGCCCTTATCAGTGCACCTTTTGCACGATCATCAATGTGCAGGGCCGCAAGTCGCGTTACCGTTCGGCGGACGATGTTGAGCACCTCGTGCGCCTCAATTGGGCACAGGGCATTCGAAAATTTTTCATCACCGACGATAACTTTGCACGCAACAAAGAGTGGGAATCGACCTTTGATCGCCTGATTGAACTTCGTGAAAGGGATGGCATCCCGCTCGGCCTCATGATCCAGGTCGACGCGCTTTGTCACAAGATTCCTAACTTTATGGAAAAGGCAAAACGAGCCGGCGTCAACAAGGTCTTCATTGGACTCGAGAACATCAACCCGGACAATCTAGCGACGGCGAAAAAGCGGCAGAACAAAATCACCGAGTATCGCAGGATGCTGCTCGCTTGGAAGAAGCAGGGCATCCTGACCATCGCGGGGTATATCCTGGGCTTTCCAGCGGACACGCCAGAGACGATCAAACGCGATATCGCGATCATCAAGGAGGAATTGCCGATTGACCTTCTCGAATTCTTTTGTCTGACACCGCTTCCCGGTTCGGAGGATCACCAGACGCTCTGGAAAAACGGCGTCGCGATGGACTCTGACCTCAACCGATACGATGTCGAACACGTCTGCACTGCCCATTCGAAGATGAGCATGAATGAGTGGCAGGACATTTACCACGAGGCTTGGTCGCTCTATTATACGCCAGAGCACATGAAGACCCTCCTGCGACGCGCCGCGGCCACTGGCGTTCCCATTGGCAATCTAGCAAAGTACTTACTTACCTTTTCGACGACGGATTGCCTCGAAAACGTACACCCGCTGCAGGGCGGGATCCTCCGCCTCAAGCATCCGTCCGAGCGCCGGCCTGGCTTGTCGCGCGAGAACCCTTGGTTCTTCTGGCCGCGCTTCGGTTGGGAAACCTTTGTGAAGCACATGATCATAACCGGCGCGATCGTACGACTGCTGATTTGGCAAACAGCCATCATGTATAGCCCTGGTGCGCGCAACTATATAGACCAGGCACTCACGCCGGTCAGCGACGATGAAGACGAGACGCTCGACCTTCTTACAAAGACGACCGGCGCACTCGCTGCGGTCGCTCACGTCAAGAAGATAGCCAAGCTGACAGGCGTCCGGGTCGCATGACGCCTCAGGTTTAAAAGATCATTCATACGATGTCTGTTGCGACTGATTTCGTGTAATTCGATCGTCGCAGGTACGATGCCCAAGGTCCGCTTTGGGAGATGCGGAATACTCGGAAAGAGCAGATAATTTCCGCTTCGCCCCTATGAACGGACATCATCAGGCACGAACGCCATGTCGGAAACGTACCAAACTGAGAAGAACTCAGTGCGAGCATCTGTTTTCCGAGTTACCCTCGATAGCGGACATTGATGTCTGGCACGAAAAAAGCCATGTCGCTCCATGACCGCCACGCTGCCGAGCGCGCGGCTTCTTGCATTCGGCTGCTCAATGCGAGCCTGTTCACACTTACCATTCGCCATCTGACATATATTCATTCTAGGCGATGCGTAAGCAAGGTGGGCTTTTGCATTGCAAACAATCAAAACCGTATGTGCCGGGAATTTATGAGCGAGGAAAGCGGTCCGGTGAAAGAAACGATGCTCTCTCGCTCGCGCGGCAGGGCCAACATGGAGGGTATACGTGATGCATTCGTTGCTCGCAGAATGGTTACCCGTTTCAATCGCGCCATCTGACGGAGATAATCTCGAAGTCTGCGTCTTGGACTATGATGGTCCCCTGTCGCAAAGATGGAGCCGCATGGTCGGTTATGTTGGACATCATCATCAGCCTACTCTACCGCCAGTCTTGCAAGGCTTCGCTGAGCACCATTCGATTTCAGAAGCACCTCTGGGACTGATGGGGACGTTCAGCATTCCCGAGGTTTCAAGAGCCTAGTTGGCCAAGTTGAGCTAGCCCGATTGCTGGATGGTGTGAGAGGGACGACCGAGCTTGGCCGGCGGCAAGATTTTTTAGGCCCGCCGACCGCCGTGAACGATAACCAACTGGCCTGGCCGTTAAATTCCATTTCCGGAAGGTTGGCACGGCGCCTGAGTTACGCGATTAGGGTCGCACTATACGAACCGGAGTTACTTTTCATGCGAATGATATCATCCGCCATTGTTGTCCTGGCCGTGCTGATCGCAACCGAGGCATCAACACAATCGATCAATCTGACCGGCGCGTATAGGTGCGTCGAAGCATGTCGGGCGGGTCTCGTCGGCAGTCCCGCTTTCATCACCCAGAACGGACCCAACCTCAATCTTCTCAACGAAGCCGGTCAGCCCGCCCGTGCATGGCCTGACTGGTTTGCGCCGGCGACGCGGATCTGGGTCGACGCCTTGAACGAGGGCGCGGTCTATTCGGCCTGACGGCATGACCGTCCAGTTCGACAACGGAACGATCTGGGTGCGCGATTTGGCCCCACCGCCGCCGCCATCACCACCACCCGTACTTCGGCGCCGTAAATAGGTCACTTCGTTATCAGGCAAATTTGCCGTCACTCTCGCCAAAAGAAGCCTCGCTGATCTTTACTAAAACACTCGCCGACATTAAGACGGCGGCCGCGCATGGCCATGGCATAGGACCAGACGCAAACCCCTTTTTACTGGCCCACAAAATGCTGCTCTTGCCGCGACAGTGGACATGAAATTTCCCTGCCCTCGGAATGGGAAGTGAAATGAGCCGACGTCGCCGCGGCGAACATCCCGCCCCCCTTGGTCGAGCTTGGGTTGAAGGCGAAGGAAAATGAGCGAACCAAAGAAAGGCTTGGCGAGCCTCGGATTGGACAATTCCATCCGCCTGCGCTGGGCGTTGCCCGACATCAAGGGCAAGCGACTGAAGTTTTCCCCATAATGCGCAAAGGCCGGTGATAGCTCTGCCGCGGTGTTCTCTCCGGATCCTGTCTCATTTTGGCGACGCTGGAAAGCCGGGCAGTGTTCTGATGTTGAAATTTCTGCCCGGGACCGTGCAGACGGAACAAGCGACCACACGAACCACCTTGGTCGGATCGATGATGCCCTTGGAGATCAGGTTGACGTATTCGCCGGTCTGGGAGTCGAAGCCGTAGGAATACTGATCCGTTTCGAGGATCTTGCCGACGATCACCGAGCCGTCCTCGCCCGCGTTGATCGCGATATGGCGGGCCGAATATGACAGCGCCTTGCGAACGATCTCGACGCCGGTCTCTGGTCGTCGTTCTTGGTGCGGAGCCCCGTGAGATGTTCGGAAGCGCGCAGCAGCGCAACGCCGCCGTCCGGCACGATGCCTTCTTCCACGGCCGCACGGGTCGCATGCATCGCATCATCAAGGCGGTCCTTGCGCTCCTTGACCTCGACCTCGGTCGCGCCGCCTACGCGGGGCACCGCGACGCCGCCCGCGAGCTTGGCCAGACGCTCCTGCAGCTTCTCACGGTCGTAGTCCGAGGTGGTTTCCTCGATCTGCACCTTGATCTGAGTCACGCGCGCCTCAACTGAAGCAATTGCAGAGGGAGCGCACCTGAGCACATTCTGAGGCTCGGCGACTGGGCTGCGCGGCCGTGTGCGACAACGGTAAAGGCCCCTTATGCATATGTTGGATGTGTCGCTCAGCAGGATGGACAAATTGAAGGCAAAGGTCGCGATAATTGGCAAGTAGTCTGCCACTGAATTGAACGGCTTTCTTTTTGATTTGCCGGAACGAACCACCGTATGCTCGGTTGTCATATGTTTCCCACCATTAAGGAGACGTGATGACAAACAGAATGATCCCAACAAATATGGTCAGCAGAATAGACAGGGCGATTAGTCCGCTAAGTCCGGGCAGAACCCGAATCAGACGCTTGGCCAATAGACGCAAAATCCAAACCAGGGCGGCCAGCAGGGCGGCGGCCAACAAAGAGATCCGCAACGCAGATGGAAACGAACTTCTCGTTTCAACGAGCAGTTTTGTTTAGCAGAGTTCTTTCCGCTCCCAATCCGCCTTCTTCGACACTTCCCATTCTTAGGCGCACGATGCGCTTCGGTCCATGCCCTCAGAGGAGGTAGTTATGGAACATCAATTTTTCATTCGTCAGCAAAACCTTAAGCTCTATCGTAGTCTCCTGGCTGCATCGGAAGTGGCGGCAGCGAAAGCTGACGCGCGGCGGGAGAAGCTTTTAAAGCTACTGGCAGAGGAAGTAGCGAACGAACCGCCGCCCAGATAGAGCCAAGGCGTTTGTTATCGGCATGAGAGGCTCAACCCGTCAACAGATTGTATTCGTGACGAAGCTTGTGCTTGGCGTAAATCGCAGCGCGGTTTGTGGCTTGGGCTCAACGCCTTTGCCGCACACGTATGATCCGCGAGGCGATCTTTGATTTGGGTCGCGCGACCGCAATCGCTGGTTCGGCCGTCGTGACGCTTGTATTCTGCCGAATTCAAGCAACATGACCGAAACTCCGGCTAGCAAAACCCGTGCTCCCTGTCGCGGGGGAATACCACCGGGCGCTTACCCTCCTTCCAAATATCCGCGAATTAACTCGCTTTTGAGATCTCTGGAGGCGCATACTCAGATAATCACCGCTCCGCCTCCTAGGCATTACCGGTGACAGATAGTGTCGCGCTCCCGCCTATTCATGCAATCCGATCAGATTGGAATGGATCTGCTCGCGCTAGCGCACGAAGGTCTGCATAAACGCCGTGCCGATCTCCCCGCCGAAGAGGCGGCTTCTCTGTAGGAGTGCGCCGATGGTCAATGTGTCACCCGGGTTGATCGATTGCACGATCAGGAACACCAGCGCTGTTAAGGCGAACGATTGGCCAAGCGCCTGCAGTATCTGCGACTGAAGGAAGTCATCCCTTGCCCAGGCGCTCGTCAACTGACCCGCCGTCAAACAAGCGGCTCCGACCAGGCCGGCGCCCACTGCCAGTACCCAACGTCCATCGACGCGCGAGAGAAGATATCCAAGTGGCAGGACTATAGCGAATTGAGGTAAGGCGATCCAAAGGAGCACCGAGCCTACCTGCGATTTACGAAAATTTTTGCACTGCTTGAAGATGGGTAGGGATTATGTAGGTTTCCGGTCTGTCGTCGCGAATATCGTCCGCCCAGCTGGAAATTGATGCCAGTGATGCATTCATTCTGACCAATCAACGCTGCCACATGAGTTTTGGCGCTGGCGCTTAGATTCAGGTCGGCAATTTCTCCTATAATGGAATGACCTTCTTGACCCCAGGGCCCACAGTCGGTTGCACGAAAACAGTAGAAAGAAGGCAGACGACGGCTCGCCGTACATTGACTCGAACAAAGCGCATCTCAAGCATCAGCCTCTCCCGGAGTTCGAAGTCTGAGTTGCCGGGGGCTTGGCGGCGCTTCGCGTTAGAATGTCGCAAGGCGACATGGACTCGTAGCCCACTTTCCAGAGTAGCTCTTTCGTGGCCTCCACGAGTTGGTCGCGCTTCGACGGCTTAGGCATCGGCGGTCGGATCTCGCGTACACGTCCATTGGCGCCGCGCGCCCGCGCGCCCGCGTTGATCCCAAAGGTTCGACCAAAAGGTCAGCGCCGGGAGTCGCTACCTGGCGCCAGTGCATCAAAGTGGCTGGTTACGCGTGGCGCGTTCAGCGCGGGTTGATCGTCCGGGCGACAACACCCTCCCAGCGCTTCAATCTCTGCCTCGCCAGTTCGCGGTGGAGTTCGCGAATCTTCTGCGACTCGGCAACGAAGCCTTCGTAAGCCTGCTTCGCGAATTCGGTCTGAAGCTCAAAGGCCTTGTCGAGCGACCGCACGCCTGCGAGCTTCTCGAAAAAGGACCTAGTCTGATCGAGCGACTGCCTGGTGTAGTTGCGATAGGCGTTCGCGATGGTTTGATAGCTGACCGGGACGGTTTGCGCCGTTGCGACCGGGACCACCGGGGAGCTATCGGTGGGGGAGGCGCCAGTTCGGGAATTCCCAATCGACGTGACCGGGGCGCTGATCGCCTCCAGGGCGTCCTGCAATTGATCCTGCTGCGGGTCCTGTTGTTGGGTGGACTTCCGCCTCCGCGGCTCGGCCTTCTTCCCCTCCTGCTTCGCCTTCCGCTTGCGCGGGCCTGATTTTCCAATCGGCTTATTCTCGTCTCCACTCAACATTATTGAAGCACTCCATGGTTCCAGTATCGAATTGAGCTGCAAACTACTGTCACATTTGCGATTGCTGCCTGTTGCTGGCACGGCGACTGTGTATTCGCCTTTGGGAGGTTGAGCCAGCAAGCACCGCGCGCTTCTTTTCCGAGATGACTGCATGTTGTCCCCTTTGTTTGCAACACCGGGGCGTTACGGGGCGACGTATCATTGGTTAGCGAGCTTGACGAATGGTTCCTGCGAGCTGATCCCTGCGCTGCGGAAGTGCAACACACGAAGACGATCATGTGTGAACAACTCCAGTTCCTATCGGGGAACCGGCTGCGCGATGTTAGGTTCGCGCATGGATTGATTTGGAGGCGATTCGCATGCCCTACTTTAATTTTGATCTCGTCATCGACGAAGAGTTCAAAGGTCAGGGAGGCATGATCCTCGAAGACACTCAGGGCGCGTTCGAAAGGGCCGAAAGCCTCGCAAGCGAGCTTTCGGTCGTGCGTCCAGATCTGAGATCGAGGGGATGCGCCGTTCGGGTCACCGACTGCGAGAACAGGGAACTCTGTCGGACTCCTCTCGATCCTGTCCCGGTGTGGATCAAGGCACGTCACCACGGGTGAGGGATCGTCGATCGCTCGGGCGCCGCTCGTTTGGAAACGGGTCGTGGAGCCCTTCGGTGCGCTACCTTCGAAGGGTCGATGGCCGGCGACGACACGCCGGGATAGGCGTTTGCCGATTCCAAGAAGGCCCCGTGGTCCGGGTTCGGCCGGCGGAGTGCCGCTCAATCCTGGCCGCCGCATGGCTCGCCGGCCTACCTGATTACGGCGAAGCTTCAGGCTTGGCGCGAGCGGAATTGACTCGCGCTCGCGAGCCCCGGGAGGCGCATACTTGTGTAATCACCGCTCCGCCTCCTAGGCACTACCGGTGACAGAGAGTGTTGCGCTCCCGCCTATCTCGAGGGAAGCATCATGTCCCGGTCTCAACACCTGTCCGTCATTTCATTCGCTGCCATTGAGCGTCCCGCCTGCCCAAAGCGCAAGGCCCCAAGATGCTCGTCAGTATTGAGCTAGCAGGCCCTGGCGTCGACTTGCAGACGTTTGAATGCGCTATCTGCAATCACGTACTTGAGACCCTTGCGGCGTATGAAGACCCCATGAAGTCCAAGGGTCTTGGACGCTGGCTTCAAGGCGATTTGCACCCGCCGAAGCAAGGCATGCCGTGGGTGAACCGGCGGCCTCGCGTGACTTTGGGAAGGCCGCGGGTGCGGGTTTGGCCAGCGGGCTCGGAGGTGTGGCCGGCTCCTAAAAATAAATCCGGCCGCCCAGCCGTGACGCGGGCGGTGTCTCGCAATGCCGATCGGCGCGAACTAATCTCGACCTCTTGGGTTGGTCCCCTTTAGAGGCGGAATTGCCTCCATGTGCGACAAGTGCATCGAGCTCGAGAAAAAATTGAGCATTACGAAAGAATAGCGGCGTCGATCACGGATCAATTCACGATCGATCGGATCAAGATGCTGATCGAAGAACTGCGAGCCCGAAAGGCCCGGCCTGCATCCTTAAGGCCCGCCTCAGTTGCCCTTTGCTGAGTTTACGGAGCCCGCTGAGCGAGCGAGTAGCCGCGGCGAACTGGGCGCGGGCTTGGTCGGCTCCCTCTTTGGTCGGCGCCTGCTGCTCGAAGATCGGCGTGTCGATCGGGCCAGGGATGATCGCATTTACCCGGATGCGACGATCCTTCAACTCCGCCGTCCACGTGCGGACGAAGGAGCGGACTGCCGCCTTGCTGGCGCTGTAAGCGGTGAAGCAGAGAATGCCCTTGTTCTCGGCGATCGAGGTGATCACGATGATCGCCCCGGCGTCATTCAGAAGGGGCAGGGCCTTTTTCACCGTGAAGGCCAAAGCCCGCGTGTTAGTCGCAAAGAGCTTGTCGAAGCTTTCCTCCGTCGTCTCGCCGAGCGGCTGAGGATCGACGATGCCCGCCCCACCGAAGAGAATATCGATCCTGCCCTTCTCGCTGGCGATCTTGGTGTAGAGCCGGTCGAGATCGGCGAGGTTGGACACGCCACCCCGCACTGCAGCGACGTTGCGGCCGATCAGCAATGCCGCCTTGTCCATTTCCGTCTGGCGGCGCGCGGCGATGTAGACGAACGCGCCTTCTTCAACGAAGCGTTTGGCTGTGGCGAGACCTATTCCGCTGCTGTCACCAGTGACGAGGGCAATTTTTCCTTGGAGCTTTGGCATTGAAATCCTCCTTAGAGATGGCAACGGCCGCTTGGGCCTCTCGGGTGAGCGGCTCGCCGGCCGGTTTGAGCGGACCTGAAAACGATCGCCCGGACTGGCTCAGACAGAGCACATGCCGCCGTCGACCAGCAGTTCGCTACCGGCGACGAAGCTGCTGTCCTCAGAGGCCAGAAACAGCATCGCGGCGGCGATCTCCTCGGGCCGCGCCATGCGGCCGAGCGGAATGTTCGCGGCATGCTTGGCGCGCACGGCGGCCGCCTCCTCGGGCGAATTGACCTCGGCGTCAATCAGCGGCGTGTCGCAAGGACCCGGAGTGATCGTGTTGACCCGGATGCCCCGGTCCTTGAGCTCCATCGTCCAGGTCCTGGCATAGGAGCGCAGTGCGGTCTTGGAGGCGGCGTAGGCGCTGCGACCGGGGAAGCCGCGCAGGGAGGCGATCGTGCTGGTCAGGATGACGGATGCGCCATTGTTCAGCAGCGACAGCGACTTCTGCACGGTGAAGAGCACGCCGCGGGCGTTGACGTCGAAATTGTGGTTGAAGCTCTCGGGGGTGACATCGGCGAGCTTCACGCTGTTGACGGCGCCGACATTAGCGACCACCACGTCGATCTTGCGGCCATCGGATGCAACCTTGGCGTAGAGCCGGTCGAGGTCCTCGAGCTTGCGGACGTCGCCCTGTACGCCGGCGACGTTCCGGCCGATCGAAGCGACCGTCTTGTCCAGCTCTTTTTGACGGCGGCCGAAGATATAGACGAACGCCCCTTCGGCGACGAACCGCTGCGCCGCTGCCAGTCCAATTCCGCTGGTGCCGCCGGTAATCACGGCGACCTTGTTCAGTAGTCTCGACATGGTTGCTTCCTCTGCTGATGGATTCAGGGCGGGGCACAAGCCGCTCCCGTTAAGATGGCCTTCCGTAGAGGGCCGCTGCTGCCACCATCGTGTCAGCAGCCGGGCGGCTTGATGGAATAGCGCTTATTCCAGCCTGGAATGATCGCCATTTGTGGTCGCATCAGCTGCCGCCCTCCGCAGGACCGAGACGGCAACGCGCGAGGGACCGGTTGTCGAAGATCTGCCGATCAGTGGTTCGAGTGAAGACCTGCTCGGTTGGGACGCTCTTGTGCAGGTAATCGCCAGTATTCTTTATCCTTCACCGCGGCAACGAAAGCCTCGTTGTCGCGTTGCATGGGCCAGCCAAGACGTCGGTCAAGAATCTAGTCCTTGAGCATCTGGCAGCCCAGGGCGCGGACCCCATGAAAGTCGTCGGTTTCAATTCTTGCCAGTGGGGGGCGAATGACGCGATGCGGAGGCCGGCGCACCCTGGCCCGGTTTCCTGAGGGACCCGACTTGGATTCGCGTTCCCGAAAGCGCAATCGCCGGCGAGCAGGAAGCTCGCCGGCGACGCATCGCCAGCAGCAGAGTGCCACCTTATTGCCGCGTCAGGCGAACCACGTCCTGCCTCAGGAGATAGAGCGAGGCGGCGAGCAGAACGACGTCCTTCAGGAGGAAGGGCACGTTGCCCGTCATCGCAGGGAAGCCTCCGGCGGCGATGTCCCAGCCCTCCGGCATGAACGGAATGATGGTGACGGTCGCGACGAAGGTGCCGGTCGAGCCCAGGGCGCCAAGAACGCCGAGCCGCTTGTCCCAGAAGCCAGCGAGCAGCAGGGACCCGAACGTCCACTCCGAGACGCCAAGGAAGTGGCTGGCGCCAGCGTGGCCGAATACGGGATAGAGCCACCAGATCAGCGGTCCGTTGCTGATGAAGGGGACCAGTCTTTCGTACTCGTACGGAAACCACTTCTGGTAGCCGAAGAAGAAGAACATGATCACCATCGAGGCACGAACGACGTGGTAGTCGAGGTCCTCCGCAAGCAGGCCGGACCGGTGCAGCGCGCGGACAAGTGGACTTTGAGTGGTGTTGGCAAGTGTGGTCATGGTCGTGATCCTTTCACATTCGAGATCTGACGGGCGCGACCGCTTCACGCGACTGCCGGAAAGTCGATCTCGGTGTCGTTGATGCGGTTGAAGACGTTGGTGAAGATGGTAGTCGCGAAAGCCAGGCTGATCTCCACCAACTGGGCGTCGCTGTAGCCCGCGGCCTTGATCGCGGCGAAATCCTCGTCGCTGACGGTGCCGCTGGACTGCGCGAGCTTGCGGACGAAGCGGACCAACACATCGCGCTTGGCGTCGTCGGTGGGCTGACCCTCGCGGATCTGCCTGAGCACTTCGGCCTTCTCGCCGGCGAGCCTAGCGAGATGGTTGTGAGCAGCGACGCAGTAGTCGCAGCCACCGGCGGCGCTGATGACGAGCTTGATGACCTCCTGATCGCGCTTGGTCAGTGTGCCCGCAGCGACCACTGCATCGGCAGCAAGCACGGCCTTGAGCGCGGCGGGACCGTGGGCGGCGATAGCGGCGAAGGAATTCGCTACGCTGCCGATGGCCTTCTTGATCTGGGCATAGATCTGACCTGACGGGCCATTGTCGGATTCGAGATTAGGGACAGAAAGGCGGGACATGTTGGCACTCCTTGTTGGGGGTTGGTGAACGATTGCGCAGTCACAGTATGAGCGCGACATGAGACTTTGAATGTCAGTAAAGCTCGACTATATGCTCTGTCGTCTCACTTTGGTTCGCTCGGGAGGTCGCCATGGATTGGCTCAGCCGGCTGTTCGAGATGATGCCGGTGCGCGGACGGCTCGATCTGCGCTGCTCCTACGGCGCGCCGTGGCGCATCGATCAGGGACCCAGTGAGGCCAACGAAATCCCGTATCACGCCGTGCTCTCCGGCTCCGCGACGCTGGAAGATCCGGCCGGGGGCCGACCGTTGCAGCTGAAGGCCGGCGACATTCTTCTGCTTCCCGGTAACCCAAGGCACGTCATGCACGACGGCAGCGGGGCCGCGCCCCTTCCGGCCCGCAACCGCGCGTCCCTCAACCTCACGATCAGCGATAATCTCGGTTCCGACGAGCGGCTCGATTTGTTGTGCGGACACTTCGCAGTCACTCAGCCGCACGACCGTCTGCTCCGCAGCTATCTGCCGCCGCGCCTTGTCGTGCATGCTGGCGCCCACACCGGACAGCAGGAAACGGCCACGCAGCTCGCTGGTCTCGTCTCACTCATGCGGAGTGAGTCCGCAGACGATCATCTCGGAGGCCGCGCGATGCTGAACGCGTTGTCGACGGCGATGTTCGCGCTTGTGCTGCGGCTCGCAAGCGAGACCGAAGACACACCACGCGGCATCCTTGCTTTGGCTGGTCATCCACGCCTCGCACCGGCGGTGGCTGCTCTGTTCAACGAACCTGCGCGCGCATGGTCGCTGCCCGACCTTGCGCGCCTGTGCAACCTGTCGCGGGCAACCCTTGCGCGCCAATTCCAGGAGAAGCTCGGGCGCTCAGCCAGCGATCTCCTGATCGAAATTCGGATGACGCTCGCTGCGAACGAACTGAAAAAATCTTCTCTTTCGACCGGCGCCGTGGCGGAGGCAGTAGGTTATCAATCGGAAGCAGCGTTCCAGCGCGCCTTCAAGGGCTACATGGGCATCACGCCAGCCCAATGGCGCAAGATGCAGGAGCCGCCCGGCCAAGATGTCTTTGCAAGGCTGGCGGTCCCCGGCGACGCGAATCCGACAAAGGCCGAGGGTGGCGACCACTGATCAGGGGCGACCAGCGAGGAAAGGCGACGTGCAAGGCGGACCGCGTCAAGCCGCCGACGCGACCCTCCCCCGGGATCGTAACGCTCCATTGAAGCCGACGGTTCATCATATTCTCTGCAGGAATGAGCGATATCGCTCCACCCTATCTGCCGTGGCGGGCGAGAATTGGGCATCTCTCTAGGCATCCAAACGGTTGCCCCAAAGGAGAGAGAGTGATGTTCACTCGTGAACACTTGGTCGCGATACCGGTCCGGAGCGCCTCAGGTTTAGGCCGTATGACTCGAGCGAAAGCCGTTGCCCTCCAAGCCATACAGACCCTGAGCGGGACGGCCAGGGACGCGCTGTTCGCCTATGTGATGACGGGGAGCGCGGTCGCGAGCCCCGCCATCATCGCAGCACCACATCTGGAGATGTTGCTGCGCTGCGCCTTCCATGGCCGAGGGTGAAAGGGCGGGGGCCGCCTGTGGCGCCTTCCGTAGTTGGCAGGCTTCGTCAGGACATTGAAACAGGCGTCGAAGCGCATTTCCGTAAGCGAAGCAGGATGTCTCGAATGGAGCAACCGATCGAACGCCAGACAGCGACTACCTCGCAGAGGCGCACATTCGACCGGGCCAGCCTCCCGGGCCAGGTCGTACTCGTGCTGCAGGGCGGCGGCGCATTGGGATCCTACCAGGCCGGCGTCTACCAGGCGCTTCAAGAAGCGCGTATCGAGCCGGACTGGATCGTCGGGACGTCTATCGGAGCGATCAACGCCAGCCTGATTGCAGGAAACGCGCCGCAGGATCGGCTGGCGCGCCTCATCGAATTCTGGAGCAGGCTGCGGCGCGCACCGCAGTTGGACTTTCGCGGTGTCCTGCCGGGATTCAGCGATAGATTGTCCTACTGGACGACCCTAACGCGCGGCATACCAGGCTTCTTCACGCCCAATCCGCTCGCCCATGCCGGCGATTTTTACCCGTTAGGCGCAGATCAAGCCGGCTACTACTCGACGGCGCCGCTCGAAGCGACTCTCGCCGAGCTCGTCGACTTCGATCTGATCAACGACGGAAACCCGCGCCTTACGGTCGGAGCGGCGCACGTGCGTTCCAGCCAGATGACGTATTTCGACAGCCGCCGCTGCAAGCTGGACGTGCGGCACATCATGGCGTCCGGTGCGCTCCCGCCGGCATTCCCCGCGGTGCGCATCAATGGTGAGCTGTATTGGGACGGCGGCATCCTCTCCAACACTCCCACCGAGGTGGTGCTGGACGACGACCCCCGTAGGGACTCGCTTATCTTCACCGTCCATCTATGGAATCCAATTGGCGCCGAGCCAAACACGATGGCGGAAGTCCTCAACCGCCACAAGGACGTTCAATATTCCAGCCGGATCGCCAGCCAGATCACGCGACACCACCAAACGCACCGGTTGCGCCATGTCATCAACGAGCTCGCAGCGCGATTGCCCGAGATCGAGCGCGAAAGGGCGGAGGTGCGCGAGTTGATGAGCTACGGCTGTCAGACCCGGATGCATGTGGTGCAGCTGCTTGCTCCGCAACTCGATCACGAGGACCACACCAAGGATGTCGATTTCAGCCCCTCCGCGATTCGACGGCGTTGGGACGCTGGGTACGCCCACACCGAGGCGGTGCTTGCGCGCGAGCCATGGGTCGACCAATTCGATCCGCTATCCGGTGTGATCCTGCACGAAGCCGAGGAGTTCACGGCGCTCGCCGCCGAGTGAGACGGACCACGAGCATCTATAATTTTCGCGGGGCGCGTCCTCTTGCTACGCCGCACTGAAAGCGCGAAGGAGCTCGTGGTGTGGCCATTTCAAGGATAGAGAGCGAGACCGCGACTCAGCCGTTAAGCAACCATCTCAAGGGCCAGCGCGGTTCCCTGGCCGCCGCCGATGCACATCGTAACGACACCTCTGGCCTTTTATTTCACGCCTCACAACGATCTCATCATCCAATTGATCATCTTGCGCAATCGCCGCGATATCTGAGATCCGGTGGCCCGGCGTCCGCTTTAACGGGGCGATAGGCTTTTTTCAGAGCTGCGAGTTCCACGTTTAACAACATTTTAAAACGTTTAACTCGCGCCAGAGGGAAAGCCGCGTCATCGATTAGAAAAGCTCCATTCCCCGTCGGAATGAATCATATCGCCAGACCGCGTCTGCCGCAGCGTCGGGAAGTGGGGGATGGTTGGGCCGACCTTGTTCAAGGAAGGAGAAGCCAAATGATCAACGGATTCACGCTTCACGAGACTACCACCGCGCCGGCAGCCTCTGCCGAGATCCTGAACGGCATCCAGAAGGGTTGGGGCTTCGTGCCCAACCTGCACCGCATCCTCGCCGAGAGTCCGGCGGCGCTCGAGGCCTACAGCACGCTCTGGGGCATCGCCGAGAAAACGGGCTTCACGCCACAGGAGCGCAACATCGTCTATCTCGCGATCATCTACGAGAACGAGTGCACCTATTGCATGGCGGGACATACCAACCTCTCGCGCATGGCGAAGGTCGATAATGCCACGATCGCGGCTGTCCGCGAAGGCCGCCCCATCGCCGACGCGAAGCTCGAAGCGCTGCGCCAGTTCGCCGCAAAAGTCACCCGCCAGCGCGGCGTGGTGAGCCAGGCCGACGTCGCTGCCTTCAAGGCTGCGGGCTATGACAATCGTGCTGTGCTTGACGTGCTCGTTCTCGCCGCGACCAAGTTGATCTCGAACTACACCAACCACGTCGCCGAGACGCCGAACGATTCGTTCATGAAAGGCGCCGAATGGACGCCGCCCGGCAAGCTCAAACCCGCCGCCTAGGCGGCATCAAAAGGCCGCCCTCGCTTTGCGGCGGGGCGGCCTCGTCCGACGCTGGATGTCGATGTTCGACACAAGGAGTTATGACAATGAACCCGATTCTCAACACGGCAATCAGTCCGTTCGTCCTGATCATGCGCCGGTCCGGTCTGCTCACCGAGGATCTCGACTATCATCTGGTCCGCGCATCGATGGTGATCATGTTTTTCTTCTTCGGCTACCAGAAGTGGTGGCCGTATGAGGCGGAGCGGCTCGTGCCCTTCATCGGCAACGGTCCACTGATCTGGTGGCTGTATCCCGTGTTCGGCCACCAGGGTGCAAGCTGGTTTCTCGGTGTCTCCCAATGGACCTTCGGCGGCCTGCTGCTTGCGGGATTCTGGGACAAGCGGCTCGGAATTCTGGGTGCCGCCGGCTCGACCGCGACCTTCATCGCGACCGTCACGATCATTCCTTTCATCCCTGACGGGTGGGATCCTGCGGCCGGATTCCCAGCAATGACCGGCAACGTCCCCTTCCTGATGAAGGACGTCGTTCTGCTCGCCGTCTCCTTCTATCTGTTGAAGCAGGACGTGGTGCGCGTCGCCCAACATGAACCAGCCGTACGGCGCTCGAAGACCGCGGGTCTCGTTCATTCCGGACAGGAATGAATGATATTGCCCCGGGGCGACTGCCCCCGGCGCCGGCGAATGCGCAAGTTTGTCGCCGCCACATCGTTCGAAGGAGACGAGAAGTGATCAACGGTTTCAAGCTTCACGACACGACCACCGCGCCGGCGGCCTCGACCGGGATCCTGGATGGCGTTCGGGAATCCTGGGGGCTCGTTCCTAACCTGCACAGCGTACTGGCCGAGAGTCCCGCCGCGCTCGAGGCCTACGCTACCCTGTGGGGAATCGCCGAGAAGACGGGGTTCACGCCGCAGAAACGCAACATCGTCTACATCGCGATCATCTACGATAACGAGTGCACGTACTGCACGGCCGGCCACACGAACCTGTCACGCATGACCAAGGTCGAGCCGGAGGCGATCACCGCCGTGCGTGAAGGGCGCCCAATCGCCGTTTCCAAGCTTGAAGCCCTGCGCCAGTTCGCAGCGAAGGTGACGCGCAACCGCGGCGTGGTTAGCGAAGCCGACGTGTCGGCCTTCAAGGCGGCGGGCTACGACAATCGCGCAATGCCGGACGTGCTCGTCCTCGCCGCGACCAAGCTGATCTCGAACTACACCAACCACCTCGCGCAAACGCCGCTTGATGCATTCATGAAGGGCGCCGCGTGGAGCGCGCCGGGCAAGCTCAAGCCCGCCGCCTGACCCGCGACGGAGGCCGCCCCTTGCTTCCGCGCGGGGGCGGCGTTGCACCTGGCGGACAGGCCGAGGAGACCGAAGATGATTGAGCTCTACTACTGGCCTACGCCGAACGGCCACAAGGTCACGATGTTGCTGGAGGAAGCCGGACTGGACTACACGATCCACCCGGTCGACATCAGCGCTGGCGATCAGTTCAAGCCCAACTTTCTCGCCATCTCGCCGAACAACCGCATGCCGGCGATCATCGATACCGTACCGTCCGACGGCGGCGAATCGATCAGCGTGTTCGAATCAGGTGCTGTCCTGTTGTACCTCGCCGACAAGGCCGGCCGCTTCCTGCCGAAGGATGTACGCGGCCGCAAGGCTGCGACGGAGTGGCTGTTCTGGCAGGTGGGCGGGCTGGGGCCGATGGCCGGACAGAACCACCACTTCGGGCTCTACGCGCCGAGCAAAATCCCTTACGCGATCGACCGCTACGTCAAGGAGACAAACCGTCTCTACGGCGTGCTCGATCGACGTCTCGAAAGCCGCACGTTCATCGCCGGCGACGGCTACAGCATCGCTGACATGGCTTCCTATCCCTGGGTCGTTCCCTGGAAGCGCCAGCAGCAGAATCTGGACGACTTCCCGAACCTGCGGCGCTGGTTCGATATGGTGCGCCAGCGTCCCGGGACGCGGCGGGCGTATGCCAGAGGCGAGCCGTACTCGAACCGCCCCACCGTCACGGAAGAAGGAAAGAAGGTGCTGTTCGGACAAACGTCGGGCAGAGCGTCGGTAGCCTGACGAACGAGACGGAACGTCATTCCACATGATAGAGGAGAAAATTGCGATGAAGTCCTCATCGGATCAACTGCAGGCGGCAGAGCATCGGTCCATCGATCAGAGCAAGATTGCATATCAGAAGCCTCAGCCACCCGGCATGGTGCCGGATGTATTCGTCGGCTCCGCGCTGGAACTTGACGGGGACGAACGCGAGTGGGTCCCGCAGTCGCCGACCGTCGCGTTCAGGCCGCTCGTCTTGAACGTGAGCCAGGGATATTACATCAACATCCTTCGGGTTCGATCCTCGGGCGTGCTGTCGCGTCACCGCCATTCCGGACCGGTGCACGCCTTCACGCTGCGCGGAAGATGGCGCTACCTCGAGCATAACTGGGTCGCCTCCCCGGGTGACTACGCATTCGAACCGCCCGGCGAGACGCACACGCTGGTCGTTCCGGACGACGTCAAGGAAATGGCCACGCTCTTTCATGTGACGGGCGGGTACACCTATGTCGATCCCTACGGCGAGGCGCTCGGATACGAAGATGTTTTCACCAAGCTCGAGCACGCGACCAGGCACTATGAAGCCGTCGGGCTCGGCAAGGAACATGTGAAGAGGATCGTCCGATGACGAGGCGCGAGACAGTCGACGTAGGCGGCGTTCCGATCAGCTATCTCACCGCTGGCAAGGGCGGTCGATTGGTGCTCCTGCTTCACGGCACCTATTGGAGCCGCGTCTGGCAGCCGGTGCTCGACGGCATCGCTGCGACGGGCCTTCGCCCGGTGGCGGTCGATTTTCCCGGCTTCGGCCGCTCCGGTGGCGAGCTCATCCTGAGCGAGGCTTCGGTCCCGCGCCTCTCCGCGTGGCTGGTGCGTTTCCTCGAAGCGCTCGGGCACAAGGGGCCGGTCATGGTCGCTGGCCACGACATCGGCGGAGGCGTCGCGCAGCATCTCATGCTGGCAAATAAGGTGGAGGTCCCGCGCGTGGCCCTGGTGAACGGCATTATGTACGACTCATGGCCGGTCGCTGGCGTTGCTCGCTTTCGGGATCCGGCAGTGGCCGCCGCGACGACGCGGGATGATGTACTGGCCACGCGCCGCGTCTCCGTCGTAAAGGCGCTCGGGCGTCCGGCAAGCGAAGCCGAGATCGCCGATTATCTCGCTCCCTGGACAGACCCGAGGGTCGCCCGCTCTTGGTTGGCGCTCGCGGGCGCCGCGGACCCCCGCTACACCATGGAGATGCTGCCGGCTTTGCTGCAGTCCAAGACGCCGAAGCTCCTGGTGTGGGGCGAGGACGACCCATTTCAGACGATCGACTATGCCGAACGTTATGCACGCGAGATTCCGGACGCGAGGCTCGTCCGGATCAAGTCAGCAGGACACATTCCGATGGAAAACGATCCTAAAGCCGTGGCGGGAGCTCTGGCGGGGTTCTTTGCCGGCAAGCAGAAGGAGGGGGTCCAATGAAGGTTGCGATCCTCGACGACTACCAGAACGTTGCGCTGCGGCTTGCCGACTGGTCGGCCGTCCGGCGGCACGCCGAGATCACTGTGTTCAACGATCACATCGCCGATCCCGCGGGAGTGATCGAGCGCCTGCGGCCGTTCGACGCGATATGCGTCATGCGCGAACGCACGCCGCTTACGAGGGAGATCCTGAACCTCAAGCTGATAGCGTCGACCGGACCGCGAAGCCAGCGGCGCCGGTGCCACCCTCGTGGACAAGCAGACGCTGTTCCGCGAGGCCGACATCGTGACTGTCCATCTTGTGCTGAGCAGTCGTACCAAAGGGCTGATCGGGGCACCCGAGTTCACGCCGATGGAGCCGACAGCGAGATTCGTCAACACATCGCGTGGTCCGCTCGTCGACGAGGTGGCCCTGATCGAAGCGCTGCAGACGCACCGGATAGCCGGGGCCGCGGTCGATGTATTCGAGGCGGAGCCGTTGGCTCCAGATCACCCCTTCCGGAAGCTAGAGAACGTCCTCGCGACGCCTCACATCGGCTACGTAACCGAAGATCTTTATCGAACCTTCTACGGCGACGTCGCGGCCAACAACACGGAGTGGGTCGAGGCCAACGCAACGTCCGCTTAGCCACCTTCGACGAGTAACACTCCTCATCAGACAACGAGGTTTTTGGAATCATGAGCACGACCAATCAAAGCAAGATCGTTCCGAAGAAGGTGCTGGTCACAGGTGCAAGCGGCCTGCTCGGGGTCGCCGCGATCGAGAAGTTTCTTACCGCGGGCTGGAAGGTGGTCGGCGTCTCACGCCGCAAACCCGAGCTACCCAGCGGCCGTGACATCGACTTTCTGTCGGTCGATTTGCGGGACAAGGAAAAGGCCCGCGCCGCGTTCGAGCCGCTGACCGACATCACGCACATCGCCTACACGGCTCTGCATGAGAAGCCTGAGCTGGTCGCTGGCTGGTCGAGCAAGGAACAGATCGAGACCAACAACGCCATGCTGCGCAACGTGGTGGAACCGATCATCCGCACCGCCTCCAATTTCCAGCACATCAGCATCCTGCAGGGAACGAAGGTCTACGGCGTGCACTTGCACCCGATCCCTATCCCGGCCCGCGAACGTGATGCCCGCAATGATCACCCGAACTTCTTCTTCGACCAGGAAGCCTATGTGGGTGAGATGGGCGCCAAGCATGGCTTCAATTATACGGCCTTGCGCCCGCAGCTCGTTACCGGTCCCACCCCAGGCGCGTTGAACGTTATCCCCGCCATCGGAGTCTACGCCGCAATCCGCCGCGAGAAGGGTGAACCGTTCGGCTTTCCTGGCGGTCCGTCGTTCGTCTGGGAAGCCGCCGATGCAGACCTCGTCGCGGACGTGATGGTTTGGGCTGCACAGGCGCCCCAGGCAGCGAACGAGGCGTTCAACATCACCAACGGAGACGTGTTCGAGTGGCGCAATGTGTGGCCGGCCATCGCCGAAACCGTCGGTGTCAAAGCCGGACCAGACACGCCAACGAGCCTGGCAGCATACCTCGCTGAAAACGTGAATGTCTGGAATAAGGTCGTCGCAAAGTACGATCTTCGCTCGCGGAACCTGCGGGAGCTGGTTGGCCAAGGAGACCAGCATGCGGACTTCGCTTTCGCCCATGGCGCTCCGGAAGGACCTCGGGCCTTCGTCAGCACCGTCAAGCTGCGCCAGGCCGGGTTCACAAAGACAATTGATACCGAGGTCTCGTTCCGCAATGCACTGCAGTCTCTGATCGACCACAAGCTCCTGCCGCCAAGAGAGCTAGCTGGACGGCAGGAACGAACGATGTTGTAAGCAGCGCATCGATCGGGAAGTCGATGATCCGATGCGTACAAACCTGACGTATCCATTGGCACGGTGTGCCTGAATCGGAAAGGAAGAGAATGATGCCCAGATTGCAGGGCAAAGTGGCGGTGATAACGGGCGGCAGCAGTGGCCTCGGACTTGCGATGGCGCAGCGGTTTGTGAAGGAAGGTGCGTTCGTGTATCTCACCGGCCGCCGGCAGAACGACCTCGACATGGCCACTGCTCTCATTGGAGACGGCGTCGCGCCTGTTCGCGGGGACGTGCAGGACCTCGGTGATCTCGATCGGCTCTATGAAAGAATTAAGGAAGAGAGGGGAAAGATCGATGTCCTGGTTGCTAACGCTGGCTTCATCGATCCACAGCCACTCGTCGACGCGACGGAAGAGAATTTCGACAAGACCTTTGGCACCAAATCGCCGCGTTCAAGGGCATTCCGCGCTACACCGCTTACAGCGCAACCAAGGCAAGCGTTCGTTCATTTGTGCGAACGTGGACCGCGGAACTCAAGGACCGTGGCATCCGTGTCAACGCGATCAGCCCCGGCGCGATTGACACGCCCATCATCGACGCGCAGGCGGCAACGAAAGAAGGCGCTGACGCGATCCGGTCGAGCTTTAGGGCCGCCACTCCGCTCAACCGCCTTGGCCGCCCCGAGGAGATTGCTGCCGCGGCGCTGTTCCTGGCTTCCGACGAGAGCAGCTACGTTGCCGGCGCCGATCTCGTCGTCGACGGAGGCTTGACCGCGCTTTGAAGGGATGCGCTCCACGAAGTCGCTAATCGCGGCCTTTGATGGCTTGAAACGTCAAAAGGTCTTGCCTTGAACATGTACGGAGACTGACATGACGCTCCTCGTGACAAGTGCAGCTGGCGCGGACGGCGAGGGCTATGGAAAAATCATCGCCTTCGCCGACGACGGCAAGCCGATTGGCGTTTTCGGCAGCGATCCGCGCATCGTCGATCCTCGCGGGCTTGGGAGCAGCCGGGTCGATGGATTGATCTTCGTCAACAGCGGCTCCGATCGGATTCTGGCGCTCGACCGCAACGGACATGTGGTGCACGCGAGCAGAAGCATCGTCGGATTGAATCCGGGCGGGGGCAATTTTGGGCCGGACGGCAGATACTATGTCGGCCTCCGCAGCGAGCGAACAATCATGGCCTTCGCGAGAAATCTCGACGGGGAAGGCGAGTACATCTTGCCGCCTCATGTCGTTCCGTTCCCGCGCGGCTTTGCATTCGGGCATGATGGCAGGCTCTTTCTCGCCTCCGGTATAGGACCGGGCGGAGAGGGCGATAACGCCATTCTGGCGTTCGATTCCGATTGCCGGATGCTGCCGTCATGGAAGGTGAGAGACCCCAAGCTCAGTCCGCTTGACCTTGCGATCGCGCCAAGCGGCAATATCGTCGTAAGCAGTGAGCATCCATTCGGTGCAGCGAATGCAGTGACGACGATCCGCGAATATGACCACGTTGACGGGCGTCTCGCGCGGGTGCTTGTTCCAAAATACGGTGCGCGCTTTCAGAAGCCACGGGGTTTGCGCTTCGGGCCGGATGCCCGACTCTATTGTGTGGCTCGGGACGAAGTCGTCGTTTTCGATTTCGAGACGGGAGAATGTCTCGGTGCAGTTGCGAGGCTGCCCCGCCTGAACGGCCAGGCCGTGATTTTCTTTCCGTGAGTTGAACGATTCCCAAGGAGAAGAGCGATGAAACTCGATGCAGCAACGACGCCCGTGCCGCCTGGGTCCTTTGTCCACGAGGAATGGCCATACGAACCGAAATTCAGGCGGGTCAATGGCTGGCGTATGCACTACATCGATGAGGGCGCCGGCGATCCCGTCGTTCTCTTGCACGGCAATCCCGCCTGGGGATTCCTGTACCGGAAATTCGTAAAGCCGCTGACAGCTGCCGGACGACGCGTGATTGTCCCCGACATGATCGGCTTTGGCCTCTCCGAAAAACCGGTCCGCGAACAGGCGCACAGTCTCGATGGCCACATCGCAAACCTGACAGGCTTGCTTCGGCAGCTCGACGTTCGCAACGCCACCATGGTTTGTCACGATTGGGGCGGCCCGACCGGTCTCGGCTTTGCACTTTCCAATCCTGACCGCGTTCGTGCGCTCGTGATCATGAGTACCTGGGCCTGGCCGCTTCCCCCGGCTGAATTCCACCGACGAATATTTCCCTGGCGCATGATGCATGCACCCCTTGTCGGCCCTTATCTTCTTGGCCGGCACAATGCGTTGGCCGGTCGCGGAATGTACCTGTCAGTCGTCGACAGGATGAAGTTTCGGAACGAGGCGCAGAGCGCTTATGAGGGCATCCTGCCGGACTCGGGATCGCGGCTCCTGACGTGGACCTGGCCACGCTGGATTCCGCTTGATGATGCCGCACGTGGTCTCGAGCGGTTTGAATGGCTCGAACATGAGCTGAAGAAGTCCAAATTCCCCACGCTGCTGGTTTGGGGACGGGAAGATGAGGTCTTTGATCACAAGACATTCGCGACGCGCTTCAAGGATATCTTGCCACACGCAGAGGGGCCCGAGCTGGTCACCGGCCGTCATTTCCTGCAGGAGGATTCGGGCGCCGAGATTGCGGAGAAGATCGGCGACTTCCTCGATCGCATTGATGGGAGCAAGCCATGAGCGAGGTCGAAGTCATCGAAAAACCTAGTCACGTCGGCAAAAGAAGCGCGCTCGTCCTCGCGGAAGATCGGGTCGGCCATTACCCGGAATTTCGAGAATTCTTCATTCGGCGCTTCTCGCTCGATACCAACGGGCTGTCCAAGTCTGGCTATATTCGCGGACCCTCCGGAACGATCTATTCGCTCGTGTTCATTGGCCGCAGCGGAGAGGCCTTTCCCGACGGGCTCGAAGTCTATGCGCTCGTCGACGCGCTGGAGCCCTTGAGCGAAGAAGACGTCGATACCGATCTCTGGGCATTCCTGAGATGGATGATCCAAGGGCTTGGCGGAGAATGGAAGGTTGAGGACCTCGATGCAAGCGGTCGCCTATATCAGCTCCCGTTTTTGTCCCGACAAGGCTAACTGATTTCGGGCTGCTGGTTCATCCTTTCCCATGGAAGATGCAGCGCACAACAACTCCAGATGGGGCGCGGCGAGCACCAATAGGGTTGCGAACGCGCTGCCTGTCACAGCGTAGGCATACAGCGCATCGGCAACGGTCAGGTTGAGCGTCCGTACCGCCTCGGCGACAACGCTGTTCGCGCGCCGCCTGGAGCGGAATGCAGATGGTGGTGCCTCATAGCGATCGGCGTAAGATTGTCTGTAGGGGGTCATCGGTCATCTCCGTCTTGGCCCAAGCACCCGCTTGGGTCGCGAGAAGACATGGCCAATTCTCCCACGTCGTGGCAGACAGGACCTGGCAATAGCGCTCATTCCCAGGAAGAATAGGGGAGAACAACGATGGATCGCCTGGCTTCGATGGAGACCTTCATCCGGGTGGTCGAGACGGGGTCCTTCTCTGGCGCCGCGCGGCAGCTTCGGGTCGGACAGCCGGCGGTCTCCAAGACCGTCGCCCAGCTCGAAACCTATTTGGGCGTCAAGCTGCTCACGCGCTCGACACGCGGGCTGACGCCGACCGAGGCCGGACTTGGTTATTTCGAACGCGCCAAGCGCGCAATTGAGGAGGCCGACGAGGCGGAACTCGCCGCGCGCGGTGCCGGCACCGGGCTGAAGGGACGACTGCGTGTTTGCGCCGCCGTCACATTTGCCCGCATTCACCTCATTCCGTTGTTGCCGCAATTCCTCGTACAACACCCGGACCTCGATCTGGAAGTCGTGCTCGACGACCGTCAGATCGACCTCGTGCAGGAGGGCATCGATCTGGCGCTGCGGATGGGAAAGATGCTGGACTCGGCACTGACAGTCCGCCGCATTGGTCGATGCAAGCGACTGGTCTTGGGTACGCCCGAATACTTCGAGCGCGCCGGCACCCCCGCAACGCCAGCCGATCTCAGCAAGCATCAGGCTGTCGTCTATCTGCAAGGCGAGGGCAGCGTGTGGTCGTTTCGGCGGGACAGCTCTGAAGCTGCGATTAAGGTTCAGAGTAGATTGAAAGTAACTGCTGCCGAAGGTGTCAGAGCCGCTGTGCTCGCCCATGTCGGGTTGACCATTGCGTCCGAATGGATGTTCACCCCGGAACTGCGCTCGGGTGCTGTGCGCGCGGTGCTGTCGGAGTGGAGCCTTCCACCGCTTGATCTGTGGGCCGTGTTTCCGACCGGGCGCGCCGCGACGGCAAAAGCGCGGACTTTTGTGGATTTCTTCGAACATAGCTTCAACCCGTGACAACGAATTAATCGCGGCGACGCCGTTTCCGGCGCAGATGAGACGAACGAGCATTTATTCGATCGCGCCCGGCATTCAGCGTCTGGGCGCGATCAGTCATGGTGACACCAGAAGCGGAACTGCTCATCCCGAGCCCGCGAAAGGAGTGTCACCATGCCCACCCAATCAACGAAGCATTCCACGAGTGTTGCCGCGGCCGTTGCCGCTGCCGTTGTCCTCTTCAGCCTGGTTTCGCCGGCAATGGCAGCATCCGATCAAAACAGCCCCGGCGTTCTGACCTCGCATTTGCCCTGGCTTGCGCCGACGGGGCATCGGCAGCCGACAAGAACCGATGAGCCCCAGGATCAAGTCCTGTCGGCGTGGGAGCGACAGCAACAGGAGCTTGATGCCGAACTCGATCGAAAGCTGGTCATATGCCGCGGCTGCTGAAGCCTCTATTCCTGAGCGGAATAGGGTCTAGTCCGGCGGCCTCGCTACCCTCCATGGCGGCCTCCTTTAGGTTGTTTCGCGTGAGTTCGATCCGCAAGCCCACGCGAAACCCAAAGGAGAAGCGACCATGTCACTGCAAGCCAAACTCGACGCGTTCAAGGCTGATTTCGAAGCCGGCAAGCCACCTTATAGCGTTCCTCGCTCCGTGATCGAGACCATGCATCGCGCCACCGCCGAGCTGATCGCCTCCGGCGCTGCCCAGCGCACTAAGAAAGCCGGCGACGTGGCTCCATCCTTTTCGCTGAAGGATCCCGAAGGCAATATCGTTATTTCGAACGAGCTTTTGAAGAAAGGCCCGCTTGTCGTCAGCTTCTATCGCGGCGTTTGGTGTCCCTACTGCAACATGGAATTGCAGGCGCTGGAGGCCGCCAAGCCGGCGTTCGACAAGTACGGCGCCTGCCTGCTTGCGATCTCGCCGCAGATCGCACCGAACAGCCGCAAGTCAGTGCGTCAGAACAAGCTCACCTTCCCGATCCTGTCGGATGCGAAGGGCAAGGTCGGCGCCGCGTTTGGCCTGCGCTTCGAGCTGCCCGACTATCTGATCGAGCTCTACAAGGGCCTAAAGAACGATCTGCCCACGTTCAACGACGATCCGAGCTGGACCCTGCCGATGCCGGCCCGCTACGTGATCGGCCAGGACGGCACGATCCTCTATTCCGAAGTGAACCCCGACTACACCCACAGGCCCGAGCCCGAAGACATGATCCCGGTGCTGCAGCGGGCGGCCGCCGTCAAGGTCTGACAACGGCAAAAAGCCGGAAGCGCGACTGCGATCCCATCACGCTTCCCAAGAGACGGCTGATGGGGCGCTACGTCCGACCATCGGCGGTCGTCATCCAAACCTGAAGGAGAAAGCCATGAGCACCCTGTTCTCGCCGACCAAAGTTGGCCCCTATAAACTCTTCCACCGTGTCGTGATGGCACCGCTGACGCGGATGCGGTCCGATCCAGGCGACATTCCGAGCGACCTGATGATCGAATATTACTCCCAGCGCGCATCGAAGGGTGGCCTGATCATTTCCGAGGCAACGCCCGTCTCGATCCGTGGCTACGGCTATGCCGGTGCGCCCGGCGTCTATTCGGACCGTCAGATCGAAGGATGGCGCCGTGTCACCGATGCGGTTCATGCCAAGGGCGGCCGGATCTTCCTGCAGTTGTGGCACGTCGGCCGTCAGTCACACACTGATCTGCAGCCGAATGGCGAGCCGCCGGTCGCGCCGTCCGCAATCGCGGCAGAAGGTTATGCTTATACCAGGCAAGGTGAAGTCCCGTTCTCGATGCCGCGCGCGCTCGCGCTGGAAGAGATTCCAGGGATTATCGAGGAGTTTCGCGCTGGCGCCGAGCGTGCACTGCGCGCTGGTTTTGATGGCGTCGAGATTCACGGTGCGAATGGCTACCTGCCCGATCAATTCCTCCAGGACGGCACCAACAAGCGCACGGATGAATATGGCGGCCCCATTGAAAACCGCGCGCGCTTTCTCCTAGAGATCACGCAGGCTGCAATTTCGGTCTGGGGTTCCGATCGCGTCGGCGTCCGCATCGCGCCGAGCGGCACCTATGGATCGATGTCGGACAGCAATCCCGCAGCTACCTTTGGCTACGTCGTGACCGAGCTCGATCGGATGGGTGTCGCCTACCTCCACGTGGTCGAGCCACGCATCAAGGGCATCGAGGAGATCGCCAAAGGCCAGGCTCCGATCGCTGCACAGCATCTGCGGAAAAAATTCAGCCGCACCCTGATCGCAGCCGGCGGTTTTACTGGTGAGAGTGCCACGGCCGTCATCGCGGCAGGCAACTCGGATCTCGTCGCGTTCGGTCGGTACTTTATCTCCAACCCCGACCTGCCCGAACGGCTCCGGCGCAATCTGCCTTTGAACCGCTACGACCGCTCGACGTTCTACGGCGGTGACGGGCGAGGTTACATCGACTATCCGACGCACCCCGACATGGCGCCGGCAGCACTCTAGCCCGGACAAACGCATTGGCGCGCCAGAGCTTGGCGCGCCACTGCTCGCCTATCACGCCCTAGCTGAAGAACCGATTAGCGGCCCATTGATGTGTAGCAGCTAGAGAGAACATCACGTCCGCTCTCAGGACCAAACTGGATCTGACGGAGTGATAAGTCTTATTCCTAACGGGAATGGAGACCTGTCCTTCGAAAGAGACTAGTTTTGCTCGCGATCGTGGATCGAGCTGAGGCGGTGCGACGTCTCCACCTTCAGCGAAAATGCAAATACTGGCCGTCGGCCGCAACACCACGGGGATACGTGATACTTGATCAGCACAGTCCGGTGCGGCGTCCGATAGGTCCCGTGTTTCCGTACGACATGAAACGACTGTCTGTACTTGATGCCGAGATGGCCTATGTCGACGCCGGACAAGGGGACCCCATCGTTTTCCTTCACGGCAACCCGACATCTTCTTACATGTGGCGTAACGTTATTCCGTACGCACCGCCCTTTGGTCGCATACTCGCGCCGGACCTGATCGGTATGGGCCGATCCAGCAAATCGCCGCGTCGTGCGTATCGATTCTTCGATCATGTCGGGTATCTCGACGAGTGGTTTAAAAAGTTGCGGGGCCGGCGCCGGCGGCACTCGCAATATTGCCGGCACGAATAACTATCATGCACGCGGCCTCGCGCATTCCCGGATGCACGATCCTATCGGACGAATTCAACCACGCCTTGATGATCGAGGGTATCCGCCACAGCCGCAGCGAAACCCGCATCTTCGCGCACAACGATCCACGCGATCTCGAGCGCAAGCTGAGCGATCTCGATCAGCACGCGCCGTCGCGGAACTTTGTGACGTCGCGGATGCTTACAACGCCAGCGCTCCCGCAAAGCGGGTTCGTTCGTTGGCGCAAAGCGGACATCGACTGCGCCATCTGATTATTGTCCCTATCACCACCATCAAAATCCTTACGGTAGCGCCAGAGGTGCGCTCGGGACCAGCGTGGGTGCGATCGAAGCGAATAGTGATCTGGAAGAATGACGGGTTGCTCCGGTTGTAGCCGGCATGGAACGGAATCAACCGGTTCCGTCTGCGGGCCGGTTCAATCCTTGCAGGCCGTTCATTGCGCAGCCACCCGATTTCCGATGTCGATCGGCCGCAAGAACGTCTCATCGTCATCTGCAAAGATGAATGTGCCAGCCGTGTTGCGATAACGCGCGGCTTGGTCGTGCAATCGTGAATAAAGTACAGCAACACTGACGAACTGGTCATGCCCCAGATCGTCGTGCTTTGCGAGCCTCGAAATGTCGACGATTTGAACCTTTTCTTTCAGGGCAGCCTCCCGCACAACGGGATCGTCAACGTTGATATCGCCAGCACGCGCGATGCCACCGTCAAGAAAACTGGACACTCGAAGCGCACCATCATCCTTGGAAACTAGAACCAGCAAAGGTGGCTTGAGCGGACCGATGGCTTGGACCTGAGCACGGAACGTTTTCGCGTTGATGTCGGGCGCCGCCAGCACAACACGGCCTAGCCGGGCGATCACTCGGTCTTCGCCTTCGATACGAAGCTGGCGCAGAGCGTCAACGGTCAACATGGCACCCATGCTGTGGGCTACCACCATAATGTCGCTGACCTCAGAGCTGCTGCTTAACATTGTTAGTAAAGCCATCAGATAGTCGCGAGAATAGCTTGCCGATTGCTTGTCCATTTCATAGGCAGCTACCTGACCTTGCGATGGCCAGGAGAACAGGATCGGAATCCCGTCGATTTTGATGTCCGCCTGCAATTCGGCGAGTCGGAACAGCGACTCTTGGAAGTTGCTGTTAAACCCGTGCACGAAAACGAAGGCTTTGTGTTTTTTTCGCCGAGCATCGCCTTGCGGAGCGACGGCTTCGCGAAAATCGGCTTCGCTCATCACGGCCTGATCCACTACAGCAAAGCTGCTCCGTGGATCGGGGGTTGTGGTCGGCATTTCGACATTGCCGGACATGTGGTTGGGCGGCACCGAGACGACAAACTTTGCAAAGTTGAGCGCATTGGCGCGGTTCGCAGTGAATACGTTGCCCGACGAAATCTCGCGCTCACGCGTGGTCGCCACATAGATCTGCAGCGTCTTTTCGCCAGATGAGGCCGCCACGGGCGTCAGCACCTCTGGACCAGGTCTGGCGGCGCAACCGACCAAAATGAAGGAAAATAGAACAGCGACTGCCCAATCTAGCCTGCGACAACGAAAGCTACTCCACATGGCAACTGACTCCCCCACCAAGCCAACACGCACTGATACTATTGCTCTTGGGGCCCCACGGACGAAGCCACTCTCAGTGTTAGTCTTGCGAAGGCTGCATTGCAACGGCCTAATCGCGACCGGTTACTGCCCCTATGACCGCACGCATTTGACCCAAATCCCGCCAAAGTCTTTTGTCGCTTCTTGTGCAGGTTTTCGGACGCCGGCATGAGGAGGCTATCCACGCGCTGCGGCGGCCGGCGTCCGAAAAGCGCCAATGCACGAAGTCGCGGGAAGTTGGGCACTGGCTGGCAGCGAGTGCTATGGGGATTTAATGTTGGCGCCGATCTCGATGATGAGCGGCACGCCAGCACGACACCACCTCGATGTCTGGAGACGCGAGGTCGGGAGAGTGCAGTAGGCATTTCGGCGCCCGCTCGGAGCGCATCAACGGGCGAACGGCGGACTGGGGGATGGGATTAGGTCGAGAGAGATCGCCGCCGGCGCGGAGCCAGCGCATCGGAACGGGAAAGCCGCAACGTCGACAGGAGGTCTGGCTCATGACGTGTCGATCCTAATCGGTGTCGGCCGCCAGCTCGGCTCGCAGCCGCGCGCGAAAGTCTCGATGACGATCATGCGAGCGCCACAGCGGGGGCATGGGCAGGGCAGCACGCGCGGGCTATCGGGCGCAACATCCGGCTGCTCTTGGGGATCGGCGGCAGGCGGGGCGACATTGAGGAGTGCGCGGGCCGTCGCGATGCTCTCGGCGCGATTGGCGGAGGCAAAGAGCCCGTAGTGGCGGATGCGGTGGAAGCCCTTGGGCAGCACGTGCAGCAGGAAGCGCCTGATGAACTCGTGCGGGTGAAGCCTCATCGTCTTCCAGCGGCCGGGGCCGTTCGTGCGATAATCCTTCCAGCGGAACGCAATCGCGTCGTCGTCGGCTGCAACGAGGCGGCGGTTCGAGATGGCGACACGATGGGTGTAACGGGAGAGATAGCGCAGCACCTGCTCGGGCCCTGCGAACGGCGCCTTGCAATCGACCACCCACTTGATGCGCCGCAGCGGGGCGATGAAGCGCTTGAACGTTCTCTTGTCGGCGAGTCCGGCATGGGCGTTGAAGAACTTCAACTCGTCGGCGTTGTGCGCATGCATGAGCATCGCCAGCATCTTGCCCCGGAATAGGCGCGCCAGCACCTTGACATGCACGAGGAAGTTGGAGCGCGCGGCGACCCATCGCGCGCCGTCGAGCGAGAGCCCTCCACCTGGCACGATCATATGCACGTGCGGATGATGGGTGAGTGCCGAGCCCCAGGTGTGCAGCACGGCGGTGACGCCGATCCGTGCGCCGAGGCGCTTGGGATCGCTTGCGATGGCGAGCGTTGTCTCGGCCGCCGCCTTCATCAGCAGGTTATAGACCACGCGCTTATTCTGGTAGGCGATGTCACGCAGCTCGCTCGGCAACGTGTATACGACGTGAAAGTACGGCACCGGCAACAGCTCCGCTTCGCGGTCGGTCAGCCATTGGCGTGACGCCGCAGCCTGACACTTAGGGCAATGCCTATTGCGGCAGGAGTTGAACGCGATCTCCGTATAGCCGCACGCCGCGTTCTCGCAGCGTGCGACATGCCCGCCGAGCGCCGCCGTGCGACAGCGCTCGATCGCACTCATCACCTTCAATTGCTCGAGGCTCACATGCCCGCGGTTGGCCTCGCGCCAAGCAGGGCCATGATCGCGGAGAATGTCCGCGACCTCCAGAGCTGGTCGAGCCATGGCCGGCGGCGCTACGGCGCCGCCGGCAGCGGCTCCTCGGCGTCTCGCCTCGCACGCTTGCGGCGCGGCTCGCTCAGGCCCTCCAGGGGACTCTTGATCTTGGCAATCATTCCGGTCGCCACGCGGGCGTAGCGGGCCGTCGTCTCCAACTTCACGTGTCCGAGCAATGCCTGAATCAACCGAATATCCGTGCGGCTCTCAAGCAGATGAGTTGCAAAGCTATGACGCAGCGCATGGAGAGAGAGCGTCTTGCGCAGCCCCGCGGCTTTTCGCGGCTTCCTTGAACAGCCGTCCGAACTGGCGCGTGGTCAGCGGCTGATGTTGACTGCGACCTGGAAACAGCCAGCTTTGTTCCGGCGCGACGCCGCCGTCATCATACGTGGTCGGTCGCGCCTTCCACCATTGCCGCAACAGCTCGAGGACCTCCGTCGGTAGCATCACGTGCCGGTCCTTGCGGCCCTTCGACTGCACGATGCGGATGATCATCTGCTCACTGTCGATGTCGCCCGCTCGCAGCCGCACCACCTCGCTGGCCCGCAGCCCGCAACCATAGGCCAGCGTTAGCATCGCTCGCGCCTTCAGGCTCGTCACCATAGTCAGAACACGCTTGACCTCCCCGGGGCCCAGCACTGGCGGCAGCTTCTCCGGCTCCTTGAGGTGCCAGACCTCGGCCGCCAAATCGTGGCGACGTAGCGTGACGCGGAACAAGAACCGTACCCCGGTCATAATCCGATTGCGGTTGCAGATGCTGGTACCGCTCTCGATGAGGTGCAGCTGAAATCGGCGTACCTCGTCGGGCGTTGCCGTATCGGGCGAGCGTTTGAGCCAAGCGGCGAACCGCTTGCAACTGTGAATATAATTGCGTTGCGTGTGTGGGTTGAGCTTGCGCGCAGCCATGTCTTCGATCATATGCTGACGCAGCGGACTGACAGTGTTAGTGTCGCTCATGGGGAGCTCCTTCCTGAGTGAGGTTGACGACACCTCAATTCTCAGGACGGGAGCTCTCCACCGCTATCATTATCCTCTCACCTGGCCGCCGGCCTCTCGGCTCTTGCTCCCGCGCAGCGGGCTGGAGCGCAGCGACTTCGTGCATTGGCACTTTTCGGAAGTCGTCCGACTGCCTGACGACGTCCGTTCACGGGCAAAACGGAAGTCTCTGTTGAACACCCCAAGGTCCGTCGACCCATTGCAGAAGGCCGCTCGCGGAACATCGCTGCATCGGGGTCGCACCTAAGCGGAATCTTTCCCGAAAGTGTTTCTGTCGCGGAACCGGCGACCGGCCGCCATACCTCCGATGGCCACGTCGGTCATGGGCAGTGCAGCGGTTAGCGTGCTGCGCGTGTGAGTGGCAGGCCGGTGAGTGATCTCTTCCGACGCGTTGACCGTTTCGGACGCGCCGTTGACCGATCTAGACCTCGTGCGGCAAATTCGGTTGCGGTATCTACGGGGCGATTGAGCAAGCCGACCGGCCACGGCGGCGCTACCGGCGGCTCTTATGAAAAAACTATTTGAAACCTAAAACATTGAAGCGTAGCTCGACAAATTGAGGTCCGAAGGTTCTAGGATCACTTGTGTGAGCGCGAGTGGGCGGAAGCATCGGTCTAGGCGCGTTCATTGGCTCGTCCTATGTCGCCGCGCGCAATCTTCCCGCGCGCATGTACGCAATCTTTACGGGCTGAGCAGTGTCTTGGAATGTTCGGTGCCGTTGCGATTGCAGGGCATCACAATCCGCAACGCCCACCCCGACCAGCAAGGAACAGCCTCCGTCAATCCGATCTTCACCTCGGTGCGCCTCGCCCACCGCGTGACGGTCCGCAGGACTGCGACGCTACAAGCCACAAGCCGAGCCACTACCGAGTCCGACGATCAAGTGAAGCCATCGTGGCGAAATGGAGCATAGGCAGATTATGTCTAGCAGTGGTGTTCATAGAACGCTGAGATTTGGTCCGTTTGAGCTTTTGAGCAGCAAGAGGGTGCTGCGGCGTGACGGTGTCACGCTTTCCATTGGCAGTCGGGCGTTCGATATTTTGTTCTATCTCGCCGAACGTCCAGGCAAGGTCATCGCAAAGAAGGAGCTCATCGATCATGTCTGGTCGGACGTCACCGTGGAGGAGGGCAGCCTCCGGGTTCACGTGGCCGCCATCCGCAAAGCGCTCGAGGATGGCCAATTCGGCAACCGATATATAGCAAACGTTAAAGGAAGAGGCTACTCGTTCATTGAATCGGTCGTTCGTCTCGAAGACAACAGGGAACAAAGGCGATTGGCGGCGGTCCTGGCCGCTGACGTGGTCGGTTACTCTGCGTTATTGCAACGCACCGAGGAAGCCACCTACGCCGAGTTCGAGCGACTCAAGAGAGAATTAATGGCGCCCAGCCTCTCCCGCCATGTAGGGCGACTTATCAAGACTACGGGTGACGGCGCGCTCGCCGAGTTCGCGAGTCCTTTAGCCGCCATGAGATGCGCGGTTGAGATACAGGATCATCTCGCTTCCGGAGGTAGCACCCTGAGGCTGCGCTTAGGGCTCAACCTTGGTGACGTTACCGTTGGGCAGAATGGTGATCTCTACGGCGACGGGATCACCATTGCTGTCCGGTTGGAGGGGATTGCCGATCCGGGCGGCATCCTGATTTCCGAGAAGATGTACAGCGAAGTCGAAGGCAAGTTGGACGTTGGCTTCGAGGATCGCGGCGAGCTGCAGCTCAAGAACATCTCCGAGCCGGTCCGTGCGTACGCGGTGCGCGTGGGAGCGCATGGCGCGCCGATCGATAAGTTGGGTGCGGCCCTTTCACTCCCAGACAAGCCTTCCATTGCCGTGCTGCCGTTCCAGAACCTGAGCAGCGATCCGGAGCAGGAGTTCTTCGCCGACGGCATGGTGGAAGAAATCATCACTGCACTGTCCCGTTTCAAGGCACTATTCGTCATCGCCCGCAACTCGAGTTTCACTTACAAGGGGCGCGCGGTCGAAGTGAAGCGGGTGGGACGTGAGCTGGGGGTGCGGTACGTGCTGGAAGGGAGCGTTCGCAGGGCGGCAAACCGAGTCCGTATCACGGGACAGCTCATCGATGCCGCCACTGGAGCACATCTTTGGGCCGACCGTTTTGACGGCGGGCTCGGCGATATCTTCGATCTGCAGGATCAAGTGACCGAGAGGGTGGTTGGGGCGATCGCCCCGGCGGTTGAAACAGCCGAAATAGAACGTGCCAAGTACAAGACGACGGAGAGCCTGGATGCCTATGCCATCTACTTGCGGGGGCTGGCTAAGTTTTATCAGTACGGCAATCGGCTTGCCACGGCCGAAGCGCTGCGCCTGTTCAACAGCGCGATCGAACTCGATCCGGAGTTTGCGGTGGCCTACAGTCATGCTAGTCACTGCTATGCCCATGCCAAAACCAACAGCTGGTCTTCAGGCACAGCGGACGAGCTTGCTGAAGCGTCGAGATTAGCTCATCGGGCGCTTGAACTCGGCAAAGATGACGCATGGGTGCTCTGCGGTAGCGGATGGGCGTTGGCGCTTGTTGTTCGTGATCTCGGCGTTGGCACAACCCTGGTCGATCGCGCGCTTATGCTCAATTCCAATTTGGCCGAGGCGTGGCGTTGCAGTGGCTGGATGAGAATCTGGCTTGGAGATCCGAAACTGGCAATCGAGCATTTTGCACGTGCCATGCGCCTAAGTCCCCTTGGTCGATGGCTGGTAGACATTCAAAGCGGGATCGCGCATGCACATTTTTTCCTGGACCGCTATGATGAAGCGGCATCGTGGGCTGCAATGGCATTGCAGAACGATCCGGACTTTCAAGCTGGAGTGCGTATCAGCGCCGCAAGCAATGCAATGGCCGGACGGACCGGGGAAGCATATGAGACGGCGGTCCGGCTGCAGCGGCTAAATTCCGCGCTGCGTGTTTCGAATCTCAAACACGTGCTTGGCCCTTACCGGCGTGCTGAAGACCTGACGAGATACGAGGAAGGATTGCGGAAAGCCGGGCTGCCCGAATGACATCCTAACCGGCATGCCCCATGAATCCAGGCGATCGCGACCACATCGCCGGATTTGCCGCCGGTGCCTGGCACCTACGCGACATTGTCGCGGGCACGCTCAGCCTGTCGGCCGGGATCGATCTGCTCACCGGCAAGGTCCAGACCGCGGAGCAACTGGATATGCAGGCGCCGCATCGGGTGCGCGAGCGGCTGGTGTCGCAACGCACCGGCATCATCAACCAGATTCGCGCCTTCATGCTGGAACGCGGGATCGCCGTGCGCCAGGGTATCGGTAGCGCCCGGACAGCGAATTTCCGGTTCGGCAGCTTCGTGCCAACAGCGGAAGAGCACCATTCACATTGCGATGTGTCGCAACGTGGGATTTACTAGCGGCCTCCGCAGTTGTTGAGGGAGGTCGATATGAGCCAAGGGCAGTCAGTTCGAGACGCCAGTCATCTTTACGAAGTGGAGCGTCGCGTTCAGCATGCCGCGCGCCCCGGCTTTCGCACTGTGGAGTTGCAGCTCTCGTCGACACAGAAGGTGCCGTGGCACAGCCACACCAATATCACCGATACTGTTTACGTTTTGGAAGGCCACATGAGGCTGTTCTTGCAGGGCCCGAAGGAGGAAGTGAATCTGAAGCCCCGCGGAATCCATGTCGTTTGGGCAGCGCGACCTCATTTGGTGACCAACGGTGGCACCAAGTCGCTCACGTTCTTGGTTCTACAAGGTATCGGTGAATACGATTATGTTCCTCTCACATCGAGTGAGCTTCTCGCTGCCGCACTTGCGCCCGAACCGGAAATAGCATCCGAGGATTGGAGGTAATCATGTTCAATCCTACTCAAATTGTCATCCAAGCGTTTGTCGGGGAGCTTAAAAATAGGTACGGCCAAATCTATGGAATCCTTGAGCCCGCCTATCCGGACATCGTTGGTTTTGTTGGGCGCCTCGCGTTAGAGAATATTGCCAATAGTGACGCGGCCTACCACGACATGAACCACACCATCATGGTGACGTTAGTCGGCCAGCAGATTCTACTTGGGAAACATACCAGCGAGGGCGGCGTTACTCCACGCGATTGGCTCCATTTTACGATTTCCCTCTTATGCCACGACATCGGCTATGTACGGAGGGTATGTCGGGGCGACCGTAATGGACATTATGTTTGTAACGAAGACGGTGATCTCGTACCCATATCCGCGGGAGCTACTGATGCATCCTTGACCCCTTATCATGTCACGCGATCCAAGCTTTTTGTCCGCGAGCGCTTCGGCAAAAGTTTGACCCACATCGATACGCAAGAAATTGAGGCAAACATCGAGCACACGCGGTTTCCGGTACCGGAGGACGAGCTGCATACCAGCACGGCAGATTATCCAGGCCTGCTTCGTGCCGCGGACTTGATTGGCCAATTGGCCGACATTGATTATCTGCGCAAGTCGTCAGCGTTGTTTGCAGAATTCCAGGAAACCGGCGCGAGCGAGAAGCTCGGATATCAGACTCCGGATGATTTAAGAGCAGCGTACCCCGCTTTCTTCTGGCAGGCGGTCCGTCCTTATATCGGCGATGCACTCCGGTATTTGCAGGTCACGCAGGAGGGCAAGCAATGGATAGCTAACCTCTATGCGCACGTGTTCTCAGAAGAACACCGGGGAGCATTTGAGGCCTACTAAGGTGAGTCTCCACGCCCGTGCGGTCTGACTGAGGCATCCCCGCCTTGGGTCATTCCTGGCCTGTGTGTGCCGAAAACCTTTTCCGAGTTGATGACGTGATGGAATCCTCTAAGCTAGCGGAATGATCGGGCTGCTCTGTTTCGTCCTAACCGTCCTGGTCTCGGCATTCAAGTCGAAGAGCCGACCTGAGGCGGAGAATGCGGCGCTTCGATATCAGCTGATCGTCTTGCGCCGCAAGGTGAGGAGCCGGCCCCAACTTACGAACAACGATCGCTGGTTCTTCGTTCAGCTTTATCGTTGGTTCCGGTCGATCCTTCAGGTCCTCACAATCATCCGGCCCGACACCCTTGTGCGTTGGCATCAGGCCGGCTTTCGCCGTTATTGGCATTGGAAGTCGCGCACTCGGGGTGGGCGACCACAGGTCGAGATCGAGCTGCGCGTGCTGTTCCGGCGCATGAGCGTCGAGAACCTGCTTTGGGGTGCGACGCGTCCAGCAAAACTTTAGGGCGAGTTGCATCAAGCAACGGGACTGGCGAATGGAGTGAAGATACGCAATCCGTCGAAAAGCCAAGCTCAGGCGCGTGCCTAAAGTCGCCCAACGCGACCCGCGTTCTCCCATTTTTTGCTCGATATCATCAGCAGTGCATTGCGGGATCTGCGGTGGACCCAGTAGTGCTTGAAGTCGACGTGTATGCGCATGTTGTCGGGGCGATCTCGTCTATCCAGTCGTAAAGCAGAACTGGCTCTGCCTCGAAGCGCTGATAGACGGATTTGTGGATGGGTGATCTGGGTTCGCCAGTCGTATGGTCGCTGGGAAGCTGACGCACTCCAACTCTTAGGAAGCTACCAGCTTGCTCATTGTGCTGAGAGCCCTTAGAGTTTGGGGAGAGGCGCAAAATGCTTCCATCATGTTTCAATCCATTTGGAATAATTGAGACGCCGGCCACAATCCAGTTCAGTGCCACAGACGCGCTTCATTCTCCAGATAGCCGCCGCCGATATCGGCATGCACACCCGGAAACCAAACCTGCTCGAAATTCAGATTGCCGTATATCACAGCTTGTGGGCCCGGAGCCGCAGTAGAACAGAAGCTGCACATCAGGGTAATCGTAGTTCCAAAGGCTGTTTCGATCCCGGCGCGGGCGAGCAGCGGACGACTGAACGAACGAATGTGCCTGTGGCCAGGCCGCCGGGTACACCGGCAGCACCAAAAGCTTGCTGGTGCCTGCCGGACAGAATCGCACTGTCGACCTCTCCATTACCAACGATCGAAGCCCATTATTTTTAGGGCTATTTTGATAATCAGGAAAACTGAGTGTCTGAGACGTGCCACCATCCTGTAACTTGGAAGCCTCATTGTAAGACGGCTTTTGGCGCGAAGTGGATCTCGGCTCGGGAGTCGCTTAATGAAATCGCGCCTTTTGGCTGAACGCAAACTTGGATCATGCGCTGACCTCCAATGTTACGAGAGAAAATCTCTCGGCGACCCAGAGGCACTCGGGTAGGTTTCTTCGAAATTTCCTAGGACTTTGACTTCATCCGAGAGATGGGGGTGCCTCCAGCCAATGATCGCGTTCCGATTAACTTCTCAATGTACGCCGCGGTAGATCGTTAGTATTCATGGCTGTTTCGCCGCTACGACTTGCCTTCGCGACGATCCGGTCTCGGGTCAGGGGGCGAGATCGGGCACCAGCTTTACAAGGAGTTCGGAGCCGGCAAGCTGAATGGCGTAGATTTCCAAAGTGTGCCGACCGATGAAGCGCAGGGCACCGGCTATGGCTTCTGGCGGTTGGATGCGGCTCGGGCCGCGCAGGAACAAACACAGGGTCGCGGACCAAACGCCGATGCCGAAGATGAAGACGGCGAACTGGATTTGAGGAAACGAGTATTCACTTTGTTCCTGCCAAACGTAGGCGACCACGGCGGCAAAGCAGGCCAGCAGTCGCATTAGGCCCGCGTTCTCCTTCATCGCGGGCGCGGGCGGTGCCGGGCTTTGGGCGGGGCCTTCCACGTCGGTAGCCGATCCGCTGTCGACATACATGCGTTGGCATAAGCCGAACAGGGCCCACAGCCATCCCTCCGAGCCGTAATCGACAATCTTGTCCGCTAGCGACAATACCGCCAAAAGTACGGAAACGAGGAACGCGAAGGCGGCCCAACCGTGACGTTGCAAAAGGATTTGCACGTGGGGCCGTGCACTGCGGATGAGTGCCAAGCTCAAAAGAATGTTCGGTGCTACCCAAGTCCATTTTGCGTTCCAGCTTTCGAGCAGGGTCAAGATGACACCGAGCCAGATCCAGCGTAGCGGGACGGTCCTGGTCTGCGCATAGCCCATAAGGAAGAAGAACGTCGGAGCTGCTAGGCGTCCGAAAACGCTCCACCAGCGGTCGTCTTCTATGAAGAAATAGCCGAAATGGCCGACCGAGACCGAGATGATTGCCGCGGTTTTCAGCCAGTCGGCGTTGTCAACGGCGTGAGGCGTGTGCGGGTTTCGATTAGATGTGCTCGTCGAATGCATGGTGTCGTACACTTCTGCGTCCAGACTTGTACTCGTTTAGCGTTACTCGCGCGGTCCACGAAGGCAGCTTGTTATCGAGGCCGCCCCGCATGTTAAGTTCGCGCTGCCTCTGCCGCAACCGTTTTTATGGATCTTGAAATGGAGACCAGGTTCACACGGTTGCTAGCAGCCTGTCGGAGCTAACGGGACAGGATGACATGGTAGAATCGCGGCATTGAATCTCTTGATTTGGAGCAACACTGCGCTGATTGGTAATTTCCCGCGCGATTGATCGCGAGACTGGAGTTCTTCCACCGCCATCAGTTGATGAATGGCTTCTCGAGAAACACCTCGCGCTTTGCCGTGGCAGTAATCAAGGGACTCGACCTGTCGGCAATGATTACGAGCGATCGAGGCTCTGGATCGGCATTCTATCGTCCGGCGGTGCTGTTTAGCGTTCTGGTATACGGCTATGCGACAGGAGTGTTTTTGAGCCGCCAGTCGGAGTGCGGGACCTATGGCGGCGGTCTGGCGATCTTCAAAGGCTGCACCCTTGCCCTCTTTCGTGCTTTCGTGCGGACGGCGCCGACGACGTAGGTGGAGGCGATGCGGTGATCACGGGGTGTTCTTGCCCTACATCAGGCCACGCTTCGAATGACAAGCGCAGCGCAGATATCCGTTCCCTGGATAATCTGCGCATTAAATAGCTTCGGCCCTCCATAATCAGGTGGCGCATGAACGACGCGTAGATTTGGAGCTAATTCGAATTCGAAGGCGTCGAGGCCGAAGGGCAATCCCTCTCCAATGGATTTCAGGGCTGCTTCCTTGAGGCTCCAGAGTTGGCAGAAAGTTCGCAGGCGCGCCAAACCGCCTACCACTTTAACAGCCGTCACCTCAGCTTGCGAAAAGAACTGTTGAGCGAGTTCTGCCGCCTCCAAGTTCCTCGTTTGATCTTCGAGGTCAACACCGATCCTGTGTGTCGACGACCACGCGCCGAGAAAACCGAACCGGCAGGAGGAAAAACTAAACCAGACATTTGGCAAATCGGGAAGGTAGGGACGCCCTTTCTCTGTCTCCTGGAATACTATCCGCGATAAGGGCTGCGGCGATCCGAGCACGAAGGCTCCGCAATAGCGACGAAACGCGCGCCGTTGTTTGAAATGAGCCTTGCCGTCTTCCGTTACAAAGCGGTCCGCCCTCTGCAACTCGATATCCGACAGGACTGACACGCAACGACGTGATGCCTCGGGATCGCGCGAAACCGGCGCATAGAGAACGCGAGTCACATGATTGGCTGCCGCCGGCGTCCAGTCCCCTGCGCTGGCGGTGAACAGACCGTTAACCCATTCGCTATCGTCTCGCATCATCTGAGGTCATCTGAGCTTCGTAAATCGATCCTTCTCGGATAGCTGCTTTCTCCGGGGAACTCGGGAGGTTTACCACGTCCTTGTCGCAAAGCGATAGCGGGAGGAGGGTCGAATCGCTCGCAGGCTCCGCGGGGCTCCCTTCGTAGGTAGCTGTGATCATGTTCATCTCCTTGAGGACGAGCGACAACGGCAAAAGGGTCGTGTCCCGCTCAATGACCGCGCCACCCATCACCGTGGCCCCGAAGGCGACGGTGCAGCCGTCCTGGATGTGAGTTCGCTTCACCTTCAGCATCATGTTCTCGAAGGTGTGAAACTGCAGGAAGCCGTCGATAACACAATTATTGCCGAAGCTCACCGCGTTCCAGTCGGAGCACTGCATTGGCCGGGTCACGATTGTCCCGTAGCCAATATGACATCCCATCCATCGTAGGATGGAATTCGCGAGAACAGTCCCGGCGCCGAACACGAGAGGACTCCTGCACCAGACGAAGAAGCAGTCCTGCGCGAAGAAGTAGGCAAAGTGGCGCCAGGACCAGAAGGGGGTCGAGTGATTGGCTCCCCATTCGCTGCCGATGAAGGACTTCTTGATCGCGACACTGAACAGGACCAGATTGACTTCTACGAGGATCAGAGCAATCAGCGCGCTGGCGATTGGGTGTCCGCCCAATCTCAGCAAACAAACGTACAGAACCGGGAAGACGATCATCTCGGTGATGGGCAGCATGCCGATGCTCAGGAAGTCGAACAGGAAGACCCGGGTCAGGAAGAGCGGAAAGTTCGGCAGTCTGTGGGTTTCATTCTCCGCCTCAAATGATGCGCTCGCGAACTTCACCGGCGGATTTCCCGCCACCGTGATTGGCTCGCCAAGCCGGGACCGCATTTGTCGTCGGAACTGTATATCATTGCCCGGCGTGGACGCGCCTAGCAGGAAGTTGGACGAGAGATTCCCGGACTCCGCTACGCAATTGTTACCGCCGAAGAAATTCCGGGGCATATCGAGGCGGCGCAGCTTGAAGTGCTCGGCGCCATAATCGAGCATGTTAGTGAAACATCCATTGGAGAAGAAAACCTGGGAGTCGGCGGTAACGGCCTCCGGGACGATGTTGAACATGACGTCGCACTCGGAGGCGCCAAACCGCGGGAAGTGCATGCCAGCGAGAGCCCTCAGGTACTGCCCGGTGATGCTCCAGGTCCACAGTCTCTGGATGCCGTTCAACCTCTTCATTCTGTACATGAGGAGAGCGCCCCTGAGCCCGCGCGAGGGATACAGACCCGGCGAAACGGCCGTCCAGCGTATGAAGAGGCAGCCCAGCAGAGAGGTCACGACGATGGTAAGCCAGCTGACGATGAACGAGTAAAGAGCCAGGTGCCAGACGATCTCGAACAGCGGCGTCACCCTGAAATATCCGTCGGAAAGTTCAACTTCTCCGGCGGGTACCAAGGCGCGGGCGAGCCAGAAGATCACGGCGGTGGGGACCACAACGAGCCAAAAGGATAGGAATATCTGCATAATGATGTTGAGGGTCTCCAGTAGCCAGATCGGATACGCGTACTGACAGGCGATCGCCGTGCGCTTCAGCTCCGTGCAGCGGCCGTTGAGGCGCGCGGGAGCTCCTTCCCAGATCTCCTGCGAGCCCACGCTGGCGAGGATGGGGGTCAACGGAGTGATCCAGGTGCCGCGGCCCACCGTCACATTGTTGGCGATGGCGGCTCGCGTCCCGATCTTGCAACCACGCTCGAGATGAACCGGACCGACGTGCAGGTGCTGCCCCGACCACTTGGTCGTTTGGATGTAAGCCCCGGTCGAGATGGCGACATCGCCCTCGATGGAGATCAAGTCCAGGGGCCCTGATAGGTCAGCATCGTGTGCGCACTGAAGGTTGCCGCCCACGGTCGCGCCGAGTTGCCGCAACACGAATGCCATAAGCGGAGCGCTGCGATACATCGCACGCAGCGGGAAGAGTACCATGATCTCCAGCCGTCCGATGCACCAGATTCGCAGGTGCATTTTGCTCCACTTGGGGTACACACCCGGGGTCACATTGTTCTCGCGGATGTCACCTCCCATGAAGAACTTCATAGTCATGACCCAGAGCAGGCTGGCGAAGGGCGTGGCGAGGGCCAGCAAATAAAGAAAGAAGCCGTCGATCATGAACGCCCAGAGGCTGGCGGTCGTGAAGATCGTCCCGAATTCGATGAACTCGAAGAAGCTGAGGAAGGCCACCATGAGCGGGGAATACAAGAAAATCGCGAACAGGACCTGCAGGGTGGTAAAGTATCCGATGGAGAGCACCTCTGCCGCGGCCTCATCGCGCTCAGCGCGGTTTTCGCCGGATTTCACAGGGGCCGCAAAGGCCTCGGAGGCCTGCCGGAGCGCCCCTGGCCGGTTGGCCACTTTTCGAGCAGTGTTGCAGTCACTGAGCAGCGCCCGGACCGGCACCACCCATCCTGCAGATTGCAGTTTCTGAGCCAAGCGTGCGATGAGGATCGAGTGCCCACCAGCCTCAGCGAATCCATCGTCCAATCCCAACGGCGTCTCGAACACGGCCCTGCAGATCGATAGCACTTCCTCACACTCGGGATCCATGCCCGCTTTGGCATCAGGCACCTTGACTTCACCGTCCCCTGTGTTGCGCGCACTGGCCAGTGTGTCCCAACGATTGTCTTCAGTTTCCAGCTCGGCGTTCCTCAGCAGATGAGATAGGTTTGGCAAGCATTCCCGGTCGATCTTCCCCGAAACCGGCTTCATGGCGAATTTTTCTACTAGGAAGATCTTCGTCGGGACCGACGGCGCTGGAAGTTGTTTGGCCAGCGTCGCCATCACCCGCGCGCCCCACTCCTGCGGCGCGGGAGTGACCACCGAGATCTCTCCTTTGCAGACTGAAGGCGCGGCAACAAAGGCGACCAGCGTCTCGTTCTGGTAATCCAAGACGGCGGCCTCGATCTCACTGAACTGGGACTGGAGGGCATCCTCAACGGCCTGCGCCTCAACGCGATGCCCGCGCACTTTGAGCTGCGTGTCGATTCGGCCGAGGAACTGCACGCGCTGCGTTCGGACGTCGATTTTGCATTGGTCCCCGGTGCGATACAGGCGGCCGAACTGAGGGTGCGTGATGAACTTCTGGGCGGTTTGCTCCGGCAAGTTGCGGTACCCGCGCGCAACGTGCACCCCACCGATACAGAGCTCTCCAGCCTCCCCGTGGGGCAGTGGTTGGAGTTGGTCGGCCTCGAGGATGACGTAGGTGACGTTGGCGAGTGGCGAGCCAATTGTGATGGGCTCCCCCGGCCGCAAGCTCTGGCGGCTCGTGTCGCTGCTCGCCTCAGTGGGACCGTAGGTATTGATGATCTGACGTCTGGCCCTGGTCCACGGCTCCACGAGCGCGCTTGGGAAGGCTTCGCCCGCCGGAACGATGTAGCGGCACAGCGGATAGGGCAGATCCAGTTCGGGGGTTGGTGTGAGGGTGGTGAGCAGCACCGGAGGACAGAAGAGCACCGTGACCTCGGCCTCTCGGAGGACGGGGACGAGGTCCGGGCCAGATCGGATCTGCTCCTTGGTCAGCATGACCACGGCGCAGCCCGACACCCAGGCGCTGTACATCTCGGGGATGCTGCCGTCGTAGCCCAGCGAAGAAGTAAGCGAGGTTGCGTCCATGCCGGGAAGGAGATCGAAGTAATCGGCGTAGCTCAGGGCAAGGTTGACGTAACCTGCGTGCGGGCACTCGACGCCCTTGGGCATCCCAGTGGTGCCGCTCGTGTAAAAGATTGTCGCAAGGCGCTGCGTGGGGTCGTCCAGCCAAGGCGGCGGTTCCCTGCGGGGCATCCTCTCCGGCAACGTCAGGACGTCGAGCGTCGGCAGGTCGCGGAACTTGTCTTGCCCCCGCGTCAGAATGACTACCGGCTGTGCGTCGCTGAGCATGTGGGTGATCAGGGCGTCGGGCAAGGTGGTATCGAGGAACATCACCGTGCCGCCAGCCTTGAGAATGCCGAGGTGAGCCGCCACGATTTGCCAGTTGTCCTGCGTCATCGCCACGGCAACGACCTGGTCGGGGCCTGTGAGGAAGGCGGAAAGGGCCGCGGCCACGCTTTCCGCTCGCTCGTCGAGCTCAGCGAAGGTCAGAGATTCTCCAGCGTAAGGAATCTGCAAGGCCGTAAGATGCGGAAACTTCTCGGCCGAGCGGCTGAAGACTTCCGTGAGCCACCGGATCCCTTTCTGATGCGGTACGTTCACGAGGTTGCGGTCGCCAAAGACATCCGTCAAGCTGTACGGGCAAGTGTCCGCCTGAGGCATTTTCTCAGCCGCCCAACAGTAGCGCCGCCAAGCTACAAACGTGAGCGCAAAGAAAACCGCGACGGCAGTTGTTGCAAAAATTGCGGCCAAAGCTCTCTCTCTCACATACTCGTAAGTCTGGACTCTCAAGTTCTCAGAAACTGCCAAGTTCTCAGACAGCCTTGGGTCTTGACCTCAAAGGTCAAAGTTACCCGCTGCCTGAGCATGGCGAAGGTACTACGTTTAATCGAAGTATCGCTGCAGCGTACCATTTCGGCGGACGTCCAAGGTGACGCAATGGGGTCCACCGCCCAACAGTTTGGAGTGACGCAATTTTAGCGGGATTACATCAAGACCCTCCTTCTCCAAGAGTTTTATAAGAGAGAGCTGATTTTGATCGACCACGACCAAATTGGGATTGATACTGAATGCATTCATGTCAATCCAGTCACTACCGATGCATCTGGATAGATAGTCGGCATTATATCTGTCTGTGTTCTCCATCGGCGAACTATAAATAACTTTCCACTGCTTCAAGATTTTGGGCAGGGTGTCGTCATTGACACGAGCAGGATTGGCGAGGACCAAGCCAGGGCGTAAGGCCACAAGGGTCGAGTCAATATGGCTGCCATAGTAAACATCTTTGAGGAAATGGATCCGATATTTGTCGCCTAGAATCGACTGTAGCCAATGTCCCCCCAATTCGTTACCCGTAGCGCTGACCAGATAGATTAAATCTTTGCCAAAACGCAGCACGTTCGCTGCATCAAAGGCTGGCTCATCGTTGCATGGCGTGGGCTTGTTTAGATCAACTCCCTGGAAGAGCGAGTCCAAAAGCATGGGTTTGGGGGCGCTGTACCACTTTGCGCCTGACTTCATATACTCCATCAGCAACGTGCGATAGCTGAACGTTTCCTGGGCGCGGCTGCGGATGACGTTGGGCGTTTCGATTATGTGGTCGCCGATGACCAACAAAACATCGCGGGGACAATAATTGTAGTACCCCTGAGCTTCCCAATGGATCGTGGAAAATTTGCCCTCGTGGGGCCAGGTGTCCGGACGTTTGACGGTGATGCCCAAACCTTCCAGGATTCGGGCAAATCCATTCAAATCCTCTTCCGTCTCTTCAATTATCTGTTGAGGAAAAGGCCCGCAGGGAATTTCGGCCAATGAGCGGTCAGTAAATTCCGCGAGCTGGGTGCTTCGGTCTGGCGTAGGATACCGGGCATTCAGCGGATTGCCCAGAATAACTTCTTCCAGTTGATCCCACTCATTGCAACTCCATACACCTGACATGTTAATCTGCCCGCTCGCTTGTTCTGAGTGGGAATGACCTGCCCCGCATCCTTCGGAACAGCGTGAGTGCTCCGCGCTTGAAGTTGACGTATTTCGAATTCGAAGAGCCTGTCATCTTCTTCACCATCGGGCAGAATTGCTGAAGAAGTCAGGTAGCGCAATTGCCGCGCCGGACGATTTTGCTGCCTCGAGTACAAAATTGCCTACCGCAAGATCTAGGACGCCAAGCCCAAATGGCGAAAATATCCGAGGCCTGCCATGATCTAGCTTGAACTTCTTCTCTAGAACATCCACCAAACTCCCCGAGACAAAGTCTCTATTTCCCGTCGCCATTTCTGTTAAATGGAGCGAAGTTTTTGCCTTCAGGCAATGATCCACATCATCGACAATGTTTTGCGATGCGAGAATCACATTCACGCAAATGTCGCGCAGCGACAAATGCAGGACGGTGGGGCAGTGCTCGAACAGTTTTTCATCGGAAAGATAGGGGGCCAGCGTAGTCGTGGTGAATAGTATCAGAGAAGAGTCGGATATGGCGCCCTCCAAACGATCTTGAATATCGGCCTGCAGGTTGTGCTGATGGCGAAGCCACTTGCTGAAGTGCTCCGCCTCCTTGCGGTCCACATCATACAAGCTGATTTTACGAAACTTCCAATTTCGAAATAAAAGCCACTCGACGGTTGTACGGGCGATTACCCCGGTTCCGATTACGCCGAGAGTTCCCTCAAAGGGCTTCGGGGAAATCTGCTCTGCCGCCGACGCGGCAGAAGCGGCAGTGCGCGTAGCGCTGATTAGCGACGCCTCGATACAAGCCAGCGGATAACCTGTCGTAGCGTCGTTTAGAATCAGGACTGCCGACGCTCGGGCTAGGTTGCTGGCCCTGTTTTCAGGGAAACTTGATATCCATTTGATGCCGCTTTTTTGAACTGCACCGCCGAGATGGGCTGGCAACGCGATGATGCGAGCGCTGGGTCTGTCTGGATATCGGAGGAAGTAGCTGTCCGGATTGAGAGTATTTCCGGAGCCGTGAAGGCGGTATGCCGCCTCAACAGCGTCGAAAACCTGCTTCTTGTTGTCGTCGATTACACGCTTAACGGTCGAGCCGGGAACAACGTAGAATGTGGGAGCGGATGACATGTTTTATTCTCCCATTACGCCTTACTATTTTCGCCGCTGATCGTGTCAATCAGCTCGCTGACGCGCGCCGACGGTGGCGGGTCAGTTATCATATCGTTGCGCCAGGGCGCCGGCTGTGAGCGCGGCGATCAAGCGCTTTCTCTGTGCCTCACTCGGACGAGACGGACGCATAGGTTCGCGCGGGCCTGTCATCTTCAGGTACAATGACCTTCTCTACCCAAGTGGGGTCATAAATGGTGTCCAGGTACTTTTCGCCGAGATCCGCGGATATGGCGACTATGGTGTCGCCGCGACTGAATTCTGGAGCCAGCTCCTGTACAGCGGCCAGGACTGTTCCGGTGCTTCCCCCAACAAGCAAGTGGTAATTTCGAACGAAAGAAAGACAAGCTTCAACCGTTTTTTGTTCTTTCACTGCGACGATTCTATCCGGCTTGGCGAAGTCTGCAAGCTTTGGTCTCACGCTCGCGCCAATGCCAGGGATGTTTCTTTTGCCGGGTCCGCCTCCGAACGTGACAGAGCCTACTGGTTCGACGGCGACAACTTTGATCCTTGGGAATTCTGCACGAAGTCGTTCCGAGATCCCGGCCAGGGTACCGGTAGTGCCGGTCCCAACAAAAACCCAATCGACTTTGTCAAATTCGCGTGCAATCTCATTTGCCGTTTGCTCGGCATGAACATTTTTGTTGGCTACGTTAGCATATTGATTGAGCCAGACTGCGTTCGGATCCGATTGCAGTATTTGATCGATTTTCTCTAACCTGCTTCCCAAATATCCCCCAGCGGGGTCGCGATCTTCAACTACTATGACCTTTGCCCCATAGAGTTCTATACCTCTTAAAGTCGCGCGATTAGCGTTTGGATCGGTCACGCAAATAAATTTGTAGCCTTTGATGGCACATATCAAACTAAGCGCTAGCCCGAGATTTCCTGATGACGATTCGACCAATACGGTTTCGTTTGGCCTGGCAATCCCTCGCTGTTCCAGGTCCTCGACAAGCCCTATCGCAGTCTTGACCTTAATCGAGCCCGTTACATTGAACCCTTCCAACTTTAGAAACACGTCGTGTCTTCCGGCAAAAGCTGGAAGACGATAAAACAAATCACGAAAAATCAACTGTAAGGGCGAACTCGATGATCATAGTTCCGGCATCCCTTGAGCAGAAGGCCTTGTTTCCCCGGGCCACCAACTTGAGTGTTCCGCCTCGTCGTTTTTCCGACCAACCAACTCAGGCTGTCGTCCCTGGGCCGGAAACGCGCAGACCTCATATATCGCAGCGGCGCGGCTCATCCGTTTCACCGCCGTCACTTGCGGGGCGACGGTGAATCAGGCTCTTTGAACATCTCGATTGTGGTGTTCATCGCCTATTCTCTTTTTCGGGGATGCGTTAGCCATCATGCATAGTGCTTGTCAGATAGGCAATGCTAGAATTGGGCATCGTTCCCGGCACGGCGTTCAAGTCCGCACTTGTCGGGATCAAACTGATGTACGACTCCTCTGCCTTCTGGATGAAGCTATTCGAGCGCGCTGATCCAACGGAAAACACGAGGCCCGCGCAATCAATCATCTCTTATTCGCCGGTCCCGCGTTCTTTGACTTCAACACTTTCAATGCGCGGGTAATCAACGGATCGATGCCGTTTTCAATATCGGTCTTCTTGTTAAGTAGCTTGATGTCGACTGGTACTCCCTTACCTTCGTAGCACACCATGTCAGCTGACAAGTACTCTTGGTACGACAAACAGTAATGCCAACCATTGGGGAGTTTCTTCTCGAGTTGATACGAGAATATGCCGTTCGTATGATCACCTATGATGGTAACATGAGGCAGTTGCTTTATCGCCAGCGCAAAGGCCTCTCCACCGCTGAAAACAGAATCACAGGTCAAGAGTACGATTGGCCCGGTGAATTGTGCGTCACCTTGCGGTTCGATGTGCCAGGTCTTCAGGCTTGTAAAGTCATCTTCGCCTGGGCCAATCTTTTTCTTCCTGTGGAAGGCGACTCGCTTGCGGTCGCAAAACCGATTGATGATGGTGATTGCAGTACTATCGTCCCCGCCGGGGTTGTTACGGATATCGATGATCATGCCGTCCAAGTCCTTGAAGTCACCGGCAATCTTGTCCAGAGCGGCAGTCAAACTCCGCTCTTTAACGCCTTCCAGCTCGAGGATCCGGATGTAACCAAATGACCGTGACCTGCAATAGTGAAGCATCCAGGCCTGAGTCTCTGTAGGCCGCCCGAAACCATTGGCGACAAGAGTCTTCGCGGTCGTTTTGAAGAGCTGCTTGATCTCTCGGCTCGTGAATTCCTGCCAAAATCTAGGCTTTTTCTCTGGGTTGAAGTATCGCTTCTTCCGATCCCCCCTTGCTTTGGCTATCAGCTCGACATGCCCGTCATGCAACGGGGCGAGCATTTGGCAGAAAATATCGAATAGCTCATCATCACTGGTCTCCCTTGTGACTTTTGGTCTGTAGGTCTCATACTGCTTTTTCCAGTCGACATTCCTCAGTTCGAAAAATGGATACCTGTTGTGGAAGGTCTTCCACAGACTCTTCGAAATTCTTTTCAGGGTTGCGCATGATCATGGCAGTATCGATCTTAGCACCAGTGCAGGAAGATGTAGCATCAGCTCCAGCATCGATCTTCGGTGCTTTGCTCGAGGGAAGCGTGCACAAAGCTAGCAACCGCCATCGCATCATCGTTCAACTAATCGAGACTGAGGGCGGTGCACGCGTCAAAGGGCAATTCTCGATGCCCCGCTCTTCCCGCGATTGTGTTGCAAATGACCTGCCACTGAGTTTTTCCTCCTGTTGGAGTTAGAGTCCGGCCCAGCGAAGGACGGACAGATGAAGCGAGCAAGGTTTACGGTAGAACAGATCATCGCGGTTCTGAAGGAGCACGAGGCCGGAGCCAAGACGGCTGATTTGGCCCGGAAGCACGGGGTCTCTGAGGCGACGCTGTACAATTGGAAGGCCAAGTATGGCGGGATGGACGTGTCCGAGGCCAAACGGCCGAAGGCTCTGGAGTAGGAGAACGCCAAGCTGAAGAAGCGTCCGGCCGAGCAGGTGCCCGATGCCGCAGCGCACCGGGGGCTTCTGTCAAAAAAATGGTAGGGCCATATCCATCCGGCGTTGGCCGCAGGCGCGGCCTGGCATCAACGACCGAGCAGTCCGGGGTTTTCTTTGTGCATCCTGATTAGCTTCATTGTTTAGGCGTCGTCCTCAGGCTACGGCTTTGAGGACTTGACGGCGATAAGCCCAGGGCGGGAGCTGATCGATCTCGCTGTTGGGATGCCTGACGACGATCCTCCTGGTGAGGACGTGATTGAGATAGACAAGCGGATCGATGTCGTTCAGTTTATAGGTTTGGAGGCGATGACGGCCCAATGCTCGGCGCCGTCCGAGCTCGCGAACAGGGCGTTTTTACAGGCACGAAACGGTCGAGGTCGATCCCGGTGCCTTCCAAGCTGGCGGAGAATCTGTCAGCGGTCTGAAATGGGCCGGCAAGCGTAATGAGAGCGTCGATGTAGATCTCCTCGACACCCAAGCTCTTCAGCGTCTGGGCGCAGGCCGCCGCCCCAGATTTTGCGCGACTGATCCTCCTAGTGAGGGCTGCTTCTTTATTTGGAAACGGGGAGCGCCAGCAAGGCCGCGGAAAGTTGGGCGGCCCAAACGTTCTGGCGGGTCGCAACGGCCAACACCCTGAATCCGCCGCCGAGCCCGATCCGCGATCGCTTCCGCGTCATGACGAAGCCTGGCGCTCACAATCGCGATGCGCTCTTGCCGGCCATGATGCCGGAGCTCGCCGGGGAACGCGGGCTCGACCAAAGCTGAATACTTCCTCTCGACGGGGCCGAGCATGATCGACGTCGCCGCCAGCCGAAAGGCGCAAGAAGGTCAGCAGACCAAGACCGGGGTGATGTACGCTTACCTCACCGGCCCGCGCTTCCGCCACTGCATCGAAGCCATCGCAGAAAAGTTCACCGACACGCAGGCCGACCTCGATCGCGAGCGCGCCACCACATGATTCGAATGTCGTGGGCGCGGGTCGCGTCTGCCCATGGATTCAGAAGTCC
>CAWGJM010000064.1:0-183913 GCA_963822795.1 uncultured Alphaproteobacteria bacterium
AGCCCCGCGTCGATCAGCTTTTGATAGACTCCGGGCGACAGATTTGGCGGCGCCTGGATATTCATGTCGGGCTCGAGAATCAGACGCGCGGTCGCGATGGTCCACAGCAGATCGTCGAGATCGGGTTCCTCGGAATTGGCGAGCTTGGTATCGGGCTTGGCCCGGAAGTTCTGGACGATGACTTCCTGGATATGACCGTGGGCGGCGTGCAGATGCCGAATCGCCTCCAGCGCGTCGATCCGCTCGTCGCGTGTCTCGCCGATGCCGATCAGGATGCCGGTTGTGGACGGAACCTTCAGTTCGCCGGCCAGACGCAGGGTCTCCAGCCTGACTGCAGGATGTTTGTCGGGAGAACCGTAGTGAACGCCGCCCCGCCTGCAGAGCCGCTCGCTGGCGGACTCCAGCATGATGCCCTGGCTGGCGGTCACCTCGCGCAGGCCGGCGATCTCCTTGCGCGTCATCACGCCGGGATTGGCATGCGGCAGCAATCCGGTCTCGCGCAGCACCAGCGCGCACATCGCGGTCAGATAGGAGATCGTCGTTTCGTGGCCGAGCGCCTTCAATGCGTCGAGCGCGGCCTGGTAGCGCCGCTCGGGCTTGTCGCCCAGCGTGAACAGCGCTTCGGTGCAACCTGCGGCCGCGCCGGCGCGCGCGATGGCGAGCACCTCGTCGGGTGAGAGGTAGATGGGCCTGCCCGGGCGCGGCACCTCCGCGAACGTGCAGTAGTGACAGACGTCCCGGCAGAGTTTGGTGAGCGGAATGAAGACCTTGCGCGAGTAAGAGATCAGCCGGCCGTGCGCGGAATCGCGCAAGGCCGCTGCTTCCGCTATCAGTTCGGCCAGCGGCGCGTCGAACCGCCGCCGCGTCGCCTGTCTACCGGTCGCCGTCATGATCCGTCGTCTCCGCCCGCAGAGGGTCGCATGTCATCGCGGGACGCGCTTGCCGCCACCCGCTAGCGGCCTCATGGTGTCGCATCGACGCGAGCGATGCAATGCAAGGAAGGACGCAACAAATGCTGATCGGCTTCAACGCACCGACCGCCGGACCCCTGTCGGCCGCGGATGACCTTACGAAGATCGTCGTTGGTGGCGAGGCAATGGGCTTCGACTACGCGACGTTCAGCGACCACGTCGTGATTCCGACCGCGATCGCGGCCAAATATCCCTACAGTGCCTCCGGGGAGTTCCCCAGCGGCGCCCAGGGCGAGCGGCACGAACAGCTGACGGAGATCGCCTGGATCGCCGCGAAAACGAGGCGCCTGCGTCTCGTGACCTCCGTCATGGTGGTACCGCATCGACCAGCCGTGTTGACCGCCAAGATTCTCTCGACCATCGACGTTCTCTCGGGTGGCCGGCTGACACTGGGGATCGGTGCGGGCTGGATGCGCGAGGAGTTCGAGGCCATCGACGCGCCGGACTTCGATGCGCGTGGAACAGTGACTGACGAATATGTGCGCGCCTTCGTTGAACTCTGGACCCGGGATGCGCCGAAATTCGACGGCAAGCATGTCCGATTCTCCAATATCGGCTTCGAGCCGAAGCCCGTCCAGAAGCCGCATCCGCCGATCTGGGTCGGAGGCGAGAGCGGTCCCGCGCTGCGGCGAGCTGCCCGCATCGGCGATTCGTGGTACCCGATCGGTACCAACCCGGAGAATCCGCTCGATAGCCTGACGCGTTTCAAGACCCAGGTGGCGCGCTTGCGCAAGATGAGCGCTGAAGCGGGGCGCGATCCAAAGGCGGTCGGCCTGACTTTGCGCTGCACGGTGTTCGGCGAGACTGCGCCACCGCTGGCTGGTGACGGCGAACACCGCCTGTTCGCCGGCGCGCCGGCAGTCATCGCCGCCGACATCGGGGCGCTGCGCGACATGGGTGTCAGCTGCATCGATTTCGGATTTGGCGGTTCAACAGCCGACGAAGTCCTTGCGGGCATGGAGAAATTCAGGGCCGAGGTCTTGCCGCTCGTGTAGCAGCGATTCCCGGAAGCGGCGAAACTGGCCATCGACACGGGAATTTGCCGCGCCCGATGCGGACGCAAACGTCCCGAAATCCACATTTATACCTCTCGCCGATGAAGCGACGGAAGGTATAAAGATGCAATGAGGACTGGTCACCGCCGATCATGCGTCGCAATCGGCACTGGTGAAAGTGGCGACCAGCGAGGTGAAAATGCTTCAGTCGCCGACTCAGCTACCGAGCTGGCGGATCAACGTTGCCCAGCGGTCGAGTTCCGGCAGGATCGTATCGGCCTTGGCGGAATCGAGGCTGACTACCAGGCGTGAGACGCCGTCGTCGCGGTCGCGCTTGAGCAGGTCGAGGCTCTCCTTGGCGCCCCAGATCGTGATCGGCACCGACGCGGGATCGCGGCCCGCTTCGGCCGCCATCTCGCGGAACTTCGGCAGCAGGGCCTGCACATCCGCATACTGGGTGCGTGAGCGGTGAGGCATCCAGCCGTTGCCGTAGCGCAAGGCCCGCCGCGCGCCGTACGGGAAGGCGCCGCCGACGATGATCGGCGGATGCGGTTTCTGGACCGGCTTCGGCCAGGTCATCATCGGCTCGAAGTTCACGAACTCGCCATAATACTCCGCCTTTGACTCAGTCCAGATCACCTTCATGGCCTCGACACGCTCGCGCGCCAGCTTGTGGCGGCTCGCGAAAGCGGTGCCGTGGTTGGCCATCTCGTCCTCGTTCCAGCCGTTGCCGACGCCGAACAGGAAACGGCCGCCCGAGACCTGGTCGATCGAAGCGACCTGCTTGGCGGTCTGGATCGGGTCGCGCTGAGCGATCAGGCAAATGCCGGTCCCGAGCAGCAGCGTTTTGGTCACCGCCGCGGCCGCACCCAGCACCACGAACGGGTCCATCACGTCGTAGTACTTCTTCGGTAGATCTTCGCCGCTAGGGAAGGGCGACTTGCGCGTCAACGGAATGTGGGAGTGTTCGGGCACCCAGAGCGAATCGAAGCCGCGGTCCTCCAGCACCCGCGCAAGTTCGGTCGGCGACATCGAGTAGTCGGTGAAAAACATGGCCCCGCCGATGCGCATCGTTCTCTCCCTCGTGGCGTCGCTCGCGGACCAGGTGGCCGGCGATGAATTTCGTGTCGTTATCTATCGGTCGTGGTGACCTTCGGACGTCTCGGCCACCGCGCCTCCGCGCGCGGCAGCACCTGCTCGATTAGCAGACGGGTCTGGCCCGGGATGGCGTCGTCGTCGCAGCCTAGCGGCCGCAAAATGAACTTCGACACGCCAGCGTCGGCGTATTCGGCGACGCGCGCGAGGATCGTGTCGGCGTCGCCGACCGCGAACGCGTGCGTGGCGTCGCGTCCGGTGGGTTTGGCGTAGGCATCCATCGCCCTGCCGACGCCGGGCGCGTCTCGGCTGCCGAACGCTCCCGCGTCACGCCGCGCTCTGCAAGAAAGCCCACAAAGCGCTTCATCATGAACCTTGCATAGGTCTCGCGGGATTTTATCCATCCCATCCCATCCCATCGCAGCGACGAGTTCGAGGGCTCGCTTTTCGTCAAGATCGCATGCGGCGTTCCCGGCAGTTGCCATCGCCTTAGCGACATCATTTATGCAGCTCAGATAGAGATTGACCGTGCTCTCCGCATGATCAAGCTCGGCCATCCTGTCGACAAAGGCGAACAGATGGTCTCCGTACAGGTCGAAGGCGCAGGCGTAAAAATACCGATATCGATTGATCGTCATCGTGATCTCCTTGTTTCAAACAAGGAAAGACGGTGATCAATCTACGCGTAGCGCAACATGCATGTCGCCCCACCGGTGGATCGGACCTCAATACAAGGGCGGATTTACCCAGGGAGGGTTGGCCGCGGTAGATTCGTGACAACGTCGTTAGAATTCCAGCACCCTCACTCCGTCGGAATGATGCCGGCTTAGCTGTCATTTACATGCAGGTAAATACCTGCGCTTGACATGCAGGTAGTTACCTGCATATTATGTTCTCACATTCGAGTGACCGATGCACGCTGACAAGGTTTTCAAAGCGCTGGGCGACCCGACACGCAGAAAGCTGCTTGACTTTCTTTGTGAGAAGAACGGGCAGACGCTCGGCCAGCTTTGCGAAAACCTGGACATGGCCCGGCAATCCGCCACGCAGCACCTCGGGATATTGGAGGCGGCCAATCTGGTGAGCACGGTTAGGCGTGGTCGGCAAAAGCTGCATTTCATCAACCCCGTGCCGCTCTACGAGGTCTACGAACGGTGGGTGCGGAAATTCGAACATCAGCGGCTCAGCCTGCTGCACGATCTGAAGAAGGAACTCGAAGGAGAGTAACAATGACCAAAGAGACGACCAGCTTTGTTTACGTGACCTATATTCTCTCGACCCCGGAAAAGGTGTTCGAGGCCATAACGAAACCGGACGTCGCAAGGCGCTACTGGGGCCATGAGAACGTCTCCGACTGGAATCCCGGATCGAAATGGGAACATATCCGTGCCAACGATGAGCGGACTGTCGAACTCATCGGCAAGGTCATTGAGGTCTCGCCGCCGACCCGTCTCGTCATCACCTGGGCGAATGCTTCGCAGGCCTCCGATCCGGCAAGCTACAGCCGGGTGACGTTCGCGATCGAGGAATACGACAACATGGTCCGGCTGACCGTCACCCATGACGAGCTCGAAGCCGGCAGCGGGATGGCGAAAGGCATCAAACAAGGTTGGCCGGCCGTCCTCTCCAGCCTGAAATCCTTCCTGGAAACCGGCCGCGGCATTGACCTTTTCGCCAAGCCAAAATCGGCCTGATCCCTTGCGGTGCCAATCAACAAGTCTGCCAGCGGGAGAATGACAATGACCAAGACCTATGCCGGCGGATGCGCGTGTGGCGCGATCCGCTATGAAACGAGTAGCGAACCCATCTTCGAGAACCACTGCCAATGCCGCGATTGCCAGAAACGAAGTGGCACGGGGCATGGATCCTATCTGACCTTCCCCCAGCGAGCCGATGTGACAATTACGGGCGAAACGAACACCTGGGGGGTAGCGGGTGACAGCGGGAACGAAAAGGTCCACGCCTTCTGCCCGACCTGTGGAACGCCGGTCTATCTGACATTCGTCGCAATGCCGGAACTGATTGCGGTCAACGCGACCAGCCTTGACGACCCTGGCCAATTCAAGCCGCAGGTGGTCACATACACCATCCGCGGCCATGTGTGGGACACGATTGATTCCTCGTTGCAGAAATTCGAGCGAATGCCACCCGGTTGAATTCCGCTAGGCGCATGCGAACTACCGACAATGCCGGTGGGTCGCCAAGGGTTCACGTGCGCCGTAGTGCGTGAAATCCCGAATGACGGCAACGGGTCGATAATCTTCCTCGAATCCCTCTGATGATACCGCCTCAGTCGAGCCGGAGGCCACCGCGTCCGGCTCGGTAGAAACAGATATCGGCATAATCTGGAACCCGGCATGATGCGTTAATTCGTGGAACACGACGTTGTAAAATGATCGGCGCCCTTGAACCCAGCGAACGCTGGCATCGAGATAAAATCTCGGCTGGGCACAAAGTAGGTTTCACCGTGATTTTCGCGGATGTCCGCGCCAGTTGAGTGCAAGAACACGTCGGCAAGCTCGTCGCGCGTGTCGGGATTGCGAACGCGGATTGGCTTCTCTGTGTTGACGCTATTGGGAACGTTTTCGCACTGGTCGAGATTGAAAACGGTGTACTCCCGCTTCATCGGGACTAGGCGCGATGAAAAGTTGTCGCCCGCGTTCCTATCCTGAACCTGGAGTTGCTTCACGAAATTCACCTTCGTGCCGCGCTCGTCCTTGCGCACGTTGCCGCCCAATTCCCAGGCTTGGTTGAACGTCAGGAAGCGCGGCGTGCGGTACTCTGCCGCTTGTGCCATCCACAACAGAACGACGTTGTATCCTGAGTAGGGCCGGTTGCTCACGGCATTGCGCGGGGTATTCGCGCCGGGGGGCGCCGACCATGGCTCAACCCAAGGGGCGGCGCCGGCTTCTAACTCCGCAACAATGCGCGCGGATACCTCAGCGTGGAAATCACGTTTCATAGCCTGCCTCGCTGTTATGGCGGACGCGACCAAGATCGGTCGCATTCCATAGCCGCGTTGGGCAAGCTCTCGATTAGGCGTCAGGCTAGTGCGCGCAATTCTATCCCCTGGGGAGCCTGGACAAGCCACCCGTCTCGCGCGCGCGAAGAGAGAGCTTAGAATTACCTCTGGGTCAGAAAAGTCATTAAGAAAGTATTAAGGGTTCGACGGTCGGGCGGCTAACATCCCTCCCGCGAATAGGACTGAGAAGGCTGCAAGTGAGGATAGCGTTAGCGGACGCTTTTGCTATCTGTCGGAATAGGGGGACTAGATGCGATTTCTCGTGCTAGGCGCTGGTGCGCTCGGGGGATATTTCGGGGCTAAGCTTATTAAGGGGGGCGCCGACGTCACATTTCTCGTGCGGCCCGCGCGCGCCGCCCAACTCCAACGCGACGGCTTGATCGTAAAAGCTCAGGATGGCGAAATTCGCTCACAGGCGAAGACAATTCAGCAGGGCCAATTGGAGGGGACCTATGATGTCGTCCTGTTGTGTTGCAAGGCGTACGATCTGGAGGGCGCGGTGAATGCCATTGCTCCAGCAATCGGTGATCAGAGTGTGGTCTTACCCCTGTTAAATGGTGTTCGCCAAATCGACATTCTGACGAAGACGTTTGGGCCGCAGCGGGTACTTGGCGGGCTCACTGTGATCAATGTCGCCTTGATGTCAGACGGAACTATCCAACAGAGTGAGTTGCGGATCAACATAACGGCAATTGGAGAACTCGACGGGCGCATGTCCTCTCGCTGCACGGCGATCACGATGGCGCTGGAGGCGGGCGGCATCCCAGTTCACATCACCGACAACATTGTCGCGGGAATGTGGATGAAATTCTTTGGCTTCGCCTGCAGCGCGACCATAGCGTCCCTGATCAGATCGCGCGCCGGAGCGATCGCGAGTTCCGATGCCGGAGCGCCCTTTGTCTCTGACGTCATCGAGGAATGCACGCAAGTTATGACTGCGGAGGGGTATCCTCCGCCGTCCGATACGGTTGGCATGGTCCGTGGGATATTTCTTCAACCGAACTCAAACTATGGACCATCCCTGCTGGTCGACATGGAGGATGGTCGGCCCACAGAGGGTGAGCACACGATTGGCGACTTGGTAGAGCGCGCAGCGCGGCGCGGTGTCGCCGTGCCGATCCTCAACGCGGCTTTGTGCAATCTCCAGGCCTACGCGATCAACCGTAGCAACGTACCGCGGTAACGACCGTCGAACGTTACGAGCACCAAGATGGTGGCGGGGTGGAGCTTCCTCAAAGGACGAACAGTTGCGCTTCCTTCGTCAATCGTGCGAAGCACACCCCATGGCTGATTACTCCAGTGGTGTCCGGGAGTTGTTCAAGAAACTCCCACAATGTCAGATCAGGCTCTTTGAAGCATCATCGAGGCAGACGCGACGTGTTAGCGATCGCCTCGGCTAACATCGCGTAAAGCTGATCCTTCGTAAATTCTATTGACCGCAGCGTTGGTCCCCTGTCACCAAACCTGCGCGGGGCTGGCTTTGGCGTTGGGCGGGCTGGCAGCGTTACCGATGCCGGACTAGCAGCAACGGGCGCACCCGCGGGCCTGTGCTTCGGCACCGACACGATCTTGGGCTTGGCAGTCGGTGGCTTGTGCCCGCGCTTGAGGCCCATGCGCTGCAACTTGCCGCATACGGCATTGCGGCCGTGCCCTAGCCGGGTTGCGATCTGCCCGGCGCTGCGGCCCTTGGTCCAAAGCGCTCTAAGCAGCGCAACGTCGGAGGCGTTCCACTCCATGAGTAACGGCTTATACACCAAACGCGAGGGACTACGAAGGAAGATTGGCGGCGCTGGGGTTTCAAGCCGACTAAGCAGCGCCTTTTAGATTGCCCTATTCCGGAATTGGACTAGCGTGCGGTACATTCGCGCCAGGGTAGCGCAACGTCGCTAAAGATGATTGCGATCTGCGGCGATAGGTTTGCGTGCGTGCATTGTCGAACAGCGGGCCCTTGAATGTTACCGCATCATCTCGTCCGGATCGCTGTCTTCCTTGAACAGTGTTCTCAGCAAACGCCATAGCTCGCGGCGCCCAGCAGTTTGTCCGCCTTGCTTGAGGTAATCCGCAATATCCATTGTCACGGTGTGCATTTCGATCGTGCCGTCAGCGCTCGCGTCCATATGCCTCACTTCGCGCTCGGCGTATAAATTTTTGCATCAGTATCGAAGACCAGCGTGCAACGATCGGAGTGGGTGACCTCAGGGCCTTTCACCTGCCGGTACAGTTCGCGTCTTAGGAGAGCCATTTCTTAGCTCCTGTCAGAATTGCTGAACCAATTCCCTTGCTATTTCAGCTCAATCCGCTCCGCGACCTTGTCAAGCATATCACCCAGATATTCTGGGAGGGATGCGGCTTCGGCGCGCGCGAACAATTGCTCCTAAGATCGCCTGCTTCTCAAGGGCGGGCGTTGGCATCATCGGAACATTCACCCGGCGTCCCACCTGCTCGAATGCAGATGCGGAACAGCCACGGCTCGACATAGCTCCCCTCCCAAACCCCCGTCCCGCGTGCTCGGCTTCGCGCTCGACCGCATCGTATCGTCCCCTCGAATACTGCGGCCAGTCCAGCGCGAGCCCATTGCGCACGAGCCATTCACCGACGATCTCTTTGGCGCGCCAGCGCCTCAAGCATGGCGCCGCGTCCATAGCTGAGCTTAGCACTTTAAGACCACGCGGTGAACCAGAAATTGCCGCTAGTCGCTCGGGACCAAGTCTGCGTTGGGTCAAACTGAGAAGAACTCAGTCTGAGCCAATGTCTTCCGGGTTAGCCCGACAACCGACATCGCTCGATGCGGTCGGCATGTCTCAAAGGTGCCATATCCAGACGGATTTCTCGTTTCCATATTGCTGCGAATCGGCGGCGTCCGAGTGAGAGACCATTTCAACTACCACCACGCCTCAAAATCGAGATATTCGGTCGTAACGCCGATGGACTATGCCTTGAGCTTCATCAACGAGTAGGAGCGCTGGAGAAGCAACAAAGCTTTTAGCTGATTGCGCAGCGAAGCTCATCCCCCCAACCCCTCGGTGGTCTCGCCACAAATATTCTCCGTGGCCGGTCTCGCGCTCGGAGAATTCGTCGGTCGCGCTCGCCATCATCTCGGCTGGCGTGACGCCGCGCCTGAGCAGCGACACGCCGAATCCAGCTCCAATTGTGCACGCGACTTGCGGGCGGAGCAGGGCGTGTCACTTGCGTGACAAGTCGAAGATCTACAGTGGGGTCGTCTGGAGTGGGAGGTTTTCGACGTGCGCGGAATGTTGCCGGCGAGTGAAGCCCGGATGCGGATGTGCGTCATGCGGGTCGGCGACCGCGGGCGGTGGACATATCGGGACTGGATTAGATCGCGCTTCTTGTGGAAGTTCTTTCCCTGGTACGCGCGCGAGTTGCGTTATCGTGGAAATTTCTGTATCGGAGCGAGCTGCATGCACTGGTTCTGGGAGGACCCCGAAAAGAAGGAGCGGGGTTATTGTTCGGCAGCGGTCTCGCGGACGCAACACATGATGTGGGCGAAGGAATGGGAGGAGCGTGACAAATAAGCGAAACCTCCGCCGGGCGGATCGCTGGGGCGGCGTGAGATAGCGCATTGGCCCTGCATTGTCTGCGCACTTGTGTGGGTCCTTTGGTGCTGGGACCAATACGATACTCCTCAAAAGCGCAAGGCCACAGAATTCCAATTGGAGTACCTTGGAGAGTTGTGTCTGCTCGGACGACTGCGCCTGTGACCGAAGAGGAGTCGAAACTTTGGCCGTGCGCGCTGCGACATCGAATGCTGTGTCGAGTCGGAAGTGGGTCATTGGCGTCGTTCTGACTGCCCGCCGATCACTTCCTGTCTCCCCTGATGAACAGACATGCTCGGAGTGACGAACGCTGCCACTTGCGTTAACTGCGGGTCGCTTGGAGCGCGACGCTTGCGTCTTAATCGGTCGAGACCTGAACTGTCTAGAGGCAAAACGGATGAAGCTGGCCAGCTATCTTGGCTATCGTTCCATCGGCGTTCTGGTTGACAACAATCGAATACATCTCGTTACAGGGGCCTGCGTGTCGCCGCCTCCAGAGTAGCTCGACAGAATCCGAACTGGACATTGTGATCTGGAAACCGCCTCCAGTGATTTCCACAATTGCATCCTTCGCGTCGGAACCGATCGGGAAAGTCTTGACAACAAACTCGGAGAACGTGCGGATGGCCTACCGATAGGAATGAGAGCCCTTTAGCGGGTCAACGCGTAGCCGAAGAGAGCCAACCCAGCACCGCATATGCCACGCGCCATCCCGCAACGGCAATATCCCGCTCGAGCAGGCCCATTACCTCGCGTAGTCTCGGATATCGTAGCGGGAGCAGGACTGAAGTTCGACGAACGGGGAGCATATGAGCTCAAAGGCCTCCCCGGTCGATGGGATTTATTTGCAGCTAGCGCGTAAAGAGATGAGTTTCACTTGGGCTTAACGGCGACAGCCTTGCGTCTGCTCGTGGCGCCAAAACCGGACGTGCCTCTAAGTCCGCATTTGGACCCAGACCAATGATCCCAGACTACGAATCGGGTGAAAGGCGTTCGTGACGGCCGTTTGGCTGCGGATGGCCGAGTTTGATGCGTTCGCTCGCGATGCGAGAGCTTTAACCGATTGACGAGGGAATTAGGACTGGCAACGGGAACACCGTTGTCGGTGCGGGACTTCCGCGAAAATGCTGAAATGGGCCAGGTGCCATGACCATGAAGAGCGCAGCCTAGGAATGAAAAGTGCTCCAGGCTCCGAATGATGAGCCTTACCATCCAGATTATTTTCGATGCCTGCTCTGGTGAACCAGAAATGACTTGGCTTCCAGGAGATTGGGCGCGACACCAAGCCCTGGCGCGTCGGTCGGCGCGAAGCGGCCGGTACAAGGGGCGACAAGGGGTGGGCAAGTACAGCCTGGAGAGGGTTCTCCATGGCGTCATGTTCAAGTAGTCCGTCGCCGCCGACGGCGGTCAACACATGTGCGGCTGCATGCAGACCGATCCCTGAGTTGAGACAGCGTGGGCAGTAGCGACGGCCTGCAGCGATGGCGCGCCGCGCTACAGCTGCGCAGCATGAAATCCCACCCCATTTGCAGATATCCGGCTGGATCACGCCGAGGTGACCGGCCGCGATCGCAGCATCGAACGCCTGAAAGCCACTCAGATTCTCGCCGCCTGCGAGCGGGATGCGAGACAGCATGGCAAGCTCCGCCAGTGCTCGGGCGGATCGTCAGCCGGGATCGGCTCTTCGATCCAATCCAGCGGAAATTGATTAGAGCGGTGCATCGTTGTTGTTCAGTGGTCTGGTACCATTGATTTCATATCGACCGGTGCTATGGCCGCTCTATACGTTCGGCTAAAGTCCAAATAATGATCGCTGCCGTTACGGCGTGGAAGCCGTGCCAAGGCCCCTAGAGTTTTGGATGAGGCGTGGATCCAGACGGTTTGTGCGAGGCGGCTTGGCCTGCCTCGCACCTTACTCATTCGCGTTATGATAGTGACGCGGCGGTACTATCGGTCGATTCCGCAAACCAATGCGCGGACCTCCATGGGCTACCTCGCAAGAGGTGTTCGGAGGTGAAGAGGCGGGATAGGCGGGGCCGAGATTGCGAGAGTTGACTACGATGTCAGGGAGCGATCCGAATACATCGGTAGTCCCGCCAACGAAATCCATGACGGTGCCGCCGTGGTGCGCGAGAACCTCGAACGTGATCCCTCGCTTGGCCGCAAGCACGCCGTCTATGACGAGATGCGGGCGAAAGGCCTGACCGACTATGTGGCGTGGCCGCTGTACCACACGCTCGGCAAGCGGCATATCGTGACCTTTGCAACCGACCGGCCCGGAGGTTTCGACGACGCGCATATCGCCGGCCTGTTGAATTGTTGCCGGTTCTGGCGCCGGTCAGCGAAATCCGCGTCAATAACCGGCTGGCGCGAACCCTGCTCGAAACCTATGTCGGGTCGCATGCCAGCGAACTCATTCTGGCCGGCGCCACCAGGCGCGGAATCGGGACGAGGGTACGCGCCGCCATCATGATCGGCGATCTGCGTGATTTCACCCGGATCTCCGACAACTGGCCGCGCGATGACGTGATTGATCTTCTGAACGGCTATTTCGACGCGATGTCGGAGCCGATTGCCCCCGCTCAGCCAGCGGTCGGCCTACGCAAATCTGCTGCTGGCCGGGACTGAGGCCCGTCAGGCCATGGTTGCCCTGAACGAAAAGAACAGCGAAACCGGTCGTGCGCCGCTGAATTACGGCATCGGCGTCCACGTCGGAGACGTCATGTACGGCAATATCGGGTCGCGCGCCCGGCTCGACTTCACCGTCATCGGTCCTGCGGTCAACATGGCTTCGCGTCTCGAAACCCTCACCAAACAATTGGGCAGAACGGTGCTGCTGTCCCCCGCGTTCACCGACTTCGTCGAAAGCGATTTCGATCTTGAACGCGTCGGCGAATATCCGGTGCGCGGCTTCAACGACCCAATCGAGCTGTTTGCTGTCGAGGATTTGGCCAGCAGGCGAAGCTGCATCCAGTCGGACGTAAGGGAGAAATTCAAGACATCGTCGACGCGATCCTGGTTCTCGAAAACGCCCCTTTCGTCACAGGCGAGATACTGCGCGTCGACGGTGGCCAGAGCGCCGGTCACTGATCAGAATGGAGCGGCGGCCGGTGCCGCTGCTGCTGCCGGCACACTTCAGGTCGATATGGTCGGCGTACGATCCAACGCGACCCGAATGCCCCCTCTGCCTATCCATCCATTGATCTGAGTTGAGTATCGGTTGACGCGAGTCTCTTGCCGCCGGCTCGGCTCTAGAAGTATCGGCGGACTCAGGTCTTTCAATCGAACTGGTACTTAACCGACCGTGCATTCGGGTTGAATTATCGAGCTTCGCTGCTTTGGGCTGAGACGCCGTCTGTTCGGCGACGGCGACCGTTGATCGCTTCTCGGGCCCGATGAAGGCTGGGAAGGGATGCGACCCGACGCGAATGCCGATAAGCAGGAATTCTCAGTGCTTGTTTGCGACTAAAGCGCAACGGCCAGCGTCTTGGGAGGAGTTATCATGCAGGGCACAGCTACTCAGGCTCTGAAAAAGGGGCCGCTCGAAGGTATCACGGTTCTCGATTTCTCGCGTGTATTGGCCGGACCTTATTGCACCATGGTACTGGCCGACCTGGGTGCGCGTGTAATCAAGATCGAGAAGCTTGGCAGCGGTGACGACACGCGTGCGTTTGGCCCGTTCGTCGACGGTGAGTCAGCCTATTTCATGTGCTTTAACCGCGGCAAGGAGAGCATCGCTCTCGATATCAAGTCGCCGCGCGATAGAGAATTGCTCGAGCGACTTCTGGACCGGGCCGATGTGGTTGTTGAGAACTTTCGTCCTGGCGTTATGGACCGCCTCGGTTACGGCGCTGAACGGCTGGCCAAAACGCACCCACATATTGTCTACGCGTCGATTTCAGGGTTTGGCCACACCGGGCCATTCAGTGATCTGCCCGGCTACGACATGGTTGTACAAGCCATGGGGGGTGTGATGAGCTTGACGGGATGGCCGGATGGCCCGCCCTCACGCGTCGGGACCAGCTTTGGCGATCTCGGCGCCGCGCTTTTCGCCACGGTAGGCATCGTCTCCGCTCTCTATAAGCGAGTGCAAAACGCACAGGGAACGCGTGTCGATATTGGCATGCTTGACTGCCAAGCGGCGCTGATGGAGACGGCGCTCGCGCGTTATGACGCGGAAGGTAAGGTACCGGGTCGCACCGGTGACAGTCACCCTTCTTTGGCTCCTTTCGAGAGCTTCGCCGCAAAGGATGGTCGCGTCATCATAGCCGCTGGTAACGACACGCTTTTTATGTTGATGGCCGATGCGCTTGGATCGCCGGCGTTGGCGTTCGATCCACGTTTCATGAGCAATGACCTGCGATGCAGCAATCGCCCCGCAATGGTCATGGCCATTGAGGCGATCACCACGCGCGAGCCGGTTGAGAATTGGATTGCAAAGCTCAACGAGGCCGGCGTCCCTTGCTCGCCGATCAACACGATCGACAAACTGTTCGACCATCCGCAACTCAAGGCCCGGAACATGATCGTGAAAGTGAGAGGTCAGGGTCTGCGCCATGTCCGTACTGCGGGCAACCCCATCCATCTCTCCGGATACGCCGATAATGATGTAGAAACGCCCGCCGTTTCACCGGGACTCAATCAACACCGCGAAGCAATTCTGAACGAGCTGATGGCTACTCATGGCGCTTACTCTAACGCGGCGCCAGATGATGTCATGCCCACCGACATCGATGCCTCCGGCTCACTGCCGCGAGCGGCCGAATGATACGGGTAACTCCGAAACGAAGGAAGCAGCCTATGAGCAATACGGTCGCAACAATCCGCAAAGACAGCCCGTCCCCTTCAGAACAGCCAGAGGCAACGGCAGCGAATAGCTCGCTGCAGACGATTGTCGTCGAGCGCCGCGAACGTGTCGGCCTCATTACCTTGAATCGGCCAAAGACCTTGAACGCCCTGAACGGCCAACTGGCGATCGAGACACTGGCGGCATTGAAGGCGTTCGACGCAGACGATCAGGTCGGGGCGGTTGTGATCACTGGCAGCGCGCGTGCGTTCGCGGCCGGCGCGGATATAGCAGAAATGGCGGAGAAGCCGTTTACCGATTTCTACATGAGCGACTTTCTTGCGCCCTGGGACGAAATAAGATCGGTCGCCAAGCCGATCATAGCGGCCGTCGGCGGCTTCGCCCTTGGCGGTGGCTGCGAACTCGCGATGCTCTGTGACTTCATTATTGCATCGGAAGACGCGCAATTCGGCCAGCCGGAGGTCAAGCTCGGCATCTTGCCTGGTATTGGAGGTTCACAGCGGCTGACACGTGCGATCGGCAAATCGCTTGCCATGGATCTCATCCTTACCGGCCGTACCATCGGCGCTGCGGAGGCGAAGGCGGTCGGTCTCGTTGCGCGCGTCGTACCGAGTACGGATCTTTTACAGGTTGCGTTGGAAGCCGCGCATACGATCGCCGGCTACAACGCGCCAGCGGTGAGGATGGCGAAGGAAGCGGTCAATCGCGCGTTCGAGGGACCACTTTCGGAGGGGTTGCGCCACGAACGTCTACTGTTCCAGGCAGCGTTTGCGACGGAAGGGCAGAAGGAGGGCATGAACGCCTTCGTCAACAAGCGGGCGCCGGTCTTCCGCCATCGCTGAGCTGCTCAGTGTTCCGGACGACTGCTGCCGTGTGTGATCCCGACACGCAGGCGTACATGCTGCGCTATGCAACGGAAACCCCAACAGTTGGAGAAGACGGTGGCTCCCAGCACTAAATTGGACGGCGACTATGAGTATATTGTTGTGGGAGCCGGATCCGCGGGTTGCGTCGTTGCGAATCGATTGTCGACCGATCGCAACAACCGTGTTCTGGTTCTGGAAGCCGGTGGCAACGACAACTGGATCTGGTTTCACATTCCGGTCGGCTATCTCTTCGCCATCGGCAATCCGCGGTCGGACTGGATGTTCGAGACAGTGAGCGAAGCGGGCCTTAACGGCCGGTCGCTGAAATATCCGCGCGGCAAGGTGGTTGGCGGTTCGTCCGCGATCAATGCCATGATTTCGATGCGCGGCCAGGCGTCAGATTATGATCACTGGCGACAACTCGGTCTTACCGGCTGGGGGTGGGATGACGTGCGTCCAGTCTTCAAGCGCCTTGACGATCATTTTATGGGCGAGTCTGAACATCACGGAGTTGGTGGCGAGTGGCGTGTGGAACGACCGGGCGTAAGGTGGGATGTACTCGACAACGTGGCGAGGGCGGCCATCGAGATGGGTATCCCGATGACACCGGACTTCAATACCGGGGACAATACCGGCGTCGGTTACTTCCACGTCAATCAGAAGCGTGGCTTCCGCTGGTCCTCGGCGCGAGGCTTCCTGAAGCCGGTGCTTCATCGTGCCAACTTGCGTCTTGAAACAGGGGTTTTGGTCGAGAAGGTGCTGTTTGACGACAAGCGTGCCGTGGGTGTCCGATTTCGGCAGCATGGACGCACGATCGAGGTTCGCGCGAAAGGCGAGGTCATCCTGTCCGCCGGCTCCATCGGGTCACCCGAGATCCTTCAACGTTCCGGTGTGGGACCAGCAGAGTGGCTGGGCGAGTTTGGCATCACCACCGTCGCCAACAGGCCTGGTGTCGGCCGCAATCTGCAAGACCACCTGCAGCAAAGGGCGATCTACCGGGTGCATGGCACCAAAACGCTCAATGAGACCTATCATTCGTTGATTGGACGTGCGCTGATGGGCCTCGAATATGCGTTGTTCCGGCGCGGCCCTCTCACCATGGCGCCGTCTCAGCTTGGAATTTTCACGACCTCATCCCCAGGCTTCGATCGAGCGAACATCCAGTTTCACGTCCAGCCACTCTCGCTCGATAGGTTTGGGGATCCGTTGCATCGCTTCCCAGCCATCACGGTTTCGGCCTGCAATCTCCGGCCGACGTCCCGCGGCACCGTCCGCCTTCGCTCCGCTGACCCTTTGGCGAAACCTGTCATCGCACCGAACTATCTTTCGACCGACGAGGATCGACGCGTCGCAGCCGATGCGATCCGTGTTACCCGTCGTTTGATGAAGCAGAAGGCGCTCGGTCGTTTTCGTCCAGAGGAGTATATCCCAGGGCCATCGATCGATGACAGCGAGGCCGCCCTTGCCAGGGCCGCCGGAGATATCGGAACGACGATCTTTCATCCGGTCGGCACAGCGAAAATGGGATTGGAGCACGATCCCCTCGCGGTTGTGGATCGGCACCTACGCGTGATCGGGCTGGATGGGCTACGCGTTATCGATGCATCGGTAATGCCGACTATCACCTCGGGCAACACCAATACGCCAACAATCATGATTGCAGACAAAGGCGCACAGTGCGCTCTGTCGGACGCGCCATATAGATTGGTCTAAGGCGAGACACATAGACCCGGCTGCGTCAACGCGATAGCTTGCAAAAGCCTCGCTACCATTCGAAATGCAGCTATCGTGAATTTGATCACCAACGATCGGCTCGGCCGGCGATAGATTGTAGTCGATACCTTCGATCGAGCCCCAAGGCGGTGTTGCAGCGTCTGCTGGTGGCCGCGCTTAGCGTTGCGAAGAATGAAGAACAGAGGACCCGACCGAAGCCGGGTCCAGGTGCTCTCACAGGGGATGTCACACGCCGCGGAAAGGAATTACAAGTGATAGCATCACGCTGCCAAATGCCTTCGGCGGTATCGCTTGAACGTCGATCCCAGGATCAACTGTGGAGATGGAAGACCTTGTTCATGATTTGCCACTTGCCATCCGACTTCAGCAACGTGAACATGTCAGTGAAGCGCGATCCCGTCCAGTTGTCGATTTCCAAACGCACGTTCGCGATCGTGCCAACGATGTCGATTTCTGAAATGCGGGATTGGATTCCAGTGGCGGGCCCGTTCTGGTCGTTCCAGTCGTAGAGTCCCTGGATAGGCCCCGCAAACAGATCAGGTCCCACATATCCAAAAATTGTAGCGTCCTTGTGGAAGGCAGGTTTCATATCGCTTCCCTTGCCCGATTTTGCTCCGTCCAGATAGTGTTGAATGACCTTTGTGATGGCTTCATAGTCGCCCAGATTCGTAGGGGTGCCATTCATCTTTTACTCCCTTGTGGTATTTACCAGCAGCGCCATGACCGAAATGGAAAACACCCGCCGGCGCCCCTAACTGCCGGCGCCGTCGCAGTAGGAGCTCGCCCGCAATTTCCAAGCATAACCTAGTAAGGCGGGAGTGCTCCTCACAGCGCCGGTGCAGGCAAAGCCGATGGTACCAGTTCGCAGCAAATGTTGAGCTTGTGGCACTGTTTCGCATCCACGGGCGAAAAAACTTGCCAAGGCCGGGTCGCACAGTGTGCCCGGCTGAAGAGTCGGTCAGCGCGGTCGGCTTCACTTCTTGTGTTGAATCGTCAAAGCGCCGTAACGAGCTTTGAGATTCCCTCTTCGATCGCCGGTTCTGGCAGCGCTGCAAATCCTAACAAGAGATATCGATCGCAATTCTCCAGGTAGTCCGCGTCCCCGATATTTTGGTCGCGCAACGTGTAGACGCCGATTTTCTGCTTCAGCATCAGCGTCTGCAATTTGACGGCGCTGGGAAAATCTGGCGGCAGTTCCCATACCAAATGCGTGCCACAATGCACGGGGTTTATCTGGACGGATCCGACATGCTTTTGAAGCGCCGCGACCAAGCAATCGCGCCGTGCCATGTAGGTTCTGCGAATTTTTCTCAGGTGCTTTTCAAAGGCACCGGTTTCGATGAAATCATTCAGCACGGCCTGTTCGAGCCACGGAACACCGGTGCACGGAAAGCCGTGATCGAGCAGTGAAGCCGCGTGGACGGCAGGATTCACCAAGTGGGGCGGCAGGACCATGTATCCCACCCTCAGCCCCGGACCGATGGAAGCTGCAAAAGAGCCGACGTAGACCACCCGTCCGTAGGTATCGAGGCTTGTTAGGGGGGGCGGCGGCGAGCCCTGATAGCGAATCTCAGTGTCGAAATCGACCTCGACGATGTGAGAATCCGTCTGATTTGCCCAGTCCAGCAAGACTTCGCGTCGGGAAGCTGACAGCATAACACCCATCGGATACTGACGGGCCGGAGTCACGAAGGCGACGCCGGTGCTAGATTGCGGCAAGTGCTTTACGACCATGCCACTTTGATCGACAGGAACCGGCGCGATATTTGCGCCATAGGCCCGGAAAAGATCCGCAGTTGTACTGCAGCCGGGCGCTTCCATTGCTACCGTCGTACCTGCGCGGACGAACAGGTGAGCGGCGACATTCAACGCCTGCTGAACGCCGGTAACGATTACGATTTGATCTGGGCCACATGAAATGCCGCGAGAAGCGCCCAGATAGGCGGCGAGCGTTTCACGCAAGTCCCGAAGTCCCTTCGGTGTACCCGAATACGTCAAGTTGAATTTTGAAGATTGCATGCGCCAATTGGTCAGCCGGCGCCAAACGCTGCGCGGAAAGCAAGCTGGATCAGTGCTCTCAAGCGCAAAGTCGCAAACGATTTCATTGGGAAATGTGGATCGCTTTGCGTCGTCCGCAACTGGAACGAACAAGTGAACCGGTTTGGTGTGGGTGGTATTCTGGATCAAACGGTCAGCAACCGACAACGAGTTGTCGGGAAGCGCAGTTGACACGTATGTTCCAGCACCCTCCCGGGACTCTAGATACCCTTCGGCGGTCAATGTTTCATAAGCGAGTATGATCGTATTGCGTGACACCCCGAGCTGCTCGCTGAGGGCACGGCTGCCGGGAAGGCGTGCACCGGGCCTCAGGCGGCCAGACACGATCAAGCCGTGGATTTGCTTGAAAACTTGAGCTTGCAGTGACGCAGCGGAAAGGTCAATTTCAAGAGCTAACTGCATCTGCTGCTCCAATCATTCGACGGTGGATACTTCGCGAATTTGCTGGGCCGCAACTGCGTTGACAACCTGATCTCGTTGCGATCAGAGCTTGTCTCCTGAACCTCCCCATGGCTAAAGCCAGGGGGTTCTGAGAGAGGCAGAAGGCAGTCTTTCCGGGGCTCTCGCGGTCTCTGTTTGCAGAGGCGCTACATCATCCCCGGCCTCGACGGCCGGCCCAACTCTCTTGATCCGGCGACCCGCTCTAACGCCATTACGGACGTGGGGTTGGGCAAAGCCCTTCCCGCTTGCAGGTTGAAGTACACTCGACATCGCCGTCCTCAGGAGCGGTTCCGCACTGGCCCAAGCGATCTTGACTTGGGGAATGTCGAGCAAGTTCGTATCGCAGCATGTCGCAAGAAACGCGCTGTAGAGATCACGTTGAACCGGCTCTGTCCTGCCATCGCCGAACACATGAACCCGCTGCGAGAGCGGCTTCTTGATGTATTCGCCCGTGGTATGATCGAACTGGCTCAACCGTGTATGCCGGGTTTTGATCTCAATCACTCCACCGCCAGCACTTGCAGCCTTGCGCTGAAGCATCGAGATCAACATTCCCGGCGCACGCACTTTCACGCTGCGACCGTAGTTCTTCTGAAGTGACTTGTAGCTCAACTCCTCTGTTTTGATGGTTGTCCCTTGACCGAGAATGCGGTTCGCCAACTCGCCATGCGATCGCTTGCGCTCGGCAGCCAATACTCGATCGCGCTCGCGTTTCGAAGCGGCAAGCGCCTGATAGCGCTGCGACCTGTTCCACCTTCTCTTACCCTTGATCGCGCGCCCTTTGGCATCGAAGTTGTCCAGGTTGGTTGCACGTCGCGAGCGGTCCATCGCGCGCTGGATACGCCGGCAGTCGTTCCACGGTTCGACGACGCTCGGGCATAACTGCTCCAAAATAGCGTCGTCGCTTGATACCGCCGCGATGCTGGACGGCCCGATGTCGAGTCCGACAGTACCGTCCTTGGTGGTGTGCGTAGCGGGCGGCAAGCCCTCTTGCACCAACTGGCAAAACCAGCGGACGCGGCCCTTGATCTCGCGCCGGATAATGCGGACATACTTGGTCCTGGCCGCGAGCGCTTCTCTTTGCCAATCGCGTTTGTCCTTTGGATCGAGCATAAGCGGCAGCACAAGGCCGCTGTAGTGCACGGCGGGAACAGGCTCGGCGCGGTAGCGGATCACAGCGTCCGCTTTGCCCTCGATGCTGTTCAGCCGGTTTAACGATTTGAACCGTGGGCGGCCGCGCTTGCCAAACGCATACTGCTCGGCTGCCCGGAACGCGCGCAAACTCGTGGTTTGCGTGTCGTGGCTGCCGAGGTGATCGCCGATCCAGCAGGCATTGCGGCAGGAGAGCGCATGCTTTTCAATCTCGCGCGAGGTGAAGCCGAACCGCTCCAGTTCGGCCCCGAACGCTTGCGAGCGCGCTTTGTTGTGACGCTTCTCCACTGTCGCAGGCATGGCGCGTGCGGCTTGCCATGCCTTCGACTGCTTCATCAGATCGAGGCGGCGAAGGCACTCCTGCAAACAGGCATTATAGAGGTGCCGGGCCGCGTTCAGCCGCGTATCCAATGTCTTCTCATCCGCCGCAGTCGTCTGAAGCGGGAACTCGGCGACGAAGGACAGGGTTTTAACGCGCGGCATCACAGTCCTCTACGCATCAATTGCCGACTGCATTCATCTGCTAAAGCCGGATAGCTCTCTCCTATGGCTCTCCTATGGCTGAGTAAATCTTTGCTCTGTACCGCAGAGGCGATGCCAACCCGACCAGCGACTTCCTCTAATGCCCTGTCGTACGCTGTTAGATTATGCCGGATGAAGTTTACGGTGATGCGTTCGAGAAACTCGGCGGGTGCATCTTCCGCCGCCCCGTCTCCATCCCAGTGCCATTCGTTATACGCTTCAATCGTCGCACGTCTCACCCAATGTTCCGGGCGCGTTTCAACAGAAACGTGCATTTCCAGAACCTGCTGCATCAGTGCCGCGCGCTTTGTCTCCACGGCAGTCTTTGCTCCGCACTGACGCCGAGCAGCTTTCGCTTTTGCAGCAAGAAACTCTGACGACACCTCGAAGGAAGCTACTCTTGCGGTGTCGTAGAGGCGCATAGGCGCTGATTTCGCATAATGAGAATTGCGCCTTACCACATCCGGTTCCCCAAGGAGCGTGATGAGGGCTTGTGTCCATCCTCGCGCCTTAAGACCGGCAATTGAAATCATTTGAGGCTTTTCCATCAGACCCTCTTCTGATTTTCAATGTATTGCTTGATGAGCGCGAGGGGAGCGCCGCCGACCGAAGACACAAAATAACTGTTCGTCCATAATGTTGGAATGCGCGTGCGCAGCACCCGGAACTGCTGACGGAGAACACGCGAAGACCGGCGCTTGATGCCCTTCACCAGCCGGTGGATGCCGTATTGCGGATCGCAGCCGACAAGCAGATGGACGTGGTCTGGCATGACTTCCATTTCAATCAGCGCCGATTGCGTCTCGTCGCATACTTGCTGAATTAGTTTCTTAAGTTTGGCGTCGATAGGCGGATTAAGAACTGGCTTACGGTATTTCGGTCAAAACACCACGTGGTATTTGCACGAGAAGAGAACGTTCCTGTTCGATCTGAAGTCCGCCATAGCCTATTACATACCTGGCTGATGTCTAATAGCAAAGAGGCGCTCACCCCATAGTTGAAACTAGGGGCTTGCGCGCCTAAGTTCGGTCAGCAACTTCAGAGGCCATGGCGGTACCCCGAAGTCGCCATAACCCCGGGTGTGTTCAGAAAGCGTACGGCTAGGCACTGCTCGCCGCAAGCATTTCAGAGATCCTCGTGAATTTCTCTCGCGGCTTGCCAAGGGGCAGGCCACGCGCTTTCTCCGCCTGATCAATCGTTTCCCAATCACGGAAAGATACTGGCCGCTCCGACCGTTGCGCCAACAGGAAAACCGAGGCTTCGCGCCCAGGCTTATGCTGAGCGTTAAAGTTCGGCAGGTCTGCGAGAAGGGTCGCAACGGTTGCCATGCTATCCGCTCGGTTCGTCCCGATGATTCCAGTCGGCCCACGTTTGATCCACCCGGTGACATAGACTGGAAATCCGTTCGACAATGTCATTGTCGCGCGGCCGTCCTTGTTGGGAACCGTCCCGAGCTTCTCATCAAATGGAACCCCTTCCAACGGAAGTCCGCTGTAACCGACACTGCGAATTATTAGCCCGGCCTTGATAGACACCGTCTTCCCGGTGCCGATGGCCTCTTGACGACCGGCGGCGCCAACGAGCCGGGTTCGCTCAAGAACCAGCTCCTCGAGCCTATGCCCTCCACGCGCTTCTCGTGGGCTCAGGAAGAAGTGGATGCGGCAGCATTTCGGCTTTTCCTGCCGACGGGAGGCGAAGGTTCGGAATATCTCAAAATTGCGTGCGCGGGCCGGCTCGCCAACGTCGGTCAGTTCGGATTTGCAGGTGTCGCTCAAGCGCAGATCATCAGGATTTACAAACGGATCGCATTCAGAAAGTTGACCGAGTTCGCGCAACTCTTTGGTGGTGAAGCGTGCCTGAACCGGACCTCTGCGCCCAATGAGATGAATCTCGCGAATGCGGCTTTCGGCCAAAACATCCAGCGCATGTGCTGCGATATCGGTCTTTCGCAGTTCATCGGGCGACTTCGCCAGGATTCGGCAGACGTCGATTGCGACGTTGCCTTGGCCGATGATGATGGCGGATTCGCTCGACAAATCGAACACAAGATCGCGGTAGTCAGGATGTCCATTGTACCACCCGACAAAGGAAGTCGCGGCGTGACTTCCCTGAATATCTTCACCAGGGATGCCAAGCTTCCGGTCCGTCGCCGCTCCCGTAGCAAAAATCACCGCGTGATAGCAATCTGTCAACTCCGTGAGGGTGAAATCCTTGCCGAATGTCACGTTACCGATGAACGAAAAACGTGGATGCCGAGCGATCGCCGCGTACGTATCCGCGACATCCTTCAATCGCGGGTGATCAGGTGCGACACCATAGCGGACCAACCCATAAGGGACCGGGAGGCGTTCGAGAATGTCGACCTCGGTCGTGTGTTCCGATTGCAGTAGAGCCTCAGCTGCGTAGAAACCGCTTGGCCCGCTGCCAACGATCGCAACACGCAGGGGGTTATTGGTTGTTCCAATTCTGTTCACGGCAGGCCGCAAGGTTAAATGCGTTTAGGTGGTACCATAGCCCAAGGCGGCTCGCCGCTTCTCGGCGCCTATCAATGGCGTTTGCTTACTCCGGATCACGGGCGTGCTGCTCGATTTCTCAGCGTTAATTTGAATCCACATCAACTGGTCTTCCGAAAGATCCGCGCTTTCGCTGATAGCGTGAACCGGGCAGGCTGGAATGCATGCAGCGCAATCGACGCATGCTATCGGATCGATGTACATGCGCTGATCGTCGCCATGGAAACACGCCACCGGACAAACGAGAACGCAATCCGTGAATCTACAGTTGCTACAGTTCCCGGTAACCACATGGGGCATTGTCGTTCCTTATTCGAACATCATGGTGGCAATCGATTAGCCGCCCGTCACGGCCATGATTCGCGAAATGTTCGCAGGCTTTTCGTTGAACTCGTGGCGCTCTGGCTTTAGGCTCATCGCTGAACGAAGTGCCTCCACTATCTCCTCGTCGCTGGCGCCGCGACGCAATAGTGGACCGAATGCCAGCCGCTCCCGCTGACCGAGGCAAAGATACATCGTCCCGTCGGCTGCCAGCCGCACTCGATTGCAAGTGGCGCAGAAATGTTCAGACAGCGGGGTGATAAAGCCAATGCTAAGTCGCCCATCTCGCGATTTCATGTATCGGGCCGGTCCCCCGCCGGGTACGTCGGCCGCGACGAGGCCGCGTTCTTGCTGCAAGCGCCGCCGGATCGGTTGGAGGTCGAGGTATTGGGTATTTCGACCTGTTGTCCCCATCGGCATCACTTCGATCAGACGAAGAACAAATCCTTGCTCCGTGCAGAAATCGACCATGTCATCGATTTCATCGTCATTCACTCCACGCATCGCGACCATATTGATCTTGATCGGCGCGAAACCGACTTGCTTGGCGGCTTCTAGGCCGGCCAGGATTTTGTCGAGAACATCGCGGCCGCAGATCGCGGCGATGCGATCGGCACGAAGAGAATCCAGACTGACGTTGACGCGCCGTACGCCGGCCTCTTTCAGCGGCGCCGCAAATGCCTGCAATCGGGTCGCATTGGTGCTCAAGGATAGGTCGTCGATGCCCGGTATTGCTGCAAGTCTTGCAGCAAGATTTGACAAGTCTCGCCGCACGAGTGGCTCGCCACCTGTAAGGCGGATACGCATCAGCCCACGAGGAGCCATAATGGAGATCAGGCGCTCGATTTCCTCGAACCGCAACCAGGAGGCCGGTTCCTGAAACCCACGAAATCTATCTGGAATGCAGTAGGTGCAACGCAAGTCACACCGGTCGCTAACCGAAAGTCGCAAGTACTCAATTCGGCGCCCGAACATGTCTATCAGGAGTGGGGCTTGCAATCTCATAATGATGTTGCCGCGATCCGTTGTCGACATGCACCGCACAACCAAGGATTCATTGATAATCCGACCCGAAGGCCCGGTGGGTGAAGTACCGGTACAAATCAAAGACCTGAGTCCGGCTGGATGGCAAAGCCGATGGGAAAGCCAGGCTGGCACCAAAAGATTCGCGACAACCGGTACTCAATTCGATTGAGTTGTTGGACTTAACTGCGAAAAGGCCGCTCTTGGCGACCGTAAGTCCCAAGCGCAGAGTTCCCCTGACCTGACGGTAGAAGGAATATGCCGATGTCTGCCAGCACTCCAACAACGAAGGCGAATACGAAGGAATTTTTCGGCGGCTGTCCCCACGATTGCCCCGACACCTGCGCAATGCTCTATTCCGTGGAGGGCGACAAATTAATCAACGTTCGCGGAAACCCCAAGCATCCAATCACGCGTGGCGGACTATGCGTGAAACTCAACGATTATTCGGATCGCCATTACAACGCAGATCGCGTGCTATACCCGCTGAAGCGTAACGGACCAAAGGGCAGCCGGGCTTTCGTGCGGATCAGTTGGGATCAGGCACTGTCGGAAATCAAACAGCGCTGGACGAAAATTATTTCAGACGATGGCGCAGAAGCCGTTATGCCAGTCAGCTATCTCGGCAATGAAGGTCTCGTGCAGGGCCTGACGGTCGGCGACGCATTCTTCAACAAACTCGGCGCCACTGTTTGCGAGAAGACCTATTGCGCCTCAGGCTCTTCCACAGCATGGCTACTCACTGTCGGACCCACCAACGCGCTAGACCCGGAAAGCTTCGCTCACTCGAAATATATCATTATCTGGGGCTGCAACTCGCTCAGCACCAACCTGCATCATTGGCCCTTCGTCACTGAGGCGCGCCAAAAGGGTGCAAAAGTCGTTGTTATCGACCCGTACAGGTCGCGTACGGCCAAGCAGGCCGATTGGCACATCGCCCCAAAGCCGGGAACCGACGGCGCTCTTGCGATGGCTATGATCCAGACGTTGATCGCAGAAGACCTCGTCGATCGCGACTATGTCGACAGGTATGTATTGGGTTTCCCGGAACTCAAGGAGCACGCGGCCGCCTGCACACCGGAATGGGCCGAGAAGATCACCGGTATCCATGCCGACGACATACGAAAACTGGCTCGTGAATACGGTCGGTCGCGAAACGCCTCAATTCGTATCGGCGTAGCGCTCGAGCGTACTGCGGGCGGAACCCAAGCCATCCGTGCCGTCATTGCGCTTCCTGCCTTGACCGGTGCCTGGAAAGACGTGGCTGGCGGCATTTATCAAGCTCCCCTGTGGGAGTTTCCCGTGAACTTCGGGGCGATCTGCCGACCGGATTGGATAAAGCCGGGCACGCGCGTGGTAAACCTTCTCAAATTGGGAGAGGCGCTGCTGGGCGAGACGAAGCTTGATCCGCCGATCAAATCGATAATGGTCTACAATACAAATCCAGTGACCCAAGCAATGGATGTCGACAAGATCGTCAGGGGGCTTCAGCGCGAAGATCTATTCACCGTAGTCGCGGATCATTTCATAAGCGATACTGCAGCGTACGCCGATATCATCTTGCCGGCGACGATGGCGGCCGAACACGACGACATGATGTTCTCCTGGGGGCATTTCTACCTTACGCTCAATCAAAAAGCGATCGAGCCGCCCGGTGAAGCTTGCTCGAACGCGGAGATTTTCCGTAGGCTTGCGAAAACGATGGGCTTCACCGATCCTGAGTTCATCAAATCGGACGAAGAGTTGGTTGAAAGCACGATCGACTGGACCGCGCCGCAGGTGCAGGGCATCGATATGGGCCTCCTTCGGGCACAAGGCTATGCGAAACTGAACTTGGGAGCGGCAGATACGCGGACGCCTCACGCAGAGGGGAACTTCAAGACGCCGTCTGGCAAGTGTGAGATACTGCTCAACAATGCGACAAATTTCGTGGCACCGCCATTCCGTCAATTGTACAACGAGATGCAGAGTGGCGAGTCTATCGAACCGCTTCCCGGTTACACCAGGCCATATGAGAGTGCGGCTGACGAGCCCGAACTTGCAAAGCTTTATCCTCTGAGCATCATCGCTCCGAAAAGCCACGCGTTCTTGAACACAAACTACGCCAACGAAGCGAAGAAGCGGAGACTGCAGGGCGATCAGTTTGTTCTCCTTAGCCCGCAAGACGCCGCTGAGCGTATGATTGAACACGGTGACAGGGTGAAAGTGTACAATCGGACCGGAGGCTTCCAAGGCGTCGCCCACGTGACCGACGACGTTCAGGCCGGGCTGGTTGTTACCACTGTCGGATATTGGCGAACTCATAACGAGGAGGGCACCGTCAATAGCGTGTCCGCGGCTCGGTTTGGTGGGATGGGAAACTGTCCCACGTTTTCGGATAATCTCGTTCAGGTGGAGCGGATTGTAGGCAAGAATGCTGCGCGGAGCATGCATGAGCCAAAGCCGGTGGCGTTAGTGACGGCTTAGTTATTTAATATTATGGGCTTGCGTGCCTGCAGGTGAAGATGCAGGTCCGCAGCTGTGAATGGTCGGCACTCGAACGTCCGCCTGAGAGTAGCCGGCCATTGAGATAACGGTCATCCCCGCCTAGTATAAATCGATCGATCCAAACAAGCTAACCGGTACTCTGCACTTCCTGTTGGCCTCCTATAGTGCAGCGAACGAGTTTAGCTGCTGATGTCGTCAGACAAGCATGGGATAGAAACGTAATGGATCTCACGGGAAGTTATATGATTCCGGCGAAGCAAAGCGCCGTGTGGGCCGTACTCAACGACTTAGACGTTCTTAACGAGTGTATCCCAGGCTGCGAAACTCTCTCGATGCTTTCCGAGACCGAGTTTATTGCGACAGTTCTCGCCAAGGTAGGTCCACTGAAAGCGCGTTTCACCGGAAGAGTTGAATTGAGCGAGATTTGATCCCAATAACGGCTATCGAATTCAGGGCGAAGGTTCGGGGGTCGCGGGCTTTGCCAAGGGCGGTGCTCGTGTCCACCTCCGAGGCGCAGGGGATAGCACCGTGCTAGCGTATGAAGTCGAGGCACGGTAGGCGGAAAGCTCGCGCAGCTTGGGTCTCGTCTAGTCAAAGGTGTGGTGAAGAACATGGCGGAGAAGTTCTTCACTACGCTGGTGTCCAAATTGAGCCAGGGCCCATGTTGTAGGTAACGTGAGATCTCCTGGCGGCACCCGGATCGAGTTCGTCTGCGTTTCTCCTGCCGCCGGATAACGAAGGCTGTGTTCCTGCGGCGCTGCTGCGTGGTAGTGGTGATCAGTGTAGAAGCCTCGCTGATGTTCCTTCTGGCCGCCATTTACGGGCTTCTCTCCGCCTTCCCGAAACCCCTTCTTACCGCGCCGCGTTGCCGAGCGTCCGAAGGCGCAGGAAGCGTTCAGCAAGGGAGGTGTCTTGCAGGCGGCGTGAGCAGCCATTGATCAAAGCGAAGGGCTGAACCGACGAGCCGGTCCTTTGCTCTTGCTGAACAGGCCGTAGTTTCCGGCTTACGCCTTAATGAGTGCCAATACCTCGGCATTGAACTTGTCGGCTTCTGTTTGGGTCAGTTTGCATCGTCAGAAATCATCCAACGCGCTGGTACCATCCGTTTTATTCTGACCGGTGCTATGATCGGCTTTTGTCGCTTGCTTAAGTAAGAACGGTTCCAACGGCTACTGGACTTATGAGTTTCTAATGAGGGGGCGAGATCGCGACTCGAGCGTGAATTTGTTGCGGTGCTGAGCTCACCTAATTGTTGATATCTGGTTGCGTGCCGGCGTCTCGTCGAAAAGCCCGACGAGGATGAAGTGGGGCAGACCGATGTGGCGGATGGTGGGGCGCCAGAATGAGGCATCCTGCAGCTGGCGCGGGAAGCGAGTGTGATCCCTCAGCTTGGCTCGTTCATTACTCCAACGGCAAAGCAGCGCCACCTTCGGTCGCCTTGGCGATAACGGCGGGTCCTCGTGGGCGCAACCGTTGATTTGGACAAAGTCTCTGAAAAAGAAAAAGCCGGGAGGTTCTAAATGATCCGGCCGTCCCGATCGAACCGGAGAAGCGTCCCGGCGTCGTATCGCTGGCCCAAGACCAAATGGCTGCGGGCCAGTCTCAGTTCGCGGAGGCGACCATTATCGTGAAATGCGAGCCCCGACGCGCCCGCTTTGATCGGGATGCCATCGATGTCTCCATCCTCCGGAAGAGTAACTCCGACGAGACGTCCTTTTTCTTCAAAACTGACGTGTGTCCCGCGCGGAAACGTCCGACTGGCTAGGACGTGCTCTCGCGCTAGCACGGCAGCGGCAAGGCGGCCATTCCGGTGGAAGTTCAATGCCAAACCCAAACTTTTGCCGCTGGCGCAGGGAATGCCATCGATATCGAGATCGCTTGCCAGGTGGAGGCAGCTGACGCTCTGGTTGGGGTGGAACCACACCAGCGTCCCGCCAGGACAAGGCAGGCCATCGACCTCTTGATCCGCGCCCAATTTCACATCGTTGAGACGTCCATCCTCGCGTCGTCGGTAGTATCGAAAGCAGGAGTTCGCGGTGAACCGCCGCGTGCCGAAAACCCACTCGTGAGCTAGCGTGGCGCAAATGAGGTCGCCGTTGCGGCCGAAGGCGGCCTCACCCCGGCACGGGATGCCGGCAACCTCGATGTCCGTTCTCAGGGTGACGACCCACGGCCGGCTATCCGCCCATCGTTTCTTGACCTCGTAAGCATCTACCGGAAGCGTCGCGAGCACGCCCCTTGGCGCGGCGGCGCGAGCGCTCGACGCCACATCTGCGACAAGCCCGGGCGGCTTGCGCGTGCGACGGACCTCGTTCGCAGCGACCCTCCTCAGGTTCACTGGGGCAAAGCCTGACAGCTCTTGCCACACCACGTTGATCGGCATCGTGGGATCGTGCTTGGCGCCCACAAGATATGGATGGGGATGCGGGTGGTCACTGCTGACTTCCTAACGCCCGTGAATACGCGCCCTGAGCACTTCTCCGACATAAGCCACGAGGTGATCGTATAGCTCTTGTTGCGCTCGCTCGACGCCCATGCCTTCCACGTATTCAGTAACAACATCGAGACTTTCATACGAGAAGTCGAGATCGTCTGCTGTCCGCGACATCGCAGACCGGAGCTGCGCGACCAGCGTGTCGATATTGGATATTAGCCGATCTTTGAACAGCGAATAGTGAGCCCAATGGCTGACCGAGCCTTGACGCCCATGCCTGGCATCGTCGTCAACCTTCGCGCTCCAGCGCATGAACCGACGAAAGTCGTCGCCCGAGTAGATGTCGCCCTTTCCTCCCAGCCCTGAGAGCTCGTCGAATACCATTATGTAACGATCTCCCGCGAGCTCGTATACGAGCGGTCGCAGCAATCCCGACTCGAACGCCGCCGTCAAGTCAGCGCGAGGCTGAGCACCGGATGCAATCAGCTCCTGGACTTGGCGTTTGGTCAAACGACGTTCGTTGAGGGTCCTCTTGCGAGCCATCGGCTAACACCTCGTATCCGGCGCCCGGGTGCAAAATTGTCCCGGTACGATCGGGCGAGGTGATCGTACGGCCGGTCGTTGGCGGCTCTGTGGCCACCTGAGTCAGGTTCTGTATCGGGCGGCTGAGGGACAGCTCAGACTACGAGAAGTTGTGGTTTGAGAGGCTCGAATGGAAACCGCGACCGAGATGCATCGGCGACCAGAGCAAACGAACAGTCCAAGGAGAGAAGGCAAGGTCTTTTTCCACACCCTATGCACCTGTGGTGCTGACGCCTCGAAGATCGAGCGCGGCTATGCCATTGGGTTGAGACGACGTTTCTCTTGAGAACACCGTTTACACTTACGGTCACGACCGCTGTCAGCATGCAGCGGGATCGAGGATAAGGCAATTTCTGCCAAGTACTTGCGGGCGTTGGGGTGCGTATACCTCCCTACGGCAGGATAAAGCGAACTTTGTTCGCGAGTTGCTTCACTCCTCAAGTATTGGTCTGCACATTGTTTTTGCACCGTACGAAGGCATCGAACTGATTTGGCGCGGCGGCGACGTTGCTATCTCCGGTGCGAGTGTCATTCTCCGGCCGGGTGTCCAATGCTCTTCGAGGACGCCCAGCGTGGCAGATTCGACATTGTGCTCATCGAGGCTTTGGACCGCGTCTCTCGCGATCACGCCGATGTGGCGACGTTGCTCAAGCATCCGCGTTTCGCCGTCATGCAGATCGGCGGAAGGCGAAATCTCCGAGTTTCATGTTGGTCTCAAAAGCACGATGAATGCGCTGCTTCTGAAGGACCTCGCCGCCGAGACCCATCGTGGTCTGAGGGGACGGGCGGAGAAGGGCAAAACGTGCGGCGGGCTACGAGGTGGTGAAGCGTACCGATAGTGACGGCGAGCCGGTTCGGGGCGAATGCAAGATCAATGAAGCCGAGGCCGCGATTGTCCGCCGTATCTTCAGGGAGTTCGCGGTGGGGAAATCGCCGTGCGCCATCGCGACCGATCTGAACCGCGATCGCATTCCCGGCATTGGGCGCACCATGTATGCCGCGACTGACGACGCGCTCCTCGTGATCACGCCTCAAGACAAGTGTTGCCTTCTCCAATGCGAAGGTCACGCCGATCACTCATTCATGGATCACTAGGCCAAATCGAGAAAAGAGCAAAAAATAAAGTCGATTTAGATTTCATTCATCGTATTCGTTAGAAGGCGATTCAAATCTTTCTGTCCATGATTGTTGTACTTGTTACGCGAAACTTCAATTTCGTTGGCATGAGCGCTCCAACCAGCCTCATTTTTAATCGGAATTATGAGCATAGCGATCGCCCGTCCAGCGCTTTTCGCTCACCAGTTATGAGAATCCAAAAATGCGCAGCTGCGCTCCGCCAGCTTTTAGTCGCTTGGTTCCAAGGTTTCTGGCTCTCTGCGCCATTTCCTGCGCGATGGCACTCGCAGGTTGCGCGCGCAATCCGGCGCAGCGCGGCCTCGATCCAGGTCTTCATGAAGTCAAGGCAGCTCCCGTCCGCGCTGCTGGACGCATCCTTAGCTCTCCTGAGCGATATCGATCTACTGGACCACAACTTCCGCGACTTCGCCAGCCCGACCCAGCGTTACTTGCGCTCCAGCCGGCACCCGATTGCGAGTACAAAAGATCAGATCTTAAGACTGTGGATCCGGATGAATGGGCCCGTCTAAAAGTCGAATTCGAGCGCGAGTGCTACCAGAGTGCCGAGAAGGCAGCACGCGACCGGCTGAGCCTGCTCCAGGCATCCAGCACATGCGAGATTGAGCCCGCTCGACAACAGAGACCGTCCCGGCGACGATCGCGCAGCCGCAATAGGCAGAGTTGATCAATGGCTAGGTGTCTTTAGGGGCGATCGTTAGCCTCATACTGCCGCGCCTAATTTCTTCCAATGCCAATCGACCGGCGCCTATCGAGGCCCGGTATCCTGATGACGGCAGTGGGGCCGCGATCCCGTAATCCAGCCCTCTTTTTGCCACGCAAACCAAACACGCTTCCACAATAAGGTCGATGTCGGCTCGGTCAATTGTCGGTTATAGGCGACAGGGAATTGCTCAAGGAGAAAATTGCTGAAGAGTAATAGTTGCGTGAGTAATCATGAAAACCCTTTACGATATACTCGGTGCGCTTCCGGACGACGACGCTGAAAGCATTAGAGCTGCATTTCGCAAAGCTGCTAAAGCGAACCATCCTGACAGCAATCCCGGCGATCCGGATGCTCCACTAAGGTTCAGGCGAACAGTCCGCGCCAACGCCATTCTTAGGGATGAGCGACAACGAGCCACCTATGACCGGTTGCTCGAAATCGCACTTAAGCAGCGAGCTTCGGAGTCAGAGCGCGGCAGCTCCTCAGGCTCGATCCGCAAGATAGCCCCAGACGCCATCGCGGTTGTCCTCCTCCTCACGATCGCGTTTGTCGGAGGATACCTGCTATTGGGACATATTTCCAAGGCGTCCTTGTTTTCGGCAGAAGTGATCGAAGGATACAGACGCGAACCGGCGCAGATCGCTGCTGCTATACCGGCAGAGCTATCCGACAGAATTGACCTAGCTGGACCACGCGAGAAGTTTGAGGAAGTCGTAGCTCCCAACAAACCAGTGGATCACAAGCCGCTTAAAGAGGCGGCGGTACCAAGCGCCTCTCCATTTGTGGGGAAAACGGGCAATGCTACGGCAATTACCGATGTCCCCAAGGCTCGCGACTTCGGGGTGAATGATGCCAGATACTATAGAGAGCGCGGGGTCTCGGCGTATCGCAGTGGTGACCTTTACCTCGCGCTCGTCGACTTCGATTTGGCGATTGATCTCAACCCGAGCTTCTCAGACGCCTATATCGATCGCGGCATTGTCTTCCATCGCATGGGCGATCTCAAGCGCGCATTTGCCGACATCGCCCAGGCCAAGCGAATTGATGCCTCCAAACAAAACAATATTCCACCCATCGCAAGCGCGCCTTAAACGCGGGCGGCCGAAATCTTCTTTCAGCCGCTCCAGTAACTGCTGGCCTTATTTTGTGATGCAGCGTCAAGGCCGACGATATGCAGCTTATTTGCGGATGTTTGTTGGCAACGCATTTCAGTTGGGCCAACTTCTATCTTCCGCTGCACACATCTTTGAACAATGAGATGGTTGGCCAACCACTTTCTATTCAGGATAATTCGCCAAATCAACGGGGCGCTATTCCCGCAAATCGCGTCGAAGCTAAAAATCGACATTGTTGGTCTAATCAATAATCTTCCAACCATTCGATCAAATCGAAATTCATTGCTCGCCTTAGCATTTCTGCTTCTAGATCTGCCGCGTGTTTACTTCCACACGGGCGCTTCGCGCACGCGAAACCGTGGCTCTACGTCAAGCCTGATCAATTCATCGTCGGCAGCCAACGCTCCACGGACACAAAAATACATCGCGGCAAGGCTGTCAGCGAGCGCGTGATACTCCATAGTGATGCTCCTCTTTGGCCCAAAGTTGTCGCGCCGAACATTTGAGGGCGGTCACACCGCATCGAGCGGCGAAGCCGCGTCATGCGTGCGTGTCATCCGTATTTCTACGGAACCATTGAGCAACGTATTCTACATCCATTTGCGGTGTCATGGCTGCATAGAGTTACAAGTGGGATTCGTTTCGGCTATTTGCTGTCATTTCTCAGCTCGGAGACAATTCATGCCGCGGATGATATTTGTCGGATCATTTCAATAGCTTTCGCCGTCAGCACTTTCGATGTTGGCTTTGCCGGCCTGGATTTAGGCAGCAGCTCCAGTCCGGGCAACCAGGCAGAAGCTTCTAGCAAACGATTGAAGCAATGTCATTTCTGCAGGAATTGGAAGTCGCGGTGTCGCGGGGATCGGTAGAGAGCCGCGAGCGAGCGTTGTGGCATGCGACCGATCTGTTGATAGCTGGCCGGTATACTGACGAAGAGATCTGGATGTTTGGAGAGGTAATAGGCCTGCTCGAGCGGGATATTGCCGTTGCGGCCCGTGTCCAACTCGCGAAACGACTGGCGCGAATCGACAACGCGCCTACCGGTATCATCAACAAACTGGCCTTCGATGATTCAATCGATATTGCGGGTCCCGTGCTTCGCGAGTCCGAGCGACTCGATGCTCGAGCCTTGGTGGCTAATGCCAGGTCCAAGAGCCAGCTGCATCTGCTCGCGATTTCCAAGCGAAGGTCGATTAGCGAGGACGTAACGGACGTGCTTGTGGCTCGCGGGAATGAGGAGGTTGCGCGCTCGGTTGCAACGAACGACGGCGCCCGCTTTTCGGAAAATGGCATTTTGCACATGATCAAACGTTCCGAGAGTGACTCGATTCTTGTCGAGCAACTCGGCCGTCGTAAGGACATCCCCAGGCATCTCTTCCAGCAGCTCATCGCGAAGGCGGCTGACAATGTGAAAAAGAAGCTCGAGAGTCAGCGAACGGATGCGGCAAGCCAGATTCAGGCTTTAGTGACGGATGTCACGGGTAGGCTGCATTCAAAATTTGGTCCAGCGTCGAAAAGCTATTTCAATGCAAAGAGGGAAGTTGCAAGACAAAGACGACTCGGCACATTGAATGAGAGCAAGATATTCGAGTATGCGCAATCCCACAAGTTTGAGGCAGTCACGGCCGGACTATCATTGTTGTGTTCGCTGCCCGTCGACGTTGTCGAGCGGGCGCTGATTGATAAAAACAGAGAAGCACTGCTGATTTTGGCCAATGCGCTCGGGTTCTCGTGGGATACAACGATGTCGCTGCTATTTCTGGGCGCGCCGGGCCACCGCATCCTTTCACAAGATCTAGATGGAATGAGACGGGAATTTGCTGGACTCAATATCGAAACGTCCAGGAGTGTTCTACGAACCTACCAATCACGTAAGCTTGCCGTCGCAGCTGATGCCGGCGACCGTCGCCTGCCGCAACTACATAGTCGATGAAATAGCAACGTCTTCATCGCCGCGAGCCGGCTTCGCGTTGGCTTTCTTTCTTCTAGGCCGCGGTTAGTGTCAGCGTCAGTATTTGATGTGATCAATATGCTGTAGCGCGATATGGTCGCTCGCGCTGCCGTCGATATGATTGATGGTGATCAAGGCGTGGTCGCCTTGAGCGAGCGTGATGTTGTGATCGGACTGCGCTGATCCGTCAACCACTAACCCTGTCCAGCTTTGAACCGTGTGGCCGTCCGAAGCGTACTCCGTCACATTAAAACTCGCATTCTGTCCGATATTGTGAAGATCGACAGCATCGGTCCAATTGGTGCTGCCTGTGATCGCAATATCTCCAGTGTGGGAAGCAATGAAAAATGTATCGTTGTGGTCGGCTACCGCTAAATTGAGGTGCTCGCTGATTGCCTGACCATGCGCGTCGGTCGCCGTCACCGTGATTGGGTTGTTGCCGATGTCGCCGACGCCGGGGGTCCCGGAGATGATGCCCGTATGGGCATCGATGCTGAGCCCGGTTGGCAGCGCGGCCGAGAAGGTCAACGTATCGCCGGCTGCAGGAGCGGCGAAGTTGCCAGCGACATCAAGCGAGAAGCTCAGACCCTGGTAGGCGCTCTGGTCTGCGATGGTCGTTGCTGTGGGTCCGCTGTCGCTTACCGAAAGATGGAAACTCTCGCTGATCGACTGACCGTGCGCGTCGGTTGCCGTCACGGTGATCGGGTCGCTTGCAGGAACGGCGGAGATTGTGAACGAACCGGATTGTCCGGAATAGGCAGTTCCGTGAGGACTGAGGGTCTCGATGAGCTGATAGTTACCGTTTTGGTAAAATATATTGTACTCAAGCCCATTGGACGTGAACAGGACGCCGCCGTAGTCGAGTGATGGGCTGCCGTTGGCAAGCAAGACGTTGTCGTAAATGAACACGCCGTCCGGACTTATCGATTCGGCTGAAGAGTTGGGATTGTTAATCAGGCTGCTTATCGTCGCTCCGTTCGGCCCGACGACAGATCCTGCAATTCCGGTGACGTCATATCCTCCGACAGCATCGAGCGCGTTGGCGGTGTTGAGCTGTCCCGTAACCGTAAAGGTGCCGTCGAACGATGTAAAATTGAAATTGAACGCATGCGCATTGCTGGTGTAGTCGCCATCGGTCGGGATGCCCGAGATGACGCCAGTATGGGCATCGATGCTGAGGCCAGCCGGCAGGGAGGCTGAGTAGGTCAGGGCATCGCCGGTAGCAGGAGCGGCGAAGTGGCTGGAGACGTTGAGCGAGAAGGCCTGGCCTTCATTAGCGCTCTGGTCCGCGATGGCGGTTGCCGTCGGGCCGCTGTCGCCGACCGCAAGATGGAAGCTCTCGCTGATCGCCTTGCCATGGGCATCGGTCGCGGTCACCGTGACCGGGTTGTTGCCGAAGTCGCTGTCGGTCGGGGTGCCTGAGATCATGCCGGTGTGGGCATCGATGCTGAGGCCGGCCGGTAGCTTGGCCGAGAAGGTCAAGGCATCGCCCGCAGCGGGAGCGGCGAAGTGACTGGAGACATTAAGCGAGGAGCTTTGGCCCTCGTAGGCGCTCTGGTCTGCGATCGCGGTTGCCGTCGGGCCGCTGTCGCCTACCGCAAGATGGAAGCTCTCGCTGATCGCCTTGCCATGGGCGTCGGTCGCGGTGACCGTGACCGGGTTGTTGCCGAAGTCGCTGTCGGTCGGGGTGCCCGAGATCATGCCGGTATGGGCGTCGATGCTGAGGCCCGTCGGCAGCTTGGCCGAGAAGGTCAAGGCATCGCCCGCAGCGGGAGCGGCGAAGTGGCTGGAGACATTAAGCGAGAAGCTCTGACCCTCAAATGCGCTCTGGTTCCCGATGGCGGTTGCGGTCGGGCCGCTATCACCAACCTGGAGATGGAAGCTCTCGCTGATCGCCTTGCCATGCGCATCGGTCGCCGTCACCGTGACCGGGTTGTCGCCAAAGTCGCTGTCGGTCGGCGCGCCGGAGATGACGCCGGTATGAGAATTGATGCTGAGGCCGGTCGGCAGGGTGGCCGAGAAGGTCAGCGTATCGCCCGCAGCAGGGGCGGCGAAGTGGCTGGAGACATTAAGCGAGTAGGCGTGGCCTTCAAGGACGCTCTGGTTCGCGATGGCGGTTGCGGTCGGGCCGCTATCACCAACCTGGAGCTGGAAGCTCTCGCTGATCGCCTTGCCATGGGCGTCGGTGGCCGTCACCGTGACCGTGTTGTTGCCGAAGTTGCTGTCGGTTGGGGTTCCCGAAATGACGCCGGTATGGGCGTTGATGCTCAGACCTGCCGGCAGCTTGGCCGAGAAGGTCAGGGTGTCGCCGGCGGCGGGCGCCTGGAAGTGGCTCGAGACGTTCAGCGAGTAGGCGTGGCCTTCAACGGCGCTCTGGTTCGCGATGGCGGTTGCGGTCGGGCCGCTGTCGCCGACCGCAAGCTGGAAGCTTTCGCTGATCGCCTCGCCATGGGCATCGGTCGCCGTCACCGTGACCGTGTTGCTGCCGTAGTCGCTGTCGGTCGGGGTTCCCGAGATGACGCCGGTATGGGCATTGATGCTCAGACCTGTCGGCAGCTTGGCCGAGAAGGTCAGGGCATCGCCGGCGGCGGGGGCCGCGAAATGACTTGAGACTTTGAGCGAGAAGCTCTGACCCTCAAAGGCGCTCTGGTTCGTGATGGCGGTGGCGGTCGGGCCGCTGTCGCCGACTGCAAGCTGGAAGCTCTCGCTGATCGCCTTGCCATGGGCATCGGTCGCCGTCACCGTGATCGGGTTGCTGCCGAAGTCGCTGTCGGTCGGCACGCCGGAGATGACGCCGGTATGGGCATTGATGCTCAGACCTGCCGGCAGCTTGGCCGAGAAGGTCAGGGCATCTCCCGCAGCTGGAGCGGCGAAGTGGCTGGAGACATTAAGCGAGAAGCTCTGACCCTCAAAGGCGCTCTGGTTCGCGATGGTGGTGGCGGTCGGACCGCTGTCGCCGACTGCAAGCTGGAAGCTCTCGCTGATCGCCTTGCCGTGGGCGTCGGTCGCGGTGACCGTGACCGTGTTGTTGCCGAAGTCGCTGTCGGTAGGCACGCCTGAAATGATGCCGGTATGGGCGTTGATGCTGAGGCCGGTCGGCAGCTTGGCCGAAAAGGTCAGGGCATCGCCGGCGGCGGGGGCCACGAAATGAGTTGAGACATTGAGCGAGAAGCTTTGGCCCTCGTAGGCGCTCTGGTTCGCGATGGCCGTTGCGGTCGGGCCGCTGTCGCCGACCGCAAGCTGGAAGCTCTCGCTGATCGCCTTGCCGTGGGCGTCGGTCGCGGTCACCGTGATCGGGTTGCTGCCGAAGTCGCTGTCGGTCGGTACGCCTGAAATGACGCCGGTATGGGCGTTGATGCTGAGGCCGGCCGGCAGCTTGGCCGAAAAGGTCAGTGCATCGCCGGCGGCGGGGGCCGCGAAATGAGCTGGAGACATTGAGCGAGAAGCTTTGGCCCTCGTAGGCGCTCTGGTTCGCGATGGCCGTTGCCGTCGGGCCGCTGTCGCCGACCGCAAGATGGAAGCTCTCGCTGATCGCCTTGCCATGGGCGTCGGTCGCGGTCACCGTGATCGGGCTGCTGCCGAAGTCGCTGTCGGTCGGCACGCCTGAAATGACGCCGGTATGGGCGTTGATGCTCAAACCTGCCGGCAGCTTGGCCGAAAACGTCAGTGCATCGCCGGCGGCGGGGGCCGCGAAATGACTTGAGACATTGATCGAGAAGCTTTGGCCCTCGTAGGCGCTCTGGTTCGCGATGGCGGTGGCGGTCGGGCCGCTGTCGCCGACTGCAAGCTGGAAGCTCTCGCTGATCGCCTTACCGTGGGCATCGGTGGCCGTAACCGTGATCGGGTTGCTGCCGAAGTCGCTGTCGGTCGGCACGCCTGAAATCACGCCGGTGTGGGCGTTGATGCTGAGGCCGGCCGGCAGCTTGGCCGAAAAAGTCAGTGCATCGCCCGCAGCAGGAGCGGCGAAGTGGCTGGAGACATTGATCGAGAAGCTTTGGCCCTCGTAGGCGCTCTGGTCCGCGATGGCCGTTGCCGTCGGGCCGCTGTCGCTGACAACAAGACTGAAGGTCTCGCTGGTCGCCAGACCGTGGGCGTCAGTCGCGGCCACCGTGATCGGGTTGTTGCTGAAGTCGTTGTCGGTCGGGGTGCCCGAGATGATGTCGGTATGGGCGTTGATGCTGATGCCGGTCGGCAGCTTAGCCGAGAGGGTCAGGGCATCACCGGCGTTGGGAGCGTTGGAGTGGCTTGAGACATTGAGCGCGAAGCGATGGTCCTGAAAGGCGCTCTGATCTGCGGTGGCGATAGCGGTTGAAGCGCTATCGCTGACGGCAAGATGGGAGCTCCCGCCGATCGCCCGGCCTTCATGGAACTCTTCTTCGGCAGGAGCTACAATGGATCCAGATTTAGTTGCGGCTTGTAGGGTTGGTGCATACTTGGCTTCTGCGCCATGGTGAAGGTTCGGATTCGTTAGATCGTATCCGCTTTCATCCCCTTGGCTGCTGTGCGTGGGTTCGACGACGCCCCCTGCTTTCCGAACGGCCTTTTCCGGACGGACCAGCAGATCATCCAAAATATCATTGTTGGGCATGTACCACCTGCAAATGCAGTCCGTCCGAAACAGCCAAGCTACCGGCAATTGATTAAATCAGTGCCAATCGATCCAAGGTGGCTCGGGGCCTGACTTTAATGATTTGGGAACAGGTCTTTCGCCCCTCTGCGTGCGCTCGCGAAATCCAAGCTTTCTTTAACGCGACGCTAAGCAAATCCAGTCAATGGTTAGGATGTTTTTAATGTAATGGCGTATCGGTTGTGTCTTTTAAGCGTTTAATTGCCGTCTTTAAATCGGAAGGAAAGCCGCGGCCCGCGAGCCGACCGACGGCTCGCGCGGTGCGCAAGAGCCCGGTCAGCTTTGTATCCTTAGGCGGAAACCTCGTTCACGAGCCAAAGGTTCCGGCGGCAGTCTATTTTGCCTCCTTTGTCATAAATCTGTTGGCCTTATCACTCCCGCTCTCGATCATGCAGGTTTACGATCGCGTTATTCCAAACCGATCATTTTCGACGCTTGCATGGCTCTTCCTTGGTCTCGCGATATCCCTAATCATTGACTTCGTTTTGAAAACGTTAAGATCAGTTCTCTTGTCCTGGCAGGCGACGCGTTTTGCCCGAAATGTGGAGAACGAAGGAGTCGCCCGCTTTCTCAGGGCAGCCAATGGAGGGTTCGAGCGCGAACCTGCCGCCGTGCACGTGAACCGCTATGCCGCCGCAGCGGCGCTGTCTGACTATCACAGCGGCCAGGCACGGTTGGTCTTAATCGATCTGCCATTTGTGGGTATCGCGCTGTTAGTGATGGCGGTCGTTGGCGGCTCAATGGTGCTCGTACCCGCAAGTCTGTTTTTCGGATTTGCTGCGCTTGCGATTGGTCGCGCTCGTGAATTCCGCAGGATACTCGACGCGCGCACAACGCAAGACAACAGGAAATATGACTTTATCGCCGAGGTATTGACTGGGATTCAGACGGTAAAGGTTATGGCGATGGAGCCGCAGATGCAGCGGCGCTTTGAGCGGTTGCAGGAAGCGGTGGCGAAAACGACGATGTCCTCCATCTCGACTGGGCAAGCGAACCAAACCGCGGCACTGCTTTTCGGAAGCGTCTCGCAACTGGTCGTGGTAGCGATCGGAGGCTCCCAAGTCATCAACGACCAGCTCACCATGGGGGCGCTCGCGGCTTGTACGATGCTGTCGGGTCAAATTCTGCAGCCCCTTCTGCGGGCGATTTCTCTCTGGACCGAGAAGGAAACCGTGGATCATCGTCGAGCCGAAGTTAAATCGTTCCTCGATTTACCTTCTGCCGAAGCTACGCTGGAAACTCATACACCTGTCAGGGGTAATATTCAATTCGAAAAGATCGTTTACAGGCATCCAAGCGATCTTAATCACATTTTGGCAGTCGGCGACATTTCGATCGAAGCTGGCGCAATGATAGGCGTGAAGGGAAAGGAAAGCTCGGGGCGAACCACGCTGCTGAAATTAATGCAGGGCGAGATCGAACCAACTGCTGGTCGCGTCATGGTCGACGGAGTATCGACACTCGCCCCGCAATTTGCGGCGATACGTCGACATATTGCCTATGTCGGAGCTGTACCCGCCATATTTTCCGGTACGATCATGGAAAATCTCACCATGTTCGGTCCGGAGAAGCGCGATTTCGCGCGCAAGATGGCCCAGCTCCTCGGCCTCGAAGCAACCATTAATCTCCTCCCCGATGGCTATGAGACGAAGCTTGGAGAAGGCATCGGTGATGATCTACCGATGTCGATTGCGCAGCAGGTGAACATCGTCCGCGCGCTGACAAATCGTCCGCGCGTGCTTGCCCTCGATGAGGCAAATATGCTCTTGGACGCTATTGCCGAGCCCGCGCTGATCAAGGCACTGAATTGTCTCCGTGGTAGCTTAACCCTGATTGTTGTAACGCACCGTCCGTCGCTGTTGGCTTTGTGCGACCATCAGATTATTCTCGAAGACGGTAGTGCTGATTGGTCTGTCTCCTCCCTCAGCAATTCACGGAAGCTGGCAACGTGACAATGCAAAGTAACCCAGGACCGCATCTCGCTGGCACGAACCAAGTACCCGCATCGGAGCCGATTGAAAACCCAGTGCACTCAAACTTGGCGCGACTTGCCGCCGAGTTTGCCAACGTTTCAGATGATTTGGCGCGCTCCCCGGAAGAATCTCTAATCTCTACAATTAACAGCATCGTTCAGCCCGAGACCGCCGCGGAGGCTTGTCTCGCTCCGACGCTCGCATTGTTCGGCTGGGCCGGAGAGGGGCGTCTGATTCAGGAAGCGTTGCCGCATTTCGATCGCATCGATAATATCGAGGCTCTGCGTCGCGTCCTTTGCTTATTGGGTTACGAGACAACCCGACAATTCCTCAAGCAATCAAAGATCGAGTCCCGCTCTATACCATGTTTGTTCACGCGCGATGGTTCAGACGTCACATTGATTGTGGACCGTGAGCCAGACGGAACCCTTCTAGTATTCGACGGCAAGTCCGCTTCCTGGATGAAAATCGAACCAGCGAAACAAGTTGGCTGGGCCTACTTTGTTTGGGACCAGTCAGCTAAGACCGAAGCCGTTGAACAAGGAGCATCCTGGCTGTTTTCTGCGATTAAACAATTCAAGCCGACAATCGTGGCAACTCTCGGGTTCAGTCTGTTGGGAAACCTCGCTGCGCTTGCGTTGCCGATCTTTGTAATTTGCGTGTATGATTTGGGAATCGGCACGAAGTCAATAAATACCGTGATTATGCTGGCAATTGGCGCCGGCATCGTAATTGCCACAAACTTGGCACTACGCAGCGTTCGCGCTCGCGCGATGGCCTATTTTGGTGCCCGGATCGATGCACTGATCAGCATGAAGGCATTCGAGGTTATCCTCAACATGCCGGTTTCAATGGTCGAGGCCGCCCCGGTCGGCACTCAGATCTCGCGGCTGAAGCAGTTCGAGAGTATGCGAGATTCCTTTACCGGAACTTTGGCCTCATCGGTTGTCGATATTCCATTCGTCTTCATTTTTCTCATTGCGATCGCACTGTGGGGCGGAAGTCTCGTCTGGGTGCCGGTTTCGCTGATCCTGGTTTATATTGCGCTCTCCGCGATAACAGTTCCGCTAACCCGCAATTATGCTCGTGCGATCAGCTTCGCCAAACAGCGCCGTAACATTCTGCTTCACGAGATCTTCACCAAGCGCCGTGCGATTCGTTCGCTGAGCGCTGAACACGTTTGGATCGCGCGGCACCGTGATCTAGCCGAACTGATTTCAGAGCAGAGCCATCGGGCACATAGATTCAATAACATTGTGCAAAATATGGGCGAACTGCTGGTCAGCATTGCTGGCATCGCGACGCTTGGTCTCGGTGCGCTGAGCGTCAGCAAAGGTTCGATGACGTCAGGCGCGCTGATCGGCACCATGGCTCTGGTATGGCGAGTGCTGTCGCCGCTTCAATCGACCTATCTTTCGCTGCCTCGGCTAGAACAAGCACTGCAGACCTTTAAGCAAATTGACAGGCTCATGAAGATACGGAGCGAACGTGATGTGAGGGCGCCAAGATCCTTTTTCCGGCAATTTAGTGGAAAGGTATCCGTGCAGCGCCTTGCCTTTCGTTATGCGCAACGCCAGGAGGCTGTACTCCGTGGCGTTCAGCTCGAGATTAAGCCGGGAGAGATGATCGCGATCACAGGCGCGAGTGGCGCTGGCAAAACAACACTGCTTAGACTTATCGCCGGGCTCTATCCGCCCACCCTTGGCGCTGTACTGGTCGATGATATGGATTTGCGGCAAATTGATCCGACCGAATGGCGTTCTCAGATAGCATTTTTGCCAGAAACTGCGAATTTCTTCTATGGAACTTTAGCGCAAAACATTCGGCTTTCGCGACCAGATGCAAGTGACGCAGAGGTGGTAGGGGTTCTAAAAGAAATGGGACTGGATAGCGAAGAACAATTGACGAGCGAGGGCATCCATCGTCGACTGACGGCTGCGGATCTTGATAGTTTCTCGGATGCCTTGAAACAACGGTTAGCACTGGCACGCTGTTTCATTAAGGACGCGCCGCTTTATTTGCTGGACAACCCCGCGGCTTCCCTCGACACGGCGTCAGAACTGCATTTGCTCAAGAAGTTTGCGGCGCTGAAGGGCCGTGCGACGGTTCTATTTACGACGTTCCGCCCGAGCCAGATGCGGCTAGCCGACCGCGTGATCATGCTGAAGGATGGACAAATATTCCTGGACGGTCCGCCGGATAGGGTCGTGGAGCGTATATCCGCCGCAGCCTAATATGTTCGAAAATTCAACGGCACGTCTTATTAATGCGAACTATCTATAATTTGCACGTCTTATGGACGCCCATTTTGAGGCTCGAACGCGTTGCTGCCAATGCTTACCCAGCGGACTGAAATCGCACGACGTCTTACCCAGCCACTCGTGTTGGAAGATGGGCGGCCACCTCGTGTGTTGGTGGCGACCCTAATTACCATCTCTGGTTTCGTCATTGCCACGATCGTTTGGGCGTCCATGACGCGAGTTCGGGAAGTTACGATCGCTCAGGGCCAAATCGTTCCACGCGGCCAAGTTCAAACGGTTCAGCATCTCGAAGGTGGAATAGTCGCCGAGATTTTTGTCAAAGAGGGTTCGCGCGTAACGGCCGAGCAGCCCCTTATTCGGTTGCGCCCGGAATCATCGGTCGGTGAACGAAACCAATTCGAGGCCCGACGCGCGGCCTTGAAACTGCAGCTCATCCGCCTTGAGGCACAGAGTAGCGATGAGACACCGGACTTTGACTATTTGGCCAAGAAATTCCCAGATTTGGCTACCGAGCAAGAAAAGCTATATGTCAGCGCGGTCATTCAAAGGCGACAGGAAAAGGCAACCCTGGCCGCTAAAGTCGCACAGAAACGTGGTGACATAGCTACGCTGACATCTGGTCTGGAATCGGCGAGTGCGCAGGTGGAGGTCCAGCGCGAATTGGTCGAGATGCAAGATAGCCTAAAAAGCTTGGGGACTGGATCACGAAAGAGTTGGCTCGAAGCCAAATCGGCTTTTCAGCGCAGCGACGGTGACCAACTCAACCTCCAAGGTAAGCTCGATACAGCGAAGGAGGCCTTGATAGAAGCTGAAAGCAGCTTGTGGGAAGCCGATGCCAAGGCGCAGCAAAAGTTAAGCGAGGAGAGGGTTAAGGCGACCACTGATCTGGCAGAGACCGAACAGCAGCTGGTGAAGCTTGCCGATCGCTCCGATCGTCTGTTGGTTCGGGCCCCCTCGGACGGAATTGTCCAAGAGCTTGCTCCGAAATCGATCGGAGAAGTAGTTCGACCTGGTGACCTGGTGGCCCGGATAGTACCAACGGAACGTGAGTTAGTCGCCGAGGTGCACATCGATCCCAAGGACTCCGGCCACATACGTGCGGATGCTGATGCGGAGATTCGGCTTTTGACCTATGACAGCACAATCTTCGGTCCCGTTCGGGGCAAGGTCGAATATTTGTCGGCGACGACATTTTCGCCGCCGCCCACTCAACAAAACCCTCCGGGCCAAAATAGTGCCGAACCCTATTACAAGGCTACGATACGACTTCTGCAAGACCATGTTCGCTCTGGCACCACCAACTATCCAATTATGCCAGGAATGGTTCTTCAAGCTCACATTCAGACCGGCTCCAAATCGATCATTCGATATTTGTTTAAACCAGTTTTCAACTCCCTGGACGTGGCGTTTACCGAGCGATAGGCCACGCGATAAATTTCGGAAGTGAAATGATCCCGTGGCCGATCTGACGCGCTCGCAGTGTTTGGCTGCGGGTGACTGTCAGAGGTCCTTGCCGGGTCGCGGCTTCGAAGCGGAGAGGCTGAACCAACTCTGTGCCTTGGAAACAGCCACAAACCGCTGTCGACCTATGAACATTGAAGGACCGCCTTTGTTCGGTATGAAGGCTTCCATCAGCCGATCTCGATAGAAGCGGTGGAGCCCCACAAAATTGATGTTTCCCCACGACGCGACCGCGAGCGCTAGGATCATAGAGAGCGGAATGCCGATCTGGATAGTTAGGGCAATCGCATCAGCGTTAGAGAGCCGGATGCAAGTGTTCCTGCATTGATCAACAGGACGATCAGGAAATAAGCGAATACAAGCGTTGCATAGAGATACAAAATGGCTCCGACGGTCGCGGCGATCTGGCCTATCAGGCTCGCAACGATGTTTCGCAGGAACGTGTAGTAGCCGTAGAGCGCGGAGAGAACACCGGCCGCCAGGCCAAATAGCCCGGTAATGGTGCCTTGAGTGACGTAGTGCTTCTCCAAGTAATAGGGGACGTAGGGAATTGTGCCCAATGCCAGGCCCACCAGCGTCGGGATGAACAATTTGCCGATCGCCGTTTCCAGCCTTCTTCGCGGCATGTGGCTGGGAGTCAGATTGGCGGCCTAGCAGCCGGCGCGGCCAGAGCTTGAGGACACGCCCGAAATCCCGCTGCCGGTCCAACTGATCCGCCGAGCGGCGCAGAGCCCTAATTCCGAGTGCTTCAAGTTCGCTGCCAGCGCAGATCAAGGAGCTGGAGTCCCGGTCGAGTGAGTAAGGCGACCTCAGTTTTTTTCGGTTAGCACTCTCGGTGCCGGCGCTGCCAAAGTCCTTCTCAAAACCACTCAACCGCCGGCCTCGCCGGTCAGCATCGTCAAGACGGCGAGCGACGCTGCCGAGATAGCGGGGGAATGATTTGGAGCGGCGCAGGCGCGCGGAGAGATGCCGGCGATGCTGACGGCATCACCGCTGGAACAGCCAGAAAATCGCGCATAGATTCTCTATTTAAATCAGAAGTCTTAGAGGATAAGCTGGCTTCCGCCCTGGGCACCATCACTTTCTACCCACAAAGTGTCAGTGATTCGGTTCCCAATCTCACGCCGTAAGTGCTAGATCCGGACATGGGAGCGCTCATGGACGAACGCGAGCGCCATGAAGGATGTTGCGATCACGTTTTGCTAGACCCGCAGATAGAGACTTTTGCGGTTTGCCGGTACGTGATACGTTTGGTCGTTTCTTCTCGCATGGAGAGATGAAACACATGTCCGAACTACAGAGTTGGCTGAGCACTCAGCATCACGGCCTCCGGACCTACAAATCCCTAAAGCAAAAGTTGATAGGGCGAGCGAGCGCTGATCCAGAGCACGCCGCACTTTACAGGCTTCTTGCATCGATGATCGAGCCTTACATCGATTCATTTGACGAAGAGCCGCTACCGGTCGATGTCGCCGACGAGGTCTTTGCGAGGGTACTGGATATTGTGCGTTACGCCGAAGACTCGGTTTCCCGGGGGGCGGCCGACCAAATCCAGGCGCTTAATAAGGTCGCGGCAGTCGAGTTGATCTAGCCGAACCACCTCATGCTACGAATGTGGCGTGCCTTCCTTTGATTTCGGGCTTGCACTTCCGCGCGTCCCGTGGCTGTCGATAGGGGCGATCCGCCTGACCGCCCACGCCACTATAAGCAAGATCGGAACTGGCAAGACGAATGACGAGGTAAGTGGATGGTCGCAGCAGCGAGAGCTGCAGTCGCCCGCCGCCGGTCTCGTAGGCGCTCACAACAGATACATGGAAGGACCAGAGCGAAACGGGATAAATCAAGGCGGCGACCGGTCCGAAATACATTCCGACTGGTCCCTCCAGTAGGGACGATGACGACCGAACCGGCATCGATATCGTTAATTCATGCTTCGCTGGAAGGACCAGCCGTTTGTTCTGAGCCGCAATGGCTAGGGGATTTGCTGATGCTGTCGCGCCACATAGGGGCCTATCGGTTCGTGCTCAGCATGCCTTCGCTTGTCCGTGCTTTGGTGCGAACGCATAGGCGCTGCGCACGTCGCCGAGAGAGGGATCGCGCGCGCAATCGCCGCCACGGCCTGAGGACATCGCCTGACATTGCGCCAGGGTATCGAAGCCACAGGAAAACGTGTAGCCAATGATGTCCCTGCGACAATACTCATAGGTGTGGGCGGACGCCGGAGTCGCGAAGGCGACGAAAGTCTACGCGCTCAGCGCGGCGATGGGCGTGGTGCTCAAGATTGAAAATCGGCTCATGTCTGTTTCCTTTCCTAGGTTTGATCCTGCCTTTGACGCAACGTTTGATCGATTGCGTCTCGTTCACGCCGGCGGGTTAGTCAAAGTGGGAGAACGCTGGAACTTCCGTCGTGCTCGTATCGCTCGTTACGGTTGGTATGAGCCAAGGCCGCGCGGCCGGCGCCCTGCCGCGCCCGATCCTGATGCAGTCATGCCATGTCAGCGGACGTCAGGCGCTGCGCGGCTCGACTGCTTCCAGTTCATCGGTTTTCGATTTCGCGTGATGAGGTCGGCGGAAAACGGTAGACGGTTCTTCCGTGTACCGCCAAGTGATCAGCGCGACGAGAATTTCGCATCTACGCCGAGATAATGTCTATCGACACTCGTCACGCGGCCGACCGCGCGCGACCGAATCCCGCGAATTTGTCGAGCGTCCCGGCCAGGGCCGCACCGATGCCGCGAACGGCCGTCTCCGCGTTGGAGTCTCTCAGGCCATCTTCTGCGCCGAAGGCCTGGTGGGCAGCACCGAGCGCGAAAGAGTCAGGAATCACGTGGACACCAAGCTTGGTGAGCACAATTTGCAAGGAGAGCTGGGATTTCACGCCGCCGAGCAGTCCGGGAGAGGCTGAGATCAACGCTGCGACCCTGCCGGAAGGGAAGCCGTTGGGACGGCTCATCCAGTCCAGCGCATTCTTGAGCAACGCGGTGTAACCGCCATTGTGCTCCGGCGTCGCGATCAGCAAGCCCCGGTGGCCGGCGAGCAAAGCCTTAAGCTTCTGCGCGCCTTCCGGGAGTCCGTGCTCAGCTTCCCAATCTGCATCGTAGATCGGCAGCGCGAAATCCGACAGACGAATGGGTGTCACTGCGGCGCCCGCCTCGCGCGCGCCAAGCACAGCGCGGTCGAGCAGCTTCTGGTTCAGCGAGTTGCGGCGTGAGCTGCCGGATAGCGCAAGAATCTTGATCATGTCATGTCTCATGCGGGTTTACGAAAATTGGATGAGTCTCATGGCAGCAGCAGAGCGGCGGGACCGCTGACCAGTCCCATGCCCGCCAACGCCATGCGGGTGAAGTGCGCGCCGGTGACATAGCCGCGTCCCCAGCGGAAATCGAACTCGCCCGTTGGCTTGGACGCGATGATTTCGGAAACCTCGCGTTGGGCCTCGATCAAAACCAGGATACGATCCTCGATACTGCGCAGCATGTCGCGAAACGCCAGGAGGCGCGTGCGGTCTGTCGCGGCGCCATGACCAGGCACCACGACCGTGTCTTTGTCGATCATCGGCAGCAACCGGTCCACTGCCTCGATCATCCCGCGCAACGATCCCCCGGAGGATTCGTCGATCACGGGATAACTATGATGGGTGAAGAGATCGCCCATCACGAGGACGTTTGCCGATGCCATAAGGACGGCAACATCGCCGTCGGTGTGGGCGGGGGCCTGCGGCAGCAGGTGCAGTTCCTCGGTCCCTATATCGAGCGTGAACGGGTGGTCGAACATTAGCGACGGCCAGGCTTCGCGCGGCGAAGCCGAAATGCGCCACGACAGCGAAGGCACATACTGGTTGGTCGACAGGCGCGTGCGGCAATTTGCATGAGCGAGGACCGTCGCGCCGGCTCTGGCAAAAGCGGCATTGCCGTCGGCATGGTCGAAATGCCAGTGCGTGTCGATCACCCATCGGGGCGCCCGACCGAGCGCGCCGACGATTCCATCCGCTATCTCTGCGACGCGGGGACCATAGCCAGTATCCACTATCGCGGAGGCCTGCGATCCTACAATCGCAGTCACATTGCCGCCGGCGCCAGCAAAGACGAAAACACCGGACCGGATTTGCGCCGTCAGGAGCGGCGTCGACTCATAGGCGATCCGGGACTCGGCGACCAGCCCGTCCGGAGGAAAGCTGTGCCTGGCAAAGCCATCTCGGTCGGTCGTGTGGTTCATTCCTGCAGGGCAAGGGAGGCTGAGAGTAGTGTTCAACATGGTCGCTTTCCTCGCGTCAGTTGTCGTATAAGCGTCGGAAAAGGCGTAGTCCGAGGCTTTTGTCGCCCTGAAATTAGCGTCCAGCGGGCGGCGGCGAAGCCGTGACCGCGTTATAACGTTTGATACCTTGGGTATGAGTCGTGGATCTGATTGCAGCGCTCCGCACCTTCCTTCGTGTCGCCGAGGTCGGTTCGTTCTCGGCGGTGGCAGAGGAGCGGAGCGTCACGCAGCCGGCAATCTCGCGACAGGTGAGCGCGCTTGAAGAGCATTTCGGCACCCGTCTGGTCCAACGCAGCACGCACGCCGTCACGCTCACGGAAGAGGGACGCGATCTTGTGCCCGCGGCGCAGCAACTCGTCGATTTAGCGGACGCGTTGCAGGAACGGACAGGGCGGCGTCGCACCAAACCGGTGGGACGCGTCCGCCTGAGCGTTCCGGTTCCGCTCGGGCTCTACTTCAGCAGCAAACTCAATTCTCTGTTGAAGAAGCATGACGAATTGTCGATCGACCTCATCCTGCACGACAGGCTGCGCGATCTCATCGAAGAGGGAATCGATCTTCAGGTTTGTGTTGGCGAGGTCAACAATTCCGCGCTGATCTCCCGTCGGATCGGCGCCACGACCGCATTCCTTGTCGCGGCGCCGGATTATCTCAAGGGCCGCGCGGCACCAAAAGAGCCCGCGGATCTGCAACAGCACGATTGCATCGTCTATCACCGATGGGGGCGGGACGATGTCTGGTGGTTCGCAGGTCTCGAGGGCGCCGTGTCGGCGTCCGTGCGCGGCCGATTTCGCGCCAATAACTCCGACGCCGTTCGCCGAGCTGCGCTGAATGGCCATGGCATCGCGCTGCTGTCGCATCTGCTTGTCGCTGACGACATCAGCGCGGGCCGGTTGCGTGTCCTGATGCCGGCGTTTCCGCCCGCGCGCTTTCCGCTGACCGTCGTTTACCCCTCACGCCGTAACCTACCGCCACGCGTCCGTGCCGTAATTGAATATCTAAGTGAGATAGTTCAGGCCGACCCCGCAATGAGGGATGACGGCGCAGTGGGGGCCGTGCCGCATAGCGAAGTCTCCGGACCGGATTAATCAGGGCGCTCAGTCGTAAAAAACAGCTGCCCACGCCTGCTCATACCATTCGTACCAAGCAATATGAGTTCGACGGTAGTTCCGGCGTTTTCTCTTTCTGGCTAGCTCCTGGCACAACAGGCTGATCGGGCCTGAACAACCAGGAGGAATGGCGATGATGAAGAATATCCTTGTGCGGCTCGCAGTGTCGGTCGCCCTTTCTGTCGGGACTCCCGCACTGGCAAAAGACGGCAATGTGACGGCAAAACACCATGCAACAGTCGCGCGCGAGGTTACTGCTCGATCATGCAGCGCCGCCTGCATGACTGACCATGGTCCGAGCAACTGCGGAGAGCCCATGTGGGTGTACGGCGGTGCCGCAGACGGGTTCTGATGTGAGCTCTAGCGACATTTCGGCGCGTCGTAAGGGATTCGGCGATGCGCCCCGCAAATGGGGATCACGCCATGCCACTCACACGTCGTGATTTTCGTGCTCGTGGCAGGGTTGATCCTGTTGGCATTGACTTCGCTTGTTTTTCCCGACCGTTCCATCCTGTATCAGAAGGCCAACTCAACTAGGTGGCAGGGATTTGACGTTTTCGCGTTCGTCAAGGAATTGCTAATCACGCCGATGAGCGGGATCGGATTGATCATCATGGCCTCGGCGGCATTCGCCGACTGCATGGACCACGTCGGCGCAACCGCGACCATGGTCAGGTTCTGCATCAAGCCGCTCAGGCTGATCAAGGCGCCGTATCTCATCCTGGCGTCAGGTTACGTTCTCGGCCAGTGCCTTCACGTCGCGATCCCGAGCGCCACCGGGCTTGCCATGCTTTTGCTGGTAACTTTTTTCCGATGATGGTTTCACTCGGCGTCGGCAAACCTGCCGCCCGGGCGGCGCAGGCCAGCGCCGCTGCGCTCACCACCGCCTCTATTGAACGCAAATGGACCAACGGCTTCTCGACGAAGGCGAGTTTTCCAATGTCACCCGCAGCTACGCAGGCTAAGGCGTGGTGCGGATGCGTGGCAAGCAGGCGACGTTTGACGAAGCTGCAGGCCTGGCTACTACCCGCTGGAGACGATCGTTTGTCGACATACGCCGCCGCCGTCACGCCCACCATCGCCGGCTATTTCGCGGGCGCGCGACAGCGCGCCGCCCGCAGGGCGGTGACTGCGTTATGCTCCATGAGAATCGGACAGCCGTTGTGCACGTAGTAGCTGTCGGGCGTCTCGCGCGCGACTTCGGCCACGATCTCGGTCTGCAAGCTCGCCCAGCATTTGTCGGCGAGAACAAGCGCCGACTTGGCCTCAAGCGAATCGCCTGGCCAGTCGAGCCCGGCGATGACGGCGGTCGCAAGCTCCGGCGCGGTGCAAACGATATCGCCGTGCGGTGCTTCGAACGCCATGGCGAAGAACGGCGCCGCGTTGCCGTGGTTGAGCTTGTGGACGACCAGCCCGCCGGCCTCCCGCGCCAACTGTGGGCTCATCGGCGGCGTATGTACGAAGCGATCGAGCCGATCGCGGCACTTTTGCAGCGCAGCCCCCTGGGCGTCGTCGAAACAGCGACCGAATGCGTCAAGTCCGATGGTCGACCGCAGCGCCACGAACTTTTGCGAGCCGCGCAGCGACGGAAATGTCGGATAATAGCGTTCGATCGCCGCCAAGCGCTCGTCGGGCGATCCGCTCGACGCCGCGGCGAATGGGGTCAGCTCGCCGAGCGCCGCCTGTTCGACCAACGCGTTCCAGCGTTCGTCGCGCTCGGTCGGTTTCACCTCGGTGAGGCGCGCGCCGAGCTCATGCCAACTCTCGGCCGCCGCCAGCGCTTCGAGCTGTGCGATTGCCTCGCTCGGCGGAGGCGCGGTGGTGGTGAGCTCCTGGGGCCGCTTGGCGATGATGGAGGGAAGCGCCATGGCCGGCGGCGGCGTGGCCGTCGCAGCGCTGTTGACGAGGCTGCTTAAAACGACCTCACCGACGATCTGGTCGTAATAGGCGGGGGTCTGATCGCGGCCGATCGTCGCCGCCATCTGCTTGACGTCGATCTGGGTGCGCTTGGCTATCTGGACCAGCGTGAGCCCCGGCTCCTGCAACTCGTGGATAAAGTTGCGGCTGAACACGGAATTGGGGTCGGGATCTCGCCCCGACAGTCTGTCGAGCGCCAGCTGCTTGGCGCCGGCGGAAAACAGGATGAACGCGCCTTCGGGTGGCGTCATCGGCGCGAGCCCGCCGGGCCCCTTGAGGCCGCGACCGCCCGGCCGCTCGAACGGGTTGTCGCGGCAGGCGTCGAGCACCAGGATCGTCGTACGGGCGCCGCGCGCCTGCAGGCGCTCGACGATGCGCTCTGCCGGATATGCGGCGTCGCGGAGAAGTTCCTCCTGGCCTTCGCCGACCGCAGGCGTGTCGGTCGGCACCAGGAAGTTCTCGCCGTGGATCTCGAAGCCGTGGCCGGCGAAGAAGAACAGGGCCATGTCGCCCGGCTCGATCGCCTTGTCGAACGCCAGCAGCGACTCGCTCATGGCGCGGCGCGACTGGTTTTCGGCGATGAGCACGGAAAAATTCAGCTTCCGCAGCGCGTCGGCGAGGGCATGCGTGTCGTTGATCGCCGTCTTCAGCATGGGCACGTTCTGGTAGGCATCGTTGCCGACTAGCAGGGCGACGCGCTTTTGCGCCAGCGCGGGCGGGCTCATCAACCCGAGCACGAGTGCTGCCAAGCCGAGTGCTAAGCCGGATTTTTTCATTGCGCTGTTCCTATCAAATCCGTGCGGCTTTTTTTGGTTACGCGCCCCCGGCGGCCATCGCATGCAGGACACGTTCCTCGCCGAGGCCTAACGATCTCAATGGCCGCCCGGCCCGCTAGCTGATGCCGTATTTGTCGAACAGGTCGGGCGCGAATTTCAGCCCGAGCCCGGGTCCGGTTGGCACGGTCATTACGCCGTTGACCGGCATCGGCGGAGTGTCGAACAGCCGCCACGTCCACGGCATGTATTCGACGACCAGCCCGTTCGGCACGGCGGCGACCAGGTGCACATGGATTTCCGGCAGCAAATGACTGGCCACAGGCTTGTTGAATGCCTCCGCCATGCCGGCTACCTTCATCCATTGCGTCACACCGCCGACCCGCAGCAAATCGATCATGGCGATGTCGATGGCGTGGTGCGACATCGCCTGACGGTGCGGCTCGATGCCCCAGAGATATTCGCCGGCGCAGATCGGCGTCGTCAACGCATCGGCGATCTTCGCCTGCCCCTGGTAGTCATCGCATCGGGTCGGGTCCTCCAACCATCCGAGGCCCAGTTCTTCGACGCGGTGGCCGATCGAAATCGCCTCGGCTACGCTCCAGCGCTGATTGATGTCCACCATCAAATTGACATCCGGCCCGACCGCGTCGCGGATCAGCCGAATGCGCTCGACTTCCTGATTTGGCGTGAGCCCTTCAACCGCCATTTGGGTCTTGATCTGGGAATAGCCCTTCTCGACCAGTGCTGAGGCGGCGCGTTGGAGCTTGTCGGTTGGCGTGGTGCGCGTCAGCGCGCCGCTTGCATAGGCCGGCACCTTGTCGCGGAAGCCGCCCAACAGCCGCGCCAGCGGAACGCCGAAGGCTTTGCCGCGGATATCCCACAACGCCGTATCGATCGCCGAAATCGCCAGGTCCGATATGCCGCCGTGGCCGCATGAGGCCGACGCGTCACGCAGTCTGGCTATGATTTGTTCGGTGCGTAGCGGATCGTCGCCCCGGATCAGCTCGCCAAAATCCTCGATCGCCGCCTTAAGTGCGCGCACGAGTTTGCCGCCGAACCCCGTGATGCCAATGCCCTCGATGCCTTCGTCGGTCTGCACCTGCACCGTGAAGAATTCGCGCAGCATCCCGGGCATGTAGGGCGCGCCGACCAGGGGCTCTTCCAGCGGCAGACGGACGAAATTGACTTTGATCTGCTGAATTTTCATCTTGTCCTCGGGCTCACGCGACGCTCAGTTTGTCCAGAATGACTGGATCGGGATCGATGCCGAGGCCCGGCCCCTGCGGAACTGCAAGATAGCCATCCACCGGTTCATACCAGTCTCCGAACGGACTTTCCGTGAGATCGCAATACAGTCGCTCGACCATGGGCGCGCGCGAGAGCGCCGCAGAAAGATGCGCGGTCGCGATCAGACCTGGACCGAAATAGGCGGAGTGCGGAGCGACCGCCACGTTCGCATCGTTGGCGGCCGCGATGATGTCTCGCGCAATGGAAATGCCGCCGATCTTGGCGACGCTCGGCTGGACGTAGTCGACTGCCCGGCTATCGATCAGCCGCGCAAAATCGGTCGGCGTCAGGACATTTTCGCCGATCGCGACCGGAACGCCGCCGGCGCTGATCTGCCGCGCGGCTTCGAAATCCTCCGGCGGCCAAACCGGCTCCTCGATCCATTTCAGACCGAGCTCGCGCATTGGCGCGACCGCCGACAATGCTTCTCGCAGCGTCCACGGTGCATTGACATCGACCATCAAGGAACCGCCGTTGTGCCGCCGCAGCAATTGCGCTGCAGCAGTGATCTCGGCGCGGACGGTTTCGTGGACCTTGAGTTCGCGATAACCGCGACCCAGCGCCTCCTCGCACGTGCGAACGACAACGTCGGTGTCACCGTATTTCAGAAGACTGGCATAGGCCGGCAGCTTCGCGCATTGAGCACCGCCGAGCAGCTTGTAGATCGGCAGGTTTTTCGATTTTCCCAAAATGTCCCAGAGCGCGATATCCAGACCTGACAGCGCATACATGACGGGGCCGGCGCGCCCAACGCCGTGCACGTGGTAGATCAGCTTTTTCATCAGCGCGGGGATATCGCAGGGGTCCGCACCGATGCAGGCCGGCGCGATCAGTTTCTCCAGCAGCGATTTGACGGCTGGCCAGACCCGATGCGGAAACGCTTCGCCCCACCCGACGATCCGGCTGTCGGTCTCGACCTTGACCAGCATCGTCTCGAACGCATGACGCCCCTCGCCGGCGAATTTTGGCTTGGGTCCGCTAAGTCTGAGCTCCTGGCGATAAACGACGCCCGATACGCGCGTGATTTTCATTCCAATTCGAACCCAAGCGCCGCGCGGGACTCTTCCCGGTCTAATTTTTGTTGGTGCGCTTAGCTCAGCCTATCATGGGTCAAGGCGCCAGCATAGCAGCTGTCAGAACGATGAAAACGGCGGCCGAACCGGGAGTTGGAGAATTCCCACGAAAAGAGGTGATCGACTAATGAGCCGGCGACATGCCATCGCGACAGTGGCGGGTGGCGCAAGCTTCATGGCCGCGCCCGCGATTGTTGGCGCGCTGACCCCACTCAAGGTCAGTTTCGTCCAGCAACGCGGCTTGCTGTATCTTGGTCACCGGCGGTGGCCTGCAGCAGGAAGCAACCAAGCTCGGGCTTGGTGAGGTCGAAGCCACCGTCATTGAGGGCCCCGCACCCATCATAGATGCGTTGCTGTCGGGGTCGACCGACTATGGCGCAGCCGCGCTCTGCCGTCACTGCTGACGCTCTGGGACAAGACCCATGGCACCCCTAACGAGGTCAAGGCCGTCGGAACCATGTCGAACGGAGCCATGGTGCTTTACACCATCAATCCAAACGTCAAGACGATCGCCGATTTCACCGAGAACGACCGCATCGCGGTGCCATCGGTGCGCATATCGTTCAATGCGATGATGCTGGAAATGGCGGCGGAGAAATCATGGAACGACCCGCATCGCCTCGACCATCTGACGGTCGGCCTTGGCCACTCGGATGCGGTCGCCGCGCTGTCGGCGGGCTACGGCTCGGCAACCGTGACGGCGCATATCGGCGTGCAGCCCTTCACTGATCGCGGTCTGAAACTGCCGGGTGCACATGTCGTCGCGGATAGCCGCGAGGTATTTGGCGGGCCGCTGACGCAAGTCACATTGCTTGCGACCAAGCAAACCAGGGACAAGGACTCGACCTTGTTCAGGGCCGTCGGCAACGCGTTGGAGGAATCGATCAAGGTGTGCAGTGCGGACAAGCGCGCTGCCGCGGTGCTCAGAACGCGTCCGAAAGCGTCGACGAGCTGTTTGCCCTGCTTAGCGATCCGGGCTTCGAGTTCACGTCACAGCCGCATCGCATCGCCTACTTCGCGGCGTTTCTCAACCGCATCGGCACCTTGAAGTCGAAGGTCGGCGACTGGAAGGAACTGTTCTGGGAAACCGCCTATAATCAGCAGGGCGATTGATCTGCGTGGCGGCGAATGATCCGGTCTCCGGCCGCGCCACCGGCCTGCGCCACGCCTCACCCCCGGCGGCCCGCGGGAGCGGATCGCCGGGAACCTTTTTCGCCAATCTGCATCAAACGATCAGAAGCGACGGAACCGAGCCATGCAAGTGCCACCTGCCAAATGGGCCGGCAGCGAAAAGCGCGATGACGGACACCTGGTGCGGCGCGCGCGGCCGGGACGAGGCGCAGCGCTATAATCGCGGCCTGTTCCGCGTGGCGCGCAGCATCTTGCGCGACGATGCCGAAGCCGAGGACGTGGTGCAGGAAACCTACGTCCGCGCCTTCACCGGGCTTGAGCATTTTCGCGGGGATTCAGGCTTCGGCACCTGGATCACCCGTATCGCCATGAACGAGGCGCTGGGGCGCCTGCGGAAGCGGCGGCCGACGGTCGAGTGGGAAAGCTATGGCGAAAACCGCTCGCAAGCCGAAATCATCGATTTTCCCGTTTCCGCCGCCAGCAAGGATCCGGAGCGAATAATGGCGCGAGGTGAAATCCGGGCGGTGCTCGAACGCGCGATCGACGAGCTTCCGGACGGCTTTCGCGCGGTGTTCGTCGCGCGCCTGGTCGAAGGCATGACGGTTGAGGAAACCGCGAACCTGTTCGGCCTGCAAGCCGAGACGGTGAAGACCAGGCTGCATCGCGCCCGCGCTCTGTTGCGCGATGCTCTGGACAAACAGCTCGGCCCCGCGCTCACCAGCACACTTCCCTTCGACGGCCGCCGCTGCGAACGCATGACCGAAGAGGTCGTGCGCCGCCTGTGCTGCGGCCCTCTCGCATCCAACCTTCGTCCACACGCGGCACCGGCCGCGTCCAACGGAGGTTCGACAATGCTTTCCAGATTGATGACTGCTGTCGCGGTATTCGGACTGATGTCCGGCGCCGCCTTTGCCCAGGCCAAGCTGACCGACCTGCAAATTGCACACATCGCCTATACGGCGGGCCAGATCGACATCGAAGCCGCCAAGCAGGCGCTGACGAAATCCAAGAACCAGGAGGTGTGCGCCTTTGCCGACGACATGGTGCGCGACCACACCGCGGTGAACAAACAGGCGCTGGCCCTGGTCGACAAGCTCAAGGTCAAGCCGGAAGACAACGCCACCAGCCAGGCCTTGACCAAGCAGGCGGAGGCCAAGCGCACCGAACTGGCCAAGCTCGAAGGCTCGGCCTTCGACAAGGCCTATGTCGACAACGAGGTTGCCTACCACAGGACCGTGGATAGCGCGCTGGAGACGCAGCTCATTCCGTCCGCGAGCAACGGCGAGCTCAAGAGCCTGCTGCAGACCGGCCTGAAGATTTTCCAGGGCCACGAGCAGCACGCCCAGATGGTCGATGCGAAACTGAAATAGCGGATGCCGCCATGATGCCGAGACGGATTTTACTTTTTATCGTTGCCCTGTCCGGGCCGTCATCCGTCTCGGCGCAAGCCGCCGATATTCAGATCACCATCGACAGACTGGTCTACGCACCGGCCGAGGTCAGCGCCAAGGTCGGCGACACCATCGAATGGGTCAACAAAGACGCGCTTGCCCATACCGCCACCGCGGACAATAACGACTGGGACGCCATGATCGGTCCGAACAAGACCGCGCGACTGGTGCTGACGAGGCCAGGCGAGGTCGACTACTACTGCAAATTCCATCCCGATATGAAGGGGCGGTTGACCGTTGCCAACTAGCGCTCGCGGTCCCGCCGGAGGTCAATGATCTCGGACTGGGCTGGATCCTCAATCGCGATCGGTAACGCCATGTCGATCGACGTGCCTGTCCCGCATTTTCGCCGAGGTGAAGGCTTTCGTTTCCTCGAAGCGGCCCATACCGCTTCGCGTCACGTCCGCCCAATCTTCGGCAAATCGAGCATAGGCCCGCCAAGCTTCTCGCACAGGAAGGCGAGCGTGTCGCAGTCGCGGTCGATGGATTTGTTCAGCGCGTTACCTTGGCCGTGCCCGGCACGCCGCTCGACGGCAAGATAGACCGTGCTGTCAGGGGATTCGCTCTGCATCGTGGCTACGAATTTGTACGAATGCGCCGGCGCGACGCGATCGTCGTTGTCGGCAGTCATGACCAGGAGCGGCGGGTATTTCACGTCCTTGCGGATATTGTGAAGCGGCGAATAGGCGAGAAGCGCCTTGAAATCCGCCTCGTTCTTCTCGGCATCGCCGTATTCCGGCATCCAGTTGATGCCGAAGGTAAACTTCGGAAACCGCAACATGTCGGTCACCGGGACCGCCGATACCACGGCTCCGAACAAATCGGGACGCTGCAGCATCGTCGCGAGAACCAGAAGGCCGCCGTTGCTGGCTCCGTTGACGCCCAAGCGGTCCGGCCGGGTGTAGCCATTGGAAATCAGCCATTCGGCCGACGCGATGAAATCGTCGAACGAAGCCTGCTTGTGGACGCCGCGTCCGCCATCATGCCATGGCTGGCCATATTCGCCGCCGCCGCGGATCGAGGCGAGCGCGTAGATGCCGCCCATCCGAACCCACGCGGCGATCCTCTCGGTGTAATAGGGCCACAGCGCATATCCGAATCCGCCATAGGCGTAGAGCAGCGTCCGGTTGCCGCCGTCGGTCGCAAGGTCCGGCCGATGGATCAAGGTCATGGGGATGCGGGCGCCGTCCTTTCCGGTGACAAAGACCTGGCGCACCACGACATCGGACAGATCGTGCTTGGCGGCCGACGCCCGAAACAGCGAGCTCGTACTGTTGTCGAGGCTGAGCCACTCGATACGGCCCGGCTGCTTGTAATCGTCGACCTCAAGCAGCAGATGATCATCGGTTCGGTCGTAGCGCCCGAATGTTACGCTTTCGAGCTTGCCGAGATCCACCGTCGACAGCCGCTCGCCGCTTAGGTCATGAATCGAAATTCGATGATTGACATCGTCGTAGTGTTTGACGACGAGCCTGCTCTCGAACACCGCCGCAAAATTCAGCGTCGCATCGCTTTCGGGTATGACGGTGTGCCATCGATCCGGCTTTGGATCGGACTGGTCGATCCGCACCAACCGCCATCTCGGAGCATCGAGATTGGTGATGGCGTAGTGCGTGGCGCCCACATTCCCGACCGGATCGAAGCCGGCGGTGCCGATCGGGAATATCTCGGTGATGTGCGAGGGATCGTGCAGCGGCGTGATGAAATATCCCGCTTTCTCCGACGTTCCGATTCCGGCCACGATCTTCAGCAGGTCGGCGTCCATCGACGAGAATACCTGAAGATAGAAATCGCGCGAGCCGGGCGGGTGGAATATGACGCGATCGGCGGCTTGAGGCTCGCCCAGGCGATGTTGGCACACGATCTGTCCGCGCCGGTACCAGTCGGCCGGATCGTTGTCGCCGGGATAGCGGGAATAGAAGAAACTTCGCCCGTCGCGAGCCCAGGCCACGGTGGTGTGCTTGCACCAGGCCAACACGTCGGGCAGATCCTGTCCCGTTTCGATATCGCGAACATGCAGCGTCTCCCGGTCGCTTCCCGCTTCGGACAGCAGATAGGCGACCTTGGTTCCCAACCGGTCGGGAAACGTGCCTGCAATGGTCACCGTTCCGTCGTTCGACAAGGCGGCGGCATCTATCAGCGTGCGGCGCGGTCCAGCCAGATAATCCTGAACGCCAAAGCTGCGCTGGTTGGCCAGGCCTTCAGAGAAGTGCGTGAAGTAACGTTGGCCATAGCGTGCCGGGATCGTCGTGCGCGGATAGTCCAGCGCCGCAATGAAGAAATCATGGACCTGGTTTCGGATCGGCAGCGAATCGATAAGGGCGCGGGCGCGTCCGTCCTCGGCGTCGATCCAGGCTTTGACGTCCGCACGCGCAACGTCCTCCAGCGGCCGATACGGATCGGCAATGGTGACGCCGTGTAAGCTGTACGAAGTATCGTCGCGCGGGGCAGGGCTGGCGATACCAGCCGCCAGCGCGGCGCAGGCTTCCCGACAGACCGGATCGACCACGGCCAACGCCCCGGCCGCAATTCCACCAATCACGACCGTGCGACGCGTCGCGCGACTCCTTGCGATGAATTCCATTGTGCCATCCATGGGAGCGTTGGTTGCGTGGGCGGCAGTTTCGGTGATCGCACAGCACTGGCATCGTCCGCGCGGACAGCTGAAATTCGGCCGATGGGCGATCCTATTTGGGCGCGAGCTTGGTTTCAATAGCTGCTGCATGATCGGAAAAGCATGCCCTCGCGGGCACCGGTTTTCCGACGAGATCATGCTCAATCAAAAACCCTGGAGCGCGATGGTAATTCGACTTGATCCCATCGCGCATCTGGGGGATGCGGAGCAATTTCCTGCTCATCCCTCACCGATACGGATCCTGCCGGATGGTCGGCGCCGACAGCCTGACCCGGCGCAATGTGATCGGCGTGCCGTCGGACTCGAACCGCAATTCGTAGGTCTTGCCATTCTCGCCGGTCGCCGAGCACCAGATGCTGGAAACGTATCTTGCCGCGAAATTTCCGATCTGCCGGCATATCCCATTCGACAGTTCGACGGTCGGCGTCGGCAGGCCGTCGACCTTCGGTCGGTCCTTGGAGTTCAGCAGCATCCGGTCGATGGCCAGTTCGTACAGGTTGTCCTGCGTTCTCTGACCATTCTCGCCCGAGAAGGAGATGATATGACTCTGGTCCCTCGGATCGTCGAGCGCGACGGTAAAATTCGCCCGGCCTTTTTCGCTGTGAAAATAGGCAACCGCCCTGCACGCGAAATCGCGGCCTGCGATCTTGAGCGTGCTGCACCGGCCCGACATCAACGCGTAGAGGTCGACGTCCGGCTTGTGCCCTTCGGCGGATAACGGCTCGGCCATGCATGGTGTTGCAAGGAAAATACCGGCAACCGCAAGCGCTCGCCAGCCGAGACGCCGTGTCATAGCCAGATGATCAGACATGGAATCGAACCAGCGCCCCGTTGCAATTCTACCATAGGTTACCTGCAATCCCCTCATTTGGGCCACGCCGTCGCCAGACTTGCCCCGACACCCCAGGCTTTTTCGTGACCAAGCTTGTACCGGCCGTTGCGGTTTAGCACAATTGGGGGGTTGTCCAGTGGGGCCATCGCATGACCGAGATCGTCGCCAGCCGCGTCACGGGGGGAATCGAGGGCGACTTCGTCGTCTCCCTGATCGGCATGCGCATCAACAAGGCGTGGAAGGTGCTCAAATGGCTGCCGGTCGCCCGTGCGATGCCGAAGATGCTGAAGGAACTGGAGTTTCCTCGGCCATAACGGGCTTTCCAAGCTGAACCTCCCCATGGCTAAAGCCAGGGGGTTCTGAGAGAGGCAGAAGGCAGTCTTTCCGGGGCTCTCGCGGTCTCTGTTTGCAGAGGCGCTACATCATCCCCGGCCTCGACGGCCGGCCCAACACTCTTGATCCGGCGACCCGCTCTAACGCCATTACGGACGTGGGGTTGGGCAAAGCCCTTCCCGCTTGCAGGTTGAAGTACACTCGACATCGCCGTCCTCAGGAGCGGTTCCGCACTGACCCAAGCGATCTTGACTTGGGGAATGTCGAGCAAATTCGTATCGCAGCATGTCGCAAGAAACGCGCTGTAGAGATCACGTTGAACCGGCTCTGTCCTGCCATCGCCGAACACATGAACCCGCTGCGAGAGCGGCTTCTTGATGTATTCGCCCGTGGTATGATCGAACTGGCTCAACCGTGTATGCCGGGTTTTGATCTCAATCACTCCACCGCCAGCACTTGCAGCCTTGCGCTGAAGCATCGAGATCAACATTCCTGGCGCACGCACTTTCACGCTGCGACCGTAGTTCTTCTGAAATGACTTGTAGCTCAACTCCTCTGTTTTGATGGTTGTCCCTTGACCGAGAATGCGGTTCGCCAACTCGCCATGCGATCGCTTGCGCTCGGCAGCCAATACTCGATCGCGCTCGCGTTTCGAAGCGGCAAGCGCCTGATAGCGCTGCGACCTGTTCCACCTTCTCTTACCCTTGATCGCGCGCCCTTTGGCATCGAAGTTGTCCAGGTTGGTTGCACGTCGCGAGCGGTCCATCGCGCGCTGGATACGCCGGCAGTCGTTCCACGGTTCGACGACGCTCGGGCATAACTGCTCCAAAATAGCGTCGTCGCTTGATACCGCCGCGATGCTGGACGGCCCGATGTCGAGTCCGACAGTACCGTCCTTGGTGGTGTGCGTAGCGGGCGGCAAGCCCTCTTGCACCAACTGGCAAAACCAGCGGACGCGGCCCTTGATCTCGCGCCGGATAATGCGGACATACTTGGTCCTGGCCGCGAGCGCTTCTCTTTGCCAATCGCGTTTGTCCTTTGGATCGAGCATAAGCGGCAGCACAAGGCCGCTGTAGTGCACGGCCGGAACCGGCTCGGCGCGGTAGCGGATCACAGCGTCCGCTTTGCCCTCGATGCTGTTCAGCCGGTTTAACGATTTGAACCGTGGGCGGCCGCGCTTGCCAAACGCATACTGCTCGGCTGCCCGGAATGCGCGCAAACTCGTGGTTTGCGTGTCGTGGCTGCCGAGGTGATCGCCGATCCAGCAGGCATTGCGGCAGGAGAGCGCATGCTTTTCAATCTCGCGCGAGGTGAAGCCGAACCGCTCAAGTTCGGCCCGGAACGCTTGCGAGCGCGCTTTGTTGTGACGCTTGTCCACTGTCGCAGGCATGGCGCGTGCGGCTTGCCATGCCTTCGATTGCTTCATCAGATCGAGGCGGCGAAGGCACTCCTGCAAACAGGCATTATAGAGGTGCCGGGCCGCGTTCAGCCGCGTATCCAATGTCTTCTCATCCGCCGCAGTCGTCTGAAGCGGGAACTCGGCGACGAAGGACAGGGTTTTAACGCGCGGCATCACAGTCCTCTACGCATCAATTGCCGACTGCATTCATCTGCTAAAGCCGGATAGCTCTCTCCTATGGCTCTCCTATGGCTGAGTAAATCTTTGCTCTGTACCGCAGAGGCGATGCCAACCCGACCAGCGACTTCCTCTAATGCCCTGTCGTACGCTGTTAGATTATGCCGGATGAAGTTTACGGTGATGCGTTCGAGAAACTCGGCGGGTGCATCTTCCGCCGCCCCGTCTCCATCCCAGTGCCATTCGTTATACGCTTCAATCGTCGCACGTCTCACCCAATGTTCCGGGCGCGTTTCAACAGAAACCTGCATTTCCAGAACCTGCTGCATCAGTGCCGCGCGCTTTGTCTCCACGGCAGTCTTTGCTCCGCACTGACGCCGAGCAGCTTTCGCTTTTGCAGCAAGAAACTCTGACGACACCTCGAAGGAAGCTACTCTTGCGGTGTCGTAGAGGCGCATAGGCGCTGATTTCGCATAATGAGAATTGCGCCCTACCACATCCGGTTCCCCAAGGAGCGTGATGAGGGCTTGTGTCCATCCTCGCGCCTTAAGACCGGCAATTGAAATCATTTGAGGCTTTTCCATCAGACCCTCTTCTGATTTTCAATGTATTGCTTGATGAGCGCGAGGGGAGTGCCGCCGACCGAAGACACAAAATAACTGTTCGTCCATAATGTTGGAATGCGCGTGCGCAGCACCCGGAACTGCTGACGGAGAACACGCGAAGACCGGCGCTTGATGCCCTTCACCAGCCGGTGGATGCCGTATTGCGGATCGCAGCCGACAAGCAGATGGACGTGGTCTGGCACGACTTCCATTTCAATCAGCGCCGATTGCGTCTCGTCGCATACTTGCCGAATTAGTTTCTTAAGTTTGGCGTCGATAGGCGGATTAAGAACTGGCTTCCGGTATTTCGGGCAAAACACCACGTGGTATTTGCACGAGAAGAGAACGTTCCTGTTCGATCTGAAGTCCGCCACAGCCTATTATATACCTGGCTGATGTCTAATAGCAAAGAGGCGCTCACCCCATAGTTGAAACTAGGGGCTTGCGCGCCTAAGTTCGGTCATCGTGCAATACTGGCGCAGCTTCGATCATCTGGAGCGCTACGCGCGCGACCCTGACGCGCTGCATTGGCCGGCCTGGGTCGAGTTCAACCGCCGCATGAAGGATGCGCGCGCCGATGTCGGCATCTGGCACGAGACCTACAAGGTGCGGGCCGGCGAGTACGAGTCGGTCTATAGCGGCGTGCCGGCCTTCGGCCTCGGCAAGGCCGGCGCCAGCGCGGCGGTGTCGGACGAGAGCAGAGCGCGACAGCGGATGGGGGTGGTGTAGGCCTGGCACAGCCCGCGAGGCTATGCCTACGCCGCTTCCATCATCGACCGCGCGAACGCCGGATAGGTTTCCGCGAGCTCGCCGAAAATCTTTCCGCGCAACAGCGACAGCGTCGCGGGATCGGGGGGCGCGGTGGCCGGCACGCTTGCCGGCTCTTCATAATCGAAGCCGGTATTTGTGCGGATGTCTTCGGCCGAAAAGCCGGGATGCACCGAGCGCAGGCGAAAGCCGCCGCGTGCTCTGTCGAAATCGAACACGGCCATGTTGGTGAGCAGCGCGTAGGGGCCGCCACGGCGGGGAATGTCGGGGGTGAGCGCAGCGGCGCTGACGAAATCGACCTTTGGCACGAACACGCGCGGCGAATGCTCTTCGCGGAACAGGATCACGCGTGGGACGAGGTGGTAGAGATAGGCCGAGCCGAACGAGCCGGGCCAGCGCACGTCCGTGGTCGGATAATCGCCGGTGCCGACCAGGTTAATATTGCCCGAACCGTCGATCTGGCCGCCGCCGAGAAAGAACGCATCGACGCGGCCTTGGGCGGCGCAGTCGAACAACTCGACCGCGCCATTGGTGAAGAAATTATGCCGCTCCGAGCCTAAGATCGAGACGCGGACCTTTGGCTTGCCGTCACGCTCGTTGCGCGCGCGGAGCAGCATGGCGCCGGCGGCTGGCATCGGCGAGGAGGCGCCGACCGCGACATGGCGCACGCCGTCCAAAAGACCGGCGATGGTCGTGATCAGAAGTTCGCGGCGCTCGCGCTCGGCCTGCATCGCGCTCAGGCGACCTGTTTGCAGCGGGTCAGGAAGGTGGAGAGATAGGCGCGGAAACCCTCTTCCGTGCGCGCCATGGCGGCATAGCGGGCGACTTCGGCGCCGTCGCCGTCATATTCGTCCCACAGCGGCAGCGGCCAGGCGCCGCGCTCGGCAACCGCGACGGCCTCAACATAGAGCGAGGGCAGCACGCCGGCCGCGGAATCCTCCGTCTCCAGCAGATTGCGGTCGACGATGCGTTCGACGGTGACCAGCGTGCGCTTGGCGGCATAGGCCATCGCGGCCAATTCGCGATGGCGGCCGATCCGGATGTTGCCGGCGCGATCGGACTCCGGCGCGTGGAACAGCGCAATGTCGGGCGAAATCGCCGGCACCACGACGACCTGGCGCGGTTCGCCGACCGGGCTGTCGATCACTTTCCAGTCCGGCCGCACCCGCAACAAATCGCTGCCGATGATACCGGCGATCGGCATGAACGGCACGCCCTTCTGCGCTGCCAACAGCCCGGCCAAAATCGCAGGGCAGGTGGAGTCGGAAAGGGCAAAACTGCCGGCGCGGACGCCGGCCGAAAACCGCGGCGCGCCGCCGGCCTCGCCAAGCGAGATCGCGCTGGTCTCGAGCGCGGTGACGGCGCCTGCGCCGATCAGGAGATCGGCCTGCAGGCCGCTGACCGGTACGCAGATAAGGTTCAGGCCGGTGATGCCGGCTTCGATCAGTGAGGCGGTGGCGGTCATCGACACCCCGGCATTGTTGGCAGGGATCGCAACCGACTGTCCCGGTTCGAACAACGCGGCCAGCGCTTCCAGCGAAACGATGTCGGTCATGCGCTTTCCTCCGTTTTGTTGGTTTGTAGTGCGATCATGCCTCAACGGGTAGCGGCGTCGCGCCAGCGTGCGTCGCGCGGCGAGGGGCGGCGGTGCAGGCGGTGGTCGAGTAAGGTCTGCGCCCGGGGCAGTTCGCCCGAGCGGATCAGCGCGACGATAAACGTGTCCTCGATGATCTCGCGCTGGGCGTGACTGCCGCCGATGCGCACGACGTCGTCGAGCACCGGCTCGAGCAGCGTGACGCAGGTGCGAAAATCCTCGCCGGCAAAGGCGTTCATAGCCCGGCAGATTTGCGGCACCACTGGTCCGGCAGCGAGCTTTCCGTCGCCAAGACGCTGCTCGATGACGCGCAGTCGCTCCTCGAGCGCGGCCTGGTTATAGGTTGCCGCCGCAAGCAACGCCATATGCATTTCGACAAAGGGCACGCTCGATTTCGGGAACTGGGCCTTCGCATAGGCCTCCGCATCGGCCCATAGATTGGCGGGAACGGCGTGGCCGTAGGCCAAAAGCCGCCACAGCAGCGAGGCGCAATCGGACATCGCATTCAGCGGCGGCGCCACGGTCACCGAAGGCTGCAGGATTTTTTCGTAGATCGAAAGCGCTTTCGACGCGTCGCCCACTTCGAGCGCGCCGAGCGCCTGATGCCAATAGATATGGCCGTAGAGGATTCCGGAACGGTCGTAGCCGCCGATCCATTGCGTCACCAGCGCGTCGGCATCCGCGACCGATCCGCCCTCGAACATCGCATGCAGCAGCGCATGCGCGGCGTAGGCATTGGTGCGGCGCATGTCGAAGGCGCGCTCGGTCATGGCGCGGCCCTTGGCGACTTCGCCGTTCTCGGTCATGGCCCAGCCGTAGTTGGACAAGAACCACCAGTCCTCGCCGTAATGCGGCGCGTGGCGCTCGCACAGCTCCTGCCGCGCCCGATCGTGGTCCGCCATCCCGGAAAACGCGAACAGCCCGAACGCGCCGAGCGGCAGCGACATCACCACCGCATCGCGCGGAAAGCTTTCGAGATGTCTTAATGCGGACGAAAGCGCTGCCGGAAGATTGCCTTCCACGGCCAGCGCCAGCGTTTCGACGTGGCCGCGTTCGCGCTCCGTGCCGCGGCGCGCGACCAGCTCCCGCGCCGCCGCCGCTTCTTTCCGCGCCGCCTCGCCCTGCTGATAGAATGAATGCACCCGCGCGCGTGCGACATGGGCGAGTGCAAACTCCGCATCCGCCGCGAGCGCGCGATCGAAGGCCTCTGCGGCTCCCGGCCAGGCCGAGAGCATGAGATCGATGCCATCGCGATAGGCATTGGCGGCTTCAGGCGAGTCTGTCGAAAGCGGAAGTCCGTAACGATCCTCATGTACTGAGCCGCCCATCGCTCAACTCCCCGTTCGCGCCCGTCGTCCTTCGATCGGATAGGCCGGATCGTTAAATCCTGGCGTCGAGGGATGGCCGCTGACGACGAGGCGGTCGATCAGCGCTTCGTCTTCGGCGGTGAAGCGATAGTCGAGCGCGCGGATGTAGTCGTCCCATTGCTCCTCGGTGCGAGGACCTGCGAGCACCGAGCTGACAAAGGACGAGTTGAGCACCCAGGACATCGCGAACTGACCGGCTGTGATGCCTTTGCTCTCGGCGTGGTTCTTGATTTCCTGCGCAAGCTTTAAGGATTCGGGACGCCACTCGGTTTGCATCATGCGGGTGTCGTTGCGGCCTGCACGCGTCTCCTTGTCGGGCGCGCTATCGGTGCGGTATTTGCCGGTCAGCACGCCGCGCGCCAAGGGGCTATAGGACACGATGCCGAGGCCATAGTAGCCGCAGGCCGGAAAGTGCTCGACTTCCGGCATGCGGTTCATCGCGTTGTAATAGGGCTGGCTCGCCACCGGGCGATCGATGCCGAGCCGGTCGCAGATATTGCAGATCTCGGCGACGCGCCAGGCGCGATAATTGGAGACGCCGAAATAGCGCACCTTACCCTGCCGTATCAGTTCGCCCATCGCGCGCACCGTCTCCTCCAGTGGCGTCGAATGGTCTTCCTTGTGGAGGTAGTAGATGTCGATATAGTCGGTGCCGAGCCGTTTCAGGCTCTCTTCCGCCGCCTGCAGCACCCAGCGCCGCGACAGCCCACCGCGGTTGGGATCGTCGCCCATCTGGTTGGCGAGTTTTGTCGCGAGCACCCAGTTCGGCCGGTTGTTGGAGATGGTGCGGCCGACCACCTGCTCGGAGCCGCCTTTATTGTACGCGTCTGCGGTGTCGATGAAATTGACCCCGGCCTCGCGCGCCTTCGCAACGATCCGCCCCGAGGTCGCCTCATCGGTCGGCCCGCCGAACATCATGGTGCCCAGACAGATCGGCGAGACTTTCAGGCCGCTGCGGCCGAGTTGACGGTATTGCATTTGGAAGCCCTCCCGGCATGCTTATTGGAAAGCAGCATAGCGGCCAAAGATCGTCATTGCGAGCGAAGCGAAGCAATCCAGGGCCGCAAAAAAGCTGGATTGCTTAGTCGCTTCCGCTCCCCGCAATGACAACTCATCTCGTCGTCCCGGCGAAAGCCGGGACCCATAACCAGAGGCCTTAGTTTTACGACGAGCGTCTGCCACCCAGCGTTCTTGAGAGATCACGCGGTATGGGTCCCGGCTTTCGCCGACGACGACGCGGGCAGCGCATGAAGCGGCTACTCACTCACTCTTCAAAACCTTGAACACCCCGCTCGCCATGGCGATGCAGCGCTTGTCGACGGTGACTTCCGTCGTGATGAAGATCAGGCTGCGGGTCGAGCGAACCACGTGCGGCTTCGAGATCAGGATCTCGCCGATCTTGCCGGCCTCGACGAAATGCGTGTCGAACTGCACGGTGGCGAGCGTCGGCTTGCCCGAGACGAAACGCGCGGTGATGCCGCAGGTGCGGTCGGCGAAGGTCATCAGCACGCCGCCTTGCACCAGGCCGCGGCGGTTGTGGTGCTTGTCGTCGGTGATCAGCGCAAATTCAAGTTCGCCGTTGACGAGCCGCTCCCACAACGGACCGATCAAGTGCATGAATCCGGTGGTTTCGGCGATCTTCCAGCCGTCGGATTTGAGTTTGGCTGCGGCGGCCCTGTCGGTCATTCCTGAATTTCCATCGCCCTTGGGTGCGCCGTCATTTCATCAATGGCTCGCATGGTGTAGTCAAGCGCCATGCGGCCTTTCAGCGATGCCACCAGGCGGAATATCGCCGAGCGATGCGCGGCGTTCACGCGCTTGTCCGACAGCGAGCCGGCGCCGGCGCTGAAGCGCGCCGCGGTCGCCATCGCACTGACCGCCGACGCCGGCGAAACCGCGCTGCTGTTGACACGACGCGCCACGAGTTTGCGCGCCCATCGCGCGCAGTGGGCGCTGCCGGGCGGGCGATGCGATGCCGGCGAGACGCAAGCTCAGGCCGCCTTGCGCGAACTGCACGAGGAGCTTGGGCTCGAGCTATCGCCGGATGCGGTGCTAGGGTTGCTCGACGACTATCCGACCCGTTCGGGCTATCTGATCACGCCGGTCGTGGTCTGGGCGGAAAATAGCGGGGTGATCGCGCCGAATCCGCAGGAGGTCGCCGCCGTGCACTTGATCGGCCTCCGCATGATCGAGCCCGCGGAAGCCTTCGATTTCGTGGCGATCCCCGAAAGTACGCGGCGGGTGATCCGGTTCCATTTCGAGGGCAGGCTAATCCATGCGCCGACGGCGGCGATGATCTACCAGTTCCGCGAAGTGATGGCCGGGCGCGCGACCCGCGTCGCCGATCTGGAACAGCCGGTGTTTGCCTGGAAGTAGCCGCGGTTTGCGGTACAAGTGGCCGGATGCATCACCAGGCGATTCGCCACACGCTGACGATATTTGCGCTCGTGCTGCCGCTGATGGCGCAACGGGCGTTTGCAGGCGATTCCGGCGCGTTGCCGCCTGCGGTGGCCAATGCCATGGCGCAAGACGTCTCGCCGCAGGCGATCGCCGAATATCGCCGCAAGCTCAGGGAATATCAGCAAGCGCGCTCAGCCTTTGAGGCGGAGGCCGGCGCCTACTGGAGCGCGATCATCGAGAAACGACGCGGCCGCAACGCCAAGCGGCGCGAGCATCAATCGATCACGCTCGACGATTACGTATTGACCCAGCCACCGGTCTATACCGGTCCGAAACGGCCGGTTAATCCATTGCCGGAGCCGGAAGAACCGCACCGCGAGCGCAAATATATTCCGGTGGTCGCCGATCTCCTCAAGGCTGCCGCCGACAATTACCAGTGGACGCCGCAGCAGCCCGCAAACGACCTGGATTTCAAGCGGGCCTACGCCCGTTTCGCATCGGCTGCGGGACTGACGCGCGAGCAGGCGGTGCGGGTCTATGCATTCGAAACCGGCGGCAACGGCACGCATGCGTCCCAATCGGGCTTCCACGGCTCGCACGCGATCTCGACCGCGATCGGTTACAACCAGCTGCTTACCACCAACACGGTCGAACTGCTCGCCGAGCAGGGCGATGGGTTCGTTAAGCTCTTGATGGAGAAGGCCATCCGTCTCTCGGGCCCCGCTCGGCAAGCGATGGACCACAAGGTCGCTGTGCTGAAAAAGATGCTGGTGCTAGCGCGCTCGGTGCCGGACGACTGGTCAGAACACGAAAAAATCGGCGATACATGGCAGGGCTGGGCGCTGCACGCCATGGTGCTGGACATCGACGTCGGGCCGATGCTGCAGACCCACAAGCTCATGACGTCGGTGATCTTCGCCCGCGAGAAGGGATACACGCGCCCGTTGACCGCGGCCGAATTGGAAATGATGAATCTGACCGGCGACGGCACCGGGCTCGACATGGTGACGATGCCGCTGGCGATGCGCGAACGGGTGCCGACCTCGAATTTCTTCCAGCGCTCGGGCTATGAGCGCAATCCGGTGGCGATCCATCACAACACGGTGGCGAAGCTATTGGCCGTCACCGACGAGCGAATGGATTCCAACAGCAATCTGCTGGGCGCAAAGGAATTGGCGGCGGCGTTTTAGAGCATGATTGGGAAAAGTGGGCGCCGATTTTCCGAAGAAGATCATGCTCAAACAACAAAGCCGTCGTCCCGGCCAAGCGAGCTCCCGGCAACGCACTTGCGCTGTCCGGCGCGAGCGCTGAGCCGGGACCCATGGCCACCGCCGCTGATTTTGCGGCAGGCGTTAGCCCCGGCGCCCTATCGATAGATCACGCGGTATGGGTCCCGGCGTTCGCCGGGACGACTCCGGGTGGCTCGAACGCCCCTCACGGCGACCCGAACATGAACTTGCCGTCGCCTTCCAGGTAGGGGCCGGTGCGCATGTAGAGCTGTCCGTTCTGGCCGATGAAGAACAGGGTGCCCTTCGGTACCTTCTTGGCGCCCTTCAGCAGCAGTCCGGCATTGTTGGTGCCCATCTTGTAGGAAAAGGTCTTGCCCTCCTTGTCGTAGCCATAGCCCATGTCGGGTTTCAGCTCCCAGGGCGTTGGCGCCGCGGCTTGCGCCAGGGCCGGCGTTGCCAGCGCGCTCAGCGCGGCCGCCACCAGAAACGTCTTCGTCGAAAATCTCGTCATCGTCATCCTCCCCAGTATCATCCTCGCCAAGTTCATCCTTCTCGGGCCGGCATGCCCATCCGCCGGTTTCTTGAACAAATCACGAACGCCGTTCTCCCGTCAATACAGTCGACCCATCGTTGCATCACACGCGGCCGATGACTTTGTGATTTCCCGATGTGCGCTTCGCGACTATGTTCGCCTTTCGGCTCAGAACCCCACTTTACAGAACAGGTCATAGGGATGATTCGGATGAACCACGTCATGAAAATCTGCTTTGGTGTTGTGCTGTCGCTGGTGACGCCGGTTTCCTTCTCCCACGCCGATGAACTATTCAAGCTCAGCAACAACCAGAGGATTTCCTGCAGCCGCGGACTAGCCCCCGGCAAGCTCAATACCGCGACCTGCAAATCCTACACCTATATCTTCAACATCAAGACGTCGGAATATTTCCGCTGCCAGGTTTCGCTTGCTATCACGCGCGACAACAAGGAAGTGATCAACGTGCAGACCGACGGTAGCTGCACCAAGAAGCCGCGTATCTTCGAAACCGATTCCAATTACGCCTTCGATGCCACCGAAACCGAACCGCCGAACACCAATTCGTTCTTCGGCACCGGCGGCTATTCGATCTGGGCGGCCGATACCACGCAGCAGAAGGTGCGTGGCTGCATCATCATCGCCTCCGGCCTCGGCTCCGACATCTCCAAATGCCTCGACATGACGTTTCAGTGACGGCGGGGCGGCACCAATCTTACTGGGTTATAACCGGCCTTATCCCCTCGTCCTGAGGAGCTTGCGCGGGCAAGCGTCTCGAAGGATGAGGCCCGGAATGGGCACTGGGGCCTCAGGGTTCTCCGGGCGATGCGAAGCATCGTCCGGAGACGCTGTTTTCGCGCCTCCTCATCATGAGGAAAGGCTAGTGCCCCATCCGCGCCGAGGCTGGATGGCCCGGCACCTTGAAGCGCTTGCCGGTGTCGGTGACTTTGGTGCCGTTCACCTTCAGGATCGAGAAATCCTCGGTCAGGAAGTTTCCGGCCAGGATATATTTTCCATCGGGCGTGAAGGCCACCGCTTCCGGCAATCCGCCGACCTCAATGTCCTGGGTCTTGGTCACCTTCTTGCCGTCGATCTTCAGGATCGAGAGGCTGCCGTTCTTGTTGTAGAAGTACGCCTTCTTATTGTTGGAGCCGCGCAGGATCGCGGAGACCGCGAGATCGCCCTTCGGGCTCATCGCCAGCCCCTCGGGGCCGTCGCCGACGACCACCCGGTCGATGATGCGCGGGGGCGTGGCCTCGAGATCGACGACGCTCGTGGTGTCGACGCTGCCGTCGGAAGAGCCGGCGCCGCCGTTATCCGACGTCAGCGCCAGCTTGCCGTTGGGCGACACCACGACGTTGTAGGGCCATTGTCCGGTCGGCAGATCGATCTTGCTGTAGGTCACCGTGCCGCCGGCGATATCGAGCACGGAGAGCTTGTGCGCGGGGAATCGCGTGGTCAGTGCGCGCTTGCCGTCGGGAGTGAATACCACCTGCGAGACGCTGTCGGGCATCGCAACCGTGTCGGTGATCTTGACGTCGGTGCCGTCGACCGAAAGCACGCTGATCGTATTGTCGCCGCGGTTGGCGACCAGCGCCATTTTGCCATCCGGACTGAAGCTCAACCCCGACGGTTGCTTGCCGCCGGTGATCGTGGCGGCCAGCTTCGGCGGCGTGGCCTTGAGATCGATGACATAGATCTTATTGTCCGGGACCTGCTTCAGCGCGTCGCCGTCCTTGACATCGTCGACCGAGTCCGACACCAGGGCGACCGTGCCGGTCGGATCGATGTCGAGATTGACCGGCGGTCCGACGACGGAATTTTTCAAGGGCAGGCTGGCGACAATCTTGGGGCTCTCGGGATTGGCGAGATCGACGATCACGACCTGATCCTTGCCGTCCGGGGCCAGGATCGCCTTGCCGTCGTCGTCCCAGAGAATTTTCTCATCCAGCCCGACGATCATGAAAGGCTTGGCGACTGCAACATTGCATAGGCTCGAACCGCACAACAGCAGCGCCGCACCCAACGATAATCCAACTGCACGATAGACAGTCATTTTGGCGTTCTCCCAGCTCATGACCGGCCTCTAACGGGCCGGTTTCGCGGAGGCGAGACTACGCGGGGAAGTTGGTTGTTGCCAGTGCGAAAGAGTTTGCACGTTGTGGGGAATTTTCGGGTATCCGGTCGGTGCTAACGTGATCGCTATGCGCGTTTGCGAGACATGACAGAAGAGAGAACGGGAGAAGGCGATGGATCGGCTCAAGGGCAAGACGGCGATGGTGGTCGGCGCGGGCTCGATCGGCCCCGGCTGGGGCAACGGCAAGGCGGCCGCGGTCGCCTTTGCGCGCGAGGGCGCGCAGGTGTTCTGCGTCGATCGCAGCGCCGCGGCCGCCGAGGAGACCGTGAAGATCATCGCGGGCGAAGGCGGAAGAGCGGTTGCGTTCACCGCCGACGTCTCGCGCGCCAGTGAGGTCGAGGCGATGGTGGCCGCTTGCGTCAGCGCCTACGGCCGGATCGACGTGCTCGACAACAATGTCGGCATTGCCGAGATGGGCAGCGTCGTCGAAACGGCAGAGGCGGAATGGGACCGCGTGTTCGCGGTCAACCTGAAGAGCGCCTTTCTTGCGATGAAGCACGTGATTCCGGTGATGGCCAGCCAGGGCGGCGGCTCGATCATCAATATTTCGTCGATCGCCTCGATCCGTCACGTCGGCATCTCCTATGTCAGCTATGGCACCAGCAAGGCGGCGATGAACCAGATGACGCGGACCACCGCGGTCGAATTCGCGTCGAAACACATCCGGGTCAATGCGATCCTTCCGGGGTTGATGAAGACCCCCATGGTCGAACATTCTGCAGGCCTCGCGCAGAGCTATGCCAAGGGCGATGTGGAAGCGATGTGGCGCGCCCGCGATGCGCAGGTGCCGATGGGCCATATGGGGACCGCCTGGGACGTCGCCAACGCGGCGCTATTCCTGGCTTCCGACGAATCGAAATACGTCACCGGCATCGAGCTCGTGGTCGACGGCGGCATCACGTGCAAGGCGGGCTGACGCCGTCTCGCGTGCCCCGGATGCTGCGCACCGCCATTGGCGCGTTTACGCGCGTCTTCGACACGCCATCTCTTGCGGCGCGATGCGCCGCACCGCGTCCGGGACGCGGATAGGATAAATCGATGCGACGCGATTTCACAGCCCTGATCCGGAACGCGGCGGCGGCTTCTCTGTTGTGGGCCGCACTCTCCGACACCGCGTTCGCAATTGGCAGCGAGCCGGGCCCGATCGAGCGGGTCGATCCCGCACCTTGCTTTGCGGCGATTGCCGCCAATGCCGACGACAAGATCATGGCCGAATGCGGCGGCTTGATCGACAACGAAAAGACTGCCAAGGCCGACCGCATCAAGGCGCTGATCGCGCGCGCCGGCGTTTTCACCCGCAGGGATCAGCCCGACCGCGGCTTGGCCGACTACGACACCGTGCTGCAGCTCGACCCATTGTTGGCCGATATCTACAACACCCGCGGCGAGCTGTGGTGGAAAAAGGGCGACCGACCGAAAGCGCTGGCCGATTTCGGCGCCGCGCTCAAGCTGAATCCGAACCATGCGGCGGCGAGGGGTAATTTCAGATCGCTGGCGCAGGAGCTGGAGCGCCTGGGCGCGCTGCTGGGGCTCGCCGGCAAGCCGAGTTTCAATTGCGCCCATGCCAGACGGCCGGTCGAAAAGGCGATCTGCGCCAATCCGGAACTGGCCAATCTCGACCGCGAAATCAACGCCGTGAATTCCAAGGTGGTACGCGATGCCGCCAAAGACAGTCCGCGCGCGGGGCGTGCGATGCAGCGCGAACAGGACGAGTTTCTCGCCCAACGCAATGCCGCTTTCGGACGGCCCGACTACAATCTGCAGAAAGCGATGCGCGAGCGGCTGGACCATCTGCTGGCAGTCGATCGCTATTAGAGCGCCAACCGCACGTTCTTCCAACGTCGCAGCGTTTTCGCCTTGAAATGGCGCCTCCACAGGTGACAATACCGGCAAGAAAAATGCCTGGAATTGATCGTGGTCATGGCAGGGCTTGTCCCAGCCACCTACGTCTTGCTTATCTGCGGATACAAAGACGTGGATGCCCGAGGCAAGTCCGGGCATGACCGAGAGAGCCGACCAACTGCCGCGGGAGCGACGCCATGAACATCCAGAGTAACGGCCGCTACCACGAGGTGCATGCCCGCTCGCTCGCCGACCCCGAGGGCTTTTGGGGCGAGGCAGCGGCCGAGATCGACTGGATCGAGCCCGCCAAAAAGATCTTCGATCCGAACACGGGAATCTACGGCCGCTGGTTCACCGGCGCCGTGGTCAACACCTGCTACAACGCGCTCGACCGCCATGTCGCACGTGGCCGCGCCGACCAGATTGCGCTGATCCACGACTCGCCGCTCGCCAACACGGTGACGACCTTCACCTATGCCGAGATGCTGAAGGAGGTCGAGACGCTCGCCGCGGTGATGGCCGATTTCAGCGTCGCCAAGGGCGACCGCGTCATTCTCTACATGCCGATGGTGCCCGAAGCGATGGTCGCGATGCTGGCCTGCGCCCGGATCAGCGCGGTGCATAGCGTGGTGTTCGGCGGCTTCGCGGCGAAGGAACTTGCGACCCGGATCGATGACGCCAAGCCGAAGCTGATCCTCTCGGCAAGCTGCGGGCTCGAGCCAGGCCGCATCGTGCAGTACAAGCCGCTGCTCGACGAGGCGATCAGCCTTTCCTCGGTCAAGCCGCAGGCCTGCCTCATCCTGCAGAGGCCGCAGCATCGATGCGAGCTGGTCGCCGGGCGCGATCATGACTGGGCGAGCCTGCGCCGCGCCGCTTTGGATGCCGGCAAGGCCGCGCCCTGCGTGCCGGTGCTGGCGACCGACCCGCTCTACATCCTCTACACCTCGGGCACGACCGGAAAACCCAAGGGCGTGGTGCGCGACAATGGCGGGCACCTGGTCGCGCTGAAGTGGTCGATGTTCAACCTCTACGGCGTCAAGCCGGGCGAAGTCTGGTGGTGCGGCTCCGACATCGGCTGGGTGGTCGGCCACAGCTACATCATCTACGGCCCGCTGATCCATGGCGCGACCTCGATCATGTATGAGGGCAAGCCGGTCGGCACGCCGGACGCCGGCGCGTTCTGGCGCGTGATCGCCCAACACAAGGCGGTCGCGCTGTTCACCGCGCCGACCGCGTTCCGAGCCATCCGAAAGGAGGACCCGGAAGGCAAATTCATCCGCCAATACGATTTGTCGAGATTCCGCACGCTGTTTCTGGCCGGCGAGCGCGCCGATCCGCCGACCGTGGAATGGGCCGAGCAGCAGTTGAAGGTGCCTGTCATCGATCACTGGTGGCAGACCGAGACGGGGTGGTGCATCGCCGGCAATCCGATCGGCTTGGGCATGCTTCCCGTCAAGCATGGCTCTCCGACCGTGCCGATGCCCGGCTATCAGGTCGACGTGGTCGATGAAGCGGCAAAGCCGGTCGCAGCCGGTACCATGGGCTCGATCGTGATCAAATTGCCGATGCCGCCGGGCTGCCTGCCGACCCTGTGGGAGCAGGATGACCGCTGCCGGGAAGCCTATTTCCAGGAATTTCCGGGGTACTACAAAACCTCCGACGCCGGCTTCAAGGACGAGGACGGCTACGTCTTTGTGATGGGACGCACCGATGACATCATCAATGTCGCTGGCCACCGGCTCTCCACCGGCGGCATGGAGGAGATTTTGGCATCGCATCCGGACGTCGCCGAATGCGCGGTGCTCGGCATCAAGGACGCGATCAAGGGCGAGGTGCCCTGCGGCTTCCTGGTGCTGAAGGCCGGTGTCACGCAAAACCCGATCGAGATCGAAAAGCAGATCGTGGCGCTGGTACGCGAGAAGCTCGGGCCCGTCGCGGCGTTCAAGCTTGCGATCACGGTCGGAAGATTGCCGAAAACGCGCTCCGGAAAAATCCTGCGCGGCACCATCAAGAAGATCGCCGACGGCGAGCCATGGGCGATGCCGGCGACCATCGAGGACTCCAAGGTGCTCGACGAAATCGGCGCCGCGCTGAAGGGCAGGGTGTGAGGCGGCTTCGCCTCTCCCGCTTGCGGGGAGGTCGACGCGCTCGGAAGCGCAATTGCGAGCGCGGCGGGTGGGGGAAGGTCTATCCCCTCGACCAGCGTTTTTTCGGAAAGCACCCCCACCCGGCCCTCCCCCGCGAAGAGCGGGAGAGGGAGAGCGCTTCCGTCGCCCTGACAACTCGATCGGGTCTCCTCCCGCCAAAGCCGCCTTACTGCTTCTCCAGCGTCGCCACCGAAACGTGAGGCCAGCTTAGCCCGTTGAAGTTCAAGAGCACGGTCTGCGTGTATTGCAGCAGGTGCTTGGTCGCCCCGTTCGCTTCCTTCACCGTTTCGATCCAGAAGATGGCCTCGACGCTCGCGGCTTGCGCGTTCGGGCCGGCGGAGCTACCTTGCAGGAACGCGATGTTGTCGGTGCCGCCGCCGCTGGTCGGCGGGTTGAGCGGGGTGGTTGATATCCTCAGCGTCGTGGTCGAAACGATGTTCTTGCCGGCGATGGCCTGGGACAGCACGAGGTTGGGGTTGTTCACCATCGCCTGCGTGACGTTGGGGATGTCGCCCGGCGGCGTGCGGAATTGCGAGGGAGTTCCGAGATTGGCTTCCGGGAATTGGATCGGAGTGTGCGGCGGCGCGATCGTGAAGGGCGTGATGCTGGCCGGCCCGATCGGCGGCGCGTGATTGATCACGGGTGGCGAACTGCCTTGCGCGACCATTGATGTGCCGTGCGGGATATTGGCCATCCGGGCGACCGTCGGCGCATCCTGCGGATTGGTGGTCTGCGGCGCGTTGATCCACAGTCCGGGCTCGATGTGGATGCCGGCGGGCTTGCCGTTCGGGCCAAGCACATGCGCATCCTGAATCTGCTGCAAATACCTGATGCCGTGCAGATTGATGTCGGCCTGAAGGAAACCGCGATTGGGAATGTCACCCGGGATTTCATCGAACTCCAGGGTCTCCAGGGTCTCGTTCAACTCCAGGAAGCGGTCCTGGCTGCCGTTAAACGGCCGCCAGATCTGGTTGAAGCCGCGCCCCTTCCAGGTGCCGACGAGATCGGCCAGCGGCCCCAGCGGGTCTGGTTGCGAGTAGGCAATGCGTCCAGAAACGGAAGTCAGATAGAAGTCTTGCAAAACATCCATGTGCAGTCTCCATTATGTGAAAAGCCGCGCTGGTATCAACTGGGTTCAATTCACGTGAGCCGCCGCGTTAAGAAGGACAGTCCGATTGATCGGATCGCGCCTCTCGCGCACGATCTTTCTATGCAAACTAAGATTGATGAAAATCACGTACTCAATCTTGAAGTGGTTCTGGATCTTTTTGCCGTCATTTGGAAAATGTCGTGCGGAAACGCCGCAATTCCGTCCCACCAATGGTAGAACGAGCTTGATGCATGCGATTGGGACAAGCTATGCCTGCGAAGATTCCGACCTATATGATCTCGTTCACAGTGCTGGCCGTTATTCTGGCCGCCTGCGCCTCGCGGAACGAGGTTCCGGTCGCCGCGCTTAGCGGGGACGACGACTCGTTTTGCCGCGCCAACAATGTCCAGGTCGGCTCGCCGGAATATGTCGCCTGCCGCAGGGACCGCGACACGCAGCGCAGCGCTGCGATGGCACGTGCCGACCGCAGTCAGCGCGACCTCGGCGAATACATGCTGAATCATCCAGAGCATCCGTGAGCATGATCCGGACCCGAAGGGCCGCGTTAGCGCAAAGTGGGCACCGGTTTTCCGATGAGATCATGCTCAAACGATAAGACTGTCAGGAGGCCTTCATGAACGAAGATGTCTTCAACGCTAGCCTGCGCAAGTTCCTGAAGAAGGTCGGCATCACCTCGCAGCGCGAGATCGAGAAGGCGGTGCGCGAGGCGCTCGCGGAGGGCCGCATCAAGGGCACTAGGAAGCTGCCGGCCATGGTCGTCTTGACGCTTGGCGGCGTCGGCCTTGTCCACGAGGTGACCGACGAGATCGAATTGGGGTAGCTCCCGGCCTCAGCTTGCCGCGCTGCTGAGCTTGATGCCGATCGCGATCACCGGCACGGCGCCGGCGGCATAAGCGGGATATTTCGGATGGTGGCAAAACATCTGCGACGTCGAGCAGACGTCGCTTGCCCAACCGGTGCCGACCGAAATCTCTCCGGCGGCGTTCCTGAACAGCGGCGCTGCTCCTCCGAGCAATACCGCCGATATGAAGAATATCCCGACGATCCCATTCTCCCGATTCGCAAGGGGTCCTGCACCCAAAACGGCCGGAAGTAACTTGCGGTCGACTACGCAGCTGCTTGCGGGACGATCGCCAACCGGCAATTCCATCCGCCTGCGCCAACCATACTGGATCGGCGGTATGGTCGATTTCTGATTTTCAGAAATTTCGCAACGACCAGGTAGAAACAGGAATATTGCAGTTCGGTCCCGCCTCCTCTGAGGGCGCGCGATCGTCACGGACGTGAGGCGGGATGCGGTGGACGCTGATTTAGCGGTAGACGACGCCGCCAGATGCGGACGGCAAAATCGTGTGGTCCTGGCGCCCCGACGCTGGCGCTAAGTTTTCGCGAAGGCAATTCGCGAAAGTGACGGTGGCAAAGAGCCCGGTCATTGGGGAGCACGAAATAAGCCGTTAAAACCATTGCGCGGAGAATGCCGGGTGTTTCCGGTGTAACCGTGGGGATTTGCTTGCGTGCTTTCTACTTTGCAGGCAAGGCTGCGGGCGCATCGGGCGCCCGGCATTCGCTGCGCCCTCCGATCTTCAGATGGCGGGAAGTAAGAGCAAAACTCGCTACCTGCGCGGTCATATCGCGAAACTGCGTCTCGCGCCATTCCCTACGACCGTCATCGCCCGCGAAGGCGGGTGACCCAGTATTCCAGAGACATCAATGATCGAACCGAGAGGCCGCGGCGTACCGGATACCCCGCCATCGCGGGGCATGACGACCATTGTTGGAGCGGCAAAGTGCGTTACCGCTGCCGCACCAGTCCGCCGTCTATTCCTGCTCCTGCTTCTTGCCGCCGATGGTCTTCAGCTTGGCGAACACCGCGTCGACGTTGAGGTCCTCGCGCTGCTTTTCGGTCGGCTCGAATTCCGGCTCCTTGCGGGTGGTCTCGGACGCCGGCAGCAGGGTTGCGCCGCCATAGGTGGCGTCGATCGGTTTTTCCTTGGCCGCGCGCTGCACCTCGAAATCGAGCTCGATCTGCGAGCACAGGCCGAGCGTCACCGGGTCCATCGGGGTCAGGGTCGAGGCGTTCCAGTGGGTGCGGTCGCGGACGCTAGCGATCGTGGTCTTGGTGGTGCCGACGAGCCGCATGATCTGCGCGTCCTTGAGCTCTGGGTGGTTACGTACCAGCCACAGGATCGCGCTCGGCCGCTCGTGACGGCGCGATACCGGGGTGTAGCGCGGGCCCTTCTTCTTGGCCGCCGGCGGCAGCACCACCTTACTCTCCTCGAGCCTGAGCCGGTAGTTCGGGTCGCCTTCGCCCCTTTCGATCTCCTCGCGGGTGAGCTGGCCGTTGGAAATGGGGTCCATGCCCTTGATCCCCTGGGCGGCGTCGCCGTCGGCGATGGCGCGGATCTCGAGCGGGTGCATCTTGGTGAAATCAGCGACCTGGTCGAAGGTCAGCGCGGTATTATCGAGCAGCCAGACGGCAGTCGCCTTGGGCATCAGCGGTGCGTTGCTCATGGCAAATCTCCTTTGTGCTTCGCCCACCTGTTTTGGAGGCGAAGCCGGTGGTCATCGGCGATGACGGGAATTGCCCTATATATGCCCACCGGGGCCTGCGGCGCAATGGCTTGCTAAAGTACCTTGACAGCGCCCAAAAGCAGTCCCAAGTCGTGTTTCGAACGACCGCTCCCTGCCGCCGGCCGAGGGGTGATTCGGTACCGAGATCGCTCCCATGCCCGCCAAACCAGACCCGAAACCAGAACTGAGAATCGTGCTTTGTTCGCCTCGCGGCTTCTGCGCCGGGGTGGTACGGGCGATCGACACCGTGGAACGGGCGCTGGCCATCTATGGCGCCCCGGTCTATGTCCGCCACGAGATCGTCCATAACCGCTATGTCGTGGACAGCCTGAAAACCAAGGGCGCGATTTTCGTCGAGGAACTCGCCGAAATCCCCGGCAGTACCAACGCTCCGGTGGTGTTCTCGGCACATGGGGTTCCGAAATCGGTTCCCGCCGAGGCCCGCGAGCGCAATTTCTTTTCGCTGGACGCCACCTGTCCCCTGGTTACCAAGGTGCACCGAGAGGCGGCGATTCACTTCAAGCGCGGCAGGGAAATCCTCCTGATCGGCCATTCCCACCACCCCGAGGTGGTCGGCACCTTGGGCCAATTGCCGCAAGGCGCGGTGACCCTGATCGAGACCGCCGAGGACGCCAAGGCCTTCACCCCGAAGGACCCCAATAACCTGGCTTTCGTGACCCAGACCACGTTGTCGATCGACGACACCGCCGAAATCGTCGCGATGCTGAAGGAACGGTTTCCGAACATCTCCGGCCCGCACAAGGAAGACATCTGCTACGCCACCACCAACCGCCAGTTGGCGGTCAAGAAGGTGGCGCCGGTGGTCGACGCCCTAATCGTGGTTGGCGCGCCCAATTCGTCCAACTCGCAGCGCCTGCGCGAGGTCGCCGAGCGCGAGGGCTGCCCGATTGCGGTCCTGGCGCAACGTGCCGGCGATATCGACTGGAAGCGCTTCGAGGGCATCAAGAGCCTCGGCATCACGGCGGGGGCCTCGGCGCCGGAAGTGATCGTCGAGGAGATCATGGGCGCGTTCGCCGAGCGTTTCGAACTGCATGTGGAGACGGTCTCGGCCGCGGAAGAGAACGAGTTCTTTCCGCTGCCGCGTTCGCTGCGGCCTCACGCGGCGTAACACCCCATGGCGGTCTATACCGACGTCGCCGCCGAAGAGCTTGCGGAATTTTTGAAGCCATACGATATCGGCGACCTCCTGTCCTACAAGGGCATCGCCGAGGGCGTGGAGAATTCCAACTTCCTGCTGCACACCTCGCACGGTTCGTTCATCCTGACGCTGTATGAGAAGCGTGTCGAAAAAGGCGACCTGCCGTTCTTTCTCGGCCTGATGACGCATCTCTCCACCCACGGCATCAATTGTCCGCAGCCGGTGAGGGACAAAAAAGGCGTAGCGCTCGGCGCGCTGGCCGGCAGGCCAGCGGCAATCATCACCTTTCTGGAAGGAATCTGGCCACGCAAGCCCAGTGCCGTCCATTGCGCCGGCGTCGGCGAGGTGCTGGCGAAAATGCATCTCGCAGGGCGTGATTTCTCGATGTCGCGCGCCAACGCGCTGTCGGTGTCCGGCTGGCGGCCGCTGTTCGACGAAGCCGCTGCCCGCGCCGACGAATTGCGGCCGGGCTTGCGCGCGTTTCTTTCGGCCGAGCTCGATTATCTCGAAGCCAACGTCTGGCCGCACCATCTGCCGCAGGGCGTGATCCATGGCGATCTGTTTCCCGACAACGTATTCTTTCTCGGCGACGATCTGTCGGGCATCATCGACTTCACCTTCGCCTGCAACGACATCCTCGCCTACGACGTCGCGATCTGCCTCAATGCATGGTGTTTCGAGCCCGATCACTCGTTCAACGTCACCAAGGCGCGCGCCTTCCTCAACGCCTATGGCCGCGAGCGGAAGCTCTCCGATGCCGAGCAGGACGCGCTGCCGCTATTGGCGCGCGGCGCGGCGATCAGGTTTCTCCTGACGCGGCTGGTCGACTGGCTGAACGTGCCGCCGGGCGCACTGGTGCGGCCCAAGGACCCGCTCGAATATGTGCGCAAGCTGCGCTTCCACCAAAGCGTCAATAGCGTGCACGATTACGGCCTCTCGGCCTCGGGGCTTGTGGCGTGAGTTCGCTTCCCAATGTGGTGATCTACACCGACGGCGCCTGCTCGGGTAATCCCGGGCCCGGCGGCTGGGGCGCGATCCTGAAATTCGGCGACGTCGAGAAGGAATTGAAGGGCGGCGAGCCGCACACCACCAACAACCGCATGGAGCTGATGGCGGCAATCTCGGCGCTGGAAGCGCTGAAGAAGCCGTGCGCCGTCGACCTCTACACCGATAGCCAGTATGTACGGCAGGGCATCACCAGTTGGATCCACGGCTGGAAGAAGAACGGCTGGCGCACCGCCGACAAGAAGCCGGTCAAGAACGCGGAGCTATGGCAGCGCCTCGATGCCGCGCTAAAACCGCATCAGGTGCGCTGGCACTGGGTCAAAGGCCATGCCGGCCACGACCAAAACGAACGCGCCGATCAGTTGGCCCGCGACGGGGTCGCCATGGCAAGGCTGAAGTCGCGGTGAAGGAATAGGCCCCCGTAGATTCCATGGGGTGATGAGCGTGCATCCGTTAGGTTTGGGTTTGCACACTCGAACCCATGGAGACGTCAGATGCAAGCATCCACCGTAAGCACGCCCATCACAGACCGTATTAACACGATTTTTGTTGCCATCGAACTGAGCCAGAAGACCTGGTTGGTGACGATGCACAGTCCGGACAAGGATAAGATTTCCCGGCACAAGGTGCAGGGCGGTGATCACGCGGGCCTGCTGGCGCTGATCGATCGGGTGCGCGATCGGGCGGCACGGACGCTGGGAGCGGTCCCCGCGGTGGTGAGTTGCTACGAGGCTGGTTATGACGGGTTTTGGCTGCATCGGCTTCTGATGGCGGCGGGGATCACGAACTACGTGTTCGACCCTTCAAGCATTGCGGTGGATCAGCGGGCCCGGCGGGTGAAGACCGACCGGATCGACGGCGAGACGATGCTGCGAACGCTGATGGCCTACCTGCGCGGAGAGCCGCGTGTGGTTCGGATCGTCCGTGTGCCAATGCCTGAGCAGGAGGATGCGCGCCGTAACACGCGCGAACGGCATCGGTTGACCAAGGAACAGACCGCTCACACCAACCGGATCAAGGCCCTGCTGCGGCTGCACGGTTTTGCGGTCGGGCAGCCGCGCCGGCGCGACTGGTTGAACTGGCTGGCAGCGCAGCGGGAAGGGGGTACCGCCCCGGGTTCTGAGCGAGATCGAGAACGAGCATGCGCGGCTGATGCTGGTGCGCAAGCAGCTCGATGCGCTGGCGCGGACGCCGGCCGCGGCGGATCCGGCGCCTGCGGTGGCTGAGATGGTTCGACGCAGCGAACTTTTGCAGCGGCTCAAAAGCCTTGGCCCGGCGTTCGCGACGACGCTGACCCAAGAGGCGTTCTACAAGGACTTCCACAACCGGCGCCAGGTCGCGAGCTATTTCGGGCTGGCGCCCAGTCCATGGCAAAGCGGCGGAACCGATCGCGACCAGGGGATCAGCAAGGCGGGCAATCCGCGCGCCCGCTGCTCCGCGATCGAGCTGTCCTGGCTGTGGCTGCGGCATCAGCCGGACAGCGAGCTGAGCCGATGGTTCCGGCAGCGCACGCTCAATGCCGGCAAGCGCACCAGGCGCATCGCGATTGTGGCCTTGGCGCGCAAGCTGGTGGTGGCGCTTTGGCGTTACCTCACAACCGGTCTTGTGCCCGCAGGGGCGGTGCTCAAGTCGGCGGCAGTGCAATGATTTAACCACGCGTCAGCGTCGCGGCATCTGCCGCGGTCAGCGCGGGATGGATGATGACCGTGCCACCCTAGGGCCAACAAACAGGCTGTTTCGTAGATGGGTCTCATCCTCGTAGCTTCCTCGCCGCAAGCATGCGGAATGTGGGTACCGGGCCATGGCGGTCCGACCGGATATGAGGTGATGCAGTGAGCAGCTGCATAAATCGCCGGAAGCTAGTCCCTGAGCGCGTCGACCGCGGCGGTACGCTGCGCTACGCATGGCTCCGCGCACCGCCGCTGCGCCATGCGATAAAAATAAAACCCAAGCCCCAGTTAGGATGCTTGACTCAAGAGGCCCCATATGAGGGTGGGCAAAGCGCAGCGTGCCCACCAAACGTTTTGAGAGGATAGGCGTCTGTCGGTGGGTACGGCGCGAAGTGCGCCTTTGCCTAGCCAACACCAGTCGTCGCCCGGCTTGACCGGGCGACCAGTACGCCGAGACCTCTCAGTCAATCAGAGATGTCTCTGGAATTCTGGATCGCCCGCTTTCGTGGGCGATGACAGGGCGAGGGTGGATCAGCTCACAGCTGCGCCAGCAGCGTATCGCCGCCGGAGACCTCGACCTTGCCGGGTGCCGGCTCGAGGTTGAACGTCTTCACCACACCATCGTCCACCAGCATCGAGTAGCGCTTGGAGCGGATGCCGAGGCCGTTGCCGGAGGCGTCGAGCTCCATGCCGATCGCCTTTGTGAATTCGGCGTTGCCGTCGGCGAGGAAAGTCGCCTCGTCGCGCTGGTCGGTGTCGCGCTTCCAGGCGTTCATGACGAAGGCGTCATTGACGGAAACGATCGCGATCGTGTTCACGCCCTTGCCCTTGATGGCATAGGCGTTCAAGAAAATGCTCGGCAGATGCATCTTGTGGCAGGTGCCGGTATAGGCGCCGGGCACCGCGAACAGCGCGACCTTCTTGCCCTTGAAAATATCGTCGGTGGTTTTGACCTGCAGACCTTCCGCCGTCATCACGCGAAATTTGGCATCGGGCAGCTTGTCGCCAATTTGGATGGTCATCGTCAATTCTCCTCAAGGAAGGGGCCGGATGTTTCTTAACCCGGGCCGGCGGCGCGTACAATATTGGGTGTCGCGGAAACGGCAACCGCTCCGCGCCTTTCACCGTCATGTCATCCGCGGCCCCGGGCGTTGGGGATCGGAGGACCTCATCCCGCCGCAGGCGGGCGTCTCGAAGGATGGCCGCATACGAGCCTCATGGTTCAAGACGCGGGAAGGGCGCACTCCTCACCAGGAGGATAGGCAGAACTCAGGCCGCCGCGGCCTTCTTCTCGTCGCGCAACTGGCGGCGCAGGATTTTGCCGACATTGGTTTTCGGCAGCTCGGTCCGAAACTCGATCAGCTTCGGTACCTTGTAGCCGGTCAGCTCTTCGCGGCAGAACTTGATGATGTCCTCGGCGGTGATGGTCGGGTCCTTTTTCACGACGAAGGCCTTGACCGCCTCGCCCGACTTGTCGTCGGCAACGCCGATCACGGCGCATTCGAGCACGCCGGGGTGGCTCGCGATCACTTCCTCGATCTCGTTCGGATAGACGTTGAAGCCCGACACCAGGATCATGTCCTTCTTGCGGTCGACGATCTTGGTGTAGCCGTCCGGGGTCATCACGCCGATGTCGCCGGTGCGGAAATAGCCGTCCGCGGTCATCACCTTTGCGGTCTCATCGGGCCGGTTCCAATAGCCCGCCATGACCTGCGGGCCTTTGGCGCAAATTTCCCCCGGCTCTCCGAACGGCACCTCGTTGCCGTCGTCGTCGCGGATAGAAATATAGGTCGACGGCACCGGAATGCCGATCGAGCCATTGAACTCGGTCGAGGTTGCCGTGTTGCAGGTCAACGTCGGCGACGTCTCGGACAGGCCGTAGCCTTCCGCGATGCTGCATCCGGTTATCTGCTTCCACTGCTCGGCGACCGGACGCTGCACGGCCATGCCGCCGCCGTTCGAGATCTTGAGCTTAGAGAAATCGATCTTCTTGAAATCGGGGTGGTGCATCAGGCCGTTGTAGAGCGTGTTGACCGCCGGGAAAGAGTTGACCTGATACTTCATCAGTTCCTTGATGAACCCTGCGATGTCGCGCGGGTTGGGAATCAGGAGATTGGTGCCGCCGGCGCGCACGGCCAGCAGGAAGCAGGCGGTCAGCGCGAAGATATGATAGAGCGGCAGGGCGCAGACGATCAGCAGCTGATCGAGATGCGGAGGCACAGCCAGCGCCGGCTGCAGCCAGGCGTCGTTCTGCAGCACATTGGCAAGGATGTTGCGATGAAGCAGCGTCGCTCCCTTGGAGACGCCGGTGGTGCCGCCGGTATATTGCAGGAAGGCGACGTCGTCGGGCGCCATCTTCGGCTTGCTGAACTTGATGCCGCGTCCGGCGGCAATCGCGTCATTGAAGGCTGTGGCGCCCGGCAATGAATAGGCCGGCACCATCTTCTTCACGCGCCGTACCACCAGATTGACGATGACACCCTTCAGGCCGAGCATCTCGCCCATGCTGCCGATGACGACATGCTTGAGCGCGGTGTGTCCGATTACCTGTTGCACGGTATGCGCAAAATTCTCAAGCACGACGATCGCTTCGGCGCCGGAGTCCTTGAGCTGGTGCTCCAGCTCGCGCGGGGTGTAGAGCGGATTGACGTTCACGACCGCGTAGCCGGCGCGCAGGACGGCTGCGGTCGCAATCGGATATTGCAACACGTTCGGCATCATCAGCGCGACGCGGGCGCCCTTCTGCAAGCCCTTGCTCTGCAGATAGGCGGCAAACGCCAGCGACATCTCGTCGAGGTCGCGATAGCTGATCGACTTGTCCATGCAGATGAAAGCCTTGCGGTCCGAAAACTTGGCAAAGCTTTCTTCCAACAGCTCGACGAGCGATGCGTATTGGGAGAGGTCGATATCTGCGGGTACGCCGGGTGGATATTGCTTGAGCCAGATCCGCTCCATGGCCACTCCCCTCTGATGAGCTTTCCCGTTTTTCGGACGGGACGCCTGTTTTGGGCAGATTGGGCCATGCCGCCGCCCATGGCAAGCGGCCGGGCCATACTTGGACGGCCGGTTAACCAACGGTGGCGGGGGTAAAACCCGCCGGACCAGGTTTGAGGGCTTGCGCCCCCGTCAGGTCGCCGGCTTGGCGTCGCCGGAGCTGCTCTTCGGCGCAGGCTTCGCCGAAGGCTTGGTGGCCGTTTTTGGCTTTGCAGGCTTGGTAGCGGCGGGATCGGCCACGGCGACGGGCTTTGCCGTTCCATCCGGCTTGGCGTTGGCATGCTTCGCGGCTGGCTTTGCATCGCCTTTGGCTTCCTTGCCGGCGCTGCTGGCGTCGGCCTTCGGCGCAGCCCCGTCGTCGGGCTTCCGAGCCGCAAGGCGCGACTTCTTTCCGCGATGCGGCTTGGCCTGGGTCTGGGCGTCGGCATCCGCGGCGACAGCCGCGATCACGCCGGTGCCGGTCCGGGTCGGACCGGTGTACACGGCAATCGGTTCGGATGGCGCGGGCGCCGCAGCGATCAGATCCGATGGCTTGGTTAGCGGCGCCTGCAACCCGGCGGCAAAGAACGTTGCGCCGGTTTCGCCGCCGCCCGACGAGCCACTGGCGCTGCTGGCGACCGTGTCCTCGTCCTCGTCGCTGGCCGGCTTGTGGCGCTTGCCGCTGCACATCTCGTCGCGCAGATTCGGCGGCGAGGCGTCGATCGGCGCCAGATTGTTGACCGTGCCGAGCGAGGGTTTCAGCCACGCCAGCGTATTGCCGGAGAAACCGCGATCCAATAGTTGCGCGGCGCGCACCGCGCGCATGGTGCCGGACGACGCACCGAGCACCACCGCGATCAGGCGACGGCCGTCGCGCGTGGCGGAGGCGACCAGATTGTAGCCCGACGCGCAGATGAATCCGGTCTTGAAGCCGTCGGCACCGGGATAGCGTCCGATCAGCTTGTTGAAGTTCTGTGTGACCCTGCGGCCGAACCGGATCGAGGGGATGTGGACGAAATATTCGTATTCGGGCAGGTCGTGAATGATGGCGCGCGCAAGGATCGCAAGATCACGCGCCGAGGTGATCTGGCCATCGGCGGGCAGGCCGTTCGGATTGACGTAGCTCGTCTGCGTCATGCCGAGCTTTTGCGCGCTATCGTTCATCATCGCCGAAAAGCCGTCGATCGAACCGCCGACGCCTTCGGCAAGCACCACGGCCATGTCGTTGGCCGATTTCACCAGCATCATCTTCAGCGCGTTGTCGACGGTGACCTGGGTACCGGGGCGGAAGCCCATCTTCGACGGCGATTGCGAAGCCGCCGTCGGCGACACCGTGAGCAGCGTATCGAGCGTGATCTTGCCGTCCTTGACCGCCTTCAGCGTGACATAGGCCGTCATCATCTTGGTCACGGAGGCGGGATACCACGGTATCGTGGCGTTCTCGGCCTCCAGAACCTTTCCACTATCGGCCTCGATCAACAGATGCGCTTCGGCATACGCAAGCCGCGGCGCAAATGTCGTAAGCGCTGCGATCAGGACGATCCAGTTCAGCAGCGACTTGCGAAGCAACGGGCAAACAAAGTGCACGATTCGATTCCGGTCCTTTGAGACCCGCCTGCGAGAGGAGGTCCTCACATCATCTTCGGGTTTTGATCTTCGGGTTTCAAGCCTGTCCGGTGCCGCACGCCGCGGCGGTTCGCGAACCTATACCGGCGCGACCATCCAGAACAGAGGCCTCGCGATTAATTCATCGGTCAATTCAACGGCAAACGGAGCCGAATTTCGCCGAAAATTCAAGCCTTGATGGCCGCATTGCCGGTTTCGGGCTGTGGTATGCTCTTCTGCGCATTCGCCTGTACTATGAACTGGGCGCGCGCGAGCTCCGCGAGCCGGCCGCCTTTGGCGACAAGTTCATCAAAAGTTCCGTTTTCGATCACGCGCCCGCGCTCGAACACCAGGATGCGCGTCGCGTTGCGAATGGTCGAAAGCCGGTGCGCGATCACGAAGGTGGTGCGTCCCTTCATCACCTCATCCAGCGCCGCGTTGACCTTGGCCTCGGTCACCGCATCCAGCGCGCTGGTCGCCTCATCGAGGATCAGGATCGGCGGGTCCTTCAACAGCGCGCGCGCGATCGATAGCCGTTGCCGCTCGCCGCCGGACAATAGGCGCCCGCGCTCGCCGGCATTGCTATCGAAGCCGCGCTCGCTGCGCTCGATGAATTCCAGCGCCTGCGCGCGTCCCGCCGCGAGCTTAAGCTCCTCCTCGGTGGCGTCGGGCTTGCCGACGCGCAAGTTTTCGGCGATCGAGCGGTCGAACAACAGCGCCTCCTGAAACACCACGCCGATGTTCCGCCGCAGCGCCGTCAGCTTCAGTCCGCGGACGTCCATGCCGTCGATCCTGATGATACCGGATTGCGGGTCGAACGCGCGGTGCAATAGCGCGATCGCGGTCGACTTGCCGGCGCCGGTCGGACCGACCAGGGCGATGGTCTGGCCCGGCAACGCGGTGAAGGAGAGGTCTTCGACCGCGGGCCGCTTGCCGTCATAGGAGAACGAGACGTCGTTGAACTCGACCAGGCCCGCCAGCCGCCCGGTGTCAATCGCGTCGGGGCGGTCGCGCACCGCGGGCACCGCATCGAGCACGTTGAAGAACTCCGTTAGTCGCGGAGCCTCCATGAACACGTTGTTGACGAAGGACACCACCTGCTCGAGCTTCTGGATCAGCATGGTGGCGAATGAGACGAACATCACGATCTCACCGACCGAAGTCAGGCCCTGCTCGTGCAGCGCGATGCCGACGGCGAAGATCGCAAGCACTGTGATCGTGGTCGACGCCCGCGTGATCACGGTGACCAGCGCCCACCACGACAATACCGGCATCTGCGCCGCCAGCAGGCTGTCGGCGACATAGCGCAGGCCCTGCACCTCGGCATCGATGCGCACGAAGCTCTGTACCAGCGCGACATTGCCGAGCGCGTCGGAGGCGCGCGCCGAGAGGTCGCTGTAGCGTTCCTCGACCTCGCTCTGCATGCCATAGGTCTTGCGTACCACGAGCGTGGTCAGCACCGTGAACACCACGCACAGCACGAACAGGAGTATCGCGAGCCGCCAGTTGAGGTAGAGCGACAGCGGCAACAGCACCACGACCGACAGGATCGCCGCGAAATGCTCACGGAAGAATCCGAGCCAGAGTCGCCACAGCGCATCGGTGCCATTCAGCATCACCTTCATCAGGCGCCCGGAATGGGTGCCGGAGTGGAAGGTCAGCGGCAACTGCAGGATGTGCTCGAAATAGCTCGTCAGCACCGCCTGACGCTGGCGGTGCGCCAGCTGGTCGGCATGCAGCGCGACCGCAGCGCTTGCGGCAATCGTGAACAGACCGAACGCCGCCCACGCCCCGAGCAGCGGCCAGGCCGATGTCCCGGCCGAAGGTTTTCCGGAGAGAACGTCGACGATGCGGCCGAACAAGACCGGCTCGGCGAATTGCGCGGCGGCCAGCAGCAGATTGGCGCCGGCGAGAATCCACCCGAGGCGCGCCTCCTTGCCGAGCAGTGCGAGAACGCGGGTATAGAGGCCAAGCAGGGACATGCGGTCCAAAACCCAAAAAAAGCCCGGCCGGCAGGACGAGCATGGAACCGCATTCTAATCAGGGATTGGATCGGTTGATCAAGCCGACGCGGCTAGCGGTCGATCTAGACGGCCATGTCACGCTTCGGCCTGGACCGGTCAGGTGGCATTCGGCCGCGGGAACCCGACATAGCCTGGGGATTGAGGACGAGCGGCCGTCTGGCCCTCGTCATAGAGGATATTGCGATGTTTGCCCGAAAAGGTGCGTTTTCGTCTGTTGGCCGCGCGCCGCGATTGTCGCGGTTGCGGCAATCACGTTGACGGGGGCCGGCGGTGGCGTTCGCGGGATCGGCGCCTCGCGGTAAGGTTGTCTCAGCCGCAAGTAGTGGGGTGACCGATATTGGCGCGCGCCGCAGGGTCTATCATGGCGGCGGCGGCCGCCTTTGTCGGCACTGGGCTAGCGATCGCCGCGACCCAGAGTTGCCGGGCCTATTCCGACGACTACTATGGCGGTGGCCCGGCTTATTACGCGGGTGGCCCGGTCTATTACGGGGTCTATGGCGGCACTAACGGCGATCCCCGTTACCACAGCGGCTATCGATCGGGCGTTCCCACCTACAGGGGCCATCCGCTCGCCGGCTGGTAGGCCGACCCGTTTTATTTTGCTCCGCCGGTCACGGCTTCATGACCGGCGGACTTCGCATTTGTGGGTTGGCGTTAACACGCTGGCCACGGGATTGGGTTAGTTTAGGCAACCATGAGTGATTCGATTGAACGGCTTTATCGCGCAGTGCTCGCGGCCAAGGATCTCGATCCGGCCACGTCGCGAACTGCGCGGCTGTTCCAGCGCGGACCGGCCAAGATGGCCAAGAAGCTGGCCGAAGAGGCGATCGAGGTCGTGATCGACGCCGTCCACGGCAATGCCGACGCGGTGGTGCGGGAAAGCGCCGACCTTCTCTATAACCTCACCGTGCTATGGGCCTCGGCCGGCGTGCGGCCCGAAGACGTGTGGCAGGAAATGGTGCGGCGTGAGCGTCTGCTCGGGATCGCCGAGAAGCTGCCGAAATCGGACTTGAAGCTGCCCAAGGCGGCCTCACCCCGGATCGCGCGGCGACCAATTGTCGCGCTCGACAGCCGCAATCTGCGCAAGGGCCACTGACTCCGCCATTCTCGCCATGGACAAATCGATCCCATGGTGGTTCATCGCGCCATGCTCAAACGGATTTATGACTGGTGTATCGACGCCGCGCACAAGCCCTATGCGTTATGGATGCTGGGAGGGGTGGCGTTCGCGGAAAGCTCGTTCTTCCCGGTACCGCCGGATGTGATGCTGATCCCGATGTCGCTGGCGCGGCCGGAGCGGGCCTGGCTCTATGCCAGCGTCTGCACGGCGATGTCGGTGCTCGGCGGCATTCTCGGCTATGCCATCGGCGCACTGCTCTACGATTCGATCGGACATTGGCTGATCCAGTTCTATCACCTCGGCGACAAGGTCGAGACCTTCCGCGCGTCCTACGCGGAGTGGGGGGCTCTGATCATCATCGGCAAGGGATTGACGCCGATCCCCTACAAGCTTGTGACCATTACCTCAGGCTTTGCCGGATTTAACGTCTGGCTGTTCGTGTTGTGCTCGGTCATCGCCCGGGGGGTACGCTTCTTCGCTGCCGCGATATTGCTCAATCGTTACGGCGACTGGATCAGAATCAAGATCGAGAAGCACCTCGCCTTTTGGGTCCTGCTCGGCGCGGCTGTGCTCGTGCTCGGCTTCCTCATCGTCTACTGGCTGCTTTAGCGCGCTTTCCAGCAAGCCAGCCCCGGACTCAATCCGGGCTGGATACCGGTTCGCTGTCGAAGAAAACGCGTCAAAACAAAAACTAGAGCCTCCGTTCCGATGCCATCGGAACGGAGATTTTAGCTTGCGGCAGTGAGCCGCTTTGCCGGCCGGCCCGCTTCGGCTACCGTTGGTGCCATGATGGCGCGGCCCGGCAACCTCACCATGTGCTCCTGGACGAGCGCCGCAACCACGGTCGCGGCGCTGTTCATGCTGGTGGCTGCATCCGGCGCCGGTTGGCCGCAGACGGCGCCGCCACAGCCTTCGCTGGGGCTGCAGGAGCAGTCGCCGCAGCCGCCCGCGCCGCAAGGCGAACCGGCGCGCCCGGAGAATCCGGGCCTGATCAACGAAATGGGCAAGCTGTTCGACAGGATCTTGCCGCCCTTGAAGAGTCCAAGCGAAACGATCGACGATCTCAACACGCGCGCCAAGGATGCCGCCACGGACGCAGGTAACGCGCTGTCGCGGCTCGCCAAGCCGGGATCGATGGTGTCGGGGCGCGTGATATGTCCGGTTGTGGCCAACGGCACGCCGGACTGCAAGCTAGGCGCCGACAAGCTCTGCCAGAGCAAAGGCTATAAGGGCGGCAAGAGCCTCAACACCGATTCCGCGCAATCCTGCTCCGCGAAAGTGCTGATCCCGGGCCGCGCCCGCAAGCCGGACGACTGCCACACCGACAACTACGTGACGACAGCGCTCTGTCAGTAGCGCTGCCGCTGGTCCAGGCGGCCCCCCTCACTGCGTCCCGATCTCGCCGGCGATCGGCGAACCGAACAGTTCGCCGTGCTCGCCGTTGAATTGCGACATCTGCATCTGCTCGATCGGGAAATAGTCGGTCGGGCTGGTATTGATCGTGATGCCCGGCAGCAGCAATCCGAGCTTGAAATTCCTCAGGTTGGCCGCCTGTTTCATGACGTTCTCGCGCGTCAACTCGTCGCCGCACTGTTTGAGGACCTGGGCCATGGTCTGCGCGGTCGCGTAGCCGTAGACGCTGAACGTGCTGGTCTTGTCGCCGTCGGGCAAATACTTGTCCATGAAGGCGGCCCATTCCTTGATCGCGGGATCGTCCTTCCAGGTTGGATCGGTGGGATCCTTGATATAGTTGCTGGAAAGCAGGCCCTTGGAGTTCTCGAGTCCGGCCGGCTTGAGCACCGAGCCCACGGAATTGGAAATGCTGGCAAGGAACAGCGTCGGCTTCCAGCCGATCTCGGCCGCTTTGCGGATCGCCTGCGCGGCAAACTTCGGCGAGGCTTCGTCGAAGAAGATGTCGGCGCCCGAGGTCTTCAACGTGACGACCTGGGAGTCCACCGTCGGCTCGGCCGGATCGTAGGGAATCTCGGCCACGATCATCCGCTTGGCCGCGTCGGCCCCGAGCCCGTCCTTCAGGCCCTTGAGATAGTCGCGGCCCGAATCGTCGTTCTGGTAGAGGATGCCGATCCTGCCCTGCGGCAGGTTCTCGAGGATATATTTCGCGTAGATGCGGCCCTCGGTCTGGTAGGTCGGCTGCCAGCCCATGGTCCACGGAAAATTCTTCGGGTCGCCGAACTTGGTGGCGCCAGTGGCGACGAAAAGCTGCGGCACCCTCTTGATGTCCAGATATTTCTGGATCGCGTTGTTGGTCGGGGTGCCCAGGCTCTGGAAGATCAGCAGCACTTCGTCGCTCTCGACGAGCTTGCGTGCCTGCTCCACGGTCTTGGGCGGGCTGAAGGCGTCGTCGTAGGAAATGAAGTTGATCTTCCGTCCGTTGATCCCGCCTTCGTCGTTGATCTTTTTGAAGAAGGCGGCCTCGGTCCGGCCGATCAGCGCATAGGCCGATAACGGACCGCTATAGGGCATGATGTTGCCGATCTTGATTTCGGTATCGGAGGCGCCGGGGTCGTATTTCTTTTCCGCCGCGGCGGAATTGGCGCCCGCCGAAATGCCCAGTAGCAACGACGCGAGCAGAATGATGCATCTCTGCGCCATCTCAACCTCCCCTTGGGTACTACCGGCTTTTTTACCGATCTCTTGGCCGATCTCTTGGCCCGTGTCTCGGGCAGTCTATGATTCGCTCGCCAAGCGAGTCCAGCGGATTAGCCGGGCGCGGTCGGAATTATCGAATCCGGCGGGGCCGGCTTTTGTCTGGCCGCGCTTGCCGCGCGCCGCGCCAGAACTTCATAACGGGGCCGCGGCGTGATTGCTTTCTTGGTATGATGTCTGGCATCCTTAAGAGACGCATCCCGTATCCCGGAATAAGCAGAAGGAATTTTCGCCCATGTCGATGCCTGCCTTGTTCAAGGGCCGTCTGTCCATTGCCGTGATCGGTGCGCCGCTGTTCATCATTTCGGTGCCCGATCTCGTGATCGCGCAATGCAAGGCGGGCGTGGTCGGAAGTTTTCCGGCGCTGAACGCGCGGCCGCCCGAGCTGCTGGACGAATGGCTGGGGCGGATCAAGCAAGAGCTCGCGGCCTACGACCAGGCGCATCCCGAACGGCCGTCGGCGCCGTTTGCGGTCAACCAGATCGTGCACAGATCGAACAACCGGCTCGAGCTTGATCTGGCGCTGTGCGAGAAGCACAAGGTGCCGATGATCATCACTTCGCTTGGGGCGCGCGAGGAGCTCAATCAGGCCGCGCATCGCTGGGGCGGCATCGTTTTCCACGACGTCATCAACCAGAAATTCGCGCATAAGGCAATCGAGAAGGGCGCGGACGGGCTGATCCTAGTCTCGGCCGGCGCCGGCGGCCATGCCGGGGTGATATCGCCGCTCGCCTTTGTGGCCGAGACGCGGCAATGGTTCGACGGGCCGATCGCGCTGTCGGGTGCGATCGCCAACGGTCGCGCCATCCGCGCGGCGCGGATCCTCGGCGCGGACTTCGCCTATGTCGGCTCGGCCTTCATCGCGACCAAGGAGGCCAATGCGGTGGAAGCCTACAAGCGGATGATCACGGCCGCAGGCGCCGAGGACATCGTCTACTCCAACCTCTTCACCGGCGTGCACGGCAACTACCTGAAGCCATCGATCGTCGCAGCCGGCATGGACCCCGACAATCTGCCGACCTCCGATCCCTCGAAGATGAGTTTCGGCACCGACGCCTCTGGCGAGCGCGCCAAGCCGAAGGCCTGGAAGGAAATCTGGGGAAGCGGCCAAGGCGTCGGCAGCGTCGGCGACATCATGCCGGCGGCCGAACTGATCGCGCGGTTCAAGAAGGAATACGACGAAGCCGTCGATCCGCCGCTGTAAGGCGGGGCATCGGGCGGACGGTTGCCGTCACGCCCGATGACCATCAATGCCTATTCAAGCTCGATCGGTTGGTACTTTCCGGTTTCGTCGATCGCGGTTCCCCAGATCTTGTGCGAAGCTTGGTGTTCCGAGCGGCCAAAACTAAGGGAAGTACCGAGACCCAGGTCGAGATTGCGCGTGTTCTCGAGAACGTCGATCAGCCGCTCAGTATCAAGCTGAGGACCTGTCTTCTGCAACGCCCGGATCAGGACGTTGGCGGCGACATAGCCTTCGAGCGACACGTAATCCGGCTGCTCGCCCGGAAAATACTTGGCAAGCGCGTTCTTGTATTCGAGGACGGCACTTGAATAGCCGCTGACCGCCGGCACCACCTGTGTCACGATGACGCCGTTGGCATAGCGCGGTCCGAGCAGCATCAGTTCCTCGGCGAGCGAGGAGCTGCCGACGAACGAGACGTTGGTGTAGATCATCCCGGGGAAAAGATCTCGCGTCTTCTCGATGAACTTGGCGGCGGCCCGGTAGGTTGCGACCATGACCACCGCTCTGATCGCGAGCTTCTGCGTTCTCAGCTGATTGACCGCGTCGTCGACATCAACGGTATTGCGCGTGTAGCCGAGTCGCAGAACGCCGGCGTCGCCGACGCCGAGCGCCCGAAACGCCTTGGAGACGCCCGCAAAGCCGGCATCGCCGTAGGCATCCTGCTGGGCGAACACGGCGATCTGTCTCGGCTGCAGCCGGCGCAGCTTCACCAAATAACGCACGACGGCGTCGGTTTCCTCGGCATAGCTCGCACGATAGTTGAATACGTAGCGATCGGGTGGATCGTTGCGCAGGATATTGGCGCCTGTGAAAGCGCCGAAGAACAATGTCCGCCGCTCGAGAGCGTAGGGTATTCCGACCGCCGCGGTCGGCGTTCCAACATTGCCGATGAAGCCGAAGACCTGTTCCTTGTCATAAAGCTGCTTCATGGCGTCCAAAGTTCGCCCCGGCTCATAACCGTCGTCCGCCGAAACCAACTTAAGCGCCCGGCCCTCCACGCCGCCGGCGTCGTTGGCCCGATTGAAGGCGGTGTCGATCCCCAGTTTCATCTGGTGCCCGAGTTCCTTGGCGGGGCCGGAAAACGGTCCCACGATCCCGAACCGGATTTCGTTGGCGGTTACGCCGCGCGCCGTCGCGGTGAGAGTTGGCGCCGGCAGAGGAGCCGAGGGAGCAGTGGCGGCGGTAGCCGAGGAAGGCGCGATCACGCCGGCCAGCGAAGGCGACGATGGCGGTGGCGGCGAGGTCCCCGCGAGCGAGGTTTCGAGATCGCCAAGCTGGCGCTCGGCTAATCTGCAATCGACCCGGCCTGCCGATACGGCATTGCGGCCGTCCGCGACATAGCGGTCGAGCAGCCGCGAAAGATCGTCACGCTCGGCCTCGTTGGACGAGGCTTCCCGGATCACTGCCTGGAATTTGTCTGCGATCGACTGGACCCTGGGGCGCGCGATGTCCGCGCATGCCGACGCCGAACCGATGATCGGTCCGACGCGGCCCGCCAGGTCGCGCACGATATTCGCATTGTCGCCGGCTGACGCACCCGCGGTGCAAGCGAGCAATGCGCCAAAAAAAGCCGCCATCCAGCGCGGTCGCGAGCTCCGCGCCACGGTCATATAGGACCTGAAATCAGACATGGTCGCTGCTCCGTAATCTATCGTTTCAACTATTGAGATCTTTCGGCGGCGTAGGTTTTTTGCCGCCATTGCATGAAATGCTGAAGTAGTTTTTCAGACGGCTCCTGCGTTGTCGGTTGGGCTTCGCTCAATTCCAGAAGTCCGCGGAATTCGGCGATCGCGGGCTTCGATCCGCTATCGCTCTGCTGTTGTATCTGCGCGCTTTTCATCGACTGCACCGCCGCTGCAAAGGACGCACCGACGTCCGGCTCCTGCGAAGCATGGACCATCAAGACGACGAACAGCGCCGCCAATGCCGAAACGCCGATGGCGACAGCCCCGAACCACGCCTTGCGTCGATCCCGGTCGCGCATGAGGCCCGTGGTTTCCTGTATGACCTCGGGATCGAGCGAGCGACGCAGCGATTGATAGACGGCATTCTCAAGCGCGTTGTCCAGAGCAGTTGTCGGCGGGACCGGACGCCCAAGGGGGCCGGCTTCACGTCCGGATTGCTGTTCGCCAGGAGAGCCCAGCGTTGACTCGTTCTTTTCGCGCAATCGTCGGGGAGCGTAATACTGCGGATCGTTGGGGGTGGTCGGGACTTGATCGCTGGTGGCACTCATACGCTACTCCTCTGACGCTTTACGGCGCTCTGCCGTCGTGAGGTGGTTCCTCTGTGTGCGGACTCAGCTTCACGGCAAAGACCGACGGCCACGAAAAAGTCCATGGTCGTCCCAAATCATCCGAAAAAATTGGCTGAACGATGATTTGGCTAACGTATCGGAATACCGAACCGAGAACGCCCGACTTCGTCTGCATCAGGCAGCTAGATAATGAAGCTCGAGGCTGTGCCGTCCCCATCGATTCCATTGCCCGTCCCTGGCAATCGTCCGCTTGTCACGCCATTGCGGCGGAACCTCGCCAGGATCTGTTGGAATCGCGACGCGACATTATTAAGTTCGAATCGCGGCAGAACTGAGTTGACTTTTTGTTCACCAACAAGATCTGTTAACCAACCGTAAATGTTAGCTCGCCACTGGAGGTTTTTTCAAGGCCGTTAACCCGGCATTAACCATCGCGGCCGATTTTAACCTTTCAATAAGCACGAAGGTTGAGTCGATCGCCATGGACGATAACGCCGAGCCCACACGTCAACCGGTTCGTCTGCGCGGCCGCTCCTATGTCGCATTTGTCTTTGCGCCAGTGGTGCCGATCATCGAGTGGCTCGCGGAGATAGATGCTACTCTCAGCCGGTCGCCCGGCTTCTTCATCGGCAAGCCTGTCGTGCTCGATCTGTCGGCCGTCGATCTCAGTCGGCCGGCGATCCAGCACCTCGTCCTCAGTCTGGAAAAACGCAACATCCGCGTTCTCGGCATCGAGGGCGTCGACGTGGCGACGCTCACCACGAGCATGCCGCCGTTGCTCAGCGGCGGGCGATACTGCGCGATCCAGCAGGTCGAGCCGGAAAAGGTGGAAGTCAAGCCACCGCCGACGTCGCTGTTGCTGGACACTCCGGTCCGTTCCGGCCAGTCGATCTACTTTCCCGACGGCGATGTAACGGTGCTTGGGTCGGTCAGCTCGGGCGCGGAGATCGTCGCCGGCGGCTCGATCCACGTCTACGGGACGTTGCGTGGCCGCGCGATGGCGGGCGTCAACGGCAATTCGGCGGCACGGATTTATTGCCAGAGGATCGAGGCGGAGCTCCTGGCGATCGATGGTTATTACCAAACGGCAGAAGAGTTGGACGCCGCTCTTCGCAACCGACCAGCGCAGGCGTGGCTCGAAGGCGACATCATGCGGGTTACGCCGCTCAACTGAATCAACGGGTAAAGGAGGGTAACATATGGCCAAAGTGCTGGTTGTGACGTCGGGTAAAGGTGGAGTCGGAAAGACCACCTCCACGGCTGCGATGGGGGCTGCGCTCGCGCAGGCCGGAAAGAAGGTCGTGGTCGTCGATTTCGACGTCGGCTTGCGCAACCTCGATCTGGTGATGGGAGCCGAACGACGGGTCGTGTTCGATCTCATCAACGTCGTGCAGGGCGTCGCAAAACTCCCGCAGGCGCTGATCCGCGACAAGAGGCTGGAGGGCTTGTGGCTGTTGCCGGCATCGCAGACCAAGGACAAGGATGCCCTCTCCGAGGAGGGCGTCGGGATCGTCATTGCCGAGTTACGCAAGACTTATGATTGGATCCTTTGCGACAGCCCCGCCGGCATCGAGCGCGGCGCGACGCTCGCCATGCGGTTTGCCGATGAGGCGCTCATCGTCACTAATCCCGAAGTCTCCTCGGTCAGAGACTCCGACCGCATCATCGGGTTGCTGGACTCAAAGACTGTGAAGGCCGAGAACGGGGAGCGGGTAGAGAAGCATATCCTGATCACCCGCTATGACCCGGCGCGAGCGGCGCGGGGCGAGATGATCTCCATTGACGACATTCTCGAAATCCTGGCAACGCCGCTGCTCGGCATCATCCCCGAGAGCCAGGATGTGCTGCGCGCCTCGAACGTCGGCTCGCCGGTCACGCTGAACAATCCGGCCAGCGCGCCTGCGCGCGCCTATCTCGACGCGACACGGCGGCTGTTAGGCGAAACGGTCCCCATGCTGGTGCCGACCGAGCGCAAAGGCCTGATGGATCTGCTAAGGGGACGGAGGGCTGCATGAGCATTCTACGGCTTTTCAGCAGTCGTCCCGCGCCGGCTCCCGCGTCGGCGCCGATCGCGCGGGAACGGCTGCAGATATTGTTGGCGCATGAACGGGGCGCTCGAGGCCAGCCCGACCTCTTGATGCTGCTGCGTGAGGAAATTCTCGCGGTGGTGTCGCGGCATGTTGCGCTCGATCCGGATAAGGTTATCGTCCGGATGGAGAGGGGCAAGAATGTCTCGACGCTCGAAGTCGACATCGAGCTCCCAAACGAACTCGCACCGGTGCTGGCGGCAACGGGCTGACGATCGAACGACCCTCCTGCCGCGATGGTGATGACTTAACCGATGCAAGCCATCTATCGCGTCGACGGCAATCGCGTCGATGTAAGTCCAAATGCGGCCGGCCCGTGGGATCCCTCGATGCAGCATGGCTCGGCGCCGGCGGCGCTGGTCGTGTGGGCGGCGCAAGCCATACAGACGCCGGTGCCGATGCGGATCGCTCGGGTCACCATCGACCTGATGCGCCCGGTGCCGCTCGCGCCGTTGACGCTTCAGACCGAGGTCTTGCGCGCGGGCCGCAAGATCCAGCTTTGTTCGATTCGGCTGCTTGCCGATGGCGTTGCAGTTGTCAACGCGACCGTGCTCAAGATCAAGACACACGCGCCGTCGTTGCCGTCGGATGTCGCGGAAGCGCCGGTCGAATTGCCATCGCCCGAACAGTCGCGGGAGGATCCGGCGAAATTCTCCTCCAGCCCCTTTGTGGCGGGCGTCTCGCTGCGCGCCGCGCGCGGGCGGTTCGGTGAGCCCGGTCCGGGGGCGATCTGGTACCGGGTCGAGCGGCCGCTGGTCGAGGGTTTTGCGGTGTCGCAGGCGATGCGCGCGGTGGTTGCGGCCGATTTCAGCAACGGCACCTCCGCCGCGCTGGATTTCCGGGAATGGACTTTCATCAATGCCGATCTCACCGTGAATATGGCGCGCGAGCCGGTCGGTGAGTGGATATTGCTCGATGCGGAGACCTGGATCGGGCCCGATGGTGCGGGGCTGGCGATGGCGCGCCTTGCGGATCGCAACGGCTATTTCGGCCGTGCGGCGCAGAGTCTGGTGATCGAGAAAAGATGAGCGGCGCAGTTCCGCCAGCAGGGACCGCGTCCGTTGTCACTCGAGTAGCCCCTTAGTATCGCAAGCAGAACTTCGCCTGCGGGGCACCTCATCTTCCACCGACCGTGAGCCCGACGCCCATCGCGGCGCGATCGGCGACGTCGGGCTTGACATGTGACCATATAGTCACCTATTTTCCGTGCATGGATCAGATGGATGCGGTGTTTAGAGCCCTTGCGGACCCGACGCGTCGAAGCCTGCTCGATGAGCTGTTCAAGGAAGACGGGCAGACCTTGAGCGCGCTCGAGCAACGTCGGCCGATGACGCGCTTCGGCGTGATGAAGCACCTGAAGTTGCTCGAGGAGGCCGGTCTCGTCGTGAGCCGGCGGCGCGGGCGCGAGAAATTGCACTTTCTGAACCCGGTTCCGATCCGGCTCGTCCACGATCGTTGGGTGAGCAAGTACGCCGAACCTTGGGCAGCCGGACTAAGCGACCTCAAGCACAAACTGGAGAAGACGATGGAGAAGGTTTTCGAAATCTACATCAAGACGACGCCCGAGCGTCTGTGGCACGCCATCACCGACACCGAGATGCGAAGCAAATACAACTTCGGCGCCATCGTGACTTCGAATTGGACGCAAGCCTCGCGTTTCGAGGGCCGCGGCAACGGCAACCTGATCTTTGAGGGCGAGAACCTGGAAGTCGATCCGCCGCGCCGGTTGGTCCAGGCCTTCAGGGCGCTTTGGGGTGAGGACGTGAAGAGCGAGGGGACTTCGCGGGTGACTTGGGAGATCGAACCGATTGGCGATTCGTGCCGGCTGACGGTCATCCACGATCAACTGCGCGAAGGCGCCAACAATCAGCTCTACGGCGGCTGGCCAATGGTTCTCTCGGGGATCAAGACGTTGCTTGAGTCCGGCGAAATTCTGACGACACCCGGGTCGCTACGCTGGATGCAAGGCGACAGAGAGCATCTGCCCGAAGTGCGGTGATCGCGATTGATCGGCCATGAAATCACTGAAGGACAAGGAAAATGACGAAGCTGGTTGTTTACAATGCGATGTCGCTCGACGGGTATTTTACCGACGCTGCCGGCGACATGAGTTGGGCCCACAAGCGAGATCCGGAGTGGCAAGCCTATGTGTCGGAGAACGCGAGCGGCGGCGGTCAACTGCTGTTCGGCAGGGTGACCTATGAACTGATGGCGAGTTTCTGGCCGACGCCGCTTGCCGCTCAAAGCAATCCGATCGTCGTTGAGCGGATGAACAGCATGCGGAAGTTCGTATTTTCGACGACGCTGGACAGCGTCTCGTGGAACAACACCACGCTGTTAAAGGGCGATCTGACAACGGAAGTCCGCAAGCTGAAACAAGAGCCCGGTCCGAACCTGGTAGTCATGGGAAGCGGCAGCGTCGTTGCGCAATTGGCCGATGCCGGATTGATTGACGAATACCAAATCGTGCTCAATCCGCTCGCGGTCGGCAACGGCCGGACGCTGTTCGAAGGCGTCAAGAGAAAGTTGCCAATGAAGCTCACCAATTCGCGAGCCTTTGGCAACGGCAACATCGTGCTGTTCTACGAGCCTGTCCCATGAAGCGGGATCGCGCGCATCCATAGCCGTTGTCGAAAGGTGATGAGCGTCGCCACGCGATCATTTTTCTTATAATCTGATCGCATCCTTGATGGGTAGTGATCATGAGCGCCACACGACCTTCGCTTCCTCTGACCGGCGGCTGCTCCTGCGGCGCGATCCGCTACGAGATCGCGTCGTTTCCGCTGCTGCTCTACACCTGCAATTGCACGAATTGCCAGACGGCTTCGGGCAGCGCGTTTGCGCTGAACATGCCCGTTCTGGCCAAGGATTTTCACATCCGGCAGGGTAAGCCGAAGGGATGGCGCCACACTTCGCCGATGGGGGTTGCGGTCATATCCTGGTTTTGCGGCGATTGCGGCGGCCGGCTCTATGGCGACCGGGCAGGGCGCGAGGAAATCGTCAACCTGCGCGCCGGAACGCTCGACGGCACCAAATGGCTGATGCCGGTCGCGCACCTGTACATGAGGAGCGCGCAGCCGTGGGTGTTGCCCGCTGCCCACGCCGAATGCCAAGAGGTCGGCCCGAGCGACTTTCGGCCGCTTGCCGAAAAGTGGCGCGCCATGTGGCCGGAGTTCTTTGCGGAGAAATAGTTTCTTCCGTCATGCCGGTTGCGCTGGAATCGATTGGTGGAAAGCAGACAATGCGAACCCGCAACGAATCGACAATCTGGTCACGCAAGGCGCGAGTCCGATGTTTGTGGCAATAGTATCGCCACGATTGAAGATCATCGTCCGGCGCTCAATTTCAAAAGAAGAATCCGTCCCCGAAGGCCGGGCCGATCCGCTCGATGCCTTCCACGAGTTGCGACGGCGACATCGCGGATGCGCCATAAAGCAACAGTTCGAGCGAGGAGAGGTCGGTGTTGTCCAATGCGGGATGGTCGAGCAGCAAATAGATCTTGGTCGGCTCGAACAGCGTGAAATTGATGCGTTCGCGCTCGATGGTTTTCAGCACCGCTTCGGGATCGAAACCTTTCAGCATGTGCACGGTGCCGCCGCGCATCAGGGTCGGCAGCACCTTGGTGCCGGCGACATGGCTGATCGGCGCCACCGTGAGGTAGCACCCGGCCTCCGGGATTTCGAAGTCGGCGAGGATCGCGTTGGCGAAGCCGCCATATTCGCAGGTGGTGGCGCAGCGCGCCCTTGGATTTGCCCGTGGTGCCGCCGGTATAATTCAGCGTCGCTATGTCGTCCGTGCGTGCGAAACAGCGCGCCGTGGCGTGCCCCGCCCGCTCGGTCGCCTGCAACAGATCGGTGCCGTAGTTGGCGGGTCCGAGCGTAAAGACGGTCTTGACGCCGTTCGCCCTGGCCGCGAGATCGCCGCCGCGGTCGCGGAAGGCGGCCGATGTCGACCACCAGCATCTGCGCCTCGGAATCCTCACGCCGAAACAGCTGGTTCTCCAGCGAGCCCAAAGGATGCAGCCAGGTGACGGCAAGTTGCGACAATTGCACGGCAACGCCCGCGCACCAGGCGTCGGCGCGGTTGGCAGTAAGGAAGGCGACACGAGCGCCGGGTTTCAGGCCGAGCCCCGTGAAGACGTTCTGGATGCGGCCGATCAGGTCGGTGGTGCCTTGATAGGTGATCGATCCGTCCGGCCAAGCGAACGCGGTCCGCGACGGATAGCGCGCCAGGGCTTGCAGCGTCTGCTCGCACGTCGTCGGAAATGCGTAGAGCGGATTGCTCATGTTGTCCTCGCGCTTTGTTTTTGGCCTTCGATCGTGCCAAGGTTGGCGACAACGCCAGCACAATGAAGCCATCGCTCAAGGACCAAAGCCCTTGCTGACCGCCGATCGCCTTGCACGCTTTCGCGACCGCCTCAGCCTTCCGCTGATCGCCGCGCCAATGTTTCTGATCTCGGGCATCGAACTCGTGACAGCCGCCTGCCGCAACGGTGTGATCGGCGCGTTTCCGACGGTGAATTGCCGCAGCCCCGAAGAGCTCGACCGCTGGCTTGCCGATATCGAAGGCGCGCTGCAGCGTCATTCGGACGAGCAGGGCAAACCTTTCGCGCCGGTCTGTCCCAACCTGATCGTGCACCGCTCCAATGCGCGGCTGAACGAAGACCTGAACGTGCTGCTGCGGTATGGAAGCGAAATCGTCATCACCTCGGTCGGCTCGCCGGCGGCGGTGATTGAACCGTTGCATGATGCCGGCGCGCTGGTGCTGGCCGATGTCGCGTCGATCCGCCCCGCCGAGCGCGCGGTCGAAGCCGGTGCCAACGGGCTGGTGCTGCTCACCGCGGGCGCGGGCGGCCAGACCGGCTGGCTCAATCCGTTCGCTTTCGTGCGCGCGGTGCGGGCGTTCTTCGAAGGCCCGATCGTGCTGGCCGGTGGCGTCAGTGATGGCCAGGCGCTGCGCGCGCCCGAAGTGCTCGGCTGCGATCTCGCCTATATGGGCACCAAGTTCATCGCGACGCGCGAGAGCATGGCGGACGCGCGCTACAAGGCGATGCTGGTCGAAAGCAGCGCCGACGATATCCTGCTCACCACCGCCTTCACCGGCCTTAAGACCAATATGCTGAAACCTTCCATCGTCGCCGCAGGCCTCGACCCCGACGACCTTCCCGCGCGCGGCGCGATTGATATCGGCAAGGACATCGACGTCGGCGCGCGCGAGGCGCGTCCAAGACGCTGGCGCGACATCTGGAGCGCGGGCCATTCGACGTCGGGTGTCGCGGACGTGCCGGCGGTTGCGGAATTGATCGCGCGCACGCAAGCGGAGTACCGCGCCGCGGATGTGCGAATAGCGCGCGCGAATTCCATTGGTCCCGGTACTCGACTTAACGCGCCGTTAACCTTACCGTCCCAACATCCCCTTATTTCCCAAAGCTGCGGCAGGGTCGCTGCCAGGGGCAGGATCACAGGGGAAGGGCGATGGATTTCGAGACGCTTCTTGCGAAGACTCCGGCAACACTGGAGGAGATCAGGCTCCGGGTCACCAATGCGCTGCAGCGGCATCCGCTGTGCCGCAACGTGCAGTTCGACGTCGTCTCGACGCCGCGCACCAAGAGGGGCAGCAACTGGACGGTCAGCCTGAAGTCAGTCGAGCCGCGCGGCGTGTGGGAAGCCTCCGACATCGTCGCCGACATCCAGGACGCCTATGAGCTTGACGCTGCTGCCTGAATTTCGGCCGATCGAGCTCTTTTTTGCGCTCGACGAACCCGGGGTTGCCCCAGCGAAGCCTTAATTAACGCCCAGTTCTCTCGGAGAATTAGAGCGTGGATCGTGGTCTGGAACGGAGATTTACTTGACGAAGGCCATCACCATCCTCGCGCTGACCTGCTTCCTTGTCGCCGGAGCCGCAGTCACCAGCATTCTCGCCCGTGGCGGCGTGCCGGACGCCGGCGCGGACCTGACGGCAGCCGTTGTTGAGGGCCCGGTCGTTGCCAACCGGCAAAGCAAGCAGGACAAGCTGACGGGGGCAAGGGTCGCCTCTACCGAGCCGCAGCAAGCCGCCGACATCAGCGAGCCGTTGCGTCAGGCCTTTGCTTACGTTAGCCCCGCTGAGGTCGAGGCGGCCAAGGCCGTGGCGTCGCTGCCGGAGGTCGCGCCCTCGCGCGCCGTTGTTGCCGCGCCCGCCGCTGTTGCCGCACCGGCGAAACCGAAGGCGGCAAGCAAGCCGCAGCCGCAAAAATCCTATGCGCTGCTCAGCGACGCGCAGATCGCTGGCATCAAGGAGCGCCTGAAACTGTCCTCGTCGCAGGAATCTTATTGGCCAGCGGTGGAGAGCGCGTTGCGCACCGTGGCACAAAAGCTCAATGCGGCGCGTCAAGCCAATCCGAACGTCACAGCTGCGACGGCGATCGATCCGGACTCCGATGAGGTCCAGCAGCTCAAATCGGCGGCGATGCCGCTGCTGTTCCAGTTGCGCGAAGACCAGAAGGACGAAGTGCGCAAGCTCGCCCGTATCATCGGGCTGGACAAGGTTGCCTCGGCGATTTGAGGCGGCGGAGTCCTGCGGGCGTGGTTCACAATCGATAAGACGGTGGTCGGCCTGCGCCACGTCGTGGCCCCTCGGGTTCCGACCAGTTAGTCCTCGCACGTCCAGGAACATCACACCGGCTCTGGCGTTGCCGCATGGATCAGGGAGTTGAACCATGCGCACTTCAATGGCCTATTTTGCAGGGGCGGGAACCGTGGTGATTGCGATCGCCGCCGGCCTTGGCGGGGGATTGACGATAGCGAACATCGTGTCTCCGCGTGCCTCCAATCAAGAGATGACCAAGCTGGAGCAGCGGATGCAGGCCGACCGGGCGCTCGATCCGGTCAAGGATACGAACCAGCCGTCGCAGCCGCCGTCCTATCTCGCTGCGACGCGGCCGGCTGCCGGCTCGACCGTCGTCCAGCCGCCCGTGCAAAATCCACAGCCGTCGCAGACCGAGGCAAGCAATCCTGCGCCGCAACCCGCGCAACCAGCCGCGCAGTCCGAGACGACCGCGGCGAACAATGCGGCCGCCAAACCGGCCGAGGCGTCGCCTCCAAAACCTTCCACCTCGACTGTTCAGGGCAACTCAGATCAGCAAGCCTCCACATCACAAGACGCCATGGCGAAGGCGCGCGATGCCGATTTGAAGCGGCTGGCGGAGAAGCGGAAGGCCGACCGCCGTCAGCAGCAATGGGCGGACAGGCGTCGCTATCGAGAGCCGCGCGAGCGTGACCTGCGTGACGTCGAGCAGAGCGTGCGGGAAGACACCGAGCCGAGATATACCGAGCCAAGGTATTTCGTCGGCGAGCCGGCGAGGGCCGAATCTCCGCAAATCAGGCTGTTCGGGCCTGATTGAAGTCAGATCGCCGTCGCCGCCGAATTGCTGCTAGAGCGGCCTTATGCGATCATAGGCCATGAGTTCCAATATCACGCGTTCCAACATCGAACCGCTGGCGCGAGAGATGGCCGAACGCATCTGCCGCCGCCACGGCATGCGTGAGGCCGAGATACCGGGCTGGGTCGAGCTGCATTGGCCCTGCGCGGCGGCGATGCTCGAAGCGGGCGTCATGGACGAAACCGGCGAATGGATTCCGGAAAAGGACATCTTCCGCGGAATCGAGGCCTATCGCGAACGCGCCATGCGATAGCGTTTTTTCACCGCGAACGAAGTCGCTCGCACGAAGCAGCCCTTTCACGCCCAGCGCCGGGCGGGAAAGCGCTGCTCTTGCGAACCCGAACAAGCGCTCTCGCGCGATGGCGCGTCGCTATTTCTTTTTGCCGGAGCCGAAGGTCGGCTGCCAACCGGCCGTCTTTTGACTTGGCGCCGCTGCGATCACCTTGATCTTCTCTTTCTTTGGCTTCTTTTGCTCGCGATTGCCTCTTTGCTCGCCTTTGGCCATAACGATCTCCTTTTGCTTTGATGGTGAAGCAGGAACCGATGCTGCCTCGCACCTTTTGGTGTCGTGAACGCTTCTGGCTTCCTATTCTTCGAGCTGACCGAATTCATCGGACGGCAGGATCTGGCCTCGCGGGGTGCATATCTTGACGTCCATATAGCCTTCCCGCAAAAGCTGCTTTGCCGTTGTCAACGCGCCCTCCGCCGTGGCGCGGCCAAGATTGACGCGAACGAATCGATTGTTCCCGCTGATCAGGTATTGCAGTTGCACTGTCCTATCCATTCATGACGGCCACTGCGCGCACCGGGCGAACGAAGAGACGGCGGGATGATCACCGATGGCACAATCCAGTCGGCCAGACGAAACTGAGACAATACAAGCTCCTCGCGCTTCGGCGGGAGCCTTCGTTACCCTAGGTCACTGTGAAATGCCGGCGAAACCGCGGTGATGGCCGACAGTACGCCCGGGTCCTTGGAATAGCGAGCGTTAAAACGCCACGGGAATAATCGCGCAGGTGAGAGCCGACCGGCTGGTTCGGCCAGTTGACCTGGCAAGAAAGCGCTGGCCAGTTCGGCCAAAAGAGCGCAGGGTTCGACGATGGAGATGATTTCCATCAGCGCGATCGCTCTTTACGATGCGCAGCGTAGCGGAGCGCCTCAAGAAGCGCAGCGTAGTCGCTTGCTTCACGATGCGCAGCGCATCGGCGCGCCGCGTGGGTGACGAGCCGCTCGATCTTGACAAGCACCGGGGCATGGCCGCGCAAAAGGCCACCAATATCAGGCGCGTGCTGGCGGAGGCCGAGAAAAACGCGAAAGACCTGCGCGATCGGCAGGGTGAGCTCGAAAACCAGCTGCTGTCGGCTCCGGCGGCATCGTGGCTGGAGGCGGCGGCCAAAGCGCGTTACGTCCTGAACTTATACGCTGCGGGGCTAGCGCCAGGCGACGCCCATCATCGTGATTTGGTTGCGGCCGTGCTTGCGGACTTTGCCCGGCTCTCGGACGAGGGCTGAACGGATTGTTGCCCGTGAGCACGACCAAAAGCCTTCTCGCGCTTGGGTAGAGAGGGAAACTAGTCATGGCACTCACACGAGGCAGCTTTCAGGGTTACGAATTCGAACGGATGGTGATCCAGTTTTCCATGATCGACGGCGAGAGGGAGATACCCTGTGCGATCAGCACCTCCGCCCTCGATGAATTGGAAAGCGTGAGCCGAAGCAGGGCAAATGAGCGCGAAGCACAATTCATGAGGCTGCGCGATCGGATCGAGGAACGTGCCGCTCGCAAATTCCTCGCATCGGAATTCGAAGGCACGCCTCCCGGAATCATCCTGCGCAGTATCGATTTCCGGAAATAGGTCTTTAACCTCAAGGCTGCGATACCTCGAGGCCGCGATTAGTCGTGCAATGCGCGATCAGCCGCTCGATGAAGTCGGCGCAGTTCATAAGCTCCGATAGCTCGACAAACTCGTCCGGCTTGTGCGCCTGCGCGATCGAGCCCGGCCCGATCACCACGGCGGGTATATCGGCCATGCTGACGAACAGACTGGCTTCGGTGCCGAACGAGACTTTGGCGTGACTGTTGCGCCCCGCGAGCTGCTTGGCCAGCGTGACCAGCGAATGCGCGGGGTTCATGTCGAGCGCGGGATATTCGAGGATTTCCTCAAAATCGATGCCGCAGCCCGGATTTGCGCTTCGCATCGCAGGTTCGATCGCCGCTTTTGCCCAGGCGACGATCGCATCGGTCACCTCTTTCAATTCACTGATACCCAATCCGCGGGCCTCGAAATCCACCGCGCAGCGATCCGGCACGATATTCAGCGCCGTTCCGCCCTGCACGATGCTCGTCAGCAGGGTCGTGTGCGTGACGTCATACATCTCGTCGCGCGTTCCAAGCCTGGCAAGCTCGGCGGCGCGCCGGCGGATCTCAGTGATCAACTCGGCGGCATAGTCGATGGCGTTGACGCCGCTCGGGGCGGTCGACGAATGGCAGGCCTGGCCGCGAAATGTGGCGCGCACCCCATGCTTGCCCTTGTGGCCGATCGTCACCTGCATTTGCGTGGGCTCGCCGACGAAGCAGCCGAGTGGCCTGACGGGCGCGCGGCCGAGTTGGCGGAGCAGCGGGCGGACGCCGACGCAGCCCACTTCCTCGTCATAGGAAATCGCCAGATGGATCGGCATCGTCAGCTTCGCCTGATGCATTTCCGGGACCATGGCGAGACAGACCGCGACAAAACCCTTCATGTCGGTCGTGCCGCGGCCGTAAAGCCGGCCGTCGCGCTCGATGAGCTCGAACGGGTTGTTGCTCCAGTCTTGCCCGGCGACGGGCACCACGTCGGTATGTCCTGACAAAACCATGCCGGGCCTGTCGTCGGGCCCGATTGTCACCCACAACGACGCCTTCTGTCCGCTCTCGTCGACGATCCGCCGCCCGGTGATGCCGAAGGATGCGAGATAATTTTCGATATAGCCGATCAGCGGCAGATTGGTGCGATCGCTCACGGTGTCAAAGGCGACGAGGTCGGTGAGCAGTCTGCGAATCAGTTCGGCTTTTTGGTCTTGCATGATCTCGATCATTGGACGGGAGTGGAAAACGGGCCGGCCGGCTGCTCGGAGCGCCGCCGGCCGGCGAGCCTCTATACCGGCAACGCGCTGTCATGAGAATACCGGCTCGCGGAGCGCGAGATAAGCCCATCATCGGGCGCAACGAGGCTTGAAAAAAGACGAGGCTTGGAAAAGCTGCGTCTTCCTGATTTCATCGCGATTCGACGAACACCGAAAGGCCTTTGAGATGAACACGCGACGCGAACACGATCTGTTGGGCGACCGGGACATTCCCGCGGAGGCCTATTATGGCGTCCACACGTTGCGCGCGGTCGAGAATTTTCCGATCACCGGCACGCCGATCTCGATCTATCCGAACCTTGTCGTGGCGCTGGCTTCGATCAAGCTGGCGGCGGCGAGGAGCAATCAGGAATTGGGCTTGCTTGATGCGACGCGTGCGGATGGCATTGTCGCCGCCGCCGAGGAAATCAGGGCCGGCCGGCTGCACGAACAATTCGTGGTCGATGTCATTCAGGGCGGGGCAGGGACCTCGACGAACATGAATGCCAACGAGGTCATCGCCAATCGGGCGCTGGAGCTGCTGGGTCGGCCTAAGGGCGACTATCATTTCTTGCATCCCAACGAGCACGTCAACATGAGCCAGAGCACCAATGACGTCTACCCGACGGCGCTCAAGCTCGCGGCCTACACCGGAATCATGCGCCTCGTCGAAGCCATGGCGGTGCTGCGCCATGCCTTCGATAAGAAGTCCAAGGAGTTCAAGGACATCATCAAGATGGGCCGCACCCAGTTGCAGGACGCCGTGCCGATGACGCTGGGGCAGGAATTCTCGACCTATGCGGTGATGCTGGGAGAAGACGAGCAGCGGCTGAAAGAAGCGGTGCTCTTGATCTGTGAAATCAACATGGGCGCCACCGCGATCGGCACCGGCATCAATTCCCACCCGGATTATGCCGGCGCGGTCTGCCGGCATTTGCGCGACACCACGGGCATTCCGGTCGTGACCGCGACAAACCTGGTCGAGGCCACGCAGGACTGCGGCAGCTTCGTGCAGCTCTCCGGCGTCCTGAAGCGGGTCGCGGTCAAGCTGTCGAAAACCTGCAACGATCTGCGCCTGTTATCCTCGGGACCGCGGGTCGGCCTTGGTGAGATCAATCTGCCGCCGATGCAGGCCGGCTCCAGCATCATGCCGGGCAAGGTCAACCCGGTGATTCCCGAGGTGGTCAATCAGATCGCGTTCGAGGTGATCGGCAACGACGTCACCGTCAGCTTCGCGGCCGAGGCCGGTCAGTTGCAGCTCAATGCATTCGAGCCGATTATCGCCCACAGCCTGTTCAAGAGCGTCAATCATCTTCGCGCCGGCTGCCTGACGCTGGCCGAGAGGTGCGTGAAGGGCATCACCGCCAATCGCGAGCATATGCGCCGCGGCGTCGAGCGATCGATCGGCATCGTGACCGCGCTCAATCCCTATATCGGTTACGCCAACGCCACCGAGATCGCCCAGCGGGCGCTGAGCACGGGGGACAGCGTCTATGATCTGGTGCTGGCAAAGAAGCTGCTCACCCGCGAACAGCTCGACGATATCCTGCGCCCCGAAGTGCTGACCCAGCCGCGCGCCTTCGACACCGGTTCCGTCGCCACGAAAGCCGAAACGCAGGTCTCGCGCCCCAGCCAGATCGATTGACGGCGCCGCCTGCGCGAGGCGAGCCGCTGCCTCACAGGGATCGAGGTCGTCCAGGTCCCTTGGATTGTCTCGGCACGCTTAAGTTGCAATTCGAAGCGACCTTGTTTGCGTGTGACATTCTTAAAGACCGGTCTGGAAGCCCCGATCGGAATGGCGGCTAGCTAGCAGCGTTTGCTGCATCGCCGAATGCTGATCCGACCAATCCCACCCGCCGATTCGGCTGCGGCGGGACCTAGTTCTATCTAAAATAGAATTCCGAAAGTGTGTCGATATTTGCGTGCGCTAATTTATTCATTCCATTTGTGAAGCAGATCGCAAATCTCGCTCACTGGTTTCACTAAAGTCCGTTCTTGAAAAGTCATTGCCTGACTGGCTCTGGATTCCGCTAACCCGAAAGGGGATGCCGATCATGCGCGATAACCGTCTGTTCGCAGCTCAACTCGCCACCGCCGCGGCCGTGATTGTGTCGTGTGGTATGTCGGCGCCGGCATCGGCGCAAACAGCCGCCGCGACGGCTGCGCCACCTATCAAGCCGCTCCCGCTGCAGCTGAAGTGCAATCCTAATCCCTTGCTGCCCACCCCCGGTGCATTTTCCGATCCATTCAAGGGCAAGCTGGCAGGCCCGGAATTGCCTCCGGGAAATATCCCCGTCAGCGACCAGGACAAAGCCAACATCTTGAATTCGGATCTGCCTTGTCAGGAACGGGTGAACCCGGTCGGCCCCGAGGACGTTGGGCTCGCAAACCTGCAGCGCGGCTTCGATGTTTATTCGTGGCGCACTTTTCTCGCGCTGAATGCTCCCGCGGACGGAAAGACCACGATCCTTCATTCGCAGCCGGACACGCCGACCCGATGGGAGAGCATGGACAATTTCAAGCAGCTTCTCGACGTCATGCTGCCTGCCAAGTTGCAGCCGCCGAAATGGCCGAGCGACAAGGCCGGGATGCTAGCGGAGCGGGAGCGCTTGATACCGGAGGAATGCGCCGTCCTGCACAAGCAGATGCCTGACCGGATGGTCGTCAAGATGATCGAGGAAAGCTTCAACGAGCCGTTCAAGACCGGCCCGTTGATCGATCAGCAGGGCCGCTACGCGATCTTCGACATCCTCATGAACCGGCAGATGTTCAACTACATTCTGGAGCATCATCTGTTCAGCAAGCCCGGGCAAGACAGCGCGGCCAACTCCGGCCTCGCGGTCGACTTTCCGGTCGGTCAAAATTCCAAAGACGCAACGCCGACGCAAGAGGCGGTCGTCGCAGATACCGGAGCCTTCATGCTCAAGGTCTCCTGGAAGATTCTCGGACCCGACGAACCCAAGCCGGATACCTTTCACCAGGTGAAGGCGCTCGTCTTGATGCCGCCAGGCGATCCGAAGGCGAAGCGGCCGTGCTTGCCGGAAACGCTGGGGTTGATCGGCTTCCATGCGGTGCACAAGACCGCGAGCCGTCCGCAGTGGATCTGGACTTCGTTCGAGCACGTCAAGAACGTGCCGGACAAGGATGAGGTCGCGGCCAAGAAGTTCGACGGCCCGTACAATTTCTTCAACGTCAATTGCAAGGATAATTGCGCGGAAGAGAACGCGACGCCGCCGCGACAGTTTTGGCAGCCCGATCCGGCGCTGCAGTTGAAATTCAAGGACGCCAAGTTCAAGAGCCAGATCGTTCGCGAAACGCCGCTGACGGATGCGGCCAAGAACATGAACAAGATTTTTCACAGCATGGTGCAAGGCACCGTGTGGGAAAATTACCTGCTGCTCAGCACGCAATGGCCGAGCCTGTTTATTGAGTGCACGTCGCTGCACGCGGTAAGTCCCGGCGCACCGGGGCCGAAGACCGATTTTCTGAAGCAGCCAGACATGAATTGTTCGCCGGCACCGACTTACTTCGCGAATTCCACCTTGGAAACCTACAGCCAGGGAGAGATTCCGCTGGCGTCGTCGAGCTGCATCGCCTGTCACGGCAATGCGGTGGGCTTTCAGAGCGGTGCGTCGAATCCAAGGCCGGACCAGGTGCATCTAAATCAGTCGGACTTCACGTTCATGTTGGAGAAAGCGCAGTAGGCAGGAATTTGATGCGGCCGATGCGCACGGAATTCTAAGAAGTTGAAGGATTGGGAGGCCACCATGAGCACGTCATCGCATCGGGGACGCAATCGAAGCGCGTCAGGCGTGGCTAACGACGAACAGAGCGGCGAAGTCTCCCGGCGCGTCATGCTCGCCGGCGCGGTAGCCACGACCGCGGTAGCCGCTGTCGGTGCAAGCGACTTGCCCGCTTGCGCTCGCACCGCCGATCCAAGTTCGAGCCAGGATATGATGGCCTTCCTGGTGCTTTCCGAGGCGCTCACCGGGGTTCAAATACTTAGTCTGGCGCCCGAATTCGGACAGAACAAGGATGATGTGCTGAAATCGGATCCCGGCGTCGACCCGTTCAACATCAAGAATGAGTACTTCGCGTGGATCAATTTATACGACGGTCCGACGTTCGAACGATTGCTGGAGATTACCAAGGCGCATTCGAAGTCGATACCCGACATCATCACCGCGGTTAACGCCAGCGACGATACTAAGTTTCTGGCGCGTAGCATCGTTTTGCTCTGGTATCTCGGCTCCTGGTACAAGCCGGAGGATCTGAAAAAGAACGCCGCGCCAGGCACCCGTACATTCGTCCCCTCGCAGGTCGTTTCGGCGAAGGCGTACACCCTGGGCCTGGTCTGGCAAATCGCACAGGTCCATCCGATGGGCTACAGCAACCTGCAATTCGGCTACTGGTCGCGGGAGCCGGTCGATCCGAACGACAGTAAATCTCCTCTTGGTTTCATCACAGCAACAATTCCTTGAGGGAGCCAGCCATGGCCGCCAATAATTGCATGCAGTGTGACGTTGCGATCGTCGGGTCCGGTTTTGCCGGAGCCTTGATCGCCAATGAATTGAGCCAGAAGGGCATCAAGGTCGTTGTTCTTGAGGCAGGGCCGGGCGTTCCGCCAAATATCAACGACTACATGAAGCAATTTTACAAAGCTACCGCCAAGGTGCCGGAGAGCCCGTTTCCTCCGAAGCTCAAATTGAAGGACACCGATGTCAAGCTGCGCGATCCGGCGAAGGTAGCTGCCGGCAGGCCGACGGTGCTGTCGCTAGCCGCAGTCAACTGGAAGGATCCCGAACAAAGTTATCTAATCCAGAAAGGCCCGCGGCCTTTCACCAGCACCTACGAACGTGTCGCCGGCGGCACGTCGCATTGGCTCGGCACCTCCTTGAGACTTGTGCCGCGTGACTTCACCATGAAATCGAGTTTCGGCAAGGAGCAACCAAATTTCCCGCTCCCGGATTGGCCGAAAGCCATCAGCTCTCAATCCTTGAGCTCCTTTTATGCGAGGGCGGAGGCCGAGCTCGGCGTTTCGGCTGACGTCAACGAGCAAAGCTTTCTCGGCATCGACTTTCCCAAGGGTTACAGCTACCCGATGCCGAAGATTCCGCCGTCGCTGCTTGATCAGCGCGTCGGCGAAGTGCTCTCGAAGCTGACCGAAGACGAGACCAAATTCCTCGAAATGGAGAATCCCGTCACCGAGGTCAAGGTGCGAAGCCTGCCGGCGGCGCGCAATTCGCAGCCTTATGGGAACCGGCGGGCCTGCGCCGGCAATACCAATTGCATTCCGATCTGCCCGATCCAGGCCAAATACGACCCGACCATTACCTTGAACGAAGCGACCGATAAGGGCGCGATCCTTGTCGATCACGCGGTGGCCAACGAGATCATCGTCGAGGACGGACGCGTCAGCCAGATCAATTTCATCAGATACAAGGACGAGGCCGGACCAAAGACCGGAGAAGGTTGCGTCAAGGCCAAGATCTACGTCATCGCCGCCAACGCCATCGAGACGCCGCGGCTGCTCCTGATGTCGAAGAACCAGGGGCGGACTGCCAAGGGCGTCGCCAACAGCAGCGATATGGTCGGGCGCCATTTGATGGATCACCCGTATTACGTCGCCTGGGCATTGCTGCCGCCGGCGGCAAAGCCGGTATTTCCCTATCGCGGGCCGCTGATCACCTCAGGGATCGGCGATCTCTGCGACGGTCCGTTCCGCGCCAAGCGCGCCGCATTCCGGGTCGACATCGGCAATGAGGGCTGGAACTACGTGATTGCCGGCGGCCAGTTCGGCGCCGATCCGCACGTGACGGCCATCGATTTTGTCAATGGAATAAACTCGAGCGGCCTCAATACGCAGGAATTCAACCAGCTCGGCAAGGACAACGCGGCGCTGTTTGGCGCCGACCTGGCCCACAAGCTGAACGATCTGATTACGCGGCAGTTCCGGATCGGATTCCTGGTCGAGCAGGATCCTGATCCGAACAACCGAGTGACGCTGTCGTCGGAATTCACCGATGGCCTGGGACTGCCGCGGCCGGAGATTTCATACAATATTTCGGACTACACAAGGCAGGGCATCGTCGCGGCCTATCGAATGCGGGAGCTGATCTTCGACAAGATGGGCGCGACGGATTTCACCCATCGTCCTCCCGATCCCGCGCGCGGCGATCCCGGCCGTTTCGAAGAGATCATCGACGGCCAGCCCGTTACGCTCACCTATGGCGGCGCCGGCCACATCATGGGGACCTACCGGATGGGCGACAACCCGAAGAGGTCGGTGGTCAATTCGTTCCAGCGCTCCCATGATCACAACAACCTGTATCTGGTCGGCAGCGGCACGTTTCCGACCGGCGGCACTGCCAATCCGACGCTGACGCTGTCGGCGCTGGCGCTGCGGACGGCGGACAGCATCGCTGGCGACCTCAAGACGCGCGGCTGAACATGGTTCGAACCCGAAGGGCCCCGTTGACGCAAACGGGGCGTCGGCTTTCCCCTGAGCTGACAAACGCGGAACGCGTTTGCTTGGAGGTCATGCTCAAACAGCAAGGTGAGCGCGATGACGATTGATTCAAAGTCATCACGCTTTTCACTGCAGCATAGTCTCGGAGGCAATGACGATGCGCACGGACCGGTACCGCAATCTCTTGATCGTCGCTTCTGCCGTCACGGCGCTTTCGCTTGTGCCAAGTTCCGCAGGGGCTGCCGCGGACGCGTGTCCGGCTTCGGTATCCAACCACATTCCCGCAGCGCCACCACCCCCGGCCACGCTCAATCTCGGCCCCATCAAGGACCTGCTGGTCGAGTATCACCAGAAATTCTACGATGCCGACGTCGCCGCGGTGTTCGAGTCGGCACAGAATTACGTCGAGAAGAACGCCAGCGAGGCGAAGCGGCCCGCGCTGGTGCTCGACATCGACGAAACGTCGCTGACCAATTGGCCCAATTTGCACGCGGATGATTTCGGTTTTGTGCCCGACGGCTCGTGCGATGAGTTGCCGGCGGGTCCGTGCGGGTTCAACGCATGGGTCCTCAAAGGCAGCGCCACGGCGATCGCGCCGGCGCACAAGCTGTTCGAGGCGGCAAAGGCCAAGGGCGTTGCGGTGATCTTCATCACCGGCCGTCCGAACAGCCAACGCGACATCACCATCCTCAACCTCGATCACGCAGGCTACGAAGGCTGGACCGAGCTTCGAACCCGACCCGACGGGGAGAGCGGAACGGTGCAGGACTACAAGACCAAGGAGCGCATTAACGTCGAAGCCGAGGGCTATACGATCATTGCCGGTGTCGGCGATCAGATGAGCGACATCGATGGCGGGCATAGCGGCTGCACCTTCAAGGTGCCTAACCCGTTCTACTTCATCCGGTGAGAACAGCTGCCGCGACAATCGAACATGCGTGCGCGGCTGGTTCGTCAGCCCGCCGGTCGCGACCAAAATCGTGCAAGGGCGGACGTTTGCGTCAATGCTGGCGTCGGTTCCGCTTTTGCATCAACGACGGCGAGCCGTGACCGATGTCTCTAAATCCGACCGCCGCTCGCTGTTCACCGGCCCGATCGCCGGGCGCTGCGAACTTGCCCGATCATTGCGCGGCATTTCGTATCGTATAGGTCTCCGGATCGCCGCTATCGGTCGGATTTGCGATTGCGCGCTTTAGCGCTCCGCTCATCGGGACATTGAGGTTGACGCCGTTCGCTGCTTCGAATCGCGTTAACGGCAAGGGGTCGGCCGCGCCGGAGCCTCGGCACGGTTAAGAATGCATTTTATTGCAGCATTTGCGGCCCAACGGCGGACCGGGCCGCCGCTCTGTTGGAGCGCGCAGCGACGCTTTTCCCAGTAATATTACGGGCAATTCAAGGCCGCCCGGGGTCGACGGCCGCGCGGGCCCGGCGGATGTCCCGCCACTTCTCCCGTCCGGCATGCCGTGGCATGATGCATCAAACCAGAGCCGGAAAGGGCTCGAAAAGGCTTAAGCCACGGGGAGGGTCCAGGATGGATGAGCGAACTTCGCTGTCTCGTCGCAAGCTGCTGCATACACTCACGGGGGCGGGCGTCATCGCCGCGGCGGATCTCGCCTGGTGGGACGCCCCGTTGATCGGCGCGCGAAAGGCGTGGGGCGCCGAGCCGGTACGCTTTCAATGGAGCGTTCCCGAGCCGACGCGCATCGCGCTGATGAACTCGCTGGCCGAGCGCTTCAATCAGTCGCAAAAGGATTTTGCGGTAGCGATCGAATACGTGCCGCAGGCGCAGGCGCGTCAGAAGCTGATCAGCGCGATCGCGAGCGGTAGTCCGCCCGATCTGTGCCAGGTGTGGGACAACTGGGTCGGCCAGTTCAACGGCATGGGTGCAGTGGAAGACATTACCGCACGCGCAAAATCCTGGAAGCATTATGCCGATGTCGCGCCGACGGCCTGGCAAACCGTGACCATCAACGACCAGGTCGTCTCGCTTCCGCTCTCCGTAACGCTCGACGGGATCTACTACCGCACCGACCGTCTGAAGGAGCTCGGTCTCAAGGAGCCGACGCCGGACTGGACCTGGGACGAATTCCTCAAGCTGGCGCAGGCCTTCACCAAGGCGGACAAGAATCAATACGGCTACGGGATGCGCGGCAGCGGCACCTGGGCACTGCTCTATCCGAGCGAATTCGCCTATGCCAACGGCGCCGAAGTGCTCAAGGACGGCAAGGTGGTGATCAATTCCAAGGAAGCCATCGACGCGCTTTCCTGGTATGTCGACCTCGCGCTCAAGCACAAGGTCACGCCGCCGAGCGCGGCGACCGACGGCTTTGTCGAGATCGTCGAAACCTTCGGGCGCGGCGTCACCAGCATGTATCAGCATAATTCCGGCTCCAGCGGCCAGCAGAAGAAGAACGTCGGCGCCGACAATTTTGCCACGCTGCCGGTGCCGATCGGTCCGGCGAACAAGCGCGCCTCGTTCTGGTTCTCCGAGACGCTCACCATGTTCAAGGGCGCCAAGAACAAGGACGGCGCGTGGCAATTCATGAGCTTCATGCTCGACGACGAGCCGAGCCTCAAATACTGCTCGACGCTCGGCCTCTTGCCGGCGCGCAAGTCGGTGCTCGATCGGCCGGAATTCGCCAAGGACCCGGCGCTTGCAGGCTTCGTCAATTCGTTCCCCATCGGGATCGTCAGCCCCTATCTCGCCTACCCGGGTTGGGGCGGCAAGATCGACTCCGATGGCGTGCCGCTGATCCAGCAGGCGATCCTTGGAAAGATATCCGCCAAGGACTGCCTCGACCGCTTCGCCGAAATTCTGAAGAAGGAAATGTCGTAAGCGCCCGTCATTCCGGGGCGCGAAGCGAACCCGGAATCTCGCGATTCCGGGTTCGATGCGGAGTTATCATCGGGCCGGCCGAAGGCCGGGCCCGGTGGCGTCGCCCCCGAATGACCGAGTCGCTACGCAGCCCGGATCAGGAACCATCATGACCACGCTCACCGTCGCCACGCCCCGCCCCCGCCCGCTGATCAGCTGGCGGGTGCGCAAGCTCTTGATCGGCTATTCCTACCTCGTGCCGGCCGCGCTGTGCATGCTCGCGACCGTCGTCGTGCCGATCGTCCTCGCGATCAAGATGAGCCTTTATGCGGATGTCTTGTACAAGCCGCAGGACTACCGCTTCACCGGCTTGAGCAACTACGTCCGCCTGGTTCAGGACCCGGTGTTCTGGCTGACGCTGAGGAATTCCGTGGTCTGGGTGTTCGGCTCGGTCATCCTGCAATTCGTGTTTGGATTTGCCGCGGCACTGCTGCTGCAGCAGGCTTTTACGGGGCGCGCGCTGGTGCGCACGCTCACGCTGTTGCCCTGGATCATCCCGGGCGTCGTGGTGGGACTGATCTGGGAGTGGCTTTATCAGCCGAACTACGGCGTCATCAACGACCTTCTGATTCGTTTGGGGTGGATGCACGAGCGCGTCGCCTGGCTCTCCTCGCCGGATCTTGCGATGGCGGCGGTGGTCTTCACCAATGTCTGGCGGGGGATTCCGTTCTTCGCCATCATGCTGCTGGCCGGGCTGCAGGCCGTGCCGGACGAGCTTTATGAGGCAGCCCATGTTGATGGCGCCGGTGTACTCGCCCGCTTCTGGCACATCACCTTGCCGCTGCTGCGGCCCATCATCGTGGTCGCGACCGCGACCCGGATCATCTGGACCTTCAATTATGCCGACCTGATTTTTGTCATGACCGGCGGCGGACCCGCCAACGCCACGCAGATCACGTCGACCTACACTCTGCTGCAGGCCTATTCGAGCCTCGACTTCGGCTACGCCGGCGCGCTCTCGGTCGTCCTCTTGCTGGTGATGCTGTCGTTCACCTGGCTTTACCTGCGCGTCACCAAGGGCGTCGAGGAAACCGAATGACGCGCCGCGCCGCCCCGAAAGACCTTGCCGAGCGCGTGCTGGCCGGCCCCGTCGTCTGGATCGGCCTCGTGCTCCTGACCGCGTTTGCGCTTGGGCCGTTCATCTGGATGTTGCTCACCTCGCTCAAGGATCGCCAGGAGCTCTATGCGACGCCGCTGCAGTACTTGCCGGTGCACCCGACCTTCGAGAACTACATCGATGCGTGGACCTCGCCGGTCACGCCGTTTTCCCGGTTCTTTCTCAACAGCCTGTGGGTGTGTTCCGTCACCATGGTCGCGACCACCGTGGTGTCGGTGTTGGCCGGCTATGCCATCGCCCGCTTTCGCTTCGCAGGGCGCGATGCGCTGCTCTTGATCTTTCTTGCCACGCAAATGTTTCCGAGCGTTCTGCTGATCGCGCCGCTACTCACGCAATGGCGCGCGCTCGGCCTGATCGACACCTACCAGGCGCTGATCTACTCGAACTTCTCGTTCACGGTGCCGTTCACGGTCTGGATGATGGTCGGCTATTTCAGCTCGATCCCGCGTGACCTCGAGGAAAGCGCCATGATCGACGGCTGCAACCATTTCGGCGCGCTGTGCCGCATCGTGCTGCCGCTCGCCGCCCCCGGGATCGCCGCGACCGCGATCTTTGCTTTCGTGGTGTCGTGGAGCGAGCTGCTGTTCGCGATCTCGTTCACGACCGAGACGAGCATGCGCACGCTGTCGGCAGGCCTGCTCTACATGGTCGGGCAATACGAGGTGCAATGGGGCCCGCTATCGGCCGGCGTCATCCTGAGCACGGTCCCCGTCGCGGTGCTGTTCAGCTTCCTGCAGCGCCATTTGATCCACGGGCTGACGGCGGGCGCGGTGAAGGGGTAGGCGTGGTTCAAGCTGGATCGCAAATCGGACGGGCGCACCGAATTGCGCGACGGTTTTTTAGAGGCAAGGATCTTCACGCGCGTCGACAGCTGCTACCGGCCACTCCGGGTGGCGTGGGTCATCCGCTCTGGCGAGCATGACGCATTTCGACGGGCGGTTGCCTAACCCACACCCCGTGGGGTGGACGTTTTAATCCCATCGTGGTGGCGGACCGACCCGACGAGGCCAGGCACATCATCGATCTGTTTTCGACTGATATGGTCTGGCCGATTGGCGACGCTGACCCAGTCAAGCAATTTCCCAAGCAGTTTCCGCATCTCCCGCAACTTCTTCCACGAATCACTCTTCCTCAGGGATACGGACAGGCCAACGCGCGCTCAACTGCTCGACATCCACAATAGGCTCGTCCATTCTCAGCACACCCCCGAATGGAAGGTCCGCGACGAGCAGGACGTGAGAACGGTCACGTGGGCCGATGATGACCCGCTTGCTGATACCTTCCTAGCATAACCGGGAGACCCCCCGGCTCTGCCGGGGAGGCAGTATAAGTTTGACATCTACGGCGGTCGCCCATCGCCGAAACCTCCGATCGTGAGCCACCACGCACACGAAAGGAAGTTTGACGATGGACAATCGTGAAACCTTAACCCATCCAGTGGCGATACAATTATCAAGAGGCATTTGTTCTCCGAATGCGACGGACCTTGATGACCTCGTACGCTTCTGGAATATCCGCGCTGCGGATATCCGGCTTCACTGCGTCGATCCCGCGCACCTGCCGCGGTACACAGCGACCATCCCGGAACTTGGGACGGCGAAGCGTCGTCATTCGGCGTATTCGGCGATGAGGGCGGAAAGACGAAGGTCTCGTTTTCCTTGACTGACCAACCGTTCTGTAGCGATCGCTGGTTCTATACCCAGCATCCCGTCTCGTCTGTTTTGATGACCGGCGACGAGGAACAACAGACATTTCAGCCTCCATACGTGCCGGAGCTGAACGAATTCTTCGGGTAGGCGATGCAGGTGCGTCACGAAGTCGTTCGGGTAGAACCCGAGCGCGTGGGCGTTGTCATCGATGCGGTTAGAAATGATTCCTACCTCTATGCATTACGGGTCCCAGCGCTCGTCGAAAAAATATTCGAGATGATTGGCATGCGGGCCAAGCCTAGTGCTGGAGGATTGATTACGCGGCAATTGATCGCGCGCCTCGGCGGCGTAAACGGTGCACGCGTGTTCAAGATTCCCGAAGTCCGCCGTTTGCTCAAGACCTTCGCGGCGAATACCAGCGGCGAGTGATCCTGCTGACGGCACGCGAGTTGGAGCCGTATTACTTGTATGAAAGGACCCGGAAGGAAACCGGGATCACGGCCCACGAGTTTCACCTGACGAATTGGCCGCCGTGACTGGCGCACTTGTATTTCACGGACCATCGGACGTCGTGCCGAGCGGAGGCGGTGCCAACGCCCGAGCCCAACCAAGAGGCACCGTGAACGCTGATAAAATGGGCACGCGAACCAATTTGAATCGTGCTTTTCTTACGCTCGGATCGCCTGATCAAGGGAGGGATGGCCACATGAACGGACTTGGCGGGCTCAACAAATCACCCAACGGCGTCGTCATCGGGCTGGTGCAGTTGCAGTTGCCGGTCGTCGTGACCAAGGCCGATCTGGCGCGGCAGACCGAGCGCATCGTCTCGATGGTCGGAAAGGCCAGGCGAAACCTTTCCACCATGGACCTCGTGGTGTTTCCGGAATATTCGCTGCACGGCCTCTCCATGGACACCAATCGCGAGATCATGTGCCGGCTCGACGGCCCGGAAGTGGCCGCGTTCAAGAAGGCCTGCATCGAACACGAGATCTGGGGCTGCTTCTCCATCATGGAGTTCAACCCCGACGGCAACCCTTACAATTCGGGCCTGATCATCGACGATCACGGCGAGATCAAGCTCTATTACCGCAAATTCCATCCTTGGATTCCGGTCGAGCCCTGGGAGCCCGGCAATGTCGGGATCCCCGTCATTGAAGGACCGCGCGGCGCCAAGATCGCCTTGATCATCTGCCATGACGGCATGTTCCCGGAAATGGCGCGCGAATGCGCCTACAAGGGCTGCGAGATCATGATCCGCACCGCCGGCTACACCGCGCCGATCCGCGATAGCTGGCGCTTCACCAACCAGGCCAATGCGTTCCAGAATCTCATGGTAACCGCCAATGTCTGCATGTGCGGCACCGATGGTTCCTTCGATTCCATGGGCGAAGGCATGATCGTCAATTTCGATGGCACGATCATCGCCCACGGCACCACGAGCCGGCCGGACGAGATCATCACCGCCGAAGTGCGTGCCGATCTCGTTCGCGAGGCGCGGATCAACTGGGGGGTCGAGAACAACATCTATCAGCTCTGGCACCGCGGTTATGTCGCGGTGAAGGGCGGCGCGATGGATTGTCCCTACACGTTCATGCAGGACATGGTGAACGGCACCTTCCGCCTGCCATGGGAGGATCAGGTCAAGATCACGGACGGCACGACATGCGGCTTTCCGGCGCCAATGCGCATGTTCGGCGCTCAAGCGGCGAAAGCGGCGGAATGATCTGCTCGATGCGGCAAAACGTTTTCCAACGAAAGGCTGCCCGGACCCGATCCGGGATGGGCACCAGTTCGCGGGAAACTACCTGCATGAATTTCCCTGGCTCGATGCCCACCATCGCCATCGCGACGCGCCACCGGACCAACAGGAGGAAGGCAGAAGCTTGAAGCCATAGACCGCTGGCGCTGGTTGCGGCTGTTCTGGCGACGATCCTTCGGCGACCTTCGGTTTCGAACGCGCCTGTTGCGCCTGTTCTGGCGGCGGTCCCTCGACGACCTTCGGTTTCGGACGACAGTCCGGAGATTCGTTGGCCGTATCGGCCTCTCCTCCGCATGGTGCGCGCGCTGGGCTGGGTGCTGGCCTCATGACATCGGCCAAGACACGCCGGCTGGCTGGCGGCGGGGGCGGCGGCGGCAAGGCATTTTTCACCGCAATCGGCCGGTTGCCGCGCTGCACCGGGACCAGCTCAGGCATCTCACCGGGTTCCCGATAACGTTCGATCCTGGTTCCGGGCGGGTATGAGCCTTGTCCTGTTGCGATCTCACGCCCCGGTGCTGCGATCTCACGCCCTGGTGCCGCGATCTCACGCCCCGGCAATAACGCCTGTTCAGGGCGTGCGTCGTCCGTCACTTCGATGGTCGTGTTGCCCGGACCTTCCTGTTGCACCAGGTCGAACAGCAGTGCGGCATGATGGGGATGCAGCCGGATGCAACCATGCGATGCTGGCCCCCCCAGTTGATTGATCGCGTAGCTGCCGTGGATCGCGTAGCCGTTGTGGAAGAAGATCGAATACGGCATCGGCGAATTGTAATAGGCGCTGGAGAACCAGCTGCGCTCCAGTCGCTGCGGCGTGTAGACGCCGTTTGGCGTTGCCATCTCGTCGCGGCCGGTGGAGACGGGCCAGATATAGCGCATGTACCCGTCCTGGATGACCAGCATGCGCTGCGTTGCCTTGTCGACAAGGATGTCGAGCTTTGCCTCGGCGTTTTCGATGCTGATGAACCATGCCAGTGCTGCGGCGAGGATGACAGCATGGCGTCGCATGGCGAACTCCACCGGTTTTTGCTGCGTCGATAAGGCAGACGAAACCGGGTGCTTTTTTGGCTAAAATCGGACCTCCCATCTGGGCGCGCGCTTGGTCTGCGCGCGGCGCGACCGCAAACCGCTTGTACGACCGACAGTTAGCGACAGGTACCAATTCTTAACCATATTCCGTAACGGCTATCGTGCGGCCCGTTTTGGGCATTGGCGGTCCGCATTCCGTCGTTTCCTGACCGGAATCGGTCATTGGCCGAGCTGAATTGGGTGAAAATTGCGGCGAATCAGCTGCGGCAACGGCCCTAGATATGGCATTGACCCACCGCTTGCCCAAACAGTGTCGAAATATTGGCATCGGGGCTGCGCCACGCAACGCGCGATCCATCATTGCTCGATAAGCATGACGGGCGAGCCTGCCAAGCCACAATAGCCCTTGCGCGACGCTGATGACGATCCCTTGTGCGGCTCGGATGAGGGCGGATGTTTGGTCTCCCATTGCCCCATCATGCAACCCGACCCCTGGCATCGGAAGAAATGCCCCTCATGTTGTGGTCCAGGCGCGGGAAAAACAGGCAATACAGCATGTTGCGAAAGCGGGCGCCGCGGCCCGGATTGGAGCGATTGTACGCAAATGGCCTGGATTCCCAGCGAAGCCGGATCATGGGCACCATTTCTTCATGATGGTGTCTTGTTCGGTCACGAGCATGCGAGCTTCTCCTTCACATGACGGCGACCATTGACGCGAATGCCGGCTCGCCACCAAAGCCAGCGAACGCTCTTGGAGGCGGGTTTCCACCCGCGGGATCCTCACGGCCGACAACTCCCGCCGAAACCAAGCCGATCCGCGGAACGAATGTCTTACCGGCCTTGAACGCTCCCACTAAAGCTCTCAAAAATGCCCGAATCAGACGTCCTTTTAAGGGCAACGGGCCATCGCTTGCGGCGGACGTTCGGGGGAGAAGGCACCATAATCTTCCACTCTAGCACCACAATCTAAAGCGCACGTGCATTGCGAGGAAGCATACTTGTCAGGCTACGTATCTCAGACGTGGCCGTTGAACCTGTGACAACATCTCGCGCATTGTCGGCGATCGATTTAAGCGGGTTTTTAGGCGCTTCGTCGCAGCGCGAGGAGATATGCGCAGTGAACTTTGGGTTTGTGGTGTCGCTCCTGCTGGTGATCCTTGCGGTCGTCAGCGTGTTCATCGAGATACCGCTTGTCAGCAATTACGCCTTCTGGTTCGCGATCGGCGCCTACATGCTGCTTGCGGGCTCTAGGATCTAGACGGCACTCCGGCCTTGCTCACGGGGCTCCGCTTGGCCGCCGTTTCAATTTTCGTAGCCATAAGGATCGGCTTCGTAGCCGTTCCCGCCGTAAACCGGCGCTGGCGGTCGCGGCGCCTCCTCCTCATATGTCTCGGCGGACGGTTGATATCCGTAAAACGGCGTTGGCCAGCGGCGCCCGATACCGCCATAGCCATAGCCCCACGGGCGGGATCGATAATAGCCCCCGTACGGATAGTAGCCGTAGCGGCGGCAGCCCCCGTACGGATAACAGCCGTAGTGACGGCGGTAGCCGCCGTAACCATAGCGCCGCTCGATATATTCGCGTTCGACGAAGCGACGCTCGTAGACAAGGCCCGATCGATAGCCTGAACCGCAGCGCCGGTAACAGCCGCACGCGGAGCAACCGTTGTAATAGCGGGGCGCGTAGCCGTAGCGCGGATAGCCGCAGCGGTAGGAACAGGGATTCGAGCCGTAATAGGAACCTTCATAGTAACCGGCTTGCGCAGGTGCCGTGACCACCAACGAACCGAGCAATGCAAGAACGCCTGCTACGATCAGCGCCAATCGGCTGCGTCCTGGCGGGAGGGCGGTGGCAGGACTGTTCATTGTAACCTCCAACATACGAGCGCCCAGTCAACACACGAGCGCCCAGTCGCGCCACAGTCGTGGCGAAAAATTCGACTAAAGTGCGACCGGTTGCATACGCAACCAACTCGATATGTACGCCTTCTCCGTGCGTACGACAAAGCCGGCTCGGGACATTGCGACGATAACGTCGCGACAACCGGTCTAAGTGACAGGAAACACGAGGATTTCGGCAGAAGTTCCGGCACGCCGGCGCAGCCAACACACATTCCGCAATGGCGTTAACCATCTTGGGAGTTTTCTCGATATCCGGCCCGCGCGATGCTCGGACTTGAGGACTTGAGCCTCAAGGAACTTTCGGCAAGGCCAACTTCAGGCAACTTGCTCCTGAGGCAACTCGACCAATCTACGATAGAGATGAGCGTAGCGGCTCGCTGGACTGCGCCACGACACGTCTGTCGACATGCCGTTGCGCTGAATCCGTCGCCAAGCAGCAATGTCGTGGAACGTGGCGCAAGCCCGTTGCAGGACGCCGGCAAGATTTTCGGTCGTGACCGGTCCAAACTTGAACCCGGTTTGCTTGCCGCCGGTGGCGGACAAATCCCCGGCGTCGACGACCGTATCCTCCAGCCCGCCAACCCGGGACACGATCGGAACCGTGCCGTACCGCAAGGCACAAAGCTGCGTCAGACCGCACGGCTCGAACCGCGACGGCACCACCAGCGCATCCACGCCGGCCTGAATCAGGTGGGCCAAAACTTCATCATGTCCGATCGAAACGCTCACCTGATCCGGATTGGCTTGTGCGGCCGCACGGTAGCGGTATTGCAGAGCGCGATCCCCGCTCCCCAGCACGGCGAGCTGCATTCCTTCGCTTACGATCGTTGGCAGGTTTTCGAGCAGAAGATCGAGGCCCTTCTGCCAGGACAGACGCCCGATGACGCCGAGCAGAAACGCATCAGGCGCCACCTGCAGACCAAGCCGCCGCTGCAAGGCCGCCTTGTTGGTCGCTCGATTCTCAAGAACGTCTGATTCGAAACAACTCGGCATGTCGGCATAGAAACAGCCGGGGATGTGAGGATCTGTCGCAGGATCCCAGACCGAGGTATCGACTCCGTTGAGGATGCCGCTGAGGTCATAGGATCGTTCGCGCAGGAGACCGCCAAGCCCCATGCCGCCCTCGTCGCTCAGGATCTCCCTGGCATAGGTCGGCGAAACCGTCGTGATGCGATCGGCAAAATACAGACCGGCCTTCAGGAACCCGATCTTTCCATAATATTCGACACCGTGAATCGTGAACGACTCCGGCGGCAGACCGATCGCGGCAAGCATCTCCCGCGGAAACGCGCCTTGATAGGCAAGGTTGTGAACCGTCATCACCGTGGCCGGACGCCGCCGGTTGCTGTAGTGCAAATACGCCAACGCAAGAGCCGCGTGCCAGTCGTGGGCGTGGACGATGTCAGGTACGAACGACGGGACTATGCCAAGGCCAATATCGGCGGCGATTCGCGCCAGCGCCGCAAAGCGTAATGCGTTGTCCGGCCAATCCAAGCCGTCAGGCCTGAGATAAGGGTTTCCACCACGCGCGAACAGGTGCGGCGCGTCGAGAACAAACAGGCCGAGTTCACAAGCTGTAGCCCGGAGCAGCCGAGCCTCTCCGCCGAAAAAATGCGGCAGATGCAGCACTCCTTCAACCGGCCCGAGCGAACTGATGACACTGGGATACCCCGGGACGAGGGTGCGGACCTCGATACCCTCAGCCCTTAAGGCGATCGGAAGCGCGCCCGTGACGTCGGCAAGTCCACCAGTCTTAATCAGAGGATATATTTCCGAGGCGACCGAAAGTACGCGAATAGACTTCATGAAATTCAGCCCGTCGACGATCGGCTGGGTGACCACGCCGACTCGCTACTAACTACCGATGATTTGCAGCTCTCGATGATATCGACTGATGATGTCGAGATTGAGTTTGGCGGTCCCGACATCTTCAGCCTGTCTTGGAGGCGAGCTGGCTGCCCCGGAGGATGTGTCAAAGCCTTTCGCGCATTGCAACGCAGCGCCGGCATGGCGACGCGCGCGTTATCAACTAATGGTTGTGCATCACGTTCGCTGGCGCGACGTACGGACGCATGATGTCCGGCACCAGCGACTTGGCACGCGACTGCGATCGTGTCAGCGCATCCGGATCTGGCGACGCGTCGACCGACGAATCATGCGGCGAGGATTTCCGCAGTCGTATTTCAATTCGCCGCCTTTCTCGAACGTCGCCCGAGAAGAATCCATCGATGGCCAAGGTCTCGTCGGTATTGACAAGCTGCGCGCCGGAAAGGGGTATGAGCTTGTATCCCGCAAGCATCGGACTCCGGCTCAGCACACTGACAACGGAAACGGCCCTTGCGAGCCCGAGCCCCGCATTATCTGCCGGAGCAAGACTGGCGACCTCGGCGTAATTCCTCAAGACCGGGACCAAACCGCGATCCAGGTTCGATTGCCGCACGCCTACCGGTTGCTCATCCGTGTGGCCGACGACTTCGATGACATCGACGTCGTATTTCTTGATCAGCGCGGCTATTTGCCCGGGCGTCGACGTCGTTAACTTCTCGCGGAACTCGGGCGACAGTTCGGCGCTTCCGGTCTTGAAGAAGTTTCCATCAGCTTCGCTCAATCTGATGATGGGGGGCCATTGATGACCCGATGGGGTGTCGCCGGAAAGTCCACGGCCAACGGCGTCCGCAATGATTTGCGGCGGCGTCGAAGCTTCGCCGGCGCTGGGCATGACCTTTTCGATGCTTGCGACAATGTCTGCGTCGCGCAGTGCCTTGTCGACGTTGATGCCCTTGGCATTGAGCCGCCCGGCATCAGCGAGCCGATCGCGGATATCTTTTTCCGACAGCCCACCCTTCTTGAGCTCGGCCATCGCGTTGCGGCTTTCAACCAGCTCGCGCCAGTATTGATCCACGGCTTTTGCGCCACCCGCGGTCACCACCTCGGAGCGAAGCAGCTCATAGAGTTCCGGGTTCTGCTTGATCGCCGTGACGATGTTGTGGTCGGCCATGCCGCTTACTCGCTCGACACGGAGTTGCTGCTCGGCCTCCTGCCTCCCGGCCTGTTCCCGCTTTAGAAATGCGGCCATCGTGATCAGCAGGCAGAAGATCAAGAGGATCATGATCTCGGCCATCGTCAGACCGAGCACGAGACCCTGGCGATACGACGATGACTGTCGGAAGATCTGACCATCCATAGCGAACCTGCCTTTTTATTGATCGGTGTCTGACCGCGTCATGCGGGCCAGTGCCCCTTCGAAGGGCGCCGGGGAGGTCTCTTGCGGTGAAGTGTCGACGGGATCAATCGAAGGGTGGGAGGCGAGGCGCGCCGCTTCCGCGGCCCTAAGCTCGGCCAGCAGAACTGTTATCGCACTCGACAGCGCTTGCGTCTGCCTCAGGTTGGAGTTCACCGAAATGGCCTGCGCCTCGGCATTCCTGGAGAAGGTGCTGACGACGCGCGTGAGACCCTCGATCGCCGGATTGAGCTTGACTTCGATGACATGATCCGGCGTTTGCAGCGAGGCGAGCTTGGAAACGACAACGTCGATCGATTTGACGATCTCGGCGGTGCTGGTCGAGAGCCGGGCGCTGTCTTCGGCAAGCTGTTTTGTAACCGTCTCAAACGTCATCAGGATCCTGGCGTTCAGTTGTTCGATGGTATCGCCGGATTGCTTCGATGCGTCCTTCAGCGGCTTGTTGGCGTTAAATGCGAAGTCCTGGAGCTGGCCGACAATTCGGTCCTTTGCCTCTTTCAGCAATCCGTCGATTTCGTCAACTGCGTCGGTGATCGATTGCTGGGTGGCCCGCCTGAACGAACTGAATTCGATCACCGTGCTGTCCAGCTCACGCCTCACCCTGCGCGAGGCGTTGGCAAGCTCCAGTCGTGCCGTGTGCTCGACTTCGACCGGATCGCGCCGCATCTGGTTGAAGAAGATCCGCAAGGTGATGCCCGCTATCGTCGAGCCGATGGCGATGCCGAAATTCTGCACGATCTGCTCGGCCGATCCTTCCGAGGAGAATTGATAGAGCGAGACGGCGAGGCTGGTCAGGGTGAACAGAAAGCCCATGTAGTAGAGATTGTCGCCGGATTGGTCGTCGCGCAGACGAAACAGGCGCGCCAGTCCAAGCGCCGAAGCGTAGGCGATCATGATCAGCACGGGAACCAAAGTGACCTGGAGCGCGCTGAATCCCTGCAGCTTGGAGAACACGATGTAGCTGGCGCCCACGACGACGACGCCGAAGAACAACAGCCCGCTCAACAGTCCGGGCGGCGCATTCTCAAGACGATTGGTCGAGACCATCACCTTGCCCCCTGCAGCCGGCGCGCGCCATCGAACACGCCCCTGTTGTCCACGATCCATTCCTTCCAGAATTCGATGTGCTTGACACTATCGATTGTCACCTGGGTTTGCTGGACGTATTCGATCTTGACGCGCGCATCGTGCAAGTCGGTCCTGAATTTCAAGTAGGCGGGCGACCGCTTGAACCTCAGATACGACAGGTCGCCCGCGCCCGGATATTGGCTGTAAAGCGGCGTAAACTCCAGCATATCGGAAATGACAATAAGTTTCTTCTCGACTTTTTGCGCGGCGGATGACGAAAATTGGTCGATCGCAATGTCCTGGATCGCGCCCATGATCGGCGAGCTTTTCGCGCTCGCCGACGACAGGCTGCTTTTTACCGCATCCTTTGCAGGCTGGCGGAAGTCGTCGAGCCAGCGCATGCGGGCGAGACGCGGATTATCGGTCCACTCGCTCAGGCCTGTGCCGTCGCCCGGATTGCATCTCGAGAACAGGGACCGGCTTCGGCCGCCTGCGATGTCGAGCACTCGGACGTCGAGTCTGTAATAAGCGGGCAGCGCGGTAATCTGATCTTCGAGCATGCCGAGAACCTCGCGTTGGGCCGGTTGCGGGAGGTCGTCCGATGTATCGACCAGCACGACGATAATGCCCTGCGGCCCATCGACCGGGCACAACGAGGCCGTATCAAGCCTCGGCTTGGGCGTGACCGAAAAATAGAACAGAGCGAGGGCGCCCAGTGCCGCGAGCGCAAGGAAGATCAACGCAATGCCGCCGATCGCCGCGCCCGCTCCCTGTGCGCTGCTACGCCCTCTTGGCTGTCTGCGGGCCACGCTTGCTCTCCGGGATCAGGTCGTCGATTTCGCGATACGAGCGCACGGCCTCATCGAACGCCTGGTGAATGGCCTGAATCTGGCGATTCAGGATGTCCTGTGTCTCGAGTATGGAGTGGCGAAGCTGATCTCTTGCCGTCTCGTCCCGGTCGGTTCCGACATAGACGATGCGGTCCATCGTGTAAGGCTTGGCGAAGTAGGCGGGGGCGGCCGTGGTTCGGGCCTTGCGGTTGGCTTCGCGATAGATGGCGAGCAGCGCGCGACAGGATCGCTCGATGTGATTCTGGTGCTCGGCGAAGCGTTGCGCCAGCCGCCCGCGCGCCTGAACGATCGAATCGAATTCGCCGCGCCTGACCGATAGATCCCGCACCGCGCCGTTCATCGCCTCGCTGGCGGCGTCCCTGATTTCGCGGAGCCGCTCGATCAGCTCGGCCTTGCCGTCGGTGTATTGGATGCGGGCCTCATTGCATCTCGCTTCCAGCGACCCGTAGCCAAAATACGGGTCGGTAAAGAGCAATCCGTCGGTCATGGCAATCAGCGAAAAGATCAAGCCGATTCCGAAAAACACCCAGGAGATGATGTCGTTGAGGACAAGGGGTGACTTGAGAATCTGCATCATGACTTCCTGCCCGACATCGCCGTTGACGGTCGGAGGTACTTCGCGAAGATGCGCAAGCGTGAGATTGAGCGCGATCGCAAACGCAAGATAGGCGATGCCCGATAACAGGCCTATCAACTTGGAAAAGAAATTCCGGTGATTGATGAGGCGTATCGGCACCAGGCCGAGGAGGAAGCTCGCGATGATGTTCAAGGCCGCGAAGCTCACCGCCTGAACGGCGCCGCCCAGGAGCCCTTGCGGATTCGATTTGGCCAGAAAGTTGCCGTTGATGACCACCTCGATGACGAAGAGGATCGCCAATATCCCGACCTTGAGCAAGGTCTTGCCCTGGGATGACAGGCGGGCGGGTCGCGCAATCCGATGACGCCTACGAAAATCGTCGCGTTCCTGCTCCGAATCATAAAGTCTGCGCCGCAGACCGAACAGTTCGTCCCGGCCGAGCGCTGCTTCGGCGCGGAATTCGCCGACCGACTCCGGCGCCGCCTGCTGTATGATCGCGAAACGCTCTTCGAAATTCAGCGCCGTCAGCCGCTCGTCGTAGGTGTGCAGGTGTTCGAGATAGATCGAATGCGCATCCTGCTTGTGGGTCTCGATAAATTCCACGACCCGATGCTCGACGTCGTCGAACGTCTCGGCATCGGCCGATGGCCGGTTCTCCGCCCCCCGGTCGCTTCCGTCGGCCGCGAGGTTCAAATTGTCCGCGACCCGATTGACGTTGAGATCGAGAAATATTTCGGTAGTGGGCCGATACGAATGCTGGGGCTGGCCCAGCAAGCTCAAAAGCCGGGTGATGGCAGACCGTTTAGCTTGAGCCGCGTTCATCCAACTTCCTAGTCTTGCACCCTCTACCTTGCATCCTTCAGAGCATGGATGTGCGGCACCCGGCTGCCTCGGCCTCGCTGCAGAATCAATCGCGAGATCCGCTTTGTTGCATAGTCAGGCGATATTAGGGCCCCCTTGCATATGATAAATGCATCCGCACGGCATTTCGATAGTTAAAACACATGACAATTGCGCGAGAAACCCAGGTAACGGGTTTTTGCCGAAGCAGGCCTCAGGAGCGGTTTGACGATGGGGTGATTCGGGTGCCCGATGAAGGTCTCTGCGGCCGTTTCGACCTGATCGCTCAAAACCGCAAGCTGCGCGAAACATCATGCTCAAAAAGGATGAGATCGTGACTCATCGGATCACGATCTCTGGCCGCATTGTTTGGCGTGGCCGTAGCTGGAGCGTTTTCCAGCGAAGTGGGCACCAGTTCGCTGTCCAAGAAAACGCGTCCGACAAAAAATCAGGACCTCCGTTCCAATTCAATCGGAACGGAGGCCCTGGCTGTGACGCATGCCGCCGGGCCTGTCCATAAATAACTAAGTCAGTTTGCCTTTTGGCGTTTTTTCTTGGTTGCTGATATCGTGTAGTTCCAATCGCCGTGGAAGGAATGACGGGACAGATTGATCGCTTTGATCTGAACGTCGGAGACCTTGACCCCTTTGGGATATTTGTTTTCGTCCAACTCTGCATGCACCTTGAGTCCGGTGTCCGTCGTGGTCGCCGCGATCAACTGGACGATGGTGCGATAGCTGCGCAGCGGTTTGCTTCGCCAATTGATCGAATGGTGCTCTATCTTGTTCCACTTGCTGGTGCCCGGTGGCAGGTGACAGACTGTGATGGGCAGCTTGAGCTCGTCAGACAGCTTTTGAAGCTCGACTTTCCACAGACGGACACGATGTCCGTTGCTGCCGCCGCCGTCGGCCGTGATCATGAGGCGCTTGGCCTTGGGATGACGCTTCTTTCCCATCGTACGCCACCATCGTCGGATCGCATTGACGGCAAAGGCGGCGGTGTCGTGATCGGTACCGACGCTGACCCATCCGGCGTTGTTGGCGCTACATGCTCGACTTCGCGCAGGCGAGCGCGGCGCCATTGACGCCGCAGGATGCCGGCTGCAAGGCGTGCGTCCTGGGCAACGCATCGACCGTTCCGGAAACGGCAAAGGCGCTGGCGATCCTCATCAACGATTTCGGAATCGGAAGCGAGAAGGCCGCCATATTGCTCAAGGTCCTCCACCAGACGAACGCGGTCTGACGTTTAACAGCGCGTCCGGTCGAGGTCGCAACAAGACGCCAGCGTGAGCAGGTGGCTCGCAGGAGCGATGCGAACTGCGGGTTCGGGGATCACGATCCTGGATGTTGTTTCACGGGTCCGGACGACGATTGCTTCACTTCCCGCAACTGATTCGCCCGAGGCTGTGGATCAACTCTTGAAGATTGGCACCGGCAGATGGGTAACCAGTGGGCCATCTCTTTTCAGCTCGTATGCGCTCTGCAGCGGCAACTCGACGCCTTGGTGCCGAGGACTTGCGCTCCTGGCCGGAACTGCACGTTTCGGCGCAGTTTCACCAAAATGATGGGGCAGATGCGGAGCCGCTACGATTTTCCGGAAATGCAGCTCGGCCGCGCGGCAGCTCGCGGGGCCGACCGGATATCGAAACCGAGGTATTTTGGCGGACGAGCGAAGAGGCCAGCCATGAACCGACGCCGTTTTCTTTATTCGACCACAGCCGTCGTCGCGTGTGCTGGCTTGGCGGCAGCGATGTGGCCGTTCATCGACCAAATGGATCCGGACGCGGCCGTCAAGGCGGCGACCGAATTCCCGCAATACGACCTCACGGGACTGCGTCCACGCCAGCTGCTCACCGTGCGCTGGCACGATATTCCGGTGTTCGTCGCGGTGCGGACGCAGGCGATGCTTGCGGCCATGCAGGAGAGCGCATTCGTCGTCCAACTCGTCGATCCGGATTCGCGCGCGAGCCGACAGCCGGCCTTCGCCGAGAATTTTTACCGTTCGCGCGATCCCGCGCTCGCGGTCCTCGTCGGGATCTGCCCCTCCTGCCGCTGCGTCCCGCAATATATTGCCGAGACCTCGGCGCTCGGTGTCGTCGGCGGCTATGCCTGCCCGTGCTGCGCCACACGGTACGATCCGGCCGGGCGGGCCTATTACGGCCTTGCGCGGTTCAACCTCGCGGTGCCCCCTTACGCCATCGTCGACGGCGCGACACTGCTGGTCGGCAAAGGAGGTGAGGGCGACAGCTTCTCGATCAATTCCTTCGAGCGAAGCAGTTGAACGGAGCTCGGCCAACGGCCTCGCCAATTCCCGGTCGGGCGAAGCGTCGTTGGTCATCGCGTCCCGGGCCTGCCGTTGCCTCGGCCGAAGCCTCTATGCCGCCGTTTGCCGTCGTTGCCGAAAGCCGGCCAAGAGGTGGGCGATCTCGCTTGCGGGGACGGGCTTGCTGTAGAAATAGCCTTGCACCTCGTGGCATCCCTCCGCGCGCATCTTGTCCAGCTGTTCCTGGGTCTCGACCCCTTCCGCGGTCGTGGTTATGCCAAAACTTTGGCCAAGGCCCGCGACGGCGCGAATGATGGCGATGGAGTCGGGTCTTTCCGTGAGGTCACGGACAAAGCTTTGATCGATCTTGATCTTGTCGAACGGAAAGCTGCGCAGATAGCTCAACGACGAATATCCGGTGCCAAAATCGTCCATGGATATCCTGACGCCCAGGCTGCGCAGGTCGTGTAGCGCCGCCAGCGTCACCTCGTTGTTGGTCATCAACACGGATTCAGTGATTTCGAGCTCCAGCAGATCGGCATGCAGTCCTGAGGTCGCGAGCGCGGACACGACAGTGGAAAGCAGGCTCTTGTTGCGGAATTGCACCGGCGAGACGTTCACCGCCACCCGAAGACCGGGCGGCCAGGTCCTTGCCTCGATGCACGCTTGCCGGATCACCCACTCCCCGATCGCGGTGATGAGGCCGGTCTCCTCAGCCAACGGAATGAATTCGGCTGGCGAGACCCGGCCGCGCGTCGGGTGGTTCCAGCGCAAGAGCGCCTCGAACCCGTTAATCCTGTTTTCCGCAAGGTTGACGATGGGCTGATAGAAGATCTCGAACTCGCCTACCGTGACGGCGTTGCGCAGATCAAGCTCGAGTGCGCGGCGGGTCTGCGCCTTGACGTCCATCTCCGATTCGAAGAAATGAAATCGCGCGCGTCCGTCTCCCTTCGCCCGATACAGTGCCATGTCGGCATTCTTCAGGAGCTGGTCAGCGTTGTCGCCATCGTCGGGCGCAATCGCGATGCCGACGCTCGCGCCGATCACGACATGGTGGTCGTCGAGTTCGAACGGAACGCCCAACGCTTCGACGATGCGAGAGGCGAGCGTGGCCGCGGCCGCCATCGGTTCCTCTGCGCCGGACTGCACGATCGAGAATTCGTCGCCGCCGGTCCGCGAGATCAGATCCCTGTCGCCGACGAGGTCGCGCAGGCGCCCGGAAACCGAACACAGCAAGGCATCGCCGACCGAGTGGCCAAGGGTGTCGTTGATCGTCTTGAAATTGTCGAGGTCAAGACAGAGCACGGATGCGTTGCCGCCGCGCTTGACATGTTCTAGCGTCCTCTCGATATGCGCGCGCAATTGAACGCGGTTGGCCAATCCCGTCAGCGCGTCGTGGTGCGCGAGGAACGCGATCTGCTTCTCCGAAGCCCGCTTCTCGGTGACGTCGACATGGATGGTGACCGCGCCGCCGGTGCTCAGCGGAGCCCTGCTCAGGGCAATGATGCGCCCGTCCTGAAGCTGATGTTCGAAATTGATCACGGCTGTCCGCGATGCGAACACTATCCCCTGCTCGACAAAGTTTTCGGTGTTGATCGTGGCGCTTCCATTCTTCAGCCGGTGTTCCAGAATAGCCCGAACCGGGGTGCCGGGCTCGGTCAGTTCCTCGGGAAGCCCGTACATCGCCCCATACTTTGCGTTGCTGACGATCAGACGCTGCTTGTCGTCGAACATGGACAGGCCCTGCGGCATGCCCTCGAGAGCTGCATAGAGGCGGTCGCTTGATCGCGCATTCAGCGACTTAATCATGCGGTGGATCATGAACAGCACGAGCCCCGCCAGCATGATGCTGGTGAGGATGGAAGCGAGCAGCAACAGATCGGCCTTGTAGGAAAAGGCCTCGATGTCGTCGCGGGCCTGCAGGCCGACGTCGGAATTCTTTTTGTGCAGCCACTCCAGTCTCTTCTGGATATCGGTTATCCGCCGTTCCAGCTCGGGAGCGTCCGGCGCAAGCGCGAGAAGATCGGCAATATCCGCCCTGATCGCCAAACCACTGGCGTGCGCCACCGGCGAGCTCGACCGTTCGACGGCGACATCCATGTCGTCCAGCACGCTCTCCAGGAGCTCATTGGCCTTGGAAGTCTGGGCAGCTCCGGAAGCGCGGGAGCGCTCGTCGACGTAATGCTGAAACCCGATCTGGGCGAGGCTGACATAGTTGGTGGAGATGAACGCAGTGTCATAGATGGTTACCGCATAGTCGATAGTCGCGTGCTGCTGGTGGCGCGCGAACAGGCCGATCAGGAGATTGACCGCCAGCAGGCTGATCGTGACCAGTCGGAACTGCCGGCGAAAGGATCTCGTCTCCCGGTCGCGTGCGCGGTCGGAATGGGCATCGCCGTGCCCTGGCGCATCCTTTGCGGCAACAATCTCGGCAGAGGTCACCCTCGCACTCCCTCATCCCTCGAACCGGCGAGGCTAGGCAGCTTCTATTAAAGTGAGGTGGACGATTGTTGCCGATCGACTACGGTGCCGGCGCTCGTCTCGCCGAGGTGCGGCATCGCGCTACCTTGGCCGCACAATTGCGCGGCACCGCGCCAGTCGCCTTCGACGCGGCCAATCGTTGCTTGACGGATTGTTAACCATAATCGGATTTCGTGAAGCCAGCGGTTAGCACTCTGGGCTCAAAATGCGGAACACTTCTTGAACCTGTTGCGCGGGACCATAGCGCGGCACTCACAGACCTCGATGGGCGCCAAGATGGGCGCGTGGTTTGCGAGCGTGGATCGTTCAGGTTCCGTTAGTCTTCTCAGGCGCGGTTTGCGGCCGCTCGTCCTGCTGATGCTGCTTGGAGCGTCAGTGATGACAGAACCGGCGCTGGCTGTTCCATCTTTCGCGATCCAGACCGGCCAGCCCTGCGCAGCCTGCCATATCGGCGCGTTCGGACCGCAATTGACCCCCTATGGACGCGACTTCAAGCTGCACGGCTATACCGCTAGTGACGGCAAGGATCACGGGCTGCCTCTCGTGTTCACCACCCAGACTTCCTTCACGCACACCATGCAGCCACAACCCGGCGGTGCGGCGCCCGGATTTCGCGACAACGACAACTTCGCCGTCGATCAGCTGTCGCTCTATTATGCCGGACAGATTGCGCCCAAGGTCGGCGGCTTCATGGAGTTGAACTACGATGGCGTGGCGCAGCGCGCCTCGCTGAACAATGTCGATATCCGCTATGCGAGCGAGGGCCAGCTGTTCGGCCAGGACGTGCTCGGGGGCATCACGCTGAACAACAATCCGACTGTGCAGGATCCCTGGAATTCGACGCCGGCCTGGGGATTTCCGTACAACCAGTCGGCGCTGGCGCCGACGCCGACGGCTTCGACGCTGGTCGACGGCGGTCTCGGACAGCGCGTGGTCGGCTTCGGCGTCTACTCGCTGTGGAACGACATCCTCTATCTGGAGAGCGACGTCTACAGGGGCCTCGAAGCCACCGTGTTGACAGCTCTGGGTCAGGTTCCGGACGACAGCGACCGGACCACGAGCTTTCTCCCCTATGCGCGCGTTGCGCTGATCAGGGATTGGGAAAAGCATCACGTGGAGCTCGGTGGCTACGCGCTGGCCGGCAGCGTCATTCCCGGCGGCGACCAGACGCTGGGTTTCGGGGTGCGCAAGACCGATCTTGCGTTCGACGCGACGTACCAGTTCATCACCGATCCCGCCAAGGTGACCAGCGACAGACTTTCCGCGCACGCGACCTATATCCACGAGACTGCGAGACTGGCGTTCGACGGACTGGCTCCGACCGGGGCGCTCCCCGATCATTGGCTGGACACGTTTCGCGCCGACGTCTCCTATAGTTTCGCGGCCACCGTCACGCCGTCGGCCCAGTATTTTCGCACCTTCGGCACGACCGACGCCGGCTACTGGAGCACGCCGAATGGCAGTCCCAACTCGGATGGTATGATATTCGAGGTCGCCTATGTGCCCTGGGGCAAACCGGATTCGCCGTTTCAGAACGTGAATGTGAGGCTGGCGGCGCAGTACGTGAATTATTTCAGCTTTGACGGAAGCTACGCCAACGCCGGCAGAAACAATCACTTCTATTTCAGTCTGTGGACCGCGATGAAATTCTAGAGCATGATCCGGAAAAGTGGACACCGGTTTTCGGAAAAGATCATGCTCAATCAAAAAAACCTAGAGCGCGATGTGGTTCAACCTAATCGCATCCGCGCTCTACCGGTCAGGAGAAAACATGCCCACTCGTTTCGCAATTGCCATCGCCATTCTGCTAGGGCTCGTGGTTGCCGTACCGGCGGCGACCACGATTACGATTATCCAGCGAGGGCTGGCGTTGAACATGGCCTCCGTGTCGCTGACAAGGGGCGACCGGCTGAGCTTCACCAACGACGACGATGTGATACACAACATTCACATCTTCGGGCCCGGAGATGACGACAGCGTGGACCTCGGCCTGCAGAAGCCGGGCAAGCTTCTGAGCTACAAGTTCGACAAGGCCGGCGCTTACCGGGTCCGGTGCAACATCCATCCGTCGGTAAAAATGGCCGTGACTGTGAAGTGATGTACGTTGGTGACGCCCGCGACCCTGGCGGGTCCGGCTGACCACATCTGCTGCCGCGGTCCCGGCGATGCGGGCGCCAGTCTCCTTGCGAATAATCGCGTCGGTTTGTCCGTTCCTGATCTTGCTTCCCGGCGCGGTTGGTCGCGCCAGCAACCAGTGCTTCCGGCGCGTGGATCGGAACCAAATCCCCAAGTTCACTTTTGTACAGTTCCTTCGGAACAAACTCCGCGCCGCTGCGTCCTGTGATTGGGCAGATCAACCATAGGATGCAGCAGTGATCAGCAGGCGTTATCTGCGGCGCCAGGCGAGCGCGCTTATCAAGTTCGCCAAGTCCACCAACAACCCCGAACTGGCAGCCGTCCTGGTCGTGAAGGCTGCCAATCTCACGTCGCAAATCGAGGAGCGAATGCCGCCGCCCGACGCCAGCGTGCGGGCGCCGGATGTGGAACCGTCGACTTAAGCATGCAAGAAGACTTCAAGGCCGCCCCGGTTGGGCGGTCGCTTCTTTTTCATGAACACCAGCCATGCACAGCCCCAACTCCCGGCGGCGGGAGCTGGGGCCGCATGCGAGATGTACCTGGGGGGCAGGTACGCGGTGTCAACGGGCGCCGCACGCGATCGTTCCGGGGTTCCAATCGTTCCACGGTCGTGGAACCAAAAAGGCTCGCCTGCACTTATGGGAGGGCAGATCGCAGTGAGGCTCAAACCATGTACCGCTCCCTTTTGACCGTGCTGGCACTCGCCTCGATCGCTTCCGAAGCCCGGGCCGAGAGCGGGCTAGCCTCCTACTACGGCGGTCGCGGTCTCCGAGGTGAGATGACCTGCGCGCATCGCACCCGCCCTCTCGGAAGCATGGTGACTGTCGTCTATGCGGGTCACTCGATCCGTTGCCGCGTCAACGATCGCGGCCCCTTCATTCGGGGACGGGTCATCGACGTATCGACAAGCGCGGCGCGCGCGCTCGGCATGATGCGGTCCGGGGTCGTCCGCGTCTCGGTCGAATAGCCAGATGAGTTCGCATGAGCGGAAACGATATGCGCCGTTCGGACGTCACGCGATCGTCGCGGCGCGACGATTGCTTCGGTTCCCGCAACTGATTTGCCCGACGGGTGTTTTTTTATTCCACTGTCCAGCCCGCTTTGCAAAAATATTCTTGTTTTGTTCTGCCTCAAATCACTTGTAGGTTTATCGCCATCCCGCACCCACAAGGGGCATATCGCGATTGTCACGGACGTTGGGCGCGGGATGCGGTGGACGCGGCGGCGACGCTAGAGCTCAGGGGCAGATCAAAGACGACGATGACGAACCAGATACCAACGATGTTGTCCCTTGTGCTCCTGGTGACGCTGCCCGAGACATCCGTGGCCGCCGACACGAACCTGCAAGCGGACCGCAAGGCATCGGAGCCGTACCAGATTTCCCCTGGTCGGACCGGCACGTGCAGCATCTACATCCAAGGGCGGTACTCGGAGTGCGAGTTCACGACCGAGCACGGGTGCCAAAAGCTGTCTGAGGTCAGAAACAGGCCGCCAAAGATCGCCCTGAGGCGGTGGTACGCGCTTCCCCAAGAAGGATGGGGTTGGGATCAGCCTCGCTGCGCCGGAAAGGTGCCAAAGTCGTCCCTATACTGACCGAGCATGCCCGCAACGGCGACAGGATTCAGCAGGCGGCGGGGGCCCATCTCGGCGCACGGCTTACCTGCGGCTAGACACCGGGTCGTAGCTCGCCATCGACGGAAAGGGCGTGGCGGTTCGGAGGCACCACCTCGGGCGTCGATGCAGGCATGCTGGCGCAAGCGTGGCGTATTGCAGCCTCTTCGATAGCCGCTTGTCGCGTCGCAGTGACGCTTCGCGTTCGAGCAGGAGCTGCAAGCCATTCGGCGTGGCCGAGGCTTGCAGCTTGTAACCCACGCGGCGAACTTGGGCTGATGATCCGGTGGAGTTGGCGCATTGAAAATACAGTGTCTATCCTGTGCGGAAGTTGGAGCGAGGAGCAGTTGTGGGAGCCGACGTTCGATCTCCTCCGAAATAAGACCGTCGTTGATCTATCTCTAGTTGGAAGACTGCCCGAAATCGTCGTAGCTCTGACAGAGGGCCTCTACGTGTCGTCATTCATGACTGCCGAAGGCGATCCCCAATGGTCACTATTTGTTCGACGAGGCGGCACTCTGAGGATGTTGCGCGTCCTTGACGCGAGCCTAAGGTTGGATGTTGATCGGCGCCATTGTCATAGTCTCGCTTGCTGCGAGCGCGTCACTCTTCGCGGAGCGATAGGGCGGGTTGGATCCGAAGGCGTAACCCGCCATCTTGGCGGTTCATAACGGCGGATCATGATCCCCCTACGAGCTGATCGGATGACAGAGGTTGGCGTCGATCCCGAACGCAGGCTCATCCAGGCGATGCGATCCGGTTCCTGGCTACAGCGCGCCAACATAAGCGACGAGATCGTCGAGTTCCGCGTCCGTCGGCACGTGACTGCTGTTCGTCTTCTTGGCGTAAACCTCCCACATGAGTTTGACCGCATCGCGGAGCGACGGCGTACGTCCATCGTGAAAATATGGAGCAGTCGACGCCACGGCCCGCAACGAAGGAACCTTGAATTCCCCGCCAGTACCGACGTCCTCAAGGTCGGCTCTGTCCAGGTTTGGCAGGATGTGACATGCACCGCACCCGGCCTTGCCTAGGAAGAGATCGAAGCCGCGCTTGACCTCTGCTGTTGCCGTCGAAAGCGGAGTGCCATCGTCCAGTAACTGCCAGTTCTTCGGAAATGGCAGCGATCGTATGTAAGCTGAAAGCGCCCCGAGCGTCTCCTTGGTCGGCTCCTTTCCCTTCATGCGATTGACAATGATGCCGCGAATACTGTCCTCGAGCGTCGGGGCAGTTCCACCCCAGCCGTAGATCGAGCGTGAACCTGCTCCCCACAACGTCGGAGTGCTGCGGCCATCAGGATCGCCGTCGGCGACGACGTCGAGGCCGACATAGGTCTTGTTGTTGGTATGCCCTGTCGAGAAGTGACAGGAAGCGCAAGAAAACGTTCCGCTTCCGGAAACGCTCTCGTCGTTGAACAACTGTAGTCCCTTGGCGACAAGCGCTCCGTCGGGCGGCTGCGGCTGGGACTGTCCTATCGCAACTCCTGTCGTGGTGAATAGGACAATTGAAGCTGAAAGGAGGCGCATTTTTCCGACGTACATCGAAACCTCTTTGTCGCACCGGATCTTGCCTCGGCAACGCAATGGCCGAACGGATCGAGACAGCATAGGCTACGGGACATGCCCTGAGAAACACAGACCTGCCGCCGTACTGTGGCTTAATTCTGATCAATCGTGATCGCTTCGAGGCGGCCACTAGTCAAGTTGTGCGGAGCGGGGAAATCAGGATGACGCCTCTACCGAGGCCGCCGCTCGCTCATGGTGGCCATTTGATGGGCTCGCCCCATGGTCATATTGCGGGACCGTCGCGCCGCGACGCCGGCCAAGTCAGAAGGACAACCGGCGCCACTTTTGTTCGCTCTCGCGACGCTTGATCAACCGCGGCCGCAGAATGAGCTGCGTGCGCAGAGATCGAGCCCGTAACGGGTTGGATCCGAAGGCGTAACCCGTCATCTTGGCGATTCATAACGGCGGATCATGATCCGTCCTAGGAGCTAGGTTTTTGTCCTACCTTCGGGGCATATGGGACCCGATTTCCGAGCGTTGGTTTGCGCGGATGGGACCTATCTCCGCAGCGGTACCATCGGGGCAGGTGGAAGATTTTTGCAGCCGGATTTTTGCTGGGCGGGCGATGCGTCGAGTTTTCGCGGTTGGCTTTACGGTGCGATAACTGCGGCGCGGCACACTCCGGCGAGGCCGGAGGTTTTTGATGAGCAAGCAATTTTATGGGGGCATAGGCGCGATCTCGCTGGTTTTTATTGCCGTCATCGAGCACTGGGCGTGGCCTGCTTCGTATGCGGCGATGTGTCAGCCGTTGAAGAACAGGCATCTTTCGATCCATCGGTGGAACGGCGGCGGTTATGACGAGCAAGACGCGTGCAGTGATTACGCGGAGGCACGGCGGACGAGGCGGTTAAGCTAGTTTTTCCACGCAAGTTATGAAATTTTCCTCATGCCGCAGCGTACCGGCTAACGTCCCGCCATACCTACTTACTTGGTCATCGATTCCGAGCCTCCGGCGTCCCCATCGCGTATCCTTTCGCGACGGATCAAACACTCGCTCGAAGTGCCGGTTCAGCGCTCTAATGACGTCGATGCGCGCGAACATCTCTGGATCGTCATGTTCTGCAACCAGAGAACGCGCCCTTAGCGGCCTGCCATTCGGTATCACGTCCTGCCTTGGGCTGATCACTTCCGCCGTTGTGCAGGTTTGAGACATGCCGACCGGCTCTGAAGATGTCCGTTGATCCGGATAGACCGGAAGTGATCGCCAGAGGGTCAAACCGGCGCTTTTGACCGCGGCAGACGTTCAGCAAAGCCGCGCGGGTACTGGCCTGTTTCCGACGTGACCATCTGTGGAGGTTTCCGGGAGGTCGCAAGCGAGGGCGCGAAACCGAAAAAGATTGCTTGAGGAGGGAAATCCCGGTCGGACTTTCCCCGCTTTCTCCGACCAGCGATGCACGGCGAAGTGATGCTTTATCGCACGAACCTGATGAAGAATGGGCAATCAGGCGGTCACTTATCCGACGGTCTCATTTGGCCCGGGCTTTTCCGATGCGTTCGGGCCGGCGTTTTGAAGAACTCAGCTGGATCAACTCTTAGCACCTCTGCAAACTTCCCGATGATCTCCAAGCCGACGCAAGTCACGGCCCGCTCGATCCTGCTGACGTAGAGCGGGCCACTCTACACGGCTTGGCTCGGCAAGCCCCAAGATACTGGCATCTTCCAGGTCTGATGCATCTTGGTTGCGGCACGCTCAAGTGGGAGACGGCCGTCCATCTGTTAACGATCTCTTAACTATCGCGGCCTAGCTTGTGGTTACTTTTCGGTTAACAGATCGCCGGGTTCGTTCCAGGAGTACCGCCGATGCCAGTTGAAACATTGACATATGCCGCGCTAGGCGCGCGCCTGACGATCTCGGCGGGGGCCGCTCGTTCGCTTGCCAAGCGGCTTCGGTTGCCGCGCTCACTGTTGGATGATGGCAAAGTATTGGTGAACGTGGATCTCGCGGAAATACGGCATACGCGGCGGCCACGAGGTGGTGGTGAGGCAGGCAACGTCGCTCCGCCGGCGGCAAAGATCCTGGCATTGCAGGCGCAGATCACCCGGCTCGAAGCAACCGCGGCCAGTCACCGGGTAGATTTCGAGCGGGAGCGCGAGCGCGCCGATCCGCTGATGTTTGAGCTGCTGCAAGCAACTGCCGAGACCATGGCGGCCAAGGAAACGACGGCGCGGCTTGAAGGTTTTCTGCGGACCAGTGGCCGAATTGGTCGTGCGATCGACAGCCACGGAATAGCAGCACGGAGACCGGGGCTTCTAGCTGCGGACTTAGTGGCAGCGGATCGCAATGCCCACAGATAGCATTTCGTATCCTCTCGTTCCTGGCTTGCCGGACAAATCGTGAGGCAGAGATGACCAACATCACCGATATTCGCGAGATGAAAGCGCGCATTATCGTTTTTGGGGTTGGCGGTGCTGGCGGCAATGCGGTCAACAACATGATCGTGTCCGGGCTGCAAGGCGTCGACTTTATCGTCGCCAATACCGACGCACAGGCGCTCAACATGTCGAGGGCCAAGCGTATCGTTCAGCTGGGTACTCAGGTAACCCAAGGGCTAGGCGCCGGCTCACAGCCCGAACTGGGGCGCGCCGCAGCCGAAGAGACGGTCGATGCGATCCGCGATCATTTGATCGGCGCACACATGGTATTCGTTACTGCCGGCATGGGCGGCGGTACGGGGACCGGGGCGGCACCGGTCATAGCCAAGACCGCGCGCGAGCTTGGCATTCTCACCATCGGTGTAGTCACCAAGCCATTCCACTTCGAGGGCCAGCGCCGAATGCGGTTTGCCGAAGCTGGCATCGCAGAACTGCTCGACGCGGTCGACACCCTGCTGGTCATCCCAAACCAGAACCTGTTCCGGGTGGCCAACGAGAAGACTACATTCGCCGATGCCTTCGTCCTGGCCGATCAAGTGCTTTATTCGGGTGTAGCTTGCATTAGCGATCTTATCGTCAAGGAAGGTCTGATCAATCTCGATTTTGCCGACATTCTCACAGTCATGCGTGAGAAGGGCAAAGCCATGATGGGCAGGGGCGAGGCTTCTGGCGAGAAGCGCGTGCTCAATGCCGCTGTGGCTGCGATTTCTAATCCATTGATCGAGGACCCCTCGATCAAGCGCGCCAGCGGTCTCATCATCTCCATCACGGGCGGCAAGGACCTCACGCTGTTCGAAGTCGACGAAGCCGGGACCCGCATTCGCGAAGAGGTCGACCAAAACGCCAACATCATCGTCGGCGCCACATTTGATGAAAGCCTGGAAGGTATCGTCCGCGTCTCCGTCGTGGCGACCGGCATTGATAATCTTGGTACGACGCGCCAGACGCAACCAGCGGGCTCTCTGACGGAACTTGCCGTCAGGCTGCAGAACGACAACCGTAGCATCGCCGACCGGATCGAGCGTAGCGCACCGCCGCCGCAATTAAAGAGTCCGCCGCTCCGCCCAGCGGCCCGCCACCCCGAAACTCGGCTAGCAAAGTCGACTTCGGAATATGCGCGCCCTTCGGCTCCGCGAGGCCTCGATCAGTGCGGACGCTCCTCCGCTGTTCGCAACTTGAGCGAGGAAAAAGTTCTCCATATACCGGCCTTCCTAGGCCGCAAGGCCAACTGAGCCGTCGTAAGAACCAGTTGAGCTCGTTTCTAAATGCTCCAGGGTAGACCGCGGCGACTTTCGCCTTGCGAAGCCGCGAAATGGTAAGGCTGAAGGCGCGTCCTTGGAATATCTGATTTTGGCCTGGAGCGGGAGAAGCCCGAAAGTGTCATCGGCTCGCAAATTTGGACCCCTCCAATGTTAAGTGAATCATGGACTTATCGTGCTATCGGCGACCCGGACCCCACGCCGATCAACACATTATCCCGATGCCAAGACGATCCGGGTTGTGCAGGATACGGGTCGCGACGTCCGATAAAACGTCCAACAAAGCGTTCAACACAAAAATCGGCCGACGGTCTAAGGCACTGATATACATGAGAGAACTCGATCCGAAAATTCCGAACCGGAGCGCTTCACTCGCTCCCTTGAGATCCCGCCAAGCTCGAAACCGAAGTCTATATGTGTCTGAAGGCGACGTGGTCGGAGTGCGCGTTTGCGCAGCGTCCGCGATTATCTTGCGTCGCGCGCGCGCAGGGCGACGAGCGCATCGAATACCAGTCGATCGAAATCCAGGCCCTCGCGAAGGGCGCGTTTGCGGGAGCGAAATGCCCGCTCCGACGGGATGCGGATATCGTCGATGCCGCCTTGGCGTGGCGTCGCCTTGATAAGTTCAATCAGCTGCGTCACTCGCCGGCTGAAAACATCCGCCGGCCCGATGAGGTCGGGCCGAAAGGCGATGAAGAGGTAGCCGTAGTCGCTCTCCTGCTCCGAGCCGGACCCGGCGAGCAATCCCAGCGCCTGTATCATCAGCGCCAGCCCAAAGCCCTTGTAGCCGCCGAAAGGGAGCAATGCGCCGCGGCGCGCAAGCGCCGGGTCTCTGGTCGGCTCGCCGTCGGGCCCGATTGCCACGCCTTCGGGAAGCAACTCGCGCAGCCGCTCGCGCAGCATCACCTCGGTCATCATGTAGGCAGAGGTCCCGATGTCGAGCACGATGGGCCCGCGCGACGACGGAACCGCAATCGCCAGGGGGTTCGTGCCGAGCACCGCCCTGGTGCCACCAAGCGGAGCCACCAGTCGCGAACTGGCCGCGGTGTGGATCGCGACAAGGCCGGCATTGGCAATCATCTCTACATAGTAAGCACTACGCCCGCTCATCCAGGCATCGTTCACCGAAACCAACGCAATCCCGTGCGCGGCGGCCTTCTTGATCGTGGCCTCCGTCGCGTAAAAGAGTGACAGCATTCCGACATTGTTGCCGCCGTCAAAGGCGATGGAGACGTCAGTCTCGCGCAGCACCTTCATGGGTCGGCGCGGCAGCTTGAAGTGTTCGCTCTCCGCGATGTTGAGGATCTTGGCCAGGCCCGAATATTCATAGCCGCACAAGGCGGCATCGATGACGTGATCGGCGATGATACGAGCCTCATCGGCATCGTATGCAATGCCGCGCAGCGCCCCCTCCGCCAGATTGCGTGCGTCCGCGACGCTCAAGTGAATCCGGCCCGGTGTCATGACCCCTACCTCCCTTTCGCCTGACCGGTTCGATCCGTGTCGGGATGGCCGCGCTGGCAACAACAGTAACGCTGTAGCAACTTGAGACCCATGTCGACCAGCAATGGCCTCGTTTCGTTGCCACTCCCATCACCCATCACATGTGTTTGTCTCCGCTTGACGCAGCACGGGGGCGGCGCGAGACTTGGCATGCAAGCGCTCAAAAGACCTCTTCCCACAAAAATGCGGCGGCATCGTTCCCCGGGAGGAAAATCATGCCAAAACGCAGTTCGTCGACCGATCCAGCTCGCCGCAATTTCCTGAAAGGCGCGACGCTTGTGGGCGCGGCAGCGCTCGCAACGCGCCCGGCAGCCGCCAACACACCGATCGCTGGCATTCCCGCCGAGCGGTCGAAGGCCCTGCCGCCCGGACCGCAGCTTGCAGCGGCCGAAACCATGCCGGTCACACCGGACACGGTCAACCAGACCTCGAGCGGCGGCGACTTCATGGTCGACGTGTTCAAGACGCTCGACATCGATTACCTCGCCATCAACTGTGCCTCGAGCTTCCGCGGTCTCCACGAGGCGGTGATCAACCACGGCGGCAACACCAAGCCGGAAATTATCACCTGCCCGCACGAAGAAATTGCGGTCCATATGGCGCAGGGCTTCGCCAAGATCGAGGGCAAGCCGATGGCAACGATTTGCCACGGCGTTGTCGGACTGCAGCATGCCTCGATGGCGATGTACAACGCCTGGTGCGACCGGGTGCCAGTCATCGTCATGGGCGGCAACATCATCGAGGCCAACAAGCGCGGCCCCGGCGCCGAATGGGTGCACGCAGCGATCGATCCGGCGGCGATGGTGCGCGATTTCGTCAAATGGGACGATCAGCCGACCTCGCTGCAGCACTTCGCCGAGTCGGCGGTGCGCGCCTACAAGGTCGCTACGACACCGCCGATGGCGCCGGTGATGCTGTCGCTGGACGCTGAACTGCAGGAAAATCCGATTGCAGACCGCGACGCGCTGCACATCCCGCGGCTTGCAAGGGTGATCCCGCCGCAGGGCGACGATGCGGCGCTCGCCGAGCTGGCCAGGATGCTGGTCAGTGCTGAAAATCCCGTGATCATCTGCGATCGCATGGCGCGAACTCCGGCCGGCATGACGCGGCTGGTCGAGCTTGCCGAAACGCTGCAGTGCACCGTGGTTGACAATTTCGGGCGGATGAACTTCCCCTCGCGGCATCCGCTCAACATGTCGTTCCGCCGCTCCGTCATCTCGCAGGCGGATGTAATCCTCGCCATGGAGGTGAACGAATTGTGGGGCTCGCTGAACTCGTTCAGCGACCGCATCGTTCGTACCTCGTCGCCAAATTACAAGAAGACCGCGAAGATCTGCACGCTGGGCAGTCGCGATCTCTATCTGAAAGCCAATTATCAGGACTTCGGCCGCTATCAGGAGGTCGATCTGAACATCGCAGGCGATGCCGAAGCGAGCCTGCCGACCCTGATCGAACAGGTGAAGCGTCTCATCGATGAAGGCCGAAAAGCCGCGTTCGATGCGCGCGGCAAGAAACTCGCAGCGGCCAAGCTCGCCGCGGTCGATCAGGCGAAATCCGATGCAACGATCGGCTGGGACGCGAGCCCGATCACGACGGCGCGGTTGTGCGCCGAAGTCTACAACCAGATCAAGGACGAAGATTGGTCGCTGGTCGGGACCTCAATCGGACTGAGCTGGCCGCACAGGCTATGGAATTTTGACAAGCCCTATCAGTGGAACGGCGGTTCGGGCGGCGCCGGCGTCGGTTATACACTCCCGGCATCGCTCGGGGCCGCGCTCGCCAACAAGCGCCATGGCCGGCTGACGGTGGCGTTCGGCGGTGACGGTGACTTCATGTTCGTGCCCGGCACATTGTGGACCGCGGTGCACCATCGCATTCCGCTGCTCTACATCGTGCACAATAATCGGGCCTATCATCAGGAGTACATGTACCTGGAGGCGATGGCAGCGCGCCGTGGGCGCGGCATTACCAAGGCCGACATCGGCACCACCATCAAGGATCCGGATGTGGACTACGCCACGGTCGCCAAGGGTTTTGGCGTGTACGGCCAAGGTCCGATTTCCGACCCGAACGAACTTGCGCCTGCGCTCAAGCGCGCGATCGCGGTCGTGAAGACCGGACAGCCGGCGTTGCTTGATGTCGTGATGGACCCTCGCTGATAGAGCGTGGATCATGAAAAACAGACACCTCTCCGCGTTGCTGACGGCCATCGTGTTCGCTGCGACTGCATTGAGCTTCGATTTACCCCGGGCCGCGCCCGATGACGAGGTCAAGACCGGCGATCCAGTAAAGGGCAAGCGCATTTATCTCGCGGTTGGATGTTTCGAGTGTCACGGCCGCGCCGGGCAGGGAGGCAGGTTCAATTATCCAACCCCGGCGCTGGCTCAGATCGAACTGCCGGTCGAGTCCTTCATCGCATTTCTGCGCGCTGCGCCGAACGACATGCCAGCATTTTCCACCGATGTACTGAGCGATCGGGACGCGGCGGATATCCACGCTTATCTGCGTTCTCTTCCGGGCCGCAAACCCGTAAAGGATTTTCCGCTGCTCAATCAGTAGGCGTCTCTGGTGGTACGCCGGGAAGATCGACGACCCACAACAACCCAGAGGATAAGGCCAATCGTTCGGGAGGTTATCGAGATGGCAGTGCAACCGGTCAGAAAAGAAGGAGATCGCAATCCTCGCTCCGTGGAAACGAAAGGCAGGTTGAGTGGGACAAGTTCGCTGACCTCATGGAAAAAATATTCGGATTTTCTGCAAAGAGGACTGTAGAAGACGACGAGTTCGCCGTTAGGCCAAAGCAAGCGCAGCCGACCTTGGTCACGGAGCAGACTTTCTTCATCAAGAGAGCTGGGGACCAAGTTTTCGTTACGATCACGAATGAGGCTGATAACTTTTTCGGCGTTCTTTTAGCACTTGGTCCGGTTGATCCGGAGGAAACTACAGCAAAGCAAACCAAGGACGAGATTGAACGGCTTGTCCACGTCGAGCCGGGGAAATGTAAGTTTGTTTAGATTCGCCCAAAGCGAGATGCCCGTCCCAATTTCATGCCGGCGGTGATGCGATGACGAGAGGCCGAGGACCCGCGCCCCTGTAGACACCCCTATCTGAAACATAGGTTCGCTTCGGCGCAACGGCCAGGCCCGACGGCCCGCGTCGCAACCCATCGGCATTTACCGGACGGGAGCCCGATCGACGGCCTAAAGCGCGGCAACATCATATGCCCGGTGGCGAGGTGCATCTGCCTTGCCGAAGAGCGGACCTTTCGAAGGTCGGCCTTGGGTCGAACGCGTCACGTTGGCGTCGGCCGGGTCAACCGCAATCAACAGACATTTCCGGTGGTCGTCGGCAGGCATCAAACGTGCCATCGGCAGACCCACAGGCAGCGAAGATTGATTTTACATGCCGCGCATGTATCGAACGGGGTTTTCAGGATCCGATCTGAAAATACTGCCAGCCTCGGCAAAGAGTGACGCCAAGGCAGGGGACCTCAAATCGTCAAATCTCACGAAACTGAAGTTGTTGCCGCCCATTCTTAGCTCGCCCAGCTTGCCTTCATAGGTCGGCACTAGCGGCGCGCCGGCCTTCGTCACCGACACATAGACGCTGATGTAGTTCTTCTGGAGGGCGACGCCGATGACCGGCCACTCAGTCGTTTTCCCTGACTTGATTGCGTAAAGAAATTTCCCATACCCGATCATCTTCATACGCATACCCGCCTCACCAGCGGGTGTTCCCTTGTGGAAATAGCGCTTGAGGGCCGGCGCCGTCTTGGCCATCAATCTGTGGAGCTTAACAAGATCGGGCTTCCGCTCTGGATCGAAATCGAGATAGGCCCCCAAACTGTCTGCCGTTACCCGAAACATCAGGGCCTCGATTATCTCACCGGCATCCAAACCTCGATTGTGCCGTTGCCGGTCATTGGGTTGAAGTCCTTGCCGTAGCGTTCAAAGCTCGGACCGTCGGTGATCTTGACGTCGGACGCAGGCAGCCATTTGTTCCAGATCGTGTAGTGCGTGCGCCTCAGCATGGACACATGCGCGGGATGGCGGAAGATCGCGTAGCGTTGCGCGCTGATCCGGACCGTTGCAAATCCTTCCGGCAGATCGGAAAATTCTGTGACCTTCACACTGGCGATGTATTCGAAGCTTCCGGAGTTGTCGGCATTGCAGCAGACGCCGTATGTTTCCGGTCCACTTTGATATGGCAAGTTGCCGATGTAGGGCTCAAACCGCCGCCATTGGTTGGGAATGCCTTCGTTTGTCGCGAAAGTATAGCGGGCGCCATGACCAGCGACCAGGAACCCCTCACCGTCTTCGATGCGCGGTTCATCGAGGTCAATTAGCAATGACTTGTCCATTCGAATGGGCTCCACAAGTTTGAGATGATCGAGACAGCCGGCAGCGCGGCATTCCTCGGGCGTGACGCCGAATTGTTCACGGAACGCGCGGGTGAACGCCTCATGCGAGCCATATCCCGCGTCGAGAGCCACGACCAGAATATCGGGCGCACCGGCGGCCAGAGATCGGTCCGCTTCGCTGAGACGGCGGCCTCGCGCATAGCGCATCAACGATTGCCCGGTTGCCGCGCTGAACGCGCGCGCCAGATGATGGCTCGACACGCCCGCCGAAGCGGCAATGGCCTGCAGCGAAATATCCCCGCAGATACGGTGTTCGATGAACCAAAGTGCCCTCTCGACTGGGTACATATCTTCTCCACCCGTAAGTAACGCAGGATGTCAGCGAGCCGCGCCGCTTGCTTGATCAGGATTGATCATTTCATGTCCTTATCTTAGACGTCGCAATGTGGAACGCTGGTCGGAACAATGTAAACGTCCATGCTCAAAGGTCGGCTTGGGTCAATTGCGTCACTTTGGCCGTCGGCCGGCCCCTTCCGGTCTACCCCGATCAACAGATATTCTTGGTGTTCGTCGGCATGTCTTAAACGTGCCAAGATCAGACATGGCGCCTCGTCGCTCGAAGCTTTACCGACGCCGGGGAACCAACGGGAAACCAACTCCCGAGCAAGCTCTCCAAGAGAACACGCGCACGCTACAACTTCGATTAGTCGGTGACCTAGAAGCCGCGAGGGCATTGTGCATCGTCACGACAACGGATGAACTATCTGAACTCATACACACCGCCCCGAAGCAAAGCCGCGCCAGTGATTACTGGTAAAACTCCCAATGGGGCGCCTGAAGAAGAATTGAATCAGGCTGCGGGCGTCTGGAGAGCGGCCAGAGCGTTGATAAGCCCCATGCCCGCGAGCGCCATGCGGCAGCAGCCTTTCGACGGCCTCAATCATCCCGCGCAACGATCCGCCGGAGGATTCGTCGATCACGGGATAGCTGCGATGAGTGAGGAGATCGCCGGTCACGAGCACGTTTGCCGACGACAGAAACACCGCGACATCGCCATCGGTGTGGGCCGGGGCCTGCGGCAGCAGGTGCAGTTCCTCGGTTCCGATATCGAGCGTGAACGGGTGGTCGGAGGTCAGCGACGGCCAGGCCTTGCGCGAAGCCGAAATGCGCCACGACAGCGAGGGTACATACTGGCTGGTCGACAGGCGCGCACGGCTATTGGCATCGAGGATCGTCGCACCGGCCGCGGCAAAGGCGGCGTTGCCATCGGTATGATCGAAATGCCAGTGCGTATTGATAACCCGTTGAGGCTTCGCCCGAGCACGCGGGCGGTAGCGTCTTCAATCTCCGCAACGCGGGGACCATAACCCGTGTCAACGATCGTTCGCCCGGCGATCCTGCATTCGCCGTCAGATTGCCACCAGCGCCCGCAAAGACGAAAACACCGGACCGGATTTGCGCCGTCAGGAGCGGCGTACACCGTAGGCTATCCGGGACTGAGCGGCCAGGTCGTCTGGAGGAAAGCTCTGCTTGGCGAAGGAATCACTGCTGGTATGACGGCGACGTACCGGCCGTATCGCATACCGAAGTGTACGGTCAGGACTGATCAAGGCTCTCCGCGACAACCGCCTCGCCATCGCCTGCTCATACCCATCGTAACAAGCAATATGAGCACGACGGAAATTCCGGCGTGCTCATATCCCACCTAGCCTGTCGGCATCAGCTCAGCCCGCGCGAAATGAGGCGATGCGCTCAAAGCGGGAGAGACATCATGCCACTCACACGCCGTGAAGTTGTTCAGACCGCCTCGCTCGGGGCCATGCTCACCTCACTTCCAAAAGCAACGCCTGCCGTGAGCGCGCCGGCGGCTGGTCAAGGTACCAAGATCGTCAATCTCGACGATCGCGTCACCTTTGAGCGGCAGCTCGACCACAATGTCGGCCCGGTAGTGCTGATGAGCACCTTTCTGGTCCCGCCCGACCAGGTCGATAATTTCCTGGAAGGCTTCAAGAGGCGGTTCGCGATCATGCGAAAGCAGCCAGGCTTGATCTCGGCGCAGCTTCATCGGTATCGCGGGCAGCAGCCTGTTCATGAACTACATCGTTTGGGAATCGACTGACGCCCTCAGGCACGGTTACGAGTTGTCGAATTCCAGGCGCAATTGAAGCAATACCCGCCCGGCATGTCGTATCCGCCAGTTTCTTTCGGAGGGTCGCCATAACCGGCATGTGCGGCGGCGAGGGCACCATCGCCGCGCAGTGACGCGATCGGCTTCGCGCCCTAGGCTATCGCCTCGATGAAACGGCGGCCAGCCGAAGATACTTGGACATGGCGTTGTCCAGAACGCACTCCGTGCTGCACGACAGCGGCCACTTCGTTTGGGAGGACCGCGCGGGAGACTACGCGGTGATCACGTGGCTGGATCCGAAGCGGCTACAGAGCCGCCTAGCAACGGCGTATGGTGTCGACCGCTGCGGCCGTCGCCCCACTTCACAGCGAAGGCTTTCCCCGCTGGGTATTCAATCCGTGGTGGACGTTCTACACGGAAAATCCGGATAGCCCATGTCCGTTCAACCACATTTGAGGAAGGTCCGTTTTTGGGCGCAAAGTGCACCTCGCGATAGCGCGTCCGGCGGCGCCGAAAGTTTCCAAGCTCGGCCGCAGCGATTACGTAGCGAAGATGGCAAAGACCGATCCACAATTTGATATTAGCCTGGACCACATGCACGCAAGATCGGACCACTAGGCCAACAGCTTCAGGGCGGCATCGAAGAGGTCGCCCCTCAGATCAGCCGGTTCTGCGATGAGGCCGGTAGCATACGCGCCGTTGATGATCAGCGCTAATTGAGACGCAACACGGTTGGGATCAGCGGCGCCAAGCTTGGCAACGATAGTCACTAGCCTAGCCCGCATTTCCTGCTTGTTGCCCCGGGCGACGACCCGGCCCGGATGGTTCTGGTCGGGAAATTCCGTCATCAGATTGAGGAACGGACAGCCGCGATAGGCGGGGCGCGCGATCCGCTCCGCGATGCCCGATAGCAGCGCGTCCAGCAAAGCACGCGGATTATCAGCGTGCTGCTCCTCGACGTGATCCCACCATGCCCAGAACGACCGATCCCGTTCGGCAGCGAAGGCGGCGATCAAAGCATCCTTGGATTCAAACAGGCGATAGAGGCTCGTCTTCGACACGCCGGACCGCTCGACGACCGTGTCGACACCGATGGCGCGGATGCCCTCGCGGTAGAACAACTCGTTTGCCGTCGCAAGGATGCGTTCGCGGGCGCTCACTTCGCCCTTTGGCGGGGCGCCCCGCCGGGGTCGGGCTATCGCCTTCATCTCCGCAAGCTCCTCACGTTTCGGTGTTTTAGTTGACAAAGTAACAGACCTGTCTGTAATGTCAAGTAGCGTACAGGTCTGTAACTTTATGGAGAATGGCAATGCGGGTGATCGAAGCGAGCACTTTCTCGGGCTATGGCGGGCTGCGGCAGACCGAATTTCCCAAGCCACAACCGGCAAAAGATCGGGTGCTGATCCGCGTGACGGCCGCTGGCGTCACGCCGCTCGAATACACGGTGCTGTCGGGCGGACATCCTCGAGCCAAGGCGCCGTTGGTGCTCGGCAATGAGGGTGCCGGTGTCATCGAGGATGCCGGCGACTCCGGGCTCGCGGTAGGAAGCCGCGTGATGTTCACAGGACCCTACGGCGTCGGTGAGAATGGCACGTGGCAAGAATGGCTGCTGGTGAGACCTGAACATCTGGCGCTCGTGCCGGACGCGATCGACGACGTGGTGGCGGCCAGCCTTCCGGTGGCCTATCTGACGGCGCAGGTCACGCTGACGCTCGCGGGATTCAAGTCAGGCATGACGGTGTTGGCTCCGGGGATCGGCGGGTCGGTCGGCAACGCGACCTTTCAACTCGCGCAGGCGCAGAGCGCCGGCAAGGTGATTTCGACCGCCGGCAGCGCGGCGAAAGCCGCCAAGGCGCGCGAGCTTGGCTTCGAACACGTGGTCGACCTATCCGCAGAAGGCCTCGCTGAGGGCGTTCGCCGGATAACGGCCGGCAAGGGTGTCGATATCGTCATCGAGAGCATCGGCGGGGCCGTGACCAGTGAGGCGTTGAGCAGCCTCGGCCTCGGGGGTGTCCTGATCACGCTCGGCTATTCCGCCGGCCGCAAAACCACCATCGACGTGACCGATCTGATCTGGAAACGCGCGCGGATGGCCGGCTTCTCTCTGTTCGCCCAATCGCCGACCGCGATCGCCGCCGCGTGGCGGGACGTCATCCCACTGATGGTCAGCGGATCCGTCAAGCCGATCGTCGAGCGGGTCTATCGTTTCGGCGAGGCGGGCGAGGCCTTGCGTCATCTGATCGACGATCGGCCGTTCGGCAAAGTCGTCTTGGCGGGCTGATCGACAGGGAGCGTTGCTTATGAAAATCGCGGTAATGGGCGCTGGCCGGTGGGCTGCTACTACGGTGGCATGCTGGCACGCGCTGGACACGATGTGGTGCTAATTGGACGCCCTCAACACTTCGAGGCGGTCGAGTGTGAGGGGCTCAGGCTCGAAACACAAACCTTCGACGAACGCATTCGCGTCTCTGCCAGCACCGAAGGGAGAGCGGTGCAGAGCGCGCAGCTCGTGCTCTTTTGCGTGAAGTCCACCGACACCGAAAGCGGTGCGGCTGCCATCAGGCCGCATCTTGCGTCGGATGCGTTGGTGCTGTCGTTACAAAACGGCGTCGAGAACGCGGACCGACTGCGCGCGCTGCTGCCACAGGAAGTGGCCGCGGCCGTCGTGTATATCGGGACCGAAATGGTCGGCCCGGGGCATGTCAGGCATCATGGCCGCGGCGAACTGGTCATCGAGCCGTCGAAGGCCAGCGACGACGTCGCGCGCGCGTTGATCGCAGCCGGCGTGCCGACCGATATTTCCGACAACGTGCGCGGCGCGTTATGGGCGAAGCTGATCCTGAACTGCGCGTACAACGCGCTATCGGCGATTACGCAATTGCCGTACGGCCGGCTCGTGAAAGGCGAGGGCATAACGGCTGTCATGCGCGACCTCGTCGATGAATGCGTCGCCGTTGCGAAGGCGGATGACGTGACGATTCCGGGCGACGTCGATGCGGCCGTACGCAAAATTGCCGAGACGGTGCCGGGCCAGTACTCATCGACCGCGCAGGATCTGGCGCGCGGCAAGCGCAGTGAGATCGATCATCTGAACGGCTTGATCCTGCGGCGTGGCGAAGCGCTGGGTGTCGCGACGCCCGCCAACCGGCTGCTGCATGCGATCGTCAAGCTGATCGAGAGCAAATAGCGGATTGATCGCTCCCGCTCGAAACCATCGCCTAAAGCTGGAGTTGAATCATGAATCAGGTGAGCGAGCGCTACCTGGAAAGATTTTGCAGTGGGGCAGACGTTCGGTTCGGGGCGACTGCGCATCGACGGGGAACGGGCCCTCGCATTCGCTGCCGAGTTCGATCCACAGCCCTTCCACCTCGATGAGGCGGCGCGCCACTCGATTTTCGGTGGAATGACCGCCAGCGGCTGGCATACTGCTGCCGTGACAATGCGGCTGCTGATTGAGACGGAACTCCAGCCGGCTGGCGGCATCGTCGGCGCTGGCCTCGACGAGTGCCGCTGGCCCCGGCCAGTGCGCCCCGGCGACGAGTTGCGCGTCGAGTGCGAGGTGCTCGAGGTGCGACCGTCGAAGTCGCGTCCGGAGCAGGGCCTGATCAAGCTGCGAACGACTACCCTGAACCAGGACGACGAGGCCGTGCTGGTGCATGTCTTGAATCTGGTCGTGCTGCGCCGGAAGGACATTCGGCAGGAGCGACTGTAGGCAAATTACAAGGAAAAGCGGCGGTCATTGCTGGTAGCACCACAAGAATAGGCTTCGCTGCGGCCACGTTTTCATCACGGGCCGTCGCCAGAAGGAGCTTGACGAGGCCGCAAAAGCCATTAGTGACAATGTCACTGGCGTCCAGGGAGACGTCTCTAAGCTGGCTGACCTTGATCGGCTCTACGAGACCGTCAATGCGGAACGGCGGCGAATGCCATCGCTAGAGCTCAATCTCCCTGCGCTTTTGGCGATGCCGCGTAGCGTCGCTGCTTTCGAGCGTTGCAATCCGCCTCTCTAGGTGAGCGACGCGGCCATTAAGATAGCCATCCATATCGGCCGCTTCCGCGACTGCAATTGCCCAAAGGACGATGCGTTCCCAGAGCGACGGCGGGGAGTTCTCGTGTGAGTTCGTCAAAAGCGCCTCCATACCCCGAATTAGATGATAGACATCGTTCCATTAAATGATATTCGTCATATAAATGGGCAAGACCTAAGTTGGAAGAAAGATCATCCGTCAGTTGAGTGAAACTAAATCAGACACACGCGACGCAAACCGTCGCGGAAGCATCGCGCCTGTTTCGCCAACGTTCGTATTTCGGCGCGTCCGTTTTTGATGGGTTTTTGTCCTCACAACATAGAGCAGCTATCGTTAAAACAACCGGACCGTAGGAGAGGCGCAGCGTTTCTCCGAGCACCGCTCCCGACGAAACACCTGGTTGGCGCGTGCGCGTAGAACGGGAAGAACGAAGCATGACATACCGACACGTCACGGCCCCCACGCAGTTCGTTGAAGCCAACGGGATTCGCTTCGCCTACCGCCGGTTCGGACAGGAAGCCGGCACGCCACTTCTTTTTATGCAGCATTTTCGGGGCGGAATGGATCATTGGGATCCCGCGGTCACCGACGGCTTTGCGAAAAATCGGCCGGTCATTCTGTTCGACAATGCGGGGGTCGCCTCATCGAGCGGCGAGACGCCGGACACGATCGATGCGATGGCGGAGCACGCCGCCGATTTCGTCTGGGCGCTCCGACTTTCGCAGATCGATCTGCTGGGGTTTTCGATCGGAGGATATATCGCGCAGACGCTTACAGTACGCCATCCCGAACTGATCCGCCGTCTCATTCTCGCTGGCACCGGGCCGCGAGCGGGCGAACCACCGCAAGACCCGAAATACGCCGAGTACGGCAGCTTGACCGATCCGAAGACCGGGCAAAGCCCACTCGAGGCATTCCTTTATCTGTTCTTTCGCCCTTCGGAGACGAGCCAGTTCGCCGGCAAGGCGTTCTGGGCGCGACGGCACGTGCGGAAGGAAGACGTTGACGTGCCTACATCCGCACAAACGATGGCGGCGCAACGGGCAGCGATCACCGAATGGCGTCAGACCCGGGGCGAGAGATTCGCGGAACTCAAAGCCATCACCCAACCCGCGCTTGTCGTGAACGGCCATCACGACATCATGGTTCCGACCATCAATTCGTTCACGCTCTCCCAGAAAATTCCCGACGCTCAACTAATTGTCTATCCGGACGCTGGGCACGGTTCGTTATTTCAGTTTCCAGAACTCTTTGTGACCCATGGGCGGATCTTCCTAGACGGACCCCTTGCGGCCAGCGAGACCGAGCGAGCTCCCTGACGCGCCGCGCTCGAACCCCGCGAGTTCTATGGCCTGCGCCAACGAAGCCGAGGCAAGTAATGAAGATCGCAATCCTGGATGACTACCAGAACGTCGCGCTGAGCACCGCCGATTGGTCCGCGGTCGCCAAAAAGGCAGACATCACAGTCTTCAACGATCATATCGACCAAACCGACGCATTAATCGAAAGGCTTCTGCCGTTCGACGCTATTTGCGTCATGCGCGAGCGCACGCCCCTGCGCCGCGACATCATCGAGCGTCTGCCGCGGCTGAGGCTCATTGCTTCGACGGGCCCGCGCAACATCTCCATCGATATGGTCGCTGCGAACGAGCGGGGCATTTTAGTCGCCAACACGGGCTACAGATCGACGCCGACGATCGAATTGACCTGGGCGCTGATCCTGGCCAGCGCCCGTCATCTCGTCGGAGAAAGCAACTCGATCCGGGCCGGCGGCTGGCAGACTTCGATCGGAAGCGAAGTCGACGGCAGAGTTCTCGGGGTGGTGGGTCTCGGAAACGTCGGCGGCCAGGTCGCGAGGATCGGCCGCGCGTTCGGCATGAAGATCATCGCCTGGAGCCAGAATTTGACCGCGGAAGCGGCGGCGGCCGCGGGCGCCGAAATCGTGACGAAGGACGAGCTTTTTCGGGCGGCGGACGTCGTGACCATCCACCTCATCCTGAGTGAGCGCACCCGCGGTCTCGTCGGCGCGGCCGAGCTGGCGGTCATGAAACCGACGGCGCGATTGATCAACACGTCGCGCGGCCCGATCGTCGACGAGCAAGCGCTCATCGAGACGTTGCGCGCACGGGCCATCGCGGGGGCGGCGGTCGACGTTTTCGATACCGAGCCCTTGCCGGCGAAGCACCCGTTCCGATCCCTCGAGAACCTGCTCGCGACGCCGCACATCGGATTTGTCGCCGAAGACCTCTACCGGACTTTCTACGGCGACGCGGCGGCGGCGATCGGAGCCTGGATAGAGAAACAGGCTCCGAATCCCGTGAGCGTCAGAAGGAACGAGGCATAAGGGCCGCCGACCCGTCCTGAATGCCCGCCCCAGGGACAGCGCAAGAGCCGGACTTTTCGAAAGCCGCGGAAGTAGTTGGCTACCCGGGCCGCAAGCGCCTCGGCGACGCGCTTCATCAGTGAGAACGGAGTGACGATAATGGGCAAGTTGCAGGGAAAGGTGGCCGTGGTCACCGGCGGCACAACGGGAATAGGTTTTGCCACAGCGAGGCGGTTCGTCGATGAGGGCGCCTACGTCTTCATAACGGGCCGCCGCCAAAAGGAACTCGACGAGGCCGTCAAGGCGATCGGCAGCAACGTGGCGGGAGTTCGGGGAGACGTCTCCAAACTGGAGGACCTCGATCGCCTCTACGAGATCGTGAAGGTGAAGGGGAAGATCGATGTCCTGGTCGCTAATGCCGGCACGGGCGAATTCGCTCCCCTGGCAAGCCTCACCGAGGAGCATTTCGACAAGCTTTTCGATCTTAACGTGAAGGGGACGCTGTTCACCGTACAAAAGGCCTTGCCGCTGGTGAACGATGGAGGATCGATCATTCTCGTCGGCTCCGTCGCAAGCGTCAAAGGCACAGCTTCCTTCGGTACCTACGGCGCGACCAAGGCCGCGGTTCGCAATTTGGTGCGAACCTGGACCATGGAGCTGAAGGACCGTCGCATTCGGTCGAATGTCCTAAGTCCGGGTCCGATCAGGACGCCGCTGGTGGATCTACAGCCGCCGCAGGCCATTGAGAGGATACTGACCACCATTCCGATGGGACGCATGGGAGAGCCGGACGAAGTCGCCAAGGCAGCGGTGTTCCTAGCCTCAGACAATTCCAGCTTTGTCACCGGCATCGAACTATTCGTCGATGGTGGCCGAGGTCAAGTTTGATCAGCGGAAGGCGCGGCGTGGACCAGCCAGCAAGCCGTTTCGCGCGCGGCCGAGTTCGAAGGTCTGACTGGTAGCTCGGCCATAATTCTAGCGAGGGCCTGGCACGGCATAAACATCCCTCAGGAAACTCCATCACGCACGACATGGCAGGTGGTCGTCCCGTGGGCGAGAAGCCTACCCTTCGCGTCGAGCAACCTGCCTTCGCCGATGGCCATCTGCCGACCGACATGCAGCGTCTTGCCCTCCCCGCGGACGACCCCCGTATCGGCAGACATAGGTCTTACGAAGTTTATCTTGTATTCGAGCGTGACGGGCGAGAGGCCTGGCTCGAGCGAAGTTACAATGGCCGCTGCCATACAGGTATCGAGCAGGACGGCCGCGTAACCACCGTGGACGAATCCCAAGGGATTGTAATGCTCTGCCGTCGGTATCGCGGTTAACACGACAAGCCCAGGCTCAGCAGCCTCGATGTTGATATCGAAAAGCTCGAGCATCGCCGAACGCGCAATGGAGCCCTCCATGAGCGCCCGAAAGTACTTAAGACCAGAGAAAGCGGAAACGCTTTCGTTTGCGGTAGGATCCATGCCCTTAGCCTGCAGTTAGTTTGTGCTCGATCATCGCTGTATTCAGGAGCACTCGCACGGGACGAGGTCTGCCTAGTTTTTCGTTCGCAGTTTGGGAGCCTGGCTCGACCGCTCATCGATAGACGCGAGTACGTGTCGCCGAGCGTTCTCCAGAATCTCGTTCGAAAACGCTGACGCAGCCTGTGCGACAGACCGTGACAGGACCAGCGCACCCAGCATTTCGCAGTGCAAGTTGATTGCCCGTTCGCGTAACGTCCTACGCTCGCCTGTCGCAGCCAAAGATCCACTCTCGGCGATCAGTCCGGCCAGGATCGTTATCTGATCGTCCAATCCTCCGGCGAAGTGCGACTGTGCTCCGGTGCCCAAGCGAGGAGCATCGCCAGCAAATCCGGTGACGGGACAGCCGTGATCGATGTTGTCGCGGTGGGCTTGCGACAGATACCAGTTTATGTAGCGTCGAAGAGCTGTGGTGGACTCATCGACGGGCGCCCTTGCCATTTTAGCGAACTCGGCATTCCCCTCGGCAATTGCCGAAGCAAGCACCTCGGCCACCAGGTCGGCCTTCAACTCAAAGTGGTTATAAAAGCCACCTTGCGTAAAACCGGCATGCTTCATCAGTTCGCTCAGCCCGACAGCCTCCACTCCCCGTGCTCTGAATAGCCGCGTCGCAGCGGCAACAATCGCGCGGCGGTTTTCCGCAGCCTGTTCTCTCGACACGCCCAAAGCCTGCTCCTCGATTTGCCGCCGCAGGCATTAATTTAATGCATCACGATTACGTTTACAATCGACAATTACGGTCAGAACGCCGGCTCTTAGGCTGGGGATGCGTAGAAGCGCGAAGGGCTCGCAATCCTGCGTTAGTTCAATATTTTGGCCAAAATCGGAGGCGCCGTGCCCAAGCCCGAATGGTCGTGCCCAAGCCCGAATGGTAGAGACTTGACGTTTTGCCTAAATTAGGTTGACAAAGACAATTGCGATCGACATTGTCCTTATACGGATGGGCACTACCGGTTCCGCGCTGGCACGCAGCGCCTTCACCTTGGAGATCGACATGATTAAGGCCCCGATGACCCTAACCCGTCGCAGCGTAGTTCGCGCCAGCGCCGGACTGGCTGTTGCTGCAACGGCAACCCGGTTGCTCCCCGCCGCGTCGGCGCAGTCGGAGGGCGCCCATCAAGCCGGCGCGGACCCGCTAAACGGCGATGGCTTCTATCGCTTCAAGATCGGGGACTTCCAAGCGACCGTGATCTCGGATGGCTCTGGGCAGATACCGATCCGGCCGATCCTCGCTATGAACGTCTCCGAAGCTGAACTTGCTCCGGTGTTGAAGGCAAACTTCATGGAGCCGGTGATCCAAATCACCAACAACATCTTGGTGGTCAACACGGGAGGGGAGCGTATCCTTGTCGATTCCGGCTTTGGTGAGAAACTCGGCCCATCCTTCGGCAGCTTTCCCGGACTCGAGGCGAACCTTCGCCGGGCCGGAATCGCGCCCGAGAGCGTCGATCTGGTGGTGACGTCACACGGTCACCTAGACCATATCGGCGGCTTCGTGAGGAAATCGGGCGAGCTCGCGTTTTCGAAGGCTCAATTCGTCTTTGTCGATACGGAATGGAACTACTGGACGGGTGGCCGTTACGAAAGCGAGGTCAACAGTTCGCCGATGCCCGACGGGTTCAAGAAGGGCACGATTGGGGCGGCTCGAGATAACTTGCCGCCGGTCGCCAACCGATCGCGGTTCGTGAAGCAGGGCGACGAAATCACAACCGGCGTGCACTATGTTGCGGCGCCGGGACATTCGCCGTCCCATGCCACGATCCTGTTCACCTCGGGCAACGATCAGTTCATGCATATGGGTGACATCGCCCATAACCCGGTGACGAGCCTGCAGCATCCCGACTGGTCGCCCATCTTCGACTACGATCCCGTGCAGGCGGTCAAGTCGCGCAAGGCCATTCTGGACCGCGTCGCGACCGATCGGATCATGGTGATGGGCTATCATTTTCCGTTCCCGGCTATTGGACATGTGGTCCGACGCGACGCGGCATACCACTGGGAAGCTGCGCAGTGGATCTGGTAGCGGGCGAATGCCATCTCTCCGCATTTAACGACCATCTCGCAAACTCCAACGCCGTCGTAGCGCTCATCCGTCTTTTCTAGAAGTCTGGACAAGGGAGAAGCGAAATGCTGCCAAGTAACTTAGGTTTTCAGCGCTCGTCGCAAGCCCCTCTATCCCGTTCTCAGTTTCTCCAACTCGCTATGGGCGCGCTACTTTCGTTCGTCGGCCTGCCCCGGTCGGCTGCCGCCGACAAAAACTCTGAGCTAGCGCAAAACGGTGACGCGCCCGGAACCAAAGATGCCCCGTCGTCGGGCCGCATGGGCGCCATCCTCGTAAGCCAGTTCGGCCTTGTCAAAATTCATTCCTACCTCAGTCCCCTTGACGGCTTTCAGGTCAATACGCAGATGATCGAGGGGCCAACGGCAGTCGTCATCTTCGATGGTCAGCTTCTGCTGCCGTATGCCAACGAAGTTGCGTCATACCTGCACACGCTGGGCAAGCCCGTCGAGCGGATCATTCTCTCGCATGCGCATACCGATCACTGGTCCGGTCTTCAGGTCCTGACCGAGCGTTTTCCCCACGCCCGTGTGTTTGCCCTGGACGGGATCGCCGATCAACTCCGCGCAAGAGGTCAAGCCAGACTCGATAGCTTCCGCCCGATATATGGTGACAGGATCGCGACTGAGGTCACCGTCCCGACGGAGATAATCACTGAAGGTGTGCAACTGATCGACGGTATTACCTATGACTTCAAGCGATTCGTCGACGCTGAATCGGATTTGCAGCTCGCCGCTCTGCTGCCCGAACAAAAAGTGTTGATGGCGTTCGACCTGGTGTTTTCGCCGAACGAACATGCCTTCACGGTCGTGGATCATTTCGATCACTGGATGATCGTTCTTGAGCGGCTCAAGCTGCTTCAGGGCTACGATACGATCACCATCGGGCATGACACTCCCGTCCACCGCTCCGCGATCGACAGCACCATTACCTACATCAAGCGCGCCAGGGAGATCCATGCGGCGTCGGCCGACGCGAAAACCTACAGCGAAAGCCTAAAAGCTGCTTTCCCCGACCGGCAGCTGGCCAGCATGGTCGATTTCTCGGCCAAGCTTCTTTACGCCGCGCGTCGTTGAACGGCGCGAGTCAGCAAGGCTTAGGCCGCCTGGGGCAAGATTTCCGCTGGTGACACCTGGCGCCGGCAGCGCCCGGCCACGAGCTCGTTCGAAACCTATCTCTGATCATTCCGGACAGCGAAAAGCACCAATGAAAACCACGGATTCCCCAGACCCGACGCTTCACTGGGAACTCTTCATCAGGCAGCGCGGCAGCGCCACCCAGGACGTGCCTCCCGGCCAGGAGGCGCTGACCTGGGTTGCGAACACCGTCACCCTCATCTGGGGTGAGCGTGATGCGCTGCTAGTCGATACGTTTCTCGGCGAGGCGCAAACAACAGAGTTGGCCGACTGGATAGAGGCCAAGGGCCGAACGCTGCGGACGATCTATCTGACGCACGGCCATCCAGACCACTTCTTCGGTCTAACCTCTTTATTGCAGCGCTTTCCGCAGGCGCGCGCCGTCACTCGACCCAGCGTGGTGCGGGCGATGCGCACGGCGGCGGCCCCGGACGCGGTCGCGAATAATTGGTCCCGTCGCTGGCCGGGACAGATTCCAAAACGTCTGACGATCGCCGCGGAGTTGCTGGCTGAGCGCTTCGATCTAGAGGGACACAAGATCCGCGTGATCGACACCGGTCACACAGACACCGACGACACGACCGCGCTGTATATCCCGTCACTTGGCCTCCTGATCGCCGGTGACGCGATTTACAACGAAACGCATCCGTTCCTTGTGGAGTCTGACCGAGCCGGCCGGCAGGCTTGGCTCGCGGCCATCGACCGGCTCGCCGCGATCAATCCGCAAGCAGTCGTCGTAGGCCATGGCCCCCTCGAACCGGATTGCAGCCCCCGCCACATCGACGCGACGCGCCGATATATCCGCGACTTCGATCGGGTGGACCGCGAGACCGCAACGGCTCGCGACCTCTACGACCGGATGCTCGCCCTCTATCCCAACCGGATCAACCCGGGATCGCTGTGGGGGAGCGCCCTGGCCGCGAAAAGAGAGGAGCCTCACCTATGAAAGCCATCCAATATCGCGCCTACGGCGGTTTAGCAGATTGCTCGCGCATCGAATCCTCGATGACAGATGGTGGGAGGTTTCCTTGCAGCGAATAGGTGTGGTGACCTTTCCTGGTTTCCACGTGATGAGCTTCGCGGCGCTGTCCGTCTTCGAGGTTGCGAACTCGGAGTTTGGTGAACGCCGCTACGACGTTCATTTTATTTCGGAGACCGGAGGGCCGCTACGGACATCGGCCGGGCTTATGGTTGAGACCGAACCTTTCGACGATTCCGTCTTCGATACTCTTATCATCGGCGGCAGCACTGAATCGTCGTTCACTCGGTCTGAGGGATTGTTGATGTACCTACGGAAGGCTCCCGAGATATCCCGTAGGGTGGCCGCGACCTGCGTCGGTGCGTTCACACTGGCTGAAGCGGGTCTTCTCGACGGAAAACGGGTGACGACGCACTGGAATTACACGCGTGAACTTCAGCGGCGTTATCCAAAGGTAAAGGTGCAGGAAGATCGGATATTCGTCATCGACGGCTCGGTATGGACATCGGCGGGCATGACCGCGACGATCGATCTTGTACTTGCGATGGTCGAAAGGGATATCGGTCCGGAACTCGCTCAGGCGGTTGCAAAGAAAATGGTGATCCATCATCGGCGTAGCGGCGGACAGTCGCAGTTCTCGGCACTTCTCCAACTCGACCCGAAGTCCGACCGAATTCAAACCGCTCTCGCCTTCGCGCGGAAAAATCTCCATACCAAGCTCACCGTGGAAAAGCTCGCGGAGGCGGCCCATCTGAGCCCCCGCCAATTTAGACGAGCGTTTGCGGCCGAGACCGGCGAGTTGCCGGCAAAAGCCATCGAGAACCTTCGTCTCGAGGCCGCGCGGTTGATGTTGGAAGATAGCCGCCATCCCATCGAGACCATCGCGCGGCAGACCGGCTTCGCGGATCGAGAAAGAATGCGGCGGGCATTCGTGCGCGTATTCGGCCTGCCACCCCAAGCGATGCGGCGACAGGTTCGAAGGGCCGCCCAACTGGGCCGCGACGTCCCGTCAGGGTCGCTGCGCGCGGCCCGTGATGCCGATCTGATGGTCTCCCCCGGATCCGCTACCCTTCAAGGCAATGCACCGTCAGCGGACTCGAGGAGCGCCTCATGCCTCGGGACAAGGAGACGGCTTATCGTGTCGCGCATGGTGGAACAGGAGGCGGGTTGGCAGGTGACGGGCGGAAGATCGCGGCCATGAAGGAAGAGTTGCAATCGCTCGACGAACCGACGCGCCGATTTGCGGCCGTGTGTTCGGGAACCTGAAGAGTCCATGTGCCAAGAAAAATGAGGAGAGCTGCAATGAAACTCTACGACCTAAAGACAGGCACTAATACGAGACGTGTGCGCATCTTCTTGGCCGAAAAGGGCGTGAAGCTACCGACCGTCGAGGTGGACATGATGAAGGGCGAGAACAAGAGTCCAGACTATCTGTCCAAAAATCCCATGGGAACGATGCCTCTCCTCGAACTGGATGATGGAACGCAACTCGCAGAGTCTGTGGCGATCTGCCGATATATCGAAGAGCTTCACCCGGAGCGGCCTCTTTTCGGCACGACGCCGATTGAACGAGCTCTGATCGAGATGTGGAATTGGCGGATGGAGTTAGAGTTACTGAGACCGATCACTGACAATTTCTTGCACTCGTCAGCGTTCTACAGAGAACGCCTCACACAGGTAGCGGGTATTGCGCATCATGGCCGCATGCACGCGCAGGCGCGGATGCGCTGGCTCAACGGCGAATTGGCGATGCGGCCGTTCATCGCGGGTGATCGATACACGATTTCCGACATCACAGTACAGTGCGCTCTTATACTGGGCAAGAATACCGGAACGCCAATTCCCGACGATTTACAACATCTCGCACGATGGTTCAGTGATGTATCGAAGAGACCAACCGCTCGAGCGTGAGGACGCAAAATGTCCGTACCGTGCCGATCGCACCGATGTGTCAGCTCATTGACCTAAAACAGACATATTGCCGCTTTGCGAAACGTTGATATTCTGCTCAGTTAGCGAGGCGAAAATCCGGTGCCGCGGGTTACAGCACAATGAGCAATGCACCTTCCGACACGCCGGGTTCCTTCCGACGCAAACCGGTGAGAACTTCCCTCAAAGTGGTGGCGAACGCAGCCCGCGCCGCCCTTGGTCTGGCGGGTTGATCCCTGAGCGCCTCGCTACCGAACCGCACACGCGCTTGCGTTAAGTCGCGTCACCTGCGCGTTTCATCGAGACGAATCCACGTGCCGAGCGCCCAAAATCCGCAAAAGACCAGCATCATGATGACGAACACGATTAGCATTACCGTTGCAGCACCCACACCTGCGAACGTGCTGGTGACCGTGTCGCGGAGTCCGGTTCCCTTAGTGTCGAGTTGCGCTCGCGGCGGCCCTTGCGTCCGAGAGGGCATCCAACTGCGCCATACGTTGCACGTACGCCGATGACCCGTCACTGTAGTCGTGGCCGCACTTAACGCTATCCTCAACTTCCGCATGAGCCTTGAGCATCTCCGTAGTTTCCTCTTGCGAAAGGCGAGGCGGCCGCAAAGCCAACCATAAACCTGCGGCAGCCACTAAGCTGGCCGCTAAATAATAGCCAGTTCTCGCAAAGGTCGACTCCCATGGTTCGGTGGCATAGCTTGGGCTAGGCTATTCAGCGCGCTTGGGCAGTCCAAGGCTTTTTCTTCGTCGCAACCGGGATAGTGGCCCATTTATGCAAAAGTTTATATTAGCGCACCGCCGAACACCGGGCGACCCAAGTTGGGCACGGCATAGTCGCTGTCATTGAGCGCCTGCTCGGCGCCAGCAACGCGACCATGAGGCGCTTTCGACAGGAGCGGAGCCATTACTATGACGACGGCCCCTTCGAAACATCCACTACCGCAGCCATCGTCTCGACTCTAACCGTATGACAACGAGCGGCCGCGCCCGAACCGCGGCCCGAGGGAACCTTCCGCGAGCACGAAGCGATCTTTCGCGCTATTGCCGCGCATGAGCCGGATCAGGCGAAACGCGAAATGGCGAACCATCTCGATCGCGTATCGCGCGGGCTGCATTCCTTCGTCGCAAGACACCCCGGCTTCTTAAGAATAGCTTCCCGATTGAAGCACGCTTGCGTAATCCGCGAATGACTGCTTGCCGGCGCAAGGTGGAGTTTTGACCAGAGGATGAGGTTGGCTAAGGGTCAAAAGCGCCGGTTTGAAAGCCGGCGAGTTGCTTGGCCCGCTCGCCGCCCCTGAGAGCGCGAGTATATTGGTGGATGGCTGTCAGCTCCGCCGAATCCCGGCGTCCAAAACCTGCACAAAGGCAGGCGTTACGCAAAATTGCGTGGTCATCGAATAGTCGATATCGTGTCGCTTCAACCACATCAGGCAAGAGCCGACTACAAACGCGGAATTTGGAGCACATGGCGCGGCAATTGCCTGGACGTTCTTTGCGGTCAAAGCGGCGAGGGATGGCAATCTTGGGGGCGCTCTAACGTTTGGTGTGATCGCGGGAATAATCATCCTCGGCCTGATCGTGTGGTGGCTAAATCGCTTGTTCCCCGAGCCCCGCTAATTAGGACAGTGCCGGATTCAAGTAAGAACGTCCTTGGGACAGCACCCTCTGCTGGCGGGTCAGAACTCTGCTTGAGTTCGATCGGATAGCCGTTCCATGTTCGGGTTGGGTCAATCTCGTCATTCTGGACGGGTGTCCCCGAATTCCGGTCTACCGTCAACAACGGACCTTGGAGAAATCTGCCGGCGAGTTCGTTTGGTGCCAATTCCGGAAGTCGCAAATCTCACTCGATCACCTGGTCTGCGCGGGCGAGCAGGGTCGGCGGCCGGTGCATCGCAGCGAATCGCGCCGCCGTCCGCCAAGCCGGCGTAGGAGGACTTGGCGGCCGACCCGTTTCAACGGGCGCTCCTGCCTTTGGGCTTGATTCCGAGCAGCCGGCCGCGAGAGGAGATGTCGCCCCACTTGGCCGACCAGCCCACTTGCGGGGCAGATTGCGCATCATCGACTTGGCTAGTCTTCGTCCGCTTTCCCTGTAACGCAAACACGGCGCCTTGCGAGTCGATGCAGTGGGCAATCCAGATGTCGCCCCACAATTCGATCGGCCCTCGCGTGATCTGCCCGCCCTCCGCCCTCACCCGACCTATGGCAAGATCGAGATCGGCGACTTCAAAATAGTAAAGCCAGAACGGGACTGGCGCGCTGACGATTTTGTTGAACATACCGCCCATCGTCCATTCACCGGCGGCGAAGAGCTGATAGGACTCTATCGGCGTAGTCATGGGCTCCGCCTTCTGCCAACCCAACAGCCTGCCGTAGAACTCGAATGCCGCTTTTGCGTCGGCCGCGAATAGTTCGTGCCAGCAGACGCGGCCAAGCCCGCCTAGCTTGGCATCGGAGTCGCCATATTTCAATCCCTTGACCAGGGCGAGCGTCGCGGTCTGAGGATCGGCGACCACCGCAAGCCGGCCGATGTTGCTGTCCGTCGGCGGCACGTACACCGTGCCGTCGAGACGCTTGAGCTGATCGACGACCCCGTCCACATCCTCGACCGCGACATAGCCCACCCATCGCGGCGTCGCCCCCTTCTTCCATCCGTCGAGCGGCAGCTCCATTAGTCCCGCGACAGGCGTCCCGCCGACGCTGAAAAGCCGGTAGGCAAACTCGGAGGTGGAGATGTCCTGCACGTCCCAGCCCACCACCTTGCCGTAAAAGGATTGCGCCGCCGACACGTCTGTCGTCAGCAGCTCGTACCAGGCGAATACGGCGGATTGCTCTACCATTCAAACTACTCCGATTGCGCCCCATGCGGCAGTGCATCGTAATGTGCGCGCCCGCTCTGAATGCGATCGTGATCATGACGGAGCAACGCGCTATTAATCAACATGAAAGGAACTGAATATCCAACAACGAGTTAGTGAACTCATTCCAGCTTACGTGGCGCATGAGCCAAACGTAAAATTTCTCCAGCTGGAACCTGAACACTGGAACCTAAACACTTGCGTGGAGGATGCGACATGTCCCGGGTGAAGCAAGTTTCGAAGCGGAAGCGCCTGACCAAAGCCGCTGGTGTGCCGACACTGGGCGCCGCTGGACTGGGTCTTTCGCTGGCGGGAAGCGCATCTGCATCCGCTCTTCCGACCGCCGACGTTCCGCAATCTCTGAACACTACACCCAATCAACGCTTCGTTCTTGGCGAAGAGGAAATGGCTGACGTGAGTCTTGCGACATTCCACATCTTCGATAAGGAAAACGGCGCCGGCGGCTTCACGCAGGTGGCGCGCGGCTGCGGCTGCGGTGGATGCCATGGTTGTGGCGGAGGCGGTGGATGTCGTGGTTGTGGCGGTGGCGGTGGATGTCGCGGCTGTGGCTGCAGAGGCTGCGGTTGCGGCGGTTGCGGTTGCGGCGGTTGCGGCGGCGGCTGTGGTTTCGGAGGCTGCTGCTTATCGTGGGGCATCTGCCGTTTTTGCTGATCCGCGGCGCGCCTTGCTGGGCATCGACAAGCGAAGATTTTTTGGCCGGGCTCGGGAAGCGACCCGGCCAATTCTAGTGCGCACCACCGGAGTGTGAACGGCTAGGCCCAAGCCACCGACCTGTCTAGGGCGTGAACTCGTAAATCCGTAGCCGTTGGCGGACGTAAAAGGACTTGTGCACCACAGCAAGCCGTACCTCTACTCAATCACCTCGTCGGCGCGGGCGAGCAGGGTCGGCGGCCGGTGCATCGCAGCGAAAAGTCCGTGCAATAAATTGCGCTTGCCTTCGTACGGTACCAAACAGACAGATTTCCAACTATTGCCCAACAATAACAGGGGGGCGTGGCGAGTGAGGAAACGGCGATGTGGAGCGGTTTTTCAGCCGGAGCTAAAACTAATCAAACTGATGAAAGCAGTCCTCGACGATGCTGCCGCGACGCTTCCGGAATCGAACCGTACGTCGACGATGATGGCCGAAATGGCTTCGCAAATTCTTGCTTGTGCCGCCAAGGGTGAGCGAGACCCGGTGATACTAAAAGTTGCTGCGCTGTTGGTCGTGGTCGAGTGTTCGCACTATTCGTACGACATCTCGCCGGAGCGGCGTGCGGTATGAGGAGGGAGAGCGCGAGGTGTTGCCGTGGAAGACCTACAGGCAAAGCTCGAAAAGTCGCTGACCGATGCCGAGGATTGCGCGCTCATTGGTAGACTTCCACCGACGTAAAGGAAGCGCGACCTCTTCAGTCGATTGGCCAATGACCTGCGCGGTATGGCATTCGATGTTCAAGCCATGATTGCGTTGAAGCGCGCGGAGCCGGATGGCGACAATAAAAACGCAGCCGGGTTGAGAAAAATGGTGTGAGTGATGAGTTTTTCAAATGCGAGTGAAAGCCTCTCGCTTTCTATGAAAGTGTTCGACGGCAAGTTCGAGCAGACATGCAATCTGGCGGGTGTTATCGCTTCGTCGGCGAGTCAACTCGGCAATACACCGACACCCTTTACGAAGAAATGGACTGACGATGAATAAAATTTACGCCGATTGATTGCCTCGATAACTGACCTTGGTGTCAAATGACCAAAATCGAAGAACGGACAACCGCGAATGTCGACGTAGTGCTTGAGAAAGTCTGCCGAAGTTTGCCACACGGTGGCGACCATGAGGGCCGAAAGTATGTCGCTAACAAGCTCATGCAAAGCATGAAAAAAGGAAACATCACGCTGGAAGGGCTGCGGCCTGTGGCCAGCCGCGCGTTTTCTGAATTGTCGAGGCGCAAATCGGCCTAATGCAATCCTCAAAAATTATAGCAGCCTGAGACTTTACAGCGAGTGACAAATGTCCCCACAAGACGGACTTCCGCTAAGGGTCCAGGCCGTGTGAAAACAGCTTCGTGCCAAGAAGAGACGTTCTAGAATCGAGGTGGTGCCGGCACCGATCGCCTTCCGCTAATCGGGGCGTCCCTTGCCTCGCAAACCGCTTGCCGTCGATTGCAAGCAGATGCCGCAGCGACGTTGTGATCAGCAAGTGACGAGATCCGTGTGCCCGAAACCCTTAGAGTAATCGAGCACGGAAATAATTGTCGGCGTCACGCGAAACAGCCGGATTTCATCCGGGCTCGGGCATCTTCATCGGCAAAGGCGGCGCGTCTGGATACTTCAGCGGGAGCATGCGCAGGACCTTCTCGCCTTCGGCCCGATCGTCCACTGCTTGTGCGCGGACTGCCATCGACAGGCCGGAAATCGCCATAAGATCGGCGGTGTCGTGGTCAATCGTGAGGGAAATCCGATTGTCCCTCGCCAATTTTTTTGCCTTTTGACTGTCAACTGTCCAGGCCGCAGAGAAATAGAGCGTCAGCCCTTCGTTCACATAGCCGACGGTAGTTGCCTGGGGCGAGCCGTCTGGCCGCACGTCGCAACTGTCATATACCGTGTTGGTCCAACAAAGTCATAATCTTCTCTGTGATTTCCTCGTTCATCAGTCATCTCTACAATCTCTAACATCGCCGAACGCGCTGGAATGGTAGTGCCGTCGGATCGTGCAGCTTTGAGTGATGTCAAACATGATGCCCGACAAATCAATCCCGGGGACGCATTTGAGTAAGTACCCGTGAAGTACCAGCGTCTGTCATCTCTCATATTTGCCACAATCGGAATGCAAGTTACGCGTGCAGCAGAGGAGCTTCTTTCAACTCACAGTTGGATATTTTTGAACTGACATTTGGAGGTCGCGTATCAATGCCATCTCAAACGTTTCCATGCGCGCTATTCCCGATCCCCGGACTGATCCAAATCCCGCCAAGACAATTGCTCTGTTCTGCGGTTGCGTGTCGGGCGCATCCCTCTGCTTGGCAGTGCACGACCTGGATTTGAACGCCGCATTTTCTAATTGGCGGTCGCAAGGTGCCTGCACTCTCGCGATCCGTTGACGCCAAGTCCGCGATCAACGGTGCGGATAGTGACATCGCTCACGCACGCGACCACGGCGCCCTGAACATATGTCCGTTCAAACGGAGTGGTCATGTCGAAGAAATCGATCTTGCTGACCTGCACGTTGTCCCTCGGTTCTGTCGGAACTTCACAAGCCCATCCGCTGGATTCGCCAGACATCGTATATATCGACGGAGTGCCGTGTAACAGCGCTTGCCAGTCCTATATGGCTTGGTCCCGTCAAACGTTGTCCATGTCAAGGCAGCCGACGACCACGCAACTTCCACAACGTTCGTCGAACGCAACAGTTCACCCGATAACTGGTGTAGGAGGAAGGAGCCTGATGCCCGTGGCGCACGCCCGCATAGGAAAGCGGGCCGTACCAATTCCCCGCGAAATGCCGCAAGCCAACGTCGCGGCATTGCGGCCCGCAGATAACGCCGCTGCCAAGTCCAATTCGCCGCCAGACAAGGCCAGCGCTGCCGCCAGTTCCAGTACCAGAACAATACAAGAGCAGGTAGCGGCAGAGATTGCGCTGGCGGAGCGCGTGACGGCTGTCATAATACTATCGCCGGAACCGCAATGGAGTAATTCCGACCGTTTCGACCGCTCGGAAATCGTGCCTCGTAGCGATGACGAAAATACCACATCAGCGTCGCCAAACAACACTGACAATCTGGTTGTGCTTCTCATGGCTCGTCGGGAAATCAAGTCGATATCCGATCTCGCCAACAAAGACATTGCAATAGAGGACAAGCAATCCGGATCAAGCGGAAGTGTCCGGATCGCGATCGCGGTGGCAGGGGCGGCCGCAGTGCGGCTGAGTCAAGGTCAAGCAAAGGCGGTCGATCGGCTGATCAGCGGAGAAGTACCTGCTGCGGTTTTGACATTGGTGTCTCCGGAAGTGGCGGAGATGTTTCCCGAAATCGCAGGCTTCAACATTTTCCGCGTCCCGCTCTCGCCGCGTCACTGAAGGCACATCTCTACGCGAAGGAGCTTTGACGATTCTGGCTTCGGGCCGTTGTGAGTTAGAGGGCCGACCGCCCCGTACGAGCGTCGCGGCGGTACTGGTCCGGTAATGGGTCAATCGCGTCACTTTAGCCGTCGGCCGGCCGCTTCCGGTCTACTCCGATCAACGGGCATTCCGGGAGAAGTCGGTATGCCGCAAAGGTGCCAGTGGACGACATCGCAGGTTTGGCCTGATATGGAAGAGGCCGCCGCCTGAGGCCGATTGAACCCTTTGGCGCTCACCGAGACTTACAAGCATATTCGGGGGCCTGCATGCACGTTCCCAACTTTTAGCCGCCGGCGGCAAGCTGCGGGCGGCAGCCTTGTTTTGAAATCCGGTGAGTAATTTGCCAGGCGCGCTCGGCGGGCAAACAGGCTGGTCCCGCCATTTTTTTGATCCGATTCCGACCGGCGACGGTGGTGAACTTCGAACCCTACGCGATGCTGGCGTTTATATCCTTGCCCTGCCGCCCGCCGAAGCCGAGCGCGAGCATTGGCAAATCGCAACGGAATTTCTGGTCTCTGCCGCCGAGAAGGGCGGCATTGTTATGATGGCCCACATCGCCATGTTGAGGGCGCTGAACCACGGTGACCCTGATCCGGCGCCAGCACCGCGCCGCAAGCGCGCCAAGGCTTACAGGATCGTAAAATGAAAACCGCGCGGGCCAAAGGGCTGGCGCTTCAATGGCGGCGTGCCCGCCCCCACCGCCGCGATCCCAATGCGGGCTGACATCAACGGCGCGGCAGGTAGCCTCGCGGCTGTTCCGCAAACAGGTATTGCGGATTTTCACCACAGTAGGAGTTTGTACCAGACGCGGTCCACACACACTGATTGTAGGTTGCGAATTGGCAATTACCGGGATAGCCCCACGTTCTTCCCTGCAGACAGTACCGATCCTGTATGGAGGCCGCTGGCACGGCCGGTGCTCGCACGCGAGTGCGCGCGAAGCTTGGGCTCGCGATCGCAACCAGGCCAGCAATCAAGAGCCCTGCGAATAGAATTTGGCGCATGAAACCAACTCCAAATGCTCTGCGGGATGAAGTGTCACAAGTCATATGAGCTGCACCGACCATTTCTTCAAGCTGTAGCGGCTTTACGGTCACTCACATCGTCGTCATCATAGGCCACGGCCGTCCTCACTCGCCGCCGCGGATGCCGAGTGGCTTCAAGGTCGATGCCGACAAGAAGGGATGGCGACGTCCGTCCGATTATCCGATCGCGTTGCCCGATGGTCGCGAGCTGGTCACCCTCAAAGACGCCCGGCACGTACATCACGAAGCTTCCAAAGGCCGAGCACAAGGCTGCGGAATGGCAGGCAGCCATGGAGGCGCTGATCCTGGTTGCTACGCGTGGCGGCCCGACGATGCTAGCCAGGATCGGCGTCACGAAGACGCTGAACACCGGCAAGCCCGAACGGAGATCACCCCACGGCGCAAGCGCGCCAAGCGCTAGGATCGTCAGATGACCGTGTTCGTTTACGTCAATACGAGCAAACAGGTCGGCGACGCCGACCACATCAAGGTATTCGCGAATGTCTACGCTGCGGAAACGTGGCTGGAGGAGAATGATCCCGAAGGGATAGTGTTCGAAAATGAGGTTCTGTAGTAAAGCGGATCGGTCGCACCCACTGGGTCAGTAGCCCCGACTCACAATCTACAACCGGGAACCCCATGTTCGGGCTCCGCCGAATGGAGCAGGGAATATGTCCCGGATTACCGAAAGTGAAATTGCGGAAATTGTCGAAGCCTATTTGAAAGAAAAATCGAGCGGTCAAGCCAGCATCCAAGAACTGGTACGCGTGATCCCCGAACGCTGTCTGCAGAAGACCTGGCACAGTCCACCACCAGGAAAAACGAAGCTGTCTTCGAACAGCAAGTCAGGAATATAACGTCGCACAAGAGTGCTCCTGGCAACGCTATTTTCGAGGGCAAGCTAGTGGCCATCCCCGGCGGTCTATCGCTACCCGGCAGGGAAGCCGCCGCTTAGGCATAGCGGGCCTTATAGCCGGGCTTAAACCATTTCAATTCGGTTTGGCCCGGCGCGTCCTTGTCCCAAACAAACCATGCATAAGCTGTCGTACCCGTGCCCTTTGGTTCAACGCCGTTTGGATAGAACGTTATGCGTTCGCTAAAAACCCAAACGCGAGCGGGTGGGATTTTGGCAAAAATTGTGTTGGCCCTGTTTGCGCCCTCCAGGAACGCTAGCCGCAAGAGAAGTGCGAATTTGCGCTTCGCATGCTTGACGCCGCTTACCACAAATCCTTCCGCACAATTGTACGGCGGGTTTGTCACGATGTTATCGGCGGACCATTGAGGGGCCAAGAAATCAAACCCAGCTTCCCCATATCCGCGATCGTACAGGTCAGAACTGCGAACGGGCTGACTGGCCTGCTCTAGAACACGGGACATGGTGCCATCGCCACAAGCGCTTTCCCAAATCTCTCCGCTGAATCTTTCGTTTTCAATTAACGCGAAAGTTGCCCAGCGCGGGGTTGGAAAAAAATCGGGCCCGCTCAGATCAGCGAACCTTTTCATAGTGGGCTTGCAGCCACCATTCAGATTGTACGTCGCATCCGCCATGCCGAATCTCCTGCTACTGAAAATAGTAACAGAATCAGAAACTTAGGAAAGTGAGTCAAAGTGACTCACCCTTGTCGCCCTGAATTACTACAAACTTGTGAACTCGCCGCGATCCCGCTCAGCATCACGCAGTTCACCCACCGACACCTCACGCCCGCATCGGCATAACCTTGTTACCTACCTTGGTCGGGTCGCTCACTGCGAAAGAGCCCATGCCTCCATCAAACGTCGCCGTTTTTTGAGGAGCTCACCCCGCCGGTAAGCTGCCTCGACTTTGTCGCTCACCTTGTGAGCCAAAGCCATTTCTGAGACGATGTTGGGAAAGCTGGTGCACTCGCTTGCCTAATCTTTGAACGTTGAGCGGATGCGATGCGGTACGACTGGCCTGCGCAATCGCGGCTCGCCGCGTTGGTGGCCATCATCCAAGAAGTTGGCAGGTCCAGCGCCACGATGCGCATGTGGCGCGCCGTCAACTAAGCCTTCAAGCGTTCCCAATCCGCTGCAGTCAGGCGGGATAGGCGATCGACCTGCGGAGCCGAGGCTCACCGAGGTCGCACACGGCTTGGCGAAGAACAGCAGCGCCAGCAGTCCCGGCACGATCAGACCGCCCGAAAGGATCGCTTGGATGGTCGCGTAGCCGACGCCGTCGACGTAATATTGGCCGGACGTACGCAACAGCGCGTACATCAGGCTGCCGATCAGCAGCATGCCGATGGCGTGGCGCAGATAGCCGTTCCTAACGCCCTCGAAAACGTCTTTGGCGAGGCTGAGCCCCTTGATGAAGGCCGTGGCGGCCAGTCCCATCAGCGCGCCGAGCAGGGCGTAGAGCAGGAGCGCCGTCAGCGAGGCCGGCTTGTCGGAGTTGAGCAGCGCCGCCAGCACCGCGAAGGCCGGCTGCAGGCCGAGGAAGATGCGGCCGATGAAGGTCGCGGTGCCCGTCGCCAGCGCCACCGGCAGGAAGGTGCGCGCGGAGATTTCCAGCAGCATCAGTTCGATGGCGAACATCACGCCGCCGATCGGTGTCTTGAACGTCGCAGCGATGCCGGCGCCGGCACCGGCAGCGACCAATGTAATGCGCTGCCAAGGCGCCATGGTAATGAACTGGCCGATCGAGGAGCCGAGCGAAGCGCCGATCTGGATGATCGGGCCCTCGCGGCCGACCGCCGCGCCGGTGCCGATTGAGATCGCCGAGGCGAGCGACTTCACCGCGGCGACGATGGGGCGGATATTGCCCTCGCGGTAGTAGATCGCGTCCATCACCTCGGGCACGCCGTGGCCGCGCGCTTCCGGTACGAAATTCTGTACCAGGAAGGTCACGATCAGGCCGCCGGCGACCGGGACCAAGATGACCAACGCACCCCAGGGGCTCGGCCGCGTGAACACGTTGGCGTCGTAGTTGATAAAGAAGGCGCCGAAAAACGCGACGTTATGGATCAACCCGATCAAAGCGCGGAAGAAGACGGCTCCGATCCCGGTGATCACTCCCACGATGACGGCAAAAATGGATAATCTGGCAAGTGCGATCCGCGGCGGAAAATAGTTTCATTCTCCCAATTCCCCGTCGTGATCGGCTCATCGGTGCTCTCGAGTGTGATTTCATTTCACGCGATGTTTGGGCCAATGCTTAAGCCCAGGGTTCCGACGACCTCGATCACGAACACGACATAACTCTGGCAATCCACGCTCTATCCCCGATCTCATTAGAGAAATCAATCGTGACGTCATACAGGCTGGCAGCGGGTGCCTCATGGGCCTCAGCGAGACGGTTCGAGTGGAACTCACGGGCGAAGCCGGTTTACCAGGGAAAGATACAAACCCAATCACCGCAGCGAGGCGTCGTTACAAATCGAAAGGCCCATTCGATGACAAATAACGAAATTGCGACCAATTTTCACAAGTTGCCTGAAGTGCCAATGAATCCGCACGACGAACTCCTCCTCTGGCATGCTCTTCATCGTCTTGAGGTGACATATTGGTACGACGTTGACTTCAACGAAGGGCGCACTGCCCATGAATTTTTCACCCCGGACGGCGTGAAGATGGTGGGTCACAACCGGTTTGAAGGGCGTGAACAGATCCGAGCATTTTATGAGTGGCGTGCTCGTCAAAGCGGCACGGAAGCAGTGCGTAAACTAGGGATTAGCGGCGTGAGAGCAGTGCGTCACCTGATCACCAATCTATATGTAGCGTCGAGCAGCGAACGCTGCGCGACCGTGCTGGGTATAGTCATTTTCTATGGTGGTCCATCGAAGCATCAATCAAATCCCCCTATGGTGGCAGATTTGATCAATGAGTGTGTATTGAACAAGGACAACGTGTGGCGATTCAAATCACACACACTCCGGCCGGTATTCATGAGTAAAGTGACGCCTCCGGAAATGCAGATCGATCCCAATTTCCTAAAGCACCACGTGAGCGAACCGCTGGATCATCGCGGCGACGCTAAGGGTCAAAAGCTGCCCTGACGGTCCCGAAACGCCACTTCCGGTCTTCCCCGAACAACGGACATCTCCAGACCGGCACC
>CAWGJM010000065.1:0-280248 GCA_963822795.1 uncultured Alphaproteobacteria bacterium
GTGAGGCAGCACCTGGCTCTGGTCGGGACGCTCGAGGGGAGCTTTTGGCTCAGTAGTTGTAACCCACCCAGCGGCCCTTGAGCGGTTTACGTCTAGTGCTAAAATCGCGGGCGAGCAGACGGGTGAAGATGCGCCAGTCGATCTCAACCTCGCCTTGGCCCAGCGGGTTACGCCATTTGCGCAACGTATAGGACTTCCAGTGCCGTACGAGGTGGTAGGGCTCGCCACCGCAACAAAGCCCTTTACAGCCTCAGGGCAAGCGTCCCCACGCGCGAGCGTTGGTTTTCCGTGAACTTGATCTTTATCTTTAAATCCCTGTTACTTGCGCGGCTTTTCCCTGTTTCTGCTAATGCAGAATCAGTGATGGCTTGGATAAGCCATTGAAGAACGCAAGCTTTTCTGCGCTTGTCGACAACCAGCTGAGCGGCAAACTGGCAATTTCCCTGCAATTTTCGCTGTTGGCAGGGAAATCTGCTCCTTTTCGTTTTCAGCCGCCGGCGAGCCTCGCGGCACCGATGATGCGGCCGTCGGGTGCTTGCAGAATGACGGCGGCATCCTGGCCGTCGGGGAACTTCTCGCTGACGCGCAGCGCCGTTCCCTGCCAATCGCCGACGGCGCGGATCGAGCGAACCACGTTGGCCTCCTCCAGTGTGCGGCCGCCGTTTTCGCCGCGCCGGATCGCCGTCTCGTGGTCGTGATCGAAGCCGATCAGCAATACCTTGGCGTTGCCGCTGCCGCCGCCGACGTCGATCGTGAGCTGGTCGCCAGCCTTGGCGATGCTGATCGCGGTCGCCGTCCGGCTGTCGCGCTTGGCCTGGTCGATCGCCGATCCCACTTCCTCGCGGTACGAGCCGACATGGCTGGAAGCGCCGTCGACCACGATCTCCGGCGTATAGGATCCGTCGCCGAAACGGCGACCGTAGTGGTCCTGGCGCTCGGTCGCCTCTGCAAGCGAGAACGGGTCTTTCCAGCCCAGCCGGTCCCAATAGGTGACGTGAAACGCGAGCGGCAGCACGTCGTGGCGGCCGTGCGCCATCTCGTTCAGGTAGGCGTTGGCCGGCGGACAGGACGAGCACCCCTGCGAGGTGAACAGCTCGACGACGACCGGACGCTCCGCCGCGCCCGCGCTCAACGGGGCAAGGCCTGCGAGAAATCCCAGCACAACACTGAATCGCGACAACATGGGGCCCTCCAAGGTTGATGTCCCCCATATTCGCGAGCAGCCAGCGCAGCGTTACGTCCCGTGGCGCACACGATATCTTGAAGCGGCCGATACGCCTCGCGGCATCGCGCGGCCCGTTCTGCCCGAATTCTCGGGCGCAACCTTTGCGCTAGCAGCGGAATCAGCTAGTCCTGCCGGCTGGGTTACCATTGAAAAGCGCCAACATGAATCGTCACGAACGCCGGGCTGCGGCCAAAAACAAGTCCCGGACAGCTTCGAGCGGCGCCCCTAGCGCCGTCGCCCCAAGCGTCGCCGCCCCGCTTTACGAAGTCGGTCTCGCCCATCTGCGAGCCGAGCGGTATCTCGACGCCGAACTTAGCTGTCAGCGCGCGCTCGAGGCCGATCCCAACCACGCCGATACCCTGCATCTGATGGGCCTGCTGTCGTTCCACTTCAATCAGGACGATCATGCCGCGGAGTGGATTTCTCGCGCCATCCAGCAGGATCCCAAGCCGCAATATCTTTTCACCCTCGGCGTCACGCGGCAGCGCCAGCGTCGGTTCGAGGAGGCTCTCCAGGCTTTCGACAGGGCGACGCAGATCAAGCCGGATGCCGTCGAGTTGTGGAGGCATCGTGGCAACGTCCTGGTCGACCTCAATCGATGGGATCAAGCCCTTCTGAGCTTTCAGGAGGTGCTCAAGCACAATCCGTACGACCGGGACGCCGCTTACAACAGCGGGTCAATGCTTTTGCAACTAAAGCGGCTAGAGGAGGCGCTCTCCAGCCTCAATCTGAGCGACCAGTTGCAGCCGAACCATGCCCCGACATTGCAGAAGCGCGCGCTGGCGCTGCATGAGCTTGGAAGGTCCGAGGAAGCCTTGGTCGATATCAAGCGGGCTCACGCGCTTGATCCGTCGCAAGCTGACATCTGCAACAACGCCGGCGTCTTTCTGCAGAGACTTGGCCGGGACGACGAAGCGCTGCCGTGGATCGATCGGGCGCTCAAGCTGCGGCCGGACTATCCGGACGCAATCATCAACAAGGCATTTTCGCTCGCGCATCTTCGCCGGTTCGCCGAGGCCTTCGCGCTCTACGATTTCATGCAGGTGCTTCATCCGGGCCACGCCGAGGCCGAATGGAGAAGGTCGCATCTGGACCTGTTGCTCGGGAATTTCGAGGCCGGCTGGGTCGGACGTGAAGCGCGTGTCAGGCTTCCGGAGCTTCCAATCGCCCGGTTCGACTATCCCCAACCGAGGTGGCTAGGCAAAGAGCCCGTCGAGGGCAAGACCATCCTGGTCCAGATGGACGAGGGATCGGGAGATACAATTCAGTTCGTGCGATACGTGCCGATGCTGGCCGCACGGGGCGCCCGCATCATTCTGATGGTGGCAGATACGTTGTGCCCGTTATTGTCCGGGTTCGCCGGGGTCTCCGAGTGCGTCCCATTTTCGGCCACGACATTGCCGGCATTCGACATGTATTGCCCGATCACCAGCCTGCCGCTTGCTTTCGGAACGAAACTTGAGACCATCCCATCGGAGATCGCGTATCTGCCTGCGCCCGCGGCGAGCCGTTTGCAGATCTGGGAAGACCGCCTCGGTCCTCGCGACAGGTTGCGGGTTGGCCTCGTCTGGTCGGGCAATCCGAAGCACGTGAACGACCACAACCGGTCGCTGCCACCAAGCGCTCTCGCGCAGCTCCTGGACCTTGATGCGACCTTCGTGAGCCTGCAGAAGGATGTGAGGCCTGGGGACAGGGCAACGCTGCTCGTGCAGACCAACCTCGTCGATCTCACCGATCATCTCGCGGACTTCGCCGAAACAGCGGCCCTTGTGTCTTGTCTGGATGTGGTGATCACCGTGGATACCAGCGTGGCCCATCTCGCCGGCGCGCTCGGCCGCCCGACCTGGATTCTGTTGCCCTACTCGCCCGACTACCGCTGGCTGCTCGATCGCGACGATAGCCCCTGGTACCCGACCGCGCGGCTGTTCCGGCAAACCGAAGCCCGCGACTACGTCAGTGTGCTGGAACGGGTGCGGGCGGAACTGCAGATGCTGGTCGCCGCGCGTTCGGCCTGACGCTACCGATCTCAGCCGGTCGCCCATTCGCTCAACTGCCGTCTCCGCAGCCAAGGAATTGGACTGGGGTCAAACAAAGACTACACCATGAACCGCGAACCGTTCCGCGCCCGCGGAAAAGCCGGCAACAAGAAGGAGCAGCCGGCGTCGCTGTTCGACGCGGGTGCTCAGGATTTTGCATCCGGACGGCTGACCGCGGCCGAGGCGCGCTGCCGGCAAGCCCTGGAGGCCGATCCGCAGCACGCGGGCTCGCTGCATTTGCTCGGCCTGATCTGTGCGCAGACCGACCGGATTGACCTTGCCATCGAGTTCATCGCCCGCGCGATCCGCATCGACCAGACCGATCCGGACTATTTTGCCGACCTCGGGACGCAGCTCGTGCGTCGCGAGCGGCTTGACGAAGCGCTGAAGAGTTTTGACCTCGCGCTCAAGCTCAAGCCCGACTCCGCCGACGTCTGGGCCAAGCTCGGCGATCTCCTGCAAAAACAAAAGCGATCCCAGGAAGCGCTGCTGACCTACGATCACGCGTTGACGCTGCATCCGGGTCATGCCGAGGCGGCCAGCAAGGCTGGACTGTTGCTGCTCGGTGAGGGCCGCTTCGAGGAGGCGCTCGCGAGACTAGAGCTGTCCGATACGACCCGACCAGGCCGAACGGAGACGCTCTACCATAAAGCCCTGTGCCTGACGCATCTTGGGCGATTGAAGGAGGCCGCAGTCAGCTACCGCAAGCTGCTTGAGATCGACGCGGACCATTACGAAGCCCGGAACAATTTTGGCGTGGTGCTGATCGACCTCGGCAGATCAGAGGAAGCCGTGCCGCACTTCCGCAAGGCGATCGAGATCAAGAGCGATGTTGTCGCCGCCTTCAGCAATTTGGCCGTCGCGCTGCTCGATTTGAAACGGTTCGATGAGGTTGTCGCAACGCTCGATTGCGCCATCGCGCTCGCGCCCGATCTCGCGGAATTGTTCAACAACAGGGGCAACGCGCTGAAGCGACTCGAGCGCATCGAGCAGGCGCTTGCGAGTTACGACCGCGCCATCGCGCTCAAGCCGGACTACGCGCTCGCCCACAACAATCGCGGGATCTGTCTCGACGACTTGATGCGGTACGAGGAGGCCCTGTCGAGCTTTGGAACGGCGCTCGCCTTGCAGCCGGACTACGGCGACGCGCACTGGAACCTGGCCGTCAACCGGCTACGCGTCGGCGACTTCAAGACCGGCTGGGTCGAGCACGAGTGGCGCTGGAAGGCGGCTTCGCTCCGGCTCAAGGCTCGCCAGTTCGACAAGCCGTTGTGGCTCGGCGACGAGCCGATCGACGGCAAGCTGCTGTTGCTTCACAACGACCAGGGCCTGGGCGACGCGATCCAGTTCTGCCGCTACATCCCGTACCTTGCGGCGCGTGGCGCCCGGGTGATCCTGGAGGCCGACAAGCCGCTGAAGGATGTGCTTTCAAGCGTCGCCGGCATCTCGCAATGCGTTGTCAAAGGCGAACCGCTGCCGGATTTCGAATTGCATTGCCCGTTGTCCAGTCTGCCGCTGGCGTTCGACACGACGCTCGAAACGATCCCCTCGACCACCTCCTATTTGTCGGCTGGCGAGGGCGCCCGGGACTGGACAGCATGGCTCGGCCCGACGCGCCAGCCGCAAGTTGGCCTCGTCTGGTCGGGCAATCCCGATCACAAGAACGATCATAACCGCTCGATACCGCTGAAAACGCTGCTGCCGCTTCTAGACATCAAGGCGCGGTTCATCAGCCTGCAGAAGAACGCTCGCCCCGGCGATCGGCTCGTGCTTGGCGAGCGGCGCGATATTCTCGACGCCGATCCCGAACTTTCGAGCTTTGCCGATACCGCCGCCCTGATCGCGGAGCTTGACCTGGTGATTTCGGTCGATACCAGCGTCGCCCACCTTGCCGGGAGCCTCGGCAAGCCGGTCTGGATCCTGCTGCCCTACGTGGCGGATTGGCGCTGGCTGCTGGAGCGCACCGATTCACCGTGGTACCCGACCGCCCGTCTGTTTCGGCAATCCGGAATCCGCCAATGGGACCGTGTCGTTCGGCAGGCGCGCGACGCGCTGGATCGGTTTGTTACCGAAATGTCCGCTCGATAGGCTCGCCGAAATCCTCCGTGACCTTGCGGAAGGGCACCAGCAAGTTCCTGCCAGCCTGATCGAGTCCTGCCTGATTCAGGCCTCACACGAACTTCAAATTCTACAGCTTTTTGTTGATTCGCCGGTGTAATTTTTTGAATCAAATCGTGTCCGTGATCGCTTCTCGGCATTCGCCACATGTGTGACGACGTGCTAGGAGAGCCAGGGTACTCGCGCAAGGTTTGATTGGGGTCGTCGAATGAGTTCAAGGGGATCGGGCTTCAACGCCCTGCCGAAACGCGCGCTGCGCGTTGGCGTTGTCGGCGCAGGCGTTATGGGCAGCAATCACGCGCGGGTCTTGGTGGGCCTGCCGGACATCGAACTGGTCGGGGTTGTTGATCCTCTGCCGGCGCACCGGGCGCGGGCGACGGAGCTTACCAGTTGCCGCACCTTCGCCGAGCTCGACGAGCTGATCGCGGAAGGCGTCGATGCCGTCACCATCGCGGCTCCGACCCATCTGCACCATGAGATCGCGCTCGCCTGCCTCGCGCACAAGATCCATGTTCTGGTCGAAAAGCCGATTGCATCCTCGGTCGAGGAGGGGCGCGCGATCGTCACCGCCGCCCGTCGTGCCGGCGTGACACTGATGGTCGGACATGTCGAGCGGTTCAACCCAGCGGTCGCGACCATCAAGCAGGCGATATCGGGCGAGGATATCCTGTCGATCGCCATCACCCGGGTCGGGCCGTTCCCGCCGCGAATGTCTAGTGTCGGGGTGGTCATCGACCTGGCCGTCCATGACATCGACCTGATCCGCTGGTTCACCGAATCCGATATTGTCGAGGTGCAGCCGCAGCTCTCGAGCGCGGTGGCCGAACGCGAGGACATCGCGCTATTGCAGTTCCGCACCGCGTCTGGCGTGCTTGCCCATATCAACACCAACTGGCTGACGCCGTTCAAGGCGCGCAACGTCACGGTCGCCACCCGCGGCAAATATGTCATGGGCGATCTTCTGACCCGCCAGGTCACCGAATGCTTCGGCTTCAAGTCGGACGGCAGCTACTCGATGCGCCATCTGCCGGTCGGTCATGACGAGCCGCTGCGCGCCGAGTTGATCTCCTTCCTGCATGCGGTGCGATCCGGCACCGCGCCGGCGGTGACCGGCGACGAGGGCGTCGCCAGCCTCGAAATCGCGACCCAGTGCCTTGAGACTTCTGCAAAGCACCTACCCGCGGCCTCCGCCGCCCGCAAAGGGCCGCGTCGCGTTGCGGGCTAGCAACTTCTCCCTGATGTCTGCCACTCAATCACTGCAAGGCGCCATGAACCAGCATCTGCGTGCACAATCTATTCCCTTCATCGATATCGGCGCGCAACGCCAACGGCTCGGCAAGGCAATCGATGAAGCGGTTTCCCGCGTGCTCGCGCACTGCCAGTTCATCAACGGCCCGGAAGTGACGCAGCTCGAGGCGGAGCTTGCCTCCTTCAGCGGCGCCAAGCATGTCGTGAGCTGCGCCAGCGGCACCGACGCGCTGCTGATGGTGCTGATGGCCAAGGGCGTTGGTCCGGGCGATGCGGTGTTCTGTCCGTCCTTTACCTTTTGCGCGACCGGCGAAGCGGTGGCGCTGGCCGGCGCGACACCCGTGTTCGTCGATGTCGATGAGGCGACCTTCAACATCGATGCCGCCTCCTTGCAGCGCGGCATCGCGACCGCGAGAAGGCTTGGGCTCAAGCCGAGGGCGGTGATCCCGGTCGACCTGTTCGGGCAAAGCGCCGATCACGACGCGATCGGCGCCGTCGCGGCCGAAGAGGGGCTGTTTGTGCTCGATGACGCCGCGCAAGGCTTTGGCGCAAGCTACAAGGGTCGTCGTCTCGGCACCCTGGCGCTGGCGACGGCGACCAGCTTCTTCCCAGCAAAGCCGCTCGGCTGCTTCGGCGATGGCGGGGCGATCTTCACCGACGACGATGAGCTAGCAGAAACGCTACGCAGCATCCGCGTCCACGGTCAGGGCAGCGACAAATACGACAATGTCCGCCTTGGGCTGACCGGGCGGCTCGACACCATGCAGGCGGCGATCCTGATCGAGAAGCTCAAGATATTCGAGGACGAGATCGTCGCGCGCAACCGGGTCGCGGAGCGCTACGCCCGCGCCCTCGGCAACATCGTGACCGTGCCGCGGCTCGCCCCCGGCTGCACCTCGATTTGGGCGCAATATACCATCCGCCTGCCCAAGGGGACCGATCGCGACCAATTCGCCGCGGCGCTCAAGGCGCAGGGCGTCCCGACCACGATCTACTACGTCAAATCGATGCATCAGCAGACCGCTTATCGCGATTTCCCGGTTGCCGATGGCGGACTGCTGGTGAGCGAAAGCTTGTCGTCCGACGTGATCAGCCTGCCGATGCACGCCTATCTGGACGAAGTGACCCAGGAGCGGGTAATCGCAGCGGTGCGCGACGCGGTTTCAGCCTGATTTCGCCGTTTTGAAGCGCCGCCGGATGCTATAGAAGCGGCGCATGCTTGGACGCATCTTCACTGTCGGCGGCTATACGCTGCTCTCGCGGTTGACCGGCTTGGTGCGCGACGTCATGCTCGCGGCGCTTCTCGGTGCGACCCCGGTGGCAGACGCTTTTTACGTGGCATGGCGGCTACCGAACGTTTTTCGTGCGATCTTTGCCGAGGGTGCTTTCAACACGGCCTTCATCCCGGCCTATGCCCACGTCCATGGCGAGGGCGGTGAGGCATCGGCGCGGTTGTTCTCCAACCGCATCTTTACCCTGCTGTTTCTGTCGCAAGTTGTTCTGCTTGTTTTGGCGTGGATGTTCATGCCGCAGGTCATCAGCATTCTGGCCCCGGGCTTCAAGGAGGATTCCGAACAGCGCCGTCTCGCGATCGAACTGACACGGATCACTTTTCCTTATTTGCTGCTGATTACGCTGGTGACGCTCTATGGCGGTATGCTCAACGTGATGCATCGCTTCGCCAGCGCCGCGGCGGCTTCCATTTTTCTCAACCTTGCGATGATGGCGACGCTGGCGCTGGCCGCCTTCTTCCCCACCGTCGGCCATGCTGCCGCCTGGGGGGTGCTGATCTCGGGTTTCCTGCAGTATTTCCTGCTCGCCGGCGATCTCGCCCGCCACGGCGGCTTGCCGCGATTCGCGCCGCTCAGGCTCGATGAGGACGTCCGCGCGTTCTTCCGGGCGATCGGCCCGGCGACGCTCGGCTCGATGGGAACGCAGGTTGCGGTGTTCGCCGATACCATCATCGCCACTTTCCTGCCGGCAGGCGCATTGTCGGCGCTTTACTACGCCGAACGGCTTTACCAATTGCCGATCGGCGTGATCGGAATCGCGATCGGCACCGTGCTGCTGCCCGAAATGTCCCGGCGGCTGGCCGCGGGCGACCATTTAGGCGCGATGGAGCAGCAGCGCCGCGCGTTCGATTTCACGCTGTTGTTCTCGGTGCCCTTCGTTGCCGCATTCCTCGCTGTGCCCGATGTCATTACGCGGGCGGTGTTTGCGCGCGGCGCCTTCACCAAAGGCGATGCGGCAGCCGCCGGTGCGACACTTGCGGCCTACGCCATCGGCCTCATCCCCTTCGTGCTGATCCGAAGCGCAGTCTCGACCTTCTATGCCCGCAAGGACACCGCGACCCCGGTGAAGGCTTCGTTGACGGGCCTGACGGTGAACGTGCTGTTGAAGGTGCTATTGATGGGGTCGATGGCCCAGGTTGGCCTCGCGCTCGCGACTGCGGTCGGCGCCTGGATCAATCTGTTGCTGGTGCTGGGCTTTGCGGTGCGGGCTGGCTACCTCGAACTGGACCGGGCGCTACTGCAATCGCTGGGCAGATTTGCAGTTACCGGGGCCGTGCTCGCCGCAGCCCTCTGGCTTGCCGCAAGATATGCCGCGGCGCATTTTGCGACGCTCGCCGCATGGCGCGACGAAACCGCGCTTTTGCTGCTGATCGCCGTCGGAACGGTCGTCTATGGCGGATCGATCCTGCTGCTGTTCGGCCCGCGATGGCTGAGGTCGATGGTGCGGTCGAATTGACGTGCGCGCCACGCGTGCGAAATCGGAAACTACCACGCCACCTACCAGCTGCAACGATCTGTTCATCAACCCGCTGATGTCTCAGTATTGGGCCTTCGGCGTGTCTCACGTCGCCTGTTGCATGGCCTACGCCGGCAAGCTCGCCGAAACCGAGCGCAATCGAAGATGCCAAAAGAGTGATCGAATTTTACAGGGAGACGGCCGAATTGCGGCCTCTTCGGCCGATACCGCTCTAGCCTGAAAGTCAAAACGTCGGTGTCCGTAGCGGGGTGCCGTTGCGCATACAAGATGGCCAAAGCGGTGGAAGAACATTGGAAAAATTGAGGTCGAATGCTGTTTTGAGAACCGCAAAACCCGCTTAATTGGCTGCTCCAACCGAGCGTATGTTCCCTAAAACCTTTGCGCGGCCTCGCGATCGGCTGCTATATGGCTCAAGTCACGATCAGGAGTTGAGGATACGATGGCTGCTCCCATCAAATTCGGCGTCGGCCAAAGTGTCCTGCGCAAGGAGGACGATGCGCTGATCCGCGGCAAGGGCCGCTATACCGATGACCATGCGCCACAGGATTCCCTGCATGCGCTGGTGCTGCGCTCGCCGCACGCGCACGCGAAATTCACCATCGATGTAAGCCGCGCCCGCGGTCTTCCCGGTGTCGCCGCGATTCTGACGGCCGAGGATGTCGAGGATCTCGGCAGCTTGCCCTGCCTGTTCAATTTCGAGGTCGATCCGTTCACCGGTCCGCCTTATCCGATCCTCGCCAAGGATGAAGTGCGCCATGTCGGCGACGCTGTTGCCTTCGTGGTCGCGGAGACCATCGACCACGCGCGCGACGCGATCGAGGCGATCGAGGTGAAATGGTCGCCGTTGCCGGCGGTCGCCGGTGTCACCAATGCGGTGAAGAGCGGCGCGCCGCAGGTCTGGCCCGCCCATGCCGGCAACATCCTGTTCGATGTGCCGATCGGCGACAAGAACGCCGTCGATGCGGCGTTCGCCAAAGCGCATGCGGTCGCCGAAATCTCGATCGTCAATCCGCGCGTCGTCGCAAGCTTCATGGAAACCCGCGCTGCGGTCTGCGAATATGACGCCAAGCGCGATCATCTGACCTTGACCGTCGGCAGCCAGGGCAGCCACCGACTGCGCGACATCCTGTGCCAGAACGTCCTCAACATTGCGGTCGAGAAGATGCGGGTGATCTGCCCCGATGTCGGCGGCGGTTTTGGCACAAAACTGTTTCCCTATCGCGAATACGCGCTGCTGGCGGTCGCCGCGCGTAAGCTAAAGAAGACGATCCGCTGGGCCGCCGACCGCGCCGAGCATTTCATGGGCGACGCGCAAGGCCGCGACAACGTCACCACCGCGCGGATGGCGCTGGCCGAGGACGGCAAATTCCTCGCCATGGATGCCGACCTGATGGGCGACATGGGCGCCTATCTGTCGACCTTCGGGCCCTATATTCCCCATGGCGGCGCCGGCATGCTGCCCGGCCTCTACGATATCCAGGCCTTCCACTGCCGCGTGCGCACGGTGTTTACCCATACCGTGCCGGTCGATGCCTATCGCGGCGCCGGACGCCCGGAGGCGGCCTATGTCATCGAGCGCCTGGTCGATGCGTGCGCCCGCAAGCTCGGGATGACGCCGGATGCGATCCGGCGCAAGAATTTCATCGCGCCGCGGGCGCTGCCCTACAAGACCGCGACCGGCAAGGTTTACGATTCCGGCGACTTCACTGCGCACATGAAGCGGGCGATGGAAGTTGCGGACTGGAAAGAATTTCCCAAGCGCGCCAAGGCCGCCAAGAAGCAGGGGCTGGTGCGCGGCATCGGCATGGCGAGCTATGTCGAGGTTTGCGGCGTCATGGGCGAGGAGACCGCCAATGTCCGGCTCGATCCCAACGGCGATGTCACCGTCCTGATCGGCACGCAGTCGACCGGGCAGGGCCACCAGACCGCCTACGCGCAGCTGGTCGCCGAGCAGTTCGGCCTGCCGCCGGAGCGCGTCCACATCCACCAGGGCGATACCGATGAGATCGCAACCGGGCTCGGCACCGGCGGCTCCGCCTCGATCCCCTCGGGCGGCGTCAGCGTTGAGCGCGCCACCCGCGAGCTCGGCGGCAAGCTGAAGGAGATCGCCGCCGAAGCGCTCGAGACCAGCGTAGGCGATCTCGAGGTCAGCAACGGCGTGGTGCGGGTCGCCGGCACCGATCGTTCCATCAGCTTCGCCGATCTTGCCAAGCGGCCGGGCCTCGATCCTTCCAAGCTGAAGGGCAGCGCGACCTTTGCCAGCGCCGACGGCACCTATCCGAATGGCACCCATCTCGCGGAAGTCGAGATCGATCCCGCGACCGGTATGATCAGAATTGTCAACTACGTCATCGTCGACGATTTCGGCGTCACGCTCAACCCGCTGCTGCTCGCCGGCCAGGTGCATGGCGGCGCGATGCAGGGGATCGGCCAAGCCTTGATGGAGCAGGTGGTCTACAGTCCGACCGACGGTCAGCTCGTCACCGGAACCTTCATGGACTATGCGCTGCCGCGCGCGGCCGACGGTCCGTCCTTCGTGTTCGAGACCCACAACGTTCCCTGCAAGACCAACCCGCTCGGGGTCAAAGGCGCGGGCGAGGCCGGCGCGATCGGCTCTTGTCCCGCGGTCGTCAATGCGATCATCGAGGGACTATGGCGCGAGTACAAGATCGATCATGTCGACATGCCCGCAACCCCAGAGCGAATATGGATCGCGATCCGCCAGCATCAACGGCGGCATAGCTTGTGATACAGATATGCGTCGCGGGAATGTAGGCCCGCGCCTGGGGTTGGAATAAAAGTCAGCGCGCTCGTTGCAACTGGTAAAATGAGGTGAGATCGATGAGACGAACTGTCGTGATTGCGGCAACGCTGTTGCTTGGTGTCGGCGCGGTGATGGCGCAACAGGATCAGGTCAAGACAACCCAGACCATGATGAAGGGCAACGGCAAGAATGCCGGCGCTTTGGCGGCCATGATCAAGGGCGAGAAGCCCTACGATCAGGCGACCGTCGATGCCGCGATCGCTCAATTCGACGACACGGCGAAAAAGCTTCCTACCCTGTTTCCCGCAAGCTTCAAGGACGCGAAGTTTGACGGCGACTACAGCCCCTCGAGCAAGATCTGGGAAGACAAGGCAGGCTTCAATGAGCACATCGCAAGCTTCGCCAAGACGGTGGGCGACGCCAAGGGCAAGATCAAGGATCTCGACGCGCTGAAGGCGGAGCTTCCCGTGATCGGCAAACAGTGCGGCGGTTGCCACGAGACCTACCGGATCAAGAAAAGCTGATTTGCGGTTTCACGAAAAAGAAGGGCGGACGCTTGATGCGTCCGCCCTTCTTCATGTCAAATCGACGATTGCAAATTTAGCGCGTCACCTGATTCACGTCGTGACGTGATTTACTTCGTCACCTGATTTACTTGGTTACTTGACCGCGGATTTCACCGCCAGGATTGGCCGCGGTGTGGACGTTGATGTAGTACTTGCCGGCCAGGAAATCGGCGGCCTGCTCGTCCGTCAGCGTGGCGCTGCCTTCGGCCGGGCTTGAGGTGGCGCCCGGGATCGGAACCTTGACGCCGGCGACCTTGCCCGGTTCGCCGGGGCCATGGAAATGCGCGGCCGTCGCGGCGCCGGTCAAGCCGGAATAGGTGAGCGTCCACGTCAGCTTCTTGGTGGCGGGATCGTAGTCGACGTCGGCGGTGCCGGTGGCAGTAGAGGCATTGGGCGGCACTTCGGATTTGGCGTCCAGCATCACCTTGTACTTGTCGGCGAAGGCAGGACCTGCAAACGCAACGGCCGCTCCGAGAACCAGCGTGGCAAACATGGTTTTGGTCATGATTTTATCTCCCTAATGACATCAATCTTGCCAGTCTCTCAACAATGAGATTTGGGATTTATTCCCAGCGTCGGTGCGATGCCTGAAAATTTTCGCCGCGCCGTACGGCTGGCATGGTGAGCATGCTAGCCATAAGCTCTGCCCGCAGGTGACGGATCGATGATGCTGCGACGAACTCTCCTTGTTGCCCTCTGCGTCTTGGCCGCGGCTTTCGGTGTCTATTGGTGGCTCACGTCGCCTCCGACTTTGGTGATCGTCGCCGCTGCGGCCACCGCGCCGAACCTTGCCAACGGACAAATCATCTTCAACGCGGGGGGATGTTCCTCCTGCCACGCGGTGCCGAACCAGCCCGATCGCTTGCGACTCGGCGGGGGGCTTGCGATACCCTCTCCATTCGGAACCTTCTACGCGCCGAACATCTCGCCCGATCCGGCCGACGGCATCGGGCGATGGAACGAGGCCGACTTCGTCAACGCGGTCACCAGGGGGATTTCGCCCGAAGGAACGAATTACTTTCCGGCCTTTCCCTACACCTCCTATGCGCATGTGAAAGTCCAGGACGTCCGCGATCTCTTCGCCTATCTGAAAACGTTGGCGCAGGTCCCGGGCAAGGTGCGCGATCACGACGTGCCGTTTCCGTTCAACATCCGCCGCAACGTCGGGATCTGGAAACTCCTGTTCATGGACGACAAGCCGTTCATGGCCGACCCTGCGCACTCGGTCTCGTGGAATCGCGGCGCTTATCTGGTCAACGGCTTCGGTCACTGCGCGGAGTGCCATAGCCCGCGCAATTTCCTCGGCGGCATCATTGCCGCGCAGCGCTTTGCCGGCGGACCCGATCCGGACGGCGAGGGCTGGGTGCCGAACATCACCCGCAAAGGGCTCGGCGACTGGAACGACAAGGACATCGCCTATTTTCTGGAGACCGGGCAGACGCCCGATGGCGACAGCGCCGGCGGCTCGATGGTGCGCGTGATCCGGAACACATCGCAATTACGGGCCGAGGATCGCGCCGCGATCGCCGAATATATCGTCTCGTTGCCGCCGGTGGACGGACCGCCGCGGCCACCGCGCAAGCCAGAGAAAACCACGTCTCAATGATCCGCTTGCTTTGCTCGCCTATGAAACCGGCAACGCCGCGGCCAATGCTTCTCTCAAGCGATGCGCGAGTTCAGCCTTGCGGTATGGCTTGGTCAGAATGATCGATTGCTCGGGGATCCGGCCCTGCTTGATCAGGGTTTCCAGCGCATAGCCCGAGGTGTAGATAGTGGGAAGACCGGGGCGAATTTGGCGCGCCATGTCGCCGAGTTCCCAACCGCTCATGCCGCCAGGCATGATGATATCCGTGAACAGCAAATCGATTGAGGGATTGGCTCTGAGTTTCAGCAGAGCCTCTTCGGCGTTGACGACCGCGATCACCCCATAGCCGAAGGATTCCAGCCGATGGATCACCGAAGAGCGAACGAATGGGTCGTCCTCCGCGACCAATATCGTTTCACGGCCTTTCGGAAAGGACTCCTCGATTTCCGTCGTCTCCTTGGAAGTGCGCGGCCCCTTCGCGGCGGCAAGCGGTAGATAGATGCGCACCGTCGTCCCAAGTCCCACCTCGCTATAGATCGCGACATGACCGTTTGACTGTTTGACGAAGCCGTAGACCATGCTCAAGCCAAGGCCTGAGCCTTTGCCGACGTCTTTTGTCGTGTAAAACGGCTCGAATGCGCGCGCGACGACTTCCGGGCTCATGCCCTCGCCGTCGTCGGTAACGGAGATCAAGGCGTATTCGCCGGGTTCGACCTCCGGATGGAGGCTCCGATATGGTTCGTCGAGCGATGCAAGGTCGGTACTCATCGTCAAGTGCCCGCCGGCCGGCATCGCGTCCTGCGCGTTGAGCGCAAGGTTCAGCACCGCAGACTCCAGTTGGGCGCGGTCCGCAAAGGTCAGAATCATGTCCGGATGGAAAGCGGTCCGGATCTCGATATTTTCGCGCAACGTCCGCCCCAGCAGCTTGCGCATCGAATCGAGAAGTTGATGGCAATCGATCGCCTTCGGTTGAAGCAATTGCCGGCGGCTGAACGCAAGTAGCCTTGCGGTCAACTCGGCGCCTCGTTCACCTGCCTGGCATATGTCGTCCGCGAGCTGCCGCAAATCCTGCCGGGCTTTGAGCTGCTCGCCGAGATGCTCGGCGTTACCGACGATCACGGTGAGAAGATTGTTGAAGTCGTGCGCGATGCCACCTGAGAGTTGCCCTACCACCTCCATCTTCTGGGCTTGCTGAAGTTGCTGCTCGGTCAGCTTGCGCGCGGTCAGATCGTGGACGATGCCTACGAAAACCTCTTCGCCATCCTGCTTGGCTTCGCCGACCGATAAATCCATCGGAAAGGTCGACCCGTCCTTCCGGCGGCCGACGACCTCGCGGCCGACGCCGATGATCTTTCGTTCGTTGGTGCGCAGGAAGTTGTTGACGTAGTCGTCGTGGTGCAAACTGTATCGCGGAGGCATCAAGAGCTTGATGTTCTTGTTCATCACCTCCTCGGCGCGATATCCGAACAACTTCTCGCAGGCAGGATTGAACAGCAGGATGCGGGCCTTGGCGTCGATCAGGATGAATCCGTCGACCGCGGTTTCGACCACGGCCGTCAAGCGCGACATGCTTTCGCGCAATGCGCGCTGGGTTTCGCGGAATCGCTCGAGCACCTGCTGGGAATCGCGGCTCTTGATTTCCTCTTCTTCGAGCGCGGCCTGGACCTTTCGAAGCTCGAACGGCGAAGGGATGTTGAGAAGTTTCGGCAACAGCAGCCAAAGCGCGCCTGCGGTGACGATCGACCCGGCGGCGGTGGTCGCCTTGACCAGACCTTCGATACCGAAGATCGGCACCCAAAGCGCGCAAATCGACAGCACATGCGCCAAGCCGCAGGCCGTCGTGAAGATGCAAAGCGCCCAATAGACCCAGCCGAACAACAGATCGCGGCGCTTTGCGACAAAGATCGCAAGCGCAAATGGAATTGAGAAATACGCCATCGCGATCAGGGCGTCGGAAGCAACGTGAAGCAGTTGAGGTTCCCACAAGCAAATGCCGTGGGGCGAGAACATCGAGGAGCCCGACAGGCGCTCAAGGAAAGTCCACATGATTCTACCCAATTGCGTTGGCCAGGCGATACGCGGCCAAGGTTGCCTGCCGAAGCGATTCGGCCCGAAGCGTAACTTGCAGGATTCGTTCGTGAGTTCGAAGCGTGTGGAGGGCGACAGCCGTTATTTCGCGCTTATGCACGCTGTCAGATAGACGCCGGCCGTGATGCTTTTGGACTGAGTCGGTTCCATCAAGCGGCCGAAGGCGCCTTTGCGCCGAGGCCTCGGGCCAAACGCCCGCCTTCGTCGTGGCCTAGAGCTTCTCGATTGCCTTGAAGGTGCCGTCGGCCTGGATGACGGTCAGGAAAACCCGCGGTGGCAGCTCGCGCGCCTTTGCCCCGAAAGTGATGACGTCGCCGCCGATGTCGAATTGTCCAACCTCGCCGATCAGTCGGAGCAAATCGGCGCGCGTGGGGTTTTCTCCTGCGAGCTCGAGGACGGCGGCCGCGAGCCGGCCACAGAGGTATCCCTCCAGCGAGACGAAGTCCGGGGTAAGCCTGGAGTCGAGGGCCTGCTCAGCCGCCCGGTAGTCCGCGACCAGTCGCAGCGACTTATCCCACGGAAACGGCACCACCTGCGAAACGACGACGCCGTTGCCTTCCGCGCCGAGTTCCTTTGCCAGCGCATTGGCGCCGACAAAGGAAATGGCGACGAAGGTCGGATTGAAGCCTCTGGTGTGCGCAAGCTTGATGAACTCGGCGCAGGGGCCGTAAGTTCCGACCATGACCACCGCTTCCGGATCGGCCCGCTTGATCGCTCGCAGCGCGGCGCCGACGGCTCGGGTGTTGCGCTCGAACGTGCCTTCGGCGCTCAATTCCAGGCCGCGCTTTGCCAGCGCCGCTTTGACGCCGGCCAGACCGTCGCGGCCGAAGGAGTCGTCCTGGTAGAAGATCGCGATGTTGTTGAAATGCAGATCTTCGGTGAGATGCTTGATCCAGGCCTCGGCCTCGGCGCCGTAGCTCGCGCGGATATTGACGACGTTGTGCAGGCTTTCCTTGCGGAGGAATTCGGCACCGCTGAACGGGCCGATGAACGGCACGTTCCTCGCACTGGCGATCGGAACAGTTGCGATTGCGGTCGGCGTGCCGACGGCACCGATCAGCGCGAAGACCTTGTCCTCGTCGAGCAGCTTGATGGTCTGGACCGCCGAGCGGTCGGGATCGTAGCCGTCATCCCGGCTGATCAGCTTGAGCTTGCGGCCGTGCACGCCGCCCTTGGCGTTGATCTCTTCGAACGCGGCGAGAATGCCGTGGCGCATGCCCTGTCCGAGCGCCGCTGAGGGACCTTCGAGGGCTGCTGCCTGACCGAACAGTATCGTATCGGCGCTGACGCCGACTTCGCCGGCCTCGGCGCGAGCCAGGCCGGCTGCGGCGAGCAGGATCGAAACACCGCTGAAGATGGTCAGGTGGTATGATTGCATGGTTGAAGCGCGCCTAGCGCGACGCAGCGGGTGGCATGAGCATGTCACGATATTTCGAACGATATGAAGACGGTGCTAACCGCGCCGGCTGTCGAGCTCCGTAGGAATGCGGACCAAGTGCCGCGGCTGGTTCGGTCGCGCGAGATCGTTAACTAAGCCGACCCGGACGCGACTAATTTGACGACGAAATTGGCGAGTTCTTAACTCAAATCCCTGTCCGATCTGTTGTTACGGCGGCAGCGCTATTCGGGGCTGTTTTCGGGTCGAGCGGAACAAGCGGGATGGGCGATCGAGATCCGGACGACAATCGCCGAAACGATATAGTCGAGCGGCGGACGACTGCATCGCGGACGGGGCTGTACCGCCCCGCGCTGATTGCCGCCGGTATCGGCGTCGTGCTTTCGTTCGCTGCGGCGTACGCCGTCGCGCGATGGGAACAGCGGGTCACGCGAGCGGAGTTTGGTAGCGCCGCCGAGACCGAGGCGATCGTGATGCAGAACGGCCTCAACGAATATATCAGCCGGCTGGTCGCGCTGCGCACGCTGTTCGAATCCGCCAACGAGGAAATCACTCGCAGCGAGTTCGAGACCTTCAGCGGCCGACTGTTCGAGGGGCATCTGGGCGTGCTTCGCGTCGCCTGGATCCCGAGGGTCAACCGCAAGGAGCGCGTGGAATATGAGGCCGGCGCGATTGCCGACGGCGTTTCCGGCTACCGGATCAAGTCTCTCGCTGCCGACGGCTCTATCACGACGTCCCCGGAGCGCGATGAATATTTTCCGGTGTTGTTTTCCACCGAGCCGAAGACCTCGATGATTTACGGGCTCGACTATCGGACCGATCCCGATCGGCGCGCGACGCTGGAACGCGCGCGCGACAACGACACGATCACGGCGTTGCGCGGAAGACTTTACGAAATCAAGGATGGAGTGCGGCCCAACGCCGTGCTGGTTTGTGTGCCGGTCTTGGACAAGGGGACCTCGCGCACCACCGTCGCCGACCGGCGGCGCAATCACGCCGGCTTCATCGTCGGCATATTCGATCTGCCCTTGTTGCTGCAGTCAATTCGGACCACGACCGGGGCAAGTCCGGCCGTCGGCGTCAATGTTTACCCGCCCCGCCAAGCGGGCGTCGACGATCGGTCGGTGCCAGATTTCTCGTCTGAAGGGCAGACGCCGGAATCGATACGAGCCTTCGCGCAAGGACAGCATTGGTCGGCCACGCTCAGGATCGGTGATAGCAGCTGGCCGGTCTTGGCCGCTCCCGCGATGGGTGGGCACTTCGCCGTCCATCACGACCGTGCCAATGCCATCCTCGCGGCCGGATTCTCCGTCACCATATTCCTTGCCGTGTATCTTGCCGTCGCAAGCCGCAATTCACTTAAGCTCTCGCTCGCGAACCGGCGTGTGCTTGAACTCGCCCAGACCGACATCCTGACCGGACTGCCGAACCGCGCATTCTTTCTGGAACAATTGCAGCAGATCAACTCGCCCGAGAGCGAGCGCAGCGGCGCGTTCTCGATCCTGATGCTCGATCTCGACCGCTTCAAGAACGTCAACGACTCGCTCGGACATGCCGCAGGCGATACGCTGCTGCGGCAGGTGGCGGATCGCTTGAGATCGACGCTGCGCAACACGGATGTGCTTGCCCGGCTGGGCGGCGACGAATTCGCAATCGTCCAGTCCGAGTGCGACGACCAGCGGGCCGGTTCGATCGATCTGGCGACCCGAATCTCCAAGCTGATTGCCGAACCGTTCCAGCTGCCGGGGCACCGCGTGGAAATCGGCACCAGCATCGGGATCGCGATGGCGCCGGAACACGGCGATGACCAGGAGCAGCTCCTGAAGAAAGCCGATCTTGCGCTGTATCGTTCGAAATCGGCGGGCCGCAACTGCTTCAGCCTCTATGACGAGGCGATGTCGGCCGAACTCGAAGCCCGCAATACGCTTGAGGGCGACTTGCGGGACGCCATCGCGCGCTGTCAGTTCGAGGTGCACTACCAGCCCTTTTACGATATCCAGTCCGGCCACAGGCGCGGCGTGGAAGCGCTTGTTCGCTGGCGCCATCCGACCAGGGGCCTGATCGCGCCCGACAAGTTCATTCCGCTCGCCGAGGAGACCGGGCTGATCGTGCCGCTCGGTGAATGGGTGCTCAGGCAGGCTTGCGACGACGCGATGTCCTGGCCGGCGGAGGTCAAGGTCGCCGTGAACCTGTCTCCGGTTCAGTTCAAGCAGGCCGAGCTGTTCGAGGTGATTCAGTCCGCCCTTAAGAATTCCGGGCTGCCGCCCGAGCGGCTGGAGATCGAGATTACCGAATCCGTGCTATTGGAACCGGGCGCCGAAAATCACGCCTTCATCGACAAGCTCAAGAGCGTCGGGATTTCGCTGGCGCTCGACGATTTCGGCACCGGGTATTCATCGCTGAGCTACCTGACGACGTTCCCGTTCGACAAGATCAAGATCGACAAATCCTTCATCGCCAATCTGACCAAACGCCACAACAGTACCGCGATCATATCGTCGATCGTGACGCTGGCGCGGGGCCTTGACATTGTGGTCACGGCCGAAGGCGTCGAAACCCGCGAACAATACGACAGGCTGAAATCGCTGGGCGTGAATTTCGCGCAAGGCTATCTTCTGGGCCGGCCAGTGCGGATCGGCGAACTCGAAAACCACCCGCAGATCTATCGCCCGCGCCAGGACGCGGCGTAGCAGCTGATCCTGTCTCACGCGAGCTTTGCAATTCCCAATTCATCGGCGACCTGATCGAGCCCGCGCATCAGCGCCGGGGCGATCGGGATGCCATCGCGGGTCCGCGTCGCCCGCGTCTGCTGGCTGCGCTCGCCGGGGACAAGAATTCTGTCGACGCCCGGTATCCTCTCGCTGCCGCGAAAATCGCGCACCAGCGTGTCGACCGCAGCCTTGAACACGGCGACCTCGCCGAACGCTGCGATGTTGATGGCGGCGATCGCTTATCCCCGTATTGGTGACGCTATCGTCCTGAACCTCCCCATGGCTAAAGCCAGGGGGTTCTGAGAGAGGCAGAAGGCAGTCTTTCCGGGGCTCTCGCGGTCTCTGTTTGCAGAGGCGCTACATCATCCCCGGCATCGACGGCCGGCCCAACTCTCTTGATCCGGCGACCCGCTCTAACGCCATTACGGACGTGGGGTTGGGCAAAGCCCTTCCCGCTTGCAGCCGGCCTTGATGCGGCGAGCATATTGCGGCAGACGGCTGAGGCCGTGCCCGTCCGACCCCTGCAGGTCGGCTTCCGCTATCAGGGCTGCCACCGTCACGGCGTCCAGGTCGGGCAGACCGAGCCGCTCCAGCGCCTCGCCAATAAATGCCTTCAGCCGGTCGAAGCTGACGGTCGATCTGGTCGTGTCGGACACCTAGCCGGTCCCGAACGCCTTGAAGGTGATGATGGTGAGGGTATCCTGGATGCCCGGAAGCACCTGCACCTTCTCGTTGATGAAGTGGCCGATGTCGGTGTCGTTGTCGACGTAGAACTTCACCAGGAGATCGTAATTGCCTGCGGTGGAATAGATTTCCGATGCGATTTCGGCCTCGGCCAGCGCGTTGGCCACGGCGTAGGATTGGCCGAGCTTGCATTTGATCTGGACGAAGAAGGGAACCATCGCAGTCGTCTCCGAAGGCAGAGCGTTCAAATAGGCCAGATTTGGGGGCGATAGCAAGCAAGCTTGCCGATAACCGGCCGCCGCGCTAAAGCGCGATGGCACTATCGCGCTTTAGCTTGTTGTTTGAGCATGATCTTTTCGGAAAACCGGTGCCCATCCCGCAACGAGTGCGGGACAGGCTTGTTCCGGATCATGCTGTAGGACAGACCATGACCACGCCCGTAGCCCTCACCATCGCCGGCTCGGATTCCTCCGGGGGCGCCGGCATCCAGGCCGATCTCAAGACGTTCGCCGCACTCGGCGTTTACGGCGCTTCGGTGATCACGGCGCTGACTGCACAGAACACCCAGGGCGTGACGGGCATCCATCAGGTGCCGGCCGACTTCGTGACCGCGCAGATCGACGCGGTCTTCGCCGATCTCGACGTGGGCGCGGTCAAGATCGGAATGGTGGCAGACCTTGCCGTCATCGACGCAATCGCGGCGGGACTGCAACGCTGGTCGCCCAGGCATGTCGTGCTCGATCCGGTGATGGTGGCAACTTCCGGCGACCGCTTGCTGGCTGAGGATGCGGTCGTGGCGTTGCGCGCAAAACTCGTTCCGCGCGCCGCGATCCTCACGCCCAACCTCCCCGAAGCGGCTGCGCTCCTCAACGAACCGATGGCGTCAAGCGAGGCCGCGATCGAGAGCCAGGGCAGGCGGCTGCTGGCGCTCGGCTGTCCCGCTGTGCTGATCAAGGGTGGGCACGGGCAGGGCAGCGAGAGCATCGACTACCTCGTGCGCGAAAGCGGCGCGATCGCACTTGCCACGCCGCGGGTTGCAACCCAGAACACCCACGGCACCGGATGCTCGCTGTCGTCGGCTATCGCCGCCGGCCTCGCCAAGGGAGAGGATCTGGAGACCGCGGCTCGCAGTGCCAAGGCCTTCATCAGCGCCGCGATCGCCGCCGCCGACCGCTTCAGCGTCGGCCACGGCCATGGGCCGATCCATCATTTCCATCGGTTTTATTGACGGCACGCCGGGCTCGCGGCCGGTCTTGACGTCGCGCTTTGCGATATCAGCCCAATCGACGAAAATCGCTGGCGAAAATCGATGCCGGATAAGTTGATGCGGGCGGCGATTGACCGTTCTGGCTTCCGTCCATCAAAGTGTCTTGCAGGATCGATAGATCGCACGGGCGACGCAAATTTTCGGCAAATGCCGTTCTTCAAGGAGAATGAAAATGACGACAATCAAGACCAAGGATGGAATCGAAATCTACTACAAAGATTGGGGCTCAGGTCAGCCCATCGTGTTCAGCCATGGCTGGCCGCTGTCGGCCGATGACTGGGACACCCAGATGCTGTTCTTCCTGGGTCACGGCTATCGCGTCATCGCCCATGACCGCCGCGGCCACGGCCGGTCCAGCCAGCCGGGCCAGGGTCATGACATGGATCACTATGCCGACGACCTTGCGGCCTTGACCGCGCATCTAGATCTGAAGAACGCCATTCACGTCGGACATTCCACCGGCGGCGGCGAGGTGGTGCACTACATCGCGCGGCACGGCGAGAGCCGGGTGGCGAAGGCGGCGATCATCAGCGCGGTGCCGCCGCTAATGGTGCAGACACCGGCCAATCCGGGCGGCTTGCCCAAGGAAATCTTCGACGGATTACAGGCGCAGCTCGCGGCCAATCGTTCGCAATTCTATCGCGACCTGCCGGCGGGGCCTTTCTATGGCTTCAATCGGCCGGGCGCCAAGCCTTCCGAGGCGATCATCCAGAATTGGTGGCGCCAGGGCATGATGGGCGGCGCCAAGGCGCATTACGACGGTATCGTCGCCTTCTCGCAGACCGATTTCACCGAAGACCTCAAAAAGATCACCGTGCCGGTGCTGGTGATGCATGGCGACGACGATCAGATCGTTCCCTATGCCGATTCCGGGCCGTTGTCGGCCAAGCTTCTCAAGAACGGCACGCTGAAGACCTACAAGGGCTTTCCGCACGGCATGCCCACCACCGAAGCGGCCACGATCAACGCCGATCTGCTCGCGTTCCTCAAGGGCTAGAGCGGCGAACGAGTATATGATCCGGAAAAAGCCTGCCCCGCGCCTGAATAGCGGGGTGGGTACCGGTTTTCCCTTCGCTAACAAACGCGGGCAATGCGCTTGCGCGGAGATCATGCTCAACCGCCGAACAACGGCACCTTGAGTGGCTAGGAGGAGGAGATGGACGCCGGCAGAGCACACGAGCCGTACGTGCGCGTGGCCGAGATTGACATCGATCCAGCTCAAGTCGAATCCTATAAGGCGGCGGCCAGGGAGGAGATTGAAGCTTCTGTCCGGCTGGAGCCGGGTGTTCTGGCGCTGTACGCCGTGTCCGACAAGGACGATCCGGCCCACGTCACCGTGTTCGAGATCTACGCCGATTTGAACGCGTATACCGCGCATCTCGAGACGCCTCACTTCAGGAAATACAAGGCTGCGACGCAAGACATGGTCATGTCCCTCAAACTTCGCGACACCATACCGATCGTGCTCGGTGCGAAGGCGACGTAGTGCCAGCAGGGCGTCGAGTCGGACGACCGACCGGTGGTCTTCAACTGGCAAGACCGAAGGAGTAGATTGGCACTCTGATCTTGCCGATCGCCCGGAAGGAGTGGCGGCGGAGAAGCCACCGCAAGCGCGTTTACCTCGAAGCCAGATCGAATAAGGAGATCGACCGATGCCCTCCACCCACATTGGGGCGCTTCGTGCGCTGCTCGAACGGAAAAAAGGCGTGCTTGTCCCCGGCGCGCCGAACGCTTTGGCTGCCCGGATCATCGCCGATCTCGGCTTCAAGGCGGTCTATCTGACCGGCGCGGGGCTCACCAACATGCACCTCGGCCTGCCGGACCTCGGCTTTATGGACTTGAGCCAGGTCGCCGAGCACACCATGGCCATTCGTGGCGTCGTGGATCTGCCGTTGATCGTCGATGCCGATACCGGCTTCGGCAACGCCATCAACGTCACCCATGCGGTTCGCACCCTGGAACAGGCCGGCGCCAGCGCCATCCAGCTTGAAGACCAGCACGCGCCCAAGCGCTGCGGCCATTTCAGCGGCAAGGAGCTGATCCCGGCTGCGGAAATGGTTAACAAGGTACGCGCCGCCGTGGATAGTAGGCGTGAGGGTCTTTTGATCATCGCGCGGACCGACGCCTGCGCGGTCGAGGGCTTCGAGGCGGCCATCGATCGCGCGTGCCGCTATCTCGAAGCCGGAGCAGATGTGACCTTCGTCGAGGCTCCTGAAACGATCGCTGACCTGAAGCAGGTGCCGAGGCGCCTCGCCGCGCCGCAGGTGTTGAACATGGTGCTCGGCGGCAAGACGCCGATCATCGACGAGGCAACGGCCGCCGAGATCGGCTTCAGCCTGGTGCTTTATGCCAACGCCGCCCTGCAGGGCGCGGTAGCCGGCATGCAGACCACGCTGAAGACATTGCGTGACAAGGGCGTGCTCGACGAAGCCTCAGTCACCTCGTTTGAGGAACGGCAGCGGCTGGTCGACAAGCCGGCCTATGACGCGATGGAGGCGCGATATGCCGCGGAGGCGGCGAAGCTGTAACGACGGGTCCAAACGAGAGCTGCATTGCGCTTAGCAACGTCGACGCTACTCCTCCATTCATTGTTTCTCCGCGCGAGGTGGAACCTAGTCCACGGCAGGTCGTTCCCTCATCGAAGTCACGACCTTCAAAGGCGACTTCCTATGGAATTGATCCTCGTTATCGTTATTTTGGTGTTTTTGTTCGGCGGCGGCGGATACTGGGGTCGTCGAAGAGGTCATTGGTGAGAATTTGACGCCGCTGCGTCCAACAGAGCATGACCGCGTTGCGAATTTCTGAGACAGTTTCTGCGCGCCCGCGAGCATTCTGATTCCGCGAACCGGCTCGAGGGCAGCTTCCGCAGCAGCATGCCGTACCAGAGGTATTCGGAATCGAGGGTGAAGCTGTGCCGGCCGGCCTCGTGGGCCGTGTTGAAGTAGCCGGGCAGGCTGCTGAACCGGTTGAGGTTGTTGACCTGGACGAACGGGTCGACCCCTCCGCCTCGACGCGCTACGTGCCCTCCCAGGCGCAGAGCTGGTTGCACTTGCCCCGCTCCCGGTGTGCGTACATCTGGAACAGGGCCCAGACGGCGAAGGTCTTCTCAACAGGGCCGGCTGAGCGGGGAAGAAGTTGAACCAGAACACCGAGTCCGGGGTGAAGGGCAAGGTCTCGTCCGGGCTCCAGTGGTAGGGCGCCGGGTTCACCGGGAAGCTCGCAGGATAGGGACTGCGGCTCGGTGTGGTAGATTCCCTTCAGCACCGAACCTCGCTCGGCGCCCTTGAGTAGCTCGAAGGCCGGGGTGATGACCTCGTCGCGGCCGATGGCGTAGTGCACGTAGCACTGCTGGCCGGCTAGCCCCAATTCTCCCAGTACCCCATGTGCTGGTTCAGCGCGTTCTGGAACTTGCGGCCGGCCCGCAGGCGGACGAACAGATTCTTCTGCTCGTCGAAGGCCCGGATAACCTTTGGGATGCTTGGCGAGCTTATCGGCGCTTTCAACAATAACGCCCAAAACGACAAAGATGAGAATGGCCCATTCGAGCGTTTCTAGACGATCTTGATGTCGTTCGCCGCACGCCTATCCAGGCATATCCAAAATCCTTGATCTCTCCATCCGGATACTTGTCCCTCAAAATTCGTTTCGCTGGCGGATAATTGACCGAAAGTTCAGCGGACATAGAAAACGATCCTGTCTCCTCAAAGGCCCGCCGAACGTCGACCGGAATGTCCGCGCGTCTCAGCTTGACTGGCTGCCTCACAGCCATCAATCGAGCCGCCTCGCTTTATGCTGAGGCGGCCCGATTCCTATGCCACGTTTATAAACGGATGCGTGATCCAAGCTCGCATTCCTATGCCCGCGATGTGCATTTCGGCGTACGCGTTGAATCGCTAAAGGACACCGCCTGCAAATCTTGGAGGTTGTAAATGACGGACAACGAGAAAAAGATAGACGAAGATCTTCAGCGCGCGGCCGAAGAATTCTTCGCGGCTAAAGTTTCTCAAGGCTATTCGCCGGACCATGCGACGGCGATGCTTCAGCAGCGATTTCACCAGGTTCGCGAGGCTATCGTTAAAGATCGGCGCAAAGCATTGCGCGTCGTCGACGACATACGCTGATTTGCTAACGGCGTTCGGCAAGCTCGACAGCGCCGGAAGACGGGCCATCGTTAGGCTATCTCGAGACGCAGATCTACCCGGGGCGGGCGGCCACACCATCTCGGAATTTCTGAAATCTCGGAGTTTTTGACTCCGGACTCTCGGACGCGGGGCTTCGGTCACGCGTCTCGTTCACGCTTCGTCGCTGATCCGTTGCTGTGGAAATGTGGATAAGCGCTGCAAAACTGCAGCACGAGAACAAGGGCGCGGGGCTTCCGTCCCGCGCTCAGACCGATGGGGCAGATCTAGCCCGCCGGCTCAACCCGGCGGGTTTTTCTTTTGCCTTTGCCGGGTACGGTGAGCTGCTGACTGCACCTTTCAAGTCGGTGCTTTTGGGCGTGGCCGATGTGACCGGCGACATAAATCTGGCGGCCCACCGCCGTTCGAACCTTCTTTGAAGGTCGAGGGGAATACTGCTCATAACCAACACTCCGGGTTTGTCGGCCCAAACTCATAGGCCCCTTAACGCGCTGGGTCCTTTAGACTAAAGGTCCACCGACGAGTTAGGGAGGCGGGCCATGGTCTGGATCGACCGGGCACTCTTCCGGAGCCCGCCGGCCAAACCCGCACCAGCGGACTCCGTAAACTCGGCAAAGGCCTGTCCGCCGAAACCCGGTTTTATGCCGGCCGGCAAACGTTTATCTCGCGCTGATTTTCAAACTCTTCAAACTCCTGGTCGGTGCCGATATGTCGGACAAATGGGAACCGGCACTGACTGACACTTTGAGGGGTTGCGACGTTCAATCCTTTTTCGACAAGGCTAGCCAGGATTGGCTGATCCGGTTCGTCGAACATCGGGTCGGCGATCGACGGATCATCAGGTTGATCACCAAGTGGCTTAAGGCAGGTGTACTCGAAGATGGTCGGCTGGTCGCGACCGAGGAGGGGACGCCACCCCGCCAACATCTACATGAGGCCGAGGCCCTGGCGTGGAAGGCTGTGGTGACGCGGCTTGGGCTGACACTCAATGAGCCAAGACCTCGTTGAGCCATGAAATGCACCGGAGACTACACGTCCTATCTTCATGAACGAAATCGCCAAGGACTATGCAGAATCGGCAGCAGCATAAGAAGGGCCGTCTGGAAGCGCCTGCCACAAGTGCATAGTGCAGACAACGCGGGTGTGACAGACTAGAGTCTTGCGGTATCAACAAACCATCCACAGACGCCTCGGGCCGGAAATTGGTTGGAAAATCTCACAAATCAATTGCCTGGGGCTTGTCATGCAAGACGACATTTGACCGCCGACGAGTGCGCCGAACTCGCGGAAGCGCTGCGTCAAGATGCCGCTGCCTTGTCGAACAGCTCGAAGAAGGAAGCCGGTTGAAGCTGGCGGAGGGTTATCGCGACCTCGCGAGCGCAAAGAGAATGGTCCTTCGCAAAGTGAACTAACGGCTCCGAACACAGTAGCGCCGCGGGCTATCGATAGACGTCGCCTGTTGGCACTTTGTGCTGGTAGCCGCTGACGGTGGCTTTCGGGGGTGAAGCAGACATCTGGTCGTTATGTCACGCAGTCCGCTTCTGGACCACCGACTGCCGATATCCAATGGTGACGCGAATATTGATTATTCTGTAAGCGACGACGGACGATTGAGGCTTACCAGCTGGTCGGGTAAGACTGAAAAACCCTGCTCGAAGGCATTGCATTCTCGATCGCAACCTGACGCGCGCCAGCGCTAACAGCAAACTATGCGAGATCGGCAGAAGTGCACAAATTGTAATTTTACAGTTGCACATCGTTGTGCGCACATACGAAGCGACAGTTATCTGACGGTCGTGCCTGACGCGATACGCAACTGATAACTCTCAACCTCAGTCCAATACCGGACAGACGATCAGCGCCAACGGCGGTTGGCGGATGACGGCGACATTGCGAGTAGACGGCGCGGTTCATGAAGTTTGACGAAGAAGCATCGGCCAAATTGACGGTCGAACAGTGCGAAGAACTGGCCATGGCAATCGCTGAGGAAGCGGCCCTGTTATCGCCCGGATCGAAAAAAGAAGCGCTGTTGAAGCTGGCGCAGGGTTATCGTGACCTTGCAACGATGAAGGCCTTCGTTGCGCGCAAGCTGAATTGATATACCGACCACCTCGGTCCGCCGCTTGATCTCGCCGTCGAGCCGCTCGATCGGGTTAATTAGTTTGGTGGCGGACCAACGGGAAGTGGACCATTGGCGCCAATTGGTCTTTCCTGAGGCTGTGGCGCTGCGCTTCCACCGGCTCGATACCAGGGGTTGGCGAGACCGGAATCGGTCCCGGACGCATCCGCCTGGCACGCCCCCATGGTGTTGTAGGAGCAACCGCTCCAGCGGGGATTATCTGCGCCCTGTGCGCAATACGGGTATTGCGAGATACCAGTTTGAGCCGACGCGATGGCCATCCAAGGCTCAACCGACGCAAGCAGTGCCAATGATAATCCGCGGATCATCTGTTCAGTCCGGGTAGGAGGAGCGTCGCTTCGTATTCGACGATTCCATGGCATTGAGGGTGAACTGTCAATCAGTCGGGTCGAGCCGTTTCAGACCTGGCCCTTGTCGCATTTCAGCCACATCGTAAGAAGGGTACTAAGCACGCAAAAGTTTGGCTATGCGAGTTCGGCACCATTGGGTGTTCGCGGGCCTGGGGGAAGGCCGTTGCAGGAAACACCTCGATTTACAGCTATCGGTACCACGATAATCATTTTCGCGAGACAGGCCGAGCCAGAACAATCGGCCGAAGTTGCATAGTCATCCTAACGCCAGGCTGTAAAACTTCAATTCCAAGTCGGGGGATGCCGGTCATGCTTAAACATACCGCTTTACTGGTTCTGGTTGGGTTTGCCGTGACGGGCGTTTCACCCGCGAGCGCTCAGTCGCCGCCGGGGACCAACGCGGGTGTACTCACCTGCAAGATGGCGCCTTCTATTGGTCTGATCTTTGGATCGCGGCAACGGATGGCCTGCCGCTTCGTTCCCAACGGTCCGTACCCGCCCGAAGCCTATGTCGGCGTCATGAACACAATTGGTCTCGATGTCGGCATTACCGCCGGCGGGGTAATGGCATGGGGCGTATTTGCGCCGGGCGCGGGGCCCTTGCGCGGAAAACTTGCCGGCACTTATGTTGGCGCCAGTGGATCGGTCAGCGTAGGCGTTGGCGTAGGCGCCAATCTTTTGTTCGGTGGAACGGGGCGTTCGATCGCCCTGCAGCCGCTCTCCGTCGAAGGATCTGTCGGAATCAACCTGTCTCTTGGAGTTTCAGGTCTCACACTTGCATCGGCGCAGTAGAGTGAAAGCCACAATGCCAGCCGCTCAACCGTGGCTACAAGTCCATGCTAAAAATTTGGTGAAGCCGCCGGCTTCGAATCAATGATCGGGGATGTTCGATGAAACTTGCAATGCACTTGCTGGCCATGTTCGGACTGCTGTCTTTGCTGTTTGTCTTGCCGTTCGACCCAACGTCCGCGCAGCAGGACGTCGCGAAATCGATCGTGGAAAAGTTGACCGCCAAAGTAGCAAAGCTCGAGACCGCCTGCGCCAAGGACATCAAGAAATACTGCAAGACAGTGACGCCCGGAGAAGGCCGCATGATCTATTGCATGCAGGCTCATGAGGACAAGATTAGTCCCCAGTGCGATTACGAACTGGGCGAAGCGGCGTCGAGCGTCCAGGCCTCCCTTGACAGCCTGAAGGACGCGATAGTCGCTTGCAAGACTGAAATAACGGGCGTGTGCGGCAAGACGGTGCCGGGGCAGGGTCGAATTGCAGCATGTCTGATGGCGAATAAGTCGACAGCTTCGAAGGATTGCGTCGACGCAATTCAGAAAATCGAGGCTCTGGCGGCTCAATAGCTCGCGCCGGCTACACAAATTTGATGAGCTGGGAGAGATACCATGGCCGACCGGTCGACATGCGCTCGCGCAAGCGTCGTCTCTTTCGTTCTTCTTGCCCTGCCTGTCGCCAGCACCTCGGGCAATGCTCAGCAAACGACAGGGCAATTATTGATTTCGTCGGGGTTCAATCCCATCGCCGCCACTACGCCGGCGATGATGGCGCGTTTAATGTCTTTTCCAGCAAATCGTTTCTTGTTGCGGCAAAAGGGAGGTCACCCGTACTACGTTTACGCCGACCCCTCGGCATGCACCTGCGCCTATGTCGGCAGCGTGGCTGCAATGAACAAATACCGAGCCAGCTTTGGGGCATTGCCGGCGGACGTTCTGTCGTCTGGGGGCTTCACAGACCCCGAGCAGAACATGATCAACAGTATGGACAACGATGACGCGGGGGCACAGTTCAACAACGACGTTTTCGGTCCCGATTTTTGATGCTTAGGTTGCGTCGTGCCAATACTCTTTCATTTAAATCCACTCCTAAGTCTCTCTTGCTTAAACATCACGTCCAGTGCTTCGATGATGCGAATTTGTGGGTTTGCTTTGCAATATACAATCACCTCATGTTCGAGCTCTTTCGATCGGGCTATGTTGAAGAAATGCTTCTTTGCGAGGCCGTTGTACCAGCCACTGTACCAAGTGGTGAGCCTATCGGCATCTCCCTGCCAGGTTCCCGCAAGTGCGGCACAGGTCAGTGCTTGCACGTCAATGTACCCCTCGGCATCAGCGTACGCAGTGAGGTCTGTTTGAGCTTGAACATCTGAACTCGCTACCGCGAGAGCTGTCGTTGCAAGAATTAGTATTTTCCTCATCCCCGCACTCCTGAAGGCAAGCTTCATGCATGAAGCTGTTAGGGCTCCGTCTTAAGTGTTTTCACAAAATCGCTGAGCCCACGCTATGCACCTTCGGCACGCTCGAGCCGTATTCCCGAAAAGTGCCAACAGGCGACATAAGCGGTTGACCGGACCTTCAGTTGGTAGAGCGCAATTATCCGATTCCTGCCGAAATCGCATAGCATCGCGCAGGGTTCCGCGTTAATATGCTAAGTCGGTCAAGGTCGCAGTCTTTTGGCGAAGCTGCCGATATTCCGCGAGGATTGGCTCAACCTATCGAACGTGCGATCGTCTACCTCAATTGTCGGCGTGAAGCGGCGGCTCGCTATTTCCCGCAGGAGCCTATCAAAGGGACACTACCCATGTCGAACTACGATGGAAATGCAGGCGCGCCCGGCTTCTCCGCAAACGACGCCACTGCGATAGACGTCGGCCTACGCGCTTTCATGCTGCGCGTGTATAACTACATGGCCGCGGGTGTTGGCTTGACCGGCGTTGCCGCGTTTTTGACCTACCAGTTCACCGGCCCTGAATTGCTTCAAAGTCCGCTGATGTGGGTGTTCATGCTGGCGCCGCTGGGACTGGTGTTCTTTATCAGTGCCCGAATCAACACGATGTCGGTGGAAGCTGCGCGAGGATTGTTTTTCCTCTATGCGACCCTTGTCGGGATTTCATTGTCGACCATCTTCCACATCTACACGGCGTCCTCGATCACGCGGGTGTTCTTTATCTCGGCGGCGGCCTTCGGCGCGCTCAGCATCTGGGGTTACACTACCCAGCGAAACCTGTCGGGATTCGGAACCTTCCTGTTCATGGGCCTGATCGGTATCGTGATCGCAGGCCTGGTCAATCTGTTTCTGAGATCGAGCGGGCTAGACTGGATGATTTCCATTATCGGCGTCGGCGTCTTTGCGGGCCTGACGGCCTATGATACCCAGCGGATCAAGGGGATGTATGAGCGGGGCGATGACGCCATTTCAGCCGGCCGCAAGGCCGTGATGGGCGCGCTGTCGCTCTACCTCAACTTCATCAACCTGTTCATGATGCTGCTGCGCCTGATGGGCGGCCGACGATAGCGTACGAGCGATTCTCGCACGCGACCCGTTCGCAAGCGGGTGACGCCTGCTTCACCCAAGATAGTGTTGCAAAAGGCCCTGAAGGCCGCGCCGAATAAATTTCCGCTACGCGACAGAACGACCGGCGCTCACTTTGCCTGTATAATCGACCTAATGCTCCCAATCCCCTTCGAGCTTTTGCTCAAATATCTGCGTCGCTGGTCCCTGGTGAACTTTGGCAAACTCATTGAGGGGAATGGAGTTGGTCACACCCACAACATTCGAATTAACGGTCTCTAAGGCCAGCATCTGACCCGACTCCAGATCATGAATTAAGGCAGCATTCGCCACGCTTCCGGCCACGCAACCATTGGTGAGACAAATGACATAGGGAATTTGCATGGGCGCCCCCTTGTCGACAGTCAATTTGATGCCGGGCTGCAAGAATGATCCAGGCGGCATAAATATCTGTAGACGAGCGACAGGATCGCCCTCTCGTTCGATCAGATCGACCCTGATGGCGATCTGACCTGTGTCCCACTTACCGTTGATGGTCGTGCGACAAACCATTTTCGAACCGGCCTCTTGGGTGGCCTTGAAACATACCTTGCGCCACGGCGCGTACGTTAGCGGGCGACCTTGCTGTTGTCCCCGAGTAGCAATCTCTGCCTCAGAAAAATTCTCGGTCGCCGGGACGTCGCCAAATGGCACCAGTTGTTGCGCGTCGACCCTCATCACTTGGGTCGCCATCAACACCAAAAGTGATCCAGCTACCAGGAATCGACACCGGGCCGATCTTGCCGGTGAGTACAGATGCCGAATGTCCATAACCAATCCCTTTCATCGATGTTTGGCCAGGAATTCGCTGACAAGAGGCGCCCAGAGTTGAACGGCCTCGGCCGAGTCTATCAAAAAATGGCCGTCCTCCCCGTGATCGGATAACAGATGATATTCGACGTTTCCGCCTGCGGCCCGAAACGCTTCCACCATCCGCTTTGAGAGATCAGGTCCAAAATAACTGTCGTTATGGGTGTAGATCCATAACATTGGAACGCGCGCCGTGCGGCCAAATTCGGCAACGGCATCGACCAGCTGATCAGGGGCACAGTTGTTGTTAGGTTTTCCATTGAGATGACCACCACGGCCGGCTGCAAAGCCGATGATCGCCCGTACAGATTCCGGATTTTGACTGCCAAGCGCAATCGCCCCCCAACCGCCCCCGGATTGGCCGACAATGATGACCTCGTTGCGTTTGATAAATGTCTGAGTTGACATGTAGTCGATGATCCACCTGTCAATCGACGCGACGGCAAGCCCCGCTTCACGAAACTCAGCATCCGAACATTTTCCCACGCCCGAGAAAAAAAGCCCGAACAGACCTCGTTCGGGGACTTCGATCGCAGTAGCACCGTATCCAGGGCGCACAGGTGCGACCACCACGTAGCCCTGTCGCGCAAACCAAAGTGCGGCGTCACGAAATTCGATCACGGGAAAGTAGCTTCGCCCCGTCGCGTCAAGCGAAACTCCATGGTTCATGACAACGAGTGGAAATGGACCGCCCCCGATGGGTCGGATCAAATAAGCGAGCATTGGCACAGGCGAGGAGGGAATCGCCCACATCTCCTCGTGAACCTGGGGCACCGTCGGCTGCTCGGACGCCGGTCCTGCCATCACCAGATTCGGCAGGATGAGAAGCATGATTATGCTCAATAAAGGGTACCGCATGGCTAACGACCCTCTACGTATGGCGGCTAATTATGGAGCAGCCTTTCTGTAGCCTGGCTGACATTCGCGATTTCCCCAGCCACAAGGAGGTGAGAGCGGAGAGTGACGCCGATTTGTCACTCCATGCATCTGACCGTCGTTCGGACGATATAGTTGTAATCTTGTATCGCGCGCTGGACACTCGCTATGCGATTTCGGCAGGAACGTCTTGTTTTCAGCTGCGCCCTGCGACGGTACAAGCGCCCTGTAATGCCGTTGCGAGTCCGCCTGTGTAAAAACGCGGATCTTTGAGTTGGCGCTTGCGGCGCATCTGTAGGGCGCGTGCCGGAGACGTGACGGAATGTGCAGCCGCAGGAACCCGGTATGGAACATCTAAAGGGCACCTCGCTTGAACACCGACGTCAGCCACGGCGCGTTTCGTTCATTCCAATCGGCCTCTGCCGTCCGCACCAGTCCCGGAATGCCCGGAATGCTTTGAAACCTTCGGTGTTCATGTCATAAGCGCGTTGTCGTCGTGCCCAGCTAGAAGCGGGAACACTTATTATGAATTCCCAAGAGGAATTGGCAGCTAGCCTGCAGCAACTGGCAGACGCTCTGGCCCGTCGCCCTTCAATCGTAAGGCACGGCAACAAGCCTCGTACCGGCAGCGTACAGGAGCGCCGCGAGATGACAGCCCCGATCCGCGGCTTGGCGCCCCCGGAGAACAGGGGGATGGTCATCGACGCCGCACCTCGTTTCCCGGTGAGAAACAGCCGCTCGACATGAACGCAAACCACTCAAGATGCCTTCTTCTGGCCAGCGCGTCCCGGCTCGCAGCGCCGCTTGTAGCGTGCGAGCAGCGAGCGGCCACGCTGCCGCCGTATCTTCCGAGGTGTCGAACTAGCGCGTACCGTTAGACCCGAGGTCGGCGTGGAAAGGGACGCGGTACCGGGGGAAGCCGCTCTTGACCACGCTGAGCGCACTCTGATCGAGCTGAATCCGAAAATGCCGATGTTGCATAGCGCGAGCTCGCCGGTTCGCGATAATCAAATTGAAAAAAGACGAGATGGCCCGGACCGTGGCCCGAGTGGCACGGTTACGAGGCGCCTGCCTAACTCAAACGAGCGCAATTGCAATTTCATTGCGATGCAGGAGGGCACGCATGGCACGTCTCACCCTTCCAAATCGGCAATCGCTGCCGGGTGCCTCCACCCAGTGTTCATTCAGCCTCACGGCAGCAGGGCTGGCATTGGCGCTAGCGGTGAATGTCGTCCAGGCGCAGACTGCAGGCGAACCTAAGCCGGCCTCGCCAGCCACCCTTGAGTTCAACAAGAACTCGACGGGCTCACTGCCATGGTCGGACAAGGCGGATTTCGCAAACGCCAAGCGCGGCTTGATTGCACGGCTGCCGGACAACGGCGTTATCAAGGACAAGAGTGGCAGGGTCGTGTGGGACCTCTCCAGGTACACCGATTTCATCAGGGATGGCGCGGCCGCTCCCGACACCGTCAACCCGAGTCTCTGGCGTATGTCGCAGTTGCTGATGGACGCCGGCCTGTATGAAGTAGTTCCCGGTGTCTACCAGGTGCGTGGGGCAGACTTGTCGAACCTGACCATTGTTGAGGGAGACCAGGGTATCACGATCTATGACCCATTGATTTCCGCGGAAACGGCGCGCGCAGCGCTCGACCTTTACTACCAGAACCGGCCCAGGAAACCGGTTGTGGCCGTGATCTATTCGCATTCGCACATCGATCATGCCGGGGGCGTCCGAGGCGTCGTGGACGAGGCGGATGTGAAGTCGGGCAAGGTCAAAATCTATGCGCCGGAGGGTTTTCTCGAGAATTTCGTTGCCGAGAATCTCTTCGCAGGCACCGCAATGGGTCGCCGTGCCGCCTACATGTACGGTAATCTGCTTGCTGCAGGCCCGCAGGGGACGGTTACCGCTGGCCTCGGGGTCACGACATCCAACGGGACGGTCACCCTCATTCCGCCGACTGACCTCATCGCCAAAACGGGCGAGAAACGCGTCATCGACGGCATCGAGTATGAGTTCCTGATGGCGCCGGGATCGGAGGCTCCATCCGAGATGATGTGGTATCTGCCGAAATTCAAGCTGATCAATACTGCCGAGGACGCCACGCACACGATGCACAATCTCTACACGTTGCGCGGCGCCAAGACTCGCGACGCCCGCTTGTGGCCGATGTACCTGAACCAGGCCATTCAGATGTGGGGCGACAATTACGCGGTGCAGATCACGATGCACCACTGGCCCACCTGGGGGAATGCCGAGGTCACCCAGCTGATCAAGGTGCAGCGCGACACCTATAAGTTCATGCATGACCAGACCCTGCACTACGCGAATATGGGTTACACCATGGACGAACTGCCAGGCCTCGTGACGCTTCCGCAGTCGCTTGCAAGCCAGTGGGCGAGCCGAGGCTACTACGGCACCCAGAGCCACGACGTGCGGGCAGTTTACAACTTCTACCTGGGATATTTCGACGGCAACCCGGCGACTTTGAACCCACTGCCACCTGTTGAACTCGGCAAAAAGTATGTGGCAGCCCTGGGCGGTCCCGACGCCGTCATGAAGCTAGGCCGTGAGGCACTCCAGAAGGGCGACTACCGCTGGGGCGCCGAAGTGGTGAGCCATCTGGTGTTCGCTCAGCCCGAAAATCAGGAGGCGAAAAACCTTCAGGCGGATATCTTGGAACAGATGGGTTATCAGGCGGAATCCGGCCCCTGGCGCGGCTTCTATTTGACCGGCGCCGACGAGCTCCGACATGGAGTCAGAAAGTTGGTGACAGGCAATCCCGCGAGTGCCGACATTATTGCCAACATGTCGACGGACTTGCTGTTCGGTTACATGGGCGTGCAGCTAGACGCCAAGAAGGCGGATGGCAAGACGCTTGCGATCAACTGGATATTCCCGGACATCAACCAGAAGCACGCGCTCTTCCTCGAGAACTCTGTGCTCAATCACTGGCCCGATTACACTGACGCCAAAGCCGATGTCACAAAAGTCGCGCTCACGCTCGGTCAATGTTGCCAGACGTTCGGCGAAGCCCTCGCTACTACTGGCAACCTGCCGAGCCTCGGCATCGCGCTGCAGCGCCTCATTGATGCTGTCGAGCAATTGCTGCTCATGATAAGGTTTCTGAACGAAATCAACGGCGCCGGCTTTGATCGTCTTGATGGCCATGGCGATATCTCCATGGCCGCTAATGAAAACGATCGGGATCCGCGCGCCGAGGGCGTTTAGCTCGTCCTGGAGCGCAGGCCCGCTGGTGTGCGCCATGCGAACATCAAGCACGAGGCAACCCGGCTGTCCCATCTTGAAGTTGTCGCGAAACTCCTGCGCCGAGCGAAACGTGGCCGCGCGCAGGCCAACCGAAGTCACCAGTTCCGCGATCGAATCCAATACCGCGGTGTCGTCGTCGACAATGAACACGAGGGTTCAATTGCCGGAAAGCGTCGGGTCAGGAAAAGTGCGATGCGTGGGATACGGCCGGAAGGCTCTCGCCCTCTCCGTTCACCCAAGCGGCCTCGGCTTCATCGGGCGACAGATCAAGCTCGGCAGGTCGCCTCAACGGCGGCAACGTCAGCGCCGCGATGGCGGCGATCGCTGCGCGCCGCCTCAATTCTTGCTCCGTCATGGCTTTGTTCCTTAGACCTGCGCAATGTGTAATTATCCAACCGGTTGGACAATTGCGCAAGTTCCAACTTTCACTGCGCACTGAAAATTTCCCGATTCCAATTCTCGGTTGCATAGCGAGAAATTGCGCGGTTCCAATTGTTGCCGCGCGGTGACAATTCTTCTCCGGTAGCTAGCACCTTCACCACCGCATCAAGGGCTAAAGCCCGAATCGCCTCGCAAGGGGAAGCTATGATCCGGATCGCCGCGGTCCCGTTCGCCGCCATCGTCTCCGGCGTGCCGGCCCTAGCCGATGAGCGGATATCGCGGGCGATCGAAGCCGCGTCCGAAATGTATGTCGCCGCGCGCGACGGCGCGTGCCCGAATTTGCGCTTCAACATGGGCGCCCTGATCGACATGCTCACGAGCTACGGGCTGCAGGTGCAGGACATCGAGGCCGGCGCGGCGGCAAGTAGCGTGAAAAGATGCATGCTTCAATGGTGATGGCCGCCAAGCGCTACGGCAGCAATCCGTCAATGTTCTGCGCCACCCCGGCTGCGGCCTACGCGACGGGTTCGACCGCAAACGTGCTTGAGCTGCGAGACGTGTTTCAAGCATAACCCAGGCGTTTGGTGCCGCGGGAAGGCGGACTTGTGTCTCGCAATGGACGTGGTGTGTGCTGATCGGCTCCGGCCATCACGGGAACGCAGTGATGTCGCCGGATTGTCGCTTGGCAATGTTATTCGCGATCATGTGCAGACAGACAGTCGATTCGTAACCGCCTGCACATTGGATGGGCATGAACACTCCGGGGAAATAGATACCGTTCGGCGGACGGTGCGGCCGCGGCGTGAGCAGTCATCCCGATGTCATGGGAATCTGTTAGGTACAGGTGATGGGAAGTGACACTGCAAGCGAAGAGAGCCCGGAGCGGCGCTTTCGCACTTTGTTTATCTCCGATGTTCATCTCGGAGCCCGCGGCTCGCAAGCCGACCGATTGCTCGACTTTCTCCGCTGCCACGACGCCGATACCATCTATCTGGTCGGCGATATCGTGGACGGCTGGGCGCTGAAGTCGAGCTGGCACTGGCCGCAATCGCATAACGACTTCGTGCAGAAGATGCTGCGCAAGGCGCGCAAGGGCGCCAAGGTGATCTACATCCCCGGCAATCACGACGAGTTTTTGCGGAACTATTACGGCACGCATTTCGGCGGCATCGATGTGGTGGAAAACATCGTCCACAGCGGTGTCGACGGCAAGCGCTACCTCGTCATCCATGGCGACATCTTCGATCTCGTGGTGCAGAACGCGCGCTGGCTCGCCCATCTCGGCGACAAGGCCTACGACTTCGCGATCCAGATGAACCGCTTCGTCAACTTCTTCCGAAAAATGTTCGGCGTGCCGTATTGGTCGCTGTCGCAATGGGCCAAGCTCAAGGTCAAGAACGCCGTGAACTATATCGGCGCCTTCGAAACGACGCTGGCCAATGAAGCGCGCCGTCACGGCGCCGAAGGGGTGATCTGCGGCCACATTCACTACGCCACCATCCGCGACGAGCAGGGCATCCGCTACATGAACTGCGGCGACTGGGTGGAGAGCTGCACCGCGCTTGCCGAGCACGAGGACGGCCGCTTCGAGATCATCACCTGGACCGATCCGCTGCGCCGCGTCGCGCCGATCCCGCGCGTCGCCGCACACGCTGCCTGATGCGCATCCTGGTCGCGACCGACGCGTGGCACCCTCAAGTCAACGGGGTGGTGCGGACGCTGACCACGATGGCGGAAGCGGCGAGGGCGCTCGGCGCCGAGGTCGATTTTCTCACTCCCTTGTCGTTCCGCACCTTCGCGATGCCGAGCTACCGCGACCTGCGCGTGGCGCTGCCGCGGCCGGCGAAAATCGCGCGGCTGATTGCAGACAGCAATCCGGACAGCATCCACATTGCGACCGAAGGGCCGATCGGACTGTTGGTGCGGCGCTATTGCCGCAAACACGAATTGCCATTCACCACGAGCTTCCACACCCGCTTTCCGGACTACGTCTCGGCCCGCGCGCCGGTGCCGGAGTCCTGGGTCTGGTCCACGCTGCGCTGGTTTCACGGCGCAAGCCAGGCGGTGATGGCGGCAACTCCCGCGCTTGCCAATGAGCTGCGTGGGCGCGGCTTCCGCAATGTCGTGCTGTGGCCGCGCGGCGTCGACACCACGCTGTTTCGTCCGCGCGACGTCGATCTGTGCCAGCCGAAACCGGTCTTCGTGTGCGTCGGCCGCGTCGCGGTGGAAAAGAACCTCGAGGCGTTTCTGGAGCTCGATCTGCCGGGCTCCAAGGTGATCGTCGGCGACGGTCCGGCGCGCTTCGCGCTGCAACAGAAATATCCGGACGCCGTATTTCTCGGCGCGCTGCAGGGCGAGGCGCTGGCTGAGGTCTATGCGGCCGCCGACGTTTTCGTGTTTCCGAGCAAGACCGACACGTTTGGCCTGGTGCTCCTGGAGGCGCTCGCCAGCGGCCTGCCGGTGGCCGCGTTCCCGGTCACCGGGCCGCGCGACGTCATCGGCGCGGCGCCGGTCGGGGTATTGGACGAGGATTTGCGCAAAGCCTGCCTTGAGGCATTGAGCATCCCGGCGCAGGCCTGCGTCGACTTTGCCGCCAAACACACCTGGGAGGCGTCGGCACAGGCCTTTATCGACAATATGGCCGATATCCGCGCCGCTGACCCGGCCGCGACGGCCGGTTTCGTCAGCGAGCCGCGCTGCGTTGCCTGATGGTTGATCTTGCCCGCAGGTGATGTCGCGCGTAAAACGTAAGCATGACGATCATGCCCATGAGCCTGCCGGTCAATCCCGACGATATCGATGCGGCGGCGGTCGTGGTCGCGCCGTTCGCGGTGCGGACCCCGTTGTTGTCGTTCCCTGTCTTAAGCGAGCGGATCGGAACCAAGGTGTTCCTGAAGCCGGAAATGCTGCAGCGGACCGGTTCCTTCAAGTTCCGCGGCGCCTTCAACAAGCTGTCGTCGATTCCAAAAGGCGAGCGCGGCGGCGGCGTGGTGGCGTTTTCTTCCGGCAACCATGCCCAGGGCGTGGCCGCGGCGGCGCAAATCCTCAACATGCAGGCCACCATCGTGATGCCGACCGACGCGCCGCGCTCCAAGCGCGAGCGCACCAAGGCCTATGGCGCCGAGGTCGTGCTGTACGATCGCGACCGCGACGACCGTGAGGCCATCGCGCGCGATATCGCAGGCAAACGCGGCGCGACACTGGTGCGCCCCTACGACGATCCGTTCGTGATCGCAGGGCAGGGTACCGCAGGCCGCGAGATCGCCGAGGACATGGCAGCCCTCGACTTGCCGCTCGATATCGTGGTCGCGCCGGCTTCCGGCGGCGGCCTGATCGCGGGCGTGGCCACGGCGGTGAAGGCGCGCTTTCCGGATGCCGAGGTGATCGTCGCCGAGCCGGAATCCTTTGACGATCATGCCCGTTCGCTGCGCGCAGGCCACCGCGAGCGGCATGAGGCGCAAGGCACGCGCACCATCTGCGATGCGCTGATGGCCGCGATCCCCGGCGAACTGACGTTCGCGATCAACGGCAAGCTGTTGGCCGGCGGCGTCACCGCGTCGGACGCGGAAGTCGCCGCCGCCGTCGGCTTCGCCTTCCGCGAATTGAAGCTCGTGGTCGAGCCCGGCGGCGCGGTCGGCCTCGCCGCGCTTCTTGCAGGCCGCATCGATGCGCACGGCAAGAACGTCGTCATCGTTCTCTCCGGCGGCAATGTGGATACGGATCTATACGCGAAGCTGATCGCCTAGAGCATGATCCGGAAAAGTGGGCACCCGGTTTTTCCGAAAAGGTCGTGCTCAAAAAGATCATCTAGCGCGCTTCAGGAAAAGAACGCGATCTTCTCGGCCTGGCTCATGCGCCGGATCGGCGCCAACGGGTCGGGGGCGGATGCCCTTGGCCGCTGCAGGATTCCGCTGGCGAGGAGCGTCGAGCCGAGTGACGGCCCAGGCGACAGCCGAACCGCAGGTTCGACGGAAATCGGCGGTGCCGGCTCAGGCAAGGGCGTAGAGGGCCACGAGGGCGGAAGCGTTGCAGGCTGAGGTGGCGGCATCGGCTCGGCTACCGGCTCGGGCGCCCTTGCAACCACGATGGGTTCGACGGCTGGCGGCATCGTGACGTGAGCGCCGTTCGTCTCCGCATCGGAATCATCATCGGCTTCGTCGAAATGCGGCGCGCCCATTTCCAGCGCCACCATCTGCAGCACCGCCTCATCATGGGCGTCGGCGGCCTCCGCAGTTATCTCCTCCGCCGGCTCGATCGTTTCGAGGGCCGCGTCCGTCGGCATCTCCGGCTCGCTGAAGGCGGCATCGACATCGCCGGTTGCCTGCATCTCCTCGAGCGGCTCTACCGCGGCCGCCGGGGCCTGATCTGGTGCGGCTGAAGCCGCAGGGGTAGCGGCTGCTGCGCGGGCAATCGGCACAGCCGCGCCATCGCTGTCGTCGAGCCCGTCGAGGCTGCTCCTGATCAGCTCGAACGCCGCGCGAATCCCCTCGCGGGGATCAATCTGTCCGATCTGGTCGCAGCCGGCCTCGATGGCATAAAGCTGCGAATCGATCAGGTCGCAAATCCGGCCGTCGGCGCCGATCTCGCGCCAGCGCCAGGAGATCTCCTTGATGATCCTCGTACCCTTGCGGATCGGCGCCAGGCTTGCCTGAACCGCAGTGCCGTCGAACGCGGCTCCGGCGGCTTGTGCGGCCTCATCCAATGCGCTCCGGATGATCGCCAACCCTTCCGCGAGCCTGTCCTCGGCCTGTTGCTTGCGCTGTGCGGCCAGCGTCTCCTCGATCCGCGCCACCGCATCGAGCACCATGCTGGTGTCGGCGTTGCGGTTGCGCTTGGCATATTCGCCGAGAAACCAGCGGCCCCGCGAGGTCTCCAGGAAGGCTTCGCGGATCGCGTCATAGTCCGCCTCGCCCGGCAGCGTCGGGCGAGCGGAAATCGGTGAAAGGGCGAATGCTTCATCGGCCATGGCAAACTCTTCCGCGCAAATCAGCACGCGTTACGATAACGATCACCACGATATCGAGCGAATCGCAATTGAATTGATGCCAATCGAATCACAAATCCCCATCCTGTCGCAACACGTTGCCCGCCAATTCGCCGGTGCTCTGGCGCTGTTCTACGGCACGCTGTTCGGCCTGATGGGCACCCGTCTGCCGTTCTTTGCGGTGTGGCTGCGCGCCGTCGGGATCGAGGCGTCGTGGATCGGCGTGATCAGCGCCGTGGCTGCGGTGACGCGCTTTACCACCCTGCCGTTCGTCACCGGCCTCGCCGAACCGCATCACGCGCTGCGCGGCGCCATAATCCTCGCGGCCTTCGCGACGGCGGCAGGCTTTGCCCTCGTCGCCAGCTAACATGCGGCGGTCCCGGTATTCCTGATCGATGCCGCGACCTGCTGCCTGCGGACGCCGATGCTGCCATTGAGCTATGCCTACGTGCCGCGCGGCGTGGTGCGCTATGGCCTCAATTACGGCCGGCGGGACGGCACGTAAATGGAAGCACGGGTCGCAATCTCAATGAGGCGGCGCCGATCGTCAGCTAAATAGAAAAACCCCGGCTCGAAAGGGCCGGGGTTTCTCTAGAACGCTCTGGTTCATTGGGTGTCTCGACGGCTATGGCTCGCTTCGCGATCCTGGGCGTCTTGATGAGGCTGGCTCGCTCCGTTGCATTGTTCGATTCGCCTCATCAACCTCGGTAGCTCGCGTCGCCGTCCGTGGCCGGGCTAACACGATCCGGGATCACTTCAGGCGTGTTACCCACCCCAGTTCGGATGACGATCGTCATAACCAGGGCGAACTTGTTTTCGCTCCGGATCACCAGCGAGCTTTTATCGCTTCAAGCTTCGAGGCCGACCCGCTCGTCAGTTTCTGGAACGAGTGTCTAACCACCTTGTCTCACACTGTCGAGAAATTGCTCGCGTTCGCCAGGCGCGTAACCCTGGGAAGTATCCCGGATACGGTTCATTGTATTCATTGTACGGTGCCGGCCGGTACTGGATCGGCGGCCCAGGCGGTTCGTAGCCAAAAGCCGAAGCGGGATCTGACGAGAGCCAGCCCTGGTTGGGACGAACAATGGCGTGCCGTCGGTGTGGGTGATGCACCGTAGCCGCGTTGGCAGAGCCACACAGGGTGACCAAGAGGCTCAGGGCCAAAATAGAACGCATCGCTTTTTTCTCCAATCAACGCGCCGCGCCTGGTTAAGTAAGGCTCAGGCTGCGCCGTCTCAACAAATAGCGGCTTCACGATTAGTCACATCGGTGGCATCACGGGCGCCAGGTGTCTACTTCATCATGGCGTGGCCATCCTAGGACCAGCCCGGCGCCCGCGAGAAACCTGCCGGTGCGTCGGCCGAGGTCGGGTGGGCCCTCAATCATTGGTGAGGGTCGACGGCAAGGCCACTCACGGGCCGCGCCGATGAGCCGGCGCCGCGCAAGCCCGGTTGCTGCGGCGGCCGAGCGGTCAGCTCATGTGATGAGGCTCGACACGACCGCGCACCACGGGCCTCGCCAGGACCGAGGAGGAGTGACATGAGCGAGTGGAATTACGAGACACCGAAGACCGTCTTTCTCGGATCAAGATCGGCGCGGACCCGTCGACGACACCTCGATCGCATGCCCCCGGTGTGGCTCGCGCAAGGCCTGTTGATTCATGCCATCGTTCATGCCGCTGACATTCAGGATCGGGACCGCGGCGCATTCGTCATGGCGACCATGGTATCGACGAGAATATGCCGCTTCTTGCCCTTGATCTTCTTTCCCGCGTCGTAGCCCGGCGGATCAATCGAAGCCCCTCCTATATGGGACGTTTGAAGCCAAGTGCTAATTCACCTGAACCTCCCCATGGCTAAAGCCAGGGGGTTCTGAGAGAGGCAGAAGGCTGTCTTTCCGGGGCTCTCGCGGTCTCTGTTTGCAGAGGCGCTACATCATCCCCGGCCTCGACGGCCGGCCCAACACTCTTGATCCGGCGACCCGCTCTAACGCCATTACGGACGTGGGGTTGGGCAAAGCCCTTCCCGCTTGCAGGTTGAAGTGCACTCGACATCGCCGTCCTCAGGAGCGGTTCCGCACTGGCCCAAGCGATCTTGACTTGGGGAATGTCGAGCAAATTCGTATCGCAGCATGTCGCAAGAAACGCGCTGTAGAGATCACGTTGAACCGGCTCTGTCCTGCCATCGCCGAACACATGAACCCGCTGCGAGAGCGGCTTCTTGATGTATTCGCCCGTGGTATGATCGAACTGGCTCAACCGTGTATGCCGGGTTTTGATCTCAATCACTCCACCGCCAGCACTTGCAGCCTTGCGCTGAAGCATCGAGATCAACATTCCTGGCGCACGCACTTTCACGCTGCGACCGTAGTTCTTCTGAAATGACTTGTAGCTCAACTCCTCTGTTTTGATGGTTGTCCCTTGACCGAGAATGCGGTTCGCCAACTCGCCATGCGATCGCTTGCGCTCGGCAGCCAATACTCGATCGCGCTCGCGTTTCGAAGCGGCAAGCGCCTGATAGCGCTGCGACCTGTTCCACCTTCTCTTACCCTTGATCGCGCGCCCTTTGGCATCGAAGTTGTCCAGGTTGGTTGCACGTCGCGAGCGGTCCATCGCGCGCTGGATACGCCGGCAGTCGTTCCACGGTTCGACGACGCTCGGGCATAACTGCTCCAAAATAGCGTCGTCGCTTGATACCGCCGCGATGCTGGACGGCCCGATGTCGAGTCCGACAGTACCGTCCTTGGTGGTGTGCGTAGCGGGCGGCAAGCCCTCTTGCACCAACTGGCAAAACCAGCGGACGCGGCCCTTGATCTCGCGCCGGATAATGCGGACATACTTGGTCCTGGCCGCGAGCGCTTCTCTTTGCCAATCGCGTTTGTCCTTTGGATCGAGCATAAGCGGCAGCACAAGGCCGCTATAGTGCACGGCCGGAACAGGCTCGGCGCGGTAGCGGATCACAGCGTCCGCTTTGCCCTCGATGCTGTTCAGCCGGTTTAACGATTTGAACCGTGGGCGGCCGCGCTTGCCAAACGCATACTGCTCGGCTGCCCGGAACGCGCGCAAACTCGTGGTTTGCATGTCGTGGCTGCCGAGGTGATCGCCGATCCAGCAGGCATTGCGGCAGGAGAGCGCATGCTTTTCAATCTCGCGCGAGGTGAAGCCGAACCGCTCAAGTTCGGCCCGGAACGCTTGCGAGCGCGCTTTGTTGTGACGCTTGTCCACTGTCGCAGGCATGGCGCGTGCGGCTTGCCATGCCTTCGATTGCTTCATCAGATCGAGGCGGCGAAGGCACTCCTGCAAACAGGCATTATAGAGGTGCCGGGCCGCGTTCAGCCGCGTATCCAATGTCTTCTCATCCGCCGCAGTCGTCTGAAGCGGGAACTCGGCGACGAAGGACAGGGTTTTAACGCGCGGCATCACAGTCCTCTACGCATCAATTGCCGACTGCATTCATCTGCTAAAGCCGGATAGCTCTCTCCTATGGCTGAGTAAATCTTTGCTCGAATAGCTTGTACCGCAGAGGCGATGCCAACCCGACCAGCGACTTCCTCTAATGCCCTGTCGTACGCTGTTAGATTATGCCGGATGAAGTTTACGGTGATGCGTTCGAGAAACTCGGCGGGTGCATCTTCCGCCGTCCCGTCTCCATCCCAGTGCCATTCGTTATACGCTTCAATCGTCGCACGTCTCACCCAATGTTCCGGGCGCGTTTCAACAGAAACGTGCATTTCCAGAACCTGCTGCATCAGTGCCGCGCGCTTTGTCTCCACGGCAGTCTTTGCTCCGCACTGACGCCGAGCAGCTTTCGCTTTTGCAGCAAGAAACTCTGACGACACCTCGAAGGAAGCTACTCTTGCGGTGTCGTAGAGGCGCATAGGCGCTGATTTCGCATAATGAGAATTGCGCCCTACCACATCCGGTTCCCCAAGGAGCGTGATGAGGGCTTGTGTCCATCCTCGCGCCTTAAGACCGGCAATTGAAATCATTTGAGGCTTTTCCATCAGACCCTCTTCTGATTTTCAATGTATTGCTTGATGAGCGCGAGGGGAGCGCCGCCGACCGAAGACACAAAATAACTGTTCGTCCATAATGTTGGAATGCGCGTGCGCAGCACCCGGAACTGCTGACGGAGAACACGCGAAGACCGGCGCTTGATGCCCTTCACCAGCCGGTGGATGCCGTATTGCGGATCGCAGCCGACAAGCAGATGGACGTGGTCTGGCATGACTTCCATTTCAATCAGCGCCGATTGCGTCTCGTCGCATACTTGCTGAATTAGTTTCTTAAGTTTGGCGTCGATAGGCGGATTAAGAACTGGCTTACGGTATTTCGGGCAAAACACCACGTGGTATTTGCACGAGAAGAGAACGTTCCTGTTCGATCTGAAGTCCGCCATTGCCTATTATTACCTGACTGATGTCTAATAGCGAAGAGGCGCTCACCCCATAGTTGAAACTAGGGGCTTGCGCGCCTAAGTTCGGTCGGCGACGGTTTGATTTTGCGCTCATAGCGCGTGCCGGCGCAGTCGATTGGTCCAACTCGCGCATGGGCTCACCTATGGCCTCACCCAACTGGGCACCATGGGATTGTTGGTACGCCATGTGCCAGTCCACCTGATGGCGCGCGGGCAGGGCTATTAAGCCGCCTGCAGCGGCATCATCACCTCGAGCGCCTCGATCCTGTCCGCTCCGATCTATGCGAGCTATGGGCAGGGCGTCTAGTATGTGGGCCACGATGGCAGCATCAGGTGCGGTCCTGATGTGGCTGACGCGACGTCGGCTATAGCGTTTTCAAGCGAAGTGGAGACCTGTTCGCGTGAAGAAAACGCGTCAAAATATAAATGCTGATCGTCATCCCCACAGCGCGGCATCGGGCGGATAGACTAGGCTGCCGTCATAACGCAGCCCGTGCGCGCGATCGCGCGCCAAAAGAAGCGGCCCGTCGAGATCGATGAACCGCGCCTGCGACGTCAGCAGCATCGCGGGCGCCATCGATAGCGAGGTTGCGACCATGCAGCCGACCATGATGTCGAAGCCGAGCGCTTTTGCCGCATCCGCCATCGCGAGCGCTTCGGTCAGCCCCCCGGTCTTGTCGAGCTTGATGTTGACGGCATCGTAGCGTTCGCGCAGCCCGTCGAGCGACTTGCGGTCATGCACGCTCTCGTCGGCGCAGACGGCGAGCGGCCGCTTGATGTGGGCCAGCATCTCATCCTGGCCCGCGGGCAGCGGCTGCTCGACCAGGGTGACGCCGGCTGCCGCGCAGGCCTGAAGGTTTTGCTCCAGATTGGCAGCCGTCCAGGCCTCATTGGCGTCGACGATGAGCTCTGATGTGGGAGCGGCCCGGCGCACGGCGGCGATGCGCTCGTCATTGCCGTCGCCGCCGAGCTTGATCTTCAACAGCCGCCGGTGGGCCGCCTTGGCTGCGGCCGCTGCCATCGCTTCGGCCGACGCAAGCGAGATCGTATAGGCGGTCACGCAGGGTTGAGGCTCCGCGCGCCCGAGCAGGTCCCAGACTCGCTTGCCGGAACTTTTGGCCGTAAGGTCGATCAGCGCGCAATCCAGCGCGTTGCGGGCGGCCCCAGGGGGCATGGCGGCCTGCAACGCCCGATCCAGCCCGTGCGCGACCGCTTCCTGCATGGCCAGGAGGGCGTTTTGCGTGGCTTCCGCCGTCTCGCCATAACGCGGATAGGGCGCGCATTCGCCGCGCCCGGTATGGCCGCCAAGACTTAACTCTGCCACAACCGTCACGGCTTCGGTCTTGGCGCCGCGGCTGATGGTGAAGGAACCCGCGATCGGCCAGCGCTCAATTCGTACAGCCAAGGTTGGAGATTGGGCGGAAGTCGTTTTAAAGTCTGGCAATTTCTGAACCGTACGCTAGCCCGGCGCAACCAACTCTGGCTGGCTTAGGACATCTTCCACATGGCAATGGCGGGTTTGGGACTATCCTCCTCACCGGGCGGAAATCAAGCGCAGGAGCCGGCAAGCGTGAGCAGCGATCCGACACTGGAGCAGATAGCACGCGGCGACGAACTCGCGCTGTTTGCTGCGGGCTCGTGGACCGCCGGCTTTGCGCCACGACTGGAATCGATGGTGGCCGCCGCCGAAAAGCTCGCCGGAACCCGGCCCGATATCTCGATCGACGTGTCGCAGGTCTCCAAACTTGACACCTTCGGGGCTTGGCTGATCGAGCGGCTGCGCCGCAGCCTGACGCATGGCGGGATCGAAGCCAAGATCGCGGGGCTCTCGGCCAACTATTCGACCCTGGTCGACGAGGTGCGCCGGGTCAAATCCGCGCCCATGGCCGAGATCAGCCAGGTGACGATCACCGGCATGCTGGACCAGATCGGCCGCACCGTGGCCGGCATCGGCGGCACGGTGGGCGGCCTGATCGACATGCTGGGTGCGGTGCTCGCGGCAAGCGCGCGCGTCATCGTTCGTCCTCGCGGCTTCCGCCTGACCTCGACCGTGCACCACCTCGAACAGGTGTGCTGGCGCGCGGTGCCGATCGTCGTGCTCATCACGTTCTTGATCGGCTGCATCATCTCGCAGCAGGGTATCTTCCATTTCCGCCAATTCGGCGCCGACATCTTCGTCGTCGACATGCTCGGCGTGTTGGTGTTGCGTGAAATCGGCGTGCTGCTGGTGGCGATCATGGTCGCGGGCCGCTCCGGCAGCGCCTACACCGCCGAACTCGGTTCGATGAAGATGCGCGAGGAGATCGATGCGCTGCGCACCATGGGTTTCGACCCGATCGAGGTCTTGATCCTGCCGCGAATGCTGGCGCTGGTCATCGCGCTGCCAATCCTGGCGTTCCTCGGCGCGATGGCGGCGCTCTATGGCGGCGGCTTGGTCGCGTGGCTCTACGGCGGCGTCGATCCGGAAGCGTTCCTGTTGCGCCTGCGCGATGCGATCTCGATCGATCACTTTACCGTGGGCATCATCAAGGCGCCGGTGATGGCCGCGGTGATCGGTATCGTTGCCTGCGTCGAGGGGCTTGCGGTGGAGGGCAGCGCCAAGTCGCTCGGCCGGCACACCACGGCCTCGGTGGTGAAGGGCATCTTCTTCGTCATCGTGATGGACGGCGTGTTCGCGATCTTCTTCGCCTCGATCGGAATGTGAGCATGGCGCCGCAACCTTCCGACGCCATCATCCGGGTTCGCGACATCACCGTGCAGTTCGGTGCGACGCGCGTGCTCGACGGGCTCGATCTCGACGTCAAGCGCGGCGAGATCTTGGGCTTTGTCGGCCCCTCCGGCGCCGGCAAGTCGGTGCTGACGCGCACCATCATCGGCCTCGTTCCCAAGGTCTCTGGCCGCATCGAGGTGTTCGGCGTCGATCTCGACGCCGCAAGTACCGCGGCGCGGCGCGCGGTGGAGCGGCGATGGGGCATCCTGTTCCAGCAGGGAGCGCTGTTTTCCTCGCTCACCGTGCGGCAGAACATCCAGTTCCCGGTGCGCGAATATCTCAGGGTCTCGCAGCGGCTTCTCGACGAGATCATGGTCGCCAAGCTCGGCATGGTCGGCCTGCGCCCGGAGGTCGCCGACCGCTTTCCGTCCGAGCTGTCCGGTGGCATGATCAAGCGCGTGGCACTGGCGCGCGCGCTCGCGCTCGACCCGGAACTGGTGTTCCTCGACGAGCCGACCTCGGGGCTGGACCCGATCGGCGCCGGCGATTTCGACGAACTGGTCAGGACCCTGCAGCGCACTTTGGGGCTGACCGTTTTCATGGTAACCCACGATCTGGACAGCCTATATACCGCTTGCGATCGAATTGCAGTTTTAGGGAACGGTAAGATCATTGCCGCAGGATCGATGGCCGACATGCAGGCCTCGCAGCATCCCTGGCTAAGGCAATATTTCCACGGCAAGCGCGCCCGCGCTGTGATGGGCTAGTACCGGAGTTTTGGATGGAAACGCGGGCGAACTACGTCCTGATCGGATCTTTCACGCTGGCGGTGATCGCCGCGGCGTTCGGCTTCGTGCTCTGGTTCCAGAGCCTGCACACCACGAAAGCGCGCAGCCCCCTTCGCATCGTGTTCGAAGGCCCCGCAGCGGGCCTGCGCAACGGCGGCAGCGTTAATTTCAACGGTATTCGGGTAGGGGAGGTAATGTCGGTGAAGCTCGACAACCCGCGCCGGGTGGTCGCACTCGCGATGGTCGAGAACAACGCCCCGATCCGCAAAGACACTCTGGTCGGACTGGAATTCCAGGGATTGACCGGCGTAGCCGCAATTTCGCTGAAAGGCGGCGAGGAGGCCGCGCCCCCGGTGCCGCTGGATGAAGACGGCATTCCGACGCTGACGGCCGATCCCAACCGGCTGCAAGACGTCACCGAAGCGATCCGCGGCACGCTGCAGAACATCAACAGGGTGGTCGCCGACAATCAGGAGGCGGTGAAGAACTCGCTGCATAACCTCGAGACCTTCACCTCGTCCCTGGCGCGCAATTCGGAGCGGATCGACAACGTGATGGCGCGGGTCGATGGCGTGATGGGCAAGGCCGACAATCTGATGCTCGGGCTCGATACGCTGGCAGGCGGCAGGGAAGGCGGCGAATTGTACCAGGCGGTGAAGTCGATCCGCGAGCTTGCGGAAGATTTCGACAAGCGCTCGGGCGCGCTGATGACCGACGGCCGCAAGACGCTCGGCGATATCAGCCGCGCAGTGAACAATTTCGACCGTAACCCGACCCGGGTTATCTTCGGCGCGAGCAACAACTCGAACTCACAGGCGGCGGCACCGGCGGCCACCGCTCCGGCGGCGGCGACCGAGAGGAAGCGGCAGTAAGAGAGCGAATAGCGAATAGAAATCTGTACGCGCTTCGCTACTCACTATTCGCCGCCCACAGCGATTATCGCGCCCGAGCAGCTCGAAGCGGATTGACAAATTTCAGTCCGGCAAAGTCCTCTTCGTTGTCGCTAACGACGACACAGCCGTTTGCCTCAGCTACCGCGGCGACAATCATGTCAAGCGCACTCCGCGGCCGCCCCTTGGCCGTACCTTCGGCCATCAGTCGCGCCCAGACGAGAGCCGCCTTTTCGTCGAAGAAAAGGACGCGGCCCGCGAAAAGTGTCTGCGGTCCTTCCGGACCCGCGAACCAGGCTTCCAATGAGGCGCGTTTTTTCCCCGCGGGCTTTTCGAGCAATCCGCGCCGAATTTCCGCAACGGTCAACGCAGAGATAAATAGGTCATCGTCAGCTTGGTCCGCTATCGACGCAAGAAGCTCGGGGGACGGGGCGGGTTTCGTGACGTCGCTGATGATGTTCGTATCCAGCAGATAGCCTGTCACAGGTTGACCTTGCGTCCGCCTTCGTGCGAGCGGGCCGGATTGAGTTCGGCCCCGACCAGAGGCGAGCGGCGCAAGGCGGCAAGAATGCCGCCCTTCTTTGGCGGTTCGCCGGTGATTGTTCGACTGACGGCGGCTCGAATCCGCGCGGCATCGGGCCCCTCTTCAGAGAGACGCTTGGCCAGGGACCGGATGAGGTCGCGGTCAGCGTCGAGTCCAAGAACCTCAAACCGCGCCATGCCGCGATTGATTAATCGGGTCCGATAATTTCGGAGTGCTCGCTTTCGCCCATGATGGACCCTCCAAGTCGTGAGCTATATCCAGGTATATATCCGGATTTTCTGTTCCTTGCTTGCAAGGATTGCGGTGCGGAAGTGGACATCCGAGGACGCCGTGTGCGCCGTGCCGGTGCCTGTAACTATCTCCGGCAGCGCGTTGCTCCTGGATGGCTTTGTCGTTCGTCCGGACCGACCCGGCCGATTTCCGTTAGTGCTGACGGTGCACGCTACCCCGAGCGTAGAGGGCGAGGCATTTTTCCGTGGGCTCACCAGGCGATCGGCGATCGCCGATCGCCTTCAACACCGCGGCGGTTGCTTTCGCCCAGCGGGGCTATGCGGCGGTTGCAATCATACGCCGCGCTTTCGGCCGGTCTGACGGTGCTTATTCCGAGGATTTGCCGAAAGCCTGCGACTACCTTCCCGCCGCCCGCATTTCCGCCGAGGATGTCATGGCGGCAGTTACTTCGTTGCGGAAGGAGTCCTGGGTCGATCCCGACCATGTTGTGCTGCTTGGTCACTCCACTGGCGGGCTTGCCGTGACCGCGGCGGCAGCGGCAAAGCCGCCGGTGTAGTGGGCATCCTGAATTTTGATGGCGGCCGACACGGTCGTCTCGGTCCGGACCAGTTTTGCGATCCCAACAAGCTCGTCGACACAATGGCGGCGCTTGGTCGCACTGCGCACGTTCCTGCTCTTTGGCTTTACGCCGAGAATGATCGTTGCTACGGGCCCGATCTCGCTCGCCGCATGTTCGATGCAGGGCAGGAGGCGCCCCAGCGCAATTGCGAGTGCTGCCTCCCTTCGGCTCCGACGGTCGCGATCTCATCATCGGAGGTTCGCCGGCAGCTTGGTTTCCTACCGTCGAGCCTTTCCTCGCAGGGTTGGCTTTGTCCGACCGCGTCTATGCCCGAGCTGCAGGCTCAGCCGACCGCGCCTCCCGTTTGTCGGAAGGTGTTCATCAACAACTTGCCTTCGCTGCCTATCCGATCAAGACCAAAGGCAGCGCGACGTTCTCCGGGTAGCCGATTGCCGCCGACCGCATGCGCATTGCGAACGAACGCGCGATGCACCAGAACATCGCGCAGTTTCTATTGGCACTGCGCCGAGCCCTCGAAGATGCGAAGAAAGCCATTGGGTGCACCGCGCGAGCGTATTGCGGGGCGACCAGCCGACTACGCGTCGTCCAACATTCCGGCGCCGCCGGAGGTCCCACCGCAGAGGGAATGCGAGCGTCAGAACCCGCGCCGTTAGATCGTGTGGTGGCCGGCTGCTTGCCCTCCGTCCACGTGGAGAATCTCTCCCGTCACGAATCCCGCCGAGTCCAGGTACATCACGGCCTCGACGACATCGGAGGTTTCTCCCATCCGCTTCATCGGATGTAGCGAAGCCAAGGCCGCGTGAGCCTCCACCGGATGCATCGGAGTCTTGATGACGCCTGGCGAAACAGCGTTCACGCGCACGCCGCTCTTCGCGCACTCTATCGCGAGCGACTTCGTGGCCGCGTTCAGCGCACCTTTGGTGAGCGAGGCAAGCACGGCCGGTACGCTGCTCATCGGTTGATCGACAAGGCTTGTCGTGATTGTCACGACATGACCGCTGCCTTGCCTGATCATCACCTCGATGGCGCGCTGGGTCATGTGGAAGAAGCCGGTGACGTTGGTTGCCAAATACACCGCATAGTCTTCCTGCGAGTAGGCCGTAAATGGCTTGGCCATGAATATTCCGGCGTTGTTGACCAGCGTGTCCACACGACCAAACCGTTCCAAGGCTTGCGCCAACGCCAGCTTGGCCGTGTTCGGGTCGGCGACATCCCCCTGCACGGTCGCAACATTCGGGTCATCGGTCGCTTTGATGGATCGAGAATTGGCGACGACTGCATAGTTGCGCGTTCTGAACGCCTGGACCAGGGCCGCGCCAATTCCCTGCGAGGCTCCCGTTATAACCGCTACCTTTTGCACCTTGCTCATAACTCACCGTCTCATCCATGACATCCGCAAATAGGTCCGGCGCGTCCGGCCTCGCGAACGATCCCGGAAGCGGCCGCGCGACTTGGCTTGCTTCACGCCGCCCCGCTCGCCAACAGCGGGTCGTAATCCGGCCGTTTCAACATCGTGTGGAGCTGGCGCCTCCTGACGCCCATGTTGCCCCCGTCAAAGATCGGAAGGGCCAGCGCATCCAGGAGCAGACGCCCCAGCGGCAGTTCATGGTCGTAACTATCGATGCCCACCACTCTCATGAGATCCGTGATCACGCGAACCGCGGTCTCGGAGCCATAAATCTTTGCCTGAATTGCAAGTTCGTCGGCAGCGGGAGACTGAGTATCTACGGCATGGCAGGCGCGCCAACTCAGATAGCGGGCCGCCTCGATTGCGGTTTTCGCGTCGGCCAATGCGTATCCAACCGCCTGATGCTCGATGATCGGATGGATACCGCCGCGTTGCTCGGTGCGCGCGAACTCCAACGCGAACTCGAACGCCGCCCGCATCAGTGCAACGCCCAAGACCCCGACTAGCGCTGCGGTTCCGGTAAAGCTGGCCGCCGTCAGCGCAAGGCCGCTACCTTCCTGCCCCAGCAGATTATGCCGCGGCGCGGCGACATTCTCGAAACCGAATTGCGGCGTGAGATGGGCACGGTGACCCAGCGAATCGATTGCACGTTCAAAGACGATGCCTTGTGAAGGTCGTTCAACCGCGATGATGGAAATCGACTTGTCGGGTGGGGCATCGGGGTCGGTTCGGCACACCGCGCATAGGACGTCTGCGCCTTTGCGGTCCCAGCCGGTCGCCGACGAAACCCATTTTTTCCTGCCGTTGATGATCCAGTGCTCGCCCTGGAGTTTTGCCGTGGTGCGCACGCCCTGGCCCGGGGGAGGCGAAGCGGCATTGGCGCTGCCGCCTGGTTCGCTGGAACAAAATCCGGCCAGCGGCGCCCCGGTCTTCTTTAGGAATGGCCGCAGCAGCCGGCTGCACTGCTCCGGCGTGCCGCCGAGCAAAATCGGCAAAACACCGAGAACCGTTCCCAGCATCGTCAGGGTGACGCTGGCGTTCACGCTGTAGAATTCTTCAGCCATGATCGCCATGTCGATCAGACCTTCGTTTTCTCCACCCGCGGCAACGGGCATGCATTTTCGCAGAAATCCCGCCGCGACCATCGCTTCATAGGCGGGCCTGGTGGCAAGAAAGCGCTGCTCCGCCGTCGGCAGCGATTCGGCATCCCTAGCCCCCGCAAGTACGTCCCTGGCAAATCGGCGGGATTGGAGCTGGAGCTCGCGCTGCTGCGTTGTAAGCGTGAAGTCGATTGCCATCGAATTTTTCCCAAGCACATGTGGCGTGTCAGCCGATCGAAAAGACGGCTACCTGACGGGAGCGGGAAAGTCTTGGACTGCAGTGCCCGATTTCTTGGCCTGCCGCGAACCTGCCAATTGTCCGATACCGACGTTCGCAGCCATCGCGCTCACCGACACGGACTTCGGAGCGCGGGAACTAGACGGCAGTCGAACTCATGGAACGGCGAAATTCACGGGGGGCCGTGCCATTGCTGCGCTTGAACAGCCGATTGAAATACGAAATGTCGCAAAACCCGGCGGCTAGCGCGATCTCCGCAATCGTCTTTGTCCGGTTATCGGGATCGAGCAAATTGCGGGTGCAGGCAACAATCCGTCTGTCGTTGATGTGTTCTCCGACCGTTTGACCCGTGGCGGAAAACAGCCTGTGCACGTAGCGTGGCGAGCAGTTGAACCTTGCCGCGAGCAGGGCGGCACCGAGATCGGGATCTTCGCTGTGCCGGTCGATGTAATCCAGCATCATCGACAACAACACGGGCGCGTTGATCCGCTCTGATGGTCCCGCGGCAAGAACCTGAGGTGCATGAGAGATCAGCTCGACGATGCTTGCGCCGCTGAAGGCGGAAATTCCCGAAGCCTGCGGCGCGTTGAGGCAAAGTTCGGCATAGGCTCGAAGTGTCCGGGACAGGGCGCGGCCGGCTTCAGTCGCGGAAAGGGATAACCGGGGCCGCTCGGAAAAACCCGGTGGCAGCAGATGTCGCGGCACGGCAAAACAGAACAGCCTGAAATCACGACAGTTTGCGATTTCGAACGGTTCGGTCGTATCCGCAACCGCAAGATCTCCGGGCCCACAGGTCTGCTCGTGACCGCACTGCGTGTAGCGGCCTACCCCTTCGAGTTGCAGGTTGACGAAACACAGATCGTCCGTGCTCCGCGTTATATGGGAACGCAACCGCAGAACCCTGTGTTTGGTAGCCTTGACGCAGGAAATCTGGATGGGAGCCGTGTCAATTCTCGTTATCGTCCCTTCGAAGGGATGCTCGGCTATTTTCCGAGGCTCCAGCCGGACGAATGCTGCCGCCAGATCGTCGGCCCAACTGCCAAAGGGCTCATCTAGTTGATACGGCTTTGCCGACCACTCCATAGATAGGCGTCCTGAAAAAAATGCTACTGCAAATTTGACGCCCCAGACCGCAAACAGGATACATTTGGGGAGAAAGCACGTCAAATCTCCGGCCCCTCGCGGTCGCCCCGTGGCGCAGTGCCGCCGCATCAGCCAGCTGCGGGCGTAGCGGTTCGCAGAACCCGCCACCGCTCAAACGGAAACGGAGGCCGCAAGGCCTCCGTCCTCATTCGTTCGCCGCCTTGTTCGCCGTGAGGCCTACCCCAGCCGTCCTGCCGCATGCGCGAGCAGGGTGTAGACCAGCCCGGTCTCCGAGGTGAGGTGGCCTCGCAGGGCCTGCGGCCCGCGGTCCTCACGCGAGACCTCATCCAACAGTCGCTCGAACTCGGTGATGTAGCGGTCGACCGTCTGCTTGAAGGTGCGGTCGGCGCGATACTTGCGGCTGACCTCGTCGAAGGCCTTCTGGCCGGCCGGCGTGTAGAGCCGCTTGGTGAAAGCCTTGCTCTCGCCACGCTGATAGCGGTCCCACATTTCGGCGGCGAGATTGCGGTCCATCAGGCGGCTGATGTCGAGCGACAACGACTCCAGCGGATTGCCAGCGGCGCCTGGTTGCGGCGGCGTGCGGCCGCGCGGAACCTCACGGCCTGCACCGCCCGCATCGGCGCGGCTCAACAGATCGGAGAGCCAGCCGTCACGCCCGGAATCGGAAGCCGCGGGGCTGACCGGCGGGGCCTCGGTGCGGCGCGAAGCCGGCACGCCGAGATCCGGCGGCGGCAGGTTCGACGCGCTGCCGGCGTCGCGCACGCGGACCTCGTTGCGACCGCCGACCGCCGCCAGCATCGGCTCTTCCTGGCGCTGCACGCTGGTGTTGGTGTTGGATCGGCCCTGGCTGACCACGTCGAGGCCGCGACCGTGCTGGGCGACGATGCGGTTCAGTTCCGCCAGCGCCTCGATCTGGTCGACGATCACCTTGCGCATCTGTGCGGTGCTTTCGGCCGCCTCCTGCGGCATTTCCAAGACCCCGCGGCGAAGCTCGTTGCGGGTAGCTTCGAGCTCGCGATGCATTTCGGCTGCCATCTGCTTCATGCTTCCCACGAGGCCCGAAAACCTCTCCGCGGACTGCTTGAACATCGCATCCGCTTCGTCCGTGGTCTGGCGGTAGATGTCGTGCATGGTTTCGACGGTCTGGCGGTGTTCCTCCTGGGAAGCCGCCCTGACCGCCTCGAACTGCCGGCTGATTGCGGCCGATCCGGCGCCTGCCGTCTCCGCCACCACCCGCGCGATGTCGCGCGCACGCTCTTCGGCGGCCGCCAGCGATTCATCGAGCATGCCGGTGAAGCGCGACAGCCGTTGATCGAGGTCGGTTGTCCGCAGGTCGATGGTGGTGACCAGCGAGTCCAGCATCGCCTTGCGGTCGGCGACGGAGGCCGTCGTATTGTGGTTGCTCTGTTCGACCATCGCCGCCGCCTCGACCAGTGTGCGCCCGTGGACGTCGAACTGGCTCGACAGTGAGGAAAGATCTTCCAGCGCCTTGGAAGTCTTGGAGTTGAAGATGCCCAACTGGTCTTCCAGGGTCTGGGTCGCGGTGCCGTTGCGCATGGTGACGTCGCTCATGGCGGAAACGAAGTCGGCCACGCGGGTGACGAGGGCGCGCTCGAGCGAGTTGAGGTTGTCGTGGGCGCCGGTGAGCACTTCCTGCAACAGGATGTTGCCTTCGCGCAGCCGCTCGAACAGCGCAACCGTGTCGGTGCGCAGGATCTTGCTGGTTTCCTGCATCTCGGTCACGGCCGTGATCGACACCTGGCGCGACTGTTCGATTGCCGCCCGCGACGAGTGCTCGAGGTCCTTCAGCGACTTGTTGATCGCGCCGGTGGCGAGTTCGCCGGCCGACGTGATGATGCGCGCGACGTCGGCGCCGTTGCCCATCACCGAGTGCGAGAAGGCCTGGCCGCGGCTCTCGATCGATTTCAGCGCATCCGAGGTGACGCGCTCGATGTCGAGCGTGAGCTGGCTGGTCTTGCCGGTGAGGGCGTCGACCAGCGCGCCGCGCTTGCCGTCGATTATCTGCGACAGCCGGTCGGTCTGCTGCTGCACATGGGTTACGATCTCGTCGGTCTTGCCGGTCATGGCAGAGCCGAAGGCGTTGGTGGCCGCCATCACCGAACGCTCGATCTCCGTGGAGGTCGTCTTGACCTTCGAGCTTGCTTCGCTGGAAGCGGCGATCAGCGCATTCTGCGCGTTCGCCGCGCTGGCCTGGATGTTGTCGGTGGTTTTCGCGGTGACCGAAGAGAGCGAGCGCTCGATGTCGGTCGAGATCGCCCTGATCTGGCTCGCGGCATCGGCCGAGGTTGCGGTCAGCGAGCTCTGCGCCTCGCGCGCGCTGGTGAGGATGGAGGCGGCGGTCTCGGCGCCCACCGCCGACAGGGTGCGCTCCACATCGACCACCAGCGACTTGACGTGATCGGTGGCTTCCGACGATGCGGCAATCAGCGTGGTCTGGGCCTCGCGTACGCCGGCGGTGAGGGCTTCGGCGGTAGAGGCGCCGGCAAGCGACAGCGAACGCTCCACATCGACCGCCAGCGACTTGACGTGATTGGCAGCTTCCGACGATGCGGCAATCAGCGTGGTCTGGGCCTCGCGTGCGCCGGCGGTGAGGGCTTCGGCGGTAGAGGCGCCGGCAAGCGACAGCGAACGCTCCACATCGACCGCCAGCGACTTGACGTGATTGGCAGCTTCCGACGATGCGGCAATCAGCGTGGTCTGGGCCTCGCGTGCGCCGGCGGTGACGGCTTCGGCGGTAGAGGCGCCGGCAAGCGACAGCGAACGCTGCACGTCGGCAGCGAGCGACTTGACGTGGCTCGTGGCCTCCGAGGAAGCGTTGACCAGCGAGATCTGGGCCTCACGTGCGCCGGAGGTGATGGCTTCGGCGGTGGAGGTGCCGGCAAGCGACAGCGAGCGCTGCACGTCGGCGGTGAGTGATTTGACGTGGCTTGCGGCATCCGAAGAAGCCGTGATCAGCGTGGTCTGGACTTCACGCGCCCCGGCGAGAATGGTGGAGGCGGTCGCCGAGCCCGCGGCCGACAGCGTCCGTTCCACGTCGGCCGACAGCGACTTGATCTGGTTGGCGACATCGCCGGACGCCGCCACCAGCGTGGTCTGGACCTCGCGTGCGCTGGTCAGCACCGTATTGGCGGCTCCGGTGCCGACGGCGGCGAGGGCGCGCTCGACCTCGGACGCGGTCAGCTTCAACTGGGCGCCGACATCGGAGGAAACCGTCAACAACGACTGCTGCGCGGCACGGGCGCCGGTTTGAATGGTCTCACTGGTGTTGACCACGAGATTGGTGAGCGAGCGCTCGGCATCCTCGACATGGGACTTGATGCCGGAGGACAACAGTTCGGCGCGCGCCATCAAATCGTCGCTGGCCTGCCGTCCGCTGCTCTCGATCCGGCCCGCCACGGCTTCCACGCGGGACCCGAGCAGGTCCTCGAACTGCGCGACGCGGGTATCGATGTCGTTGGCGGCCGCGCCGACCGTGGTTTCGAGACCCTTATGGATCTCCTGGAAGCGCGCGGTGATGGTGCTGGTGAGCTCTACGCTGCGGCTGTCGATGGTATCGGTGACGCTCGCGATGCGCCGATCGACCGCTTCGATCGCCTGCGCGGTGCCGTCGGTGAGCGAGGAGCTAAGGTGGTCGAGGCGCTGGTCGATCGACTGGATCGCCTGCGCGGCGCCATCGGTCAGCGACGCGGCGAGGCCGCTCAGGCGGCCGTCGATGGTTTCGGTGACCGACTTCGCGCGCGAATCGAAGGTCAGTTCGAGCGATTTGATTCGGCCATCGAGCGAGCTGTCGAAGAAGGCGATCTTGTTGTCGAGCGAGGCGTCGAGATTGTTGACCCGGTCGCCGAGCGTGGTTTCAAACAGTGACAGGCGCTGATCGAGCGAGGCGGTGATGTCGCCGCCATTCGAGCTCACGCGGGTATCGAAGGTGTCGACATAGCTCTTTAGGCTGTCGGCGATGTCCTGGGTCCGCTCGCCCATGCGCTCGACGATCTCGCCGCCGAAGGTCTTCACCGTGCGGTCGAATTCGGAAATGTGACGGGTAATCAGCGCGCCGAGCGTGCCGCTGTCGCGGGCGAATTTCTCGGCGAGCTCGCTGCCCTGGTTCTTCACCAGCTCGTCGAACGCGCTCATCTGCAGGGAGAGCGTATCGTGCGCGGTTTCGGTCTGGCTGACCACCTTCGCCACCAGCGAGTTGACGGTGACGTCGAGCGATTCGCTGGCCTTGTCGCCGCTGGTGAGAATCTGGTTGGCGAGCCGGTTGCTGGCATCGTCGATCTTGCTGACGAGGTCGCCGCTGCGCAGCTCGAGCTCGAGCAGCAGCGAATCGCCGGAATTCTTGATCGAATCGTGAACCTGTTCGGTGCGCTCGGAGATGCCGTCGACGATGGCCGAAGAGCGCTGCTCGAATTCGGACGTGATGCCGTCGATGCGCTCGTTCAGCATTTCGTGGACGCGGTCGGCCAGATCGACGAATTCGTCGTGCACATGGCCGGTCTTGAAGTTGAGGCTGGTGGTGAGGCGCTCGGACGCGTCGAGCACGGCGCGCGTGGTTTCGGCGCTGGCTTCTTCCAGCCGGTCCAACAGGTCGCCGCCGCGCTCGCCGAGCGCGAGGATCATGTTGTCGCCGGCATTGCTCAGCGCAGAGGTGATGTGGGCGCCGCGCTCTTCCAGCGCGCCGGTGATGCTCTTGGCGACCTCGTCGACGCGGGAGGCGATCGCATCCGAGATCAGCGCGATGTCGTGGCGCAGATCGATCTGGACGCCGGAGATGGCGCTGCGTACCTGCTCGGCTTGGCCGACCAGATTGTCGCGCTGATGGGCGATGTCCTGCAATAGCGCGCGGATCCGCACCTCGTTGTCGGTGTAGGCGCGCTCGAGCGCTGCGACCTCATTGGCAACCAGGGTTTCCAGTTCGCCGGCGCGCGCGATCGCGCGTTCGACACCGTCGCCCATTGCGGCGACTTCGCGGCGGATCGCCTGACCGATCGTCACCATGGAATTGCTGGCCGCGCCCTCAGGCTCGGAAAATCGGATCGCGACCTGCGCCATCGACTGGGCGATCATCCGCAGTTCCTGGCCGCGCCAGGCAAGGCTTGCGAGGAAATAGAACAACAGCACCGGGGCGAAGAACAAGGCGGCAAGACCGGCAAGCACCAGCACCCCGCCAGAGCCCTGGCCGATCGCGACCTGCAGCGCGGGCAGGAAGCTGACGGTCAGGAGGCCGCAGCCGACCACCCAGACGCCGGCGAACAGGGAGGCCAGCGTGTAGACGTTGCGGGCGGGGCGGCCGTGCTGAATGGCCTGCAGAATCTGCCCGATGGTTTCGCGGTCGTCATTGGCGGGCCGGCGCGTCTGGCGCGGCTCTTCGATCGGCTCGAACATGGTCCGGTCGGCGGCGCCGAGGCGGGCGTCGAAAGTGGGTTCGTTGAAGGACTGCGTGGCCGGCGGAATCGGCGGCGCCACGTCCTCGTGCGCGGAGCTGGCGCGCGCATTGTCGATCGCGGACGGGTCGCTGATGTTCAAGGCTTCCTGAATGGCAGAAAGCGCAACTTCGGTCGGGTCTTTGACCTTTTTGGGATTGTTCGCCATGTTCAGTCTGAGCCCTCGTTACTGATAGGCATCGACGCGAGCCTTGCCGCACGCACCCCTGGCAGGCCCACAGATCGATGTCGTCCCCGGAAGCGGACGAAAGCGCGCCCGTCGGCGGCTTGTTCGCTCGTCGCCCAACATCCTATTGGCAGAGCGATGCGAATGAAATGGCCGCGATTAAGACAATCTTAATCATCGTTAACAGGATAGTCCCGTAAGGTCTTAGCAGTACTCAAATTTCTTTTGGGCGTTGCGCCAATTGGAGCGAGTTTTAGTCAAAACAGAGGCGAGTCCGCGGCGAAAGCGGGAAAATCCCCTGTTAACCATTCCCGTGATTCCCTGCGAGAGGCTTCCGCCGCCGGACTGTAAAAAGCGGGGATATCGGACTTAACGCACATGCCGCTTCATCTGCAAGGGATTGAATGGATGCCATCCCCGCCGCTTGCCCCCGATGACGCTCCGCTCGACCTTGAGCACCTGCGGCGCATGACGTTTGGCGACGCCAGCCTCGAGCGCGAGGTGCTGGCCATGTTCGCAGGCCAGGCCACCCGCCTGGTCGGCGCGCTCGGGGCCATGTCCCCCGACGCCGGCCGGCTGGCGCATACGCTCAAAGGGTCGGCCGCCGCGATCGGCGCGTTTCGGGTCGCGGAGGCCGCCGGTGCACTGGAGCGGACGATCCGCAGCGGCGCCGATCCGGCCCTAGGCCTCGCCGAGCTCAGGGATGCCGTCGCCGAGGCCCAGAGCGCGATCCGTGCCATTTTACACTCCCCCTGAACTAGCGCGGAACGGATCGACCCGTTATAGGACTGCCCGGACCTCATTCACGGCGGCAGTACGAGCAAAAATGGCCAAAATTCACTTTGTCGACCATAAGGGCGAAACCCGCACCATCGAAGTCGAGAACGGCGCGACCGTGATGGAAGCGGCCATTCGCAACGCCGTTCCCGGCATCGAAGCCGAATGCGGCGGCGCCTGCGCCTGCGCCACCTGCCATGTCTATGTCGACGAGGCCTGGCGCGAGAAGGTCGGCGCGCCCTCGCCGATGGAAGAGGACATGCTCGACTTCGGCTTCGACGTACGGCCGAACTCGCGACTGTCGTGCCAGATCAAGGTGAGCGACGAGCTCAACGGGCTCGTGGTCGCAACGCCGGAGCGGCAGGCCTAAAGCGCGATAACTATCGCGCTTTAGTTTATTGTTTGAGCATGATCTTTTCCGAAAACCGGTGCCCACTTTGCGCTAACGCGGCCCTTCGGGTCCGGATCACGCGCTCTAAAACTTCGGCTGCGCTATTTGCACACCGCGGCGAAGCCAGGGCTGGAACGCCGCAACGATCTTGGCTGTCAGCGGCGCGGGCTTGCGCGTCGCCTCATCGATCAGCACGCTGATCGACTGCGCCGATGCGACGCATTTACCTTCGGAAAAGACCACCTGGTCGAAGGTCACCGAGGTGCGTCCGAACTTGACGAGGCCGAGCCCCATCTCAATCTGGCCCGGCCAGCGCAGCTCGGCGCGGAAATGCATGTCGAGCCGCACCATCATCCAGGAAAACCCCTCCGGCATCAGCCCGTAAGAGCGATCCTTCATCAGCGTCACCCGGCCGGTTTCGAAATAGCTCGCATAGACCGCGTTGTTGACGTGCTGGTTGGGGTCGAGATCGGCATACCGCACATTGTCGGTGATCCGGTACGGAAAATCCTGTAGGCGAGGCGTCGGTTCGACGCGGGCGGGCGCGTTCACAGATTGATCTCCCTCATTTTGGTCCCGTTACAACCTAGTTATCCCGCTGCGGCAAGTGGGATAGGCCGAAAGCCAGCTGCGCCATTTATGCCTTCCCTCATTCCCTGGTGTTGGCTAGACAGGCGCGGGCCCGATTGCCTGGCCCGCGGGCGCCGTCCAAACCGAAAAGAAGTGATATGAGCGAAGCGATCAAAACCGATGTGCTGATTATTGGCGCAGGTCCCTGCGGACTGTTCGCCGTGTTCGAACTGGGTCTGCTCGACATGAAGGCGCACCTCGTCGACATCCTCGACAAGGTCGGCGGCCAGTGCGCCGAGCTCTATCCGGAGAAACCGATCTACGACATTCCGGGCATCCCATTCGTCACCGGCCACGGCCTCACCGAGGCGCTGATGGAGCAGATCAAGCCGTTCCACCCGACCTTCCACTTGAACGAGATGGTCGAGAAGATCGAGAAGATCGGCGATCCCGCCTTTCGCGTCACCACCGATGCCGACAAGGTGTTCGAGTGCAAGGTGGTGGTGATTTCCGCCGGCGGCGGATCGTTCCAACCGAAACGCCCGCCGGTGCCGGGCATCGAGGCCTATGAGGGTACTTCGGTGTTCTACTCAGTGCGCAAGATGGAGCAGTTCCGCGACAAGGATCTGTTGATCGTCGGCGGCGGCGACTCCGCGCTCGACTGGACGCTCAATCTGCATCCGATCGCCAGGCGCGTGACGCTTCTGCACCGGCGCGACGACTTCCGCGCCGCGCCTCATAGCGTCGAGCAGATGCGCGCGCTGGTTGGTTCCGGGGAGCTCGATCTGAAAATCGGTCAGGTTACGGCCCTGGAAGGCGCCGACGGCAAGCTCTCAGGGGCAACGGTGAAGGGCAACGATAATGCGAGCACGAAGGTCGTCTGCGATACCATGCTGCCGTTCTTCGGCCTGACCATGAAGCTCGGTCCGGTCGCCAACTGGGGCATTGAGCTCGAGAACAACCTGGTGCCGGTCGAGACCTCGGCTTTCGAGACCAGCGTGCCCGGCATTTTCGCGATCGGCGACATCAACACCTATCCCGGCAAGCTCAAGCTGATCCTGTGCGGTTTCCATGAAGGCGCGCTGATGGCGCAGAAGGCGCATCGCTATGTCTATCCGGACAAGCGGCTCGTGTTCCAGTACACGACCTCGTCCTCCAGCCTGCAGAAGAAGCTTGGGGTCAATTGATTCCAACCGAATTGTGAGGGATGGCGGCGGCGTGGCTTGAATAGCCTTCTTGTATAGCCTTCTTGAATGGCCTTGGCGACAGTGCGGCGCAGGCACTGGAACGGTCCTCGAAATGGCCGTAGTCTCGCGCCATTCGATTTATTGATTGGTCAGGTGATGACAATGCGGAACGTGCGATCCAGATTGCGACTGACGCTGCCGATCGTGGCAAGCGTTGTTTTCGGTGGCGTCGCTTTCAGCATTGCCGCCGCGCTCTCCGCGCAAGCGGCGGAACCGTCGGCGGCGGGGCCCTCGGCGGCGGGGCTGTGGCAGAAGGTCGAGGACGGCAAGCCCGTGGTCGATGTGCTCGTGGTCGACCACAACGGCATCTTCGAGGGCGTGATCGCCAAGACGTTTCCACGGCCAGGCGAAGACCAATCCGACGAGGTCTGCTCCAAATGCACCGACGACCGCAAGGACGCGCCGGTGGTTGGAATTTCCTTCATTCGCGACATGAAGCGCAACGGATTGAAATACGAGAACGGCAACGTTCTCGATCCGCGCGACGGCAAGATCTACAGCGCCAAGATGACCTTGAGCGCGGACGGCCAGACCCTGACCATGCGCGGCTATATCGGCATTTCGCTGCTCGGCAAGGATGAGACCTGGTACCGCCTGCCGGATACCACGATGGCCACGATCGATCCCGCGATCATCGCGAAATACCTGCCGGCGCAGGCCGCGGCGCTCAAGCCGCCGCCACCTGCAGGCAAGAAGGCCGCGCCCGCGCATTGAGGCGGCAATTTCCGATTCGACTTTCAAACAACCAACCGCGAAGCGTTTCGGGTCACCTCGCCCCGCTCTTGCGTCGCTCTTGCGGGGAGAGGTCGTCCGGCGGAGCGCAGCGAAGCCGGGGGGCTCTCTCCGCGAGCTCGATCCGTTGAGAGAGCCCCTCATGCCGACCTTCTCCGCGCGAAACAGGCGGTGTGAAAAGTTGCTTGAGCCAGAGACGTACAGGATTGTTTTCTCAATTGTCGTCACTGGACAGAAGTTAGCAATGCAATTGGTTTCTGCATCGACGAAATTGAGGCCAGATATTCTGTGTGCAAATCGAGCAACCGAAGCGGCGGGAAAATCCATAACTATTTTTGTCCACAGTGCGGCTCAACGGTCTACTGGAAAATCAGCAATCTGCCCGCGCTGATCGCCGTTGCAGTCGGCGCGATGGCAGAACCAAAATACCCAGCCCCCGTCATATCGGTTTTCGAACAGTCGAAACATGATTGGGTTCAAATTGATGGTGCCGTGCAGCACTTCCGGCAAAGCAGCTTCCCAAAAAATTCAAACTGAGCCGCCACCGAAAATTCTCGTATCGGAGGAATTTGCCCATCAGCGTTGAACCACGCTGGCTTGTCGGTCGTCTGCGCGCTGGCGCGCTCGACGTGGTGATGACGCGACGACGTGATGCCGTCCGCTATCGGTCGCCTGCCCGCGCCGGGACGATAAAAAAGCCGCCACCGGGACGAAGCGATGACGGCTTCTTTCTCGCTCGTGACCCGCGAAACAAACCTTTACCGCCGCACCCCAACGCGATTGACGCCACCATTTAAGTTGCCACCGGCGTTATGACGGACCGCAGCGCGCGCCACCGGACGAGGCCCGAGCACGACGCCGGCCCTCGCCACGCAACCGTGCGGATACTCAACGTACTGGCAGTAAACCACGGCCCTAGCCGGTGCTGGACTGAGAGTGAGACCTGTAAGCCCCAACAGGACGCTAGCAGCAATCCCGGCAACTGTCGCTGACTTGATCGAAAGACGCTTCCTCGTATGCATGGCCGACTTCCTCTTCGCGTTTGCGGAACTCAAAGGTGACGGGAGCCGCCTCAGGTGCGGCTGAACATAGCGTGAGCGCCAAAGGATCGCTGACGTTGACCTAGATCAACGGAGGGTCTGCCTGACGATGGCGACCCTCCGCAATCGGGAACATCGTCGCCAAGGTACTGTGGAGAGCGCCCCAACGTGCCGGGACCGCGCGACCACGCTTATTGAGGATATTTGGTGCGAGAAAATCCGTGGTTGCAGTTGCAGAGGAGGCAACACGTCTACGCCAGAACGAGGCGCGTCGAAGTTAGCACCAGCCTCCGACCGGCGGCCTTTGAATTCTCGAGCGCGGCCAAGATACTGATGCGGCACCGAAGCCGCCCGGCCCAAACCGAAATTTGGCCGGTAGTACCGAGGGCGGTCGTCCGCATGCGTCGTAATCGTTTCAGGCGCCCGGCAAACCAGGAGACGAAGCCGGTACGGTCGCCTTGACCTCCGCCAGAGCCGCCTGCAAGGCGGCTTCCTTAGTATGGTCAAGTGAAGTCTTGAGCACCGTGCCGCCTTCGCCTTTGAGCCGGTCAAGAACCTTGTCCGCCGTGACTTTGCGCACCAGCACGAAGAGCGCCGCGGTTCCGGGTTGAACGGCGGCAGCTGTCTCTTTCATCCATTTGTCGTTGATGCCTATATCAGTCAAATATCCGCTGAGCGTGCCGGACGCTGCGCCAAGGGCAGCGCCAGCCAGCGGCATCAAAAAGATCAGGCCAATCAGCGAGCCCCAGAAGGCGCCAGTAACCGCACCGGCGGCCGTTGTGTTGATCATCTGATTTAGTTTGATTTGTCCTTTGCTGTCTTTCACCGCGATCACGGCATCACCGAGTTCGATCAAGTACTCCTTCTGCATGGCCAGCAATTTCTGACGAACTTCCTCTGCCTTCGCCTCGGTTGGGAACGCAATTACGACAAGATCGCTCATCTGATCTGCTCCTCTAGTCGAACGGGAAAATTCGCTTCCAATCGCTCTGAGCCGCCTATCGGTCCGAATTGGCCTGCTGGGTAATTTTGACGCCAGCGCTTGCCTCTGGCTATGCGAATTCGGCATCCATCGAATGTCCACTCCGGGGGCATTTGCCACCGGGTCGAGACAGCAGCCAGCCCCGCCATGTCCGCTATACCCCGATAGCGACCAAGCTCCGCAGCGCAGCCAAATGACGCGATGTGAACTGCTAGTATCTATCTGCACTACGCCCTCAACCTCTGGGCCGCGCGCTGGCGACGGCACGCGGCCACTGGCTACATGATCATGGTGCGTTATGCCGATGACCTCATCACCGGCTTCGAGCACCATAGGCCAACGGCCTTGTGCCGCTCAGTACCGATACCCGTTCGGGCAAACCCAGTTGCCGTAGGTGTCGTAGCCGCAGCCGCCGCCGTAATAGGCCCCCGCCGCCGCGGCGCCGACCGCAGCGGCGCCCACCGCCGCTGCACCGACGCCGTAGCGGTAGCCGCGATAGGCGCCAGCACGGTAGCCGCGATAGGCCCCTGCACGGTAGGCACCCCGATAGCCGCCGTAGCCTCCGGCCACGCGCCCGCCGCGCACACCGACAGCGCCCCCGTGGAAACCTCCCGCCCGCATGCCGCCGCCGTGGAAACCTCCACCGCGCCCGCCGCGAGCGAACGCGTCGTCGGAATGGAAGCTAGTGACCAGCAGCATGGCTGCTGCTGCCGAAGCGATGAGAACTCGACGCAACATTAGCGTCCTCCTTCTTCGAGAGAGGAAAGCCGCGGACACCTGCGCATGGCGGCAAACCGCGGATCGGTCCCGAAGCCTCGCGCGCGGGAGCTTCGCATTCTCGACCTAGATCAAACCTCCGGTTCATCTGTGTGAACGAACGTTCAATCACGGCGCTTCGAGAGGATAGCTTCCGACGCGTAGGGTGTCCGCCATTTTTCATTCGCGACCGGGTTGGGCCAGCGGCAAGTCCGGGCATAGTCCGCTATGCCGCCGAAAGCGGAAGTGAGCTATCCTACCGCGACGCAAACAGGAACGAACACGATGACTGAGACCGTCGCCATTGATCGTCCGGCGGTCGCCAAGCCTGTCTCTCGACCGCGATCCAGAAAGCCCGCGACCGTCAGTGCTTCGGCATTAGCGCTGCACCTCGATTGCAGCCGGGCCGACATCGGCAAGCTCGAAGCCGAAGGACTGCATCAGTGCCGCGCGCTTTGTCTCCACGGCAGTCTTTGCTCCGCAATCCAGCGGCAAGGTTACGGCTTCCCGCTCGACCAGAGCCGGGTTGCCTACCTGCGATACTTGCGGCGCGAGAAGCGGCAGTCACCGCGCGCGAACACGCGAAGACCGGCCCTTGATGCCCTTCACCAGCCTGTGGATGCCGTATTGCGGATCGCAGCCGACAAGCAGATGGACGTGGTCTGGCACGACTTCCATTTCAATCAGCGCCGATTGCGTCTCGTCGCATACTTGCCGAATTAGTTTCTTAAGTTTGGCGTCGATAGGCGGATTAAGAACTGGCTTACGGTATTTCGGGCAAAACACCACGTGGTATTTGCACGAGAAGAGAACGTTCCTGTTCGATCTGAAGTCCGCCACAGCCTATTATATACCTGGCTGATGTCTAATAGCAAAGAGGCGCTCACCCCATAGTTGAAACTAGGGGCTTGCGCGCCTAAGTTCGGTCAAGACCGGCGAGTTTTCGCCGGGCAATGCCGGCTGGCAGGTTGCGAGATGGTATCTACGGCGGCGATCGACCGCACGCGGACACATTGATGCCACCCGTTAGCTACGGCGTTAGATGCCGTTACAGAGTGTCGCCGCCAACCGGAACCGGCGCGCTCCGGCGACCTCGCTTCCGTCGGTTCACTTTTATACTTTCGCTGCGGAACGGAATTTGCGGCTGCGCGTTTGCGCGCCAAAAGATGGGGCTTGGTTGCACTGTGTCCGAGAACCGCTACTACGCTCGCCAAGCATCCGCAAGTTCCACGCGTGAAACAACGGGCCTGTGCCGTTCTGCGAGTAAGCGCGATCAGGCAGGGACGAACGTGAGCCTGACCGTGTCCTCGCCAACGGGATTGTGAGCGACAAGGCGGAGCGGCGGCCGGGCACCGGCGAAGTACGGCCTGCCGCGCCCAAGCACGAGTGGGCGGAAGTAGAGATGATACTCGTCGATAAGACCGAGGTCGGTGAGGCTCCCGGCCAGATCGGGCCCGGCGACGTCGATGTCGCCCTCGATTTCCGCCTTCAGCCGGCGCACGAACGCTTCGACGTTGTCACCGACAAGCGTGGCGTTGGCGCCGACCGACTTCAGCGAGCGTGACGCAACCCATTTCGGCTGCGCCCGCCACGCCGCCGCGAAGTCGTGCTCGACCGCGCCCCACTCCGGCCGATCCTCGTCCCAGTAGCGCATCACCTCGTACATGCGACGACCGTACAAACTGCCGGCTAGCCCGCGGACGTGATCATTGAAATAACGATGGAGCGCAACGCCGGGTGGCGGCAATTCCGGCCCGCCCCCGACGCCAGCGACGTAGCCGTCGAGCGACTGCATCATTCCGAAGACGAGCTTCCCCATGCTCTCACACCTCCGTACAGGTTCTCCGCAGCGTAGCTTGGGGATACCGTCACCGAAAAGACGAAAAGCATCGGTGAGGGCGGCGGTGCGAGGCGAAGCGGAGCAGATCAAGCGGCCTGCTCAGCAAGGGACGATTTCGCCCAGCTCGTAGGCGGATTGAGCCCACCGGGTCCGCGCAAAGTGCGGCCCGATGGGCGTAATCCGCCGCTTTCAAGCCCCGCCGCACGATCATCATCACCTTTCACCGAAATCGCCGCTCATTTCGCTGTCACCACCCCAATCTTCCGGAAATCCCAACACGCGGAGGGTAATTGCCTATTCGCTTGCTCGATCAGGTCGGATTATTGCAGCGATAGAAGCGCTCGACCAATTATTGGATCAGCTCGATAGGGCAAATTCTTGCCAGCTTTAGCGGATGAGGCGGGACAATTGAAAACCCAGCTAATCGCACATCCAACAGAAGCGCTGCGTCAACTGCAATCTTGGGAGCGTGAAACAGAACCTTGGGCTTCATGAAACCGATGGATCGCAGCCGACCAGGGAGTAGGTTTCGCAACACGAGCAGGCTGGCTGCAGCGTTAAGCGGGCTTGCTGATCGGCCGTCCCCTCATCGATATCCGCGAGCCAGCGCAGCGTGGCACCGAAAATCCCTTGCCGACCAGCGCTGTCCCCGTCATCTCCCCCGCGCATCGGTGCCGGTGACGCTGATGCCGACCGGGTTCGGGGCGCCGAACCGCGCCTTGTCGTCCAGGATTGGAGAAAGCTCTCTTCGCCCGAAAATGCTCTGCCTATTGCTGCGCCGCGCCTGCAGGTGCCAGCGGCTCGCTCGTGACCTTGGCGGCTTCGGCGGCGTCGAGCTGCAGCACTGCGGCGGCAGCCGGCAGCGCGGCGTCGGCAATTGCGGCATGACCCTCGGCGGAGGGGTGCACGGCGCCGCCGTAGACCGCCGACAACACGCCCCAGGTCGCGTCGTGAATGTCGGAAGGCTGCATCGAGGTCGACAGGCCCTGCGGATAGGTCATCGCCGCGAAGTAGCTGTCGTTGGCGTCGCGGATCCAGCGTGCGCGCGGCAGATAGGCGCGGTATTCGCCGGCGCTGCGGCCGCACAGCATCGGCTGGTTGGCGCCGGTGACGATGTCGGGGTCAAAGCTCTTGCCCTCGGGCGAAAAGCATTCGCGGTCGAACTGCGGATCGTTGGCGCCGCGCGCGCAAAAACCGTGATCGGCGAAGGCCCTCTGGTGGGCGTCGACGAAGCTCATGCGATCGCCGTCGGGATCGCGGCACAGTACGCCCGACTGGCACAGTGCCAGCGCCTTCAATTGCGGCAGAAATTCCCTTTGCACGAAGCTCGAAATCTCGGCCAGTCGCTGCGGATCGGCGTTGAAGGAGGGATGGATGTCGAAGCCGGCGCGCCCGCCGGGGCAGGGCGTGCCGCCCTCGGACAGCGCCGGGTTGGCATAGGAGGTGTAGATGACGTGCGACATGTCGCCGACCAGCGGCTTCAACGCATCGCGCAGCTTGCTAAAGCCCTGCGGCAGGTCGCGCGCCAGCGCCGCCCGTGAGTCGTCCACCGACGCGATCACGCCGGTGCGCCGGAACAGCACGCGTTCGGTCGGCGTGTCGACGATCACGTCGGCGACCAGCCCGGAAAAATACACGTCGTTGGCGCCGATCGACAGCAGCACCAGATCGAGCTTGCGATCCGCTTGACGGCGCCTGGCCTGGGTCAGGGCCTCGCGCAATTCGGGGATCTGGCCGTTGACCCCGACCTGGCAGCTCGTGGTCGATTTGCTCGGCGGACATTCGCGGGCGCGTTGGCTGCCGAACAAGCCGTCCGCGATGGTCGCGCCGGTGCAGGCGAGCGGCAGGTAGGTCACCGCGATGTGCGGATATTGCACGGCGAGCGCCAGCGCGGTGCGGGTCTGATAGCTGTAGAGCGAGCGATGACAGGCGGAATTGAACCAGAGCGCGCCGTTGCGCTGCCAGACCTGCAGAGAATCCGGCGCCTCGCAGGCGCGGCCGCCTTTGTAGCCGGCGCGGCTCGGCCGGTAATATTGCGCGCTCGCCGATCCCAAATAATAGCGGAAGCAGAAGCCTTCGTCGGCGAGTGCGATCGGGCGGTCCGGATTGCCTTCGCCGGAGGCGATGCTGTCGCCAAGGCCGGCAATCAGGATGTCGCGCACCCTGATTTCGGTCGAGAGGTGCTGCGACGCGCCGGGACCTGCGGAGACGTCGACGGTGGCAACCGTCTGGAGGCCGTAGCGGACGCGCAGATTGACCGGCTCGGCGCAATCGAGCGTCGATTGCTGCGCGCCGCCGCCGTCATCGAAAGACCAGGCGCAGGTGGCGCCGACCGGAACCTCGCCGGCGAGGCGCACCGTGATCGCATGGTCGACCGGCGTCAGATAGTTTTCCTTCACATCGTCGCGGGTACAGGGCTCGCTGACGCGGCCCTGCAGATCGATGCAGAGCCGGTTGACCATATTGCGCGCCCAGCCGCGGCCGTCGCTCTGCAGTTCCAGCGCCTGCTCGGAGGTGAGAATGCCGCCGGTTTTCGCGGCATCGACATGGAGCTGGAAATCGCGTTCCTCTCGGAACAGGCGAAAGCGGTTGCGCACTTGCCACGAAATCTGCATGGGCGCGTTGGCATCGGCTTGCGCGATCGCCGGCCGCACCGGCAATTCCACAAGCGCTCCCGCAAGCAGCGCCGCGCCGACAATCAAACGGAGACACATTCGGATCATGACGCGCTTGACGTTACAGTTCGGCTGTAAATAAGAAACAACAGAGTGGGCGCAAAACCAAAATAACGTAAATCTCGGCCTCGAATCTCAGCCTTGCGCTTTCTTCAGCCGTTGCACGCGCGAGGGCAGGGTGGCCGGGGCTGGGGTCGCAGCCGAAGTGGCAGGCGGATAGTTCCCGTTGGGCCTGCGGCGCTGCTGCCACGGCACCACCACGTTGAGCCAGAGCTCGCGCGTCCCCATGATGGAAATGGCGATGCCGAACGGAATCACGAAATACAGCACGCGGAACACCACGAGCGTCGCCAACAGCTGCTCCCGGCCGAATTGCGGCAGCGCCACTAGCATCGCGGCGTCGAACACCCCGATCGAGCCGGGCGCATGGCTGGCAAAGCCGAGCAGGGTCGCCAGAATGAACACCACCGCCAGCGACATGAAATCGATTTGGGGCTGCGCCGGCACCAGCATATACATCGCCATGGCGCAAAATCCGAGATCGACCACGCCGATCAGGATCTGCACCAGCGTCAGCCGCGCCGAGGGAAGCACCACTTTCCAGCCGTTCTGTCCAAGCTCGCGCCGGTTTTCGCCGAGCGTCAACCAGCCGAGATAGGACACGATCGCAAGAATGGCGGCGAACGCGATCAGCCGGTTGATCGCGGCCGGCAACTGATCCATCGCGGACGCCGCCGACGGATGCCAGGCCATGCCGATGCCGAGCACGAAAGTGTTACCTAGCCAGAAGGTCAATCCGGAAAGGAAGCAGATTTTGGCAACGTCGATCGCGTTCAGCCCATAGTCCGAATAGATCCGGAACCGGATCGCGCCGCCGGTGAAGACGGTGGCGCCGATATTGTGCCCGATCGAATAGCTGGTGAAGCTCGACAGCGCCGCGATCCGGTAGGGCACGTTCTTGATGCCGATCGTTCGCAGCGCGAAGAAGTCATAGAAGGTCAGCGTGCAGAACGCGCCGACAACGCAGAGGGCTGCGAGGGCGATATGGCCGGGCGGGATGTCGGTCAGCGCGGTCAAGATCACGCCGGCGTCGACGCCTTTCAGCGTGCGGACCAGCGTCGTGATCGCAAAGGAAATAATGAGGAGACTTGCTGCGATCCCTAATCGTTTCCAGCCAATCCATTTCTTGAAGCCGCGCCCGAGCGCGGTCAGCAGTCCTTGCATTCATCCTCCCGGCGGGGCGGCAACAAACTGGAAGCCTGTCGAAACCATCCATCAAAGCCGCAGCGACCATTCCATACCTGGAGTCCCTTAAGCCAAAAACACCGCCTTGTGCAGTCCTTGACAACGGCGGGTTCGCGCTTCGGCCGCGCGCCTGTTCCACCCCAGATATGTTCAGGTGCGGCGGGATGCGAGTCTTGAGCCGTTCTAACGTAGTCAGCTCTTGGGTAGCCAGGTGCGGCGTAGCGACGCGCGCGTCGCCGGTTCGTTCTACCGATGTTCCATCACCGGTATTTGCCGTTCCCAGGAACAACCTCGTGGGCAGCCCGGTTAGCGCGAGGTCGACAACCGGACATCCGCGCCAGGGATTGAGACAAAACGTCGCGCGGGACCCGCGCGCGGCGCCTTGCGCTGACAGCGATGGGGGCGCGTCTTCGATCATCATTCGATCGATGTCGAAATGTAATTGCAGAAAATCGGATTATCTGTCGCGCCAGAACAGGATTGTTGGAAAATGAGGCGTGACCGATGCGAAGTACCTCTCTCAAGTTCCCGCTGCCGCGCTACGCATCCGCAGGTTCCGAAGATAAGCCGGTCCGTTCTCGTCTTGCGACCTCGCTGACGCTCGCGGCCATGAGCCTCGGCTACGGCGTGGTTCAACTCGATGTCACCATCGTCAACACCGCGCTGAACAGCATCGGCGCCTCGCTCGGCGGCGGCGTCTCCGAGCTGCAATGGGTGGTCAGCGCCTACACGATCGCGTTCGCGGCCTTCATCCTGACAGCCGGAGCGCTCGGCGATCGCATCGGGGCGAAGCGGGTCTTCATGGCGGGCTTTGCGATCTTCGCGGCGGCCTCGCTCGCATGCGCGCTTTCGGCCGATGCCGCGACCCTGATCGCGGCGCGCGGCGTCCAGGGGCTTGCGGCGGCGATCCTGGTGCCGAATTCGCTGGCGCTGCTCAGCCACGCCTATGCCGACGAGAAGGCGCGCGGACGTGCGGTCGGCGTATGGGCCGCCGGGGCGAGCCTCGCTCTGACCGCCGGTCCGTTCGTCGGCGGTGCGTTGATCACGCTGGTCGGCTGGCGCTCGATCTTTCTGGTCAACCTGCCGATCGGGCTCGTCGGGCTGTGGTTGACCTGGCGCTATGCCAGCGAGACGACGCGCCACGGACAGCGCCAGATCGACCTGGTAGGTCAGATCGCCGCGATCGCCGCGCTCGGCGCTCTCGCCGCGGCGCTGATCGAGGGCGGTGCGCTCGGCTGGGACCATCCGTTCGTGATCGCGGGCTTTGTGGTCTCGGCTGTGCTCGGGCTTCTGTTCGTCTGGCAGGAAGCGCGCGCGCCACAGCCGATGCTGCCGCTATCGTTGTTCAGCCACCGGATGTTCGCGGCGAGCTCGCTGGTCGGCCTGCTCGTCAATGTCGCGATCTACGGATTGATCTTTGTGCTGAGCCTGTACTTTCAGCGCATCAACGGCCTGTCGCCGTTTGCGACAGGTCTTGCCTTCGTGCCGATGCTGGGCGCGGTCTTGCCGGTCAATCTGGTCGCGCCGCGCCTCGCCGAGCGTATCGGCGCGCCGGCCACCATCGCGGCCGGAGCCGCGCTGTCGGCGCTCGGCTGTCTCGCGATGCTCGGCACCGAATCTACCACGAGCTATTGGGCGATCTGCGTCCAATTGATCGCGCTCAGTAGCGGGCTCGGGCTTCTGGTGCCGCCGTTGACCTCGACGTTGCTCGGCAGCGTCGAAAAGTCGCGCGCCGGGATCGCTGCGGGCGTGCTGAACGCGACGCGCCAGACCGGTAGCGTGCTCGGTGTCGCCCTGTTCGGCTCGCTGGTCGGCCAGACCGGCACCTTCATGACGGGCATGCACGCATCGTTGATGATCTCGGCGGCGGTGCTGTTGTTAGCCGCCGCGGCGATCTGGCGGGCAGCCTCGGCCACCTGACGCCGCTGACGTCGTCATCGGGTCTTGCCGGCGCGGCCGTCACGCCTTGCGCAGCGCGAAATACGCCCCACAAAAGGCCATCACTGCGCCGAGGCAGATCGCGGCAAGCCCTGCGAGCACGCCCGAGATCGTCGGTATCGCGCTCGGCGCGGAGGCCGCCTGACCTGCGCCGGCAAACACCAGCACGCCGACCGCAATCAGGAACTGCCGCATCCGCTGCGGGATCTGCCCGGAGACCGCGCTGTGCATCAGGTTTGCCGTGAAATAGCCGCCGGAGAAGCCGACGGTTGCGATCAGCCACCACGCAATGGCCGCGCCTGCGGGCATGAATTGACCGGTGTCCGATTGCCACAGTCCGCCGAGGTCGAGGCCGAAGCGCGCGCCCAGCATGTGCACGGCGAGCGCCAGCAGCACTCCCGAAACCATCGCGCCTCCCAGAATCAGGCGGCGCGGAAAATACATCGTCTCTGCCATGCGTTCGCTTGTAGGATAAAGCCGGTCGGCGCCGCAAGCCGACGCACTCGACGACATCAGGGGACTCTAGGATTTGCGGGAACAGGTGACGATAACAGCGCCAAGAACTGAGCAAGGCGCGCCCGCGATCCACTACGCCTATAAGGCGTCGCTGATCGGCGCCGCCCATCAGTTCGAATTGACCGATGACGGATTATGCTGGCGCCTGGCCGGCCGATCGGAGGTGTGGCCTTACGCCGATATTTCCAAAATCCGTCTGTCCTATCGGCCGGTGTCGATGCAGGCGCGCCGCTTTCGCGCCGACATTTATCGTGCCAGTGGCGGACGCATGCCGATCGTTTCGACCTCGTGGCAGACCGCGGCGCTGATGGCGCCGCAGGATGAGCAATATCGCGCCTTCATCACAGCGCTGCACGCGCGCATCGCCGACGCGGGAAGCGGAGCGGTCTTGATCGGCGGGCTCGGTCCGAAGACCTATGCCGCCTGCCTCGCGCTCCTCGTGCTGGTTATCCTGGCGATGGCCGGACTGTTGGTTCGCGCCATCGCGGTCGGCGAATACGCCGGCGTGTTGTTTCTCGTAGGCTTCGCCGCGCTGTTCGGCTGGCAGGTCGGCGGCTTCGTCAGGCGCAACCGGCCGCTGGTCTATTCGTTCGACCACCTGCCGCAAGCGCTGCTGCCGTGATTTCCTGTTCCGGTGAGCGGGCAAACGACATCGAGCGCAATGAAACGTGACTTCGCCAAACTGTCGTCGCGCGGCATCGTGGCGGCTCCATTTCCGATTCAAGGATTTACCCGCCGTGGAGCATCGACGCGGCCGATTGCCGAGCGCCACCGAGATCGCCGCGATCAACGCCGAACATCTGATTGCGACAAAGCTCAAGCCCGCCGATCTCCTGTTCGTGTTCGGCACGCGGGAAGATGTTGGATTGCGCGCGGCAGCGGCTTGCCGGCTTTGGCGCGAGGGCTATTTCCGCTGCTCGATCGTCAGCGGCGGCGTGACGGCGGGATCGCCGGTGTCGGAATGCGCTGAGATCAAGGCCGCGATGGTGCAAGGCGGCGTCCCGCCCGATCGCATCCTGGAGGAGGATCGCGCCACCAATACTGGCGAGAACGTGATGTTCTCGTTGCCGATCATCGATACGGCGCTCGGGCTCAAGAACATCCGCAGCGTGATTTGCCTCGGCAACACCTGGACCGCACGGCGCTACCCGATGACGCTGCACCGGCACTGGCCGGAGGTTACGAAGATGCTGGTCACCGTCGACAGTTTTCAAACCCCGCGCGCGCTCTGGCACACCGATCCGGAATTCAGCCGCCGCGTCGTTGCCGAGTGGGACAAGATCGAGCCGTACAAGGTGAAAGGGTTCATCACAGCGTGGCCGTGAGCGGTGTGGCGTGATCGCGATCTATTCCGTCGAATCGAAATCCTCTTCCCTGGCACTCAGCATTCCCGACAATGTCCGTAATCCGACCTCGAGCTGCTCGATCGCAGGTGCGCCCAGCGCCAGCCGCACCGCGTTCGGGGCATGCCCAGGGGTGACGGCGAAGGTCGTCGAGGGCGTCAACGCGATATCTCGCCGCGCGGCGGCGGCGACGAATGTCTGCGATCGCCAGTATGGCGGCAGCGTCAGCCACAAATGGTAGGATTGGCTGTTCGCCTGGATCGCGAAGCCGGAGAGGTGTTTTGCCACCAGTTGCTGACGCCTTGCCGCATCGATCCGCTTCAGCCGCGAGAGTTCGGAAGCCGTGCCGTCGCTCATCAACTGCTGGCCGGCCGCAAACGCATACCCGGACGCGGTCCATCCGCCGGATCGAACCGATGCCATGACGGCCTCGCGCCAGCGCGGCGGCGCGACGATGAAACCGAGCGCCAGCCCCGGTGCCACCTTCTTCGAGAGACTATCGAGCACGATGCACGAATCCGGCGCCAGCGCGGCGAGCGGCGCTTCGTCGTCGAGAAAACCATAGACGGCATCTTCGAGCACGGTGAGATCTAACTTCTCGATCACCCGCAGCAGATCGCCGCGGCGCGCCCGCGGCATCGTCATGCCCAACGGGTTCTGAACCGTGGGCTGAATGTACACGGCCGACAGATGCGCTTCCCGATGCGCCTTTTGCACGGCGTCGGGACGAACGCCATTCGCATCCATCGCCAGTGGCACCAGCGTGATGCCAAGCCGCGCCGCGATGCCCTTGATGAAGGGGTAGGTCAATGCCTCGACACCGCATCGTCCGCCGGTCGGCACGACGGCTGCGAGCGCGGCCGCGATGCACTGTCGGCCGTTGGCGGTAAAGACGATCTGCTCCGCGCCTGCGCTCCATCCGTTGCGCGAAAGAAACTCCGCGGAAATGGCTCTCGCCGCCGGCGTTCCGATGCTGGTTGCCGGCCGTAGCGCGACATCGAGCGCTTCCGGCCGGCTCAATCCCTGCAGGCTCTTGATGATCATTGCCGATTGTGCCGGCAGCAGCGGATAGTTGAACTCCAGATCGATACGCGCGCCGCGCGGCTCGGGCGGCGCCGCGATGCCGCGCCGTGCCTCGCCGGAAACGAATGTGCCGCGTCCGACTTCGCCGACCACGAGGCCGCGACGCAGAAGCTCGGTGTAGACCCGGCTCGCGGTCGAGACGGCAATGTGGCGTTCATAGGCAAAGCTGCGCTGCGGCGGCAGGCGATCGCCGGGTTTGAGCGCACCGCTCGCGATCTCCGCGGCGACCGCGTCGGCGAGCTTCAGATATTCGAACCGCGACAATATTGCACCGAGAGCAATGTATTACTTGAACCGAGACATTTATCGGATCATCTAACGGCCATCAAGCCCTGATTGCGCCGAGAGGCGCGCAAGCAATGCGACCTCCATTCGAGGTGCAAGTGCTGTCGCCCAGCGCTGGCGCCAATGAGATCGGCTTGGAGATCACTTTGCCTCATGGGGCACAAGCAGGAGACCACGATGTCCTCGATCACAGTCCAATCCGCAACCCCGGCAGCGTTCGGCGGTGCCGTCCGCTGGATGATGCGCTGGGCGCGCGCGCTCGCCCTCTATTTGGATCGCCGGGCGGCGATCAAGGAGCTTGGGGAATTGGACGATCGCGCGCTCCGCGATATCGGGCTCTCGCGCTGCGAGCTCGAAAAAGCGGTCGCTGGCTTCGCCAAGCCAGATATTACGCGGGTCTGGTGAGCGCGCGCGGATCGGCTGGTTCAGGTTTTACGCAACACCCGACGCCACTGATTCCAGAGGTGAGCTGTCGGATTAGTGCCGCACCACCAGCACCGAGCACTTGGCGTAGCGCACCACATGGCCGGCGTTGGAGCCCAGGAAATAGGTCCGCATCGCCGGCCGGTGCGAGGTCATGACGATCAGGTCGGCCCTGATCGCGATCGCCTCTTCGAGGATTTCGTGATAGATGCCGCCCTGCCGCACCACGCTCGAAATGCGCGCCGCCTCGATGCCGGACTCGCGCGCGACGATGACGAGCGCTTCCTCCGAGGCCAGGCGCTGCTGGGCATCGAAATCCGCCGGGACATATTCCGCCAGCATCACCGGCGTCATCGGCAGCACGTTGAGAAGGCGCACCGTGCCGTGCCAGGTCTGCGACAGCGTCGCTGCGGTCGCGATCGCGGGTTTCGCCAGATCGGTGTCGGCAAGATCGATCGGCACGAGGATGGAATTGAACATCTCCGCCTCCCTGTCTGCCAACAGCCTAACACGAATTGCGCCGCCGCTGCCTCAGTCGCCAGACGTTTGCTTCAACAGTTTCGGGCTGACAAAGAGCAGCAGCCGTCCGCGGCGGAACGCCACATCGTTCCAGTCGTTGGTCGCAAACTCCAATACCGCAAGTCCCGATGTCGGCAGATTGTCGACGAGCGCCTTGCGCGCCGCGGCGTCGCCGCCGCCGGTGAGTGCAAGCGCCAGTTCATGCATCCCCGGATTGTGCCCGACCAGCATCAGCCGCTTCGCCTTGGTGGTGGAGGCGCGAATGGTTTGCAGCAGCAGCGTGGGGTCGGCGCCGTAGAGTTCCGCTGGGAACTCGAGCTGGGGCGCGGGCGCTTCGTCCTTCATCGCCTCCCAGACGATTTCCCAGGTCTGTTTCGTCCGCGCCGCCGGCGATACCAGCACGGCGTCCGGGAAAGGCGGATGCCGGCCGATCCAGCCGCCGATTTCGGCGGCGTCCTTGCGGCCACGGTCATCAAGGCGGCGATCGCGGTCGCGGCCCGATGGCGCGTCGATCTCGGTCTTGGCGTGGCGCAACAGCATCAAACGGCGCATCGGCGGAATCTCAATTCGTTTCGGCCCGATTAATGTACAGGTCCTCAGCCAGGACAAGGTGACAAGGTGACCAAGGGTTCGTAAGAAAACGACATGAGTGAGACTTCCACAAGCGCGATCAACGGGCCCGATACCGCAATGCCGCGCGAGCGCGCGCGGCTGACATTCGATCTGGATGTCGACATCTGCGTGGTCGGCGCCGGCCTTGCCGGCCTGACGGTCGCGCTCGAAGCCGCCCGGATGGGGGCGAGCGTCGCGGTGCTCGAAGGTCGGCATGTCGGCTGGAATGCCTCGGGCCACCAGCTCGGCACGGTGATGCCGGGCTTCAGCATTCCGATCGGCGAGTTGATCGAACGCATCGGCTTTGAAGACACCCGCGAGTTATGGTCGTTGTCCAGGGAAGGCGCCGAATACGTGCGGGCCAACGCCACCGAGGAACTGATGCCGGGCATCGGTTTCAGCGAAGGCGCGCTCGAGGTCTCCAACGTCGATGTCGGCGAGCAGTTGATCAGCCGGCTGCAAATGCTCGGCGAGGATTTCGAGACGGAAGTGGAGGGCTGGCAGGTCGATCGCGTGCGCGATCAGCTCAAGACCGATCGCTACTTCCACGGCGTGTACTATCCGAACGCGTTCCAGATCGACGGTCGCAAATATGTTCACGGCCTTGCTGCGCTCGCGAGGCGGGCAGGGGCGCGGATTTTCGAGGACACGCCGGTCGTCAGCATCGATTCGTCGGGCATCCGCAAGCGCATCGTCACGCCGTCGGCGCGGCTGCGCGCCTCGCATATCGTGCTCGCCGGCAATATCCATCTCGGCGCGCCGCTGCGGCGGTTGTCGGAAACGCTGTTGCCGGTGTGGCGCTACGCCGGCGTGACGGCGCCGCTCGGCACAAAGCTTTCCGAGGTCATCGCGTTCAAGGGATCGGTGACCGATACCGACAGCATCGATCATTTCCGGATCGTCGACCGTGACCGCTTGATGTGGGCGAGCCCGGAGACCACCTGGGCGGCGCGGCCGCAGCGCTTTGCGCCTGCCATTGCCCGCAGGATCCGCACGATCTTTCCTAGGTTGGGCCAGGTGGAAATCGCGGAAGTCTTCGGCGGCGTCATCGGACAGACCGTGCATGGCATGCCGCAGATCGGACAGTTGCGGCGGGGATTGTGGGTCGCTAGCGGCTTCGGCCGGCAAGGCTTGAACACCTCGGCGATGGCCGGGCAGTTGATCGCGCGCGGCATTTTGTGGGGCGACGAACGCTGGCGGCTATTCTCGCCGTTCGAGCTGGTCTGGGCCGGCGGTCCGACCGGCCGCCTCGCCGGATATATTGTGGGAATCTGGGGCCGGGGGAGTTCGGCTGCCGCTGGCGCGCTCGCCCGTCACCGGGAGCGGGTGAGGGCGCAGGAACGCATCCGCGAGGCGCGCCTGGCCGAGACTAATCGCCAGGCCGGAACCCGGCCGGCCCCGCGCCGCCCACAGCCGGGCCGGCCGCGTCCGCCGCGTCCCCAGCCGCCTGCACGGGCAAATGTGTCGGATGGCCCTTATCCCAGTCCTCCGCCGCAGGCGGGCAAGGGGCCATAGCGGAGCGCTAGCGCCCTTTTCCGTTCCGATTGAATCGGAACGGAGGCTTTAGGTTTTTGTTTTGACGCGAACCGGGGCCCACTTCGCTCGAAAACGCTGTAACTCAAGGACGCTCGCATGAATGTGAGAAATTTCGCCGCCGAGCGGTGTAACGTCGTTGCCAGCATTCCGTATTTGACAGCGAACGATCCTTGATTCCGCTTCGCACGGAGATCCCCATGTTTGACCGCCGCATTCTGCTTGCCTCCATTTCGGGCCTTTTCGGCCTGGCCGCCTTTCGCTGGCTGAGGGTGTCGCCGGCCAAGGCCGCCGAGAAGTTCGAGATCGAAAAGACCGATGCGCAATGGCGCGCGCAGCTGACCCCGCAGCAATATGAAATCCTCCGCAAGGAGGGCACCGAGCGGCCGGGCTCGAGCCCGCTCCTGCAAGAGCACCGCAAGGGCGTCTTCGCCTGCGCCGGCTGCGACCTGCCGCTGTTCTCCTCAGACACCAAGTTCGAGAGCGGCACCGGCTGGCCGAGCTTCTACCAGCCGTTGGAAAACGCGGTGGGCACCACCTCCGACCGCGCCTTCGGTATGTTGCGCACCGAGGTGCATTGCCGCCGCTGCGGCGGCCATCTCGGCCACGTCTTCGATGACGGGCCGAAGCCGACCGGCCTGCGCTATTGCATGGACGGTTACGCGCTGGTGTTCCATCCTGCGACCCCGTCGGCAACCTGACGGTCTTATCTGGGCGCATGAAAGTCGCTGGAAGAGCGATTCTGCCCCGGCAATTGTTGCCCGCCCGGCAATTGTGCCCCGGTCACCCGACCGGGGCATTTTTATCTAAGTGATTGATATAAAGGAATTTTCCATTCTGGCATAACGCTTGCGACAGTCTTCGCCGATTGCGGCCACGGCCAAAGGCCAGCCGAAGTAATCGAACGTGGAGACAATGTTATGGGTATCTTCGACGCACTGAACACGGCGGTAGGCGGTCTTCAGTCGGAATCGTTCGCCTTGCAGAACATCTCGGGAAACATCGCGAACTCATCGACCATCGGCTACAAGGGCATCGGTACCAGCTTTGAGGATCTTATTCCGGACTCCACGACCCCCAATAAGCAGGTGGCCGGTGGCGTGACCGCGTTCGCCCAGGCCACCATCACCACCCAGGGCACGGTTTCCTCCTCGACGGTTGCCACCAACATGGCGATCAACGGCGACGGCTTCTTCTCGGTGCAGCAGCCGACCGCAATGGTTGATAACCAGCCGACCTTCGATGGCGTCACCGACTACACCCGCCGCGGCGATTTTCAGGTCAATAACAACGGCAATCTGGTCAACGGCGCCGGCTACTATCTGATGGGTGTCACCGTCGATCCCAATACCGGAAACCCGACCGGGAACGTTCCCCAAGTCCTCCAGTTCCAGAACAATTTCATTCCGGCGCAGGCGACCACCACCCTCCAATATGCCGCGAACCTTCCGACCGAGCCGAAAACCGTGGCAAGTTCCTCTGCGGCTTCCGGTACGATCACCGCGGACGGCGGTCTCAACCCTTCCGACTTCGCTTCCAATCCCTTGATTCTCAATTCGCCGGCGCCGCCCATCAACGCCACCGTCACCGGCACCGCCGTCACCAACGATGCCACCGTCGGGGTCGCGATCACCGCAGCGACCCAGTTGGTCGGTACCGCCGGCTCGTCTTCCAACGACCTGCTGACCGCGATCTCCGACGGCTCGACCCTGACCGTCGACGGCAAGACCATCACCTTCTCGACGGCGCAAACCACCTCCACCACCGATGCTTCCGGTGACGTCACGATCGGCATCGGCACGGGCAGCACGCTGACCGTGCAGAGCGTGCTTACCGCGATCGACGGCATCACCGGTGCCGTGACGGCCTCCTCGGTCAGCGGCGGCTCGCTCGTGCTGAGCACCGGCACCGCCCAGGACCTGGTGATCTCGAGCACCACCGGCAACGCGCTCACCGCGCTCGGCCTGAGCGCCGGCACGACGGTGCGTGCGCCCGGCACTAACAAAGGTACAGGTGTCGTTATCGCCAACGACCTGACATCGTTCACCAACGAATCCATCAGCGGCGGCGCGGCGACGGCTTACAACGCGGCAGGAACGCCGGTTAACCTGCAATTGCGTTGGGTCAAGTCCGACAGCGCTACGCTCGGTACCGGGCACCAGGACACCTGGAATCTCTTCTACCAGACCGACACCGCCGCGGCGGGTACGCAGACGGCGTGGGTCAACGTCGGCACGAATTTCACCTTCAATTCCGACGGTGCGCTGACGTCTCCGACCGGTTCGGCGATCAACATTCCAGCGGTTAAGGTCGACGGGCAATCGCTCGGCAACCTGACGATGAACATCTCCACCGGCGCCCTGACGCAATTTGCGAGCTCGAGCGGTTCGGCGACCATCAACGCCATCACCCCGAACGGCTTCGCCGCCGGCCAGCTTCAATCGGTGGCCATCAACAACTCCGGCCTCGTGGTCGGCACGTTCTCCAACGGGCAGAACATCGATCTCGCCTCGGTCACGCTGTCGCACTTCAACGGCACCAACTACCTCAAGGCGCTCGATGGTGGCGCCTATCAGGTCACCGACCAATCCGGACCAGCGATCCTGGGCGCTTCTGGCACGATCAGCGGTTCGTCGCTGGAAGGATCGAACACCGACATCGCCGACGAGTTCACCAAGCTGATCGTGACCCAGCAGGCCTATTCGGCGAATACCAAGGTGATCACCACGGCCAACAGCATGGTCCAGGATCTCTTGAACGTGCTGCGCTGATTGGCGCACTAGGCGTAATGTAACCGAAGGCAGGCAATTTCCATGGGTTTGAGTTCAGCCCTTGCCACCGCGATGTCGGGATTGAGCGCCAACCAGGCGGCGCTCTCGATCATCTCGTCGAACGTCGCCAACGCGCAGACCCCTGGTTACGTCGCCCAGAACCCCAACCAGATCGAGGTCGCCAGCGGCGGCTTCGGCTCGACGGTCGAGACCACCGGCGTCAACCGCGCGCTCGACCTGTTCGTCCAGAACCAATTGCGCACCGAAACCGCCGGCGGCGCCTATGCCGACCAGACGGCGAATATCCTCGGCCAGTTGCAGAGCGTCTACGGGACGCCCGGCGGCGCCGGCACCCTTGAAACGTCGCTCAGCAACTTCACCACCGCGCTGCAGTCGCTGTCGAGCAATCCAGGCGACTCGTCCGCGCAAAGCGTGGCGCTGACGGCGGCGCAGACGCTGGCCCAGCAACTCAACACCACGACGCAGGGCATCCAGTCCCTGCGCACCAATGTCGATCAGGACATCGGCAATTCGGCGGCCCAGGCCAACACCGACATGAGCCAGATCGCGCAGCTCAACACCCGGCTCCAGGGCATGAGCCCGACCGATCCGCAAGCAGCAACCCTGATGGACCAGCGCGATAGCGCCGTCAACGACCTGTCGAAGCTGGCGGACGTCCGCGTGGTGACCGATTCGTCGAACCAGGCCAACGTCTACACCAGCTCGGGCATCCAGCTGGTCGGCGGGGGGCTGGCTTCCTCCTTCACCTACAGCTCCCCGGGCGCACTCAGCGCGACGTCGCTCTATAATTCCGATCCAACCAAGTCCGGTGTCGGATCGCTGAACATCAAATTGCCGAACGGCGCCTCGATCGACGTGGTCGCCAACAACGTGCTCAGTTCGGGCCAGATTGCAGCCGACCTCAAGCTGCGCGACCAGACCCTGGTGCAGGCCCAGACCCAGGTCGACCAGCTGGCGGCGACGCTGTCTTCTTCATTGTCCGATCAGACCACGGCCGGCACCGCGGTCACCGGACCGCCGGCCGGATTTTCCGTCAACACCTCGAACCTGTTGGCGGGTAACACGATCAACCTTAGCTATACCAACACCGCAACCAACACCCAGCAAAAGGTTTCGATCGTCAACGTGACCGATCCGACCGCGCTGCCGTTGAAGAATGGCGCTAACGCCAATCCGCTCCTGGTCGGGATCAACTTCTCGCCCCCAATGACGTCGGTGGTCTCGCAGTTGAATTCGGCGCTTGGCGGCAGCGGCCTGCAGTTCAGCCTGTCCGGTTCCACGCTGAGCGTGGTTGGATCGGGCTCGACGACCGTCAACGCGGCGTCGACGACGACAACGACCTCGTCGCTGGCCAGCGGCAATCCGCAATTGCCGTTGTTCACCGACAGCAATTCGCTTTATACCGGCCAGTACACGGGGAGCGGCTCGCAGATGACGGGCCTTGCCGGCCGCATCACGATCAACCCGGCGGTGCTCGCCAACCCGTCGGCGCTCAGCATCTATTCGACCTCGCCGGCGACTGCGACCGGCGACAACACCCGCTCGGATTTCCTGTTCTCGCAACTGACGACGGGGACCTTCAACTATTCGCCGCAAACCGGGCTCGGCTCGGCGGCCCAGCCGTTCAACGGCACGATCAGCAACTACCTGCAGCAATTCATCAGCCAGCAGGGCAATGCTTCCACGCAGGCGACACAGCTGCAGCAGGGGCAGGACGTGGTGGTCTCGACGCTGCAGCAGAAATTCGACTCCACCTCAGCTGTCAACATCGACACCGAAATGGCGAATTTGATTCAGGTGCAGAATACCTACGCGGCCAATGCCCACATCATGTCGGTGGTCCAAAGCATGATGCAAAGCTTGCTGCAGGCTCAAGTGTAAGGCGGTCAAGATGTCGATCAGCAGTATCAATTATGGCGCATCTCTGCTCGGCCTGTCCGTGCAGAATATCAACAACCAGCTTTCCAACCTGTCGACCGAGCTTTCAAGCGGCGTGAAATCGACCGATTACGCCGGCATGGGGGTCAACGAGGGCTTTGCGATCGCGGCGCGCTCGCAGCTTGCCAATATCTCCGCCTTCACCGACACCATGACCAACGTAAACACGGTCATCTCCGCGGCCAACACCGCGCTGCAGTCGATATCGAGCACCACAGGCAACGTGCAAAGCGCCGCGGCCGCCTCGCCGCAAAATCTGACCAGCACCGGTCAGACCATCGGCCAGCAGAACGCCACGTCCGACCTTTCCGCGCTGGTCGGCATTCTGAACACCCAGGTCGGCAACCGCTACATATTTTCTGGCAGCGCCATCAACACGCCGGCGGTCGCCTCCGCCAACGACATCCTGAACGGCACCGCTACCCAGGCCGGACTGAAGCAGGTGATTGCAGAGCGGCAGCAGGCCGATCTCGGCACCAACGGTCTCGGGCGCCTCGCCATCTCGTCACTGACGGCGCCGGCGGTGGGGGTGCAGGTCGCCGAAGGTGCCGCCGGTTCGCCGTTCGGCTTCAAGCTGAACTCGGTCACGTCGTCGCTGACCAATGCCACGGTGACCGGTCCTTCCGGCTCGCCGCCGTCGGTCTCGGTCGACATGACGGCCGGCAACCCAAATCCGGGCGATCAGATCAGCTACACCTTCAATCTGCCCGACGGTACCACCGAATCCGTCCAGTTGACCGCGACCAGCACGACGCCGCCGCCAACCGGAAGTTTCGCCATCGGCGCCACGCCGGCGGCGACGGCGGCGAACCTGCAATCAGCGCTCAATACGTCGATCGGCACGCTGGCCAATACCTCGCTGATGGCGGCGTCGGCCGTCGAAGCCGGTGACAATTTTTTCAGTACGGACAGCACGGCTACCGGCACCGTCGCCAATAACCAGTCGGGAACAACGCCGCCGACCCCGATTACCGGCCAAACAGCACTGTCTGGCACAGCACCAAGCGACTCGCTGGTCAATGGGTTCGCCAATAATGACACCATCACCGTCAATGGCACCACCATCACCTTCAGCAACAGCCAGCCGACGTCGGGCAACACCATCAACATCAACGACAGCGTCCAGACCTTGCTGACCAAGATCGATCAGATCACGGGCACGTCGACACCGTCGACGATCGACGGCGGCGCCATCACGATCCACACCGATAACGCCTCGACCCTATCGATCTCCGGGGGCTCCGCCAACGCTACGGCGGCGTTGGCTTCGCTTGGCTTTACCGCCTCGCCGATCACGGCAACACAGCCGCCGCTGCGGGTCAGCGGTACGCCGCTGGGATCGGCGACGTCGCTTACGAACGGTTCGGCCGATACGGTCGCCTGGTACACCGGCAATTCCGGCCCCGGTTCGGCGCGCTCGACATCGACGGCGCGCATCGACGGATCGCAGACCGTCCAGTTCGGCGCTCAGGCCAACGAGCAGGCGATCCGCCTCCAGCTCCAGCAGGTCGCGGTCTATGCCGCCGTGACGGTGTCGCCAACCGGGACCAATTCGTCCGGAGAGATTTCTGCGCTCAGCCAGCGTGTTGCGGCGAACCTGACGCCGCAAGCCGGCCAGCAGACCATTCAGGATATCCAGACCGACTTCGCCAACGCGCAAAACACCATGCAGGACGCCACCGCCCGGCAAACTCAGGCCCAGGCGGCACTGCAGAGCATGGTCTCAAACACCGAGGGCATCAATCAGAACGAGGTGGCGGCTCAAATCCTGCAGCTCCAGACCAACCTGCAGGCTTCCTACCAGACCACCGCGATGCTCTCGCAGCTCAGCCTGACCAAGTTCCTGCCGGTGGCCTGATCCGGGCAGGGCGCATGACTTCATGATGATCATCGGCGCTTCCGGTTTCTTGCTTGCCGATGATCTCCGCGCAAACGCGTTCCGCGTTTGTCGCGCGGAAAACCGCCGCCCAGGCGAATACGGGGCAGGCTTCCGGATCATGCGCCAAGGCAGGGGCGTTAGGTTTTCGTTAACCACGTCTATTTACTGTTTGGTCAGAACTGCAGGCGGGGATATGTCGCCTCGGAGCCATCGATGAGCGATCAAATCCATCTTGTGGTTGCCACACCCTGCTTCGGCGGGCAGGTGTCGAGCATCTACGCCAGCTCGATTTTCCACCTGCAGCGGGCGCTCCGCAGCAAATCCAATGTCGACCTCAAAATCCACTTGCGGGACGGCGACGCGCTGATCACGCGCGCGCGCGCCAACCTGGTGACGCTGTTCCTCGACGATCCCGCCGCGACCCATCTGCTATTCCTGGACGCCGACATCGGCTTTCGGCCCGAGCAGGTGTTCCGGCTGATTGAATCCGGCGCCGACGTGGTGGCCGGCGTCTATCCGATCAAGCGTGTCAACTGGGACAAGGCGAGGCGGGCGTTGGAGGCCAACCGGCCGAACCTGCCGGCGGCCTCGCTCGATTACGTGCTCGAGGTCGACAATCCCGATCACGTCGCAGTCGTCGGTGGCTTCACCCGCGTGCGCTACGCCGGGACCGGTTTTCTGATGATCAGGCGTCACGTCCTCGAAACGATGTGCGCGCATCCGGGCTACGCATCGTTGCAGTTCTTCCGAGAGCATTCGCGCGACGTGCTTGCCGGAAGCCCGAACAGGTTCGCCCTGTTCGAATGCATGATCGATCCGGCGACCGGCACCTATCTCAGCGAGGATTTCGCGTTCTGCAAGCGCTGGACCGACATCGGCGGCGAGATCTGGGCCGATCTCGACAGCCGGCTCGATCATGTCGGACCCGCCGTGTTCCACGGCGATATCGCCTCGCAGTTCGCGGCGGCGCCGTGCGCGGCGAATGCTGCCTGAGAAATCGCCAATGACATCCGCCGCCACCCACTTGCAGATCGCCAAAGCGTCCGGCTTCCGGCCGTCCGATGGCGGGTCTGCGCCAGGATCTGGACAAGACCTGCGCGACTTGTTCGCGCCGCTCGATCACCTGCTCGTCGGTGGCGGCGATCCGCGCCTGACGCTCGATTCGGTCAGTGGCGTCAACGAATATGGCTGTGGACCGGTGCCTTCGCCCGAGACCTGGAATTTCGCCTCCAGTACCGCGTCCTCGATCTCGGAGCGCGCTTATGCCCGTGCCGAATTGGCGCGGGAGGAGCTGATGCGCGCGGCGATCATGGCCGGCGTGGAAGAGGCGTTCGATGCGCGTATCGAGGAGATGCGCGAGCAGTTGAGCGCGCATCTCGGGCTTTCGGCCGCGGCGGTGGATGTCGTCTTTTCGCCGTCAGGCACGGATTCCCAGCTTCACGCCCTGTTCCTTGCGCGATCGCTGCTCGGGTCGAAACTGACGACGATCGTCGTCGGGTCGGATCAGACCGGGAGTGGAACGCTGTACACGGCGCGGGGCCGTCACTTTGCCGGCCTGACGGCGGGCGGGCGCCCGGTTCGTAAAGATACGCCGATTGCCGGCCTTTCGGGCGACAGCGTTGCGCTGCCGCTGATCGATGGAGCGGGCGACGCGGCGGTTCTCGCCGCGATCGAGACCGCGGTCGGAAACCGCACTCGCGTGCTGCTGCAGATCATGGATTGCTCGAAGCTCGGCTGGCGCGCGCCCGGCGAGGCGTGCCTTGACGAGATTGCGCGCCGCTGGCCCGACAAGGTTCTCGTCGTCGTCGATGCCTGTCAGATGCGTCTCGGCCGCCGCCGGATGCGCAACTATCTCGATCGCGGATATCTGGTGCTGATCACCGGCTCAAAATATTTCGGCGGGCCCGCCTTCAGCGGCGCGCTCTTGGTCCCGTCGCGGCTTTCGCGATCGCTCGACGGCGGCAAGATTTCGCGCGGACTTCTCGACTATGCCGGTCGAAGCGATTGGCCGAACCGGTGGGCCGGCTTGCGGTCACGGTTCGAGAGCCGGCCGAACTTCGGTCAGTGGCTGCGCTGGGAGGCCGCGCTCGAAGAGATCAAGGCCTATTACCAGGTACCGGATGGGTTTCGTGCGCTGGCGCTGAAGGAATTGGGAGCGGGAATCCAAAGCCTGATCGCGCTGTCGCCGTCGCTTCGCCTCGTCGAGTTCGAGACGAAGGCTGACGATGCCGACGACGAGGAGTTCGCCGCTGCCACGATCTTTCCGTTCATGATGAAGCGGCACGGCAGCCCGCTGTCGGTGGAGGCTTGTCGGGCCGTCCATCGTTCGCTGACGCATGAGATAAGCGAGATGGCGGTCGGCAGCGAGGCCGATCGACAGATCGCGGCCCGCCGCTGCCTGGTCGGCCAGCCCGTTCGACTGGAGCGGCGCGGCGGGGAGCCTGCCGCGGTGCTGCGTCTGTGCATCGGCGCGCGCCTCCTCACCGAGGCGTGGTCGGCCGAGGCTGGCACTGCGCAGAAAAACCTGCAGCGCGAAATTGATCGTGTCGCTGAGGTCGTTGCCAAGATCGAGTTCTTGCTTGCGCATGCAGGCGGCACGGACGTTGCGGAGTTGTCATATGGACTCTAGGCCCCTCGAGCTTTCTGAGGCTGCCCGCGCCGGCTGCGCCGATCGCATCGGCATGGCGAGGCTTGCGAAGATGGCATTCGACGGCAAGGATCTTCGGCCGATCTGGGCGGAGCTGATCGCGAAGCTGCTCGATGGCCGTGCGGAGGCGGGCGAGGGGCTCGACCTGTCGTTGATCGCCCAGCTGCTCGGCGACAAGGAGGCCGGCCTTGCCATTCAGCACGAGGTGCTGTTGTCCCATCAATTGTTCCGCTCGCCCTGCGTTTCGAGGAACCCGCGGCTGCGCGTTCTGGCGCTGGCGGCGGCGACCGACATGGGCAGCAACACGCCGATCGAGTTCCTGCTCGAGGAATCCGGCGTCGAACTGATGATGCTCTATGTCATCGGCGAGGCCGAATTGCCGGTGCCGCTGCCCGATCATGACGTTGCGATCGTGATCGCCTCCGACTCCGAGGACTGCCGCGAGGCGCTGCGCAAGATCGACGCCGCGGTCTCGCGTTGGCCGCGCCCGCTGCTCAACCCGCCGAAGCGCGTCTGCAATCTCGATCGCGACAAGCTGCATCGCCTGCTCGGCGGCGTCGCGGGCTTGCGGATTCCGGCGACGATCGCCGTCATGCGCGAGCAACTGTCGCTAGCCGCGAAATCGGACGCAGCGCTCGCGGCCATCGCGGCCGAACTTGCCTTTCCCGTCATCGTGCGGCCGCGCGGATCGCACGCCGGCGTCGGCCTCGCCAAGATCGACGACGGCGCGGCGATGGCGCGCTATCTCGAAGGGCGCGAACAAGGCGAGTTCTTTGTCTCGCGATTTGTCGACTACGCCGGCGAGGACGGCCTGTTCCGGAAATACCGGGTCGTATTCGTCGACGGAAGGCCCTACGCCTGCCACATGGCGATCGCCGACCGCTGGGACATCTGGTATCTCAACGCCCAAATGACGCACAGCGCCGCCAAGCGCCTGGAGGAAGAGACCTTCATGCGCACGTTCGACTTAGGCTTCGGCCGCAGGCATCAGGCCGCGCTTGCCGGCATGGCCGAACGCATCGGCCTCGATTATTTCACCGTGGACTGCGCGGAAACCAGAGACGGCGCGCTCCTGATCTTCGAGGCGGACAATACCGCGGTCGTGCACAACATGGATCCGCCGGATATCTTTCCCTACAAGCCCCCGCAGATGCGCAGGATATTCGACGCTTTCGCGGCGATGCTGGAGCGCCAGGTCGCGTTGGGGCGGGAGCGCGCGGCATGACCAAGGTCCTGCGACAGGCGCCGCTGCGGCCCGAGGTGGGCGAGACGCTCGATCCGCAGAACTGGGACGAGATTCGCGCGCAAGGTCATCGCATGCTCGATGACATGATCGACTATATCGCCAGGATCCGCGAGCGCCCGGTCTGGCAGCCGATCCCGGACACGGTTCGCGCCCGGTTCCGCGAGGCCCTTCCGCGGCAGGCTTCGGAGCTCGCCGATGTCTATCGCGAATTCAGCGATTTCGTCGTGCCCTACGCGACCGGCAATGTTCATCCCGGCTTCATGGGATGGGTGCATGGCGGCGGCTCCGCCGTCGGCATGCTGGCCGAGATGCTGGCGGCCGGACTTAATGCCAATCTCGGCGGGCGCGATCACATGCCGATCGAAGTCGAGCGGCAGATCGTCGAATGGACGCGCCAGATGTTCGGCTTTCCGGACGGCGCCAGCGGAATTTTCGTCACCGGCACCTCGATGGCCAATCTGATGGCGGTGCTGGTGGCGCGCACATCGGCGCTCGGAACGCGCGCGCGGCAGACCGGCATCGGCGACGAAGGCGCGCTACTGACCGCCTACACGTCGAAGGCGGCGCATGGCTGCATCACCAAGGCAATGGACATTGCGGGCTTCGGCAGCGACGCGCTGCGCTCGATCGCCATTGATCGGTCGCATCGCATCGACGTTGCCGCGCTGCGCGCGCAGATCGCGCGCGACCGCGGGATCGGCCTGAAACCTTTCCTGGTGGTGGCGTCCGCCGGCACCGTGGATATCGGCGCAATCGACGATCTGGTTGCGCTCGGCGCCTTGTGCCGCGAGGAAAATCTCTGGTTTCACGTCGATGGCGCGTTCGGCGCGCTCGCGATCCTCTCGCCGGCGCTGGCGCCGCAGCTCGCCGGCATCGAAGCTGCGGACTCGATCGCGCTGGATTTCCACAAATGGGGCCAGGTGCCCTATGACGCCGGCTTCCTGATGGTGCGCGACGGCGAACAGCATCGCGCGGCGTTCGCTGCGCCTGCGGCCTATCTGCGACGGGAGACGAGGGGGCTCGCTGCAGGGTCGGTCTGGCCGTGCGACCTCGGTCCGGATCTGTCGCGCGGGTTCAGGGCGCTCAAGACCTGGTTCACCCTGAAGACCTTCGGCACCGAGAAGCTCGGGGCGGTCGTCGCGCGCTGCTGTGCGCTCGCCGGATACCTCGAAGGCCGCATCCAGGCCGAGCCCCGGCTGGAGCTCCTGGCGCCCGTCAATCTCAATATTGTCTGCTTCCGCTATCGCGCAGACGATGCCAACAAGGTCAATGGCGAGATCGTGGTCAACCTCCAGGAATCCGGTATCGCGGCGCCGTCGACCACGGTGCTTGACGGCCAGCTCGCGATACGGGTGGCGATCGTCAATCACCGCACCGACATCTGCGATATCGATCTGCTGATCGCGGCGGTGCTGGAGTTCGGCGCGCGGCGATCGGACGCCTGCGAGCTCGGGGATGTCCAGGCGCCGCTGCTTGCAATGTAGCGGCGGCCTTGAAGCGCGATAGCTTCGGATCGAGCCGCTATCGCTAGTCTATCGTTTGGGCGTGATCCCCGCGCAAACGCGCTTCCCATGTGTGTTAGCCAAGGGAAAGCCGGTGTCTATCCCGCAACAGATGCGGGACAAGGTTTTTCCGGACCATGCCTCAATCGGCAGCGAGAGGGCTCTCAGGCGGCCGTGCCGACGTCGTGCTTGGCGGCGTTCAAGGCTTCGATCTGATCCAGCAGCTTCCTCTCGTAGGCGACCAGTTTCCTGGCTTCCTTCAGCGCCTGATACAGCTCGCCAGTCAGAATATGGTTGTTGATGCCCTCGATGATCGGCCAGGCGCTCGGCACGGCGGTGACGATATCGCGCACCAGATTGAAATAGGTGCCGTGGTTGGCTCGCGGGTCCGGCGAGATGTACATCAATTGCACCGCCAGATAGATCAGCTTGGCCGGAGTATCGGCGGTCTCCGGCGTCAGGATGTCTTTTTCGCGCAGGATCGGAATATTGTCGCCGTCGATCAACAGCCGGGCGCGTTGATCGGTGTTGGTGATCACGCAGGAGCCGATGATGATCCGTTCGTGCGGCTTCAATTCGACTTTCAAGGACATATGGATTCTCCGTTGCCGCATCTCGCGCCGGCGATCAACTGCAGCCGAGAGCGTCGGCCCGCTCGCGTCGTTTGTTAACCGACTTGCAGCGATCCTTTCCGATCAGGGTTAACGGCTGGTTAACGCCGCGGCCGACGCGAGAATGTGCAGTCTTATCAAGGCCCGTTCGTCATCGGCCCGGCGGGAGAACCATCCCCTCGCAGCGCAGCTTCGGCATCGGAGAATTGCTCGAGCCCGTCGGCTTCATGCTTTCTTAGCCACTTGATCGCACCGTCGCAGTGTCACCCGATCAAGAAGGTCGGGGTTGCGCTTGTACTCTAGTTTCAGACCAGAAAGGTATGAAAATGACCGGCATTGTTCTTTCCGCATCAGTCCGCCAGAACCTGCTCTCGCTGCAGTCGACCGCTACGCTGCTCGCCACCACCCAGAATGACCTCGCCACCGGCAACAAGGTCAACTCGGCCCTCGACAATCCGACCAACTTCTTCACCGCGCAGTCGCTGAACAACCGCGCCAGCGATATCTCCAATCTGCTCGATGGTATCGGCAACGGCGTGCAGGTCCTGCAGGCTGCCAATACCGGCATCACCTCGCTGCAGAGCCTGGTCGCGAGCGCCCAGTCGATCGCCAACCAGGTGCTGCAGAGCCCGGTCGGCTACTCCACCAAGTCCAACGTGGTCTCGGCCGCCATCACCGGCGCTACCGCCACCAACCTGCTCGGCACCGCCACCTCCAACAACCATGTCACCGGCACCGCCATCACCAACGACGCCACCACGGGCGCAGCCGCGATCAGCGCTACGACCCTCCTGGTCGGTACCGCGGGCTCCACGTCCAACGATCTGCAGAGCCCCGGCATCACCAACGGCTCGACCCTGACCGTCGACGGCAAGACCATCACCTTCTCGACCGGGCAGACCACCTCGAGCACCGACGGCTCGGGCAACGTCACCATCGGCATTGGCAGCGGCAGCACGCTGACGGTGCAAGCGGTGTTGACCGCGATCGACAGCATCACCGGCACTTCGGCCGCCTCCTCGGTCAGCGGCGGCAAGCTCGTGTTGAGCACCGGCACCACCCAGAACCTGGTTCTCGCCGGCACCGGCAACGCGCTCGCCGCGCTCGGTCTCTCGGCCGGCACCACCGCCGTCACCCCGCCGCCGCTGAGCGGTGAGACGCTGACCATCAACGCGACCGGCGGCGGCACCGCGACCAGCATCACCTTCGGTACCGGTGCGAACCAGATCTCGACGCTCAACCAGCTCAACACGGCGCTGGCGGCGAACAACCTGCAGGCCTCGATCGACTCTTCGAGCGGCGCGATCACCATCACGACCTCGAACGATGCGGCGTCCTCGACGGTCGGCACGATCGGCGGCACGGCCGTCTCAACCTCCGGCGCGCCTTTCAGCTTGTCGGCCGCCGCGGTGGCGCCGGTTGCCGATCCCAACTCGCAGGCCACGCGTGCGAGCCTGGTGGCGCAGTACAACAACGTGCTGGCGCAGATCAACACCACCGCGACGGATGCGTCCTTCAACGGCATCAACCTGTTGAACGGCGACACGCTGAAACTGACGTTCAACGAAACCGGCAAGTCGACCCTGAGCATCACCGGCGTCACCTTCAACGATGCCGGCCTCAATCTGTCGACGCTCACCGCGGGCACCGACTTCCTGGACAACAGCTCGGCCAACAAGGCGCTTACCTCGCTTAACGCCGCCTCGACGACGTTGCGCGGGGAAGCCTCCGCGCTCGGTTCGAACCTCTCGATCGTGCAGATCCGTCAGGACTTCAACAAGAACCTGATCAACGTGCTGCAGACCGGTTCGTCGAACCTGACGCTGGCCGACACCAACGAGGAAGCGGCCAACAGCCAGGCGCTGTCGACCCGCCAGTCGATCGCGGTCTCGGCGCTGGCGCTCGCCAACCAGTCGCAGGCAAGCGTGCTGCAGCTGCTGCGCTGATATCTCGCGAAAAAGACAAGACGCAAACGGCGGGGGAAACCCCGCCGTTTTTGCGTTTGGGCCGGCGCCGGCGGCCGCGGCGGCAAGGTAACAAAGCGTTAATCAAATTATTTAAACAGCCATTAACCATAATTTAAGCGTGTGTTCCTAGAAATGGGGTGGACTAACTAGGAAGGTTTGCCACATGTCCGGTATTGTTCTCTCGGCATCGGTTCGTCAGAACCTGCTCTCGCTGCAGTCGACGGCCGCGCTGCTGGCAACGACACAAAATGACCTTGCCACCGGTAACAAGGTCAATACAGCCCTCGACAACCCGACCGAGTTTTTCACGGCGCAGTCGCTGAACAACCGCGCCAGCGACATCTCGAACCTGCTCGATGGCATCGGCAACGGCGTGCAGGTGCTGCAGGCCGCCAACACCGGCATCACCTCGCTGCAGAGCCTGGTCGCGAACGCGCAGTCGATCGCCAACCAGGTGCTGCAGAGCCCGACCGGATACGATACCAAGTCGAACATATCGTCCGCCGCCATCTCCGGCGCCAACGCCAATAATCTGCTCGGCACAGCCTACTCCAACAACACGCTGACCGGCACCGCCGTCACCAACGACGCCACCACCGGCGCGGCCGCGATCACCGCTGCGACCCAACTGCTCGGTACCGCGAGCTCAACGTCCAACGACCTCCAAAGCCCCGGTATCACCAACGGCTCGGTCCTGACCGTCGACGGCAAGACCATCAGCTTCTCGACCGCGCAAACCAACTCAACCACCGACGCCTTGGGCAACGTCACTATCGGCATCGGCGTGGGTAGCACGCTGAAGGTGAGCGACGTCCTGGCCGCGATCGACAGCATCACCGGCGCGTCGACCGCCTCGAGCGTTTCCGGCGGCAAGCTCGTGCTGAGCACCGGCACCGCCCAGAACCTGGTGCTCGGGGGCTCCGGCAACGCACTCGCGGCGCTGGGCCTCTCGGCCGGCACTACCGCCGTCGTTCCGCCCCCGCTAAGCGGCCAGACGCTGACCATCGGCGCGACCGGCGGCGGCACCGCGACCAGCATCACCTTCGGTACCGGTGCGGGCCAGATCTCGACGCTCAACCAGCTCAATGCGGCGCTGGCGGCGAACAACCTGCAGGCCGGCATCAGCACGACCGGCGTCATCAACATCGTCGCCACGAACGATGCGGCTTCCTCGACAATCGGCGCGATCGGCGGTACGGCCGTCACGACCTCCGGCCAGGCGTTCAATGGCATCGTCGGGCCGCAGGCGCCGGTTGTCGATCCGAGCTCGCAGGCAACCCGCGCCAACCTGGTGGCGCAGTACAACAACGTGCTGACGCAGATCAACACCACCGCACAGGACGCGTCCTTCAACGGCGTCAACCTGCTGAACGGCGACACCCTGAAGCTGGTGTTCAACGAAACCGGCAAGTCGACACTCAACATCCAGGGCGTCACCTTCAACGATGCCGGCCTTGGTCTATCGCAGCTGACCTCGGGACTAGACTTCCTGGACAGCAATTCCGCCAACAAGATCCTCAGTTCGCTCGACGCCGCCTCGACCACGTTGCGCGGGGAAGCCTCCGCGCTCGGTTCGAACCTGTCGATCGTGGAGATCCGCCAGGACTTCTCGAAGAGCCTGATCAACGTGCTGCAGACCGGCGCGTCGAATCTGACGCTGGCCGACACCAACGAGGAGGCGGCCAACAGCCAGGCATTGTCGACCCGCCAGTCGATCGCGGTCTCGGCGCTCGCGCTCGCCAACCAGTCGCAGGCGAGCGTGCTGCAGCTGCTGCGCTGATCTCGTCGGCAAAGAGAAAACATAGGGCGGCGGGGGAAACCCGCCGTCTTTTTTTGCGCCTGCCGGCAACTACAGCGTTCTCAGCGAAAGTCTGCCCCGGACTTGGATAGCCGGGGGCGGCCTCGATTTGCGCAAAGAAAACGCGTCAAAACAGAAAGCCAGAGCCTCCGTTCCGATTCAATCAGAACGAAAAAGGCTACGGGTCGGCAACCTGTGCCTCGAATTTTTCTTATTCCGGACAAATACGGAAATAGCCGCTAACCATATTTTAAAAGCAAGCTCGTACAAAAACTGGGCAGTCTCGTCGCGTCACAGCGTAAATCCCGGGGTAATGGATGTCTCATGCCGCTCAAGCCTATGCACGCACGTCGCAAACAACGGCAGCTCCGCGGGAGATAGAGGCGCAGGCGCTGCTCAAGGCGGCGCGACAACTGCAGGAAATCCAGACCAACTGGAGCGGCCCGGATCGGAACCTGCACAAGGCGCTGATGTTCAACCGTAGGCTGTGGTCGATCTTCATGACCGAGGCTGAGGCCAACGAAAATCCGCATCCGCTGGAGGTTCGCCAGAACATCGCCAATATCGGCCTGTTCGTGCTGACACGAACCATCGAAATGCAGCTCGATCCGGATCCGGCGAAGCTGAAATCGCTGATCGACATCAATTGCAATATCGCCGCGGGACTTGCCGGCCGCCGCTGACGACGGGCCACGGCCCGGCACTCGGCCTACGCCGCGCAGAGCCACCTCCGTTCCGATTCAATCGGAACGGAAAAGGCGCTAGGCCGTGCGGTCGGTCGGGATGACGCGCGGCGGCGTGCCCTTTGCAAGATCGAGCGCGTGAAAATAGGCGCGACGGCGCAGCACCGCTTCGTCGGGATATTGGTCCACCACCTGGTCGGTCTTGCTGTCGAGGACCTGATAGACCATCGCAGCCGCGGCGCGATCGAAGAAGGCCTGGTGCGACACGTAATCGCTCGCACCGGGCGTATCGTTGCGCGCGGCGGCGCCCGCATCCGCCGCCGTCACGCTCTGGCTTGCGGGCAAGTCGGTCTGTACCGCGTCGCCGACGGCTGGGCTCGGCGGCTGCACGACGGGCGATGGAGCCGGTGCCCCCACCGGCCTGATGCTGAAATCGGTACTCATGGCGCCTCCTGGTGCCGCGCCCCCGAGCAAAATCCAACCTGTCCCGCTGACAACTATGCCCAGCAGGTTTCAACGTTGCGTTAGGGAATGCGGTGAACGGCGCGCTGCGAGCGACGCAGCAGTTTTATGAAAATTGTTGGTATTTCGCAAGGCTGGCGCATGATCCGGACCCGAAGGGCCGCGTTAGCGCAAAGTGGGTACCGGTTTTCGCTTGAGCATATCAAACGCGGAAGGCGTTTGCGCGGAGATCATGCTCGAACAATAAGTAGGTGAGACGCGCGATGACGATTCATCCAGGATTTTTCAGAGCGAGCGGCTGACCGACAGCGGCGTGATGTGGCGCGGACCCGGCGCCGCGCGCTTTCCGGCTGCGGTATAGGTGTTCGGAATGTTGCGGCGCTGCATTTCGGCATTGACGCCGCGCACGATGCTTTCGGAGACGGCATGGGCGGTTGCGAGCACCGTAAGGTTGACCTGCAGCATGGCGCGGAACGTGTCATGATGGCGATGCAGCGTCTTCAGAAGCTCGGGGGCGGATTGCCACATCGATTTCTGGTTCGCCTTGAGCTGGCTGACAACGCCGACATAGCGGGTGGACAGCTCGCTCTTTTTCGGACCGAGCGTCATCGCCTCGCGCAGCTTGCCGGCGCGGACCAGTTCGGTCTCCTGTTCGATCACCCCCAACAGGGCACTCATGACCTCCATCAGGCTCTCGGCGAGCTTGCGCGCATCAGCGGCGGTGGGGGCGGGCGATCTTGCGTCTCGCTGTTGCGCGTGGGCGTTCATGTTCGTTTTCCCCAAAATTTCAGTTTGCGAGCTTCGCCTGTTGCACGATCAGCGTTCGGTAGACCTCGTTTGAGATCCCGACGCCGCCGGCCTTGGCAAAATTCTTTGAATATTGTTCGGTCAGCATCGAGCGCCACACGCCGGTGCCCGGCGTGTCGCCGAACGGGCCCTCGCCCTTCAGGCCGCTGGTCATCTGCGCGAACATCTGATTGAGAAACATCGCCTCGAAGTCGGTCGCGGTCGCTTTGGCCTTGACCTGCGCCTGTGGCGAGACCTTGTCGAGCGCCTTGGCGAATTCGAGGTCCGGCCGTCCGTTGATGACGGGGATCTTGAAGTTCGCAGGCGTGCCGGCCGTGGCGGCGTTGATCGCGCTCGTCGCCATCACATCACCTCGATGTCGGCCTGGATCGCGCCGGCAGCCTTGATCGCCTGCAGGATGCCGATCAGGTCGCGCGGGCCGATGCCGAGCCCGTTGAGCCCGTCGACGAGTTGCTGCAGCGAGACGCCGTCCTTGACGACCGCGAACTTCTTGCCGTCCTCGGTGACGCTGACGCCGGTACGCGGCGTCACCACGGTGCGGCCGCGCGACAGCGGATTGGGCTGGCTGACCTGCGGGCTCTCGGAAATCGTGACCGTGAGGTTGCCCTGCGCCACCGCGACCGTGTTCACGCGCACGTCGCGGCCCATCACGATGATGCCGGAGCGCTCGTCGATGATGATCTTGGCGGCAATATCCGGCTCGACCTGCAGCTGCTCGATGTCGGTCAGGAAGGCGACGACATTGCCCTTGAATTCCGGTGGAACCGTAAGCTGCACGGTGGAGGGATCGATCGGCTCGGCGGTCTTGACGCCGAGATAGTCGTTGATCGCGGCGGCGATGCGCTTGGCGGTGGTGAAGTCAGCATTGCGCAGCGCCAGCCGTACATTGGGCAGGCGGTTGAGCGCGAACTCGATCTCGCGCTCGATAATGGCGCCGTTGGCGATGCGCCCGACGGTGGGCACGCCGCGCACGATCTTGGCGGCTTCGCCCTCGGCCTGGAAGCCCGAGATCGCGAGCGAGCCCTGCGCCACCGCATAGACGTTGCCGTCGGCGCCGAGCAGGGGGGTGACGAGCAGGGTGCCGCCCTGCAGGTTCTTCGCGTCGCCCAGCGCCGAGACCGTGACGTCCATGCGCGTACCCTGGGTGGCGAACGGCGGCAGGTTGCCGGTCACCATGACGGCGGCGACGTTGCCGGTGCGGATGGTGGCGCCGCGAATGTTGACGCCCATGCGCTCGAGCATCGCCTGCAGCGACTGCTTGGTGAAGGGGATGTTGTTGAGCGTATCGCCGGTGCCGTTGAGGCCGACGACGAGGCCGTAGCCGATCAGCTGGTTCTGCCGCACGCCCTCGATATTGGCGAGGTCCTTGATCCGGGACGTCGCGGCGGCAGGCATGACCGATTGCGCCAGCGCGAGCAGCGCAGCGCAGGCCACCTGAAATACTCTTGCCGGACGGACGCTAGGCATCCTTTAGCTCCCCTTGAACGCTGGCGTCAGAATCGCTTGGCCACTCCCATGACGGCGATCCGCGAGTTGCTATGCGAGTGCCATGCCACGCTTAACCCCCATTTTAAGTTGCTGATTTTATTTAATAAAAATCTTTGGACGGCCTGAGGGCAGGGCGGCTCGCGACGGCGAAACTGCCGCCTGGCGGCAGTTTTTGCCGGGCTGTTTACGATGCCTTAACCAAAAAAAGGCGAAGTTCACGGCAGACCAGCGAGATCACACGATGCGCATCTACGGACCGAACGGCACCACGCTTGGAACGCCGGCCAACAGCACCAAGCGGACCTCTTCCAGTGGCTTCGCGCTGCCGGATCCGACATCGGCCCAGGAAGCGCGCCCCGCGTCCGCGCCGAAGCCTAGCGCCAATATCGACGCGCTGATCGCGCTGCAGGGCGTCGAGGAAGATCCGCTCGAGCGGCGCAAGCGTTCGGTGCGCCGCGGCAAAGGTGCGCTCGATGTGCTCGACGACCTCAAACTCGGCCTGCTCTCCGGCAATCTCGACGCTTCCACCGTGTGCCGGCTGCGCGATGCCGCCGCCAATCTCAAATCCTCCTCCGGCGATCCCGGCCTCGATGCGGTGTTGTCCGAAATCGAGTTGCGGGTCGAAGTCGAGCTGGCCAAGGCCGGGAAGTCCTAGACCCGAACTCTCCACTCGTTGTCGCCCGGCAACAGCGCGGCGCGCGTCTGGCGCCAAATGACCGGGCGATGCAGCATTCCAGAGACAACGGTGCACGACCGAGAGGCCTAAGGCGTACTGGATGCCCCGCCTGAAGCGGGGCATGACGAGGAGAGGCAATCTCACGCGGCCACCTGCTTGCGCTGGGCGTCGTAGCGGCGCTGCGCGACCAAGACCTCCTTCAGATTTCGTTCGGCCCAATCGCGCAACGGATCGACCGCGGCGGCGAGCGTTTGCCCGAGCGGCGTGATCGAATATTCCACCGTCACCGGCACGGTTGCGATGGCGCGGCGGCGGATCAGCCCATCGCGCTCGAGGCTTTTGAGCACCTGCGACAGCATCTTCTGCGAGATGCCTTCAATGGCGCGGCGTAACCGATTGAAACGCACGGGTTCTTGGCGGAGCAGCAGCAGGATCAGCACCGCCCATTTGTCGCCGACGCGATCGAGAATCTGGCGGGTCGGGCAAGCGGCCGAATAGGCATTGGCGGTCTTCATGCGATTACTCCGGCGTTACCAGGTGATCTTAAAGTGCGCTCTTAACAGCAGCTTTCTTTTTGCTATCTAGTCACTTAAAGATACCACCAAGACTACCGCAAACGCGTAAAGGAGTCCCGCCATGAAAGTCGCCGTTATCGGTGCGTCCGGAAATGCCGGCTCGCGCATCGCAGCCGAGCTCGCCCGCCGCGGCCATGCCGTCACCGCGATCGCCCGGAACCCGGACAAAATCGCTGAGCTCCCCAACGTCACGGCGAAAAAGGGCGACGCCCACGATCGTGCCGCCCTGGCAAAACTCCTCGCCGGCCATGATGCGGCGATCTCTTCGATCCATTTCCTTGCCAGCGATCCGGAGAAGCTGATCGGGGCAGCCAAGGACGCTCATATCGGCCGCTATCTCGTGGTCGGCGGCGCCGGCAGCCTCGAAGTGGCCCCCGGCGTCCGGCTGGTCACGACCCCCACCTTTCCGCCGCAATACAAGGCCGAAGCCGAGAAGGGCGCGGCCTTCCTCGACCGGCTTTCCCGGGAAAAGGACCTGAACTGGACCTTCCTGTCGCCCTCGGCCTTGTTCACCGCGGGCGAGCGGACAGCCAAATTCCGCCTCGGAACCGACCAGCTTCTGACCGACGGGAGCGGAAAAAGCTGGATTTCCTTCGAGGATTTCGCGGTTGCCCTTGCCGACGAAATCGAGCGTCCGGCCCATATCCGCAGGCGTTTCACGGTCGGCTACTGAGGAGCCGGACCGGCCCCGTAAGGCAGCGGATAGTTTTGCCTGTGCAAGGCTTTGGGGGCCGTCGTGCTTTCGGGGCGGCCGATATTGTCTGTCACATGACGCCGCTATATAAGGCGCGCGCGGGCGGAACTTGCCGTCCGCGCGGTGCCGCAAAAGGCTGCGGCACCCACAGGTGAAAGATGGGCTAGCCCTTGGAAAAGTTGAAGAACTATAGACCTTCCGAAAAAGAGCCTTTCATGAACGAGCGCCAGCGCGAATATTTCCGCGCCAAGCTTCTGGCGTGGAAGGAGGAAATCCTCCGCGAATCGCGGCTGACGCTGCAGACCTTGCAAGAGGAGAACGTCAACCACCCCGACCTCGCCGACCGCGCGTCGTCGGAAACCGACCGCGCTATCGAGCTTCGTGCCCGAGACCGTCAGCGCAAGCTGATCTCCAAGATCGACGCCGCACTGCAACGCATCGAGGACAACACCTATGGCTATTGCGAGGAGACCGGCGAGCCGATTTCGCTGAAGCGGCTGGAAGCCCGCCCGATCGCAACCCTGTCGGTGGAAGCGCAGGAGCGCCACGAGAAGCGCGAGAAGGTCTATCGCGACGAGTAGGACGCGCCTGCGCGGATGCAGCCCGTCGATGACAGCTAGCCTAGGCCGTATGCCGACACACTAAGAACGGGTCGATGACGGCGTAAGAACGGGCGGTTGTTAGGAATCGCGAAATTCAACTCTGCGTTGGTGATGAACGCGTGGATTTTGGCTTGGAGCAACCGCTTCAGAGCTGAAATTTGGAATTTTGCCCGCTTTCCGCGAGCCGCGCCGGCTGGCGCCGGTTGTGTTTTGGGTGCCGACGGCTGGATATATATTCTATGGCCGCTCAGCCCGGCCTTTATTCAGCAAATGAGTACCCGGATTGCCGAAAGCGGAGGATGATCCAGGTTGGTCCAACTGTGTGTTCTGCGCAGAGCCCGTCGGGAAGGCGAATCGATCGCGCGAGCACGTCTTGCCGATGTGGATGCTGCGCGCGACGGGCGATCCCAACAGGCCGATCAAGATCCAGACCGACCCGATCACCGGCAAGGACATCATCAGCCGGCGTCCACATTCCATTTCCGGGCCTGCCGGTCCTGCAACGAATCTTATGGAAAGAAGCTTGAAGCCCAAGCCAAGAAGGCCATGGAAGCGTTGTTCGCTGGAGAGCCCCTTCAGGTCTCGCAATGCTATGGGCTACTTGATTGGTTGGACAAGGTGATTGGTTGGACAAGGTAAGGGTCGGGGTCTGGCTGGCGTACAATACGCTTCACAAGGAGTTCTTCCGCCCGAAGTTCCGGATTGACCAGCGGCTCGGAACCAAGGATCGGATCGCGATAATTAGCGTCGAGATCACACATAGGGGTTCGGCATCGCTGGAACAACAACACCTTCCTTCGGTGCAGATCCTGGCGAGTACGGCCTCGGCGATCCGAAGGAGGCGGCGGAAACGCTGCCTATCGCCGGACCAAAGTAGGGCAGGCGGCAAGCAGCAGCACCCCCGCATGGTGCAGCAGCGCGACGATCGCCGGGCCGAGGAACGGTACCGACATGTCGGTCATCGGATCGGCCATAACGGCGCCGCCGCCAACGATGATCGGCCGGCCACCTGGCCGATCATCGTTTCATGCTTCCGAAGTTCCGCAGTGATCGTGGTCTTGCCGGTGTCGGCGCGCAGATCGATCATCAGGGCGATCGTCATGACAATGGTGCCGACGCCGGCCTGTCGACGAGCTAGACCGTCCTTTGTGTCCATTTTGGCGGAATGGTGACAAAGGCGATCTTAGGGGCTTGCAGCCCAATCGGTTCCAAAGGCCAAACCTTCCGCGGCGTTTCGGCCCCCGCCTGCCGCGATGGACGCACGCAAATCGTGATGGCCCAGATCGCGATCGCCCGAATCGCGATCTTCCGGATCGTGATAGGCTTGGCGGCATGGACAACATTCTCGCCGCTGCGCAGGCGATCGCGACCGCCCGGCGCAACCGCACGCCGCTTCAATCGCTGCCGCCGGAGATTGCGCCGAACGACGAGGCCGAGGGCTACCTGATCCAGCGCGCCGTCCACGATCTCCTGCTGCCGTATGAAGGCGGCCTGGTCGGCTACAAAATCGGCTGCACCAGCAACGTGATGCAGCGGTATCTTGGCATCCCGCATCCATGCGGCGGCGGCGTGTTCGCGCGCGGCGTGCACGACAGCGGCGCGAGCTTGCGCAACAAGGATTTCGTTCGCGTCGGCGTCGAATGCGAAATCGCGGTGCGGCTCAAGCGCGATCTTTTGCCGTCCGAATTTCCGTTCACGACAGAGTGGGTGACCGAAGCGATCGAGGCCTATTATCCCGCGATCGAGATCGTCGACGACCGCTACGTCAAATGGGAGGCACTGGGCGCGCCGACGCTGATTGCGGATGATTTCTTTGCCGCCGCTTGCGTGCTCGGCGAAAAGGTCGCGCGTTCGGACGCGCCGAACCTCCTGCAGATTGTCGGCCGTGCCATTGTCAACGATGCAGAAGCGGGCCGCGGCACCGGCGCCGACGTGCTCGGCCATCCCCATCACGCGCTCGCCTGGCTCGCCAATCATCTCGCAGCCGAGGGCAGGGGCCTGCACGCGGGCCAGATCGTGCTCACCGGCAGCCTCGTCAAGACGCTTTGGCTGAATGCCGGCGACCGCGTGATCATGCAGCTGGATGGGCTGGGGAGGGCGGAGGCGAGCTTCAGCTGAGTGGATTGTGCCGGGCATTCGCGCGTGGTTGCGAGCGAAGCGAAGCAATCCATCGCGCCGCAGAAAGACAAGCGTCCGCTTTCTCGCAGCACATTTGCTCGAGCTTTTGCTATCAACTTCCCGCCTTCTGAAGATCAGGGCGCAGGGAATGCCGGGCGCCCGATGCGCCCGCAGCCTTGCGTGCAAAATGAGAGTAGCCGCAAGCAAGTCACCACGGTCACACCGGAAACACCCGGCATTCCCCGCGCAGCGGTTTTAACGGCTTATTTTGTGCTCCCCGCTGCCGGCACCGAGATGTCTGCCTGATGGCGCCAAAGGGCTGGAAGCGCCCGTTCGACGAACCGATCCCGCTGCCGGACGGTGGCGAGCTTCGAACGCTGCTGGATGCCGGGCGTTATGTCGACAAACTACCTCGCAGCATGCACGAACGCGAGGAGTGGCAAACGGTGATGAAAGTCCTGCTATCGGCGGTCGAAGGCCGTGAGCCGGTGAGATTGGTACAAGTCGCCCTGACTCTAGCCTTGCAGGAGAGCAAACGATGAGGGGAATCGAGGTGGACAAAAATGGCCGCCGCACCATCATGTGGCATGCTGCTACGGCTAACCCATTCGATCGGGGCGAGCGGTGCCAGCACGCGGCCTACCCCCAACGGGCGAACGTGAATTGACTGGGAACAACGGGCCTGTCTCCTTGCGATCTGAAAATCCGGCCGAGGCCGGAACGCAGGACAATCAAGGAGGGTTCTGATGCGTATTCTGGCCTTGGCGATTTTTGCGATCGGGACGGTGTCAATAGGGCCGGCGGCGGCCCAGAGGTACGATCCGGCGTATCCGGTTTGCCTGCACGAGTACGGCAGGGGAGCCAACTATTACGAATGTAGCTACACGTCGCTGCCTCAGTGCAACGCGTCTGCGTCGGGCCGCTACGCACTATGCGAGATCAATCCCTATTTCGTGGGCGTGGGAGGGCCCGCGGGTTATCGACGGCATCGCCGCGTCTACTAAAGAATGAATGCATCGGGCGCCGCGTTGGCTGACCGCGGCTGGCAACGAGCTTTTGACGACCCGATCGCGCTGCCCAACGGTCGCGAGCTGGTCACCGAGCGCGGCGGCCCGACCATGTTGGCCAGGATTGGAATGATGAGGGCCTTGAAGGCCGGCAAGCCAGGTCCGGAGATCACCCCACGCCGCAAGCGCGCCAAGCGCTATCGCGTCATCCAATGAAAGCCGTCTGAGACAGGTGATATGACGCCAGCAAGATGGTGTCCGGTTTGACGCGCATTCCGGACTAGCGCCGGACATTGCGCCATGTCCGGAACCTGCCATTTCCGGACTCGTGCATCGCAGGAGCGCGGCCAGCTTTCCGCCTGATATCCTATTGAACAGGTAGCAGTTCACGTCTCACGCCGCTGCCGGTATGCAATTGAGTTGCGCAGCTTTGCTGCTGCGCTTGTCCCACCTCGCTCGACTTTTCGGCTTTGTATGCAAAAGGATCTCCTTCTGACGCGTCAAGACCCGACAAATCAGCTTGGTCCAGATAAGTAATCGCCTCGGGGCGAGTGGTGACCATCTTGCCAATGGCGGAGTTGGGGACACCATGCTTCGCCCAGAGCCTCGCCAGCTTAATCGTCAGAAGCTTAGACCCCACGTCTTCGTTATCTCTGTCATTAGAAACAGCATGGACACCGATCTTTGTGTCCGCTCCAAAATACCGATTAGCTGCAGCAAAAAAAACATCGGCGCAAGCGGAATTACATTTGTCGGCAACGTAGACGGTAAGCGCCTTGCGGCGCACCAGATCTGCGATCCGAAGACCCTCCTCCAGATCTCCCCCCTCCGAACTCAGATCGAGACCAACAATCGCTTCTTTTCCTTTGAAACGCGCCTTTAGCCGAGAATAGTCACCCACTTTGATGTCACCGCGCAGCCGCAAAACGATGCCTGAGCAGGTCTGCACGGATCGTATTTCTAGGGCGGAACATGTAACGGGCAATACGAGAAGCAACAGCAGACAAAGAATGTCTCCAAAACCAATCTGTGCCCCTCGAAGCTGCGAGCTCAATCTCATCACCGAGCGGCCCTTGAACATGATGCGGGAAACAAAGTTCCGTTGCGATTGAGCTTCGCCGCTTGATCTACCTCAAGGAAACCCGTTGCGCTCGCTTGTGAGGGGCAAGGAGCTTCAGACCGAGGTCGGGACGCGCCCCGCCAAGGGCGAGAAAATTTTCACCGATACTTGATCATCGCTGCGTTGATGGCGCCGGCGTCAAAGATGCGAGCCGGCGACGTGTAGGATCGCGTAGGACCGAACTGCATGCGAACGCGCGCCAGGGATGGCAAGATGCGTTGATCTGGATGAGAGCCGCCCGGAGCCAACCGGACGGCCCGATCTCATTCCAGCAACATCGCCAACCGAGCAAGGGAAGGGCGACGTCATGAGCCGAGCCATACTGCAGAAGGCGCCAAGGCGCCAGCACCGACCCGAATAAACCCACCGAGGAATTTTTGAGAGCGTTGCGTCGGCGCGGCCGGCGATTCCGCAAAGCCGAGGCGGCGCGGATCAGCGAGAAGCAATTCAGGATTCGGATCGAGCGCGCGGTGACGATCGTCGCGCGCACCGGCTCCGACGTGGCACCCGCCTGCAGGAGCGTTGGCCTGCACAACATGGAAGCGCACAAGGTGGTGCGGGCGTTGTGCGACGAAAGAAAAATTCCGCGCAGATTTTATTGGGGCTATCCGCGCCGGAAATCGCAGGTGCCGACGTCGGTCGTTGTGATGCCGAGCAGGGAGGAAATTATGAAGCGCGATGAGGAGACGAGTGGGTGATGTTTGTTGGCCGCGCACCTTGCGCCTTGATCAGCGCGCTCCCAAACGGTTGCCCCAAAAGAAAACCCGCGACCTTGGGAGGGTCGCGGGCCTTGAAAACATTGACCTGGCCGGTCAGCACAACAAGCCAACCAAAGGAGGCATGCCATGCATGCGCCAGTTGATAGGACGACGTCCGCCGCTCTTCAAGAGCCGTCTGCATCAGCAGCCGAAAAAACTCGCCAGCGAAGACACGACGCAAAACAAAAGCGACCGTCAAGGCCGCTCACGGTCCGAAAAATCCGCCAAGCTCAAAGGCGAGCTGATCGATATCCAGCTCGTCGTCCTGCACGACCCGGATTTCGAGGCGAGCGGGTTGGCGATCATCCTTGCTATTGCGATCCCGATGAAGGACCGCGGCCAGTGCTCATACCAGTCATCCGACACCATCGCCAAGATCACCGGGCTGTCGAAGACCACCGTGATCAGGGTGGTGCCGATGCTGGAAATGAAGGGCCTCGTCTCGACGCATGGCGGGCGCGCGGGCAGCGGCCACGCCACCCATTATTGTTTCAATGCCGCAGGCGCAATCGGTACGCTCACGGACCTGAATAGTAAGAGTAAAACAACTACTAGAGAGTCCGAGGATATATCCACGAGTCAAATAACTACTAGCGAGAGCGCGGCTCGACCGCGCGCTCTCCCGGATAGACCTCCGGAGTCTCTGCAGAATGTAACACCTGTAACAGACGCACCACCTTCTCCCGTCAACACCACCGCCCGTGACGCTGCAGTTTCTTTTCCAACAACTAACACCGAGACCGCGCGCCTGAAGGCGCTCTCGATAGAGCTGGAAGAAGATCAGAATCAACCAACCGAGAGTCCCTTGGAGGTTGCTTCTTTCGCTAGGGATCAATGTAACGGTAACGCCGGCGACGGCGCGCCGGCAGATGGGACGCATGCGCCGCATCTCGATCTTGACGATGGCGACGCCGAGGCGCATGTGACGCAAATCGGCAACGAAGAGGATGACGCTATGCCAATCGAAACGACGGACTGGCGGACAAAGAAAAATTTTTGGGGAAGTGCGAAGCGTCTACATGAAGGATTGGCACGGCGATCCGGATCGCGACTTCGACCGTCGCGCTTGCGGACGGGCATTCGGCCGAGGAAATTCTCGACGCCGCCTGCGCCATGACGTTTTCGGCGATCGGCAAGGGCGGAAATTATCGGCATATCCCGCCGCTGGCAAAGTTTCTGACAAGTCTGCCGGCGCCGACGCGGATGGCGGCGTGAAAGTAAAACGGGTTTCGGTTCTGAAATCCGTTTTCCGAATTTTTGGTGATCGAAAAAAATGAAAAAATGGCCGAGCCTCACAGGGGGCCCGTGCGAGGCCTTCGGGTCCAGCCTTGCCAAGGTAACCTCGACCTCAAGCCGCCGCATCCTTGACCTTCTCGCGGGGAGCTGGTGCCGGTCTGATCGGTGACCTCGATCGCGCTGATCGGCGACGGCTTGAGCGGGAAATCCGGTGCGCGACGCACCTGTTTTCTCTCGACCTCGACGTCAGGCAAATGCTGCACATGTGCAGCATCTCGACGCAGACGAATTGCGGCGGTCGGCGCAACGGCAAGCTTCACAAGTTCCTTGTCGCTCACTTTTAGAAGAGCTTCTAGCTCCTGATCGTTGAGCGTGATCATCGCCGTCTCCGGGTCCGGTGATGGCTAATCGATGCCCAACAGCCAGTCTTTGAAGTCGGCGAGCGTCGCCTTAATCATCTCGGTGCCGCCGTTCGCAAGTGTGACATTGACCACGTTTGCAACGCCGCCGTCGGCTGCGACCACAACGATCTGCCGAGCGTTGATGATCACTGATCCGCCCTCGACCGCAACCCAAACCTTAAATGGCCGGTTGCTCATAAATATTCTCCCAGTTTGTTGCTCGATGAGCCGAGCTTAGCGAGAACTGGCAGCCACACAATCGGTTTCCGCCACCTGCACGGCACCACCCGACCGCTCACCATCCACGATCAAGGTACTGGCCCGGTGACCACCGCGAGCAGGTGCGCCGCTCGCTGGCCATCGCCCGTTGAAATTTCGAAAGTTTCAGGTTCCGCTGCCCGGTCTTGCGCCCTACTATCCCAAAAATGAAATGGTCCGGTCGCATCGGGGTGGTCGCGTTCGCAGTGATCGTTACATGGATCACGGTCGGTTCGCTTGCGGCTTGGATGTTGGGCATCGGTCATCACAGCCCGCAACCCGGCAAACCCTGCGGGCCAGGCCATCGTTGGACCGAAAATAGGACTAGTGTCGCGACCAGAGGCATTTTCAGGGACTTTTGCAATTCGTGTTGCCTCGCCGGCTTTTTCGCCAATATACTTTTGACACTACCGCTTTGGTCAAAACTGCGCTGAGTGACCGGTAGTTCGTCGACCCACTGGAAATCCGACGGCCCTTCCTTGGGTTGAAAATGGACGGGATAGGAGCGTCTAATGAACTCCACGCCGAGCCCGGACCAAACTGATCCGCGCAATGTCGCTATCGCAGCGCTCAAGGAGGCCTGCAAACAGATTGGACCCGGCGATGACCAGCTCGTGGGCCTGAAGGAACAGGTTTCCAAGTTAGAACAAGATGCGGCGGGCGATCCTTTCGACCAACAGAAGCGCGCTGCTGTCCTGCTCCGCCGGTCATCGCGTGGCAGACTGGCTTCACTGTGGCTCATCGGCTTGGCAGTGGTAGCCAGCCTCTCTGTTGCTGCCTTTGCTTGGCAGTCGTATGGCGACGCGGCCAAGCAGGCTATTGCCCGGTGGGCACCAGAGCGAGTGTTGCTAGTAAAACAGGAGCCTCCGCCGGAGCCGCGGCCGCCTAGGTTTGAAGTAACAACAGCGGATGCAGCACTTCCGCCACCGGCAGCTCTGGCTCAGACCCCACCGCAAGACGTGCCTCCGAAAGTTGCCCCAATGTCTCCCGAGCTGGCCCAGTCGTTCCAGACAATTGCGCGCGAGATTGCAAACCTGGAGCACGGGATCGAGCAGCTCAAGACCGACCAGGAACAAATGGCTCGCGACAATGCAAAAGCCATCGAGCAGCTTAAGGCGAGCCAGGAGCAAGCAGCCCACGACAATGCGAATGCCACTGAGCAGCTTAAAGCCAGTCAGGAGCAAATGGCGCGCGATAATGCGAAGCTCGGTGAGCAGCTCAAAGCGAGCCAAGAGCAAATTGTCCGTGTCCCTAAGGCTTCTGAGCAGAACCTGCGGCCCAAGAGATCAACGCCTCAACCCCGGCCGACTGCCACTCTGACGAGCAAACCGGCGACGGCACTTCGGTCCCCGCCGGCGAGAGCGCAGCCGCAGGCCCCGGTGCAGTTGCAGCCCGAAGAACAGTAGAGCGCGGCCACCGCCCCGTGTGTGTAGCGAAAACTTAAGCTCAGCCGTAGTGGTGATGAAGTCCGCCCAGGATGGCGCGCGACCTGATCTCACCGGTTCGCTGAAACCGCACGAGAAACCGGCGCATCCTTCCTCAATGATCGATGCGTTCTGACGCAATTGTAATAGTCGGCGTAGGATTTCAGGACCCGACGCAAATGCATCTCGCCCAAGACAATGATGTAATGTGGTCCACACATTCACGCCGGATCGATCCGATCAGCCGTTCCGAGCAATAAAACTGCAGTTGCCTGTGTTTCGACCGGTCCACCATCATGCGGAGAACGTAACGGTCGCGGCAATCAGCGAGCCAGCTATAGCAGAGGCCGCCAACTGCCGTGGAGAAGGTAAGGCCGCCGCAGTTGGCGGCTTCTTTTATCACGTCGGCTGTTGGCACGTTTGCGATGTGCTGTCTGCATCGAGCAATGTCTGCTTTCTGAGGCACACCGGAAGATATTTGCTCAGACAGAGTTCTTCTCAGTCTGACCCTCAACGGACCTCGCGCTGCTTTGGTTTTAGCTGCAGAAATCAAGACTGCTGCAACAGCGATTTCAGGTCGAAAATCGGGGAGTTTTGAGAGACGCAGGAAAGTCGCGCCCTCAGTCGGCAATCGAACGAATGACCCTCGCCGGGTTTCCTCAGACAAGAGTATTGGGGGGAACGTTCTGGTGACTACGGAACCCGCCGCAACAACAGAGTTTTCGCCCACCGTCACTCCGCCGATGATCGTTGCGCCGGCTGCGATCCATACGTTTCTTTCAATCACGATGGACTTTGCGGTTGTGAAGGCGCGCCGCCGAGACGGTTCGACGGGATGGCCAGACGTGATGATGCTCACGTTCCCAGTCGGCGCACCCGCGGAGGGTATTTGTTGATTATGTATACATGGGCGGCCACGGCCCCAATACGTAGCGGCTTCCCGACCGGTCAAATCGGCGGAATCATGGGGCATGCCCTGGACGATCCCGAACCTATTGCTGCATGACGGCCGGTGTCGCTGTAAGACCCAGCGCAGCCTCGGGTTCAAGAAGGTGTGGGTCTACTGCTCAAACCCTGATTGCCACCACAACGCCGATCTCGACGTCGAGCACCTGCCCGATGAGGTCACTTTCAACGACCTCCAACCCGGCATGGTCTGCACGGCCTGCGGTCATCGCGGCGCAGATGTCCGCACTGCCTAGCATGTGCCGTGATGCGCTGACTTAAGGCTCACATTATGGCCGATTGGTCGCGACATTTCGACGCGCCGATCGCGCTGCCGGACGGTGGCGAGCTTCGAACGCTGCTGGATGCCGGGCGTTATGTCGACAAACGACCTCGCAGCATGCACGAACGCGAGGAGTGGCAACTGGTGATGGAAGTCCTGTTATTGGCGGTTGAAGGCCGCGAGCCGGTGAGCTTGCTGCGAATTGCTCTCACGCTGGCCGTGCAGGAAAAGCGGCCCGACGAGAGGGCCACGGCGCTGATGAGGGCGGGGGCCGTAATGCAAATTCTACTCTTCCCGCTGCACCACAAGCTCAAGAGGGACCAATGACCGTCTGGATTTACGTCGATGTCAGCAAGGAAGTCGGCGACGTCGATTATCTAAAAGTCTTCGCGAGCAAGGAAGCCGCCGAGGCGTGGTTGAACGAGAACGATCCGGAAGGCGTCGCGTTCGAATATGAGGTTCTGGAGTGAACCGCATCGGTCGATCGAGTGTCGTAAGGTTCACGTAAGTATTTGGCCGAACCTTTAGGCTTGCGCGAGCGATTGGTTCAAATACCCTTTTGTGTCGTGGGTGCCCCGTTCTCAGTGGCGCTTGAGCACTATTCATGAGCATCGAACACGAGAGACATTTGACCGCCGACGAGTGCGACGAACTCGCAGAAGCACTGCGCCACGACGCTGCCGCCTTACCCGACGAGCTGAAGAAAGCGAACCTGTTGGAGCTGGCGGAGGGCTATCGCAACCTCGCCCAAATGAAGCGTTTGGTATTACGTAAGGTGAATTGACTACGCCCAACGCGGCCGGCCCATGATGCCGGACCTGCACCGCGGTAGCCTTCGGTCACGAAGGTTTCGGTTATTCCGTGCGGGAGACCGCTCGCCCGACGTCCGACCAGATTTCCTTTGGAGCGGCAAGCCCGCCCCCGCAATGGGCTACCGCTAGGTGCCCTGGTCCGCGGCTGAAGCGTCCGCCATGCACTTCCGGTCTACCCCGATGAGCAGACATTCCGTCTGTTCGTCGGCATGTCTCAAACGTGCCATTATAATGCGGTCGGCTGGAATCCAGCGCATCCGTAGACTGGCTCGAAGAGGGGCGAAGGCGTAACCCACCCGCCCTGTTGTCGGTGAGCGGCGGAATATGCTGACGCTAGTTCGACTAAGAGCTTCCGAGAAACGGGTTGACGAGAGAGAGACCGCCGATGCTTCGACCGTGCTGCATGTCTTCGCTGTAGAGGATGTCGCAGCCTGCCTCGATCGCCGAAGCAACGATCACTGCGTCATAGAAGGCGAGACGGTGAGGGCCCGGGTGGAGCGCGGTCCGGCCTTCAGCGAGGCGCGGCGGTGCAGGCCTTGCTGCAAGGCGACGGCCGCGCGGCGCTGCGGGCCTGTATCAACGCGACAATCGGCTTTGGGCGCTTAGGCAAGGTGCTCGGCCGTCCGCAAAAGAGCCTGATGCGCAAGTTCGGATCGGACGGCAACCCCACCGCCGAGAACCTGCTTGGCGCCATCCGCGTGCTGCGGGACGAGACCGGGTGTGCATCTCGAAATCCGTGCTGTGACCGAGGCGGCGAGGGCATTGGAGATGAGTAAGGACAAGAAAGCGACGGTGAGCAGCGGTACCCAGGCAATCTGCGCGGCGGTTTTGCCGATACCCTTTTTGCTCTGAGCTGCGCACGGCTCGGGCCACCGGCGTCGTCGTCCCAGCACTCCTCGCAATGTCTCCCCCAAACGCACGACGGCCTCCGGCAGGGGAGCTACCGGAGGCCGCGTAGGACATCGCTGTCTGCGCCTAGGTTCGCAGGACGGCGATGTGGGAGCTCGCTGAAAATTTAGAACGGCAGCAGCACGTCCATCACCTGCTGACCATAGCGCTGTTGCTGCACGTCCGAGATCTGGCCGCGGCCGCCGTAGGAGATGCGGGCTTGCGCGATCTTGGAGGAATCGATGGTGTTGTCGCTCTGGATGTCCTCAGGCCGCACGATACCGGCGACGATCAGTTCGCGGATTTCGTAGTTGACGCGGATCTCCTGCTTGCCTTCGACCACGAGGTTGCCGTTCGGCAGCGTCTGCGTGACCACCGCGGCGACGTTGGTCTGCAGGCTTTCCTGACGCTGGATCGTGCCCTTGCCGTCGCTCGAGGAGGTGCCGTCCGCCGTCAGGATCCGGCCGGGCAGGACCTTTTGCGCCGTCGCGCCGAGCGTCTTGGCGCCGAGGAAATCGGTGATGCCTGAATCTTCCTTGTCGGTGCGGCTGCGCTGGGTCTCGTTGGCGAAATTGGCCTGGTCGGTGATGTTGACGGTCACGGTCAGGAGGTCGCCGACCTGATGCGCGCGCTGGTCCTTGAAGAACGAGCGCGAGCCGTTCCGCCACAGCGAGTTGGCGTTGTACGACACCGTCTCCGGCTTCGGCATCGGCATCTGCACCGGCTTGTAGCCGGGCGCCGACGTCGGATTGTCTACCGCCGTGAGTTTCGGGGTTTCGCCGATCTGCGACAGCCGGTCGATTGCCGAACATCCGCTCGCGACGCTGCCGAGCAGGAGCAGCGCGCCGCCCAACGCGAGGCGGTTACAACCGGACTTGGTGCCGGATCTCGAACTCGACTGTGAACTGGACTTCGAACTTAACTTTGAACCGGACTTGGACATGAACTTTACTCGGGTTTTGCAACAGCTGGCGGATTGCCGGTGGCGGCGACTTGTGAGGCGGTCTGATCGGGATCAATCGAGGAGGTTAAGTCTTCGGCGGCGACAGGTTTGGGCGTGGCGATCTGGATCGTGACCTGGGCGCGGGCGGAGACGGTGCCGGACAGCGTGCGCTTGGTTTGCGGATTGAGCACATTGACGAGGTCGCCTTCGGCGCCGCTGTCGAGCGCCTTGCCGCGCGTGGTGAGATAGAGCCCCGCGCTCTGGTAGATCACGGTGACTTCCTGGTCGCGCTGCACCAGATCCGGCTTGACGAGGTCGGCGCTCCGCAAAGGTTGCCCTGATCGCATCGGGTGGCGCATCTGCATGCCGACGGAGTGGTTGCGTCCCGCCGCGTCGCCGCCCACGTCCGCTTTCGGGCGGCGCTCGATGACCACGTCGGAGGATTTCAGGATGTCGTTGCGCTCGACGTTGCGCGTCAGCACCGCGGCCTCCACGGTCTCGATCGCATTGCCAGTGAAGCGCAGCCGCGTCGCCGCGGTGCCGCTGTCGTCGGCGACCTCGAAGGTCACATCGAAGCGGCCGCTGCGCGGCTCAAAGCGGGTCGCGACCGGCTGCATCGCGCCGGAGTTGGAGGCGTCGAGCTGGACGTCCTGCAAGTCGCGATCGAAGGTCAAAGTGAGATTGGCAGCGTCGCCCAGGCCGCCGCGGTGCTCCAGCGCGTGTGCGATGTCCTGCTCGATCTCCTTGGCTTCCACGGTACGCGCGAGCCGGGTCACCGAGACCTGCTTGATGTCTTTGGCCTCGACGCCGATCACCTGGTGCGCGCGGAGCACGCTGAGCACCTGCGCGGTCGGCAGCGTGCCGGTGGTGCCGAGATCGGGAGCCCGATAGATCGCGATCTGCGCCGCGACACCGGCATTGTCGATGACGTCGCCGATCCGCACCACGTCGCCGGTGACGGTGACATTGGCGCGGAGCACCGGCGCTGCGATCGTATCGTCGCCGGAGGCGCCGAACGCTGCCGCGGCGCTGGCCACGAGTAGGGCGGCGGCAAGGAGGAGGCTGCGCGTGGTCATGATCAGCTCCCGTTAGCGGAACAACGCCGAAGTCGCTTGCATCATCTGGTCGGCGGCGCTGATCACCTTGGAGTTCATCTCATAGGCGCGTTGCGCTGCGATCATGTTGCTCATTTCCGAAACCACATCGACGTTGGCCTGTTCGAGGCTGCCTTGGGTGAGGCTGCCGTAGCCTTCGGCATTGGCAAGGCCGTCCTGCGGTGGACCGGATGACGGGGTGTCGGTGAACTGGTTGTTGCCAACCGGCTGCAGGCCGGCCTTGTTGATGAATCGCGTCAGCGCGAACTGGCCGATGATCGACGACGTCGTCGATCCCGGCAGCGTCACCGAGACCTGGCCCTGCGCGTTCACCGTCAGCCCCGAGGAGTTGTTCGGAACCGTGATCGTCGGCTGCACCGGGTTGCCCTGCGCGGTGACGATGCGGCCCTGGTTGTCCATCTGGAAGGTGCCGTCGCGGGTGTACTGGAAGGTGCCGTCCGGCTGCAGGACCTTGAAGAATCCTTCGCCGGTGATCGCGAGATCGAGGTCGTTGCCGGTCTGCGACAGCGTGCCTTGCGTCATCATACGCGGCGTGCCGACGGTCTTGACGCCGCCGCCGAGATCGATGCCGACGGGAAGTATCGTGCCCTGGTCGGATGACTGCGCGCCGACACGGCGGATGTGCTGGTAGATCAAATCCTGGAACGCGACGGTCTGCTTCTTGTAGCCGGTGGTCTGCAAGTTCGCGATGTTGTTGGCGATCACCTGAACGCTGAGTTCCTGTGCCGCCATTCCGGTCGCAGCGGTATTAAGAGCCTGCATATCTTAGTTTCCTTCGGTGGCGGTTATGCCGGGACGTTGGCGAGTTTCTCGATCGCACTCTTGTGCAGATCGCTTTGTTGCTCGAGCATGTTGGCGACCGCGGTGTAGCTGCGCGTCACCTCGATCATGCGGCTCATCTCGGCGACCGAGTTGACGTTGGACTTTTCGATGTAGCCCTGCCGGATCGTCGACTTCAGGTCGGCCTGCGGTTGTGCGCCGCCTTCGCCGACCGAATAGAGGTTCGAGCCTTGCTTCAAGATTTGCTGGGCGTCGGCGAAGCTGACCATGCGCAGCTTGCCGCGGATCGTATCCGTCCGGCTCGCGCCTTCCAGCACGGTGATGGTGCCGTCGGGCGAGATGTTGATGTCGTGGTCGGTCGGCTGGAACACGATCGGACCGGCGGTGCCGAGCACCGCATCGCCGTTCTCGGTGACGAGCGTGCCCACATTGTTGAGCTGCAGGTTGCCGTCGCGGGTGTAGAGCTCGCCGCCGGCGCTCTGCACCGCCAGGAAGGCGCCACCGTCGATGGCGACATCGAGCGGATTGTTGGTCTGCTGCAGCGCGCCCTGCGACAGGTCGTGGAAGGTGGCGCGGTCCTGGACATAGCTGACGGCGCGGTCGCGGCCGACGAAATTGTCTTCGTGCGCGCCCGATCCCAAGTATTCCTCGAACAGCGACTCATCGGCCTTGTAGCCGGTGGTGTTGACGTTCGCGATGTTGTTGGCCAAGACGTTGAGCTGCCGCTCCAGCGTTGTCTGTCGCGAAAGTCCGACGAGAAGCGCATTCTCCATCCGTTGATCTCCCCTTTGATCGATCCGCGCGAACCGCCCTCCCAGGCTGACGTCCTTGCGGATGCTCCGAACCCGAAGGCTCTCCCAAGCCCGCGGTTCGCCAAGCATCAGAGCGAATGCCGTGCCAAGTCGGAAAATGCAGGTCTTCTAATCGCTTGAGCGTTTAAGCGGGGTGCGCGAGGGGCGGCAATAAGGTCTTGTTGACCATCTTTGCCCGGCAACTTTTTCCCGGTGGCCGCGCAAAAGAAAGGTTCCATTAACCATTGTTACCTAGCGTCCACAGAGACGAAGCGCGTGTGCGCTGGGGGCATTTGTATCGCGTCGTAAGCTGCCTGGCGGCAATCGGAACTCATTTCCTGAACGGACCGAACCTGCCATGGCGGACAACGAACAAGCGGACGGCGCAGCGGATGCCGCAGGCGGCGCTGCCGTACCCAAGAACAAATTCAAGCTGATCGTCATGGTGGTCGGCGTGCTCGCCGTCCTCGGCGTGGGGGCAGCGACCTGGTTCCTGTTCTTCCGCCATCACGACGAGGCGGAAATGCACGCCGAGGCGCCGCCGCCGAAGCCGCCGTCCTTTGTCGAAGTGCCGGATATGCTGGTCAACCTGGCGGGCGCGCCCGGCGAGCGCGTGCAATATCTCAAGGTCAAGCTGGTGCTCGAGGTCAAGGAAGAGAAGCAGATCGAGGCAATCAAGCCGACGATGCCGCGGGTCACCGATATCTTCCAGACCTACCTGCGCGAGCTCAGGCCGAGCGACCTCAACGGTTCGGCGGGACTGTTTCGCCTCAAGGAAGAGCTGACGCGGCGGGTCAACCTCGCCGTCGCGCCGATCCAGGTGAGCGCGGTCCTGTTCAAGGAAATCGTCATCCAGTGACCCATCTAGTGACCCGGCGGATCTGAACATGGCAGGCAACGATCCCGTCGACCAGGATGCGATAGCCGCACAATGGGAAGCTTCGCTTGACAGCGAGGATCCCGCGGAGGCAGCAGAAGCGGCTGCCGCCAACGAACTCTCGGAATCGATGGCCCTGCAATGGGCCGCCATGGTCGAGGACGGCAGCCGCGACTTCGGCAACACCAAGAACGGTGGCGAGCGTGTCCTCTCGCAGGAAGAAATCGACAACCTGCTCGGCTTCACCGCCGGCGAAGTCAACCTCGACGACCATTCGGGCATCCGCGCCATCATCAATTCGGCGATGGTGTCCTACGAGCGTCTGCCGATGCTCGAAATCGTCTTCGACCGCCTGGTGCGGCTGATGACCACCTCTTTGCGCAATTTCACCTCCGACAACGTCGAAGTCTCGCTCGACCGCATCACTTCGGTGCGTTTCGGCGACTACATGAACTCGATCCCGCTGCCGGCGGTGCTCAGCGTGTTCAAGGCCGAGGAATGGGAAAACTTCGGCCTCGCCACCGTCGATTCCAGCCTGATCTATTCGATGATCGATGTGCTGCTCGGCGGCCGGCGCGGCACCAGCGCATTGCGCATCGAAGGCCGGCCCTACACCACGATCGAGACCAACCTCGTCAAGCGCCTGATCGAGGTCGTGCTGGCCGACGCCGAGCAGGCGTTCCGGCCGCTGTCGCCGGTCAAGTTCACCATCGATCGGCTAGAGACCAATCCGCGCTTTGCCGCGATCAGCCGGCCGGCGAATGCCGCGATCCTGGTTCGCTTACGCATCGACATGGAAGACCGCGGCGGCAATGTCGAGCTGCTGCTGCCCTATGCCACCATCGAACCGATCCGCAACGTGCTGTTGCAGATGTTCATGGGCGAAAAATTCGGCCGCGATCCGATCTGGGAAGGCCATTTCGCCACCGAAGTCGCGCAGGCCGAGATCGCCGTCGACGCGGTGCTTTACGAGGCCGACATTCCGCTGAAACAATTGATGCAGCTGAAGGTCGGCGACACCCTGCCGCTCGATATGCGTGCGGACACGCTGGTGTCGGTACGCTGCGGCAGCGTCACGCTGACGGAGGGGCGGATGGGCCGGGTCGGCGACCGCGTCGCCATCCGCGTCACCAAGCCGTTGCGCAGGCCCAAGACCACGCTTGCGATGTTCGAGAGACTGGACGAGCAGAACAAGTTGATGGATGCCCAATGAATCATTCGTTAGGTTTGGCAATTGAAAGCCTGGTGGCGGTGCTCCTGATACTCACCATCGGCTACTGCATGCTGCTCAATTCGCGGCTGAAGCGGCTGAAGGCGGATGAACATTCGCTGAAGGCGGTGATCGGCGAGCTGATCACGGCGACCGAAATCGCCGAGCGCGCGATCGGCGGGCTGAAGCACACCGTGCGCGACGTCAACGAGAATCTCGGCAGCCAGATCACCTCCGCAACTCAGATGTCGGATCTGCTCAAGAAGCAGATCGCCGAGGGCGATCACGTGGTGCGGCGGCTGTCCAAGATCGCGATCGCGGCGCGGCCACAGTCCGCCTCCGAGCCCGAAGCGCCCAAGGCGTCGACGACCAATAACGTGTCGTCAGCTAAGGCGGTCGCGGCGGCGGCGCAAGCATTCTCCGATCGCAGAAGGTCCGGCGGCATTGCGGCATGAAATCGTACCGTAACATCCGCGTCATTCCCGTCGTCCTGGTGGCGATCTTCGCGCTTGCCGTGCTGAAGATCGCCGGCCTCGTGCTCGACGGCGGCTACGTCTTCGACTACGCGCCGCGGCCCAAAGCGGCCGCCAAGCAGGTTGCCAAGCTCTCCTGGGCGCAGGAGAATCTCAATTTTCCAGGCAGCATCAAGGACGACGACGTCACCGGCTCGGTCGACAAGCCCAAGGAAGAGAAGAAGGACGAGGCGCCCAAGCCCGCACCGCCCGAGAGCACGTCGGACGGCGTCGTCGTCCATCCCGAGGACAACCACCCGGTATCGGCTTCCGAAAAGGCGATCCTCGAGCGGCTGCAGTCGCGCAGGCAGGAGCTCGAGGAGCGCGCGCGCGAAATCGACATCCGCGAAAGCCTGCTCAAGGCCGCGGAAAAGCGGATCGAATCGAAGACCGAGGAAATGAAGGCGGTCGAATCGAAAATAGCAGCCGCGAGCGAGCAGAAGGGCGAGGCCGACAACGCTCGCCTCAAGGGCATCGTCACCATGTACGAGGCCATGAAGCCCAAGGACGCCGCCCGCGTGTTCGACCGGCTCGAAATGCCGGTGCTGATCGAGATCGCCACGCAAATCGCGCCGCGGAAGATGTCCGATATTCTCGGCCTGATGTCGCCGGACGCGGCCGAACGGCTGACCGTCGAAATGGCCCGGCGCGCCAGCGGCGACAAATCCGCTCAAAGCGCCGAGCTGCCCAAGATCGAAGGCAAAGTGCTGCCGCAAAGGGCCAATTGAGCATTCGGATATTTAACAAGTCCCTTAATTCGCGAATTCTGAGATTCGTCGTCGAACCGGAAGACATGTGGGTGATGGCGCGCAACGCTGCCGGAGGATTTTGGTCGCACGTCCACGCCTGCGCGCGGATCGCGCGCTGCTGCCTTGGCGGGGCGCCGTCGCTCCTGGCCGGCTTGCTACTGATCTCGCTCTCCTTGCCGGCGGTGGGCCAGACCGCCGATCCGGTCAAGGGCGAAGCCTCTTTCGCGGCGGCCGACGGCTATGCGCGGCTGGTGTTGAAGCTCGCCCAGGATGTTCCCTCCGAGGTGACCACCGCCGGATCGATCGTGATGATAAGGTTTGCGCAACCGGTCGACATTCCCGTCGATCAGTTGTCGGACGCGGTTCCCGACTACGTCGCTTCCGCGCGAAGCGATCCTGACGGCTCGGCGATCCGGCTTTCGCTGGCGCGCCGGGTGACCATCAACACTATGAGCGCCGGCGAACGGATCTTCATCGATTTTCTTCCCGACGCGTGGACCGGGCCACCGCCGAGCCTTCCGATCGAGGTGGTGCGCGAGCTCGCCGAGCGGGCGCGCGCCGCCGAGCGCGCGCTGCGCCTGCAGCGCGCCACGGCCGAGGCGAAGAAGCGTCCGCCGATCCGCGTCCGCGCTCTGGTGCAGCCGACCTTCGTGCGCTTTGTGTTCGAGATGCCCGACGGCGTCCGCGCCTCGTCGGTCTTGAACGACCAGAAGCTCACGCTGCAGTTCAATTCCCTACTCAACTTCGACCTCGCCGACGCCAAGGTGGCGGCGCCGCCCAACATCGCCTCGATCAACCAGCGGGTCGATGGCGAACAGACCCTGATCGACATCACGCTGATCGGTGATGTCGACGTTCATTCCTTCCGCGAGGAGAAGAACTACATCATCGACGTCGCCTTCCAACAGGCGGACAAGCCGAAAGCCCCGATGCTGCCGTCGGCCGACGCATCGCCTGCGCCTCCGCGCCCCGTTGTATCCGCAAAGCCGGCGCCGACGGCGGTACCCGAACAGCATGCAGCCGAGATCACGCCGCCGACGTCCGAAACCATCGCGGCGCAGATGAAAGCGGGGCCCAAATCCGAGCCGGCCGCAAGTCCGCCGCCCGTAACCGAAGCTCCGAAAGCGCACCCGCCGGGTTCGGAGCCGCCGGTCGCCGAACCCGCGCCGAACAAGGCCGCAGCCGCGGAAAGCCCCAAGAAAATGGTCGAGAGCATGGCCGCGGCGCCCAAGAGCATGGCCGAGTCTCCGAAGAACCCGCCGGAGGCCGCGAAGAAGATTGCGCCGGCCGCAGCCGAGCCGGCGCCTCAAGCTCAAGCTCAAGCTCAAGCTGCCGGCGCCGCAACGGTTGAGGCCTTGCGCGACAGCGATGGCCTGCGCCTGACATTTTCCTTTGGCAGCTCGACGCCCGCGGCCTCGTTCCGTCGCGGCGATACCGTGTGGGTGGTGTTCGATTCCACGCAAGCCCTCGACGTCGAGCCGATCCGCGCCAAGGGCGGGGCGATCATCGGCGAGGTCAATCGCCTGCCGCTGGAGAAGGGGCAGGCGATCCGCATTCGCCTCAACCGTCCGCAGATGCATTCGCTCTCGAGCGATGAGCGCTCAAGCGGGGCGAACTGGACGCTGACCTTCGCCGACAAGGTGATGACCCCGCCGCAGCCCTTGATGGTGATCCGCAACATCACCGATCCCGCGCTTGCCAACATCGCCATCCCGCTCTCCAATCCAGGCCTGTTGCACAAGCTCGTTGACCCCGATGCCGGCGACACGCTGTTGGTGGTGACCGCGCCGCCGCCGGTGCGCGGCTTCATCAAGCGGCAGGATTTCGTCGATCTCGCGCTGCTCGATTCCGCGCAGGGGATCGCGATCCGGCCGAACTCCGACAGTCTCGCCGTCGAGGTCGGACCCGGAAACGTCATTCTCGGCAAGCCCGGCGGCTTGATGCTTTCGCCGGTCGATGCCACGGCCGAACGGGCGCCAACCGCTGTGCGCCCGATCTTCGATATCGACGAGTGGCGCAAGAACCAGGATGGGGATTTCATGGCGCGCCAGAGCGAGCTGATCGCCGCCGCGGGCGCCGCCGAGCCGGAGAGCCGCGCGCGCGCGAGGCTCGACCTTGCGGTTTTCTACATGTCGCGCGGCCTGTACCAGGAAGCCAAGTCCGAGACCGAATTCCTGCTCGCGGACACCAAGGCCGAGGAACCGGTCGCGCTGATGGTGCACGCGATCGCCAGCATCCTGGTCGGACGGCCCGGGCAGGGGCTCAAGGAGCTCGCCAATCCCGCGATCGGCAACAACTACAATTCGCAATTGTGGAAGGCCTTGGCCTTTGCGCGTCAGGGCAAATGGGCGGACGCGCGCGAGAAATTCAAGAATGTCGAATTCGCGATCGCCTCGCTCCCGTTCGACCTGCAGCGCATCGTGACCACGGATGCCATGCGGGCGTCCCTCGAAGTGAGGGACTATGCGGGAGCCGCCAAACGCAGCAGCGAGCTGGATGTCGTCGGCGTGCCGGCTGACATGAAGCCGGAGGTCGCGGTGTTGCGCGGGCGCCTCGCCGAGGCGCTAGGCCAGGACAAGGATGCGCTGGACGATTACCGCTTTGCGGTGGCTTCTTCCGACCGCCAAGCGGCCGCCGGAGGCAAGCAACTCGAGATCGGGCTCAAGCAGCGGCGCGGCGAAATCAGCCAGGCCGACGCATTGCGCGATCTGGAAACGCTATCCGCGATCTGGCGCGGCGACGCCATCGAAGTGAAGACGCTGCAGATGCTGTCACTCATCTATAGTGATACCGGACATTATCGCGAATCGCTCGCGGCCGCGCGCGCCGCGACCAGGCTGGAGCCGAATTCAGAGATATCGCGCCAGGTGCAGGACGAGGCCTCGGCGCTGTTCTCGCAGATCTACCTCAGTCCCAAGGGCGATGACCTGCCGCCGGTCGACGCGCTCGGCATGTTCTACGAATTCCGCGAATTGACCCCGATCGGCCGTCGCGGCGACGAAATGATCCGGCGCCTGGCGGATCGGCTGGTCGCGGTCGACCTTTTGGATCAGGCCGCCGAGCTTCTGCAATATCAGGTCGACCATCGGCTCGAGGGCGCCGCGCGCGCGCAGGTCGCGGCCAAGCTCGCCATGGTCTATCTCACCAACCGCAAGCCGGACCGCGCCATCTCAGCCCTCAACTCCACGCGCATTGCCGACCTCTCCGGCGAACTGCGCCAGCAGCGGCTATTGCTGGAGGCGAGGGCGCAGAGCGATATCGGACGCCACGACCTTGCGCTCGACATCATCTCGAATATCAATGGACGCGAGGCGATCCGGCTGCGTTCCGATATTGACTGGGCGGCGCGGCGATGGCGCGATGCCTCCGAACAGATCGAGCTGTACTATGGCGAGCGCTGGCGCGACTTCAAGCCGTTGAACCCGGTGGAGAAGGGCGACGTGGTCCGCGCCGTGGTAGGTTACGCGCTGGCCGAAGATGCCATTGGGCTGGCGCGGTTCCGCGAGAAATATGCGCCGCTGATGAGCGGGGAGACCGACAAGCTCGCGTTCGATACCGCGAGCAAGCCTACCGGCGGCAACAGCGCCGACTTTGCCACGATCGCCAAGCTGGCGGCGAGCGTCGATACGCTCGACGGATTCCTGCGCGAAATGAAAGCCCGTTTCCCGGACGCCACCGCGTGGACGCCGCCGCTGTCGCAAAAGGCCGATCCGGGGTCGACGGGGGTATCGCCGGCGATCGTCGGCATGAAGCGGGCGGAAGCAGCGAGATAGCGACGCAATGCGCAACTCCCGACCGTCGCGCGGGCGAGTATTCTTAAATCGATCATGATCGATGTCCGCGATGCCCCGACAGCGACCCAATGCCGCATCGCACCAAAATGAGGCGACGTGCCACAGGCGGACAGAAGCGCCCAGCAACAGAACATGCTAAGACCTCGTCCGACGGAGCTTTAGGCTGCATATGATAAGAAGAATGCAGCTGGAGGAGGAGGCGCATGGAAACGCTGATGCTTCCGTTCTCGCCACGCTATATCGTTCTGACGATTTGCGCCGCCGTCACGGCTCTGCTCCTCGGCATCGGGATCGTGGATCACAAAGTGTTCGGTCCGGTCTTGATACCGATCCTTGTTTTCGGAGGTCTGACCGCCCTGGGGGTTAGCGATCTCCTGCAAAAAAATCACGCGATATTGCCCAATTATCCGATCTCGGCGCATCTGCGTTTCCTGTTGGAAGAGATCAGGCCGGAGATGCGGCAGTATTTCTTCGAGAGCGAGAAGGACGGCATGCCGTTTTCCCGCGACATCCGCGCCGTCGTCTATCAGCGTGCGAAAAGAGCGTTGGAGACGCGGCCGTTCGGTACCCAGGAGAATGTCTATCGCAATGGCTATGAATGGATCCATCATTCGGTAGCGCCGAAGGTTTTTTCCTGCGAAAACTTTCGGATCACCATTGGCGGCCCGGATTGCTCCAAGCCATATTCGGCATCGGTGTTCAACATCTCGGCGATGAGCTTTGGCGCGCTTAGTCCAAACGCGGTGCGCGCGCTGAACGCCGGCGCCAACAAGGGCGGCTTCGCCCACGACACCGGAGAAGGTGGTGTCAGTCCCTATCATCGCGAGAAAGGCGGCGATCTGATCTGGGAGATCGGTTCCGGATATTTCGGTTGCCGCAACCGCGACGGCTCCTTCAATCCGGATGAATTCGCGCGCGTCGCAACCGACGATCAGATCAAAATGGTCGAGCTCAAGGTCAGCCAGGGCGCTAAGCCTGGGCATGGCGGGGTGCTGCCGGCCGCGAAAGTCTCCGAAGAGATTTCCAAGATCCGGGGCGTGGCCATGGGCGAGGACTGTATATCGCCGGCGACGCATCGGTCGTTTTCAACTCCGCTGGAGATGATGGTCTTCATCGGACAGATGCGGCGGCTGTCCGGCGGCAAACCCGCCGGATTCAAGCTTTGCATCGGCCATCCCTGGGAATTTCTGGCGATCTGCAAGGCCATGATCCAGACCGGAATCTATCCAGATTTCATTGTGGTCGACGGCAATGAAGGCGGCACTGGCGCGGCGCCGCTTGAATTCATGGACCATATGGGCATGCCGATGCGCGAGGGCGTCAATTTCGTCCATAACGCGTTGATCGGCATCAACGCCCGCGATCGCATCCGCATCGGCGCCGCCGGAAAGATCGCGACCGCCTTCGACATGGCGCGAGCGATGGCGATCGGCGCCGACTGGTGCAATTCCGCGCGCGGCTTCTTGTTCTCGCTGGGTTGCATCCAGTCGCTCTCGTGCCACACCGACCGGTGCCCGACCGGCGTAACCACGCAGGATCCAACCCGCGCTCGCGCGCTGGTGGTGCCGCACAAGATCGAACGGGTTTACAACTATCACCGCGCAACGCTGCAGGCGCTGGCCGAGGTCCTTGCCGCCGCGGGGCTCGAACATCCGCAGGAATTGCGGCCGATCCATTTCTCGCAGCGGAGTTCTACGACCGAGGTGCAGTCGTTCGCCAAACTGTATCCGTCGCTTCGCCCTGGCGAGTTGATCGACGGCACCAGCGATTCGCGCTACCGGGAAGTGTGGGCGACGGCGCGGGCGGACACGTTTTCGGCGGCGAACTGATCTCCCAACCGTGAATATCATCGTGGCGATCATTCCGGCAGGCAAGTTCTCAGCGGGGCCATGCCGTAATGTGATACAAGTTGCGTGGCGACGAGACTTACCAGCTGCATCCTTTTACGATTGAGGAAGCCACGCGGGATGTTCACATTTAGATCCTCAATCACCTTCGCGGTGATGGCGTTTATCGTCACTCTGGCCGGGCTGCTGATCGCAATTCAGGTCCGGGCTCTTCGCTGGGCCACGCAGGAAGCCGCGTCTGCCTATATGGACGCGACCAGTACAAAGGCCATAGGGCGCCTTCAGACGGAGATAACTGCGATAACTTCGTTGGTGCATGTGCTGGCGACCAGTTCCAGTGTGGCCGATTCAAATGAGAGAACCGAGACCGGCCCCGCGATCCCGCTGTTCAAAGCCGTATTGCAGGAGCTGCCCCAGATGGACAGTGTCTATGCCGGTTTCGAAAATGGCGCTTGGTTGCAGGTGCGGCGCATCAGCGAACTCAACGATGAGCAGCGCGGGAGGTTACGTGCGACGCCTGACGCTGACATTACTATTAATTTGGTCCGCCCCACCCCCAGTGGCGAACTGCCTATGCGACGAATTTTCGAAGATCGGCAGGGCAACGAAGTCGGTCAACTTGATCTATGGAAATTCGGATACGACGCGCGCAAGCGGCCCTGGTATCGCGAGACGATGAAAGCCGACCGATCGCAGGTTTCATCGCCTTATCTTGCGTTTAGCGTCGGCGCACCGGTGATCACCGTTAGCGCACCCTTGCGAGGCAAAGTGCCCGGCGTCCTTGCCGCCGATCTCAAGCTCGACACCTTCAGCGATTTCGTCCAAGCGCAACGGCCTGGAGAGCACGGGATCGTCTTGATTTTCGACTCGACGGGTTCGCTTATAGCCCACCCCGATTTTGCGCAATTCGTGGTCCATGCGATGACGCATCCATCCCAACTGCAATTGCCAAACATCAAGGACATCAATTCCGGGGTCGTGGCGGCAGTCTTGCGAAGGTCGGATGGTCGCGACCACTACGAGGGAAGCATCCGTGACGACCAAGGGCGGGACTATCTGTTCAGGGTGGCGAAATTCACTCTCGGCGGGCAGTCCGACGCCAGCATATTGTTGCTGGCGGCCCAAGAAGACTTTGCCCAGGACGTTCGGAGGCTCCAATTCACCGGACTTGTCCTCGCAATTATCGCAGGCGCTGCTTTTATTCCGGTGATTTGGATATTTGGTAGCGGAATGTCTCGATCCTTGAAAAGCATAACGGCTCAGGCAGTCAAACTCCAGAAGCTGGCTGCGCCCGACCCCTCGCCAGTCACATCACGCATTAAGGAAATTCACGAACTTGGCAGTGCAATGGAGCTCGCGCAACGCGCCATATGGTCGTTCGCGCACTTTGTCCCTAAGGAAATCGTCCAGCGGATTGTTGATAATTCCATCTCCACCGAGCTTGGCGGAGTCCGCGAGGAGATTACCGTCGTTTTCACCGACGTCCGGGATTTTACCACTATCGCGGAGTCCGCCGACCCCGACATTCTCATGCACCAAACCTCGCGCTATTTTTCCGTGCTTACAGAGGCTTTCCTCGCTGAAGGCGGAACAGTCGACAAGTTCATTGGCGATGCCGTGATGGTGTTCTGGAACGCACCCAATCCACAGCCTGACCACGTCGAACGGGCCTGCCGGGCAGCTCTTGCGGGCAGAATGGCGTGCGAAAAGCTCAATTCTCAGTTTGAAACTGAGGGTCTGAAGCCGTTCTTCACGCGGTTTGGCATTCATGTCGGGGAGGCCGTCGTCGGCAACCTTGGGTCGACGGAGCGCATGAACTACACGGCCCTTGGCAATACGGTGAATTTGGCAGCGCGCCTCGAAGGCCTGAACAAGCAGTTTGGGACCGCTATCCTTGTAAGCGAAGTGGTCTATTTGCGGGTTCAGCACTGCTTCCAGTTCAGAGCTTTCGAGTCGGTCATTGCCAAGGGCATGACAAAAGAAACCCGCATTTTCGAGCTCGTGAGGTCATCGACATGAAGTCAGGTTCGGTCCTGCGAGGTATCGCGCTGGGGTTGCTTATTTTGCAGCTCGCGCTCGTCGTTCCAGCGGCTCGCGCAGGCGAAGATACCGTCAAAATCGGTATTCTGCATTCTCTGTCCGGCACCATGGCCATCAGCGAATCGGTACTTAAGGACACGGTTCTCATGCTGATAGCAGACCAAAACAAGAAAGGTGGGCTGCTCGGACGGAAACTGGAACCGATCATCGTTGATCCGGCGTCCGATTGGGACGCCTTTGCCGAAAAAGCCCGGGAATTACTCACCAAGGAAAAGGTCGCGGTCGTGTTCGGCTGCTGGACCTCCGCCTCCCGCAAATCCGTGCTGCCGGTCTTCGAGCAGCTGAACGGCCTGCTGTTCTATCCGGTGCAATACGAGGGTGAAGAAAGCTCGCGCAACATTTTCTATACGGGAGCCGCGCCGAACCAGCAGGCAATTCCGGCGGTTCGATATCTGATGAGCAAGGAAGGAGGCGAGGTTCGCAGATGGGTTCTGCTCGGCACCGACTACGTCTATCCGCGTACGACCAACCGGATCTTGAGTGCGTATCTTACTGCCGAGGGCGTATCGCCGGACGACATTACGACGATTTATACGCCGTTCGGCTTTTCCGAATGGCGAGGGATCGTCGAGCGGATCAAAGCCTTCGGTTCGGAGGGAAAAAAAACCGCGGTCATATCAACCGTTAACGGAGATGCGAATACATACTTCTACAGGGAACTCGTAGCCCAACGGGTAGACGCCAACGCAATTCCAGTCATGGCCTTCTCGGTCGGCGAGCGCGAATTGCTCGATGCGGACATCTTCCCCGTCGGGCACCTGGCGGCCTGGAATTACTTCCAGTCGATCAAGTCACCAGAAAACGAAGCGTTCATCAAAATGTGGGCGGACTTCAACGAGCAACGAGACAAAATCACAAATGACCCTATGGAAGCCACCTTCATTGGCTTCAGGATGTGGGCGCAGGCCGTTGTCCAAGCGGGCACCACCGACGTCGATGCGGTCCGTCAGGCCATGTACGGTCAAAGAATCAAGGCACCGAGCGGCTTCGAGGTTGTGATGAATACCAATCATCATCTTTCCAAGCCGGTCATGATCGGCAAGATAAATTCTTCCGGGACCTTTGATGTCATTTGGCAGTCAATCAATCCGGTCCGAGCCGATGCCTGGAGCAGGTACATCCCCGACAGCGCCAAGCGTACCGCCGACTGGACCTTTCCCTGGGTCTGCGGGGGATGCATTGAGCCGACATTCAAGGAATGGTGACGATCTCAGCGTTTTCGAGCGATGCCGCCGGGCTTCCGATCGAGCGCTCCAACTTCAGATAGCCGCCAATGGCGCTTCGGACATAACGCACCACGTAAGAATCTCCGTTGCCCTTGGCTTTGCACCCTACAGCGTAGCGTAGACGTTCGATGTCCTCGCGACGGCATCAGGAGCATCAGGCGGTGCCTGTCACTTAAGGGAAGCGCGCGCGGGATACCCGCCAAGCGGCGCGGTCAGCTCAGTCCAGCGCGGCGGAAACCCTCCAGGTAGTGTTCACGGTCCGACTCCAGCTTCCAGGGTAGCTCGGTTGCGATCCAGGCCAGCGAGATGTTGGGCTGGGTGCGGCGCAGCTCGGCCAATGCGGCGGTCGCGACCTCGGTGTCTCCGGCCATGCCGGCGGCTACCGTCAACACCCGGTAGGCGCCGGTCAGATCGCCACGCTGCCGGATGGCGTCGCGCGCAAGCGCGATTGCTTCAGGATAGTTTCGCCCCACAAACTGGGCATAGGCGGCGATGCCGTAATAAATCGCCAGCGAAGGATCGCGCGGAGACTGCCTGATGGCGCGCCGAGCCGCATCATGAGATTCCTGCCACCGCCCGCAATAGGACAGGGCCAGCGCGTAGTAACCCTGCGCCAGCGAAAAATTCGGATTTAGCTGCAACGCCAGCTCGAATTCGGCAAGCGAATGATCGAGGCGCCGCGTGGAAAAATAGACGCTGCCGAGCGCGGTGTGTGCCCAGGCGTCCTCGCTGTCGGCTTGAATGGCCCCAAGCGCCGCGCGCTCGGCGATTGGCGCCGCCGCCTTGATGTCGGCCCAACCGAGATGTGCGCCGAACATATGACTGGTGGCGAGCACCGAGAGCGCCTGACCGTAGTTCGCATCGATCGCGATCGCCTGTTCCAGCAGCCCCTGCGCGATCACATGATCTCCCCGCGTCACCCGCCAGTAATGCGACAACGCGCGCATCACCAGATCCCACGCGTCCATGCTGTTGGGCGGCTTGCGCTTGGCGCGAAAGTTCTCCGCCGCATAGATCTGGGGCTCGATCGCGGCGACGATGGCGTCGGTGATCTCGTCCTGCACGGCAAACAGATCGGTCAAACTGCGATCATAGCGCTCCGCCCAGATGTGGCTGCCGGTGGCGACATCGTTGAGCTGCGCCGTGATACGGACGCGATCGCCGCTCCTTCGCACGCTGCCCTCGACCACGTAGCGCACACCAAGTTCTTCGGCGATCTGCCTAATGTGGACGGCCCTGCCTTTGTAGACAAAAGTGGAGTTGCGCGCGATCACGAAGAACCATCGCACCTTGGAGAGAGCAGTGATGACGTCTTCGCTGATGCCGTCGGAAAAATAGTCCTGCTCGCGATCGCCGCTCATATTTTCGAAAGCAAGCACGGCGATCGCCGGCCGATCAGGCACCGGCAACGGCCGCGGCGGCTGGTCGCTGACTTCATTCGCCGCGTTCGCCGGCCGCGTGCCGCTTGACTGCTCTGCGACTTCACCGACAAAGCGAACACCCTTGCGGGGGATGGTCCGGATCAGCTTCTGGCTCTTGCCATTATCGCCGACGGCCGTTCGCGCCGCATTGATGCAACTGGTCAGGGTTGATTCGGACACAATGCGTCCGCCCCAGACCAGCGCGATGAGGTCATCCTTGCTGACAACGCGGTCGCAATTCTGCACCAGATGGACCAGGAGGTCGAACACCTGCGGCTGCACGGCAACCCGATGACCGCCCCGAAGCAACTCGCGGCGTCCGACATCAAGCATATGATTCTCAAGGATAAATTGCACGCCACGCCCCGGACCGCGTCCGCTCTCAAGAAATAATCAGGTTCGTCTCACGGATAAATCAAGCGCGGGGCAAAGCCTTTGGCGCGCGTTTTCGACATCCAGCACAGACCACGATTGTGTTCCAAACTTTTCTCTTGCCGGAGTCGATCATGACCCAGTTCCAATCCATTTGCCCTGACGTCTCGGAAAACCGATTCGTGAAATTCATTGCGTTCCTCTATGGGCTTGTCGCCTATTTCGCTTTTTTCGGCACAATTCTTTACGCCATCGGCTTCGTCACCGGCTTTGTCGTACCAAAGACCATCGACACCGGTTCGGAATCGTCTGCAATAGAGGCGATCACACTTGACCTGTTTTTGATGGCGCTGTTCGCGGTGCAGCACAGCGTGATGGCGCGCAAGCAATTCAAGCAATGGTGGACGCAGTACGTATCGAAGTCGGTCGAGCGCAGCACCTACGTGCTGTTCGCGAGCCTCTGCCTCATGCTGCTGTTCTGGCAGTGGCGTCCGATACCGGCAATTGTTTGGCAAGTTGAGGAGCCGAATGTCGCAGCGACGATCGCGACCCTGTCATTGATCGGCTGGGTGATCGTGTTCACCAGCACGTTCATGATCAATCATTTCGAGCTGTTCGGACTGCATCAGGTGGCCAACAACCTCGCCGGCCGCGAAATGCCGACGCCACGCTTCCGGACGCCGCTGCTCTACAAGTTCGTGCGGCATCCGATTTATCTCGGCTTCATCATCGCGTTCTGGGCGGAGCCTGTGATGACGGTCGGGCATCTCTTGTTCGCGGCGGTGACCACGGCCTACATTTTCGTCGGCATTCTGCTGGAAGAGCGCGATCTGATCGAGATGTTCGGCGACGAATACCTGCTATACAAGAAGCGCGTGTCGATGTTGCTGCCCTGGCGCAAGTCGGCTTGAGCAAGTCTCAGTTCATGCAAGGAAACGACGTCATGAAGCATATTGGAAATTGTTTTTGCGGCGTGGTCGAGGTCGAGGTCACCGGAGCGCCGGAAGCCATGGGCTATTGCCACTGCATCTCCTGTCGTTCGTGGTCCGGCGGCCCCGTCAACGCGTTCACCCTCTGGAAGCCGGAGGCGGTGCGCATCACGGCGGGATCGCAGCACGTCGCGACGTTTTCGAAGACTTTGGCGAGCCAACGCAGATATTGCGCGAAATGCGGCGGCCACCTCATCAACAATCATCCGACGCTCGGCCTCGTCGACGTGTTTGCGGCGACGATTCCGACGCTGGCCTTCAGGCCCGCCGTTCACGTCAATTATGCCGAGACCGTGCTGCCGATGCGGGACGGTCTGCCAAAACTGAAGGACTTCCCGGCCGAATTCGGCGGCTCCGGCGAGATCATCGCCGAATGAGGAAATGATTTTCCGATAAGGCGGCAATGCGGCGAACGCGTTTCATCGCACGCCATCAAGGTGTCTCCCTGCGCGGTTCCCGGTGCCCCCGGAGATCGCGCAGCAAGCCGTTTGCATTGAACTTTCGCAGTTTGCTACCGACCAATTATGGAGACGAATTGGAGATAGACGGATGAATTATTCTGATAGCAAGAGCTGCTTTGCCGGCGAGCGTGTCGAACGGCGGCTGGCCGCGATTCTCGTGGCCGACGTCGCCAGCTATTCGCGTCTGATGCACGCAAACGAAGAGCGGACGCATTCGCGCGTGATGGCGCTGCTGGCAAACACCGTTGCACCGGCGATCGACCGTCACGGCGGCCGCGTCGTCAAGCACACCGGCGACGGATTGCTGGCGGAATTCGCCAGCGCCGTCGATGCGGTACGGGCGGCGATGCTGTTCCAGGACAGCATCTACGAATCCATAGGTGACGATGCGCCGGATCAGCGCATCCTGCTCCGGGTCGGGATCAATATCGGCGATGTGATCGTCGCTGCCCATGACATCTTCGGCGACGGCGTCAACATCGCGGCACGATTAGAGGGCATTGCCGAGCCCGGCGGCATTTGTCTATCATCCTCGGTTCACGATCAGGTCCGTGGCAAGATCGGAGCGGAATTTGCCGATCTCGGCGTACAAAACCTGAAGAACATCGCGACGCCCGTCAGGGCCTTTGCGGTGGTCCCCGATGCGCCGGGCGCGCTGGCGCAGGACGGCGGCCCGACGGAACGGCCGCCGCCGCCGGCCCACCTCTCGATCGCGGTTCTGCCGTTTGCGAATATCGGCGACGATCCCAGTCAAGATTATTTTGCGGACGGCGTGACCGAGAGCCTGACCACGGATCTGTCGCGCATTCACGGCTCATTCGTGATCGCGCGCAACACCGCATTTGCCTACAAGGGGATGGCGCTGGACGCGCGGCAGATCGGACGCGAATTGAACGTTCGCTATGTGCTGGAAGGTTCGGTGCAGCGGAACGGGGACCGCTTGCGGATCGGCGCGCAGCTGATCGATGCGGAAACCGCCAATCACCTTTGGGCGGAGCGATTCGACAAGACCGCCGTCGACCTGTTCGACATTCAGGACGAAATCGTATCGCGGCTTGCCAACACGCTGGACTCCCAACTGGTCGAGGCTGAGGCGCAACGGGCCGCCCGTTCGCCGCATCCCGATGCGATGGACTTGTACTTCCAGGGCGTGGCGTGCTGGCACAAGGGAGCGACGCCGGAATACCTGATGCAAGCCAGGGACTACTTTGCGCGCGCGCTTGCGCGCGATCCGGGGAATGTCGACGCGGCGGTCGGCATGGCGACGGTCGATGCGACCATGGCCGGCTCCTTTGCCAGCGACAACCGGGCGGAACAATTGGCGAGAGCCGAGGCGATGCTGAACGACGCGCTGTCGATGGATCCGCATTATGCCGGCGCCCATCTGGCGCTCGGCGCCGTCTACATGTTCACCAATCGGTCGATCCAGGGCATTCATGCTTGCGAGCGCGCGCTGGCACTCGATCGCAATCTTGCGGATGCCCACGGCTGCATCGGCATGGCCAAGTATTTCATCGGGCGCGCCGGGGAGACCGAGGGCCATGTCCGGGAAGCGCTCCGTCTCTCGCCGCGCGACGTCTTCATCTATCGCTGGATGTTGTTCGTCGGGATAGCCAAGTTGCAGCTTGGTCAGGATGGCGAAGCGATCGTCTGGCTGCGGCGGAGCATCGAGGCGAACCGCAACTTTCCGCTCGCGCATTTTCATCTCGCAGAGGCGCTGGCGCTGCTCGGAGAAGTGGAGCAAGCGCGCCTCGCCGCGCAGGCCGGGCTCGCGCTCGATCCCGGGTTCAATCTGCATCGCTATCGCATGAATGCACTGAGCGACAATCCGGTATATCTCGCCGGCCGCGAGCGCAGCTGTCAGGGCATGCGGCTGGCCGGCGTTCCGGAGCGTTGAAGCTATTGCAACCCCGCGCGGCGAAAACCTTCCAGATAGTGCTCGCGGTCGGCGGGCTGTTTCATCGGCAGTTCGTTCGCGATCCAGCCGAGCGTAATGTCGGGTTGAGCGCGGCGAAGCTCTCGTAACGCCGATCTCGCCAGCTCGCCATACCCGGCCATGCCGGCAGCGGCGGTCAGGACACGATGCCCGCCGACGAAATCGCCGCGCTGCCGCAAGGCTTGCTGCGCCAGGCGGATCGCCGTGTCGTAGTTGTTGCCGATGAACTGGGCGTAGGCGGCAATGCCGTGATATATCGCCGAGAATGGATCGCGGGGACTGAGCCGCAGTGCGCGGCGGACGGCCAGGTCGCCTTCTTGCCAGCGTCCGCAATAGCAGAGTGTGACGCCGTAGAACGCCTGCGCCAGCGAGAAATTCGGATTGAGGCGCAACGCCAGCTCGAATTCGGCCAGCGAGTCGTCGAAGCGCCTTGCAAACAGATACGCGTATGCAAGCCCATGATGAGCCCACGCGTCTTCGCGGTCGGCCTCAACCGCCGCCAGCGCCGCCCGCTCGGCGATGGGGACCACTGCCGCCATGTTCGCCCAACCCATGTGGGCGCTGGAGATATGACTGGTGGCGAGCAGGCCGAGCGCCTGACCGTAGTTCGGATCGATCGCGATCGCCTTCTCCAGTAGCGCCTGGGCTACGAGGCCGTCTTGCCGCGTCACGCGCCAGTAATGCGACAGCGCGCGCATGACCAGATCCCATGCATCCAGGCTGCCGGGAGGCTTGCGCTGGGCGCGAAAATTCTCCGCCGCATAGAGCTGCGGCTCGATCGCGGCGACGATCGATTCGGTGATCTCGTCCTGCACGGCAAACACATCTGCAAGATCGCGATCGTAACGTTCGGCCCAGATATGGCTGCCGGTCGAGACGTCGTTGAGCTGCGCGGTGATGCGCACGCGATCGCCGCTCTTGCGCACGCTGCCCTCGACCACGTAGCCGACGCCGAGCTCCTCGGCGACCCGCTTGATATGGACCGCCCTGCCTTTGTAGACAAACGAGGAATTGCGCGCGATCACAAAGAACCAGCGCAGCTTGGACAACGCGGTGATGATGTCCTCGCTGATCCCGTCGGAAAAGTACTCCTGCTCCGGATCGCCGCTCATATTGGTGAACGGAAGCACGGCGATCGCGGGCCGGTCGGGCAGCGGCAGCGCCGGGGGCGGCGGCTCGCAGGCCTGATCCGGCAACGGGATGCTGGCCGCCGTCGGGCTCGGCTTAGCTGCCTGCGTGCACACCGTTGCGACGAAGCGCAAGCCCTTGCGCGGAGCCGTACGGATCAGCTTCTGGCCGGCGCCGCTGTCGCCGATCGCCTTGCGCGCGGCGTTGATACGACTGGTCAGAGTAGAATCGGAGACGATCCGTCCACTCCAGATATTCTCGATCAGATCATCCTTGCTGACGACCCGATCGCGATTCTCGACAAGATAGACGAGAAGGTCAAAAACCTGAGGCTCAACTGCGACGCTGCGGCCGTCTCGGCTCAGTTCGCGTCGACCGGTATCAAGTATATGATTCGAAAAGACAAATTGCACGAGCCAACTCTACCTCTCGTAACCCGATCAAGCCGATCCAAAGACGATCAAATCGTTCTTGCAAATCGTCCTGGTATCTTTGAGTCCGCGTAGCGGCGTCTTTGGTTCATCACACGTTCATCCTGTCTACACCCGCTCGAGAAGATGGAACCGTGGCCATGCCTCACGCTCGGCGGTCAGCAAGTCCGCGACCGCGCCACCGCTGCGCAGCCCTCGACAGAGGCTTGCCAAACCGGCAACCTGCGGGCGCGCGCGACCCGCGAGGAAGGCTGCGTCGCGTCAAGAGCTGTCGGAGGAATCCCATCATCATGAGCAAGCCCCCCAAGACCGAAGCCGAACTCATTGCGATGGCAAGAGCGGAGTTGAAGGTCCACGCCGATTGCCCCGATGGAATAGTGATTTCGGTGATTCACGACGGCGATAGCTGGGAGTTCCGCGCCAACGCAGACGAGGCGACGATCGCCAAGCCCGGCTATCCCGAATGCGTCGCGACGCTGGTCCAGATCGGCGACCATCTTGCCAAGCAGTATGATGCAAAGGGGTAGGGGAATTGCGATACATCGGTTGCATCGCCTGACCGGTTCAGATTTTCTCGCGCCACCTTGCGTTAGCTTCCTGGCGTGACAACAACCAATATCAAGAGGATGGTCGCCGAAGGCTATCATCGAACAGCCGATGACTGTCTTGAATTGTTTGGTCGATCGTCTGTGACAGCTGCAAGGCTCGCAGAGCTAATCGCGAAGCTACCCGCAACGGCAACGGTGCTTGATCTTGGATGTGGCGCGGGCGAGCCGATCAGGACTTGAACGAGAGGAGTGCATCATGAAGGCCTATGTGATTGCCGCGGAGACGGTCAACGATCCGGCCATGTTCGATCTCTATCGCAAGGAAGTCCCGGCAACGCTCGTTCCATTCGGCGGACAGTTCGTTGCCCGTGGAGGGAACCTGACCGTTCTCGAAGGAGAATGGCCGCATCCACGATTGGTGATCATCGAATTCCCTTCACGCGCTGCCGCGGAAGACTGGTACAAATCAGCGGAGTATCGAAAGATAATCTCGCTCAGGCACAAGAGTAGCGCTGGGAACCTGGTTATCGTCGACGAGTTCGCCGCTCAGTAGCTATGTGCGCGGCTCGCCGTGCAAGGAGGTAGCGGTCTCGCGCAATATTCGGTTTGCGTCAGCTAGTGGACCATCACCCACGTTGGTTGCAGCAGGGGGAACGCGATCAAGCCCACGACCGCGGTCGCGGCGATCAGGAGCGGGTTATTGACTTTCCAGCGGAACAGGATGGCCAGCGACACCAGCCCGACCAGGGCGGTCAACCAATCGCCGATGGCGATGCGTCCGAGCAGGATGCAGGCGCCCAGGATCGTTCCAATCGCCGCCGCATAGGCGCCTTTGACAAATCCCTGCACGTTGAGATTGCCGCGATGACGCGCGAGCACTGGGGCGGCGATGAGTATGAAAAGGAACGATGGAAGAAAAATGCCGATGGTCGAGACCACCGAACCCCAGAATCCGGCAACGAGATAACCGACGAAGGTTGCCGTAATCACCACCGGCCCGGGGCTGATCATGCCGATCGCGACCGCGATCAGGAACTGGCGCTGATCCAGCCAGCCGAACTGCTGAACAAGTCCCTGCTCGAGGAACGGCACGATCACGAGGCCGCTTCCAAAGGTCAGCGAGCCGGCCTTGAGAAAGAATAGCAGCAGCTTGCCCAGGATCGAGCCCGAGGCGGTGGGCGCGAGTTGCGCGAGGACCGGCGCTGCGGCTACCGACAGTGCCGGCGGCGTTCGCTTGAACAGGCTGCCATAATACAGAATGCCGACGATGCCCGCGCCGATGAACAGTACGGCCACTTCGGCTTGAAGGATGACGGTGACCGCGAGGCAGACCGCCGCGATCGCCCATTGCAGCCAATCCTCCATGCCGAGCTTGGCGAGCCGATAACAAGAATGAAGGATCAATGCGATGACGGCGGGACTGACGCCGTAGAAGATGGCGGTCACGGGCCGAAGGTCGCCGAGATAGACGTAGAGGGCCCCGAGAGCTGCGACGATGACGAAGTTCGGCAGGATGAAAGCCCAACCCCCGGCCCAGGCGCCCCAGAAGCCGCCACGCAGGTAGGAGACATAGATGCCGACCTGAATCGCAAGCGGTCCCGGCAGCGACTGGCAAATCGCGATCGCCTCGCGCATTTGCTCCTTGGTGAGCCATTTGCGGTCGTTGACCAGCTCACGCTCCATCTGGCCGACTAGGGCAACCGGGCCGCCAAAGCCAAGAAATCCAAGGCGGAGGAAATAGCGCACCAACTCGCCGATCCGGCCGCTTGGAATGGTCGTTGTTGTTGTCGTCGTCATCCGAGGCCCCCGCCTGTTGTGACAGTTGCGACAGATTGTCCCTTGCCGCCGCATCCTTGCGGCGGCCGATCGTGTGTCATTGCGCGAACTGCCGCTCGGGGCGCGGACGTCAGCTTTCGTGGCTATATTGTTCGTACAGCTTCGCCGCGTTGTCCCAACGGATCGCCTCCATATAGATGTCGACATAGCGCGCGGCCGCCGCGCCGTAGTCCATGTGATAGGCGTGCTCGTACATATCGAGCACCAGCACCGGCCGGCCGCCCGCCAGTGTCGTGGTGTGGTCAGCCGCCCATTGATTGACGAGGCGCTTGTCGCGCGGCAAATAGGACAGGATGACCCAGCCGGAGCCGCCGCCTTCCGCCTTGCCCATCGCGGAAAATTCCGTGCGCCAACGCTCGAGGCTGCCGAAATCGCGGCCGATGGCGTCGGCCAGCGCGCCGCTCGCCGCCGTGCCGCCACCGAGCCCGTCGAAATAGATCTCGTGCAGGATCATCGAATTCGCGGCGATCAGCTCTTCACGCTTCAGGCCGTTGACCATGAAGTTCGGCGCCTTGGCGAAATCAAGCTCGGCGAGCTGCGCGCCGATCGCGTTGAGGCGCTTTACGGCGCCGACGTAGTTGTTCTCGTAATGGCTGACGAGAATCTTTTCCGAGATGCCCTTGATCGACTTCGGGTCGAGTGACATGGGTTTTGCTTGATACGGCATCGTCTTGGCTCCGCTTGGTTGGCTGCTTTGGGCGAAGGCGGAGCTCGTCGCCAGCGCTGCGGTCGATGCGGCGGCGGCAACCAGGCCCGCTCCCTGAATGAAGCTTCGGCGTTCGGTCGTGATGGTCATTGGGATCTCCTTGCGTTGACAGCCCCCAAAGGCGATTGCGGCAGACGGTTGGTCATGACGGACTCATGGCAACGGCACGATCTCGATCTGGTCGGATGATGCTGTGGCCTTCGAGGAAGTTTGCTTCTATTCCCACAAGGCGTGGTGCTGCGGCCACGCCCTGCTGGCTGACCTCACGCCCCTGAAAGCAGTAGCTGACGACCTGGCGTCCGCCCGGCAGATCGGTTCGCCACTCTTCGACAGCGTCTGGAGAGCGATCAAGCGTGTCGGCCACGAGCGTCTCGGCGCCGGCAAAGTCAGCGCGACGTGCATCGACGACAACCGGCGCTGTTTCGGAGCCGAGCCGAACATCAAGGCCATACGGAGAGATTGAATTTTTGCGGTCGTCCATGCGCAATCTCCTCGACGAATCGAGCGCTGCGCAGAGCTTGGACGGGAACCGTCTAGTGGGGAGCCTGCATGTCCCCGAGCAGCTCTTCTAGTTGGTGCGGGACGCAAACGCAACAGGAACCGATACCGGGAATCGCATCAAGAATTCGTGCGAGTTTGCGCCAGCTGGAATGCCGCCATCATGCGCAAGCCGGAAGGCAGCGCTTGGTACCGGGGCCGCGCGGCGTCGGTATCGGGTTCGCAGAACACGATGAAATTTCCGCATCGGCATTTTATCAAGCTGGCGGCGGGCGCTTGCGTTGCGCCTTCCTTGTCGTTTCGCTGCGCGCTTGGGCAAGCGGCATACCCAGCCGCGCCATTGCGCAGATCGACGGCGACCCCGACCAACTCAACTGGCGAGGCCAAAAGCTGGCGGGCGTAGGCGTCCGACGGGCCTCGTGGTTGAGACGGCCGACCCTCTCGCCGCGCAACCCAAAACAAAACTTGCCCAGCGGCCGGCAAGTTCCTACCATGTCACAATTCTTCCACATGGTACCGTTCATGAAGCACGATGCGGGTTTTGGCGTACTAACCGGCAACGGCATCGAGACGCGATCTTTCAGGGCGGGCGATGTCATCTTCCAGGAGGGGGACAACGCGCTCGATCTTTTCGTCATCAAGAGCGGGCAGGTGCGGATTCAGATCGGCAACCGGACCGTCACCGAGCTTTCACCCGACACCATTTTTGGCGAGATGGCGCTGATTGACGACGAGCCGCGCAGCGCGACCGCGATCGCTGTCACCGACGTGGAGCTGGTCTCGGTCTCGGAAAAGCAATTCTTGTTTCTTGTCGGTCAAACGCCGTATTTTGCGCTGAAGGTGATGCGGGTCCTTGCGCAGAGACTGCGGCAGACAAACAAGACTTCTCAGCTAACCCAATTTCGCCGATTGGCGGGGTGGCGATCGGCTCGGGCGTCGTCGCCAATAGCCGGGCCTTGACCGCGTTCGGGATCGACCGCCTCATCGAACTGGCGTCGGCCGGCGTTCTGCTCTGGCGCCTGGTGGGTGGACGCCATCGCTTCGCTCGGGGTTGTCCGGTTCGTGATCCACGAAGGCCGCGAGGGGCCTGGATGGGCGAGGATCTGCTGCGACCACCACCGTGAATGATACTGTGCGGTATTGATCGGCAAGTTCTTGCCAAACTCCTCATTCCGCCGCTCTAGATTCATCAAAAACTACCGCGCGATCGAATTCATCGTGCTGCCGCTCGAATTGGCCGTAGCGCAGCGCCAGCGTCGGCAACACGAGGAGGTTCAGCGCCATTGATGTCAGAAGGCCGCCGAGGATGACGACAGCCATCGGTCCTTGAATCTCACGGCCAGGTTCGTTCATGCCAATCGCGAGCGGCAGGATGCCGAGCCCGGTCACGATCGAAGTCATGAGGATGGGAGTGAGCCGATCGGCCGCTCCAGCGATGGTGACCTCCAATCCCCACGGCCTACCCTCGACTTCAACAAGATGCTCATAGTGAGCGATCATCAGAATCGCATTGCGCAGCGTGATGCCGAAAAGCGTTACGAAACCGACCATGCCGCCCAAGGTCAACAGCCCGCCAGTCGCGAATACGGCCAGCACGCCACCGACGAGAGCAAATGGCAGGTTCGCCAGGACCAGCAGCAGGTTGCGCCAATTCCGGGTGACGACCGACAGCAAAAGAATGATGCCGACGGCAGCGATGAGCGAATTGATCATGAGGTCTCGCTGCGCCCGCGATTGTGCCTGCGCGGCACCAGCGAATTGAATGTAGGTTCCAGCCGGGAGCTGAACCTTGGAGCCGATGGCAGTCTTTGCCGCTTGAACGAAGGAAATAAGATCGATTCCGCTGACGTTGGCGGTGACGGTCTGCACCCGACGCGCTCCTTCGTGCAGGACCTGGTAGCGCCCCGAAGTCTCATAAATATCCGCGATCTGCTTGAGCAGAACATAGGCTCCGCCCGGACTGCGCAAGGGCAAGTCGCCGACTTTGATGATGTTGTCTCGGCTGGCGGCGTCGAGAATCGTGATGACGTTGAACACTTGATTGCCTTCGTAGGTCTGTCCCACGATATCGCCCTGATAGGCTGCACGGATCAATTCGAGCACCTCGATCGCATCGAAGCCCCAACGCTCCAAATCGGGTTTGCGGAGACGGATCGTGAGCTGCGGCAGGCCAGGCGGCGACTGGACCTGAACGTCGGTCGCGCCGGGGATCTCTCCGAGTACCCGGGCAGTTTCCTGCGCCTTGTGATCGAGCAGATCGAGGTCGTTGCCGAAGACGTTAACCACGACCGCTGCGCTGTACCCCGAGAGTGTCTCTTCGATGCGCTCGGTAAGAAACGTCATGACCGTGGCGTTCACCCCGACGAAGCCCGCGAATGTTCGGCGAATATCGGCTTGCGCCTCTTCTACCTGCTCTCCCGACAAACCCGGCTTCAAAGCCACTTCGAGCTCACTGTAGTGAGGACCCCAAGTGTCTTCGGACTCCTCGGCCCGTCCCGCACGCTGCGCAACCGAACGCACCTCGGGCAACTGTCGCAACGCGCCGGCGATACGGGCGCCGATGCGCAAGGATTCGTCGATCGACGTGCCGGGCACCGCAGCCATGTGGACAACGAAGTGCCCCTCCTTCAGCTCCGGGATGAACCCGCCGCCAAAAAACGGCAGCGCGGCGCAGCCGGCGATCGTCAGCACGGCCGCTGTCGCAACCAGCGTACGGGGCCGCTGCGTCAGCCGCCGCAAGAGCGCTTCATAGCCGGCGCGAGTCCATCGGACCATGGGGGGATCCCGCATCGGCACTCTGCCCGGGAGCAGCGCCATGGAAAGAGCTGGTGTCACGGTCAGCGCGACAGCGAGCGAGGCCAGAACCGCCGTGATGTAGGCGAGCCCTAACGGAGCAAACAGGCGTCCGGCGGTTCCGGACAATGTCATGACCGGCAGCACGACCAAAATCACGGCGAAGGTTGCATAGACGACGGCACCGCGAACCTCGAGCGTCGCATCAAGCACGACGCGCGCGAACGGCTGCGGCTCAGACGATCTGCTGTTCTCTCGCAGGCGGCGGACGATGTTCTCGATATCGATCACGGCATCATCGACCACAACGCCGATCGCGATGGCGAGGCCGCCCAGAGTCATCGTGTCGAGCGAGGCGCCGAGCCGCTCAAGCACCATGGTTGCGGTGAGGAGTGACAAGGGAATCGCGGTGCAGGAGATCGCGGCGGTGCGCAGGTCGAACAGGAAGAGGAACAGGATCAGGATCACGAGCATGCCGCCCAGGATCAGCGAATCCCGGGCATTGCCCGTTGCGGTATCGATGAAATTTGCGGGACGGAAAAGATCACGGTGGACCATGATGCCGTCCGCCTGAAGAGTGGGGCGTAGCTCTTCCAGCGCCGCCTCTACCTTCCTCGTTACCTCGAGCGTGTCGGCGGCATACTGGTCGGCAACATTGAGGATGACGCCGGGGCTGCCCTGGATCGCGGCACCGCCGATGGGTGGTTCGGGCGCCTCGACGACGTCGGCCACGTTCCCCAACGTTACGCTTGCGGCCCCCCGGCTCAGCAGGACGGTCCGGGCAACGTCCTCGGGTTTGACGGATTGTCCCTCGGTCTGGAAGACGATTCGCTGATTCCTGGTGTCCACGAAGCCGGCGCCCCGCACACCAGTTGACCGGCGCGCTGCGGTCAGGACGTCGTTTAGCGTCAGGTTGTACCGGATGAGTTCGTCGGGATGGACCTGTACCTGGATCGAGCGTTTGTCGCCCCCGAACACCGTGACGCTGGCAACACCCGGAACGGCGAGCAGGCGTAAGCGGACCGTCCAGTCGGCGGCCGTACGCAAATCCATCAGCGAACGCGTCTCCGACGTCAGACCGACCACCAGCATCCGGCTTGTTGACGACGTGAGCGGCGTCATGACGGGCGGCTGTATTCCCTGAGGGAGCTGTTGGACCGCGGCCGCCAACCGCTCCGCGACAACTTGCCGGTCGCGATAGATGTCGCTCGACAGATCGAAAAATACCGTTACGACGGACAGTCCCTGGATCGACGTCGAGCGCAGCGTCCGCACGCCTGGCACGCCGCTGATGGCGTTCTCTATGGGTCGGGTGACGAGGATCTCGACCTGCTCCGGCGTCAGCCCGACGGCCTCGGTCTGGATACTGACCTGGGGCGGCGCAAACTCCGGAAACACATCATACCTGGCACCGCCGAGGGCGTAGACGCCATATGCAACGACAACGCAGGCGAGTGCGGCGACAATACCGCGGAACCGGATCGCGAACCTGACGAGCGCCGCCTGCGGACCAGAGGGAAAAGCGGGGCTCACTTCTAGTCCTCATCGACCTGGATCTGTGCGCGGAACTCCTCAGACAGAAGCAATTGTGCTCCCCGCGTCACGATCTCGGCATCTTTCGGCACATCCTTCGCGATATAGCCGCCACCCGGCGCCGGCAGGTCGGTTGCGATCTCGGCGCGAATGAAGGTGTCTTGACTACTGCGCCGATACACCCAGGCTCGGCCCTGCCACCATACAATCGAGGACGCCGGCACGGCGGCGCCCTCGATGGATCTGCCCGACGGCAGGAAGGCGAGCACATTCATGCCGGGCAGAACACCACTTTCTGCGGCCGCTGCGTAGAAGAAGCTGACGCCTTGAATTTTCGGGTCTATGCGCGTTGCTGGCGAGACGAACGTGATCTCAGCCCGCGCGGCCTTTCCGGTTTCTATCGCAGCCGTGACAGGCGGAACTGGGAGGATCACACCGGGCGGCAGGGTGATTTGCAACAGGAAGTTCTGCCGCTCGATCAGCGCCGTGATCATAGGCGACTCATCGACCAACGACTTGCCGAGAACCGAGCCCCATTCCTGGTATGCCGTCGCGGTGAGGGTGCGCACCTGCGCCTCCGCCGCAGCCCGGGCGGCTTGGTCCGTGCCGAAAGCCGCTTCCGCGGCCTGCAGCTGAGCCTGTGAGACAACGTGAGTCTCGTTAAAGAGTTTTTGCGCGCGTTCGAACGCCGGCTTCGACATCGCAAGTTTGGCCTGCGCGGTCTGCACCTGCGCCTTCGCATTGGCGTAGTTGTTGTTGAGCTCAGTCAGTCGGGCGACATCGAGAACCATCCCATAGGCGCGAAGCTCCTCCCGATGAGGCGCAGACGGCAGCGCCGCCGTCTCGATACCGCTGCGCTGTTGCGTCTCCATGTCGAGCGTAATAACCGTCTCGCCGGCCTCGCCGGAAACCCGAATCGGTGCCTTGATCGCCCGCTCGCGCTCGGCCTCGACGGCGGCAACGTTGCGTCCTGTGAGGAATCCCCACCCAATCAAGGCACCGAACGCGACAATGACCGCCGCGATCAGCAACTTCATCGACCACGATGTCGTCAATGCCTGCTCATTCTCTGATCCGGGGCCCTTGAGCACGTCAGCAGCCTATCCGATCGAGTGTCCCGCGTCCCAACCTAGTCCGTCCGAAGGGTCTCGGAGCGGTTATAGCCGAAAAATTCCTTGCGGTCCGGCTGTGGTATGCGGCGTCGGTGCCAGATGCTGCCTTGGAGCCGGGCGCGGAGCCTCATCTGACCGTTACCACGTTCGGTGAACGAACGGCGGGATAGCATCAAGCAGCATCGGCGCGTGGCTACCGGCCATCTCGCGTTTCATCCAGCTTGCGTTAGATACGCCTATGGCTGCGTGTTAATGTGTCCACGTCCCAGCTCATTAACGCTTAGGCTCAAGACAAAGCCGGCGCCCACCCCGATATCCAAGTGCGGGTCAGGCTCTTTCGGGATCACGCGCTAACCCATCACCCGGCGCACATACGCCGATCCCTTCGTCAGCACGCATATGTATGAATAGGTTTCCGCGGCGCCGGCGGTGACAGTGTCCACGTCCACCATGATCGGTCGCGTCTGGCCCTGCCACGTCGCCATGATGGCCGACGGAACCGGACGGGTCCGCCGTTGTTTGATCACCAGCCCGGAGATATGTGGCAGCGTTTCGGTGGCTTTCGCGATGCAAGCCTTGTTGTCTTCAGCCCCACCATCTGCGGTTGCAAGAAGCAACAGCGAAACCGCGACGGCCAATCTAATTTGCATAAGGTCTTCCAATCCCCGCGAACCAAGCAGACACTATCCGCTGCTTTGCCGGGACAGGCAATATGGTGGACTTATTTTGCTGATAACCTTCGCAAGGCCGAAGCTGATCGGCCGGCAGCAATTCCGTCATGCAAATCTGTTCCTATCTCCGATCTCTGCAGACCACGATGCAGGGAAGCAGCGCGTAGCGGGTGATCAATGAGTAGAACAACCATCCTTTCGAGACTGTCCGCTGAGGCGGTGCGACGCATCCGGCACTTCGGCGACTACGTCACCATACCGCTGGCCGCCATGATTTTCATGGACCTGGCCGGCATGTACCGCCTCTATCTGGTCCTGGTGGGCTTGGCGGCCTGGACGCTGATGGAATATCTGGTGCACCGATTTGTCTTCCACCACGGTCATTCGCTAGGCCGGCGCCTGCATCAGCTTCATCATGACCATCCAAGCGATCCGGATTCGGAGAGATCGAGCCTCTCTACGCCGCTGCTTGCGTTCCCGATCGGGTATCTTTTGATCCACACCGCAGGGCTCGAAGACGGGTCGGCGCTCTTCGCCGGACTTCTCTGGGGCTATCTGATTTTCATCGTGGTCCACTATGCCGTGCACCGCTGGCGGATCGAGCCAAACTCCTGGCTCTATCCAACGAAGATGCGGCACCTCACGCATCATCACCTGGAGAATTGTAACTTCGGCGTGACGACAATTTTCTGGGATGTGGTTTTTCGCACCAATGCAAGAGAGATCGGCGGACGCATCCCTTCCTGCTAAAGGCTTCAGTCTACTGCGCCGCCCCGACGCAGGCTTGAACCCGGCGGGGCCCTGAGGTTCAATGACCGCAAGTCCAAGGCATCAAGCCTAAAGCATAACGGCCAAGGCGCCGGCCATCCCAGGGGAGGACGCTATGGATTGCTGCGGTCACGCGCACTGTCACGGCCACGCGCTCACGCGCCGACAATGGATGTGGCGTACGGCCCTGTCGTCGGTCGGTGCGATGCTCGCCGGCGGCGTGGGGCCGCGCGGCTCGACAGCCGCGGCTCAGACCGCGGAAACCGCATCCGCCGCGCTCGACGTGCTGCGCAAATCCATCTCCGTCGACGTCCATACCCATGGCGGGACCACCGGAATCACGTCTCAGGCGCCGCCCAACGGCGATCTTGCAGACGGCATGCGGGCGGGATCGTTGGCGGTCGCGTGCCTCGCCGACGTACCGGACGGACCCATCCTCGGCAGGGACCCGGCCGGGGTCCTCGCCGCGCTGCGCACGCCGCAGCCCGGAGAGCTCTACAAGTACCATCTTGGGCGCCTCGATTGGGTGGACGAGATGGTCGCCAATCATGGCCTGCGTCGCGCGCTTTCGGCCGCCGATCTCGAGGCCGCACACGCCGCGGGGCAGCCCTCGATCGTGGGCGATATCGAGGGGCTCGATTTCCTCGAGGGAAAGCTTGAGCGTCTCGAGCAGGCGCATCAGCGGGGCGTTCGGCACGTTCAGCTGGTGCACTACACGCCCAACGACATCGGCGACTTCCAGACTGGGGTCGTCACGCATCAGGGGCTCACCTCGTACGGCGCGGAGGTGATCCGCGCCTGCCACCAGCTTGGATTTGTCTGCGACGTCGCGCATGCGACCGAGGACACGGTGAAGCAGGCGGTCAAGGTTGCAACCAAGCCGCTGCTGCTGTCGCACACCGCGCTTTCGGGGTCCCCCGCCATGGGGCCGACGCCACTGAGGGGACGGCAGGTGAGCCTCGATCACGCGCGCGCGATCGCCGAGACCGGCGGTGCAGTCGGCATCTGGCACTTCTTCCCGAGCATCGAGAAATACGTCGACGGCCTGAAGGAAATGGTCGATGTCGTCGGCATCGACCATGTCTGCGTCGGCACGGACCAGCAGGTTGCACCCGGCACTCTGCAGGACTACGCACAGTGGGTGCACCTCGTCGCGGCGATGCTGCGCGGCGGCTTCGCGCCCGAAGAGGCCGGAAAGATCGCGGGCGACAATTATATGCGCGTCTTTCGTGCCGCGGTCGGCTGAACCGAATTGAAGCCGTCAAAATCGGCGACAGGGACGCCAATCCCACTCAATGCGCTTGGGCAGCCATCGGTATCCGCTGCTCCGACAGGCGATTGACAGCAAACGGTCTTTGGGCCAATTTTTGCGGTAGGTTGATACGACCTGCTGGTTGCGCCCTTTCGGGACGGTGAACGTATCGAGCCTTATCGGCCTCCCTTTGCCCGAGCGACCGGGTCAGCAACGCAACCACCTGACACGCCTGGTTCGCTCATGCAGAGGACGACACCGATGCGCGATTTTCGCGATGCCAAGGCTATGGCGCAGAGCTTGCGCAAATCCCTGACCACTAAGGCCATCGACATCAGCCACAGCGAGAGCCTGGAGCTGGTCTCCAAAATGCTCGGCGTTGCCGACTGGAACACCTTGTCGGCCTTGCTGCAGGCCGACCGGCGCACCCCCGAGACTCCGGCGGCACAACCTCAGACGGGAACGGCAAGCTATCCGGCCATTCCGATCAGGGACCTGGTTCCCTTTCCGACCGCGACCTATCCGCTCTTTGTCGGACGGGAGAAGACCATGAAGGCCCTCAACCAGGCGTTCGAACGGCAGCGCGAGGTCGTGCTGGCGGTCCAAATTGAGTTTGGCGTTGACGAACCTGGCCTTGAGGATGTCTACGAGATCGGCGTCCTTGCCCAGTTGCTCGAACTTGAACGGCTGTCCGATGGCACGCTGAAGGTTGTGGTGCAGGTACGCCGGCGCGTCGCGATCCGCCGCTTCGTAGGCGAAACGGGCGCGTTCCAGGCAGACGTCGCCGACGTCAGCGAGGGACCGATTCCCGAAGCGGCCGAACTCATCCAACACGCTGCCAAGCGTTTCGAAACCTACGCGACGGCCCGGGATATTCGTGTCCCGCGGATTTGGCCGCCGCTGGATCAGACCCGTGATCCTGGGCGGGTCGCAGATATCATCTCCACGCACATGATCCTGCCGATCGGCGGCAAGCAGAGCCTGTTGGCGACGCTCGATCCCGTGGCACGGCTTAAGCGGGTCGACGCTCTGATGGACCTTCCTGCGCTGGCGGTTTCACCCACGCTTGAAGTGACGAGGCGTCGAGCCCTCGATTATGCCAACCAGCGAAAGCATCAGTACGCGACGCTGGAGCATCTGCTGCTCGCTTTGATCGACGACGCCGATGCTGCCGCCGTGATGGAGGCCTGCAGCGCCGATCTTGGTGCGTTGAAAGCTAGTTTATCCGACTATCTGGACAACGGGTTGAAGGACCTGGTGATCGAGAATGGCGGCGACGCCAAACCGACGGCCGCCTTTCAGCGCGTGGCTCAGCGCGCCGAGCTCCATGCGCAGGAGCTAGGCCGCCCGGTGGTGACAGGCACAAACACGCTTTTTGCGATCTTCCGCGAAACGCTGAGCCCCGCAGCAAAGTTTCTGGGTGAGCAGGGCGTGTCCCGAGGACGTGCGGCCGATTTTATCGCGCACGGCGTCGGCACGGGAAGGTAAGGGAATCGCCGTCTTGGATCATGATCCGACTGGAATGACTCGGATCATGATCATGGCTGGCCCACGAGCGGATTGGCAGCCGCGTGTCCCGATACAATTTCCGACAAGGTGCGGCTGATCCTGGTCTCCACCCGTGACCTGCTTCAAGTCCGATTGCCTTTAGCCCGTCTCGCCGCCGAGGATCGGACCAAACCGTTCCCAGCGTTCGCCGTTGAAGCGCATCATCTGCGACTGCTTGATCGGATAGTAATCGTCCGGGGCCGTATTCACGGTGATCCCCGACAGCAGCATTTCCAGTTCCACATGCTTGAGGTCGGCGGCTTGCCTCATGAGGTTCTCGCGCGTGAGGTCGTCGCCGCATTGCTTGATGACCTGAACGAAGGTCTGCGCGACGCTGTAGCCCAGCACGGCATAGCTGGCGCTCCGATCGCCGTCGAGGAAATACTGATCCATGAAAGCCGTCCAGGCCTTGACGCCGTCTTGCAGTGGCGAAGAACGCATCTATGGTGCGGAAGGAAGATGCGAGCTTAAAAATCGGCAAGTCGGGTTGAAAAATCGGCCAGCCGAGTTCCGGAAACGGCGAGAGTTATTCGAAATTGTCGGATAGAAACCAAAACCCATTTGGCCCTCGCCATGTTCACGGCGACAACTCGACGAGAGTAACCATGCAAAGCCCGCGATTGCCTTCGTCAGGGATGCGGCAGGCAAAGTCTCTGGGCTCGTCCTGAATCCCGGGCCTTGGGAGCAGAAAGCGGCCACGATCGCGCCGGAGCCAAAATAGCGTATCCGCCACCGATGCAACGCCGCGCTTGAGGCGTCGTTTGGAAAGTTTGGCGAAGAAGCCTTCGACGGCATTGAGTCACGATGAGGAGGTGGGCGTGAAATGGAAGGTGAAACGCGGATGGCGATCGAGCCGTTTGCAGACCTTTGGGTGCTTGTGGGTCGCATAGTGGCGGCATCGCGCCCTCCATTGCTTGCGTTCCTTTGAGCGCGACACCCCGGTCAAAGTTTGTTCGTATGGGATCGGTGAACGGACAGTCGGTCAATTCAACCATGCAAAACCCGAGATTTACCGTGTCGGCGATCGTGCCCTTTCTTGTCGCCGCTTCGATCTGCTGCGCCGCCACATACGCCCAGGCTGGAGTAGAGACCGTCTGGCCGACCAAGCAATGGCAGACCTCCACCCCGGAAGAGCAGGGCATGGATTCGACCGCGCTGGCCAGGTTGGTCGAATTCGGAGCAACCCATAGCCTCGACAGCCTGCTGATCGCGCGGCACGGCAAGATTGTCCTGGACGCCTATTATGCGCCGTACTCTGCGGACATTCCCCACCTGATCAACTCCGCGACCAAGGCGGTGATCGGCACGCTGACGGCGATCGCCAACAAGGACGGTCTGCTGGATAGCCTGGACCACCGAATCCTGGATTTCTTCCGCGACCGTGACCTCGGAAACCTCGATGATCGGAAGAAGGCGATAACGGTTCAGAGCCTTCTGGACATGACCTCCGGAATGGATTGGGAGGAGGGGATAGAGGGTGGCAGGGAGCAATCGCTGGTCGAATTTGGCGCGTAGCTCCGATCTCATTAAATTCGTCCTCGATCGTCCGATGGCGAACGCGCCGGGCGAGGTCTTCAACTACAACAGCGGCAATCCGCATCTGCTGTCCGCCATCATCACCAAGTTATCGGGGATGAGCGCGTGGGATTATGCGAAGGCCAAGCTGTTCGCTGCGCTCGGGATCGAGGTGTCGAATTGGCATCACGATCCTCAGGGCGTCACGACCGGAGGAGGCGGCTTGGTCTTGTACCCCCGAGACATGGCAAAGATCGGCTATCTCTACCTGCGCAACGGCGAATGGGAGGGCAAAAGACTGCTTCCTGCCGGCTGGACCGACAGGGTAAGCCACGCCACCGTGAACATGAACGCGTCGTTTGATCCGGAACTGCGCTACGCCAACTTTTTTTGGGTTCTACCCCGCAGGCAAGTCTACATGGCCTGGGGAATCCGTTGCCAGTTCATCATGGTTTTTCCTGCACAGGACATCGTCGCGGTGGCGACGGCCAGGGCTCATTGTCCGTTCGGCAAGCTGGCCGATGATATTTCCGGCGCGGTCAAATCCGAAGCCGCGCTGGCTCCAAACCCCGCCGGCGCAAATTTGCTCGCCGGCAAAATTCTGGATGCCTCGATCGAGAAGCCGACGGCGGTCGGCGCGACACCGGAAACTGCATCCATCATCTCCGCGGAAACGTACCGATTTCCGTACAATGAACTGCATGTGAAATCGCTTTCACTCCGTCTGACGGGGCCGCAGCCGCAGTATGCACTTGAGATCTACACCGGGTATCAGTCGAATGCGTCGCTCAAGTTTACCGGTCCGATCGGACTTGACGGGCTGTATCGCAAGGGCGCTTCGACCCCGCTTGGCGTGATCGCGCTCAAGGGCACATGGTTGAACGACCATGCCTTCGCGATCGATCTGCGACTATTGGGCGGCGACAGCGACCGAAGGTGGATTCTGTCGGTCGATGGCGAAAAGCCCAAGCTTCGCGGCAAAGACGGCGAAGGCCGCGAAGTTTCGGTCGACGGGGAACTGGGTGGCTAGTCGCGCTAGGCCAACGATTGCCTACCGCTGGTCGTACCCGGCGGGTTCCATCGCCCACGCCCATTCATCGTGGCCGTGCGCGTAAGTGCGGTTGGTTTGCGCCGGATCGCGGTTGACCAGCGGCCGCAGGTACATCGGGTGGGTGACGCTGCGCACTTCGTGCTCGATCGTGAACAGGTGCTTGCCGTCGGTGAGATCGACGATGTCGCGAAACCGGTATTGGTATTGGTTGTCTTCCTGGGAGATCAGGCCGCGCTCCGACAAGCGGCGATAAGGACCTGAGAAGTTCGTGATGTAGAATTGCACATGGTGGCCGTCGTATTCCGGCTGCGGCCGATCGGTCTCGCGGAATTGCAGATACTGATCCTTTCCGACCTTGACGCGCGCCACGGCACCGTCGCCGTTCTTGAGCTCGGCCGACATCCCCATGATCTGCGGATAGAAGTTGCAAATGCCTTGCGCCGTCCCGGTGGGCACCTCGAACTCGACATAGGGGATGCCAAGCGTGATGCGCCCGAAGCGGGCGGCGTCCGGCTCATAGCAGCGCAGCCGATTGCCCCAGGGGCATGTCGCCTCGACGTGGTCGTTGCGCTCACTGAAGGCGAACGCGGTACCGTCCAGCTTCTTGGCTACCGACGCCAGCCGGTCGAGCAGGGCCTCACGGCCCGAAATGACGATCCCGGTATGGCCCCGCAGCACCTGCGCATTGCCGCTTGGCAGGTGAAACTGGCTGCGGCCGACATTGACCCACATGTTGGTATCGGACACCATCAGATAGGGATCGCGGGTAAGCCCGAGGCCTGCGACATAAAACAAGGTGGCGAGCCGCTGGTCGGGCACGGTCACGTTGACGTGTTCGAGATGGATCGAGTTGCCAAGGTCCTCAGTGGTGCGGTCGAAATGCTGCTGCATGGACACGGTTCCTGGATACGCTAACGCCCATCATAGCCAAGCACGACGCCTTAATCCAACAGTTCGGAATGGAGATCGCAGCGAAATCGGCGTGGCGTCTCGGCAATAGCCGTTAGGTCCAGTTTTAGTCCTCGGCGGGCGGCGCTAGCTTGCCGACTTCCGTCTCCAGCGCGTTGGTCGACCGCAGCAAATCCGCCAGAAGCTTTGCGTCGATTTCCGTGCGGTCCTGGTATTCGGCCAAGTTTCGCTCGTTATAAGCCTTGAGAAACGTCTGAATGTGCGAACGTTCCGTTGCCAGCGTATGCGCAACACCGTGATGCGACCTTCGAAACGATAGCCTTCGCAGCGAAGGGCCGCGAGCGCTAGCCTGGGGCCGGCTCCGTAGGCGAGATCGAACTGGCTGTCGGGGTCCAGGTCTTCGTTTTGCGGCGTCGACAAGACGCTTGCGAGCGGAAGCAACCATGCCCGCATACTCAGAACGCGTTGGCGGCTCGACCTTGAGCGGTCCGATCTTTACGAGATTGTCGAGCTCTTGCGTTCCCATCGCAGAGCATCGTCCGCCGCGCCAAAAACGAAAATCTTGGGTTGGGCAGAACCCTTTTCGGCGGCCTTTCGCTTCCAATCGGCCCGCGAAAGAAATGTCGGGTTGACCTTCCGCGACAGTTGTCTCTCTTGCATCCTGCAAGGCGCCATAAAGACCAACCTGGTCGAGATCGTTCCCGATCACCATCAGATCGATATCGCTCGCGCGGTCCGTGCCTTCGGCTACCGACCCGTAGATGAACGCGCTATCGATTTGGTCAGCGAACGGCGCCAGTGATCGCTTCAATGGCTCGGCGAGTGCGACCGTCTTCAGAACGAGGCTTTTGAGCTCCGCAGAAATCGGCGAGTTCGGGTTCGCGCGGTAATGCTCCCGGTTAGCGATGCGCTCGACGGAAACGAGGCCGCTGCATTTCAAGCGCGAGAGCTCGCGCTGCACGGCGCCCGTGCCGGGGTCGCGGTGCCTTTTTCATGTTGAGTTTCCCTTCGGGCGTTTGGGTAAACCAGCGCAGTGTCGTGTCCGCCGCCGCGCGTTGCCTGGCTTTCCTGCGCCCAGGATTTGTAAATACAACAAAAACTATAAGACGGATAGATCTCGTAAAGGTGGTATTTATATGTAAAACAACCAAACCGAAGGTCGGTTATCCCGGATGAGCGAAGGGTGAGGGCGCCACGGTTTCGTGCGCCGTCCCGATACTACTTGATGCCGTTATAGCGATGCGCGCGAGCGAAAAAGAGATCGTCGATTGCCGGCTCGGCCGGAGCGCGTGGCAGGACAGAACCGGCTACCCCCCGTAGCTCTGCACCAAACTCCCCGCCACCAGCGACCAGCCGTCGACCAACACGAAGAAGATCAGCTTGAAGGGCAGCGACACCACGATGGGGGGCAGCATCATCATGCCCATCGACATCAGCACCGAGGCGACCACGAGGTCGATGATCAGAAACGGCAGGAACAGCAGGAAGCCGATCTCGAAGGCGCGTTTCAGTTCGGAGATCATGAACGCCGGGACCAGGATCCGCAGCGACATCTCCTCCGGAGTCGCCGGCGGCGGCTCGCCCGACAGATCCATGAACAGCTTCAAGTCCTTTTCGCGCACGTTCTTTTGCATGAAGCCGCGCAGCGGCACCGAGGCGCGCTGCAGCGCTTCCTCCACCGTGATCTGGTTGGCCATCAAGGGCTTGATGCCGTCGTCGTAGGATTTCTGCAAGACCGGGCCCATCACGAAGGCGGTCAAGAACATCGCCAGTGCGATGATGACCGAGTTCGGGGGCGCGGTGGAAGTGCCCATCGCCGTGCGCAACAGCGACAGCACCACGACGATGCGGGTGAACGACGTCATCATGATCAGGATCGACGGTGCGATCGAGAGCACCGTCAGAAGCGCGATCAGCTGGATCGCGCGCTCGGTGACGCCGCCATTGCCCTGGCCGAGATTGATGCTGATGTCTTGCGCGAACGCAGGCACCGCCAGCGTCGTGGCGGTGATCAGAGTGGCAAGAAATAAAACTCTACGCGGGAGTTGTTCGGGCCTCACGAAGACTGTGACTTCGGACGGCCGAGCAATGACGCCATCTCGTCTTCCAAATTCTCAAAACTGCTTTTCGGCGAGGGCGTGGCGACAGGCGGAGCTGCGGCGGCCGGCTCGACACGCAACGCGGCGCGGCCGGGCGGCGGTTCTGGGGCGACCGCCTCGGCCGCCGGCCGGCGAAGCGCGGCCTCAAGCCGCTGCGCCATCTCGGCGAGATTTTGATCCGCGCTCGGCTGAGGAGTGGGCGGCGGAGCAGGAGGCGGCGGCGGCGGCGGCACGACCATCCGTTCGGGCGCGCGCAGCGGCGGGGCTTTCGGTGCTTCGCTCTGCCGCGCAGGGCGCGGCATCATCGGTTCGCCGCGCGGCGATATCCGCTGTGGCATTGATTCCGGCCGCAATGGCATTGGTTCCGGCCGCAGTGGCAACGGCTCCGTGCGCAACGGCAACGGCTCCGGCCGCAGTGGCAACGGCTCCGGCCGCAGTGGCAACGGCTCCGTGCGCAACGGCAACGGCTCCGGCCGCAACGGCTCCGGCCGCAATGGCAACGGCTCCGGTCGCAATGGCATCGGTTCCGGCCGCAGCTCAGCTCTCGGTTCAGATCTTGGCTCAGGTCGAGGCTCCGGCCTCATCTCCGGTCGCGGCTCGTGCCGGGGTTCCGGACGCGGGATCGGTTCCAGCGCAAATCCAGCCAACGGGTCGCGGCGCTCCGACAAGGCCGGCGGCATACGGCGCGCTTCCTCGGCAAACAAGGGCCGGGCCGGGCGGGGCGGCGGCTCGGGCATCTGCGCTGCCGCGGGATGATCGAAGATGTCGGCGCGCTGGCCCTCGTCGGCCCAGGCAGCCGGGTCGGGCAGCGGTGCGATCCGCGGCGGCGGTTCGGCGCCAGCGGGCCGTTGCGGAAGCTGATCGCGGCCGGCCGTGGCGCGTACGATGTTGGGTTCCACGACGATGTCGGTCGGGCCGCCAATCATGATGAGATGCTCGACATTGTCTCGTCGCACCAGCACCAGGCGACGGCGGCCGTCCACGGCCGCGGCATCGATGACCGCAAGGCGCGGCATCCGGCCGCGATTGGTGTTGGCGCCGAGGCGGTTGCCGGCGAATCGGCGCACCAGCCACGCGGCGATGCCGATCAGGGCCAGAACGACCACGAATGCGAAAAAGAAGGTAACTGCCTGCATGCTCTCTGTCCCCGGCGTCTAATCAAGCCTCCCGTCTGTGCTACCGCTGTTTCGAAGCGGCACGGCAAACGGCGTCTGAAGCCTGAGACCGAACCTAACCTTTAACCCCCCACGGCAGGAACTGCCGCCCCGCGCCCTTAATAACCCATGAATCGGCTGAACCAAAACGACTTCTTGGGATTTCGGGCGAATGCGAATTGACGGGGTTAATGCAACTTTGGCGGAGAAAAGGCGCTCAACTCGCCAATAGGGCCGATGCCGCAGGCGAAATCCCGTAAGGCTTGCGATTCGCGCGCCTCTTAACCCGTTGTTAACCATACACGCGGCAAATTCTGCCTACCTGCCGACCATCTGCGGCGCAGGCAACGCGGAGCGACGCGATGTCCATCAACGATCTTCCGGTGTTGTCGGCGTTGCGCACCAAGATGGAGTGGCACCAGGAGCGCCAGCGTGTCCTTTCCGAAAACGTCGCCAATTCCGATACACCGAACTTCAAGCCGCGCGATCTGGTCGAGCCGAAATTCGACAAGACCGGCGCGCCTGCCGGAACGATGGGCGCGCTGCCGATGATGCGAACCAGCGCCTCCCATATCGCGCCTTCCGGCGGCGGCGATAGTTTCGACCAGAACAAGCGGGCCGGTTTCGAGACGAGGCCCGCCGGCAATGCCGTCAACCTCGAAGACGAGATGCTCAAGTCCTCCGCCAACCAGATGGACTATGCGGCGGTCACCTCGCTCTACAGCAAGAGCCTGCACCTGCTGAAGACCGCGATCGGCAAGGGCTAGAGCATGATCCGGACCCGAAGGACATAGGGGAGCCAAATCATGGCCGACAACTCAAGCGATTTCGCCCGCTCGATGGGAATTGCCACCTCCGGCCTGCGCGCCCAGGCCGGGCGGATGCGGGTGATCTCGGAAAATATCGCCAACGCCAATTCGACCGCGCCCACCGCCGGCGGCGATCCCTATCGCCGCAAGGTGCCGACCTTCACCTCCGCGCTCGACCGCGCGCTCGACGCCCAGGTGGTCGCGCTCGGCAGGATCAGGCCCGACCAATCCGACTTCCACGTCAAATACGAGCCCGGCAACCCAGCCGCGGACGCTAGCGGCAACGTCAAATACCCCAACGTCAACACGTTGATCGAAATGACCGACATGCGCGATGCGCAGCGGTCCTATGAGGCCAATCTCAACATCATCAGCGCCACGCGCAGCATGATTCAACGCACGCTCGACATCCTCAAGTCCTGAACAGGACACCTAGGAAGGAACCCGAAGCCATGGCTACACCGACAGTTGCCGCCAATGCCTACGCCAATCTCGCCCGGATCCTCGATACCGGCGGCGCCGGCAAGGGCGCGGAGACCAGCGGACCGTCCTTCAGTGCCGTGCTCAAGGACGCGATCGGCAGCGTCATGGACGTGGGCCGTAAATCGGATCAGCAGACGGTCGCGATGGCGGCCGGCAAGGCCAATGTGATGGACGTGGTCACCGCGGTTGCCGAAACGGACGTCGCGGTATCGACGCTGGTATCGGTGCGCGACAAAGTGATCCAGTCCTACGAAGACATCATGAAGATGTCGATCTGAGTGGTCCTTCGCGGAGCCTGATCGCGGGACTACGCTGACACATGTGCCCCGTCATTGCGAGCGAAGCGAAGCAATCAGCACAGCGATCAGTCTGGATTGCTTCGTCGCAAACGCTCCTCACAATGACGGTGGGGGGATCGAGAGCGCGAAAAGTGAAGGAAATAACCAGATGACCGGTGCCGAAACCCTCGATGTCGCGCGCGACGCGATCTGGACCATTGTCGTGGTGTCGTCGCCCTTGATGGTCGTTGGCCTCGTGGTCGGCGTCGTGGTGTCGCTGTTCCAGGCGCTGACGCAGATCCAGGAACAGACCCTGGTGTTCGTGCCGAAAATACTGGCGATTTTCGTGACGCTGCTGTTGGCGCTGCCGTTCATGGCGGACGCGCTAAACAGTCACATGATGCGTATTGCATCGCGAATCATGGGCGGTTGATGCAAATTACCCAAAGCCATGCGCATCGATATTTCACTGCTGCCGGCGCTCGCCGCCGCCTTCATGCTGGCGTTCGCCCGTATCGGCGCGATGGTCATGCTGATGCCGGGCTTGGGCGAAGCCAACATTCCGGTTCGCGTCAAGCTTTCGATCGCGCTGATGCTGACGCTGATCATCCTGCCGCTGCATCGCTCCGCCTACCACGTCGACATGGAATCGATGACCGCGCTCCTGGTCTTGATGTTGCATGAGATCATCATCGGCATCGTGCTCGGGGCCACCGCGCGGGTGACGCTGTCGGCGCTGCAGGTCGCGGGTTCCATCATCGCCCAGCAGATGGGGCTCGGCTTCGTCACCTCGGTCGATCCGACCCAGGGCCAGCAGGGCCTTCTGGTCGGAAACTTCCTCACCATGCTGGGGATAACGCTGCTGTTCGCGACCGACAGCCATCACCTGGTGATCGCGGCGTTGAACGACAGCTACACGATCTTTTCGCCGGGCGAGGAGATGGCAAGCGGCGATGTCGCCGCACTCGCCACCCGCGCGTTCGCGGCCGCCTTCAAGATAGGCCTGCAACTGTCTGCGCCGTTTCTGGTATTCGGATTGGTGTTCAACATCGGATTGGGCGTGCTGGCGCGGCTGATGCCGCAGATGCAGGTGTATTTCGTCGGGGTGCCGCTGTCGATCCTCGCAGGCTTCTTGATCCTCGCAGCCGTGATTGCGGCGATGATGGGGAGCTTCCTCGATTATTTCATCGGCGTGATGCACGACATGATCCCGCTCAACTGAAAGCCTTGAAACCAGATGGCCGACGAGAACGATTCGTCAGACAAGACAGAAGACCCCACGCAAAAACGCCTCGACGAGGCGCTCGAGCGCGGCGACGTCGCCAAAAGCCAGGAGATCAACACCTGGTTCGTGATCGCCGGCGGCACGCTGGTCATATCGACATTTTCCGGATCGATCGGCGGTGGCATCGAGGTGCCGCTGCGCAATCTGATCGCCAATTCCTGGATGATCCATACCGAAGGGCCGGATCTGCTCCGGCTTGCGCAAAGCTTGGAATATGCCGTCATCGCCACCATCGGCGTGCCGTTTCTGATGCTGGCGCTGGCGGCGATCGCCGGCAACATGATCCAGCACCGCCTGGTGTGGTCGGGCGAGTCGTTGAAGCCGAAGTTCAGCAAGATTTCGCCCGGCTCCGGCTTCAAACGCCTGTTCGGCAAGCAGGCGGCGGCCAATTTCGGCAAGGGCCTGTTCAAGCTGACCGCGCTCGGCGCGGTGATGACCGCAATCCTGTGGCCGGAGCGGCTGCGGCTCGAATCGCTGGTGCACCTCGATCCGACGGCGCTGTTCGGCGTCACCACCTCGCTGACGCTGCACCTGATGGGCATGGTGGTCGCGATGCTCGCCATTGTGGCGATCGCCGACTATCTGTTCCAGTACCGGCAATGGTACGAGCGGCACAAGATGTCGCTGCAGGAGATGAAGGAGGAGTTCAAGCAGTCGGAAGGCGATCCGCACATCAAGGGCCGCATCCGGCAGTTGCGCCACGCGCGCATGAAGAAGCGCATGATGGCCGCGGTTCCCAAGGCCTCCGTCATCATCACCAACCCGACCCACTATTCGGTGGCGCTGTCCTATGACCGCGGCATGCCGGCGCCGATCTGCCTCGCCAAGGGCGCCGACAACATCGCGCTCAAAATCAGGGAAATCGCCAAGGCGCACGACATCCCGATCGTCGAGAACGTGCCGTTGGCGCGGGCGCTCTATGCGACGGTGGAGATCGACGCCGAAATCCCGGTGGAACATTACCACGCAGTCGCCGAGGTCATCGGCTACGTCATGGGGTTGAGGCGCAACTTGTCCGGCCGGCGGATGTGAGGGGCGCTTGGGCGTGGAAAGCGGCCTAAAATGCGCCTTTTGGCGCGAAATAGCGGCTTGACGGACTTGCGCTTGCCGGTCCAATTCAGGCACTCAGGAACCTGCGGCTAGCGGTCCGATTCTAGTGTCGGTATCCCGGTTTCGGCAGGCGCTCTGGCGAATGTTCGAATCAAAGGACCACTGGCAAATATGGGTTTTGGTGGAGTCTTTTGGTGGAGTCCTGGATTTGACATTCGCTGTGCGAGCGCTTTGCAAGCCCCGGGGCAGGATGGTCGCGAATGTCATATCCAGGACTGCACGAGCGCGTCATCTTCATGCCGACAGGCCGGGTTCCCGCCATGACCGCCGACATTGACAACGATCCGTCCCGGCAGATGGTGAGCCTGCACGAACCGCCGCGGCGCGGCAGCATCGTGCTGGTGCTCTTGGTCGCGGGCGCCCTGGTCGCGGCGGCGGTCGTGCTGATGACCATCGGCCGCACGCAAGCGCAGCCCTATATCCTGGGGCTGCTCGCGCTGCTCGCAATGGTCGGGCTGTTCGGCCTGTTCGCGTTCGCCGCCGGCATCATCCGCTTCGCCGACCGCAGCGCCGACGATCCCGTGATCAGCCGCATCGCCGACCGCGCCTTCGATGGGCTCGCGGTCACCGACCCGCGCGGCCACATGGTCTATTTCAACGAAGCCTATCTGGCGCTGACCGGTGCCGTGGGCCCCCAGGACGTTCGCCCCGTCGAGCGGGTCTTCATCGGCAATCCGGACGTGTCGGAGGCGGTGTTCCGGCTCCTGAAGGCGGCGCGCGAGGGCAAGCGGCAGCAGGAGGAGGTCCGCATCGCCGGCCACGACGGCGCGCCCGGCCGCTGGCTCCGGATGCGGGTGCGGCCGCTCGGCCAGACCAAGCGGGAAGCCAGATACGCGGTGTGGTCGATTTCGGACATCACCCGCGACCGCGAGCGCCAGGAGGACGTGTTTAAGGAACTGCAGCACGCGATCGAGTATCTCGATCATGCCCCGTGCGGCTTCTTCTCGGTCAATGGCCCCGGCGAACTCGCCTATGTCAATGCGACGCTCGCGAACTGGCTGGACTACGATCTCGCCGAGATCGGCTCGGGCGGCTTGCGGCTGACCGACATCGTCACCGGCGACGGCGCCTCGCTCTTGACCTCGATCGTGGCGGTGCCCGGCGAGGTCAAGACCGAGGTGTTCGACCTCGACCTGAAGATGCGCGGCGGCAAGACCATGCCGGCGCGGCTCTATCACAAGCTTGCCTTCGGCGCGGACGGCGCCCCGGGGCCGTCGCGCACGCTGGTGATCAGCCGCGCCCGCGACGAGCGTTCCGATCCCGAGCGCGCCGCCGAAGTCCGCTTCATGCGTTTCTTCGACCACACCCCGATGGCGATCGCGACCGTCGACCGCGCCGGCGCCGTGGTCCGCGCTAATGCGCGGTTTGCAAAACTGGCGCAGAGTCTGAGCCTCGATGCCGCCGCCAACAAGTCGATCTTCCGCGCCGTCAACGCCCGCGACCGCCACCTGTTGATCGCGGCGATCAACCAGGCGGCGGAAGGGCAGGGCGATATCGCCCCGGTCGAGGCGATGCTGGAAGGCGCCAAGGAGCGCTGGGGCCAGTTCTTCGTCACGGCGGTCGAGCAGGACGAGCGCGAGACCGAAGCCGCGATCGTTTACATGCTGGAGACCACCGAGCGGCGCGCGCTGGAGAACCAGATCAACCAGTCGCAGAAGATGGACATGGTCGGCCAGCTCGCCGGCGGCATCGCGCACGACTTCAACAACGTGCTGTCCGCCATCATGATGGCGAACGACTTCCTATTGAACGCGCATAAGCCGACCGATCCGTCGTTCCAGGACATCATGCAGATCAAGCAGAACGCCACGCGCGCCGCCACGTTGGTGCGGCAGCTATTGGCCTTCTCGCGCCGCCAGACCTTGCGGCCGCAGGTGCTCGATCTCGGCGACGCGCTGTCCGACCTCACCATGCTGCTGCGGCGGCTGATCGGGGAAAAGGTCAAACTCGACCTCGTGCACGGCCGCGATCTCTGGCCGGTCAAGGTCGACGTCTCGCAGTTCGAGCAGGTGGTCGTCAATCTCGCGGTCAATGCCCGCGACGCGATGGCCGACGGCGGCAAGCTCACGGTGAAGACGGCCAACGTGACCCCGGAACAGTCGGCGCAGCTCGCCTATAAGGGCATGCCGGCGGCGGACTATGTACGGATCGACATATCGGATACCGGCACGGGAATTCCCGCCGACATCCGCGACAAGATTTTCGAGCCGTTCTTCTCGACCAAGGAAGTCGGCAAAGGCACTGGCCTTGGGCTCTCGACGGTCTACGGCATCGTCAAGCAGACCGGTGGCTTCATCTATGTCGATTCGGAAGAGGGCAAGGGCACTGCGTTCCACATCTTCCTGCCGCGGCATCATCTCGAGCCGGAAGCGCAATCCGAGTCCCACGCCGGTAACGGCGTGGCCAAGGAAGTGCCGGCCGAACAGAAGCCGCGCACCGATCTCACCGGCCAGGGCACCATTCTCCTGGTCGAGGACGAGGAGGGCCTGCGCTCGCTTAACGCGCGCGGTCTGCGCTCGCGCGGCTACAGCGTGATCGAGGCGTCGAACGGCGTCGAGGCGATGGAGGCGCTGGAAGAGAAGAATGGCGCCGTCGATCTCGTGGTCTCCGACGTGGTGATGCCGGAGATGGACGGCCCGACGCTGTTGAAGGCGATGCGCGACCGCAACCCCGATCTGAAGATCATCTTCGTCTCCGGCTACGCCGAAGATGCCTTCGAGAAGAGCCTGCCCGAAAACCAGCAATTCGCCTTCCTGCCAAAACCGTTCACGCTGAGCCAACTGGTCGCCGCGGTGAAGGAAACGATGATGCCGGAGTGAAGGCGTCACGCACCCGCTGTCATGGCCGGGCTTCGACCCGGCCATCCATCCACTTTGTCAGTGCTGTTTCGAAAAGCGACGGACCCCGGGTCAAGCCCTGGGTGACGAACTCTAAAGAGGCCTCGCCAGGCCCGTCCCCGCGACCGAGCGCCGCAGCCGCTGGGGTGCCCGACGGCTTCACTTTAGTGCGATTGTTCCCATCTAAAAGGGGCGTTTCCCCCTGCCGGGGATCGGGAAAAGGCACATGAGATTGACGCTTAACGGGCGCAGGTTAGTTCAGGCCATCGCGGTCGCTCTCACGCTGGCGCTGCCGACGCTCTCCGCCCTCTCGCCGGCCGACGCTCGCGTCGGCGGCGGCTTCAGCTCGGGCTCGCGCGGGTCGCGAACCTTCTCGATGCCGCCGAGCACATCGACCGCGCCGAACACGGCGCAGCCGTTCAACCGCACCATTACCCAGCCCGGCAGTCCGGGTCCGGGCTCGTCCGTCGGCGGCGGCTTCTTCAACCGGCCCGGCGGCGGTCTCTTGCGCGGCCTGGCCGCGGGTTTCATCGGCGCCGGCCTGTTCGGCCTGTTGTTCGGCGGTGGAATGTTTTCTGGTATCGGCGGATTTTCGTCGATCCTCGGCCTGATCCTGCAGATCGGCCTGATCGTGTTGCTGGTGCGGTTTGCGATGTCGTGGTGGCAGCGCCGCTCCATGTCGCAGCCGGCCTATGCCGGCCCGGACATCGGCCCAGGCGTCGGCGGCGGTGCGCCGACAGGCTTCGGTAGCGGAATGGGCTTTGGCTTCGGATCGAGCGCGCCGCTCGAAATCCTGCCCGCCGACTACGAGGTCTTCGAGCGCCTGCTTGCCGACATTCAGGCGGCCTGGTCGAATGAGGATACCGCGCAGCTGCACAAGCTGGCGACGCCGGAAATGGTCGCCTATTTCGCGCGCGATCTCGAAACCAACCGCGCCCAAAACCAGATCAACAAGGTGAGCGGCACCAAGCTCTTGCAAGGCGACCTTGCGGAAGCCTGGCGCGAGGGCGATGTCGACTATGCGAGCGTCGCCATGCGGTTCTCGATGATCGACCGGATGCTGGACCGCGCCACCAGCCGTCTGGTCGGTGGCAGCGAGCAGCGCACCGAAGCCACGGAGGTCTGGACCTTCATGCGGCCGCACGGCGGCAACTGGGTGCTCTCCGCGATCCAGCAGACCAACTGATCGCTGGCTGCAACGGAAAGAGACTGAAGAAGGCGCTGCGGCCGATCCCGCGGCGCCTTTGCTTTTTGCCTGCGAGAACCATCACTGCGGCGAAGGCCTGTGATATTCCTTCGCAGCCGAACCGAGGTCCGGTTGGCCGCGTTGCCGTTGCAATTGCGAATTTGGCTGATGTGTGGCCTTCGAAGGAAATTCCATGCGTTACGAACTCTATTACTGGCCGGGCATTCAGGGCCGCGGCGAATATGTCCGCCTCGCGCTGGAAGAGGCCGGCGCCGATTACGCCGACATGGCTCGCGGTGGCGGCGGCACGGGCGCGATGATGAAGATGATGGAGCAAGTTCGCCGCACGCCGCCCTTCGCCCCGCCGTACCTGAAAGCGGGAAAGCTCGTGATCGGGCAAACTGCCAACATCCTGCTTTATCTCGGCGGTCGCCATGGGCTGGCGCCGAAGACGGAAGGCCCAAAGCTCTGGGTGCACCAGTTGCAGCTGACCATCACCGATCTCGTGCTGGAGATCCACGACACCCACCATCCGCTCGGGCCGTCCCTGTACTACGAGGATCAGCGCCCGCCCGCCAAGAAGCGCACCGAGGAGTTCTGGAAGCAACGCGTGCCGAAATATCTCGGCTATTTCGAGCAGATACTGCAGGCAAGCGGCGGGACGTTTGTTACCGGCCGTCGCATCACCTATGTCGATCTCTCGCTGTTCCAGATCGTCGAGGGACTGCGCTATGCTTTTCCAAACCGCATGAAGGCGTTCGAGGGCCAGATTGCGGGCCTCGTCGGCTTACGCGACCGGGTTGCCGCGAGACCTGGGATCAAGGCCTATCTCGAAAGCGACCGCCGCATCGCCTTCAACGAGGACGGCATCTTCCGGCATTACAAGGAGCTGGATTAGCCAGGGTCGTCATTCCCGGATGGTCCGTCACGACCAGATCCGCAATCTCGAGATGGGTTCGCTCGCTTTGCGAGCGCCCCGGAATGACTGTGGTGCTTGCGGCGGGGTCCATCCCGCGCTGCACGCTCAGACCAGCTGATTGACCCGCGTGCCCTGTCCGGGCGGCAGCGGCGCTGGCGGCGTCGGCTGGGCCGTCGAGGCGTCGGTGCTATTGCTGTCGGTCTGCACCTGCGGCGTCTTGGGATCGCTGGCCTCCACCGGTGTGACCGGCGTGGGAGGCGTGGGACTCGAAACACTGGAAACATTCATCGGCAGGATTCCTGTTGTCGCGGTAAGCCTGACGCGCGGTGCCCAACGCTTCGTGAATCCGAACCGTAAAATGCGAACGATCCAGCCGATCGCCTCGACCATGGTGAACAGCAGGCTCAGCTATTCGCAGAAAGACCGACTCCGCGTCTATTGGTCCAGGCTGCGGGAGATCGTGATCGTGGCCTCGGTCTTGGTCCTGGTGCAGCGCATGTCGAGGCGGCGGTAGCGGATCGAGACGTCGTCGCCGCGAAACAGGCCCATCCGCTTGATGCAGCGGGTCGCGCCCGTCAGCATGTAGTCTTTCGGGAGCGTGAAGACGATCGCAGCCGCGCTCGCGATCAGGTCGATGAAAGCCGGTTTGGGCTTGCGGTCGGCCTTGGCGAACAGCTGGTTGGAGAAACTGCGCCCGGAGCAGCCGAGCGTGATCTCCCTGGCGTTCGGGTGGGCCAAGTAGATCAGATTGGCCGCGGTCCGGCCGACCCGCATGCCGTCGATCTGGTTCTTGAGCTGAGCGGCAAGGTCGTCGCAGCGGTCGGCGCGCGCGGGCGCGGCGGCGAATAGGGTGAGCAAGGCCAGCGTCGCGAATATCGAGCGCAGAAAAAGGTTTCTTGTCATGAATACCCCCGCGCCATTGAAGCTTGCGCGGAGGATTCATGCAAGCGCCCAACCGCAACCGCCGAGCGATCGCGGCGACAGTGTGACGCCGAAGCGTCAGATGGCGGCCCTATTCACACTTCCCCTCGTGCGACAGCGAAACCCCCGCCTGCTGACGCATGCAATCGTTGCCGTAGGTCTTGCCGTCGCAGCCGCAGACTACGAGCTTCGGTGCGGTGATCTGCGGGCAGAATCTCGGCTTTCGCGCGCGGGTACCGGAGAGGTCGGCGATGAAGCATTGTCCGGGCTTTCTCTGACAGAACAGGCCCCGGGGTTACATTCCTGCGGGTGCAAAACAAAACCGTCACACGTTTTGCCGACCCCGACCGCGCCAGCGCCGGTGGGGATTGAAATCAACAACGCCAGTGCCGGCGCGAATGAAATTGCAATACTGCTCTTCACGGTTGCCTCGCTTGTAGCGTTTGTAATAATAAAAAACAACCAAAGATTAATATCCGGATTTTGTCCGAATAAAGAAGGATGCGCCGCTTCGGCGAACTACCTCGACACCCGCGACGACGAGAGCACCATGTGAGGCTGGTTTTCGATCAGGCGGCCGAGGATCTCGAGACCAGTCGATCATTGGGATTGCGCAGGATGGGCTTGACCGGGCCATCCACGTCTTACTTGGCACCAGCCACGCCAAGGAGGAAACGAAGGGGTGAATAGTTGCTCACAATATGCTGTGTTGCGATCATGACAAAACTACTCGAACAGGCCCTGTCAGATCGAACATTTGACCGAAGATGAGCAGGACGCTGCCGCCGGCGCGTTGCTCGACTATGTTAAGCACATGCGTGAGGTGCGATTGACCGAGGCAGAGATCGCCGAGGTCCGCCGCCGCAGGGCCGATCCCGACCGCAAGCTGGTATCGCACGCCGAGGCGCGCGAGCGCATCTCGCGGCTTGGCTCGTAGCGGGCGGTATGAAGCTTGTCTTCGACGATCGAGCGCTAGCTGATCTAGAAAACATCTTTGGTTGGATCGCCCAGGACAGCCCCGCCACCGCGAAGAAGGTGGTCGACCGGCTTTTTCGCAAGCGTTGAGTTGTTGATCTCGTTTCCGTTCATGGGTCATGTCGGGCACGATCCCGGTACGTTTGAGTGGGTAGTGCCGCGATTGCCTTACATTGTCGTAGAACGTGCTTCGGCATTCTGCCCTCAGGGTTGCGCTTCGGGGCCTCCTATAAGCTTCCTTTTATCCAAAAAGTGCTTAGAACGGGTCATCGGCGGGGTGCTTCCGAAGATGCCCCCGCGATCGAACCCACGAGCGATCCCCATGAACGCCCCCACCGCATTTCCCGACCAGAAGCCCGTTCCGCCCTACAAGCACACCCCGCTGTTTCCACTGGGGGCGGACACCGCGCCCTACAAGAAGATCACGACCGAGGGCGTGCGGGTCGAGAAGATGCTGGGCAAGGATATGCTGGTGGTGTCGCGCGAGGCGCTGCGGGCGCTCTCGGAGGCCGCGTTCGGCGACATCAACCATTATCTCCGGCCGGGGCACTTGAAGCAGCTGCGCTCGATCCTCGATGACAAGGAAGCCAGCGACAACGACAAGTTCGTGGCTTTCGATTTCCTGAAGAACGCCAACATCGCCGCCGGCGGCGTGCTGCCGATGTGCCAGGATACCGGCACCGCCATCATCATGGGCAAGAAGGGCTGCAACGTCTTAACCGACGGCGACGACGAGGCGGCGCTGTCGGAAGGCGCGCGCGACGCCTATTTGCGCCGCAATCTGCGCTACTCGCAAGTGGCGCCCTTGTCGATGTACGAGGAGAAGAACACCGCCAACAACATGCCGGCGCAGTGCGAGATCTATGCCGAAGGTGATGACGCCTACAAGTTCATGTTCATGGCCAAGGGCGGCGGAAGCGCCAACAAGAGCTTTCTGTTCCAGGCGACGCCGTCGGTCTTGACCAAGGATCGCCTGCTGGCGTTTTTGAAGGAGAAGGTACTGACGCTCGGGACCGCGGCGTGCCCGCCCTATCATCTTGCCATCGTCATCGGCGGCACTTCCGCCGAGCTCTGCATGAAGACCGTGAAACTTGCCTCCGCGCGCTATCTCGATGCGCTGCCGACCCACGGCTCGGCTGACGGCAACGCCTTCCGCGATCTAGAGATGGAGCAGGAAATCCTGAAGATGACGCAAAGCTTGGGAGTGGGCGCGCAGTTCGGCGGCAAATATTTCTGTCACGACGTGCGCGTGATCCGGATGCCGCGCCACGGCGCCTCGCTGCCGATCGGGCTCGGCGTGTCCTGCTCGGCCGACCGCCAGGTGCTCGGCAAGATCACCAAGGACGGCGTCTATCTCGAGGAGCTCGAGCACAACCCCGCGCAATATCTGCCCGCGGTGGAGCAGGCGCTCGGCGGCGAGGTGGTCAGAATCGATCTCGACCAGCCGATGAAGGATATTCTGGCAGCGCTCTCAAAGCACCCGATCAAGACGCGGCTGTCGCTAACCGGCACCATGATCGTGGCGCGGGACTCGGCGCACGCCAAATTGCGCGAGCGGCTGGAGAAGGGCGAGCCGCTGCCGGATTATTTCAAGAACCATCCGATCTATTATGCGGGACCGGCGAAGACGCCGGAAGGTTACGCTTCCGGCGCGTTCGGCCCGACCACCGCGGGACGGATGGACTCGTTCGTCGACCAGTTCCAGGCCGCGGGCGGATCGATGGTGATGCTGGCGAAAGGCAACCGCGCACCGGCGGTGCGCGAGGCCTGCAAGAAGCACGGCGGCTTCTATCTCGGCTCGATCGGAGGGGCTGCGGCGAACCTTGCCGAACACTGTATCAAGAAGGTCGAGGTGGTGGAATATCCGGAACTCGGCATGGAAGCGATCTGGCGCATCGAGGTCGTGGATTTTCCGGCCTTCATCATCATTGACGACAAGGGCAATGACTTTTTCAAGGACTTGAATTTGGGGTGAGGGGAAATTCAGCGTCGTCCCGGCGAACGCCGGGACCCATGACCACCGGCGATCATTGTTTGAGGGAAAGCCCTGAACCTCCCCATGGCTAAAGCCAGGGGGTTCTGAGAGAGGCAGAAGGCAGTCTTTCCGGGGCTCTCGCGGTCTCTGTTTGCAGAGGCGCTACATCATCCCCGGCCTCGACGGCCGGCCCAACTCTCTTGATCCGGCGACCCGCTCTAACGCCATTACGGACGTGGGGTTGGGCAAAGCCCTTCCCGCTTGCAGGTTGAAGTACACTCGACATCGCCGTCCTCAGGAGCGGTTCCGCACTGGCCCAAGCGATCTTGACTTGGGGAATGTCGAGCAAATTCGTATCGCAGCATGTCGCAAGAAACGCGCTGTAGAGATCACGTTGAACCGGCTCTGTCCTGCCATCGCCGAACACATGAACCCGCTGCGAGAGCGGCTTCTTGATGTATTCGCCCGTGGTATGATCGAACTGGCTCAACCGTGTATGCCGGGTTTTGATCTCAATCACTCCACCGCCAGCACTTGCAGCCTTGCGCTGAAGCATCGAGATCAACATTCCTGGCGCACGCACTTTCACGCTGCGACCGTAGTTCTTCTGAAATGACTTGTAGCTCAACTCCTCTGTTTTGATGGTTGTCCCTTGACCGAGAATGCGGTTCGCCAACTCGCCATGCGATCGCTTGCGCTCGGCAGCCAATACTCGATCGCGCTCGCGTTTCGAAGCGGCAAGCGCCTGATAGCGCTGCGACCTGTTCCACCTTCTCTTACCCTTGATCGCGCGCCCTTTGGCATCGAAGTTGTCCAGGTTGGTTGCACGTCGCGAGCGGTCCATCGCGCGCTGGATCCGCCGGCAGTCGTTCCACGGTTCGACAACGCTCGGGCATAACTGCTCCAAAATAGCGTCGTCGCTTGATACCGCCGCGATGCTGGACGGCCCGATGTCGAGTCCGACAGTACCGTCCTTGGTGGTGTGCGTAGCGGGCGGCAAGCCCTCTTGCACCAACTGGCAAAACCAGCGGACGCGGCCCTTGATCTCGCGCCGGATAATGCGGACATACTTGGTCCTGGCCGCGAGCGCTTCTCTTTGCCAATCGCGTTTGTCCTTTGGATCGAGCATAAGCGGCAGCACAAGGCCGCTGTAGTGCACGGCGGGAACAGGCTCGGCGCGGTAGCGGATCACAGCGTCCGCTTTGCCCTCGATGCTGTTCAGCCGGTTTAACGATTTGAACCGTGGGCGGCCGCGCTTGCCAAACGCATACTGCTCGGCTGCCCGGAACGCGCGCAAACTCGTGGTTTGCGTGTCGTGGCTGCCGAGGTGATCGCCGATCCAGCAGGCATTGCGGCAGGAGAGCGCATGCTTTTCAATCTCGCGCGAGGTGAAGCCGAACCGCTCCAGTTCGGCCCCGAACGCTTGCGAGCGCGCTTTGTTGTGACGCTTCTCCACTGTCGCAGGCATGGCGCGTGCGGCTTGCCATGCCTTCGATTGCTTCATCAGATCGAGGCGGCGAAGGCACTCCTGCAAACAGGCATTATAGAGGTGCCGGGCCGCGTTCAGCCGCGTATCCAATGTCTTCTCATCCGCCGCAGTCGTCTGAAGCGGGAACTCGGCGACGAAGGACAGGGTTTTAACGCGCGGCATCACAGTCCTCTACGCATCAATTGCCGACTGCATTCATCTGCTAGAGCCGGATAGCTCTCTCCTATGGCTCTCCTATGGCTGAGTAAATCTTTGCTCTGTACCGCAGAGGCGATGCCAACCCGACCAGCGACTTCCTCTAATGCCCTGTCGTACTTATGCCGGATGAAGTTTACGGTGATGCGTTCGAGAAACTTGGCGGGTGCATCTTCCGCCGCCCCGTCTCCATCCCAGTGCCATTCGTTATACGCTTCAATCGCCGCACGTCTCACCCAATGTTCCGGGCGCGTTTCAACAGAAACCTGCATTTCCAGAACCTGCTGCATCAGTGCCGCGCGCTTTGTCTCCACGGCAGTCTTTGCTCCGCACTGACGCCGAGCAGCTTTCGCTTTTGCAGCAAGAAACTCTGACGACACCTCGAAGGAAGCTACTCTTGCGGTGTCGTAGAGGCGCATAGGCGCTGATTTCGCATAATGAGAATTGCGCCCTACCACATCCGGTTCCCCAAGGAGCGTGATGAGGGCTTGTGTCCATCCTCGCGCCTTAAGACCGGCAATTGAAATCATTTGAGGCTTTTCCATCAGACCCTCTTCTGATTTTCAATGTATTGCTTGATGAGCGCGAGGGGAGTGCCGCCGACCGAAGACACAAAATAACTGTTCGTCCATAATGTTGGAATGCGCGTGCGCAGCACCCGGAACTGCTGACGGAGAACACGCGAAGACCGGCCCTTGATGCCCTTCACCAGCCGGTGGATGCCGTATTGCGGATCGCAGCCGATAAGCAGATGGACGTGGTCTGGCATGACTTCCATTTCAATCAGCGCCGATTGCGTCTCGTCGCATACTTGCCGAATTAGTTTCTTAAGTTTGGCGTCGATAGGCGGATTAAGAACTGGCTTACGGTATTTCGGGCAAAACACCACGTGGTATTTGCACGAGAAGAGAACGTTCCTGTTCGATCTGAAGTCCGCCACAGCCTATTATATACCTGGCTGATGTCTAATAGCAAAGAGGCGCTCACCCCATAGTTGAAACTAGGGGCTTGCGCGCCTAAGTTCGGTCAACCATCGCGTCCGACAGTTGCCGCCTCAGCGTATGGGTCCCGGCGTTCGCCGGGACGACATCCGTCGGTATTTACGCCCGCTTCCCCGTGAACGGAAAACTGCCCATCGGGCCGATGCCCATTTCGCCTGACATGCCGTCGCCGGAAACCTTGCCGGTAAATTCCAGCGTCAGCGGCATCGGATTGGTGATCGAGATTTTCCAGGCGACGTCGTCGCCGTTCACGGTGCCGTCGAAGATTTCGCCGGTATTACCCTCGGCGCCTTGCGTCCCCGTCAGCGTGGTGCCTGCGCTCTTCAGGCTCAGCGTGGCGTTGCGCTCGCCCATCGGCGTCGTCATGGTGATATTCCAGTTTCCGTCCACGGCCATTCTCAACACTCCCTAGGCGCTGGTTCGAGGGTCTCGTCAGTCTCGATCCGGCGGTATAGCCCATCTCGCCGTGCAAGCCCAACCATCTTGTGTTGCGTGAAAGCGTCTCAGGTGCCGGCAGCGGCGCGGGCGCGCAGGCGACCGACGACGAGGAAGCGAAACGCGACATATTGCACGGCAAAGGCCAGGATCTTCGCGCCGACCGCGACGAACGACACGTAGATGCCCCACAGCCAGAGGTCACCGGTTGCCGCCACCGCGATGGTGCCGGCGCCGAGCACGAACATCAGCGCCGCCCAGGAGTAGCCGGCGATGGTGACATATTCCGGAATCGTCTCGGCCACCAGCGGCGGCATGTAGCGCAGCATCCAGCCGCGCTTGAGCATGATCGCGCCGATCGCAAAATGCGCGATCGAGGGTTTTGCCAGCACGAAGCGGGGATCCTGGGTCAGGAGGGTGACCGTGCCGAGCACGATGACGAGCGCGAGACTCGCGTAGGTCATGGAGCTGAGTTCGCGCCCCTTGATGCGGGCGTAGATGACCTGGCCGATCGCGCCCGCGATCGCGACCGACGTCGCCAGCACGATGTTGCCGCTCGCCAGATAGATCACCAGGAAAACGATGGTCGATAGGAAGTCGGTGGCAAGCCTTTCGAACACGTCCTTCATCGTTATTCCCCTCGGGTGCGGAAATCAGTTGGTCGGACCGGGCAGGGCGTTCGCCGGCGGCGTTGCGTCCTTCGCCTTGCGGTACTCGGGATACCATTTGGTGAAATACAGCGCGCTGTTGCGCGCCGCAAAGGCGATCGCAAGGCTGAGCCAGATCGGCAGGCCCGGCACGTAGAGCGCCGCGACGTTGGCGAGCATCATCAAAAGCGCGGCCAGTGTCCAGGCGCCGGTGATGATGTAGTTGGCACGCAGGAAACCGGGCATCGCCGCGGTCTCGGCGGGGACCGCCTCGATCGCGTATTGCAGCGTGAAGGGGTGGCGCAACAGCACCGAGCCGAGCGAGATCGCGAAGATGCCGGCGTCGACGGCAAGTTTAACGGCCGACTGGCTCAGGGCGGGATCGAGCAAGACGAGGTACAGGCCGATACAAGCGAACAGGGTCGCCGAACCGGCGCCGAAAATCTTCACCGAGCGGCCGCGCAAGGCATCGATCGCGATCACCGCGAGGCAGACGGAAGCAGCAGTGAACAGGCTCACCGCGGCCGAACTCACCAGCATCAGCAAGGAGAAGGCGCCATAGGGGGCGAGGATCAGGAAAATCGTCATCTGCTAGCCTCTGAGGCTCATCTTTACAGTGTCAAGATCATTAGCGCAGGAACGGGGTGGCGTCAAGGGAAATCTTTACAGTGTCAAAATAAAGTGAGAGATGAGAAAAATGTATGTAACTACAATGTGTTAATCGCTAAAATCCTAAAATCGCCGTCATTCCAGGGGGCGCAAAGCGGCGAACCCGGAATTTGGAGGTGGTCGCGCCGATTCCAGGGTTCGCGCTAACGCGCGCCCCGGAACGACAGCGTCGCGTCAATTCGCTCCCACCCAATTGCCATGGAAGCCATCGGGCACGCGGTGGCCAAGATGCACCAGCGCGACGGGGCCGGCCTCGACGTCGGTCGCGTTGAAGACCGCGAGGTCGCTGCGGTTTTCGCGCGCGCGCCAGACCACCGCCAGCAACAAGCCGTCGCCCTCGGCAGCATCCTTGCCGCGTTCGACGAATACCGGCTCCGAAATGCTGTCACCCGGCGGCAAGAGGTAGCGGCCGAGTCGCGATCCCTTGCCGTCGACATGGACGATGCCGGCGAGCGCGCCGAACATCGACATCTCAGAGTTGGTGCAGGCGTACCAGCCATGACGGCTCGTCATTCCGGCGCGGCGGTCATCGATGCGCGGAAATTCGCCGGTCAGATCGTCGAGATAGGTTTGCGTGAAGCGGTCGGTATTGCCCGAAAGATCGAAGCTCCAACGGCACAGTCGCGCGCGCGCTTTCGCAGGATCCGTCGGCGAGCCGTCTGGGTGGGGGAACAGCGGCGCCTCCTCGAACTGCATGACGTCGGCGACGATCCGGTTATTTTCCTCCCAGGCGTTCATGACATGGAAGACGTAGCAGTTCTCGCCGCGAAACCAGACGATGTCCTGTGCAGAACCCTTGGCCGATTCTTTGCGCTTCATGACGCCGACATAGGCGCCTTTGTCCGGCTCCCAGGCGTAGGCAGGCTGGCCCGCCATCGCGCGCGCCATGCTGCCGGTGAGGGGCAGAACCGGAAACAGCAAATGGTTCTCGGTGACGATGAAATCATGCACCATGCTGGCATAGGGCGCCTCGAAACGATCGAAGCGCGTCACCGCGCCGGAAGCGCTGACCGATCCAAAGGACAGCGTTGGGGTGAAGGGGCCTGCCGCGCTGTAGCCGAAGAACACCATCTCGCCCGTGAGCGGATCGATTTTTGGATGCGCGGTGAAGGGTCCCGCGATGCCGCCGTCATAATTGCAGGTGCTGCGGGTCAGAAGCGTGCCCGGCTCGATCTCGGTCGGCAGATGTGCTTCCTCCAGCGCCAGGAGACGGCCGCCGTGGAAGATGATGTTGGTGTTGGCGACGCCGCTGTCGGCCGTCGCGGAAGCCGGCGTACCCGGCAGCTTGCGGCCAAAACCGCCGAACAGCGCGCGGCCGGCGTCGTGCTCGGCCTGCCATTTCGCGGTGCGGACCCAGCGGTTGCGGTAGGAGGCGCGGCCGTTCTCAAGATGGAAGGCGTGCAGCATGCCGTCGCCGACAAACCAGTGCGCGCCAGGCGCGTCGAACTGCGGATTGGGGCCGTTGCGATAGAGCGTGCCGTTCAATTCGCGCGGCAATTCGCCGCTCACCTTGAGGAATGCTGCATCGCATTCGAATGGGATCGGCGCGATATTGGTCCGCTTCAGTCGGTCTGCGATTTCCTGTTGCATGGCGCTTCCTGCTCCAATCTTTACGTCGTAAAGATGTCGGTATAGCAGGTGCCGATTCCAGTCAAGCAAAATCTTTACAGTGTCAAAATCAGGCCATATAAAGAGCGCATGGCAAAAAAATCCCGGAAGTCCCAGACCGGTGCCCGCCGCGCCGCCCCCCGCGCGGCGCCTGCGCGTCCCGCCCACGGCCGGCGCGCCCAGCAGGCGGCCGGTTCGAGCTACCATCACGGCGCGTTGCGCGATGCACTCTTGGAGGCGGCTGAACGGGTGCTGGAGCGCGACGGGCTCCCGGGCCTGACGCTGCGGGCGGTGGCGCGCGAGGCCGGCGTATCGCACGCCGCGCCCACCCATCATTTCGGCGACCTCTCAGGGCTTGTCAGCGAACTCGCCGCGATTGGTTTCCGACAGTTCCAAGCCGCCATGGCGGCGGCCAGCGCTCCGGGGGCGCCGCCGATGGCATCCGCCAAGGCCTATGTCGCTTATGCGCAGGCCCATCCCGGCATGTACGGGCTGATGTTTCGCTCCGAACGACTGGATTATTCGCGGCCCTCGCTCCATGAGGCCGCCGAAGCCTCGTTTGCGGGGCTTGCTGGCACGGTCGGCGCCCGGCGGCGCGAGGAGATCGCCAAGGACGCATTGACCCTCGACCAGGCGGCGGCAATCGCACAGGCCTGGTCGCTGGTCCACGGCTTTACCATGCTGCTACTCGATGACCGGCTTTCGGACATTTTGCAGCGCTCGCCCAAGGGCACCAAAGCGGAAACCCTGCTGGAAGCGATGCTGAAAGCTACCTTCGGCAAGCCGCAGGGCTCGTAATTACCGCTGCTTCGTCAGCTCCGCGGCGCGACCGGGTGTGCCGAGCACCTTGGCCTCCTCCGAGCCGCATTTGAAATCGCGCGCGATCTGGTCGGCCGCCTGGCGCGCCAATTCGTCCGCATTGGGGTTGGCCGCCGCGTCGACATAGGCGACGGGACAGACCGCGCCCGGCGGCAGCCTTGACACGACCAGCAACGGCTTGGCGTCCGGACCGCCGCCGCCCGCGCTCATGATCTGATCGACAACGTCGGCAATCCGCCAGCGCTGGATCATGGCAAACGGATTGTTGCCCGCGATCCGCCATTCGATCGACGGCAACGCCGAATTGAACGGGCCGAAGAAGGTTTGCGCGGCCGGCTCTTTCGCCGCTTCGTCGCGATTGCGGCCCACCGAGACGGATTCGCGCTTGTCGTCCTTGCTGACGAGGACCACCAGCGTCGCCTTGCCGTGGCAGACCCGGGTCGGGCTGTCCTCGACCCGGCCGGGACCATCGATCCAGCAATTCCGGGCCGCCAGGGAGCTATAAGCGCTGACGGCGATGGGTTGGGCGGGGGCCTGCGAGCCGAACATCGCGACAGCAAGCGCGGTCGACGCTAAGACAATCGGGGCGCCGAAATGTGAGATATGAGTGTTTTTCATTGCGACAGTTTCCTCCGGAACTGCGTCGTTTTTTCGTGCAATCTGGGGTGAGGAAGAAGCCGGAAAGACCTGACTTTGCCACGGAATCGCCAAAGGGCGACCTTGCGACGGGCAGCTTCGCTTTATCCGGGCTACCGCCGCGTCGCCAGCTCCACGGCGCGGCCGCTGGCGCCGATCACTCTCACCTCGTCCTGCCACATTTGAAACCGCGCGCGGTCTCGCCGGCGGCATTGCGGGCCAATGGGTTGGCATCGGGCGAACCGCAGCAAGAAATAGCGGGTGAGGCGCATGTTGGCCGCTGTGCCAAAGGTTTCCCAGGGGTTTTCGATGGGGCGGACGTGTGCAATCCTGGGGAAGGTTCACGAACCCCGCGCCTTAAGCCTGACATTTCCGCGGAATCGTTCTAGAAACGCGGAATCGTAAGTGCGTTGGCAATTCAAAGCCTTCGTTTGTGCGTCGGTCCCTCAAGATTCCCTCATGCCTGCCATTTTGCCGAATAAACCCTATCGCGTCGGCCGTTCCCGCACCGGCCTTGGCCTCTTCGCCACCAAACCGATTAAGAAGGGCACCAAGATCGTCCGTTATTTCGGGCCGCTGTTGGATTCGCGGAACAAGAAGGATGACGCGATCGAGAACAAATATCTGTTCGAGCTCAACGGCCGCTGGACCATCGACGGCTCCGTGCGCGAGAACGTCGCCCGCTACATCAATCACGCCTGCAAGCCGAATGCGGAATCCGACGTCAAACCCCGCAAGCGCAAGGTCTTCATCCGGGCGATCAAGAACATCGAGCCGGGCGAGGAGATCAACTACGATTACGGCACCGACTACTTCAAGGCCTATCTGAAGCCGATCGGCTGCAAATGCGCGGCCTGCGAGAAGAAGCGGAAGCAGAAACGCGCAGAGGCGCGGGCCGAACGGCTGCGGTTGAAGCAGAAGACGGAGCGGAAGGCGCAACGCAACGCCGCCGAAAAGCTCGCAAAGACCGGGAAAAAGTCCAAAGCGAAGCCTGCGAAAAAGCCGAAGCGCGGCAACGGCAAGCTCGCCAACGGTCACGCCTTGATCTAGACAGTCACCTCTCCACCAGCGCCAGCGTGGTTCAGATCACTTCGCTCGCGCGATTTTGCTGCCGGCTCGGTTCCGCGAGCAGCGTTGCCGTTTCGGTCAGCTCCGAGGAGCCCTCGGATTTCACCCACCGGGCTTCCGCACCGAGTTCGGAAGCGGCAAAAATCCCGAAGTCGAGCGCCGAGCGTTGGATGACTGCGCCACTGTCGTCGACCACAAGGCGAAACCGCCGATGCTCGGAGAGGAACGTCAGGCGATGCCGGCCGCGGTCCGCATCGCTGCCTCGCTCGGCAAGGTTTGTGATTTATCCCGCTTGCATCGGCTTTCGCAACCGCGGCAGCGTGAAACCGAGGCCTCGGCGACCACGGCCGTCGATCCGAACGGCGCCGTCGCAGAATTCGACCGCTTTCATGCCGCACCTCGCGTCGCGCTTGTCTTGGCTCTCGCGGGATAGGCGCATTCGGCAAGCGTGGTCGCGTCGAGCTCGCGCATGAAGGCTTCGCGCGCCGCGGCCAGCCGCGTCTTGAGGCGGCAGCGTGGCGTCAGCACGCAACCGCCGCCGTCATCGCGAAAGCATTCGACCAGCGCATGCCGCGCCTCGAGCGCACGCACGACTTCGCCGATCGTGATCGACTGCGGCGGTCGGGCCAGGCTGAAGCCGCCGCCCGCGCCGCGCTGGGTCGAGATGAATCCGCCATCGGCAAGGTCGCGCACCACTTTGGCCAGATGGTTGCGGGAAATGCCGAACTCGGCCGCGATTTCGTTGGTCGCAAACGACCGTGTGGGCTCGCCGGCCAGCCGCATCAAGGCGCGCAGCGCAAAATCCGTAAAGGACGTCAGACGCATGGGAGACCCCGAAAATCAGCCTTTGCAAATATTCTATAGCGCTCTAAATAGGTATTTAGAATACCTATTTAAGGAGACCCGTCGTGACAGGGGCACAACGTCGCGCGCAGCTCGCGGCCGACATCGCGGAAAGGACCGGGATCACTGAGGCGATGATCGAACGCCTGGTGCGCGGTTTCTACGCCAAGGTAAGGACCGATGCGTTGCTGGCGCCGATCTTCGAAGCTCGAATCCGCGATTGGGAGCCGCATCTGGCGCAGATGTGCGCTTTCTGGTCGTCAGTGGCGCTGATGTCGGGCCGCTATCACGGCACCCCCATGGTCAAGCACCTGCCGCTGCCCATCGATGCCGCCCATTTCGACCGCTGGCTGGCGCTGTTCGAGGAGACGGCCAGGGAAATCTGTTCGCCGGAAGCCGCAGCGCATTTCGTCGAGCGCGCCCGGCGGATCGCCGAAAGCCTCGAACTCGGCATTGCGGGCGGGCAGGGCGTCCTGCTCGGAAACGGGGAGAGATTTTGGCGCAGCGAAGCAGCAGCGGTTCAATGACGCACAGGATGCACGTCACGACTGACAAGGAGCAGGCCGATCCTTATTCCGCCAGCAGCCTGGTGCCGATGCTGGTGGCCGGACTCGCTCACGCTGGTCGGCATGATCGCGGCGGTGATGCTGAGCTAACGACAAGCTCGACCGCCGCGAAGCCTCGGGCTTTCGCGACGGCCGCTGGTCAACACGATCGAGCCGAAGCTCAGGCTGCGAGCGCGCTGCCACTGCGGCGGAGCCCGATATATTGCAGCTCGGCAAGGACGCCGGTCCCAATCGCCTGGGCCACGACGAAGACTTCGCCGAGAAGGTTCGGGCTCACAGAGCCTGAGAACAACAGGGCGATGCTGGCCAAGGTCCACGCGGCATTGCCGGCGATCACGATGGCGACCACGAGTTTCGGCACTGATGCACGCGTGCCGAGCCAGCCGACCAGCGCGGCATAGGCGAACAGAAACAGGCCGGTTTCGAGCAACAACGCCTCCGGCAGATCGATTAGCGCGGCAAGCATCGTGGCACCCGGTGCCATCGCCAGCGCGCCGGCGCCGCTGAAGAGGCAGTCGGCAAGGAGGGCGCGGCGCAGGAATTGCGATGAACTGAGCATGGTGGTTCTCCTGTTGGCGGTTGGGAACTAGCGTGCCTGACGGCACCAAGCGAGAAGCCGGCGGGCGAGGCGGAACGGGCGCAGCGACTTGGCGAAGCTATTCTCGACCGCCTGCACCTGGGCGAACACAAAGACACCGGTCGAATGCACCAGCGGCTCGGGCATGTTGAGGCTGCGTGCGAGCAGCCGGGTCACGAGCTTGAGCAACCAGGGCATCAGGCCGGCGGCGAGGGATCGGAAGAAGAAAAGCGCGATCATGGTCATCTCCTTAGGCTTGCGATGATGAGCCGTCCCGCGAGGCAATTCGATTACGTCGGAGGTAATGGAAGGCGTGAAATTCGCGTGCTAGGTTTTCGACCATGAACGCACATGCTTCCACGGCGCGAGCCGAACGAACCCAACCGCTTCATGTCGGCGATCAGCTACGCGAATGGCGGCAGCGACGCCATCTGAGCCAGCTCGATCTCGCCGTCGATGCCGAGATTTCCGCGCGTCATCTGAGCTTCGTCGAGACCGGCCGCGCCGCGCCTTCGCGCGAGATGGTGCTGAAGCTCGCGGAGCGGCTGGATGTGCCGCTGCGCGAGCGCAACGTGCTTCTCGTCGCCGCCGGTTTCGCGCCGGCCTTTCCGCAACGCTCGCTGGATGATCCCATGCTGAAATCGGCGCGCCAGGCCATCGACCTTGTGCTGAAAGCCCATGAACCCAACCCGGCGCTGGCCTATGACCGCCACTGGAATCTGGTGACAGCCAACCGCATGGTGGCGCCACTGCTGGAGGGTATCCCGGAGCGCCTGCTCGGGCAGCCCTTCAATATCCTGCGGCTTGCCTTTCATCCCGAAGCGCTGGCAGCGCGCACGGTCAATCTCGCCGAGTGGTGCGGCCATCTGCTGGAACGGCTGCATCGCCAGTGCGAGGCGACCGCCGATCCCGAATTGGTCAAGCTGTATAACGACCTCAAGGCCTATCCGATTCCGGCACGCAGCGGCCCGCTGCCGCCCGACAACCATGTCGCGATCCCCCTGAAGCTGCGCCACAACGGCGAGGTGCTGAGCTTCATCTCCACCACGATGGTGTTCGGCACGCCGGTCGATATCACGCTGTCGGAGCTCGCGCTCGAGACGTTCTTCCCGGCCGACGATTTGACGGCGATGCGCATGCGGGCGATGGCGGAGCGCTTTGCCACTGGCGGATAAGGGCTGATTTTGTGCGTGAATTGACGGGCAAAGAGAACGTGTTTTTTAACCCTCTTTGCCGTATAATGCGGCCCATGACACGCGTGAGATCATAGAAAAACTGAAAGAGCGCGAGGCCGACTTGCGAGCGCAAGGCGTGGCCCATGCCGCGCTGTCCGGTTCCGTCGCGCGCGGTGATGACCGCCCTGATAGCGATATGGACATCCTGGTTGACCTTGATCCCACAATCGTCGTGACCATTTTCGACTATGCCGGCGTGAAAGATTTTATCGCCGATATGTTCGATCGCCCGGTCGATGTGGTCAGCCGCGAAAGTCTGAAACCGCGTCTTCGACCCAAAGCTACGGCAGACGCGATCTACGCTTTCTGAGACCGAACGCGACAGCCTGTCGGATATTCTTTTCAACATCGATCTAGCAAATTCCTTTTGCCGAGGGGGCCGACTACGAACGCTTCCTGGCCGATATGCGGACGTTTTACGCCATCAAGCGTTGCCTTGAGATCATCTCGGAAGCTTCGCGCCGCCTGTCTCCCGAAATGAAAGCGCGGCATCCCGACATTCCTTGGCGCAAGGTGTCCGGCTCAGGCAATATCTACCGGCACGATTATGAGGAAGTAGTCCACCGCCTGGTATGGGCAACCGTGCATGAGTCGCTGCCTGCGCTGCGGGTTGTGGCCCAGACGGAGCTTGAAGCCGACGGCTGACAGGCCTCTGCGGCTAACCCGCCTGTCGACAGACGGCAGAAACTTGCAGCCCATGTGCGCCAGATCCGGGCCGAGGGGCACACCCGTAACTGAACCCGAACCCTAACTTATTATAGCCCGTTCGGGTGATGTTGAGGGGGCGGCGGGCGCACTTGTTTCGCGCGTCGTTTGGCTTATTTTTGCAAAAGAAGTCTTTCCAGGAGGACGCTCCCATGAGCACGCTCAAGCCGCTTAAGATCGATATCGTCTCCGATGTGGTGTGCCCGTGGTGCTATATCGGCAAGAAGAGGATCGAGAACGCGCTGGCGCTGGTGCCTGACGTTCCCGTGGATTTGCACTGGCGGCCGTTCTTCCTCAATTCTTGGGTGCCGCGCGAGGGCATCAGCCGGGACGAATATCTCACCGCGAAATTCGGCTCGGTCGAGGCCTACAAAGGCATTGCCGGGCGCGTGGTCGCGGCTGCTGGCGAGGAGGGGCTCACCTACCGGCCCGATCTGGTCAAGCGCCAGCCCAATACCATCGATTGCCATCGCCTGATCCACTGGGCGGAAGCCCAAGGCAAGGCCGCCGAGATGAAGCAGCGGCTGATGGAATTGTACTTTCGTGATGGCGGCGATCTCACCGATGTCGATGTGCTGGTGCAGGCGGCCACCGATGTCGGCCTCGATGCCGAGGACGTGCGCCGGCGCCTTGCGACCGACGATGACGTAGCCCTGATCTCGGGCCAGGCGCAGGAGGCATCTGATAAGGGCATCTCCGGCGTGCCGACCTTCGTGTTCGCGCAGAAATACGCGGTGTCCGGCGCGCAGCCGGCCGAGCAGCTCGCCCGCGCCATCCGCCAGGTGTCGGCGGAGATCAACGCGCAGGCGGCGGAGTAGGCCCCGCGACATTCCCGCGCGGAGACTGATGATGAAAATCAAGATCGTGGGCATGAGGCTGAGGATGGGGGCTGCCGAAGTCCCCGCCATTCCAGGCTGCGCTACTCAAGGCGACAGCGTCGATGAACTCATGCGAAATCTGCGCGAAGCGATTGTAGGCTGTCTGCCTATCGGTCGCGAATGAAATGAGCCGTGCGACGCGCGATGTCGAGCGCGAACTGCCGCATGACCAGTGCCGCCTGGATCAGCGGCACCACTGGATCGTTTTGCCGCAGCGGGATCAGCACGTCGCCGATCGCGAGCCGTCCGCGCCAGACCGGGTTGATCATAGGGTGATCCGGCGTTGCGGTGGAGTCGGCCGATGCGATCTGAGGATCGGCGCAGAGGTGCCGGGTCAGATCGAGCGTGAGCTGCACGCCCGGTGAATATTTGGCAAACCGTTCGTCGATCCCGAGCTTGAAGAAGAACGCGCGATTTTGGTGCCGCAGCACGATGCCGGCCGCGACCGCCGTTTCGCCCGCGCGCATGGTCACGATTTCGCACTGGCACCTTTCGGCGAGTGCTTTCGTGGCACGGCGGATGAACGCAGCATCCCCTTCGACCTTGAGCAATGCCGTGCCGCGTTCGCCCTTCCAGCCGCTGGCTTCGAGCGCCAAGAAGCTCTCGATCGCGGTCATCACTTCTTGCGGCGAGCGCGCCACCTCGAACTGGACGGCGCCGTGCTCGGCCAGCCGGTGGCGCTGGCGGCGCAATTCCTTCAGTTTCTTTGGGCCGAGCCCATCGCGCAGCAATTGGTCGGCATCGCGCGTCGCGTCGAGGCGAGCGCGCAGATGCGATTGCAGCACGCGCGGCCGCACGTCCTCGCGTCGCAACACCTCGGTAAAGACTTTCATCGCCGCGCCATGCAGCGAGACCTCGCGCAGGATCAACGCTCGCGCGCCGGCCTTGCGCGCCGCCTGCATCAGGCACCCTGCGGCGTCTTCCGCCATCTCGCGATCGAGCAGCGGCGTGCAAAGCGTGCCGTAGGGATGGGCGCTCACCAGCGCGGGCAGGAGAATCTTGTAGGCACGCCAGATCGAGACAACCGGCAGCAGGCCGATCATCGGCGCGGACGGGTTGTCGCTAAAGGCGCCAAGCGCGGAGGCGCCGGTACGGCCGGGCGCGCTCGCGTTCACCGCCAGTTCCCAATCGGCGAGGTAATAGCCGTTCGGTTCGATCGCGCGGAGGCTGAGCCTGCGCCACGCGTCGGCATCGACCGAGGTGAGCGGCAACAGCGCTTCGCTGGCCGTCGCGGCGGCCTCGGGCCGCGCGCGGCTAGCCGTCGCATCCTCGTTGGATGCGCGACGGACGTCCGCTAGGTCCACCGTCTCGATCACGTTCCCGTTTCCCAATTAGCGCGGCAGCGCGTGGGCAAAGCTAGCGCAAAGTTCGGAAAAGACGGTTGGCTGGCGCACGCAATTTGAACGGTAGCGTTAACGGGCCGTTCAATATCTGTGGGCGTGCGGCACCGGACTATCGGTTCGGCGCGCGCCTTCCGGAGCTTGCGCCTCGGGGTGAATTATATTAGAAGTCTCTAAATTAATAAAACATCGCGTTTGGCTCGCAAGGCAACAGCGAACCGGGATTTATCCGATGGCCGCCACATCCTTCACCCCCGTCGCCTCCCTGCTCGGAGGCGCACTGATCGGCGCCTCTGCCGTCATGCTGATGGCGCTGACCGGCAGGATTGCCGGCGTCAGCGGCATCGCGGCGCGCCTGTTGCCGCCTTACGAAGATCGCGAGTTCGCGGGCAGGCTTGCCTTCGTCGGCGGCCTTGTCGCGGCGCCCGTCATCGTGTTGCTCGCGACCGGAAGATTGCCTGTGCAAACCATCGAGGCGAACGCGGTCACGCTAGTGCTCGCGGGACTTCTTGTCGGCTTCGGTTCGGTATGGGGCAACGGTTGCACTTCCGGTCACGGCGTCTGCGGGATTTCGCGGCTTTCGGTGCGCTCGCTCATCGCCACGATCACCTTCATGGCCACGGGCTTTGCGACCGTGTTCATCATGCGGCATTGGGGTTAGGCATCATGGTCATCTTCCTGCAGTTTGCAGTTGGTCTGGTGTTCGGCCTCGGTCTGTTGCTGTCGGGCATGTCGGACCCGGCGAAAGTTCTCAACTTCCTCGATCTCGGCGGCATTGCCTCCGGAAGCTTTGATCCGAGCCTTGCCTTTGTGATGGCGGGCGCCGTCGCCGTGGCGTTTGCCGGCTTCCGCTTGGTACTGCGGCGATCGCACCCGTTGTTTGGCGAGAAATTTCACCTTCCGACCGGGCGCGAGCTGGATTTCGGGATTGTTTCGGGGCCGGCGATCTTCGGCATCGGTTGGGGGCTGGCGGGCTTCTGCCCGGGGCCGGCCTTGACCGCGCTCGGCTTCGGCTCGGGCGCCGCGTTCGTCTTCGTCGCCGCAATGCTGGCGGGCATGTGGCTGGCGCGGTTCTTTAGCCGCCTGCCTTCACTGTCGCGCATCGCGACGCCGGCCGATCCCCTCGAAACCTGACAGGACAGCTAACAAACGCTTCGCGTTTGTTAGCTGGGGGGAAAGCCGCTACCCGTTTTTCTGGGTCATGGTCTCGATCGGTTCGTAGCTTTCGGACGCGCAGTTGTCGTCGGGCTCAACGCGCCGGCGGTCAACGATCATGCCTTCGGCGATGGTGATGCGGTAGGTCTCGGTGCCGAACGGCTTGCCGACCGCGTTGGTCAATTCGGCCCGGACGCAGGCGTTCCAGCCTGGTCCGCGGGGGTCATGAAGCGGCGGTGAGACCCGCACCGCACGCGGGTACGAGGTCGCGACAAACACCGAATTCAGGTTTGCGCGGACCACTTGCTTGACGTCGGGCGCAGGCTCCGGTGACGGCGGATCCGCGGCCCTGACCCGCATGAACCCAGGCAGATAAGCGTGGCTGTCGGCAAAGCTACACGCCGCCAGCACCAGCGCTGCGCCCGCGATGAACGCGATATGAATGAGCCCCCGCCACATCCTGGCGACGTTATGCCACGGCGCTCAAGAAAGCGCCTGCCGGAATTTCAACTTGGGCTCCCCGCCTGATCAACATTTGCTGATCACGGCTGCGAAACAGCTCTGCGATGGGTGAAGGGTTCGAACCGGCTTGCGGAAAGTCGCGTCCAATGGGGCATCATTCCTTAGGGGAGATGGCCCATGTTACGTCATGCATTCTGCTCTGCGATGGTTTGTGGCGCGCTACTTTCGGGTTCTCATGCGGCACTGGCGGAAAACCGGCTTGCTCTGGTCATCGGCGAATCCGCCTACCGCGCGGTCACGCCGCTGCCCAATCCCGCGAACGACGCCAAGGCGATCTCCCAATTGCTCAACGATTCAGGCTTCGAGGTGACCACGGCCGCCGACCTCTCGCAAAGGGAAATGAATACCGAGGTCGGCGACTTTGCCGCCAAGATTGCCGCTAAGGGCCCGGACACCGTGGCGCTGGTATTCTATGCCGGTCACGGCCTGCAGATCGACGGCGAGAATTATCTGGTGCCGGTGGACGCCGATCCGAAGCGGGAAGCCGACGTTCCGCTGCAGGCGGTGCGCCTGAACGACGTTCTCAACACGCTCAATTCGGTGCCGAGCAAGATGCGCATCCTGCTGCTCGATGCCTGTCGCAACAATCCGTTCCCCGCGATCAGCGGAAGCGCCGGCCATGGGCTGGCGATGGTCGATACCAAAACCGGTGCTCCCGGCACCTTCCTGTCCTATTCGACCTCGCCGGGCGCGGAGGCCGAGGACGGCAACGGTGCCGACAGCCCCTATACCGCCGCGCTGTTGTCGGCGGCGCGCGAGCCGGGCCTGCCGATCGAGGAAGCCCTCAAGCGGGTGCGCGTGGCCGTCAACAGGGAGACCTCCGGGCGGCAGACGCCCTGGGAAAGCTCGTCGCTGACGGAGGATTTCAAGTTCATCGCCGCAAGCGGTCCGGCTGCGGCGAATGCCGGTCCGATGCCCATCGCCACCAAGCGCAGCGCGGATGAATGGAAGCGCGAGCTGCAGGGCAAGCCGGTCGAAGTCGCCCATGACAAGATCGTCGCAGACGGCACCCCCGAAGCCTATGAAGCATTCGTCGCCCTGTTCATGCAATCGCGGTTTGCCAATGAGGCGCACGAGTGGCTCATTCTGCATCGCAGGATGGTGGCGTGGAACGATGCCGTGCTTGTCAACACGGCGGCGTCCTACCGCGCGTTCCTCGCGCTATATCCCGACAGCGATCTCGCCGCGACGGCGCGCAAGCTGACCGAGCGGCTACGCTATCGGCCGGGCACCATGCCGGCGGTCATGGCTGCGACCAGTTCGTCCGGCAGCGGTAACACACAGCCGGCGTCATCCGGACCGAGCCAGCCGACCAACGCGTCGCTCGGCCCGTGCGCGCAGCCCACCGTTCCCTTGAAAAAGGTCGACGTCACGCCGCTGCCCGCCGATCCGCAGCCGCAGCCGCCCGTGCGTGTCACCGTGTTGCCGCCGCGCGAGCCTAACCCCGTGGTCCGCACCGTCGTGCCGCCGCCGCATCGTGTCATCGTGAGCGACGGGCCGGTCTATCAACGTCCGCCAGTATTTTACCGGCCGATCGGCATGGGTTTCGGTGGCGGCGGATTCCGCGGGCCCATCGGTTTTGGCCGCATGCGCGGCCGCTTCTAGCCGAAGCAGGAAAGCGCGATCCAGAGAAAGAAGACCGGCCGTGCGGCCGGTTTTCGCGTCTTGCCGATCACATTAATTAACTGAAAGGCGACCGTGACGCGGCTTTGCCGTGGTTTGGAAGCAGAGTAGATTCGTCCTGGGGACGGCACGGAGACCATGGCAATGAGGACTTTGGCGATAGCGGCAGCGACGCTGGCGATACTGATGGCGTTGCCCGCGCACGCGCAGATGGGAGGTAAGCGGAATCGGGGCGGGGATACCAAGTCCGAGGAGAAGAAGCCGCAAGTAGACGACAAGGCCTACAAGGCGGCGCTGGAGCGAATCCCCGAACCCAAGGAAAAATATGACCCATGGGGCGCGGCGCGTCCCGCGGCGCCAGACAAGACCAAGCCGAAATAGACCGCAACTTTGCCAAGGCGAACGTAAGTGGTTGCCTCGATCAGGTCGCAATTGCCGCGACGGCCGCCTTAAAGCGCCGGCTGCCGGCATAGGTTTCGCCGCTGTCGAGACGCACCTCGAAATCGCCGGCCGCGCGCCACTCCAAGGCCACCACGCGCTTCAGATTGACCAGCCGGCTGCGATGCACGCGCACGATGCCGAATGGCGCCAACCGGAGCTCCTGGGCCTGGAGCGTCGTTCGGATCAGGTGGTTTCGCCGGCCGGTCAACTGGAACTCGACGTAATTGCCAGCGGAGGCAACCGATATGATCTCGTTCGGAGTGACCAGGATGCTGACGCGACCGTCTCGGAGCCACAATTCCGGGGCCGGGTCCTCGGTCCCATCAGGCGCAAGCTCGTCGCCTCCGGCCGGAGCGGGAAGGGTAGGACGCTCGGCAAGCCAGAAGATGACCACGAATGCCGCGAAGGCGAACAAATCCTTGGGAAACTCGTAAGGAATTTCGCCAAGCCAGGGGAATGAAAAGGTCCAGCCGGCGAGCCGGTAGGCCAGCTCGCGAAGCAAGCCCATTCCGAGGATGTGCAGCGTCGAGAAGGTGAGCAGGAGCGCGGCCAGCCCGAGGGCCACAAGAAGCGGACGGTTGGCGCCGGTGCGGATAAGAAGTGCGCCACGTCGTGCCAGCGGCAACAAGGCCACGATCACGATGCCGCTGGTCAACATCCAGAGCGCCGGTTCCCACAGATTGTGGGGCGCACCCATGCGCCACGATATGTCGCGAGCGGACGAGAACGTGTTCACGACGTCGGAAATCGCGATCAGAGCGATGACAATGGCATAAGCTACCGAAGCCGAGAGGCGCGTGGTCTCGCCGCTCGCCCACGAACGCGCCCCGCTGGCCTTCGCCACCGACGACTTGTCACGCCGACGAAACCATCCGTCCCACCGCGGCTGGACAGAAGGGGGTGCGGCGAATTGGATAATCGACCTAATCATGGGGCTCGGCGCATCTGAGGCAAGGATTTCCCAAACATGAGTTTATATCGCGTTCCCGCTCCGGGAAAGCCGAACCAGGCTTCCGGTCGCGCGAGGAAATTACTGGCTAGCTTGTCCGCGTTTTCGTTCATCGCCGTCGCCTTTCTCACGGCATCGCCCGGCTTTGCCTGGGAATATTGGGGCGGTGACCAGGGCGGGACGCGTTTCTCCAAGCTTGCGCAGATCACGCCGGCCAATGTCGGTGACCTCATGCGCGCCTGGGAGTTCCATACCGGCGATCTCGACAGCCGCCCACCGGCGGCCATGGCGCGGACGAAATTCGAGGCAACGCCGCTGTTTGTCGAGGACAGCCTTATCCTGTGCTCGCCGTTCAACGAGGTGATCGCGCTCGATCCCGGCAACGGTGCGCAAAAATGGCGATACGATCCGAAGATATCGACCAGCCAGCGCCCTGCCAACCGCTACAATTGCCGCGGCGTCGCCTATTGGCTCGACAGTCAGGCGGCCGAAGGCGCCGCCTGCCGCAGCCGAATCTTCATGGGCACCAACGATGTCCGCGTCATCGCGCTCGACGCCAAGACCGGCATTCCCTGCGCCGATTTCGGCGACAACGGTCAAGTCAAGATCGATATCGGCAAGGAGCTGCTATGGCCAGGCGAATTCCAGATCACGTCGGCACCGGTCGTGAGCCGTGGCGTCGTGGTGGTTGGCTCCTCGATCGCGGACAATGTCCGCGTCGATGGGCCGATCGGCGTGGTGCGCGCCTTCGACGCGCGCACGGGACGGCCGCGCTGGACCTTCGATCCGCTGGTTCACGACGGCATTAGCGCCGGTCACAGCAATGTCTGGGCGCCGATGTCGGCTGACGACGAGCGCGGCCTGGTATTCCTGCCGACGACCTCGCCCAGCCCGGATTTCTGGGGTGGCAAGCGGGTCGGCAACGACGAGCACGCCAATTCCGTGGTCGCGCTGAGAAGCGAGACCGGCGAACTGGTATGGTCGTTCCAGTCCGTGCATCACGACGTCTGGGATTACGATCTGCCGGCACAGCCGACGCTGGCGCGCATCGACACCGGCGACGGTCTGCATGATGTCGTGATCCAGCCGACCAAGCAGGGCTTTGTGTTCGTGCTCGACCGCGATACCGGCAAACCGGTCTGGCCGGTCGAGGAGCGCGCCGTGCCGCAAGGTGGCGCGGAAGGCGAACAGCTCTCGCCGACGCAGCCGTTTCCGACCCATGTGCCGGCGTTGATGGCGCAAAAATTTTCGCTCGACGATGTCTTCAGGCCACTGCCGATCATCGGCAGCCCGTCCTGCGACGCGCAGCTCGCAACCGCGCGCAATGAGGGGCTCTACACGCCGCCCTCGACGCAAGGCACCATCATCTTCCCGATGACCGGCGGCGGCGTGAACTGGGGCAGTGCGGCGTTCGATCCGGTAAACCAGATCCTCTACGCCAACACCAGCAACGCCGTACATCTCGTCAAGCTGATCCCGAGCGCGGAAGCCGTAGATCTCAAGCCTCCGCCGGGGGGAGAACTCGGACCCCAGCTCGGTGCGCCCTTTGCGATAACGCGCGTGGTTGCGGTGTCGAGGCTCGGGCTACTCTGCACCAAGCCTCCCTGGGGCACGCTGGTCGCCGTCGATCTCAAGGGCGGAAAGATCCTCTGGCGCTCGTCCGTCGGCACCTCGGAAGACCGCGCACCGCTCGGGCTCGCGTTCAAATGGGGCACGCCGCTCGTCAACGGTGTCGCGATCACCGCGGGCGGTCTCGTCTTCACCGGCGCGATGGATGCTTACTTGCGCGCCTTCGATGCCAAATCCGGCGACGAGCTCTGGCAGGGCAGATTGCCGGTGCCCGGGGTCGCCAATCCCATGACCTATCTCTGGAAGGGCGAACAATATGTCGCGATCGCCGCCGGCGGTCATTCCGAATCCGGCACCAGCATCGGCGACAGCGTGGTGGCGTTCCGCCTGCCACGGGAAGGCGAGGCGCCCTCGCTGTGGTCGCGCACCATCGACCGTCCTGGCGGAAGGTTCTGGAGCAAGGCGGTCGCGCTTGCGCTGGCGATTGGCTTGATGGCAGTTGGGCTATGGCGCTGGCGGCGCCGGGTCAAATTGCGCCGGGCCGGCATGTCCGGGACCGCATGACCGGCGGACGTCACGCGGCTAACGCGTCATCGGCGGCGGGCGACCGCAACTCCCAACAGGAACGCGCATAGCAGCGAACCAAGAGGCGCCTCGCGTGCTACATTACTCAAGATGCTCAATGGCATCCCGGGCTTTCGCCCCGCAGCGATCGCCCTGTTGAGGCGATGGATTGCCGCTTTCAGAGCGTCGCAGATTTCCGCGACGCTGGATTTCGGTTCTGGAACGGGATCCAAGCCTTCATAGGCGAAAGGCGCCAGCGGGCTGTCATCACTCACGATCTAATCTCCAGGCGAGCAAACACCCAATCAAAGCTTCAATTGCTGCGATATGGCCATCTCATCCGTAATATCGCCAGCGCCGCGGCGGGGGACGGCGCGGCGGCCGCGTCATCAATAACGCCATTGCAAAGCCGATGGCGCCCGCGACCAACAGCGAACCGAGCGGATTGTCCTGAACCTTCTTCGCAATCGCCTGGGAGCCGTCACGGAACGTATCGCCGCTATTCTCATAAGCGCCCTTGACGTAGCCGGCGGCGGCATCCGTGACGTCGCGCGCGGCGTCCTTGGCCTGGCCATAAAGGTTTTGCGCCGTGCCTGTCGCCTCGCGGATTCCGCCTGCAGCCTGAGTCCTGGCGTCGCCGGCGATATTGCCCACGGTGCTCTCGGCCTTGCCGACGAAATCCTTCGCCGAGCCGGCAATGCGATCTTTGTCCACGGCGCACACTCCCTAAGATGAAATCTCGGAGAGCTAACCGACAGGGTCAGTTTCAGTTCCCGGGCGCAGAGCCCACGTTGTCGCACCCATGGCAAAATCTCGGCTTTAGGAGAGCACCGTACAACTACGGTCGCATTGGAACGAATTTTACGGATCGGAGATTGAGTCACAGTTCCCACTGTTGGAGGTGCCTATGTGGTCGCCGAACCTTGTGCCCTATGGCGCGGATCAGACGGTCTACCTCGTCGTGGACAGATTCGGTGCAAGCGGCGGCATGTGCCACGAGACCGAGGTTGAGCGGACCGACCTCGAAGCCATCGTGGGCGATCTCATCTCGGGTCGATTCAATGATCCGGTTCGCGTCGTTGCCTTCAATACGCTTGAGCATTGGTCGAAGGACGTTTCAGCTGATGTCGCTGTCGAAATTCAAACGCGCTGCGATATTGAAAGGGAGCCTTTGCCCGAGCATCTGAAGGATTTTGCGGAGCGACATGCTCGCTCAACCAGCAAGCTTGCGGTTCAACTGGCCTGAAGCCGTAATTCATTCTTCAAGGGTTCTTTGCTTCAAGGGTTCTTTGCGAAGGATAAATGGAGCAAGCAAAGAGGCACCGTCGTCGACCCAAACGCTTCGTTCTCTCCTCCCCCGAGGAAGATTTTCCGCGATCTCGCGCCATCCATTTTGATCGAAATGATGTTAGGCTTCATCCGCTGAAAATTTTGGCGCGATGCAGTAAAGCGACATGGGGTCGGCTGTGCGCTAGCTTGCCCGTCGCATCGTGCCGACCGGGATATCCCGGAAAAAATAGTCGGAGGAAACGATGCGACGGCAGAAAAAATTCTACGCCTGGGGCTATGCCGATGAGGATCTGACCCCCGACGAAATCAAGTTCTGGGAAAAAGGCATCGCGGAACGATACCGGCTCTCCACCTTCGACGTCACGCCGCCGCCCAAGGCTGAAGAGATTACCTTGCGTCCGTCACGCGTTGTCGTGCCGTCGGCGCTGCAAGGAATCGTTCGCACCGATCATCTCACGCGGCTGGAGCACGCTTACGGCAAGGCCTGGTTCGATGCCTGCCGCATGTTCTTGCGCTCGGTGCCCAATCCGCCGGACGCGGTGGCCTTTCCCGACAACGAACAGGACGTCGTGCGCATCCTCGCCTGGTGCGACCAGATCGGCGCCAAGGCCATTCCGTACGGCGGCGGCTCGTCCGTGGTGAAGGGGATCGAACCTGTCGCGGAATTCGAGAAGGTCGTGACGATCTCGATGCGCCACATGGACAAGGTGCTGGAGGTCGATCCCGTCAGTCACGCGGCGCGGATCGAGGGCGGCGTTTACGGGCCGCATATCGAGGACCAGCTGCGCGGGACGCCGTTCACGATGCGCCACTACATGCAGGCCTACCGCTGCTCGACGCTGGGCGGCTGGATCGCGACGCGTTCGGGAGGTCACTACGCGACGCTCACCACCCACATCGACGATTTCGTCGAAAGCACACGGGTGGTGACGCCGGTCGGCACCTTGGAGACGCGGCGTCTGCCGGGCTCGGGTGCCGGGCCAAGTCCCGATCGGATGTTCATCGGCTCGGAGGGAATCCTCGGCATCATCACCGAAGCCTGGGTGCGACTGCGCAAGAAGCCGACGTTTCGCGCGGCAACGAGCGTGCGTTTCAAGGACTTCTATGCCGGCGCCGACGCCGTGCGCGGCATCACGCAGGCCGGCCTCTATCCCGCCAACTGCCGGCTGCTCGAGGCGCGCGAGGCGCTGCCGGATATCCCCTGGGAGAACGAGGAGGCCGTGCTGATGCTGACCTTCGAGTTGGCCGACCATCCGCTCGAGGCCTGGATGGAACGCGCGCTGGAAATCTGCCGGGACAATGGCGGTGTCCCGGACGCAGCCGCGCTCGACGACGAGAACTCGCACCGCACCGGTGCCGCCGGCGCCTGGCGCAACAAATTCATTCGCGCGCCCCATTACAGCGAGCACGCGGTGGCGCGCGGAATCCTTTCCTCGACGTTCGAGACCTCGATGACATGGGAGCGTTTCCGCGATTTCCACGCCAAGATCATGAAGATCACCCAGGATACCGTCAGGCAGGTAACCGGCCGCGAGGGTACCGTCACCTGCCGCTTCACCCATGTCTATCCCGACGGTCCCTGCCTCTACTTCACTTTTGGTGGCCTGCTCGACAAGCCGATCATGCTCGCCCAGTTCATGCAGGTGCTGACGACGTGTACGGCCGCGACCGTCGAGCATGGCGGCACGACGACGCACCATCATGCGGTCGGCCGGTTCCATCGACCGTTCTATGACAAGCAGCGGCCCGAACTGTTCGCTCGCGCGCTGCGGGGCGCCAAGCGCGAGCTCGATCCGAAAGGCATGATGAATCCCGGTGTGCTGATCGATCCGTGATCGGGAGAGCACGCGCTAATCGAATGCGACGCCGATATGCCTGTCGTGGCTCCAGACCGGATGGCAGTGGCGCATGAAATGGTCGGCGTCGATCAGCAACGTGAACGAGTTGGGCAGGCCGACCAGATTGGCGACGTCCACGCGCGCGCCGGTCTGCGAGATGTTTCGGACGGTACAATCAACGCCACCGCCGCCGTTGAAGGCGAGTTGGCCGCCCTTGAGTACGCGGTGCCTTGTCGCTCTTCGTCTCTCGGTGATGTTGTCGCTCATGGCCTTGGCTCGCATTTTTGCCAATTCTAACCTTGAGTCTACTTTAAGCCGATTGCAGATCGATAAACATTGATCGTTCCGGTGGGGCTTATTGATTCAGAATCAGTTTACCACGATGGCCGCCTTGCTTCTCACAGCATCGCGAACGCGCTCGAGACCATCGCCACCGGCTTGTTGTCGGCGGCATTCAAGAGCGTGACCCGGCCGAAACTCATGGTGCGCCCGAGGCGAACGACGCGCGCGTCCGCCAGCACGTCGCAAGAAGCTGCCGCGCGCATGAAATGCGTGGTCTGGTCGACCGTCGTCATCGGCCGGTATCCGCGGTTGGCGGCAACGAGCGCGATCACCATCGAGGTATCGGCGAGCGCCATCAGCGCCTGGCCGCAGACGACGCCGCCATGCCGGCACAGCCGCTCGGAGAATGCCATGCGCAGGATCGCTCCGGGCTGCCAGTCCGCAGCAAGCCCCGCTGGCGGCACGTCGTCGACTTCCTCGACCGACAGTCCGAGATCCTGGACCCAGGGTGCGAAAACTTTGACGAGGACGCGCCGGGCTTCCTCGATATCGAATCCTTCTGCCTTTGGTTCGTACTGCATGAACGACCGTTCCTTGCCCCGATGGAGTGCTGGCTACTCTAGAATGGGTCCAGCGGAAAGGAACAGCCGCCGCCTTCGGCTGGCTTGAAAATGCCGGAGTTCGTGCCCTATGATGCGGCGATGGGTGGATGTTCGGGGTTATTTCGGCGCTGTTTCGTGGTCGTGGGGCTGATCGCGCTCAGCCTCATGCTCGATGGCTGCACCAAATGCGGCCCGATCTGGGACGACTGGATACAGGCGCCGAAATCCTGCAAATCCGATCATTTGTGATCCCCGCGCCCCCAAGCGCTTGGCGCGGCGGTCGGGCCGGTGATATTGTGTTGTCGCCAAAATAAAGGGGAGTATTCGATGAAACTTCTTTACGTGGCTGCGGTGATGACCTTGATGATCGGGCCTGCTTACGCGCAGATGCAGACGCCCTCCATCAACCTGCTTGCGGACGGTCCGTCCAAGACACCGGACGAAATCGAGGCGGACCAGGCCAAGGAGAAGGCCTATCAGGACACGCTGAGGAAAATCCCGGACGCCAAGACGTCCAACGATCCGTGGGGCGGCGTCCGCAGTTCCGACGCTTCCAAGACTTCAGCTGACAAGACCCCGGCCGCCAAAACGCCAGCTTCAAAGACGGCGGCAGCGGCCAAGGCCAAGGTCAAGACCGGCAACAACGCCAACTGACGCAGGTCTCGCGCGGTTTCCGTTCCGCTCCTATATATGTGCCAAGTCGTACGTGTACCGGAGTTGCGGCATGGCCTTGACACCGCGCGATCTCGCCAGCCGGATGGCGGGTGGCCGGATCGCCCGCCGGCAGAAGTCGGGAGACGGCTTTTTGCGTGAGACCTTTACGCTGCCGCGCGAGCAGGCGAGGGCGAAGGCGCGCGATTTTTTCGCCCGCTATCCCAAGGCCGGCTATATGAGCGTGGTCGAAAGCTGGCGGGAACTGCCGGGTGGCGACATCGAATTTACCATGCGGCGCTTGCCGAGCGCCGACTGAGTTTTCGACGCGGTAGCCGGCCGTCCGGCCGGACTCGGCGGCCAGACCCTTAAAAACCGTTAACTTCTCTTGCTAAGAGGTATTGAAGTATTTCCGCCTAGGTTTCGCGGGCGAGGAACTAGATGGCGAGACAGCAAGGAACTTGGCACGCCGGCACGTGCGCGTCGACCTGCACAAGCGGGGATTTCTGATCCCGGCACCTGACGCCCTGGATCGAGTGCACGATCGTCGATGTCTCCGAGGAGGGCGCCTGCGTCGAAGTCGGCGCGCTCGTCGTGCCGGATATTTTCGGCCTCGCTTTTACCACGGGCGGCGAGGTGCTCCTGGTATGCTCGCTGGTCTGGCGCAGCGGCGAACGGGTCGGCGCCCGGTTCCTGAGTGCCAGGGAGCTCAGAGGCGCCGGCCGACGCTGAACCTAGCTAAGTCGCGGACACCGGCGGGCTAGTCTAGAAAGCCTTTTCCGCTCCCATCGAATCGGAACGGATTTAGTCCGGGCGCGGGCTTGCGGCCTGCGGTTCGACGTCGCCGAGCAGCTTGCCGGTGGCACGATTGATGAAATGGAGCCGCGTGCAGGCCTTGCAGACCAGGGTTTCATAGGTGCAACGGGGATCGTCTGCCCTCGCCTCCGCGGCGATCCAGTGCTGCACGTTCATACCAGTGCGGGGACATTTGAAAACGACATTGGCCATTGATCGGAATTGTGACACCGCCCCCGGGCGTGCTCCTTGATCCCAATCAAGGCAACCGGGAAAGGACAATTCCATCCGTGGATTAGCCGGAAAATGCAAACATCAAGGCGAACAGGGGGCTTCCGCGCGGAAGTCAGGTGTGCTCGTCCAGCGTTTCCCCGACAATGCGGATGCGGAAAACCGGCCGCCTGGACTCGTCCAACAGTTCCAGGTGCCACTCGGAGTTTTGCTTGAGCTTGCGCGAAATGCCGCTCGCCATGTCGGCGCACACGTTGGTCAGCTCTTTCCAGGCCGCATCGTGGTCGGCACATTCGGTGCCATGATCGGAGGCGCCGGAGTACCGGCCGTTTCGGATACGAAAGAAATAGAGCGGCATGGCAAAACCAATGCGTGAGAGGCCGCTCCTGGCCCGTCGGAATCCACAGAGGATGGCGTAGTGGGCTCGTAAACCCTGGGGAGATCAATTCCGGGATAATACGGAATTCGCCGAGAGGTTGCGAAGTCCCGCTGCCAGGTTGTGCTGCCAATTGCCTTTGCCAGATCCTGCCGCCTAGCGGCAACGTCTGGTTGTGAGCGGACCTATTGCTTGAAGCCTTGCGTCCTGTGGCGCAGCAGCTTCACGATTTCATTTCGAGCTTCCGGCATCGGCGCTAACCCGATGATATCGTTGGCCTGATCGAGGATCCTGGTTTGCGACTGGAATGACAAATCATCCGCTCCGATAGACCTACGCAAAGCTGAGTGAACATAGGCATTGCTGCGCTACCTCAGCCAAGCCGCTACCTTCCTGCTTCTTCGAGGCTCGTTTCACGCGGTTCTTACGAACCGCGCCAGAGCGCGCCTCTCCACAGGCTGACACCGCAGAGCTTGCGGCGAAGACTTCCAAATTTACCGATGCGTTTTCATCACGATCAACCGACGCGCCGCAATCATCGCAAACGAAAGTGCGGGTTGCGAGCGAGAGCGTTTGTTTAACGCAATCGCAGCGAGAGCACGTTTTGGACGAGGCAAAGAACCTGTCCGCAACGACGACGCGAGCGCCGTAGAGCTTGGCTTTATATTCGAGCATGGAACGAAAAGCCCGAAAGCCTTCGTCCATAATCGACCGCGCCAAACAGCGGTTTCTTGACATCCCGCGCACATTCAAATCCTCAATCCCGATCACTTTGAACGTGCGGACAATGTTCATCGAAAGCTTATGCAGATAATCCTTGCGCACATTGCCGATGGTGGCGTGAAGCCGCGCAAGGCGAACCCGTGCCTTGCGGCGGTTCGCGGAACCTTTCTTCTTTCGCGCCAGAGCCTTATTGTAGCGGCGCAATCTCGCGATCTGCGCCTTGTGCGGCTTCGCGCCTTTGAATTTCGTTTCACTGTTCAGTGGGCGTGACAGGACGGCAAAATCCTTCACGCCGAGATCGACACCCACGGCAAGACAAGGCTGATACACGCGCGTAAGCCACGGTCTTACGCGAAGCCGTAGGCGCAGCGTGGATAAGATCGGGGCGAATATCAGCGATGTCGTAGCGGCGAAGATTGCCAGAAGTCCGGCGCGGCTTGATTTTGCCTTCGCGTTCCCAACGACGCACAGTGTCGGAGTGAACGCCGAGAAGTTTTTGCCGCTTCGGATATGGCAATAAGCTTACGCATAATACATACATACAGAGCTCCCGACTTCCCAATTGCCGAACACACGGCGCTTGGCCATTTCAGTACCGGTCCCGCCGGGACTTCGGCGAAGCGGCCAAACCCCGGCTTGAGAAGGGCATCAACATCGCGATTTTCGGACCAGTCGCTTGACGCGCGGAAAATCCGCAAATGGCGGCTTCGCCCTCACTCCTCCGCCGGCTCCACGCCGTCGGCGTCGCGCTCGGGGGCGCCGGCGAGAATCTGCTCGGCGATCAGGCCGGAGTTCTGGCGAATCGCGGCCTCGATCTTGGCGGTCATGTCGGGATTGGCCTTCAAGAACGCCTTCGAGTTCTCGCGTCCCTGACCTAAGCGCTGGCTGTCATAGGAGAACCAGGCACCGGATTTCTCGACAATGCCGGCCTTGACGCCGAGGTCGAGGATCTCGCCCATCTTGGAGACGCCCTCGCCGTACATGATGTCGAACTCGACCTGCTTGAACGGCGGCGCCAGCTTGTTCTTCACTACCTTCACGCGCGTGGTGTTGCCGACCACCTCGTCGCGCTCCTTGATCGCGCCGATGCGGCGGATGTCGAGGCGGACGGAAGCGTAGAATTTCAGCGCGTTGCCGCCGGTGGTGGTCTCGGGCGAGCCGTACATCACGCCGATCTTCATCCGGATCTGGTTGATGAAGATCACCATGGTGTTGGACTTATTGATCGACGCCGTCAGCTTGCGCAACGCCTGGCTCATCAGCCGCGCCTGCAGGCCCGGCAACGACTCGCCCATCTCGCCTTCAAGCTCGGCCTTCGGCACCAGTGCGGCGACCGAATCGACCACCAGCACATCGACCGCGCCCGAGCGCACCAAGGTGTCGCAGATTTCCAGCGCCTGCTCGCCGGTATCGGGCTGCGAGATCAAGAGCTCGTCGATATTGACCCCGAGCTTGCGCGCATAGACCGGATCGAGCGCATGTTCGGCGTCGATGAAGGCGCAGATACCGCCCTTTTTCTGGCCTTCGGCCACCGTGTGCAGCGCCAGCGTGGTCTTGCCGGACGATTCCGGCCCGTAAATCTCGACCACCCGCCCTCTCGGCAGGCCGCCGACGCCAAGGGCGATGTCGAGCCCGAGCGAGCCCGAGGAGATGGTCTCGATATCCATCGAGCGGTCGTTCTTGCCGAGCCGCATCACCGAGCCCTTGCCGAACTGGCGCTCGATCTGAGACAGCGCGGCAGACAGCGCCTTACTCTTGTCCATTGAGGATCCTTCGACGATACGCAGCGCAGTTGCGGACATTGGTTAACTCCTTATGGCGGGGATTCGCTTGCGGGACAAACGGTTGGCGCAGCGGGCCAGCAATGAGTACCAACGTACCCTATTTGTTCCATGTTCGCAATATGTTCTTTTTAGAATTGTGGTGGCCTGTTTTCCGGGCCAGTGGCCTACTTTGAATCGGTCAGTGGCCTAATTTGATTTATGGCCCTGGTCGCCGCTCGGTTGACCAGCATTCCAACGATACTGAACCCGGTCAGGACTAATGCGCTGTACCAAGGATAATTCCATCCGATGCGACCTACCCAATCCGCCAGAACGCATCCGGCAGCATGATCGTTATGGCGAGGAAAGCGCCGCTAATCCACTTCATGGCAACGAACCCAAAAGATAGTACGTCCGCATCTCACTACTTTAGCAGGGGCGCCTCGGTTGGCGGCCTCTCTCGAAATTTGAGCCCGGTCCCTTTTTCGTGCTACTCATCCCACGCCGAAAATAGACATGGCCGGATTGGTCAGCCCGGCCGGTTCCTGACACAGGAATTGCTATCCGCCGCTTAGCGGCTTGGACCCAAGGCCGGACGGAGTGACGAGGTTTGTCACGCTGGCCGGCGGTTGGTGACCAGCTCAAAACTTCGGCTCTCCGGCAGCATCGACTTTTTCGTCTCCGTCCGGCCCTCAAAACCTGGACGGATGAGAGCCATGCAACTGAAGCACCTCAATCTCACGACTTCCGACGTATCGGGTCTTGCCGCCTTCTTTGAGCGGTTCTTCGCTTTCCGCCGCGTCCTGGAACGCGGCTCCCGTGCGTTCACAATCCTCAACAACGACGAGGATTTCGTCCTCACCTTGATGAAGGCGAAGCAGCACGATCCGGTCGGCTACCCGGAAACTTTTGATGTCGGCTCAAAGCGCGCAAACAAGCCAGCCGTGCCACATCGCATGGCGCAAGGAACGGCGAATGGGCGTGGCTTTCGATTGAGATTTTCTTGCTCCGCGCGGCCGCAGCACATAGCCGCGACATTTCCATGAAAGGCCGGTCTCGGTTGGCAGCCGCTATGGCGTCTGCAGGAAGGCGAGCGCCAGCACAAAGAGCATCCCAGTCAGCACCAGCGCGGCGACCGCTCCGGCCGTTATTTTGGCTTTCTCTTTGGTGGTGTACGGCCTCATTCGCTGCCTCGGTTGGCGGCCCTCGGTCGTAAGATCAGCGCCAGATATTATGGCACCGTCCTGTTGCCGTAACCGGGATCCATGACTTGCAATCTGGAGCCTCCCTTCCGATTGAATTGGAACGAAGGCTCTAGCTTTTTTGTTTTGACGCGTTTTCTTTCCGCGAACCGGGGCCCACTTCGCGCGAAAACGCTCTCGTCCCAGCGCAGTCCCGCGAACGGGCACGGTTCTTGCTTTGGTTTTCACACGGGGCTGCGCCACGGAAGTACTGGTGCAACGCTTGGCCCGGCGCACCTTCAAACCCGGCAAAGGTGCGTCGGGCCGCCTCAGTTGGCGACCGCTTCATTCGTCGCCGGCCTCGCCCATCCTGTTCATTGCGGGCAGGAAAACGTCCCCGCTAAGCGCGCGGATGTTCATCTCAGGCTATTAAACCTCGATTTGTTTCGTCTGTCGGCCGATGCATTAGCTGTTGCGATGGCGCCGCTTGGCGGTGGTGTCATTATCTCTAGCCCGGTCAGATGACTTAAGCATCTGGCGGGGTCTTCGCGTCAGCGTGGACGCGCAGCCGCGCTGATCTCAAATCCGCCGCCATGCGGGTTCTCCAGTGGTTACTCCGGGGACGAACAAAGTTCCATTGGCCGCGGTCAAGCCCCCAAAACGTCTTTTTTGAAACCGTTTTCTGACGTGAACGTAAGACCCGTATGAGACGAGACGACGCCAACTGCTTTGAGGGCGATTGCGGCTTCCGCCGGGTCGAACTCGCGTCGAGACGCGGCGAACCCGCGCGCGATTCTCACAGAGATTTCAAGGTGATACCTGAATATCCGTAACTGGATCGTGTTCACATGGGTTAGTCGTGGTGGAGATTTGCCATGAATCACAGAGGCATCGAATACACGGTGACGATGGCGACGGTCCCGGGAGTGTGGAAATGGCAATTCCGGATCGGCGACGAGGTCAAGACCGGCAAAACCGAAACCAGGATCGAAATGCTCGCGATCCGCCGTGTCCAGTTGCGCATCGACCGCGAGCTCAGGAAGGTCCAAGACTTGCGGCTTCGGCGTTCGACATAGTTTATTTTGTTGAGCACGATCTCTTTCGGAGAACCGCTACCCACCGATCGGGTCGTGGTTAGCCACGTGCTTTCTGCGGGGATTGGTCGCACGACCAGCACCCACGCGCAGCGCGCCGTCTTACAAGGGCCCCACCATTGAACGCGAAGCCGGTCGCCTCGATCTCCCGCAATACGGGCGCTCACGCATTACGCTAGATTTATTTTTGTCATTGCCGAACTGTCCACGTGGAAGCTCCGAGGCTGACAATGAGCCCCGGCCCGTCGGCGCGGGGCTCATTTACGCCGTCGCCCGAATAGGCTTACACTTCGAGGATTCCCGTCTGTGCCGTTGAGTTAAGCGATGACCGTCCACGCCCCAAAGCTCCTGACGCCCGAAGAGTTTGCCTCGCTGATCGAAATCGCGGTGACCTCGCCCGATCCCAATGTCCCCGCGGCCCATCTGACGAAGCTCATCGCGCTCGGTTACGTCCTGTTGACCGCGAAAGGCCCGGTTGTCACCGGCGACGGCCTGATCCGGATTACGGAGAGCGAATGAAGGCTGGCAATCCGGTCGCAGGACAAATGCCCACCGCGCACGATGAGGGGCCGTTCATGCATGACGACCCACACCGTCACGAGCGATACACACTGAGCAGGCTGTCCCTCACCGCGCTCGGCGAGGCGGTAGTTGCCGGACGTGATGATTTCAGCCGGCACAACCCGATCCATCGCTGGAGAGGCCGCACTGAATTAATTAACGATCGCCAGTGGCGCTGGGACCCGGCGAACCGCGCTTTGGTCGCGCCTTGACACGGCTTTGCGCTCTCCGCGCAATTAACCTGTCGCGAACCCCGGAATGACGCTATCGCTCACTCCGCGGCTTGCGCGTAATCCGCAACCGGCGGGCACGAGCACACCAGATTGCGGTCGCCATGGACGTTGTCGACGCGTCCGACCGGACACCAATATTTATCGGTGCGCGAGCTGCCGGCCGGGAAACAACCTTCGACGCGGCCATAGGCGCGCTTCCAGTCATCGTCGGCGATGTCGTGCACCGTGTGCGGCGCATGCCGCAGCGGCGAGGCCTCGACCTTGAAACGCCCGCCCTCGATCTCGGCGATCTCGCGGCGGATTGCGATCATGGCGTCGCAAAATCGATCCAGCTCGGCCTTCGATTCCGATTCGGTCGGCTCGATCATCAGCGTGCCCGGCACCGGAAAGCTCATGGTCGGCGCATGGAAACCGTAGTCGATCAGGCGTTTCGCAATATCGTCGACGGTGACGCCGCTGGTCTGCTTCAGCCCCCGCGGATCGACGATGCATTCATGCGCGACGCGGCCCTTGGCGTTGCGGTAGAGCACCGGAAAATGCGCATCGAGCCGTGCCGCGACATAATTGGCGTTGAGGATCGCGACTTCGGTGGCTCGCCTCAGCCCTTCGCCGCCCATCATCAGGATGTAGATATAGGAGATGGTCAGGATCGACGCCGAGCCGAACGGCGCCGCCGACACCGGCCCGGCCGGGTGCGCGCTGGCGCCATCGGCTGCCGGATGGAAGTTCGCGGGATGACAGTTCGCTGGATGACTTGGCAGGAACGGCGCCAGATGCGCTCTTACGCCGATCGGGCCCATGCCGGGGCCGCCGCCGCCATGCGGAATGCAGAAGGTCTTGTGCAGATTGAGGTGAGAGACATCGGCGCCGTAGTCGCCGGGGCGCGCGAGCCCGACCTGCGCATTCATGTTGGCGCCGTCGAGATAGACCTGTCCGCCATGGCCGTGCACGATGTTGCAGATCTCGCTGATGTGCTCCTCGAACACGCCGTGGGTCGAGGGGTAGGTGATCATCACGGCAGCCAGGTCCTTCGCATGCGCGTCTGCCTTGGCGCGCAGGTCGTTGACGTCGACGTCGCCGCGCGCGTCGCAGGCGACCACCACCACCTCCATCCCGGCCATGTGCGCGGACGCCGGGTTGGTGCCATGGGCGGAGGAGGGGATCAGGCACACCTTGCGATGGCCCTCGCCGCGGGAGGCGTGATAGCCGCGGATCGCGAGCAGTCCCGCATACTCGCCTTGCGCGCCGGAGTTCGGCTGCAGCGAGATCGCGTCATAGCCCGTGATGTCGCACAGCCATTGTTGCAAGCGTTCGAACAGCACGTGATAGCCGTTGGCCTGCTCGCGCGGAGCGAACGGATGCAAATGAGCGAATTGCGGCCAGGTCAGCGGGATCATTTCCGTGGTCGCGTTCAGCTTCATGGTGCAGGACCCTAGCGGAATCATCGCACGATCGAGCGCAAGGTCGCGATCACTGAGCTTGCGCATGTAGCGCAGCATCTCGGTCTCGGACCGGTGCGCCTGGAACACCGGATGGGTGAGGAATTGGCTGACCCGCTTCAACTCCACAGGCAGCGCCTCGCGCGCGCCGGCCTCGATCTCGGCGTAGGAAAGCTTGCCGCCGAAAGCGCGCCACACCGCCTCGACGGTCTCGAACGTCGTGGTCTCGTCCAGTGCGATCGTAAACGTGCCCCCGCCGATGCCCAGATTGATCCTCTCGCCAACCGCCCGCTCGACGATCTCGTCGCGCTTGCCGCCGGCGTCCACCGTCACCGTGTCGAAAAACGCATCGCTCGCTGGCGCAAAGCCAAGCTTGCGCAATCCGGCCGCCAGCACCGCTGTGCGGCGATGGATGGTGCGCGCGATCGCCGTTAGCCCCTCCGGTCCGTGATAGACCGCATACATCGAGGCGATCACGGCGAGCAGCACCTGCGCGGTGCAGATGTTGGAGGTCGCCTTCTCGCGGCGGATGTGCTGCTCGCGGGTCTGCAGCGCCAGGCGATAGGCCGGCGCGCCGCGCGAATCCACGGACAGCCCGACGATGCGGCCGGGCAGCGAGCGCTTGAGCGCATCGCGCACCGCCATGTAGGCGGCATGCGGCCCGCCATAGCCCATCGGCACACCAAAACGCTGCGCCGAACCGATCGCGATGTCGGCGCCGAGCTCGCCGGGCGAGGCAAGCAGTGTCAGCGCCAGTAAATCGGCCGCAACGATCGCGAGCGCGCCCTTGCCATGAAGTGCCGATATCGCCGGGCGCAGGTCGCGCACCGCGCCCGATGTGCCCGGGTATTGCAAAATGCCGCCGAATACCTCGGCCTGCGCGAGATCTGCGAGCGGATCGCCGACGATGAGGTTCCAGCCCAACGGCTCGGCGCGGGTGCGCAGTACCGCAAGCGTCTGCGGATGCACCTCGGAATCGACAAAGAACGATTTGGTTTTCGCGCTCGCCGTGCGTTCGGCGAGCGCCATCGCTTCCGCCGCAGCGGTGGCCTCATCGAGCAGCGAGGCGTTGGCGACGTCGAGCCCGGCGAGATCGGAGATCATGGTCTGGAAGTTGATGAGCGCCTCTAAGCGGCCTTGGCTGATCTCGGGCTGATAGGGCGTATAGGCCGTGTACCAGGCCGGGTTCTCCAGAATGTTGCGCTGGATCACCGCCGGCAGAAGGGTGCCGGAATAGCCCTGGCCGATCAGCGAGGTGAAAACCTCGTTCCGCGCAGCGAGCTCGCCCATATGCGCCAGCGCCTCGGTCTCGCTCAACGCGCGTCCGAGATCGAGCGGCGCCGTTTGCCGGATTGATCCGGGCAGCGTCTGGCTCATCAACTCCGACAGGCTCTTGGCGCCGACCGTCTCCAGCATCGCGGCGACGTCGCGCGGCGATGGGCCGATATGGCGGCGGACGAAGGTGGTGGCGGCTTCGTCGGCGGGTTTGAAGGGCGCGTTCATGGGTGCCTCGCTGCAATGGTCAACTGCAATGTCAAATGCAATGTTCAAATTCGGTGTCATCGTCCGCGAAAGCGGTCGATCCAGTACACCGAGACTTCTCGGTTCGGCCGCTGATGTCGGTGGTTACTGGATGTCCCGCAGGAGCCTGTCATCGGGCTCGCCGAGGGCGAGACCCGGTGGCGGGGCATGACGATCTTTTTCATGGTCCACATCACGCCGTATGCGCCTGGTAGGCGGCCTCATCCATCAGCCCGCCCAGTTCGCTCTTGTCCGCGATCTTGATCTTGAAGAACCACGCCTTGCCGCCGGCATCCGAATTGACCAGCGCAGGTTCTGACGTGATCGCGTCGTTGACCTCGAGCACTTCGCCTGTGATCGGCGCGTAGACGTCGGAGGCGGCTTTTACGGATTCGACCACCGCCGCGGCTTCAGCCTTCTTCAGGGAACGGCCGACCTTCGGCAATTCGACGAACACGACGTCGCCGAGCTGCGACTGGGCGTAATCGGTGATCCCGACGGTTGCGACATCGCCCTCGATGCGCAGCCATTCATGGTCGGATGTGAACAGCGTGGTCATGAGGTTTCCTTCAGCGCTTGTAGGTGTTGGGAACGAAGGGGGTGGCGGCGACGCGCAGCGGCAGCCGCTGCCCGCGAACTTCCGCAAAAACCAATGTGCCGGTTGCCGCGTGCGAAGCGGGCACATAGCCCATCGCGACCGGTGCATTGAGGCTCGGGCCGAAGCCGCCCGACGTCACCGTGCCGATCGGCTCCGATGACGCAGCATCCGCAAACAGGACGGCGCCCTCGCGCACCGGCGCGCGGCCCTGCGGCCTCAAGCCGACCCGGCGCCGCGTTGCGCCATCGGCAAATTGCGCGAGAATCTTTTGGGCACCCGGAAAGCCACCGGCCCGCGTGCCGCCGCTGCGGCGACTCTTCTGGATCGACCATTCCAGCGCGGCCTCGACCGGCGTGGTCGTGGTGTCGATGTCGTGGCCATAGAGGCAAAGCCCTGCCTCGAGCCGGAGGCTGTCGCGCGCGCCGAGCCCGATCGGCACCACGTCGCTGTTCACCAGCAGCAGTTTGGCGAGCTGTTCGGCATGTTCGGCCGGAACCGAAATCTCAAAGCCATCCTCGCCGGTATAGCCCGAGCGCGAGACGAAGCAGTCGAATCCGGCGACCTTGCGCGGTCCCGAATCCATGAACCGCATCGCGCTTACCTCTGCACAAAGTTTCGCCAATACCGCTTCCGCCTTCGGCCCCTGCAGCGCCAGCAGCGCCCGGTCGCCAAGCGGCTCGATGCTGCAAACATCCGAAAGGCGTTCGCGCAGGTGCGCCTCGTCCGCGTTCTTGCAGGCGGCGTTGACAACCAGGAACAGGTATTCGCCGAAATTCGCCACCATCAGGTCGTCAAGGATGCCACCGTCATCGTTGGTGAACTGGGCGTAGCGCTGCCGCCCCGGCGCAATCCCGACGACGTCCTGCGGCACCAGCCGCTCCAGCGCGAGCGCCGCGTCCTCGATCCGGCCCGATTTCGCTCCGACCGCGATCTGGCCCATATGCGAGACGTCGAACAGCCCGGCGGCGGCGCGGGTATGCAGGTGTTCCCTGAGCACGCCCGGTGTGTATTGCACCGGCATCTCGTAGCCGGCGAACGGCACCATCTTGCCGCCGAGCGAGACGTGCAGGGCTTGGAGGGGCGTGCGTTTTAAGGCGGTAAGGTCGTCACGCGCTAGCATAGAGGGGCCCTCGCGGGTTCCCAGGGACCATTCCCTGAAAACCTCACTGAAGCCCCATCTGTCGCTGTGCCTGAGAGTATTATCCCGTCGGCGGACGCTATCGAGCCAATGCCCTAGCGCCTCTTTCCAGATGCTGTCCTAGCCACGCGGTCCGTTTGCCTGAGAGTTTCCGGGGCGGTTGCTCCTTCGGCGCCGGCACTTAAGCCGATCTCTCCCGACGTGGCTGTCTTGAACGGGTATCAGCAAAACACGACCTTGAGCTGACTGTCAACGCGTCACAGCACCTATCAACGAGCTTTACGCGTCTGCGGCAAGCCCATGATCCTCCTGCACAGTTTCTGGACAGCGGGATTACCGTTGTCTAAAAGCGTGTCGCCGGGAACAGCGCTATTGGTGAGCCGAATCCCGGCCAGCCTCCCGATTGGATGACTATGAGCAGCGTCAACGACATCAGGTCGACATTTCTCAACTTCTTTGCCGCGAACGGCCACGAGATCGTGCTGTCGTCGCCGCTCGTGCCGCGCAACGACCCGACCTTGATGTTCACCAATGCCGGCATGGTGCAGTTCAAGAACGTATTCACCGGGGTCGAGAAGCGCCCGTACGTGCGTGCCACCACCTCGCAGAAATGCGTGCGCGCCGGCGGCAAGCACAACGATCTCGACAATGTCGGCTACACCGCGCGCCATCACACCTTCTTCGAGATGCTCGGCAACTTCTCGTTCGGGGACTATTTCAAGGATCGCGCGATCGAGCTTGCCTGGAAGCTCGTCACCAAGGAATTCGGCTTGCCGAAGGATAGACTGACCGCGACGGTCTATATCGATGACGACGAAGCCTATGATCTCTGGAAGAAGATCGCAGGGCTCCCGGAGTCGCGCATCATCCGCATCGCCGGTTCCGACAATTTCTGGCAGATGGGCGATACCGGCCCCTGCGGGCCGTGTTCGGAAATCTTCTACGACCATGGCGACAAGATCTGGGGCGGCCCGCCGGGCTCGCCGGAAGCCGACGGCGACCGCTTCATCGAGATCTGGAATCTCGTGTTCATGCAGTTCGAGCAGCTCGAGGGTGGCGTGCGCAACCCGCTGCCAAAACCCTCGATCGACACCGGTGCGGGGCTGGAGCGCGTCGCGGCCGTGCTCCAGGGCAAGCACGACAACTACGACATCGATCTCTTTGTCGCGCTGATCCGGGCGATCGCCGACTTGACCGGCGCCGACCCACAGGGCGAGCAGAAGGCTTCGCTGCGGGTGATCGCCGATCATCTGCGTGCGTCATCGTTCCTGATCGCCGACGGCGTGCTGCCGTCCAACGAAGGTCGCGGCTACGTGCTGCGCCGGATCATGCGCCGCGCGATGCGGCACGCGCAGTTGCTCGGTGCCCGCGACCCCCTGATGCACCGCCTGGTCTGGGCGCTGGTGCGCGAGATGGGACAGGCCTATCCGGAACTGGTGCGCGCGGAAAACCTGATCGAGGAGACGCTACGTCTGGAAGAGACTCGCTTCCGCAAGACCTTGGAGCGTGGGCTTTCCATTCTTGACGAGAAAAGCGCGGCCTTGAAAAAGGGCGACATGTTCGACGGCGATACCGCGTTCACGCTGTACGACACCTACGGTTTCCCGCTCGACCTCACCCAGGACGCGCTGAAGTCTCGCGGCATCGGCGTCGATATCGCCTCCTTCACCGACGCGATGGACCGCCAGCGCGAAAAGGCGCGCGCGGCCTGGGCGGGGAGTGGCGATACCGCGACCGAGCGCGTCTGGTTCCCGCTGCGCGAGAAACTCGGTGCCACCGAATTCCTGGGCTACGAGACCGAAAGCGCCGAAGGCGTGGTCGCAGCCCTCGTGAAGGACGGTAACGAAGTCGATAGCCTGAAAGCCGGCGAGAGCGGCGCGATTGTGCTGAACCAGACGCCATTCTATGCGGAGTCCGGCGGCCAGGTCGGCGACACCGGCGTCATGCTAGGTGAAGGCGTCAAGTTCCGCGTCACCGACACGCAGAAGAAGGCCGGCGATCTCTTCGTCCATCTCGGCACGGTGGAGCAGGGCACGCTCAAGGCGGCGTCCCCGCTGCAGCTCGAGGTCGATCACGCGCGTCGCGCCTCGATCCGGCGTAATCACTCCGCGACCCATCTGTTGCACGAGGCGCTGCGGCAGGTGCTAGGGGACCATATCGCCCAGCGCGGCTCGCTGGTGGCGCCGGATCGCCTGCGGTTCGACTTCGTGCATCCCAAGCCGATCACGCCGGAAGAATTGGACCGCATCGAGGATATCGCCAACGATGTGGTGCTGGAGAATGACGAGGTCATCACACGCCTGATGGCGGTGGACGACGCCCGCGATGCCGGCGCGCGCGCGCTGTTCGGCGAAAAATACGGCGACGAGGTTCGCGTGGTGTCGATGGGCAAGACTGCCCGGGAGCACGGCAGCAACGCGCTTGGCTGGTCGGTCGAGCTTTGCGGCGGCACGCATGTCCGTCGGACCGGCGATATCGGCCTCATTTCGGTGACCGGCGAAAGCCCGGTGTCCTCCGGCGTCCGCCGCATCGAGGCGCTGACCGGGCGTCATGCGCGCAAGCACGCCAACGACACCATAACGCTGGCGAAGACCGCGGCGATGGAGCTGCGCACCACGCTCGACGACATGCCCGCGCGCATCGCCTCCTTGATGGAGGAACGCAAGAAGCTCGAACGCGAGTTGTCGGATGCGCGCAAGAAGCTCGCGATGGGCGGCGGCGCGGTGGCGAACGGGTCGGCGTCGGCCGGCGTGCGCGAAGTCGGCAATGTGAAGCTGATGGCGCGCGCGGTCGAAGGCATCGAGATGAAGGATCTCAAGAGCCTTGCCGACGATGGCAAGAAGCAGATCGGCTCCGGCGTCGTCGCCATCGTCGGTGTCACCGGCGACGGCAAGGCCGGCGTCGTGGTCGGCGTCACGCCCGATCTGATCTCGCGCTACAATGCGGTCGATCTGGCGCGCGTCGCCTCGGTTGTGCTCGGCGGCAAGGGCGGCGGCGGCCGGCCCGACCTGGCACAGGCCGGCGGCCCCGACGGCGCCAAGGCCGATGCGGCGCTGACGGCGATCGAAAAGGCGATGGCGGGCCCTTAATCCAACCGCATCATTTGACCCCCGTGGTGAGGAGCGCGTCTTCGCGCGTCTCGAACCATAAGGCCCCGCCGCCTATCCCGGCCTCATCCTTCGAGACGCTTGCTGGCGCAAGCTCCTCACGACGAGGGTCTGGATCCGCGGGATTGGGCGCCCGAAGTGATTGAAGCTCCTCGCAGCTCTCAACCCTCATGGTGAGGAGGCGCCCTTGCGCCGTCTCGAACCATGGGACCGCGGCCTCATCCTTCGAGATGCTTGCTCGCGCAAGCTCCTTAAGGACGAGCGGTTGAGGTTGGCTATGGCGCGGTAAAACCAACCGCCGCTATTTTCGAATCCAGGAACGGCGCCACAACTTCGCGCGTCTCCTTGCTCGGCACCACGGGAACGATCTCGAAGGTCATGCCAAAACCCTGGCAGTTCAGGATCCACTCTTGCAACAGCCGCGCGTCGTCTGTTTCCATCAGTTGGAAGCAGCGGTCGAAATTGGGCTCGATCCAGCTTCCGACATATTTCAGTCCTTCGGGAAACTTGATCCCTAAATCGCGCACGCGCTGATAGACCGGGATCGGGTCGCGGTCCTTGAAACGTTCGATCACCATGAACAGCATGGATGGCCTCACCCCTTGCGCAGGAACACATAGTCCGCGGAGTAGGGCACGCTCTTGAAGGTGCCGGCGGTGTCGCAGGCGCCCTTAAGGTTTCCGCCCTCGGTGTGAATCCGCTGCACGGTGGTGATATCAGCGAGCACGCCGCTGCCGCGATGCGAAGCCACGTCCAGCTTGAGCCAGGCAATATCGTTTGGCGTCGCGCCCGGAGCGCTGCCGGCAGCCTTGCCTGAGACCGCGCTGCCGTCGCTATATTCCCAGTTCGGTCCGGCGTAGTGACGGCCGACGGTCTTGCCGTCGAGCAACAGCGTCGCGATCGGTTCGCGGAACGACCAGGCTAGTTTGCCGTCGCTGCCCGCCTTGCATTCGTAGACCTGCGCGCCTTCGGCGCGCAGGGTGAGCACGGTGGTCGTTCCCGGCGCCGCGATGGTTTCGGGAAGTGGAGCTTCGGACGCAGATGCGCTCGCGAGCGGGGCCGATAGCAGGAGCAAGGCCAGTGTTGCGGTCTTTGGGAATGACATTGCATGCTTTTCCGAGGTTGTCGTCATTGCGAGCGAAGCGAAGCAATCCAGAAATCTTGCCGCAGCAACAGTCTGGATTGCTTCGTCGCTTCGCTCCTCGCAATGACGTGGTTAGGCCCAAGGCCTCTAAACAGTCCGCCGCCGCTTACGCCGCCGCCATCGCCTTGCTCAGGTTTTCCGCGACCTTGTCGAGGAAGCCGGTGGTTGAGAGCCAGCGCTGGTCGGCGCCGACCAGGAGCGCGAGGTCCTTGGTCATGAAGCCACTTTCTACGGTGTCGACGCAGACCTTCTCCAGCGTGGTAGCAAATTTCGCAAGCTCCGCATTGTTGTCGAGCTTAGCGCGATGGGACAGGCCGCGGGTCCAGGCAAAGATCGAGGCGATCGAGTTGGTCGAGGTCTCCTTGCCCTTCTGGTGCTCGCGGTAATGCCGCGTCACCGTGCCGTGCGCGGCCTCGGCCTCCATCGTCTTGCCGTCCGGCGTCAGCAGCACCGAGGTCATCAGGCCGAGCGAGCCGTAGCCTTGCGCGACGGTATCCGACTGCACGTCACCGTCGTAGTTCTTGCAGGCCCAGACATAGCCGCCCGACCATTTTAACGCGGCCGCCACCATGTCGTCGATCAGGCGGTGTTCGTAAGTGATCTTCTTGGCGTCGAACTGCGCCTTGAATTCCTTGTCGAAGATTTCCTGGAAGATGTCCTTGAAGCGGCCGTCATAGACCTTCAGAATCGTGTTCTTGGTCGAGAGATAGACCGAGTAGCCCTTGGTCAGGCCCATGTTGAGGGAGGCGCGGGCGAAATCGGCGATGGAATCGTCGAGATTGTACATGGCGAGCGCGACGCCGGCGCCCGGGGCCTTGTAGACTTCCCGTTCGATCACCTTGCCGTCCTCGCCGACGAATTTCATCGTCAGCACGCCCTTGTCGGGGAACTTGAAGTCGGTGGCGCGGTACTGGTCGCCGAAGGCGTGGCGGCCGATGATGATCGGCTTGGTCCAGCCCGGCACCAGCCGCGGCACGTTCCTGCAGATGATCGGCTCGCGGAACACCACGCCACCCAGGATATTGCGGATGGTGCCGTTCGGCGACTTCCACATCTCCTTGAGCCCGAACTCCTTCACCCGGGCCTCGTCGGGGGTGATGGTGGCGCATTTGACGCCAACCCCGACCTTCTTGATGGCTTCAGCGGCATCCACCGTGACCTGGTCGTTGGTCTTATCGCGGTATTCCATCCCGAGGTCGAAATACATCAGGTTGATATCGAGGAACGGGTAGATCAGCTTGTCCTTGATGTATTGCCAGATGATCCGGGTCATCTCGTCGCCATCGAGTTCGACGACGGGGTTGGTCACCTTGATTTTTGCCATGGGGAAGTGGGCCTTCTTGGAAATAGCGCGTTTCGCTCGGGATGGATTGATGCGCTATAGCACCGCAAGCGCCTCGGCGAAAGCCAAGGCGCTATGCAGTTTTCGCCGATATTTTAGGTCAAAACGCCGCCTGCGTCGCAGTCCCCGCCACAATGTACCAGGTGACGAACAGGGCGCAGATCAAAGCTCCCGGCAGGCTCGATCCCGTCCGCCGCCAGGTGAAGGTCGCGATAATGGCCGCGATCGCGAATAGCGGCACGAACTGGATCGCGACGATGGTGGAAAGCGGCACGAAGCCGGGGTCGGGCAGCGGGTTGTACAATTTTCCCGATAGCCACAGCGTGCCGTATTGCAGGGCGAGCAGCACGATGAAGCCAAGCGTCAGCGCCAGGATATTGGTCAGGTACAGAGCTACGCGGCTAGCGCCCTGGCTCGAGAAATTCCGGTGCAGCACATGCAGCGCGACCACGAAGAACACCGTGAACGGCAACAGATAGATCAGGAAGATGAGGAACTGCTTTGCGCTCATCAATTTGAGCGCGACGATCCAGAACCGGAAGTCGATCTTGAAGGCAAGATCGGAAAGCCACAGCGCGGCGTAGCCAACGATGATGGTCGAGAGCGCGATCAGGATCGACGGCACGATGAGGCCGACGCTCTTGGCCCGCTTCGGAGCGAACGGCATCAATGCGAGCGTGATAATCGCATTGATGATGGCCCACACCATGATCTGGTTGGTGATGCCCTGCGGCAGGTAGGCCGAAGGTGTCACGAAGGTGCCGGCGAGCGCGAACGCCGGATAATAGGTCAGGGCGGGAATCAAGGCGGTGAGCAGCAAAGCCGCCGTCCAGCGGCCGCCCTTCGCCGTGGTCTGCTGCGGCGTGCCCGGGGTGGCGCGCGGCAGCCTGAGCTGCGAAAACACCGGCGCCCCCAACAGCGCGTCGAACACCCCAAGCAGCAGCACGACGAAGCCGATCAGCGCGATCAGGGTGCCCAGTTCCTTGCGGAACCAGATCTGGTCGTCAGAGGGAAGCGGCGTGCCGCCGCCTAAAGTTTTTGCGAACCAGTCGAGGCTGTAGCCGATCGCCTCATGCGAAATGTGCTCATCCGGATGGGTGATCGCCGGCGTGTAGAGCACCCTTGCGGTGCCTCGGGCGATGTCGCCATAGACCTTGCCGGGCTCGAGCGGCCCTTGCGTGCCGAACATCGCCCAGAGTTTCGGGCTTTGGGTGACGTCGCGCGCCCGCTCGACCCCCCACATCAGGTCGGAAAACTCCTCGTATTGCGCGAACACCAGCGCGACATTGCGCGGCCAGTTCGGCGTGCCGTCGGCCGCGAACGGCTTTCCCGTCGACGAGCCCTCCAGCACCATCGACTTGTAGTCGTCCGGCATCGCGGTCGCCGCGGCGAGCACGGTCCAGCCGCCCATCGAGTGGCCCTCGAGCCCGATATTGTTGTGGTCGACGAAGTCGAGGCTGCGCAGATGCGCCAGCCCATCCGGACCGCCAAAGCCGTTGGCGAAGGCGGGCGGGTCGCTGTAGCCGTGACCGGTCTGGTCCAGCGCCAGCACCACATAGCCGCGGCGGGCGAATTCGATGGCAAATCCGTCCTGGGTCTCGCGCGAATTGATGTAGCCATGGACCGCGAGAATGCCGGGCGCAGGCGTCTGGGCGGAGGCGTTCGGCGGGATGTAGAGCAGGGCGCTCATGGTGTTGCCCTTGGCGCCCTTGAACCTGATGTCCTCGATCCGGATTCCGCCCGAAGTCTGCGTCAGATCAGCCAACAGTCCGCCGGCCAGAATCAGGATCACCCCGGCAATCGCCAGGGACCACCTTTTATGCATGGACGCCTCCCCATCGACCTGGGTTGTTGCAGCGCAGGTTCACTTTGTTTGTGATTCTCAGCGTATCGGAAAGGCGAACGCGCGCAAGCGGGGAGATCACCCGAGGCGACTGCCGGTGGCGGCGGCGGTGTGCAACCCGCTCCCCGGTGGGCCGCCGAGGCCATGACGCAGCGTCATTTGAAGTTTGGACCGCGAGTCAAAGGGCAAAACTAACCTCGTTATTTTGCTTGAGAAATTCTTCGAGTTAGGCAAACGAAGGCGCGGCTGAATCACTTCATGCGAAACGCTGACCAGCACCTTGATCTAGAATCAGAAAGCGACGCGATCGATGACCGGCTCGGGCACCGACAAGACCAAGACCGGTTTCGACCTCGAAGGTCCCGTCGTCATCCTGGTCGAGCCGCAGCTCGGCGAGAACATCGGCATGGCGGCGCGGGCGATGGGCAATTTCGCGCTGGCGCGGCTGCGGCTGGTCAACCCGCGCGACGGCTGGCCCAATGTCGCCGCGCAGCGCTCAGCCGCCGGCGCCGACCAGATCCTGGAGCGTGCCGAATTGTTCGACACCGTCGATGCGGCGGTCGCCGATATCGATCTGTTGTTTGCGACCACCGCCCGCGCCCACGACCAGGCCAAGCCCGTAGTGGCGCCGCCGGCCGCCGCCCGCGAGATCGCGGGCCACATCGCTGGCGGCGGAAAGGTCGGAATCCTGTTCGGCCGCGAGCGCTGGGGGCTCAACAACGAGGAGGTCGCCCGCGCCAACCGTATCGTCACCTTCCCGGTCAACCCGGGGTTTGCCTCGCTCAACCTGGCGCAGGCGGTGCTGTTGATGGGCTATGAGTGGTTCAAGCTCTCGACCGAGGGCGCGCTGCCGTTCGCCATGCCGGAACGCTCCGAGCGCGCCTCCCAGCACCAGATGCAGGCGTTCTTCGAAAACCTGGTGCGCGAGCTCGACAAGGTCGAATTCCTGCGCCCGGCCGAGAAGCGCGACACCATGCTGGTCAACCTGCGCAACATCTTCACCCGGATGGAGCCGACCAAGCAGGACATGCATACGCTGCACGGGGTGGTGATGGCGATCGCCGAAGGGCGCAAGGGTCCAGCCAAGGGCGGCGTGCTCGACGGCGATCAGGCGACACGATTGCGCGCGTTGCTCGCCGAGCACGGGCGGGGCGTGCCGCCGCACGAGAGCGGCACCGTGCGCGGGCTGGCGCGGCTGTTGCGGCGAAACCCGACCGACGCCGAGCGCATCCTCTGGCAGGCCCTAACGCGCGACCGCCGTTTCGCCGGCCAGTTCAAGCGGCAGACTCCGGTCGGCCGGCATATTCCGGACTTCGTCTCCTTCGTGCACCGGATCGCGGTCGAACTGGTCAATGCGGGTGAGACCGAGACCATCGCCGCTGACCGCGCGGCGCGGCGAGCCTGGCTGGAAAGCCGCGACTATCGGGTGATCGAGATAGAGGCCGCCGAGGTCGAGCGCGATCTGGAAAAGGAGCTGGCGCGGCTTGAAAGAGCTATTTCGGAATCCACCTAGCGCACCGACTTTTCCATGCGACCTGCGACGAGCTGTGATAGCCAAAGCAACAAGAGGTCGCGGCCGGCGCCGGCGGCGAAGATCGCCGCAGGCTTTGACGGTCCATTTCATGCGATATCCCCTGAACAGCTGTTGCGGAGAGAGCAAGAAATATGCCGTGTCTGGCGAGCCCTTGCGGCAAACGTTAAGTGAAATTGCATTCCCTGAGCGGGACTAATCGGCGGCGACCAGGGTTCAACAACAAGTCGGGCAACCGTAAGCTTTCAGGGAGGACAACATGCGTGTTGTTGGTTTTGCGTCACTTGCCTTTGCATCCTGTCTCGCAGCCGGGCCTACATACGCGCAGGCGCCGCTGGTCGAGAAGAACGTCTCGATGGCCTTGTCGCTTGCGATCATCCAGGGTGCGCTCGATCAGTGCGCCAAGGACGGCTACAAGGTCTCCGTCGTGATCGTCGACAAGGGCGGCAATGTCGCGGCGTCCGTTCGCGGTGACGGCACCGGGCCACACACCATGGAATTCGCGCGGCTCAAAGCGTACACGGCGCGGACCCGCAATCAGACTTCACTGCAGACCATGAAGCTGTTGGAGGATCCAGCCAACGCCTTCATCCGACAGATTCCAAATGTGGTCGGTGTCGGCGGCGGTGTTCCGATCCACGCCGGCAACGAGGTCGTCGGCGGGGTCGGAGTGTCGGGAGCGCCGGGTGGCGAGAAGGACGAGGTCTGCGCCAATGCCGGTCTCGCCAAAGTGGCGGACGCGCTCAAGTAAGCGCGCGTCAACTGACGTCGCTGCCGAAGTCGGGCAGCGGCGCTTGCTCAAGCTGCAATCGGCTAAACCGCGAGGAGCTGCGCGGGCTCAGCGCTCGACCGCTTCGCCTTCTTCTGCTTGGCCGGCCCGAACAGGGAGCGGGCGGCAAGCCCTGCGGTATCGGCCACGCCGGGATTACGCGACACCATGGCGGCGACGATTGCGCCGTCGATCAGAAGCGCGAGCTGGTGCGCCAGCACTTCAGGCTCGCTCGCGCCCATCTCGGAAGCCAACTTCTCGATATGCGCGAGTACGACTTTCTTGTGGCGCATCGCGATGTTGCGAAACTGCTTCTGATCCTTGTCGTGCTCGGCGACGGCGTTGATAAAGGGACAGCCGTAAAAGCGTTCCTCGCCGAACCAGCTCTTCAGCGCCGGAAAGATCCGCGTCAGCTTGGTCTGGGCGTCGCCACCACCTGATTCGATCGCACCGATGAACCATTCGCGCCACTGCTTGCCTTCGCTTTCCAGCACCGCATACACGAGATTGGTTTTCGAGCCGAACAATTTGTAGAGCGTCGTCTTCGCGGTGCCGGCTTCATCGATGATGGCGTCGATGCCGGTGGCGTTGATGCCGTCCTTGCAGAACAGGTGCGTCGCCGCGCTGAGCAGACGGTCACGCGCGGATTCTTCGTCGCCGGCTGCGCTGTGAACCGCGGCGGATTTCTTCTTCGAAGATAATTTGCCCGACTTGCCCATGACGGCAGTTAAGCGAACCGCGGGACAATCATCAAGTCGCATCTCATCGTGCGCTCAAAATAATCGCAAGCGGGCGGCAATTGCATCGCGTTTGAGCAGAGGCGCGGCTGATCAATTTCACAGCAGACGGGTTAAGGGGCTCGAACATTTCACCTTTTGACGGAGGCGCCTTCTGGCACACTTCGTGCACGAAACAGACCGTTCGGTATCCTACCCTAGGGAGAAAGCCAGATGACCGCGGTCGTTCAAAAAACAGTTCTCACCGGCTGCCTCGCCCCCATCGACAGAGGCGGGCTGGAGCAGCTGATCGCCAACGGCAAGGCCAACCCCAAGGTCATCAAGACCTTGAAGTGCAAGACGGTGGCCGAAGGCAAGTTCCGCCACGCCAACTACATCCGCAACCTGCCGCCCTACATTGTCGACGAGCCGCCCGGGCTGCTCGGTGACGACACCGCGCCCAATCCGTCCGAAGCCTCGCTCGCAGCCCTCGGCTCCTGCCTCGCAGTCGGTCTGCACGCCAACGCCGTTCATCGCGGCTGGACCGTCAACAAGCTCGAGCTCGAGCTCGAGGGCGATCTCAACATCACCGCGGTCTGGGGTACCGGCGACGTCAGCGAGAAGCCGGTCGGCTTCACCGACGTGCGGGTCAAGGTCGACATGGAATGCGAGGGCATCGCGCCGTCCGAGGTCAGTGCGCTGGTGGCGCATGTGAAGAAGTGGTCGCCGGTGGCCAACACCTTTACCCGGCCGGTCAATCTCGAGGTCGGCATTTAAGGCGTTGGATCAACGGTGAGATGGAAGCGGAGATTGCCATGGGCTCATTAGCTGTCTCGCGGCGCGCGGCTGCCGAAACCGCCGATCAGCCCGTGACGTCGATTGCCGACGAGATCGCTTCCATCGCGCGCAAGGAGCTGGCGCCGCTGGCGGCGGCGATCGACAGCGGCGAGGTCTATCCGGACGAACTGCTGCGGCGTCTCGGCGAAGCCGGCGCCTGGGGTAGCCATGTCCCCAAGGACGGCGAGGCCGACATGCGCTGCGCGATCCAGTCGATCGCGGCGCTCGGCGAGGTCTGCGGCGCCACCGCCTTCATGGCGTGGTGCCAGAACACGCTGGTCTGGTACGCCGCCAATTCCGACAATCCCAAACTGGTCGCGAAATTCACCAGCGATTTCGCCACCGGAAAGATCCTCGGCGGCACCGGCCTGTCGAACCCGATGAAGAGCTTGTTCGGCATCGAGAAGCTGAAATTAAAGGGGCGCAAGGTCGACGGCGGCTACATCGTGCGCGGCGCGCTGCCGTGGGTGTCGAATCTCGGTCCCGGCCATTTCTTCGGTACGATTTTTGAGCGCGAGGACGAGCCTGGCATCGTGATGTTTCTCGCCGATTGCTCCGATCCCGCGATCACGCTGCAGCCGTGCAAGCCGTTCCTCGCCATGGACGGCACCGGCACCTACGGCGTGCAATTCCGCGACGTCTTCGTACCCGACGAATTGATCCTTGCCGATCCCGCCAGGCCCTTCGTCAAGAAGATTTGCACAGGCTTCATCCTGCTGCAGACCGGCATGGCGCTCGGTCTGATCAAGGATTGCATCAATATCATGGACGAGGTGGATGGCTCGCTCGGCCACGTCAACCGCTACCTGCCGCAGCAGCCGGTCCAGTTCAAGGAGCTGTTCTGCGAACTTGAACGCGAAGCCATGGTGCTGGCGCGCGATCCGTTCAATCCGGACGATAACTACTGGCGCAAGGTCGTGACGCATCGTTTGCGCGCGGGCGAGGCCAGCGTCGCGGCCGCGCATGCGGCGATGCTTCATTGCGGCGCGCGCGGTTACCTGAAGAGCCACCGCGCCCAGCGAAGGCTGCGCGAAGCCTACTTCGTCGCCATCGTGACACCCGCCACCAAGCAGCTTCGCAAGATGCTGGCCGACGGGTGAGCTCGAAAAAGGGTTTTGTAACGACCCTTAAGACTTCAACCACAAACCAGGAGAGGCCTGCCATGACGGACGTACTGATTTCTGCCAGCGATCTCGCCGATCTCTTAGAGAAGGAGCCGTGTGTCGTCATCGACACGCGTAATCCGGACGCGTACGGCGCGGGACATCTTCCCAACGCCGTCAACGTGCATGAAATCTTCACCTACCTTGCGACCTCAACGCCGGAAGGGATGGCCGAGCTCAAGACCAAGTTCGCCGACGCCTTCGGAGCCGCTGGCCTGTCGGGCAAGGAAACCGCGGTCATCTACGAGCAGTCGATGAACTCCGGCTTCGGCCAGTCCTGCCGCGGCTATTATCTCCTGACCATGCTCGGCTATCCCAAGATCAAGGTGCTGCATGGCGGATACGATGCCTGGGCGGCAGCCGGCCTGCCGGTGACCAAGGACGTGCCGGCGCCGGCGAAGGCGTCGTTCTCGATCGCGCCGGAAGCTGGCGACATCCTGATCGATGCCAAGACGATGCTCGCCGCCGTCGGCAAGCCCGGCATCGCGCTGCTCGACGTGCGCGACGTCGATGAGTGGATCGGCGAAAGCTCCTCGCCCTACGGCAAGGATTTCTGCCCGCGCAAGGGCCGCATCCCCGGCGCCGTCTGGCTCGAATGGTACCGCATGATGAAACCGACGGCGGAGGGTCCGCGCTTCAAGTCGAAGGACGAGATTCTCGCCGAATGCGCTACCGTCGGCATCAGCGAGAGCACGCCGGTCTATCTCTATTGCTTCAAGGGCGCGCGGGCGTCGAACACTTTCCTGGCGCTCAAGAACGCCGGCGTGAAGGATGTGCGGATGTATTTCGGCTCCTGGAACGAATGGTCGCGCGATCCCTCGTTGCCGATCGAGGAAGGCCTGCCCACCGAACCCAAGCTGACGGAAAAAGCGGCATAGAACGTGCATGTTTTTTCATCGCCCGGACGCAATCAGCGGCCGGGCGATGATTGAATTCTCCGACCAGCGGCGGGGCTGCACGGGCTTCTGCCGTGTCGGTGTGCCAAAAGGGCGCGGGCATGTCCACATTCGACGATCCCTTCGATTCCAACAGCGAGCTTTCCGGCTGCGTTTGCGGCCAACATCAGTCCGCAGCCGAGCATGACCAGGCCGCGCCACCGCTGCGCTGCGAGCCTGTTGAAAGCGAAGAAAAGCGCTACGAGGGCGTCGTCGCTTCCGCGGTGATGCGGGCGATATTCCCAGGAGATGCCGCGCGCCGGGCTTTTCTGAAATCCGTCGGCGCCTCGACGGCGCTCGCCGCGCTCTTGCAATTTTTCCCGATCAAGACCGCGACCGAAGTGTTCGCCGACACCGGGACGCCGGAGAAGAAGGACCTCAAGGTCGGCTTCATCCCAATCACCTGCGCGACCCCCATCATCATGGCGGCGCCGCTCGGCTTCTATTCGAAGCACGGCCTCAACGTCGAGGTCGTCAAGACCGCCGGCTGGGCCGTGGTTCGCGACAAGACCATCAACAAGGAATACGACGCGTCGCACATGCTGGCGCCGATGCCGATCGCGATCACGCTGGGCCTCGGCGCGCAACCGATTCCCTTCGCGGTGCCGGCGATCGAGAACATCAACGGGCAGGGCATCACGCTCGCCATCAAGCACCAGGACAAGCGCGACCCCAAAGCCTGGAAGGGCATGAAGTTCGCCATTCCGTTCGACTATTCGATGCACAATTATCTGTTGCGCTACTATCTCGCCGAGCACGGCCTCGATCCCGACACCGACGTGCAACTGCGCTCGGTACCGCCGCCGGAAATGGTCGCCAATCTGCGCGCCGACAACATCGACGGCTTTCTCGCGCCCGACAACATCTGCCAGCGCGCGATCTATGACGGCGCAGGCTTCCTGCACATCCTGTCCAAGGAAATCTGGGACGGCCATCCCTGCTGCAGTTTTGCCGCGAGCAGGGAGTTCATCACCACGTCGCCGAACAGCTTTGCGGCGCTGACGCGGGCGATCGTCGATGCCACCGCCTATGCATCGAAGGCCGAAAACCGCAAAGAGATCGCGGAAGCGATCGCGCCGGCGAACTACATCAACGCGCCGGTCACCGTGCTGGAGCAGGTCCTCACAGGCACCTATGCCGATGGGCTCGGCGGCGTCAAAACCGACGCCAAGCGCGTCGATTTCGATCCGTTCCCCTGGCAGTCCTTTGCGGTCTGGATGCTGACCCAGATGAAGCGCTGGGGCCAGATCAAGGGCGATGTCGACTACAAGGCGGTCGCCGAGCAGGTCTATCTCGCGACCGACACGGGCAAGATCATGGCCGAGATGGGACTAGCCCCGCCATCCGCCGCGTACAAATCCTTCGCAGTGATGGGCAAGACGTTCGATCCCGACAAGCCGGACGACTACTTGGCCAGTTTCAAGATCAGGAAGGCGTCGTGAACCGTAAGGCCGCCGCGCTTTTCTTCACCGCTGCCTGGCGGGCCCCTGCAGGGGAGGGGGGAGCGGTGCCATGACCTCCTCCTTGCGCTTCCGCGCCGCGATCGTGTCGATTGCGCTATTCGCCGTCTTCATCGCGGTCTGGCACATCGCGACCCGTGGCAGCGGCCCGGTCGCCACTATGAGCCCGGAATACGCAAAACTGATGGGCTTGACCGCGAAAGGAAACTCGGCGCTGCCCGGGCCGCTCGATGTCGGCGCCAAATTGTGGGAGCACCTGAAGCGGCCGTTCTACGACAACGGGCCGAACGACAAGGGTCTCGGCATCCAGCTCGGCTATTCGATCGCCCGCGTCGGGCTCGGCTATCTGCTCGCGGTCGTCGTCGCGATCCCGCTCGGCTTCCTGATCGGGACGTCGCCGTTGATCAGCCGCGCGCTCGATCCGTTCATCCAGATCCTCAAACCGATCTCGCCGCTCGCCTGGATGCCGCTCGCGCTCTACACCATCAAGGATTCCGGGCTGTCCGCGATCTTCGTGATCTTCATCTGCTCGGTATGGCCGATGCTGATCAACACCGCCTTCGGTGTTGCCGGCGTGCGAAAAGAGTGGATCAACGTCGCGCGCACGCTCGAGGTCGGCACCATCAGGCGCGCGTTCACCGTGATCCTGCCGGCGGCGGCGCCGACGATTTTGACCGGCATGCGCATCTCGATCGGGATCGCCTGGCTCGTGATCGTCGCCGCCGAGATGCTGGTCGGCGGCACCGGCATCGGCTACTTCGTCTGGAACGAGTGGAATAACCTCTCGATCACCAACGTCATCATCGCGATTTTCCTGATCGGCCTCGTCGGCATGCTGCTCGACCAGATCCTGGCGCGGTTCACGCGCATGGTCACGTTTCCGGAGTGAGTGCGGTGATGCTTGACGCGAACTCCGCTGCTTCTTCACCTCGCCCCGCGTGCGGGGAGCGCTCGACGCGCCAAGCGCGTCGGGTGAGGGGGACTCTCCGCGAGCTCATTGCCTCGAGAGAGCCCCTCACCCCAACCCTCTCCCCGCGAAGAGCGGAGCGAGGGGGCGCACCGTTTTGGTCGAGGGTGCGCGCGCCATGACGGAAAAGTTCATCTCGATCGAAGGCATCGCAAAGCGCTATCCGGGCGTTTCCGGCACCACGACCACCATCTTCAAAAACCTCTGGCTGTCGATGCCGCGCGGCGAGTTTGCTTGCGTGATCGGACATTCCGGCTGCGGCAAGACCACGGTGTTGAACATCCTCGCCGGCCTTGACGAGCCGAGCGAGGGTGCTGTGATCGTGGATGGGCAGGCGATCGAAGGCACGAGCCTCGACCGCGCCGTGATCTTCCAGAGTCATGCGCTGTTGCCCTGGCGCACCGTGCTCGGCAACGTCGCCTATGCCGTGACCTCGAAATGGCGCAACTGGGATCGCGCTCAGGTCAAGGCGCATGCGCAGTCCTTCATCGATCTGGTTGGCCTCACCGGGGCCGAGCACAAGCGGCCGTCGGAGCTGTCCGGCGGCATGAAGCAGCGCGTCGGCATTGCGCGCGCGCTCTCGATTTCGCCAAAGATCATGCTGATGGACGAGCCGTTCTCGGCGCTGGATGCGCTGACGCGCGGTACGCTGCAGGACGAGGTGCGGCGGATTTGCCTTCAGACCGGGCAGACCGCGTTCATGATCACCCATGACGTCGACGAAGCGATCTTCCTCGCCGACAAGATTTTCCTGATGACCAACGGCCCCGGCGCGGTGCTGGCGGAAATCGTCGAGAACCCGCTGCCCAGGGATCGCGGCCGGATCGACCTGCATCGCCACCCGCTTTACTACGCGCTGCGCAATCATATCGTCGATTTTCTGGTCAGCCGCAGCAAGATGTTTGCGGCCGAGATGCCCGATCACGATCCGCGCCATGTACCGACCGTGCGGGTCGGCCGCACCGATCCCACCATCGTCTCGATGCCGAAGGTCGTGGAGAGCGGCTCAACACAGATGATTGCACGTTGACATTCAAAAGGGAGACGAGCCATGAAACGAAGTGACCTCACTGAAAAGCTGCTCGACATCAAGCGCGAGAAGGGCTGGAATTGGAAGCAGATCTGCGAAAAGATCGGCGGCTATTCCGAAGTGCTGATCGTCGGCGCCATTCTCGGCCAGATGAAATTGACCAAGCCTCAAGCCGCCAACGCCGGCGAATTGTTCGGCCTGTCGAAATCCGAAACCGCGATGCTGAACGAGACGCCGATGCGCGGCGAGGGCATCCCGATGCCGCCGACCGATCCCCTGATCTACCGCTTCTACGAACTGGTCATGGTCAACGGCCCGGCCTGGAAGGCGCTGATCGAGGAGGAATATGGCGACGGCATCATGTCGGCGATCGATTTCGACATGATGATGGAGCGCCTGCCCAATCCGAAGGGCGACCGCGTCAAGATCACGATGTCCGGCAAATTCCTGCCGTACAAATATTATGGCGCCAGCGGCAACGTGCCGGAATACGGCTTCAAGGAGGGGTGACGGAAGCAAACGCCTCACGTAGGTCCTTGATCGGCGTCATCTTGCGAACGTAGGTGAAAGACCCGCTGTCCTTCATCTCACGGGCGCACCGAAGGAAAGCCGCGAGAGCTACGCGTGACAGCGCGCCGCCAACGCTGATGCGCTTCACGCCGGCGGCGGACAATTGCTCGAGAGTCAGTGTGGGATCGGCAAACCCCATCACCAGGTTGAAGGGTTTTTTAACGGCCGATACCACGGTGCGGATCGTCGGCAAATCGCGCACGCCCGGGGCATAGAGCACATCAGCGCCTGCGGCCTCAAATCCCTGCAGCCGGCGAATGGTGTCGTCGAGATCGTTGCGGCCGTAGAGCAAGTTCTCTGCCCTGGCGGTGAGAGTGAACGGAATCGGCAATGATCGCGCGGCCTCGACCGCCGCCTGCACCCGTTCGACGGCAAGGGCGAAATCATAAATAGGCCGTCGCGCGTCGCCGCTCGCGTCCTCGATCGAGCCACCAACGGCGCCTGCCTCGGCTGCAAGCCGAATCGCCTCGGCGGCGGTCTGAGGGTGATCTGCGCCGCCGTTCTCCAGATCGACACTGACCGGCAGTTCGCTCGCTTCGGCAATGATCCGGCAGTTCTCGATGATCGCCGCTGTCGTCACTGTCGCGCTCCCCAGCATATTGGCAAGCCCCAGGCTAGTCGTCGCGAGCGCCTCAAACCCCATCGCCCCAAGCAATTTTGCGGTACCGGCGTCCCAGGGGTTCGGAATGATGAAGGCGCCCGGCCGTTCGTGCAGCGCACGAAAGATTTCCGCCTTTTGCATCTGCGTGCGCATGTCGGCTCCTGCTTGATTGCGTTTTCCGTCGCAAGCCCGAGCCATAAGCCTGTTTTCGACATCAGACAAATTTGTTATCTTTCTCCATATGATCAGTTTTTTGCATGGGCTCAAATGGACAGCGATGCTCTCAAGACCTTTCTGATGGTTCACCGCGGAGGTGGCGTCTCCAACGCGGCAAAGGCGCTGCATCGGTCGCAGCCTGCGATCTCCAGGCGGATCGCGCTTCTTGAACAAGAACTCGGAGTGCCGCTGTTCGAGCGGGTCGCGGGCCGGGCGATGTTGAGCGATGCAGGACGGGTGCTGGTGCCTTATGCGGAGCGGGCCGTTGCGGCCACGCAGGATGCGGAGAATGCGGTGCGGGCCTTGGCGTGTCAGAATGTGGGTCCCGTCTCGCTTGCGCTCACCGGCACGCTCGCAGGCGGCCGCCTCTCGGCGATCCTGAAGCGTTTCGCCAACGAACATCCGGACGTCGATCTCATCCTGCGGACGGCGACCAGCGTCGAGGTCAGCGATCTCATACGGCGCGGTGAAGCAACGATCGGCTTGCGTTACGATCAGGACGCGTCACGCGACCTTGACTGCGAACTGCTTTTCGCTGAGCCGCTTCGGGTGGTGTGCGCGCCTGACCACCCGCTGGCTGGCCGCCGTGTCGGCCGCCTTGCCGACCTGCGCGAAGAGCGCTGGATCGCTTTCCCGGAAATACCCGGGCGGCGCGAGATTGGAGCATCGCACGTCTCCGCGCTGTTCCTGAGCCACGGCCTCGGTGACATCGATTGGACGCCGGTCGACAGTCTGACGGCGCAGAAGCGGCTGGTGGAAGCCAAATTCGGTGTTGCGCTTGTATCGGAAAGCAACGTCGCAGAAGAACTTCGCTCCTCCGCAATCTCGACGATTCTGGTCGACAATCTCGCAGCCCACCATAACGTCGTGGCGGTGACACGACGTGGAGGTTTTTTGAGCGTCGCATCACGGCGATTGCTTGAGCTTATCCGTACCGACTACAAGCCAGCGAAATCAGCACGTGACGGCGCACACAAACCTAAGCCGGCACGAGCCCGTGACAGGCAGACCAAAAGGTCGCGCCGGGCGTGAGAGCCGGCGGTCCCTCACATCAAGCGCGAGAAGGGCTGGAACTGGAAGCATATCTGCGAGAAGATCGGCCGCTATTCCGAAGTGCTGATCGTCGGCGCCATTCTCGGCATGAAATTGACCAAGCCTCAAGCCGCCAGCGCCGGCGAATTGTTCGGTTTGTCGAAATCCGAAACCGCGATGCTGAAGCGGGCGAGGGCATCCCGATGCCGCCGACCGATCCCCTGATCTACCGCTTCTTGCGAACTGGTCATGGTCAACGGCCCGGCCTGGAAGGCGCTGATCGAGCAAGAATATGGCGACGGCAATCATGTCGGCGAATCGATTTCGACATGGTGATGGAGCGCCTGCCCAATCCGAAGGGCGACCGCGTCAAGATCACGATGATGGCGCCAGCGGCAAGGTGCCTGAATGCGGCTTCAAGGAGGGGTGACGACGAGGCTTCGGTTAATGGGGCGTGAAACGGAGCGCGGGTTTATGGCGGGCGTTATTCTTAAATCTGCAATCCGGGGTCGATAACAGCGGGGTCGTCGCGTCAATCCCGGAGAATCCCATGTCGTCGTTCCGATTTTTCCTCGTCCCAGGCGTCACCTTGCTCTTGATGGCGCCAGCAATGGCCCAAACGGTCGGGCAAGCTGCCGGACAGCGCCAGGAAACGTGGGTTCGGGTGCAAACGACCTTCAACTTCTTTGTGCCGGCGCCGACCGGCGACAGCGAACAAGCGCGGAAGTCGGCCGAAAGTGCCCGGCGCTCGATCTATGAAATGGCGGCACACGAATGTGATTTGCTTCGCGAAGTTCTGGCAAAGGATTGCCGCATCGAGCAGGTGTCGAGCAACATCGGACGGCAGTTCGGGCAGCAACAGCAGGACGGCTACACCGTAAACGGTTCAATGAACTTCTCGATTACCGTGAAATAGCGCAAAACGGGCAGTTCAAACCCCCGCTTTCACCTGCGCGACCGCGAGCGCCGTCAGTTCGTCGATCTTGGCGGGGATTTCCTTTTCCGCAACCGCGTCGCCCTTGGTGGCAAGATCGCTCGTCACTTTGCGGATCACGTCGGCATCGCCGCCCTCGCCAAATTCGGCGGCGATCACAGTCTTGGCATAAGTCTCGGCAGCCTCGCCCTTGAGGCCAAGCTTTTCGGCGACCCACAATCCCAACAGCTTGTTGCGGCGGGCCAGGGCCTTGAACTTCAGCTCCTCCTCGACGGCGAATTTCTTCTCAAAACCCTCTTCGCGCTTGTCGAATGTGGTCATGGTTAAGTTCCCACCCTCCACGAATCGGGGATGTGGCCGCGTTGCGGCAGGCCCCTTGCGCGCCTAGATAACGATCAGGCGTAGCCAAAACAACCGCCATAGGGCCTCAGGGGAAGGCGGTAAAACTCAAGCCAAAGCCGACCGGATCGATTGTGCTCGATAGGCCAATCGGATAGGTTGCCATCAGGTCCGGTTCTGGTCTGTTTCCGTTGGTTCCCGGCCTCCACGGCAGCTCCGTCGTGGGTCGCAGTCACAGTCATGCGGAGCACACCAAATTCATGGATTTCAACAACACACGGTACATCCCAATGAGCCGTCGGCGTCGCATTTACGAAGGCAAGGCTAAGGTCCTCTATGAAGGTCCGGAGCCGGGCACCCTGATCCAGCACTTCAAGGACGATGCGACCGCGTTCAATGCCAAGAAACACCAGGTGATCGAGGGCAAGGGCGTCCTCAACAACCGGATTTCGGAGTACCTGTTTCAGCACCTCAACGACATCGGGGTGCCGACCCACTTCATCCGCCGTCTGAACATGCGCGAGCAACTGATTCGCGAGGTTGAGATCGTGCCGCTGGAGGTCGTGGTGCGCAACGTCGCGGCCGGATCGCTGTCGCAGCGCCTCGGCATCGAGGAGGGTACCCAGCTGCCGCGCTCGATCATCGAGTTCTACTACAAGAACGACCAGCTCAACGACCCGATGGTCTCCGAAGAGCACATCACGGCCTTCGGCTGGGCGACGCCGCAGGAGATCGACGACATCATGGCGCTCGCCATCCGCGTCAACGATTTCCTCACCGGGCTTTTCCTCGGCATCGGCATCCGGCTGGTCGATTTCAAGATGGAATGCGGCCGGCTGTTTGAAAACGAGATGATGCGGATCATCGTCGCCGATGAGATCTCGCCGGATTCCTGCCGGCTGTGGGATATCAAGTCGAACGAGAAGCTCGACAAGGATCGCTTCCGCAGGGATCTCGGCGGGCTGCTGGAAGCCTATACCGAAGTCGCAAAACGGCTCGGCATTTTGATGGAAAACGAGCGGCCCGCGGGATCGGGTCCGGTGCTGGTCAAAAGCTGAGGGCGAAGAGAAGTGAAGGCGCGCGTCACCGTCACGCTGAAATCCGGCATCCTCGATCCGCAAGGCAAGGCCATCGAGGGTGCTTTGAAATCGCTCGGCGTCGATGGCGTCGCCAGTGTCCGCCAGGGCAAGGTGTTCGACATCGAGCTTGCAGGCTCCGATCGCGCCAAGGTGGAGGCGGCGTTGAAGGACGCCGCCGACAAGCTGTTGGCGAATACGGTCATTGAAAACTACCGGGTCGAAGTTCTCTGAGGCAGCTCAGCACGTGAAATCCGCCATCCTCGTCTTTCCCGGAATCAATCGCGAGCGCGACATGGCGCGCGCGCTGAAGCTCGCCTCGGGTCATGAGCCCGCGATGGTCTGGCACGCCGAAACGGCGCTGCCCAAGGGTAGCGATCTCGTCGTGGTGCCCGGCGGATTTTCCTATGGCGACTACTTGCGCTGTGGCGCAATCGCCGCGCGGGCGCCGATCATGGACGCGGTGCGCGACTTCGCAGGCGACGGCGGGCTCGTGCTCGGCGTCTGCAACGGTTTTCAGATTCTGTGCGAGGCGGGGCTATTGCCCGGTGTGCTGATGCGCAACGCGCGGTTGAAATTCATCTGTCGCGACGTGCATTTGCGGGTCGAGCGCTCCGATACGCCGTTCACCCGCGGCTACAATGCCGGGCAGGTGATCCGCGTGCCGGTCGCGCATGGCGAGGGCAATTACGAGGCCGACGAGGCGACGCTGGAGCGGCTGGAGGGCGAGGGGCGGGTGCTCTATCGCTACTGTTCGGCGCAAGGCGCGGTCGACGCTTCAGCTAGTTTGAACGGCGCCGCGCATTCGATCGCGGGCATCGTCAACGAGCGCGGCAACGTGCTCGGCATGATGCCGCATCCGGAAAACCATGTCGAAGACATCATGGGCTGCACCGACGGCCGTGGCCTGTTCGCCGGCCTCGTGGCGCATCTGGAGCACGCGGCGTAAGGCTTCGCTGGCGTTCTCCATGAAGAAATTATGTCAAACTAGAACGAGAGAGCCGCGCGACTAAGCCACCCATATTTTTCTTCAATGGACAATCCGACAACCCGGGATTGTTCGAATGAGCCTGCCACGTTATTAATCCCGGCAACACGATTTGGCCAATTAGCTGGAAATCGCCGTGCCGGTTGCTTTAGTCATACTCCTGCTCGACATCACGCTGATTTATCACGCATCACGAACCGGGCGCCTGCAACCCTGGGCTTTCATCATCCTGATGGTGCCCTTGATCGGCTCACTCGCCTATGTTTGCGTCGAACTGATACCGGAATGGCTCAGTGGCCCTGGGGCCCAGCAGGCGCGCAAGCGCCTCGCCAGCCGGCTCGATCCGGAAAAGCTGTATCGCGAAATATCTGATCGGCTCGCCGTCAGCGACACCATTGCCAACCGTGCCGCGCTTGCCGCGGAGTGCCTGAAGATCGCGCGGTTCGACGAGGCCGAACGCCACTACGATCATATCCTCAAACTGCCGATGGGCGGCGAGCCGGCCTATGCCTTAGGCAAGGCGAACGCCCAATTCAGCCGAAATCGTGCTGCCGAGGCGATCACGACCCTGGATGACCTGCAGCAGCACTGGCCGGACTTTCAATCGGCCGAGGGCCACCTGCTTTATGCCCGGGCGCTGGCCGAAGTCGGGCGCCTCGACGAGGCGCTGGAAGAGTTCCACGCGGTCGCGGCCTATTTCCCAGGCGCCGAGGCGAAGGTGCGTTACGGGCTGTTGCTTGGTCTGGTGGGCCGCACCGCCGATGCCAGGGTGGTGTTCACCGAGCTGCTGATCCAGATGCGGCGCGCGCCCAGATACTTGCGCGAGGCGCAAGCCGAATGGCTTTCGATCGCCGAAAAGCAGCTGTCAGCCTGAGCCGCGTTGCAGGGGAACACTAGCTCGTGAGCGATGGGCGGCGGTCTCCGGCTGGCCTGAAACTTGCTCCCCTGTTTCCCAATTCGCCGATCGCATCGTCGGACGGGAGAGATCATGCTTATTCGCAAAATTACCTGCACGCTCGCGCTCGCTGCCGCTTTGCTGGGCGCTCAATCCGCGATGGCCGAGACGACGCTGCGCATCGCCATGACGGCGGCCGACATTCCCACGCCAACCGGGTTGCCCAACAACGGTTTTGAGGGGATGCGCTTCCTCGGTTACCCGATTTTCGAGGGGCTGGTGCTGTGGGATCTGACCAGGACCGACCGCTTGGCGGCGTTGCGTCCCGGGCTTGCCGAGCGGTGGGAGCAGGATCCGGAGGACACCAAGATCTGGATCTTCCATCTGCGCCACGGCGTGAAATTCCATGACGGCACGGACTTCAATGCCGATGCCGTGATCTGGAATTTCGATCGCTATTTCAACAGCACGAGCCCGCAGTATGAGCCGCCGAGCTCGGCGATATCGCGCGCCCGCGTTCCCGTGATGGGCAGCTACAAGAAGCTCGACGACTTCACCGTCGCCATCACCACGACAAGGCCGGTGTCCTATTTCCCCTACATGGCGGTCTATCTGTTGTTCACTTCGCCCGCCTCGTTCGAGCAGGCCGGCCACGACTGGGCCAAGGTTGCGACCATGCCGGCGGCCGGCACCGGGCCGTTCCGCATCACCAAGATCGCGCCGCGGCAGGAGGCCGATCTAGCACGCTGGGATAAATACTGGGATTCAGCCAAGATGGCGAAGGTCGACAATGTCGTCCTGATGCCGATCCCGGAGCCGAATTCACGATTGGCTGCGCTGCGTTCCGGTCAGGTCGACTGGATCGAGGTGCCGCCGGCCGATGGCATCGATTCGTTGAAATCCGCCGGCTACACCATCACGACCGGCTCATATCCCCATGACTGGCCTTGGTTCTACAACATCGGCGCAACCAACAGCCCCTTCAAGGATGTCAGGGTTCGCCAGGCCCTGAACTATTGCATCGACCGCGGCGGGCTCGTGGCATTGCTGAACGGGACCGCCGAGCCCTCGGTGGGCTGGCTCAAACCAAGCGATCCCGACTTCGGCACGCCGGTCAACCGCTACACGTTCGATCCGGCCAAAGGCAAGGCGCTGTTGGCAGAGGCCGGATACACGTCGGCAAAGCCGCTGTCGTTCAAGGTGATGATCTCGAATTCCGGCTCGGGACAGATGCTGCCGTTGCCGATGAACGAGTACTTGCAGCAGAACCTGAAAGAAGCCTGCGGCGTCGATGTCGATTTCGACGTCGTCGAATGGCAGGTTCTGTTGACGGCGGCCCGCGCTACGCCGGACAGCCCGAGCCTGCAAGGCACCATGGCGCTTAATGCCTCCTCGCCATCGTCGGATCCCGGCGTCATGGCGCGCTACTTCTCATCCGCCAATTTCGCGCCGAACGGCTTCAATTTCGAACAGTGGAAAGACGATCAGTTCGACCAGGCGCTAAAGACGATCGAGACCTCGACCGATCCGACGGCTGTCTCCACGGCCTATCGCAAGGCGCACGAACGCCTCGTCGACAACCCACCCTGGCTCTTTATCGTCCACGATCTCAACCCGCGCGCGATGAGCCCGAAGGTCAAGGGCTTTGTCTCGCCGCAGTCGTGGTTCGTCGATCTGACCCTGGTCAGCATGCAATAAGCGCGCACCTACGCCGGGGGTGCCGGCGGCGGCTTCAGCTTCATCCGCTTCAGGGTGCCGGAAAAAGTGAACAACACCCGCTCGCCGGATTTCAAGACGCCGCGCAGGAAGATCATCGAGGCGCCGGCGCGGGTGATTTCACCAAAACCCTCGACCAGTTCGCCCTCGCGCCCGGCATCGAGAAACTCGCAGGCGAACGACACCGTCACACCCGGTCCCTGCAGAACGGGGGCGGCGGTCGCGAATAGGCAGTAGTCCGCGAACGACATGAAGCAGCCGCCATGGACGTTGCCGGAGCCGTTGAGATGCTTCTTCTCGACCCGGAACGCGCAGCGGATGCGGCCGTCGTCCTCCATCCGGTGCCAGAACGGCCCGTTATGGGTCTCGAAGTTGTCGCGGCTCCAGGTCCGCCAGCCCTTAAATTCGCCGTCCGTGCCGACATGCAGGTCGGGGCGGTTCAGGAAGGCGGATCTGGTTAGGTCGTCCACGGCAATGGGCCTTTATTTGAGGGTTTTCGTCCTTAAATCCGATCGGTCGGCGATGTGCAAATCCGCCGCCTTGGCAAAGCTTTGGACAGGCAGGAATTGGGCCATAAAAGCCCTTTCCCGGCCCCTCCGATCTCCCTAAGAAGGGGCCTTAAAGCACGATGGCTCTTGATTGAATCGGCCTGTCAACGAGTCTAATTCACCTCTCCCGCTTGCGGGGGAGCTCGAGGCGCAAAGCGCGGCGGGTGGGGGAAAGTCTATCCTCTCGACCAGCACGTTTTGCGGAGGCACCCCTACCCAAACCCTCCCCTGCGAAGAGCGGGAGAGGGGGCGCACTTCGGTCGCCGCTACGAACTCGATCCAATCTCATCAGGCTCTGGTCGCATTAGACACCGCATGAACGAACCCCAGATCACCCCCGAACTCGTCGCCAGCCATGGGCTGAAGCCGGACGAGTATGAGCGCATCCTGAAGCTGATCGGGCGGGTGCCGAGTTTTACCGAACTCGGGATTTTCTCGGCGATGTGGAACGAGCACTGCTCGTACAAATCCTCGCGCATCCATCTGCGCGGCCTGCCGACCAAGGCGCCCTGGGTGATCCAGGGCCCGGGCGAGAACGCCGGCGTCATCGACATCGGCGACGGCCAGGCGGTGGTGTTCAAGATGGAGAGCCACAACCACCCGAGCTATATCGAGCCCTATCAGGGCGCGACCACCGGCGTCGGCGGCATTTTGCGCGATGTGTTCACGATGGGTGCGCGGCCCATCGCCTGCCTCAACGCGCTCTCCTTCGGCGCGCCGGAGCATCCCAAGACCCGGCATCTGGTCTCGGGCGTCGTCGCCGGCGTTGGCGGCTACGGCAATTCGTTCGGCGTGCCGACCGTGGGTGGTCAGGTGCGCTTCCACACCCGCTATGACGGCAACATCCTGGTCAATGCGATGGCGGTTGGGCTGGCCGACACCGACAAGATCTTTTATGCCGCAGCCTCCGGCGTGAACATGCCGATCGTCTATCTGGGCTCCAAGACCGGACGCGACGGCATTCACGGCGCCTCGATGGCGTCGGCCGAATTCGACGACAATTCCGCCGAGAAGCGCCCGACCGTGCAGGTCGGCGATCCCTTCGCCGAAAAGCTGCTGTTGGAAGCCTGCCTGGAGATCATGGCCGCTGATTGCGTGATCGCGATCCAGGACATGGGCGCGGCGGGATTGACATGTTCCGCAGTGGAAATGGGCGCCAAAGGCGATCTCGGCGTCGATCTCGATCTCGATAGCGTGCCGACGCGCGAAACCGGCATGAGCGCGTACGAGATGATGCTCTCGGAAAGCCAGGAGCGTATGCTCATGGTGCTCAGACCTGAGAAGGAAAAACAGGCCGAGGCGATCTTCAAGAAGTGGGGGCTCGATTTCGCCGTGGTCGGCTACACCACGCCGAGCAAGCGTTTTCGGGTCAAGCATGGCGGCGACGTCATGGCCGACCTGCCGATCAAGGAGCTAGGCGACGAGGCGCCGCTCTATCATCGACCGCATGTTGCCTCGCCTCCGCTGCCGGTGATTCACGCCCGCGACATCACCCCGCCGCTCGGCATCATCCCGGCACTGGAAAAACTGATCGCAACGCCTGAACTCTGCTCCAAGCGCTGGGTATGGGAGCAATACGACCACGTCATCCTGGGCAATACCGTGCAGCGTCCGGGCGGCGATGCCGCGGTGGTGCGGGTGCAGGACGGGCCGAAGGGACTGGCGCTTACCGTCGACGTCACGCCGCGCTATTGCGAGGCGGATCCGTTTGAGGGCGGCAAGCAGGCCGTCGCCGAAGCCTGGCGCAATATCACCGCGGTCGGCGGCAGGCCGCTCGCGATCACCGACAATCTCAATTTCGGCAATCCGGAACGGCCGGAGATCATGGGCCAGCTCGTCGGTTGCCTGAAGGGCATTTCGCAAGCCTGCCGCGCGCTCGATTTCCCCGTCGTGTCCGGCAACGTCTCGCTCTACAACGAGACCAATGGTCGAGGCATCTTGCCGACACCCTCGATCGGCGGCGTCGGTCTGCTCGATGACTTCACCAAATCGGCCACGCTCGCGTTCAAGGCCGAGGGCGAGGCGATCCTGCTCGTCGGCGAGACTCACGGCTGGCTGGGGCAATCCGTATACCTGCGCGACATCTGCGGCCGCGAACAGGGCGCGCCGCCGCCGGTCGATCTGGAGGCCGAAAAGCGCAACGGCTGCGTGGTGCGGGGGATGATCCACGCCGGCACCGCGACAGCGGCGCACGATGTTTCCGATGGCGGACTCCTGATCGCACTCGCCGAGATGGCGATCGCGAGCGGCATCGGCGCAACATTGTTGCCGGCGCCGGCTGCGATCGTGCCGCACGCCTATTGGTTCGGCGAAGATCAGGCGCGCTACATCGTGACGGTAAGGGAAGAACAGACCGGTTTGGTGCTTGCGAAGATGAAGGGCGCCGGTGTGCCCTGTATCCGCATCGGCACCACCGAGGGCGAAGCGATTGCGCTTGCAGGCGAGGCGGTGGTCCCGGTGGCCTCGCTGAAGGCCGGCTTCGAACGCTGGCTGCCGGCCTATATGAGCGGGGCGAACTAGCGCGTTTTTCAGTTCGCTCGAATCATTGCCGCTTCCTCGGGGCCTCATGGTTCTCCGAGCGATGCGAAGCATCGCCCGGAGACGCGCATCGTAGCCAAGTTTACGCAAGGCTACGTATTGCCTGCGTGACGCGCTCCTCACCATGCATCGCAAAGCGATGGGTCTCGAAGGATGAAGCCATCGAAATGGAAATTGAGCTAGCGGAGATCGCGCGCCATCACGACAAGTCTGATACCGCGACAAGCATAGTGAGGCTGAGGGCGGTGGCAATCAGAAGCGCGGATATTCCCATTGAGGTGTCCTTTTCAAATTTGACCTTGAACGCTCGCTTCCGAGAATTTTTGTTTTGCCGGATCTTCTTTTCACGCCAAACGAGTGCCCGTTAAACTACGGGGCTCGAACGCTATGCTGCGGAAACCTGGTTAATGCAGGTTTGATGCCAAGCCGCTAGAGCACCCGCGTCGCGCCCGGGATTTTCCGGAGCGCTGCTGTCGCAGCCCAGCTCAATGCGACGGTAAGCACGAACACGACCATCACCTTGACGACGGCGGGGACATCGACGTCGAAAAGCCAGTACTGAATCCAGAGCACGATTGGGTAGTGGACTAGGAACATGCCATAAGCCTCGCCCTGCATTGGATCGAGGATGCTCCAACCCGATCGTTTGAAGCGCAAAAAGTACGCCAGGATCGCAAACATGATGCCGACGCTGAAGGCGGCGAAGAACAGGCCATAGCTCGCCTCGTACCAGTCTGGCAGCCGCACCGGATTTCCCAGTATTTCGCGCTTGACGTAGATCAGCACCCACATCAGGCAATAGGGAACGAGCGCTGTGATCATCCAGCCCCAGCCGCTTCTTGCCAGCCGGCCATCTGCGCTCAACAGGCCGCGATCCAAAGCCGCGGCGCCGATGCCGGCGCCGAAAAAGAAGTAGGTCGCATAGAGCAGCACGCGGCCGTGCTGGACCGAAAACGGCCCGAACTCGAACCAGCTGCCCGCTCCGAAGTAAACCCTTCCTGGAATGTAGAGTATGGCGGTGACGGCAAGCATGACCGCGAAGAACTCCGCCGGCCGCTCAGACGCACGCAGCGACAGGCGATTGATCGGATCAAGCAGGTTCGGTCGGAGCCGACACAACAGGCTCGCCACCAGGTCGAACGCCAACAACACCCAGAGGAACCAGATCGGCCCGCTGGGCCAGGGTCCCACGGTGACGGTCTTCCACCAGAAGTCGGCAAAGCTCACATCCGGAGTCTGGTGCAGCGCGATCGCGTAGTACGCGATCGGAATGATGGTGAATGCGCAGATCACAAAGGGCAGGCCAAGCCTGAGCAGGCGATCGCGCAAATAGCTGAATGGCCCTTTGCGAACAAGCCCCGGCCAGACGAACAGTCCCGACAGAAAGAAGAACATCGCCATGAAGAAGCTGTCAGTGGCGAGAACGACTGCGTCAAAGCCGATCCAGAACTTGGGGTCGGTGTGGCCGAAATAGGTGTAGGGAATGACGCTATGATGGAACAGCACCACCAGCGTCAGGAAGGTACGGGCGCGATCGAGCGCGGCGTTGCGCGCTTTCGGCTTTGGCGCCGCCCGGACCGTCGCCGTCGCCGCCATATCGGAGATTGTCGTCATGATGTGCCCCGGCCAGCTATTCGCTGGCCGATGTTGCCGCCGGGAACCGGAATCGGCAAGGGCGAACTAGCACGTTTTCGTGCGGCCGCATGATCAGGAACCAGTTCCTGCGCTGAAAGTTAGACAGGAGATTTATTGGAACTCGGTCGAAGCGGATAGGAGGAACGTGCTGTGACACTTCTAAAATGGGCACTGCTGTTCTTTGTGATATCCATCGTTGCCGGCGTTCTCGGCTTCACCGACATCTCGGCCGCGACAGCCGATGTCGCGCGCTTCCTGTTCTACGTTTTCGTCGTGATCTTCCTGGTGCTGCTGGTGCTCGGGCTGACGATTTTCAGGGTGTAACCCGTCATTCCGGGATGGTCCCGACGGCTCGGTGCGAAGCGCAGCCCGATGACAGGCTCCGGACCAGACCCGAGATGCGCAATGGCACATCTGAGAATCTTAAGATTCTCCGATGTGCAACTGCACATCGGAGTTCGAGGCTTTCGCATCGCCCCGGTATGACTTAAGTCCTTACACCACTTCCTCAATCTTGACCTTGTCCGGATAGAACGCCAGATGGCCGGAGATTTCCGCCATGGCCGGGAACGGCGTCTCGTAGGTCCAGATCGCGTTTTCCAGCGTCTTGCCGTCGGTTACGACACTGAAATAATTGGCGTCTCCCTTATAGGGGCAGTGGGTAATGCGCTCGGTGCGCTTCAATAGCCCCATATTGGCGTCGCTGCGCGGCACATATTGCACGGCGGGATAGCTCGCTTCCTTCAACGTGAGCGCGTGGGTCGTGTCGGCAATCACGATGCCGTCCGCTAGGACGCGCACCCGTTTGGGGTTAAGGGTAATGGCGATGGGGTGGTCGGGACCGGGGAGTTTCATGATTTTCAGCCCTTTGGTCAGTCTGTTGTGATCGCGAGGGGTGATCCGGCGGTTTTGCAATGAACGGATCGGGAATATAGTGGGAGAATGCGTGACCTAGAAGAGTGTTCACGCTAAAGTTTGATCGCCGCCACGACAAATGCCGCCGCCCACATCGGAGCAGCGGAAAAGGAGGCCGACTGGGATGCCGATGGACGCCCACGATATCGAATTGATGATCAAGGCAGCGATCCCCGACGCCGAGGTGACGATCCGCGATCTCGCCGGCGATGGCGACCACTACGCCGCGACGGTAATCTCGGAATCCTTCCGCGGCAAATCCCGCGTCCAGCAGCATCAGATCGTCTATCAGTCGCTGCGCGGGCAGATGGGCGGCGTGCTTCACGCGCTGGCGCTGCAGACCGGCGTGCCGCAGAGGTAGTCCGCCGGCAGCAAACAGGGGCGGGGCGTCATGGTGGCGGACAATCCACGCGGCGCGCTGTTGCGCCCGCTAGAACCCAACCAGCATAGCCGGGTTACCTACGCCGAACTGTTCTTCGATCTGGTGTTCGTGTTCGCGGTCACCCAGATCTCGCACACGCTGCTCGGCCGCTTCACCCCGCTCGGCGCGCTTCAGACCACGCTGTTGTTTCTCGCGGTGTGGTGGGTGTGGGTTTTCACCACCTGGATCACCAACTGGCTCAATCCGGAACGGACGCCGGTCCGGATTCTCCTGTTCCTCATGATGCTTGGCGGCCTTGTGCTGTCGATGTCGATCCCGCAAGCCTTCGAAGCCCGCGGGCTGTGGTTCGCCTCAGCCTACGCCGCGATGCAGGTCGGGCGCGCCTTGTTTTGGCTCGCAGCTATTCCGCCCGAGCGGGACGCCTTGCGACGGAACGCGATCCGCATTCTGTCCTGGCTCTGTGCGGCCGCGGTGTTCTGGATCCTGGGCGGCTTCGCGCATGGCAAGCTGCGGCTCTATTTGTGGGGCGTGGCGCTCGCGATCGAATATGTTTCGCCGCTGGCGCGGTTCTGGATTCCGAAATACGGCGCGTCCTCGCTCGAGGATTGGTATGTCGAGGGCGGCCACATCGCGGAGCGCTGCGCCGGCTTCATCATTATCGCGCTCGGCGAGGCCATCGTCGTGAACGCCTCGACCTTTGCCGATCTGCACTGGACCGCGACAACTGTCGGCGCCTTCGCCTCCGCCTTCCTGGCCAGCATCGCGATGTGGTGGATTTATTTCCACAAGGGCGCCGACGCGGGCTCCGAGCTGATTTCGAAATCGAGCGAGTCCGGCCGGCTGGCGCGCTCGGCCTATACCTATCTGCACATGCCAATCGTCGCGGGTATCATCCTGTCGGCGGTCGCCGACGACCTTGTACTGACCCATCCGACCGGCCACTCCGATCTGAGGACCGTCGTGAGCGCGATCGGCGGGCCGCTGTTGTTTCTGATCGGAACCATCCTGTTCAAGCACAGCATTCGCGGCTTTCTGCAGCTTTCCCATGGCGTCGGAATCGTTGCGCTGCTCGTGCTGGCCTGGTTCGCAAAAGCCCTGACGCCATTGATGTTGTCGGCCGCGACCACCGCGCTTCTGATCGTGGTCGCGGTGTGGGAATCGATCTCGCTGCGCTCGGCTGCTGCGAAATAGCGCATCGATCTCAGGGTTCCGCGGCGGCCGCGCCGAGGGGCACGGCGGGCGCCGGCGTCCGGTCACGGAGCAGGGCGGTATCGTGAATCTTGCCGTCGACGATATGGACGCGCCGGTCGGCGCGTGCGGCTAGCTGCGGGTCGTGTGTCACGACGACGACGGTGCGGCCGTTATCGGCGATGTCGCGCAGAATCGAGAACACCTGTTCGGTCGATGCGGTATCGAGCGCGCCAGTCGGCTCGTCGGCGACGATGATCTCGGGACGATTTGAAAGGGCGCGCGCGATCGCAACGCGTTGCCTTTGGCCGCCGGACAGTTGATTGGGCCGCTTGTTGGCGTGCTCCTTGAGGCCAAGCGAAGCCAGGAGCTCGAGCCCGCGCGCCAGCATGTCCTTCTCGCCCATCCTTCCTGCGGCGCGCATCGGCAGCAACACGTTGTCCAATGAGGTGAACTCCGGCAGCAGAAAATGAAACTGAAACACAAAACCGCATTTGGTCAGGCGGACATCGGCGCGCGCAAACTCGGACAGTTTGGAGGTCGGCTGGCCGCAAATGATCACCTCGCCCTCGGTCGGGGCATCGAGCAAACCGAGCAGATAGAGCAGCGACGATTTGCCCGACCCCGAAGGCCCGGTGATGGCGAGGAATTCGCCCCTCTCCACCGACAGGTCAATGCCGTTGACGAGGGTGTGCGAAACGACGCCCTCGATCTGCCGCACTAGCCCCACGGCCTGCAAGGCAATCTCGCTCATGAAGCGCCCCGAATGATCTCGACCGCATGCACGCTTGTCGCCTTGCGCGCGGGAAAGAACCCAGCCCCCGTGCAACAAAGCAACGAAATGCCACCGACAACGACATAGTGCATCGGCGAATAATAGATCGACAGCGGAACGGTGGTGCCCGTCAGCGTATTGTAGATCGTAATGTGCGACCAGCTATAGCAGAGCAGGTAGCCGAGCAACCAGCCGCACAGGATTCCGACCACGCCGATGATCGCGGCTTCGATGATGAAGATGCGACGGACCGAAGTTTCGCGCATTCCAAGCGATTTCATGATGGCGATGTCCTGGCGCTTTTCGTGGGTGATGGTGGAGATGATGTTGTAGGTGGCGAAAGACGAGGTCAAAAGCATCGCCGCCATGACCGTCAATACGATGAAATCGCGAACCGAGAAGCTGGAGAGCAGGTCGGAGTTCGCTTCCTCCCATGAGACTGACTTGTAGCCGGTCTGCGCCTCTACCTGGGTGGCGAGCTTTTGCGCGATCAGCGGATCGTTCAGCCGCAACCGCAACTCGTTGATGAGCCCATTCTGGCCCACCGTCGTCTGCGCAAGGCCGATCAGCGCGTAGATCTGTCCTTCGTCGACGCGGCGCAGCCCAGACCGGAATATCCCGACCACCGTCGCGCGTACCTCGCTGCCCTGACCTCCGATCAGCAGGACGGTGTTGCTGGTCTTGACCGCCAGCTTCTCCGCTAGCGCCTGGCCGATGATGATGGCGTTCGGCGCGCGCAATAGGTCGGCGATCGTCCCCTCGCGCATTTGCGAAGGAAGCTTCGATACCCGAGATTCCTGCCGCGGGTCGATACCCACGAGGGTTACGCCGATGCGGCCGCCACCGTGATCGATGATCGCGGTCGTCCTCACCGAGGGGGCCACGTCTCCGGGAATCCACGACCGGAGCTGTGCCATGACAGAATCCGGATATTTGATGCCGGGACGGCCATTCACATTGGCGACACTCGAGATCTGCACGGCGCCGTATTGCTGGTCGGCCGGCTGCACGGGCACCGAGCGACGTTCGTCCTCGACGGTGACGTGCGGCATCGTATCGACGAGCTGTCGCAGAAAATCGATCTGCGAGCCCTGCATCAGTCCTGCCATCATGATGGTGAAGCCCACGCCCATCGCAACGCCGGCCATGCCAACCAGCGTTTGCCGAACGCGGGCGGTGACGTGGGTCCAGTCGATGTCGAACAAGAGGTTTGTGGCCATGGCTTTAAGGGTCCGATCAGCGATTTGCGTTGTATTTGCCGACATTGCGACGCGCGTCGTTGACAACCGAATCGATGTGAGCGGAAATGGCCGCCGAGATCACGGCGCTGTCGGGATCTGTTGCAGCGACCGTCGCCGGTGCCGGCTCTCGGGGGGTATCCGGATCGGCCGGCGGGGTAGCTTGGCTCGGCGCTTCGGCTTCTACCTTTGCGGGGCTCGGCTCGAGGCGAACCTTGGTGCCGTCGGCGAGATCGCTACGGGCGGGCGAGAGCACCGCCATGCCTCTCGACACGTCGCCGATGATCTCCACATTGCGGCTGCCGCGAACGCCGATCGTGACCGCAACGCGCTGAACCCTGCCGTTATTCACCACCTGGACCGCATTGTCGGCGATGGCCTCCGCGGGGACAACGACGGCCTGCGGCTTTTCGCGGACCACGATATTGGCTTCGACCGACATGCCGATCCGCAACCGCGTATCGTCAGGCAACAACAGATAGACCCGGAACGTTTTTCGGGTCGGATCGCCCTTCGGCGTGATCCGGGAAACGGTGGCGCGCAGTGCCTGTCCTGGAAACGCCTCGCTGCGCAGAAACGCTTTTTGGCCGACTGCGATGCGGTTGATTTCCTCTTCGTTGACCTCGGCTATGACTTGCATCGGGGCGGGCGGGCCGACCCAGAACAACACATCGGTTGGGCCTGCGATCTCGCCGACCTCTCCGTCGCGTCGCAGCACCATGCCCTGAACCTCCCCATGGCTAAAGCCAGGGGGTTCTGAGAGAGGCAGAAGGCAGTCTTTCCGGGGCTCTCGCGGTCTCTGTTTGCAGAGGCGCTACATCATCCCCGGCCTTGACGGCCGGCCCAACTCTCTTCATCCGGCGACCCGCTCTAACGCCATTACGGACGTGGGGTTGGGCAAAGCCCTTCCCGCTTGCAGGTTGAAGTACACTCGACATCGCCGTCCTCAGGAGCGGTTCCGCACTGGCCCAAGCGATCTTGACTTGGGGAATGTCGAGCAAATTCGTATCGCAGCATGTCGCAAGAAACGCGCTGTACTGGCGCACGCACTTTCACGCTGCGACCGTAGTTCTTCTGAAATGACTTGTAGCTCAACTCCTCTGTTTTGATGGTTGTCCCTTGACCGAGAATGCGGTTCGCCAACTCGCCATGCGATCGCTTGCGCTCGGCAGCCAATACTCGATCGCGCTCGCGTTTCGAAGCGGCAAGCGCCTGATAGCGCTGCGACCTGTTCCACCTTCTCTTACCCTTGATCGCGCGCCCTTTGGCATCGAAGTTGTCCAGGTTGTTTGCACGTCGCGAGCGGTCCATCGCGCGCTGGATCCGCCGGCAGTCGTTCCACGGCTCGACGACGCTCGGGCATAACTGCTCCAAAATAGCGTCGTCGCTTGATACCGCCGCGATGCTGGACGGCCCGATGTCGAGTCCGACAGTACCGTCCTTGGTGGTGTGCGTAGCGGGCGGCAAGCCCTCTTGCACCAACTGGCAAAACCAGCGAACGCGGCCCTTGATCTCGCGCCGGATAATGCGGACATACTTGGTCCTGGCCGCGAGCGCTTCTCTTTGCCAATCGCGTTTGTCCTTTGGATCGAGCATAAGCGGCAGCACAAGGCCGCTGTAGTGCACGGCGGGAACAGGCTCGGCGCGGTAGCGGATCACAGCGTCCGCTTTGCCCTCGATGCTGTTCAGCCGGTTTAACGATTTGAACCGTGGGCGGCCGCGCTTGCCAAACGCATACTGCTCGGCTGCCCGGAACGCGCGCAAACTCGTGGTTTGCGTGTCGTGGCTGCCGAGGTGATCGCCGATCCAGCAGGCATTGCGGCAGGAGAGCGCATGCTTTTCAATCTCGCGCGAGGTGAAGCCGAACCGCTCAAGTTCGGCCCCGAACGCTTGCGAGCGCGCTTTGTTGTGACGCTTCTCCACTATCGCAGGCATGGCGCGTGCGGCTTGCCATGCCTTCGATTGCTTCATCAGATCGAGGCGGCGAAGGCACTCCTGCAAACAGGCATTATAGAGGTGCCGGGCCGCGTTCAGCCGCGTATCCAATGTCTTCTCATCCGCCGCAGTCGTCTGAAGCGGGAACTCGGCGACGAAGGACAGGGTTTTAACGCGCGGCATCACAGTCCTCTACGCATCAATTGCCGACTGCATTCATCTGCTAAAGCCGGATAGCTCTCTCCTATGGCTCTCCTATGGCTGAGTAAATCTTTGCTCGAATAGCTTGTACCGCAGAGGCGATGCCAACCCGACCAGCGACTTCCTCTAATGCCCTGTCGTACGCTGTTAGATTGTGCCGGATGAAGTTTACGGTGATGCGTTCGAGAAACTCGGCGGGTGCATCTTCCGCCGCCCCGTCTCCATCCCAGTGCCATTCGTTGTACGCTTCAATCGTCGCACGTCTCACCCAATGTTCCGGGCGCGTTTCAACAGAAACCTGCATTTCCAGAACCTGCTGCATCTGTGCCGCGCGCTTTGTCTCCACGGCAGTCTTTGCTCCGCACTGACGCCCAGCAGCTTTCGCTTTTGCAGCAAGAAACTCTGACGACACCTCGAAGGAAGCTACTCTTGCGGTGTCGTAGAGGCGCATAGGCGCTAATTTCGCATAATGAGAATTGCGCCTTACCACATCCGGTTCTCCAAGGAACGTGATGAGGGCTTGTGTCCATCCTCGCGCCTTAAGACCGGCAATTGAAATCATTTGAGGCTTTTCCATCAGACCCTCTTCTGATTTTCAATGTATTGCTTGATGAGCGCGAGGGGAGTGCCGCCGACCGAAGACACAAAATAACTGTTCGTCCATAATGTTGGAATGCGCCTGCGCAGCACCCGGAACTGCTGACGGAGAACACGCGAAGACCGGCGCTTGATGCCCTTCACCAGCCGGTGGATGCCGTATTGCGGATCGCAGCCGACAAGCAGATGGACGTGGTCTGGCATGACTTCCATTTCAATCAGCGCCGATTGCGTCTCGTCGCATACTTGCTGAATTAGTTTCTTAAGTTCGGCGTCGATAAGCGGATTAAGAACTGGCTTACGGTATTTCGGGCAAAACACCACGTGGTATTTGCACGAGAAGAGAACGTTCCTGTTCGATCTGAAGTCCGCCACAGCCTATTATATACCTGGCTGATGTCTAATAGCAAAGAGGCGCTCACCCCATAGTTGAAACTAGGGGCTTGCGCGCCTAAGTTCGGTCATCGCTCTCGCATGGTTTGGTTTCAGCATGATTTCCGCGTAGCCGCGCAAGCCCGGCCGACAAGCCACGCTGAAGAGCAGCGGTGCGTCTCAGTCGGCCGCCACAAGCGCGTGAACCGAAAACATCCGGTTCGCGTCGGTCCAGGATTCTCGCACCTTCCAGCCCGAGCCGCGCGCCAGCGCCGCGAAGCGATCGACGCTGTACTTATAGCTGTTCTCGGTATGGATGCTCTCGCCGGAGCGGAACGAGAAGCTCGTACCGAGCATGCGCACCGCTTGCGTCTTCTTGCTGATCAGGTGCATCTCGATGCGATGCCGCTCGCGGTTATAGATCGCGCGGTGGGTGAAGGCGGAGAGGTCGAAATTGCCGCCGAGCTCGCGGTTGATGCGCACCAGCACATTCAGGTTGAAGCGCGCGGTGACGCCGGCTGTATCGTTATAGGCGTTGTAAAGCACGCGCTCGTCCTTTTCGAGGTCGGCTCCGATGACCATCAGCGCGCCCGCGCCCAGAATCTCGCGGGCAGAGCGCAGGAAGCGGCAGGCCTCATGCGGCTCGAAATTGCCGATGGTCGATCCCGGGAAGAAGCCGACCTTCAGCATGGTTGCGACCGCATCCGGCAACTTGAACGGCGCGGTGAAATCGGCGGCAACCGGATAGACCGCAAGTGACGGGAAATCCTTGCGCAAGCCTTCAGCCTGCGCGCTCAGGAAGTCACCGGAAATATCGACGGGGACATAGCCGCCAAACGCGCATTTCTCGAGTAGCAGACGGACCTTGGTGGTCGCGCCGGCGCCGAATTCGACCAGTGCCGCGCCCCTGGGCAGGATCGCTGCGATCTCGCCGGCGCGATCGCGCAGGATGCCGAGCTCGGTGCGGGTCGGATAATATTCCGGCAGACGCGTGATCGCTTCGAACAGTTCCGAGCCGGTCGCGTCGTAGAAATATTTCGGCGACAGGCGTTTGGGATGCCGCGACAGATCGTCGATCGCATCGCGCGCGAATGCCGAAGTCTGCTCATCGGGCAGGTGCGCTTCGGCCAAAGCGGAGGCGTGCACATTCATGATATTCTCCTGAACGCGCTTACCGGCGCGCTGTGGTCGATTGTTTTAAGCATCATCTGCTTCGGAAAGCCGGTACCCACTTTTCCGGATCATGCTCGAGGAAAATCAGACGTAGTCGGCGAGGCGTAATCCCGTGAATTGCCAGCGGTGGTGCGGATAGAAAAAATTGCGATAGGTGATACGGCTGTGGCCTTGCGGGGTTGCAAGCGAGGACCCGCGCAGCACGAGCTGGTTCACCATGAACTTGCCGTTGTATTCGCCAAGCGCGCCTTCGATCGCGCGGTAGCCGGGGTAGGGTGAATAGGCGCTGCGGGTCCACTGCCACACGATGCCGAAGGCGTCGTTGAGAAGGTTGCCGCGCGCGGCAACTTCCCATTCCGTCTCGGTCGGCAGATGCTTGCCGCTCCAGCGCGCGAACGCGTCCGCCTCGTAGTAGCTGACGTGGCAGATCGGGGCAGAGGGGTCGATCGGCCGCAGGCCGGCGAGCGTCATGACCTGCCACTGGCCGTCGACCTCGCGCCAATAGCCGGGCGCCTGCCATTGCTCATTGGTCGCAGTTGCAAAGCCGTCCATCAGCCAGAGCGTCGCGGTCGAGTAGCCGCCGTCCTTCATGAAGGCGAGCCATTCGCTATTGGTGACGAGGTTGCGCTTAAGCTTGACCGGTCCAACCAGGGCGCGGTGTGCCGGCTTCTCGTTGTCGAAATGAAAGCTGTCGTCGGCATGGCCAACGGTGTGGATGCCCTCATTGAGCGTGACCCAGTCATCTCCGCCAGGCTTCGCGGCGGGGAAGCGCCATTCCAGATCGTAGGCGGGCGGAATCGGGTTCTGCGCAAAGGCGTGCAGGATATCGGTCAGCATCAACTCCTGATGCTGCTGCTCGTGGTTGAGGCCGACCTCGACCAGCGGCGCGAGGCAGCTGAGAACATCCTCGCCGGCGGTCTGGAAGAATTTCACCACAGCCGCATCAACATGGCGGCGATAGGCGGTGATTTCTTCCGCGCCCGGGCGGGTCAGGAGGCCGCGCGCGTTGCGCGCGTGGCGGGGGCCGGCGCTGACGTAATAGGAGTTGAACAGGAAGGCATAGTCGGGATGAAACGGCCTGTAGCCCGCGCAGTGCTCGCCGAGCAGGAATTGCTCGAAGAACCAGGTCGTATGGGCGCGGTGCCACTTCGCCGGGCTCGCATCCGGCATTGACTGCACGACCTGGTCTTCCGGGGAAAGCGCGGCGGCGCGGCGCTCGGTCTCACCGCGGACGGCAAGGAATGCTTCCACCAGATCCTGGGCGAGGCTGCCGGAATCGGAGAAACGCGACGGATTGGATGTGGAAAACGCGGCCGCAGCGGATACTGATTTGGTCACGATGGTCTCCGATGGAGAAGAGAACGTGGCTCTGGCGAACTGGTTCCCGACGGGGCGTCCGTCCTAAATAGGGGGTCCCGTTCGGGAAAAAAGCCTCCCTTAGGCATGATATTAGTGCCGTCAGGCTATCGGCGGAGGGCCGCCCGGCCCATCCTTTGCATGCCAGCTACTCGGCATTTTACTTTGGATGCACAACGGTTTGCGCTACATATATTAGCAGTGTCGGGTTCGACGGGGCTGAGCCCAAGCCAGCCCGAGGGTCGTGCCGCAAGCGGGCTTTGCGCCCCGAAGAGGAAGCGATATGAGCATCGAGCAATTCATCGACAACGAAGTGAAGTCGAACGACGTCGTGCTGTTCATGAAGGGAACGCCGCAGTTTCCACAGTGCGGTTTTTCCGGTCAGGTGGTGCAGATCCTCGATCACATCGGGGTCGGCTATAAGGGACTGAACGTCCTGGAGTCCGCCGATCTGCGCGATGGCATCAAGACCTATTCCAACTGGCCGACCATTCCGCAGCTCTACGTCAAGGGCGAGTTTGTTGGCGGCTGCGACATCATCCGCGAGATGTTCCAGGCCGGTGAATTGCAGCAGCTCTTGGCCGACAAGGGCGTCACCGTCAGCGCGGCGGCCTCCGCCTGAGCGTTGCGGCGCGCCAGGTCGGCCAAGCCCGGCTTGAAGTCATCGTCGCCGACATCACGACCCTAAGCGTTGACGCCATCGTCAACGCCGCGAATACCTCGCTCCTCGGCGGCGGCGGCGTCGACGGCGCGATCCATCGCGCGGCCGGTCCCGAGCTCCTTGCCGAATGTCGCACGCTCGGTGGGTGCAAAACCGGCGGCGCCAAAATCACACGTGGTTACCGTCTGCCCGCGCGGCATGTGATTCATGCCGTTGGCCCGGTCTGGAACGGCGGGAGCCACGGCGAGGATGCGCTGCTGGCCTCCTGCTATCGCCGCGCCATCGAGCTGTGCCATTCAAACTCGCTCACCTCGATCGCCTTTCCCGCCATTTCCACCGGCATCTATCGCTTCCCCGCCGATCGCGCGGCGGGCATCGCCGTCTTAACCACGGTGGATGCGCTGTCCGCGGCTGCCGCGGTGAATCGCGTCATCTTCTGCTGCTTTTCCAGCGACAGCGCCGCCCTGCATGCGCAGGCGATAGCTGAATTTGGACAGCCCATCGGCTGATTGAGCCGTCGCTACGCCGGTTTCGCCGCAGGCTACCCGAAAATCCAAGTCAGGATCGGAAATGGCGTGAAGAATTGCAACAGAAGGGCGACAATCACGACGACGGCTGCGTAAAGGAAAATCCCGCGCAGCAATCGATGGCCGAGCGGCGGATATGGCGGCTTGTTATTCGCCGGCCAGGCAAAGGCCTGTTCCCAGTCTCGCTGGGCAATCTCGGGAGGTCGGATCCGCTCGAACGGTACCCAGGCTCGATAAGCCCCAATGCCTCGCTCGCGCGCGATGGCATTTCGCAGGTAGAACAAATTATGACGCCCGGTAAAATCAACGGCTGCAACGACCAACAGACGCACAAGCCCCAGAATGACCAATCCGGCCAGATAGACATACGCAATCATGAAGCCGAATGTGAGCCAGGATCTGGTGAAGGACTTTACGGTCAGGATTGCCGAGATCGTTTCCACCGTGGCCTCGACGAGCCTGTCGAGGCCGGAGAAAATTTGGCCCAATATCGATTTATCGTCGGCGGCCTGCAGCCACAGAATTAGTCCAACCACGATCGCGAATTGAACCAGAGGAAATCTAATCAGACCTCGGATTGGAGCGGAAATCAGTTTGATCATCCGGTGGGTGCTCCCAGAGGCACGATGATATATCACGAGTAGGGGTCGGCGGACGATGCGAAATCGGCCGAGCGAGGTCGCGAGCCCTTGTGCCGAACACGGCCGCCGCTACACTGTTGCGAATAGATCCGGGGAGGGGACATGAAGCAGCGTGCATTGTGGTCGCTTGCGTACGGGGCATTGTTCGCGCTCGCGGCGGTGTCATCGGGCCGCACCGATGGTACTTTCGACATGCCGCCGGGCGCGCATTTCAACCCGGCCAAGCTCGACCGTGTCGGCGATTATCTCCGCGACCAGGTTGCCAACGCCAAGATCCCCGGCGCGATCCTTCTGATCCAGCAGCATGGCAAACCGGTCTATCACGAGTTCTTCGGCGTGCGCGACATCGCGACCAAACAGCCGATGACCGACGATACCATCTTCAGCCTGTTCTCGATGACCAAGCCGATCACGAGCGTGGTGGCGATGATGCTGATCGACGAGGGTAAGTTTTCGCTCGACGATCCCGTGTCGAAATACATTCCCGCCTTCGCCAGCGTTAAGGTCGGCGTCGAGAAGCAGGCCGATGACGGCAGGAAGACGCTTGACCTGGTGCCGCCGGACCGCCCGCCGACGATCCTGGACCTGATGCGCCAGACCTCGGGCATCACTTATGGCTTCTACGGCGACAGCCTGGTCCGCAAGGCCTATACCGCCGCCAACATCTATGCCGGCGATTTCGACAATGCCGAGTTCGCCGAGCGGATCGCAAAACTGCCGCTGCAGAATCAGCCTGGTACGCTGTGGCAATACGGCCATTCCACCGACGTGCTCGGGCGGATCATGGAGATCGTGACAGGTAAATCACTGCTCGCGATCGAGCGGGAGAAACTGCTCGATCCCTTGGGGATGAAGGACACGCGCTTTTACGTCACCGACCCCGAAAAGCAGAAGCTGATCGCAAAACCGATGCCGAACGACAGCGACTTCAGGGTCGGATTCGAGAGCAGCGCGGACAAGCCGATGAAGTGGGAATCCGGCGGCGGCGGCATGGTCTCGACCATGTCAGATGTTGCTCGCTTCGCGCAAATGGTACTCGATGGCGGCAAGTTCGCCGGCAAGCCATATCTCAGCGCCAAGGCCTATCAGGAGATGACCACCGATCACGTCGGACCCGGCTCCGGCGTCGGCCGCGACTTCTTCTATTTTCCGGGCGACGGTTTCGGCTTCGGGCTCGGCTTCGGGGTGCGCACCGATCCCGGCAACGCCAAGCCGCCGCCGCCGGGCTCGCTTGGCGAATTGAAATGGGACGGCGCCAGCGGCTGCTATTTCGCAATTGACCGCAAGGAAGACATGTTCTTCGTGCTGTTGGAGCAGACGCCGTCGGAACGCCAGAAAATTCAGCCGATGGTCAAGAGGCTGATCTATGAGGCGATGGAGAACTGACGGCAGTTTGTCGTTCCGCTGGATGGCGGCGCTGGCGCTGTTTGGCGCGATCGCTGCCACAAGCCCGAACTGGGCGCGCGCCGAACCGCCGTTTCCGGTTACCTCCGGGTTTTTGCAAGCGAAGCTTGAGGGCATCGGCGATTATTTCCGCAACGAGGTTGCCACCGGCAAGATTCCCGGCGCCGTCGTCCTGATCCAGCAGCACGGGCGTCCCGCTTATTTCGAGAGTTTTGGGCGGCGCGACGTCGCGGCCGGGCAGCCGATGACGGCGGACTCGATCTTTCGGCTCTATTCGATGTCGAAGCCGGTCACGTCGGTGGCCGCGATGATGCTGGTCGACGACGGCCGGCTCAAGCTCGACGATCCGCTCTCGAAATACATTCCGGCCTTCGCGGACGTGAGGGTCGCCGTCGCCAAGCCGGTCGAAGATGGCAAGTCGGCGCTGGTCACCGAGCCGCTCGCGCGCCCGATCACGATCGAGGACCTCCTGCGTCATACATCGGGGATCACCTACAGCTTCTATGGCGACGGCCCGGTACGCAAGCTCTATGCCAACTCGGACTTGTTCGACGGCGATTTCGACAACGCGCAATTTGTCGAACGCCTGGCAAGGCTGCCGCTCGCCGAACAGCCGGAAACGTTGTGGGACTACGGGCACTCGGTCGACGTGCTCGGCCGCGTCGTCGAGGTGGTGTCGAAAAAATCTCTCTTTCAGTTTGAGAAGGAGCGGCTGCTCGGTCCGCTTGGGATGACCGAGACCGCGTTTGATGTCGCCGATGCCGCGCGAAGGGGGCGCGTCGCCCAGTTCCTGCCAGACGATTGCTTCACTCGACCGATCGCAGGCATCGTCGATCCCGTGCTGCCGCGACGCTGGGAATCCGGCGGTGCCGGCATGGTCGGCACGATCGCAGACTACGCGCGCTTTGCGCAGATGCTGCTGAACGGGGGCACCCTCGAGGGAAAGCGCTATCTTAAGCCCGAGACGGTCGCGCTGATGACCTCTGACCATATCGGTCCGGAGACCAGAATCGCGCGCGGCCAGTTCGATTTTCCAGGCTCCGACAGCGGTTTCGGGCTCGGCTTTGCGGTACGCACCATCGCAAATCCGCCACTGGCATTGGGCGAACTCCGCTGGGACGGCGTCGGCGGAACGTTCTTCTTCATCGACCCGAAGGACGACATGTTCACCATCGTCATGATGCAGTCGCCGTCACAGCGCGGCCGGATCGAGACGGAGGTGAAGAGGCTCGTCTATGAGGCGTTGGAGAAGTGATCCTCACACCCCCCGCACGATCTCCCGCACGTACCCGACCATCTCCTCCATCATCGCGGCCGTTACATCGAGATGGGTGCAGGCTCTGATCCGGCCATCCATCATCGCGAGCAGCACGCCGCGCTTGCGCAGTTCGGCGACCATCTTGTTGCCGGCAACGCCGGCGCCATCGGGCCTGAAGAATACGAGATTGGTCTCCGGCTCCTGCACCTCGAAGCCTGAGATCTGCGACAACCCGCGCGCGAGCGCGCGCGCATTGGCGTGATCCTCAGCGAGGCGGTCGACGTGATGATCGAGCGCGTAGACGCAGGCCGCGGCGCAGATGCCGGCCTGCCGCATCGAGCCGCCGAGCCGCTGCTTCCAGCGCCAGACCTCGTCGATGAAGGCGCGCGAGCCCGCGATCGCGCCGCCGATCGGCGCGCCCAGTCCCTTGGAAAAGTCGATCCAGGCGGAGTCCCAGCCCGCGGTCATGTCACGGGCCGAAATGCCGGTCGCGACGCAGGCATTGAGTAACCGCGCGCCGTCCATGTGGGTGGCCATGCCTGCGGTCTTGGCGATTTGCACGATCTCGTCCAGCGCGGCCTTCTTCCAGATCGTGCCGCCGCCGATATTGGCGGTCTGTTCGACGCTGACCACGGTCTGCGGCGGCTGGTAGCGCGAGCGCGGGTGCAGCGCCTTGCGCAACGTGCCGGGCGAGAATTGCCCGTCGGCGCCGGAGAGCGGCATGATCTGGAAACCGCCGAGCGCGGCATGCGCGCCGCCCTCGCGTGCGACGATATGCGCGGTCTCATGCGCCAGGATTTCCTCGCCCGGCCGGCAATGCACCAAAGTCGCCGCGACGTTGCACATGGTGCCCGAGGGCATGAACACCGCGGCCTCTTTGCCCAGGAGCTCGGCGACGCGCTCGCACAAGAGATTCACGGTCGGATCGTCGCCGATCTGCTCGTCGCCGACCTCGGCGCGCGCCATGGCTTCCCGCATGGCCGCCGTCGGCCGGGTCTGGGTGTCCGACAACAGATTGATGCGCACCGGCAGCGCATCGAGATCGCGTGGGGGAGGGGTGTAGAACATGGTGGGATCTCAGAATTTCAGGAACTTCAGGGGTCGAGGAGGCGGCGCGCAGCGTGACGAAATCGCATGATGATAATGTCGTTCGCGGTCACGCGATAATCAATCAGGTAAGGATAGGGATTCGTCAAAATGGACGCCGCGGCCAGGTCGGCTTCTTCCTCCGGCATTAGCTGTCTGGACGCCTGTTCGAGTAGACGGATCATCGGCTGACTATACCGCGGGCGGCCACGCGCCACCGGGTGGCTGGAATGTTGCTCATGCTATCGTCACTCAACGTGCTGCAGTCAGGGTGCACGAGCGCTTCTTGACACCGGCGCACTTGCTCATCACAGGGAAGGGCGGCCGATGCGGCAAGCTCGGCGTGGCCGACGGCATGACGCGGATCGGCTTGTCAGTCGTGTGTGACATGCAGCGACGGTATCACAATAAAGAGGCCCCGGCAAAACCGGGGCCTTGGATTGCTTCGCTTCGCTCGCAATGACGGTGGCCGCCGATCAGCGCGAATAGAATTCGACGATCAGATGCGGCTCCATCTGCACCGCGAACGGCACGTCGGACAGTGCCGGGACGCGGACGAACTTCGCGGTCATCTTGGAGTGATCGACTTCAAGGAAATCGGGCACATCGCGTTCGGGAAGCTGGACCGCTTCCAGCACGTGGGTGAGCTGCTTGGAGGCTTCCTTGACCTCGACCAGGTCGCCGATCTTGAGCTGGTAGCTGCCGATGTTGACCTTGCGGCCGTTCACCTTGATATGGCCGTGGTTGATGAACTGGCGTGCCGCGAACATGGTGGCGACGAACTTGGCGCGGTACACCACGGTATCCAGACGGCGCTCCAACAGGCCGATCAGATGTTCGCCGGTGTCGCCCTTCAGGCGGCTCGCCTCGACATAGATGCCGTGGAACTGACGCTCGGAGATGTTGGCGTAATAACCCTTCAGCTTCTGCTTGGCGCGGAGCTGCACGCCGAAGTCGGAGAGCTTGCCCTTGCGGCGCTGGCCATGCTGGCCGGGGCCGTATTCCCTGCGGTTCACGGGGCTCTTCGGGCGGCCCCAGATATTCTGGCCCATACGGCGATCGATCTTGTACTTCGCCTCACTGCGCTTAGTCATCGCGTCCTCTTTTCGTATCTGGTTTGAGGAAACGCGCCCTCCTGTGCACTGGGGGAGTCCCGGTGCCGACAGGTCCAACCCCCAAAGCTTGTAAGGAGCCGACCACGGGTCGCGAAACGCATCGCGGGCCGAAACCGGCCCGCGAGCAGGCGGTTTCTAAGGGAGAAGGGCCCGCCCTGTCAAATCCTGTCTCGGCCCGGTATGACGGGGACGGGGAGGATCGATCTACCGCATGCAGCCAGCGATCGTCGTTACCGGTGCATCCTCCGGGTTGGGCGCGGAATTCGCCAAATTGGCGGCTCGGGAAGGGGCCAAAGTGGTCCTGATCGCGCGTTCTGTAGCCGATTTGGAGGCTCTGGCGGCCAAAATCGACCGGCCGGACACCCCGAGCGTGGTTCTCGGCATCGACCTGGCCGCCGCGGATGCCGGCGAAACAATCGCGCGCGAACTGCAGGCGCGGGGGCTCTATTGCGACATCCTGATCAACAATGCCGGATTAGCCCTGTTCGGCGACGCCATCAAGCTCGACCGAAAAATCCAGTTCGGCATCATCGACGTCAACCTGCGCGCCGCGACCGACCTGATGCTGCGGTTCCTCCCCTCCATGGTGGAGCGCCGGCGCGGCCACATTCTCAATGTCGGATCGGTCGCCAGCTTCGCGCCGGGGCCGCGCATGGCGGTTTATTTTGCGACCAAGGCCTACCTGCTCTCACTCTCGCAAGCCTTGAGTGAGGAAGTCAGGGGGACCGGCGTCACCGTAACGTGCCTGTGCCCGGGTCCGCTGAAAACCCCGTTCCTGGCGCGCGCAGGCGCCGACAAGACGGCGCTGTTCAAGGGCTTGCGCAAGCTCCACGCGGTTGACGTCGCCCGCGCCGGCTGGGATGCCATGAAGGCGGGACGCGCGCTCTGCGTGCCGGGCATCGGCAACAAGATTGTGGTGACGGCGACGCGTTTTTTGCCCCGCGCAGCCGTGCTGGCGATCGTCGGACGTCTGCAGCAGCGCCAGAGGCCTCCTTCCGTCTAGCTCCATCACGGCAGGTCGCCCATCTCATCCTGCGGGATGATGGCGCCGCGCGACCGCCATCCCTCGCGGTTGAGGAGGTCGACGATCCCGGGAAAGAAGCGGTTGAGGTACCACATCATATGCGCGGCGAAGGTGACGACGACCAACCCCTTGTCGCGCCTGATGGCGTTCACGGTCACTTCGGCGACGCGCTCCGGGGTCGTGAACAGCCACGCCGGAAGCCTCGGCATTTTGGCGTAGATCTTGGACGGGCCGTCCGGTTCCATCATCGGAGTCCTGACCAGGCCCGGACAGATCACGCTGACGCCGAAATTCTTGCGGTGATAGTCGTTGCGCATCGCCAGCGTAAAACCAACCAGGCCGTATTTGCTGGCCTGGTACGCGGCCAGCCCGCGGACCGGGACCAGCCCGAAAATACTGGACATGTTGACGATATGGGCCTCGTCGCTGCGCGCCAGGGCATTGATCAGATGGGTCGTGATCTGCATCGGCGCCAGCAGGTTGACCGCCATCAGGTTGCGCCAGTCGCTGGCGCTGACCGAGCGCTGCTGGCCGTAGAGCGCAATCCCGGCGCAGTTGACGAGAATGTGCAGCGGACCGGTCGAGAACAGCCGGTCGAGCATTTCGGCGATTTCCGCAGGCTTCGTCAGGTCGCACATCGCAACAGTTGCGCTGACGCCGAGTTTTGTCGCATCGCTTTGCGCCGATGCAAGCCCATCCGCTTCGTGATCGCTGAGCACGAGATTGACACCCTCTCGCGCCAGCGCGATCGCGATCGCGCGTCCGATGCCGGAAGCGGCGCCGGTTACGAAAGCTGTACGTCCGCGGAGGGTTTTCATTTTCGCTGCGATCAGCTTTGTGACGTGCCGGCAAATCGTTCGCCGGGGGTCGATCGGGGTGGAACGAATTAGCGGGAAGTTCTGCCGGCGAGCCGGGAGCCGATCCGCCCGGGCGGCGGGTCGGCTATTGCCTGCGCAGGTGGACGAAGCGCAAGCAATTCGTCGGCGATCTGATCATTCAGGATTTGCTCGAGGCTCGAAAGCGCTACGCCGACAACGGTTGCATCGGTGACCCGATGATCAAACCGGACCATGACGTCGATGGAGCCATCGTGTGCTACCTTGTCATAGCTGAGGATGTAGGAGCACGGCGCGCGTGCTTCCACTTCGCCGCCGCCGAACGCCGCGACCGAGGTGATGAGGAGGGTGCCGAAGTAATTGGCGCGCTGGCGCCCGCTGGTGAGACCGATCGCCCAGGCAAGCTGCCGAAGCGGCGCCGGCAATCGGCTGACGATCAGCGTCTTGCGGAAGAATGGCGTGGCTTCGAGCGGGTCGGCTTTCGCCCTGCGCACCCGCTCGTCCGCCTCGCCGAGCGGCACCAGGTCCGGCGCCTTGATCGGAAACAGCAAGACGCCGTCGGGGCTCGCATCGGGCGCCACCACGATCATCGCAACCGTCAGTGGCACCTCGTAGAAGCGCGGCCATGGCCATTTCAGATAGGAGGTGCGCAGCACCGGGCGATCCTGGGCGAGGATCGCGAACCCCTTGGCGAAAATCGTGGCCCATGCTGGCCGCTTTTCCAGCGCTTGCCGGGCTGCGGCAAGACGCTCGATGTTCAGCGTGCGGCGAACCGCCACAAACGGCACACCCGCCGAGGCGCGCATGAGATCGATGACGACACGGCGCGGCAATGAGATTTTTCGAACCGTTCCGCGCATTGTCTTTTCACTCTACTCCCGCGGCTGACCCTCGAAGGCGAGCCGAATTGCCCGCTCGCCACCGCTTCATCTAGCACGAACAGGCTGCCCTTAGGCCAGATGGTTTGAGCCGCAAGCGAGGCGCGGGGACCGATTTTGGCAACGACGTAAATACCAAGCACTTTCAGGGGTTTGATGCCGCTTGTTGAGCAGCGGTTCAGCGCTTGATGCCCTGCAGGCTCGCGGCGATGCCGCGCTGGAACAGCGACCAGTCGAAGCCGAGCGCGAGCACTAGGTAGCCGCGGTCGATCATCTGGTTGGCCTGTTCGGCCGTGCGCGCCACGCCGCCGATCGGAACCCCGCTTTTGAGGATGCCGGCTTCGGCGCGCGCCATCAGCGCCTGGACCTCCGGGTCATCGATCTGGCCGCGCTTGTTGACGGAGGTGGCGAGGTCGCCGGGGCCGATCACAGCTACGTCGATGCCGGGGGTCGCCATGATCTCGTCGATGCGGTTGACCGCGTCGACATGTTCGATCGTGATCATGCAGATCATGTCGTCGTCGGCGGTCGCTATGTAGTCGGCCATCGAGACGCCCCAGCGGAACGGCGCATGAAACGGGCCCCACAGCCGGTCGCCGCGCGGCGGATAGCGCACGCTGCGCACCGCCTTCTCGGCGTCGGCTCGGCCTAGGATCATCGGGAAATTGATGCCGAGCGCGCCGATGTCCATCGGCGCTTTCGCAAGCCACGGCTCGTTGGCGGCGATCCGCACCAGCGGCACGCATGATGTGCCGGAGGTGGCGACGATCATCGCGTGCGCCATGGTCAGATCGATCGGGCCGTGCTCGAGGTCGACGACGATCCAGTCGAGCCCGCAAGCTGCCATGATCTGAACGGTCTGGATGCTCGGAATGGTCGCGATCGCGCCGAAGGTCGGGCGCCCTTCGCGCCATTCCTTGCGCAGACGATTGAGCGGGGGCGGGCTGGGCGGCGTGGACATCGGTCGGAAGGCTCCCCTGTCAGGCCGGCACGCGGCCGCCAAAGAACGGGGTCAATGTCCGGCTTAATTTGTGCGGCCGTCTCGAGGTAAAGATCATCTCGGCGCCGGCCTCATCACGCTCGGCCCCCGGGCCGCCCAGCAGATCCGAGACCCGCCGCGCGATCGCCGACGCCGGATCGATAAAGTTGACCGGCCATGGCGCCAGCCTGATCAGCCGGTCGAGCACCAGGGGATAATGGGTGCAGGCCAGCACGATGGTATCGGTGCGCGCGGAAGCGTCTTCCGCGTCGCCCACAAAACACGGCGCGAGTTCGGCCGCGATGTCGCAGTCGCTGACCTCGTTGCCGCTGAGCGCGCTTTCCGCAAGCGAAGCGAGTTCGGGCGACCCCACCAGCGTCACCTCGCAGCCTTGCGCGAAGTCACGGATCAGCGCTCTCGTATACTCGCGCTTGACCGTGCCCTTGGTGCCGAACACGGAGACGCGTTTGGTTTTCGATTGCGCGCAGGCCGGCTTGATCGCCGGCACGGTGCCGACAAAGGGTACCTTGTATCGTTCGCGCAGATGCGACATCACGAGCGTCGAGGCGGTGCTGCAGGCGATCACGATGAGGTCGGGGGCATGGGCGGCGATCAGCTCGCCGATCAGCGGCACCACGCGCGCGATGATCGCTTCCTCGCTGTGATGGCCATAGGGGAAGAACGCGTCGTCGGCGACATAGACGTAATGCGCATCGCTCCGCGCGCGCACTACCTCGCGCAGGACCGAGAGCCCGCCAAGGCCGGAATCGAATACGAGAATTGTCGGAGGTGATGCCATGGCGTGATTCTAACCCATCCCGCGTTACCATTGAGTTGTTTTGACGATCCCGTCGCCCGCTCCGCCAGGGGGGCGTCGTTGCCGTAAAACCCCGGGAAGTTTCAAGATCACGATCCGAAATCCGCCGTCAAGACAAGGTTTCGCTTTCTCGCAGGCGCGATATGCCCGAGCTGTGCCGTAGGCACGGCCCTCCTGGGAAGCAGGGCGCAGGGAATGCCGGGTGCGCGACGCACCCATGGCCTCGTGCGCAAAGGTAGAAAGCATACGAGTAGTCACCACAGGTAGGCGGCCATCAACCGGCATTCCCTGCGCGATGGCTTTAACGGTTACTCCGCGAAAACTTGACGCCAGCGTCGCCGCGTCAGGACCACACGACTTCGCCGTCAGTCCTGGCGTCGCCCGGCTAGTAGCGCCGCCGCCGCGTCCACGCATCCCGCCCCGCGTCCGTGACGTTCTCGAGCCGCCGCTCTGAGGGGTGGGACAGCGCGGATGATGCTGGTGATTTGGGGTGACCGCGAAGCGAAATATTTTTCGCGGTACAACTGGAGAACCCAAATCACGTTGAATCGGTTCAGGAAATTCGATTTTAGGCGCACGCGATTTGCAGCGCTTCAGGGCCGCCGAGCTAGGCGGCATCCGCCGCAATTCAACTGATTTGCCCGTCGGGCAAATCAGTTGCTTGGGTGGCCGTTGCGTCCCGTCGCGTCAGGTCGCTAAATTGGTCGACGATCCGCCAGCATCGCCGCAAGGCGATGGGTTTCGCAAGGGCTCAACCCATCCTGCGGGCCAGGTAGCCGATCGCCCACCATAGGCCGAATGCGCGGGCGTGAACGCCCCCGGGATGGCCACATCACGTCGACCTCAGAACGCAACTTGGGTTCGCATCGCAAACGCATCGAAACTCGCGCCGGCGTCACCGAAGTTGGTGGGGCTGATCTGCTTGCCGAGGGTGCCGTGAAGGTAGTCGAACATCAGCCGGACGTTGCGATTGGCATACCAGTTCAGCGCCAAGGTATAGATCGTCTGCCGTCCGCCGGCGACGCCGTTCGCGGTGGCGAGTTGATCGTTGAGATCAATGGTGCTGAAGCGGGCGGCGATCTCCCATGCGCCCCAGCCGCCGCCGCTCAGTGAGAACGGATTCGCCGGCAAAATGCCGGCATAGGAGGCGCTGCCAGCGTTGTAGCGGCGGGTTTCCCCGGTCAGGGTATAGGCCACCTCGCCATAGCCGCCCTGGAATTTTAGGCTAGGCAGCGGGGCAAACTCGTTGCGGTCGATATTGAACCAAAAATATTCGCCTTGAAAGAACAGCGGCCCGTACGTCCCGGCCGCTTCCGCGCTGTAGACCTGAGCGGCTGATACGTCGGCGAGCGCGCCCGTCGAGACAAGGGTGGTCGGGTCGATGCGTAGTTCCGGACGGTCGCTGAGCGTCAGCGTTTGCGTGTTTGCGATCAGGTTATGCGGCGGTTGGATCAGCCATTCTGCATCGGCGCCGATGTGCAGCGAGTAGTCCTCGCCGCTGATAACCTGACCCGCGGCACGGGCCACCGCGCCAAATTGTTCCGTGGTGCCCTGAGGATTGACGCTGGAAGCAGAGTGGATGGCTCCCGTGGTAGGTCCTGTCGCATAGGCTCCGGCCCAGAACCTGTCGTTGTACCAGCGCGCGCCGGCGGTCGAGCGGAAGTCGCTGGCGGCGATGTTTTGGGCGATGACGCCGGAAGAGGCACGCTCCATGAACGGGATGTCATTGGAGCTTGACGCCTCGTCGAGCGTATAGGGCAGGTCCATGATGCCGCCTTCGATGGCGAGCGTGCCGCCCAACGGCTTGAAGCCGGTGTAGCTGAGATAGGCGTTTTCAATGCCGGACAAGGCGCCACCCGGCAAAAATCCGACGGGCGCGCCGCCAACGCTGGCCGTGCTGTCAAATCCGTCCGAAGAACCGCCGAAATCGTAGATCAGAGCATAATTCCAGTCACCCAGGAACTTGCCGATCACCCCGATCCGTGCGCGACGGACATTGACCCCGTCATCGAGACGTTGCGGAGTGGTCGCCGCGGTATTCGGCCGATAGTTGTAGCCGCCGACATCGAAATGCACCCGGCTGGTGATGGCAATGCAATTGAGATTGTCGGCGGTACAAATGGTCGGCCGGTTGCCCGGCATCGAGACGACGACGTCGGAGGGCGCAACTGCCGCCTTGACCGGGATGGCGGCGTTGGCGCTGGTTACGGCGACGCTGGCGTCTGCCTTGGCGTTGGCTTTCGCGGCCGCGGTTGTATTGGCCGCTGTCTGTTTCTGCAACGCCTCGAGCTTCCGCTCCATGAGAAGAAGTTGCTGTTTTAGTGCGGCAATCTCAGTCTCAGCGCTTGCCGCTGACTGGGCCCGCGCTTCCCTGATGGTGACCGCGGTGAACGAAGTTGCCGCGATGATCGCGACAGAAGTTAGCTGGCTGATGCGCATGTTTTGCTCCCCACTGGAATCTGCGTTCCATGAGTATGCGGAGGCGAACGATCGGGGATAACTGTGTAGTGACCAGAAAAGCGCTTTGGCCGCTGACTGCGGCGTTAGTGCAACACCCTCGGCCTCCGGGCAAGGCAGGAAGCCCTATCGGGTCTTGGTTGGCCAAAGATGGACCCCGGAGGGCCGGCGCGTTGGCTGCAATAACGTCGGTATCTTATGTTGATTCCCTTCGATTCGCGGCGAGGCACTTTGCCAGTTCAGATGCCAAGTGCGCTTTGGTAGGCGAAAAGCGCCGGCGCGCCGCCTGTGTGCAGGAAGACGACATCCTCGTCCTTGTGCCAACGCCCTTGGCGGATCAGGGCGATCAAGCCCGCGAGCCCCTTGCCCGAATAGACCGGATCAAGTGGAAGGGCCTCGAGCTGGCCTGCAAGTCGGATCGCTTCGATTGTGACTTCGTGCGGGACCCCGTAGGCAGCTCCCGCGTGCCCCGCAACCACTTCCACCGTTGCTTCGTCGAACGGAACATCAAGCAGATCGGACGCTTCTCGCGCAAACGCTACGACATCGGCTCGCACCCGCGTGGGTTCGGCGTCGATATCAATCCCAACGATCCGCGTGTTTGGCATGGCCACGGCCGCACCGACGACGAGACCAGCCTGCGTGCCGGCGCTTCCGGTGCAGTGCACGATAGCGCTTGGTGCGAAGCCCAATAGCGCTGCCTGCGGTTCGATCTCGGAAATCGTTGTGGCATAAGCGACGGCGCCCAGGGCATTCGAGACCCCGTATGGCACAAAGTACGGCCTGTGACCCCTGGCTTCGAGATCGCCGACGAGCGTGCGAATGGCTGCATTGCGGTCGCCGGTCCACGGCACGTCATGGAGGTGCGCGCCGAACAGCCGATTGAGAAATGCGTTGCCCGAGGTCTTGTATTGCGGCGTCGGCGGTTCGAGTTGGCCGTGGTAGACTGCAAGATGGCACGCGAGGCCGAGCTTTGCCGCAACCGCCGCAACCTGCCGCTGGCTGTTCGATTGCACGACGCCACCTGAGACGATCGTATCGGCGCCGGTCGAAAGTGCCTCGTGCAGGACGTAGTCGAGCTTGCGCAACTTATTGCCGCCAAAACCGAGCCCAGTAGCATCTTCGCGCTTGACCCACAGCCGGGGTCCGCCGAGATGAGCCGTCAATCGCTTCATCGGCTCGAGTGGGGTCGGCAGATTGGCCAAGCCCAGGCGAGGAAAGACAGCGAGTTGGTCGGCTAATGGCCTGCGATCAATCTGCATCGTCCTGTCCGTCTGACCCAAACGTGATATTCCAACAATAACTCGACCGCTGCCATTACGGCCCAGCGAGATAGCTGCATCACATTCAAGCGAACGATGGAAGTCTCCTCGTGGCCCATCGCGCGCCATTTCGCCGCTGCGACATGTCCCAGTCGATCGCCGATGCTCACGCGGGCGGCGCTCTTGTGACCGCAAGGCCACGATTTTGAATGATTCAATTCGTCCTGCCCCAGCCGGGCGGCTATCAGGGCTCGCCGCGCGCGGAGAGAACGAGACTCCCGCGGGCCGGCCACATCGCCGGAAATCGCAAGAGGCAACGACATGATTCGAAATACGGCTTCCGGTTGGGGCAGCATGTCGCGCTGGTTTCACTGGATCCTGGGCGCGTCCATCATCGGCATGATCGCTTATGGCTGGTGGATGAATCATGTCCCGCCGCGCGCCGATCGCTTTTTCTATCGCTCGATCCATGCCGATATCGGCTATGTCGTGCTGATGCTGACAGTGCTTCGCCTGGTTTGGCGCGGCATCAATCCGACGCCGGCGTTACCCGACGATGCGCCGCGGTGGCAGCGGATCGCCGCCCGCGTCAGCCACGGCGCGCTTTATCTCGTGACGATTCTGGTGTCGATGCTGGGGTGGGCGATGTCCGGCGCCAGCACGCGGAATTATTCGGACTGGTTCGGCCTGTTTCAGGTGCCGCAGATCACGTCGCCCGACAGGGCCGCGGCGCATGCTTACGAAGGCCGCCACATCTTCTTTGCCTATGTGCTGCTGGCGCTGATCGTGCTCCACGTCGCGGCCGCGGCATGGCATCATTTTGTCAGGCGCGATCGGGTGGCGATGCGGATGGTCGACGGGCGGCCGAGCTCATAGGTTGGGTTGGCCGAAGGCCCAACTCGCCACCTTGTGAACGGCGGATTACGCTGTCGCTAATCCGCCCTTGCCGTAGAAGGATAGGGGCAATGGCCGTGATGAAGTCCGACCTCTCCGACGTCTACCGAGACTACATTGCCTGCCTGAATAAGCAGGGCTGGCCGAAGCTCGGACAGTTCGTTCATGATGAGGTGATCCACAACGGTCGGCGGGTCGGGCTATCAGGTTATCGCGATATGTTAGTGAGAGACTTTGATGAAATTCCCGACCTTTATTTCAACATCCAGATGCTGATTTCCGATCCGCCTTATGTCGCGAGCCGGCTAGGTTTTCACTGTACGCCAAAGGGAACGTTCCTTGGCCTCCAAGTAAGTGGGAAGAGAGTTCTCATTTACCGAGAATGTATTCTATGAATTTCGGGGAGAAAAAATTCGCGAAGTATGGTCGGTGATAGACAAGGCGGCTATCGAAGCTCAGCTCTAGCCGCGAGGCGATGGGTTTCGCAAGGGCTCAACCCATCCTGCGAGCTACACGCTGCACGGCTCGTCGCAATTGCCGCGCCGTATTCAGGTCGAGGGCATGCGAATTGCCGGCAACACCCTGCAGCAACGTCTGGACGATGAGGTCATGTACTACCGCCAGGAAGGGGACCTCGATCCTTACGGCATTAACGTCTCCCGTATGGACTCGCTCGGCGCTGGCTCGCCAACCCTGTCGATCTTGCTCGGTTCATCGCGAAGATCGAACGCGGCATCCTGAAACCTGAGACCGTGAGCGCCATGACGACGCCATCGGCGATCAATCCGCGCTACGCACGCGGGTGGTGTCTAACTGGTCGCAACCGATGGCACCTAGGGAGTTTGCCCGGAAAGTCGGCCGTGATGGTGGTCACGCCGAGCGACTTTGTTGGGCGGCACTCGCCAATTCGCGGGACAGCCGTTCGGCGAGCAGTCAACAGCTCGATCGAACGGTGTGGGGAATGATCAGGCAGGTGAAATCCAGGGCGGCGGTGTTCGCGGATCAAATGCTGCCTGATCATTAGAGCGCTTTGCGATCAAGCGGAAGCGGAAAGCGCTCCAGATTCCCCTGCTGGTCGCATTTTCTTACGCCAACCGGGTGTCCGCTTCGGCCGAACAAGGGTTCGGTGCGGAAAATGCCTTAGTAGGACAGGAAGCATTCCTTGTGGACGCCCGGGATAGGATCGCCAAACACGTCGTTGCTGCACGGAACGCCGCCAGGCGGGCTTCGACGGTGAGCAAACGCGCCCTCTCGACCGTAATGGATCACCGCCCCGGCGGGAGCACGACAAAAGCCTCCCTCGGTGGCGCAGTGCTGCCACCCTTGGGCGTAGGCGAGCTGCGACCAAGCCAGAACTGCGGCCGCGACCGCAGCTGTCGTTAGGTACTTCATGGATAGATCCCTTTCGTTCACATGACCGTTGGTCGTCCGAGACCTGACCGGACAAACAGTCGTGGCTCGCCCCACCCACAGCCGCCCTGACATTTGTCATGACGCTGACAACAAGGATGTCCGCCCGCGAGAAACCTGTCCGATTGTTTATACTAGTTGGCGATCATGATCAGATCTGAACATACGGAAGTCCCAATGAATGGAGCTTGAACGCAGAGTCCCTCAAATGGATAAAGTCCGACGGTCTTCAAACTGGTCGAGGATGCGCAAAAAAGCTGGCGCCGTCTCGACGGCCACAACCAGTTGGAATTGCTTGACCGAGATTCTGGTGCAGAATTCGTGATTTGTGCACAGAACAGGACGAGACATCGCCACTTTTCTGGCGCTGCTTGTGTGCTATCTCTTGATCTCGACCCGAGTGAGACATGCAATGCAAGTGCACATATTCAGGGGGCCTGACCGCATATTCGGCTTTACCGCCCACAGTGACGGAACCAATCTTCCGTCGCGGTACGCGCCATGGACCGCCTTCAAGACCATAGATTTGACCAGAGCAACAACCAAAGCGGGCGTCAACGTGACTGAGTGTCTTGATGACATTGAGAAGCACGGCTTTCACCTGACTGCCGCACACGTTCGCATCACAGAACGGGCGGTGCAGAATTCTTGATTTTCGCATCTGGACCAAAGCGCGGAGTGTGGGTCATTCTGACCATGCGTCGATCATTTCCGCTCTACCCCCCGATAAGCAGACATTTTCTAAGCCGGCCGGCATGTCTCAAAGATGCCATTTGCTGACATTGGGTGCGGGCGTTAGCGGTGAAGCCAATTATCCGCATTTCGCTGACGAGCGAGGTGAAGCAAGCCATCAACTCATACACCAACAAACCGGAAACGATGAGTTTCCACTCTCGCCGTTTCGCGGGTCGCGCCCACGACCACATCATTGTGGCGCAGACAGGGAGTCCTCTGATGAACCAGCATGCCAGCAAGACCAGCGTCCCGCCGTCCGTGGGCGCAGATGTGAGTGGCATCGAGACGCTACTCAACCGCAACCTTCCGGAAGTTTTCGGTGAAGGTGATTCAGCTCGCCGAAGGGCCGCAATTGAGGAACTTTACACTGAAGACTGTGTGCTATACGCGCCGCCCGGCACGTTCGTCGGCCACGACGCACTGGACAAGTTCGCGGCCGATCTCCGAGCGACGCATCCTCATTTCGTTTATACGCCTCATGGCGCGCCCCAGGTTCTGCACAATTCGGGACGCCTGGCGTGGGGCTCGGGGCCGAAAGGCGAGACGCCGGCGTACACCGGTGTGGATTTCATCATCGCGCGCGCCGGCAAGATCGCGGCTCTTTATGTTTTCCTCAACTCGCCGCCCACATAGTCTGCGAACCAGAATGCGAATTAATTAACGGGCACCCGGCTTAGCGCGTTGGACTCTTCCGCACTTGGGCCGCTTTAACCGAGCGGTCCACACCAGCAGAACTTGCATAGGTTTACATCGGGTCAAAAGCACTGTTCGGCAGGTCGGCCGGCTGCTTCCGGTACAATCCGATGAGGCGACAATTTCACCGCTCCGCTGTAGTTGACTGATTAGACAGTCATGTATATACCGATCGCATGCCTAGACCGAAGGATGAGGATAAGCGAAAGGCGATCATGGAGGCGGCGATCCGCGTGATCGCGGTGCAAGGGCTCAGCGCGCCGACGATGAAGATTGCCGAGGAAGCCCGCGTGGCAAACGGATCGCTGTTCACCTATTTCGCGACCAAAGCGGACCTGCTCAATCAACTCTATCTCGAACTAAAGGCCGGCATGGCTTCGGCTTCTCTCGATGGGCTGCCGGCCGGAGCCGATCTTCGCAGGCGGATGTTTCACGTCTGGTCCAATTGGATGGAGTGGGCGGTGTCCAATCCGGAAAAACGGCGTGCCTTGCTGCAGCTCAGCGTCTCCGGCGAGATCACGCCGGCGACCCGCACCGCCGGGCACAAGACAACGATGGGTATCGCCGAGCTGATGCAGCAGATGCGCGCCAGCGGCCCCATGCACAGTGCCCCAATGCCCTTCGTGGCGTCGATCATGAACGCTCTGGCGGAAGCGACGATGGACTTCATGATCCAGGATCCCGCGAACGCGAAAAAGCACAGCAAGGCCGGCTTCAACGCGCTCTGGCGCGCAATCGCCTGACATTTTTTGCCGTGTAAGTGACTGACTAGACAGACATCTACAAGAGACCGAAATGCCTACCGCCGCTCCGACCGAAAACGCTTACATCATCACCGGGCCGACTTCGGGAACTGGGCGCCGCACGGCGCTCGAACTCGCCAAGCACGGGACCGTCGTCCTTGTCGGGCGCGACCGCAAAAGGCTTGGCGAAGTGCGAGACGCAATCAAGAGGAAAGGAGGGAGCGCGGTGGCGGTGGTCTGCGACCTGTCCGAGCCGGCGATCGTGCGGCGCGCGGCCGATCAGATCGTGGAGCTTGGTCTTCCGGTCGCCGGCCTGCTCAACAACGCGGGCATCATGCAGATGCGCCCCACGAAAAACTCGCTGGGCTGGGACATGACGTTCGCGACCAACCATCTCGGCCCGTTCGCGTTCACGGAAGCGCTCATTCCGCATCTCCCCGACGGCGCGAACGTCGTGTTCGTCGCGTCAGGCGTAGAGGATCCCGAGCGCAAACCCGCCAAGGTCGCCGGATTCCGCGAAGGCCGCTACATCTCGGCGGAGGCGGGCGCGCGGGGCGAGTGGAAGCCGGGCGGCTCCAGGATGCCGGGCGGCGACGCCTACGCCACCTCGAAGCAGTGCACGCTCGCTACCGCCTTCGTGTTCGCCCGTCAGACCCCGCGGCTGCGCTTCAACGCCTTCGAGCCTGGCTTCAATCCGAGCACGGGGCTCGGGCGCGACGCGAACCTGCTTCTTCGGCTGATAGCGAAGGGCATCCTCCCGCTGTTCGCGCCCTTCGTGAAATACTGGAGCACACCTGGGTGCGCGGCGCGCGTGTGTACAAAGATCCTGACCGCTACGTCGGGTGAAACGGGCGTCTACTACGACGAGAACGGACAATGCAGACGTCGGCACAGGTGCGCGACCCGAAGTTCGCCGAGCGCGTGGTCGCCGAGACACGTACCTTTCTTGCTACCGCACCAATGTAGCGTGGCTTATTGATGGCCGAGTCCGCTCCGTTGCTCGCAAGTGTTCTCAAGCAAGCCAATTCTCCACGCTCAGGCCACGGATGCGTTTGAACTCGTCGGTATTGGCGGTCACGATCGTGGCACCGGTCGCGTAGGCGTGGGCAGCGATCAGCAGGTCGTTGCTGCCGATCGGCCTTCCGGCCGCTTCCTGAGCGGATACTGCCGTAGTCTGCATCGGCGGGGACATCGAACGGCAGCACGTTGACCTCGCCGAGCAGGTCTTCGACTGCTTTGAGCAGCCGCTTCGAGCCGCTCTTTGCGCAGCCGTAGCGCAGCTCGGCCGCCACGATGATGCTGGTGCAGATGTTATCCTCCCCGACCTTGGCAATTCGTTTCGCAGCTCTGCCCTGCGGGTTCTTGATCAGGTCGGAAATGATGTTCGCGTCGAGCATGTAGCGCGTCAAAGCACAATCTCCGGCGCCGGCACCCGATCGTCGATCTCGGGAAAATCCTCTTCCAACGGTTTCATCGTCTTGAGTAAGGCGACCAGTCCGCGCTTACGCACCGGCTCGATCACCAAACGGTCTCCGTCACGGTGCATGATCGCTTCATCGCCCGGCAGTTCGAACTCCACGGGAATACGAACTGCCTGGTTGCGGCCATTGCGAAACAATCTGACGTGCCTCTGCTCGGGCATGGGCTATCTCCTAGCATATGCCACAGACAAATGCCGCTGTGCGCGAGATTGCAAGAGGTTGTATGTACCGAAAACTTATCCGAGTTGATGACGTGGTGGAATCGCTTAAGTTGGCGGAATGATCGGGCTGCTCTGTTTCTTTTCTTGCCGTCTTGGCCTCACCATTTAAGTCGAAGTTGCGGCTTGAAGCTGAGAACGCGGTGCTTCGACATCAGCTGATCGTCTTGCACCGCAAGGTGAGGAGCCGGCCCCAACTTACGAACAACGATCGCTGGTTCTCCATGTCGTTGATTGTGTGGCCTTTGCTGGCGGACCAAACTTTCAGCCATGCGAGGGTCAGCAAAACCGGCACTACTAGAGCGACATTAAGCAACGCAATTTGACCAGGATCAAGGCTTCGTCGCCGCTTGCCATTCCGGCGCTTCATGCTCGGCCTTCAGAAGCCTCGTGATGTAGGTCCCCCGCATCCTTGAGCGTGACCAGCTCGCGACCACCGGGCAGCACGATAAGCTCGTCGAATGCGCGCTTCCAGCCGCGCGGTCAGCCCAATGCGGTGCCCGATGCGGTTCATTTTTTAATAGACGCGGCGATGCCTTCGATGACCCGCGCGCTCTCCCGCGCCCGCGAAATATGGATTGATGACGCACTGCGCCGCGCGGCCAGATACCGACGCGTTGCACTGAGGCAGCGACGTGTAGCTGCATTCGTATTGGTTGCCCCCTCGCCAACTGTACAGGTGCAGGCAAACCGGATTCGCTGGATCGAACGTATGGGCCCTACTGAGACCGTCCCGATCGCGATCGCCAGGGCTAGAATACGCATCAGAACCTGCTTGTGGATTATCCTCCCGTTCCGGCCTCGGCCTTCGGAAGCTTGGTGATGTAGTTGCCGGAATCCTTAAGCGTGACGAGCGCGCGACCGCGGGGTAGCGGGATTGGTTCATCGAACGGCCGCCACCATCCCGTGTCGTCAATAGTGCCAGCCATTTTTTGTCCGCCTCGATTCCCCTCATCGTTTGCTCTCCAGCAAGGCCAGAGTCAGAGCGACGCGTACCAATCTCACCGGCTCACGGCCTTCAACCGCCGATAGCAGGACTTCCATCACCGCTTGCCACTCCTCGCGTTCGTGCATGCTGCGAGGGAGAGCGTCGACATAGCGCCCGGCGTCGATGAGCGTTCGAAGCTCGCCGCCGTCCGGCAGCGGGATCGGTTCATCGAATGCGCGCGACCAGCCGCGATCGGGCATGGCTTCAATGTCCATGCCCCCGACCGTACCGCGCGAGCGCTTCGGCGCTGAGCGCCGCGATCTGCTTCGCATCGGCGATATCCTGATCGGTCAGGCTCGCGCGAATCCGCGCCCATGCGTTTTTGAACCTCGCCTTCGCGTCGACGAGATTGGCGGCGTTGCCCCGGTCGTCACCGCCCTGCGGTCGGCCGTGGACGTGGCAGGACCATATCCATTGCGGCCGGTCGTGCGGTGCCCCGTTGCCGAGCATGATCCGGCCGACTGACATGCCGCGCCAGATCACGGCGTAATCGTCGGCGTAGCGCTGGCCGGCGATTGCGGTGGCGCGGAGGGTTAGGGTTTCGGGGGCGGGCATGCGCCATTGCAGCGCGGGCAACACAATCCGGCAAATCGCCCTAGATGTTGGGCTCGAAGCAGATCCGAAATACTGCCGCTCGTGGATGTAGCGCACGCGGGCCTAAATCAAATGGAAACCCTTGGCTATCAATGCCGCTAACCCAAGGGTCGCCGCTATCGTTGCACCGAACAAAATTCGAAAATCGGTTTAGGGCCGTGCGTAGTATCATCCATTTCTGGAACGTCACGCCCAAGAACGTGAGCCGTTCGATTAGCCAATTGCCCATTCCGTGTCCCACCGCGAAGGTCGCCGAGCCCGGTCCTGCGTGCCGACGCTGCGACCAAGCCTGCATGTGATGCCTGTGAGTTGGCCGATGTCTTGGCCGATCATGCGAATACTTGCGCGACCATGCGCTCCGAAAACATTCGCCCAGGCGGAACAATCTCGCCCCGGTAACATTAACCCCTTGAAATCCCTAGCGTTTCCGCGCCACACCACGCTCGCGGGCGCGCAAGCCGGTCGGGCGCAGGGGTTCGCGGATTTTAATTCCGGTATGGGCGCGCGCGTATGGGGCTGGATAGGGAAGCGAAGGCGCGCCAAGTGGAACGATTTTGATGAACGATGGTCACGGCGTTAAATTGCTGGGGGGCTAAACTGCCGCGAATCCCAAGGAGGCCTGGCCTCAGATTCGCAAATTGAAAAGAGGCGGCCTTTGAGGCCGCCTCTCGGCTATTGCTCGCATGCTTACTGGCAGACGTAATCTATCCCGTCTCCGCCCTTGACCAAGCTGCCGGGCGTGCAACCAATGCCGTTGCGCTGCGCATAATCAGCCCAGCCGCTGTAGCAGGTCCAGTTATTAAGCCCACCGGCCGTGCCGTACCCGGCCGTGCCGTACCCGACCGTGCTGTACCCGGCCGCGCTGCCGATCCCGCACCAGGGGCCGCCAGCGTAGTAGGCCCGCACTGCGTACCAAGAGACACCAGAGAGGTCGGCTCTGTAGGGATTATAGTAGTAATGGGGGCTCACATAGAGCCGCCTCGCCTGAGCACTCTCAACTGACACCGAAATGCCGCGCTGCTCAGACCAACCAACGGTGAAGAGTGCCGCAACGGCGATGGTCGAAACTGCGATCGCAAATTTTCTCAAACGCGTGTGCTTCATCATTGTTCTCCAACACTGCCTCGCCCCCTTTACATAAAGAGGCACGTCAGGCGGCGCCGATCAAGGGAATTTGGCCGATCTGATAGGGCAGCAATTCTGACGTGCTTTGGAGCGCAGCGCGGTGACGAGCAACAATGCCGGACATCTGGAGCGGCCGACGAATCTCGCTCACGGTGTCCGTCAGTTTGCGTTTCAAATGTTCTGCGATGGCGGAACAACAGTTTCATGCGGTTGCTGGCGCGCCGTTGGCGTGGACCGGCTCGAACCAACCGAAGCGCAACAGTCGCGCAAGCACGCGGGTGCTATTCTTGTCGATCTTGTTACGCTGCAATTCCGTTCGCGGGTGCATTTCCGCCCTTCGAGGAAGGAATTACGAAATCCCCGGCACTGGATAGCGCCTGCAGGTGGCTTTTACCTCCTCACGCGTCGCTTCTATCGCTGCTGTGTCTTTGGGATGGCGCAATGTCTTGACGATCCATTGCGCGATCCTCCCCATATCGTCCTCGCACATTCCGCGCGTGGTGCAAGCTGGCGTACCAAGGCGCAGTCCACTTGGGCGCAAGGGTGGGCGCGTATCGTCAGGGATGACCTGCTTGTTCGTCGTAATGCCAATGCTGTCGAGCGCTTCTTCCGCCACCTGCCCGTCTAGATCAAAACTCGCCATGGCATCGATCACGAGCAGATGATTGTCAGTGCCGCCGGTAACTAGCGTCACGCCTGCCGCGAGAAGCGCCGCCGCCAGCGCCTTCGCATTGCGCAGCGTAGCTTGCGCGTACTCGATAAACTCGGACGCTGCCGCCTTCTTGAACGTGATCGCTGCTCCGGCGATGTTGTTCATGTGTGGCCCTCCCTGCAGGCCTGGAAAAACCGCACTGTCGATCTTCTTCGCGTACGCCGCTCTGCTCAGAATCAGTCCGCCGCGCGATCCGCGCAACGTCTTGTGAGTTGTGGTCGTGACAACATCGAAACCCGAATCGAACGGATTACGCATGACGTTTGCCGCGACCAGCCCGCCGATATGGGAGATGTCAGCCATCGTCAATGCGCCGACTTCATCGGCGACCTCTTTGAACGACGCGTAATCATAGTCACGTGGGTACGACGAATAACCGCAAAGCACGATTTTAGGTCGGGTCGCCTTTGCGACCCTCATAAGCGCGTCGAAGTCGATAGCGCCGCCCTGCTGCGGTGCAGTTTTGTAACGCACGAAGTTGAATACCTTGCCCATGTGCGAAACCGGCGCTCCATGCGTCAGGTGGCCGCCATGCGACAGGTCCATCGCCAGCACCGTGTCGCCGGAATTTAGAAAGGCGAAATAGCATGCCTGGTTCATCGGCGATCCAGACAGCGGCTGTACATTTGCGTGTTCGGCTCTGAAGAGCGCGCAGGCGCGATCCCGCGCGATATTCTCGATTACGTCCGTATATTCTTGGCCGCCGTAATAGCGTCGACCCGGATATCCTTCAGAGTACTTGTTGGTAAAGACCGATCCAAGGGCTGCCAATACTTCTGGATAAGTGTAATTCTCCGAGGGGATCATCTCGACGCCATCGGACTGGCGGCGCTCCTCTCCGCGAATAGCATCGGCGATATCTTGATCGAAGGATTGGAGTTGCGCGCGATAGGCGTCCATGGGCGTCTCCCTTCAGGAAGATGGACCGACATTTGAAGTCGGCTGCCCAGGCGAACGGCTAGTGAATGTCGCGCTCCCCGATGGTGTCCCATCCCAAGCTCGCCAGTTACGCGACGACTGGCATTTAACCGCAAGCCGTCACTCCGGGCAAGAGGTCGTTGATATTCGCAAAGCCTATCAACGGTGCAAGCACCGTTCAACAGGGCAATCGGGTGAAGCGGAGCGTGACAAACGGCTGAAGTGCTGAATTTGTTGTCATCCACTGAGTCGCGAGTGGAGGATGGTGATGAAACGATCAGCGTTCGGCGGCTGACTCGGTGGCGTTCTCTCCGATTTACGTCACCGCCAACTCTTTCGGGGCTGGGAGTCAAGAAGATCCGGCAGCGGTGGCAGCTGGGGACGCGGCTCGGGACTTGGCTCGTTGGCCGGATCGTCCTGGACCTTCGCCTGTTGCCTGCGGCTGATCAGAAGCCCGATTAGGCCAGCAATCACCAGCAATGTGCCTGCTAATCATGAACCGCTGGCGCCGATCGCACCGGAAACGGACCCGGGCGCGGCTGGCGAGCCACGCCAGACGGCTGAGGCGATAACCAGGAACAGGTCCGTCGGTTAGCCCGGCGGGCCATCCCTTTTATTGCGGATAATCGGTAGAGCGGTAAGGCTTCTTTTAAATATTTGCGCGAAGCTTTGATGACCAGCGCGGATACCTGTTCGGAGGTCCGCAATGATCCGGTTTCAAACTCAGAGGACCACGTTGCCAACCGGCTCGGCGGCTGGGAGGCGAGGTCGGATTAATACGGCCGCATTTGTGGGGTCCGTAGCGCTGATTGCGCAGATACTTTCTGCATGCTCCAGTCAATCCGCTCCGGCAACTAGCGCCGCAGCGCGATACCCGGACTTGACCGACCCGCCGCCAAGCACTCGACGAGTGCGCGCAGATCAAGTGGCCCAGATAAAAGCTGAGCTGATCCAGCTTCGCGACGACCAACTGCGCGCCGCAGATCAGCAGCAAGCAGCACTCCATTAGACCGGTATCGTAGGCCGCGGGGCTTCGGTCCCGCGCTCAGTATTTAGCAACCGCGGCAAATGCCTTTGACCATGCGGTCAAGCGCCGCGTTCTCGCGATTGATTGGATCGTTCGGATCACCGAGGTTATCTTCCGAGGGCACTTGATCGACCCGCGGTTGGCGGTGGCCGACCGGTGCCGGCAGCAATCGACTGTCCGGGTTCGTCGATGGAGGTTGTGCGGATGGATTTCCCAAACCAACCGTCTGCGCAATCGCCCCCGAAGTGTCGATCAGGGCCAGCAACGCTATCGTCGTGATGAGCTTTCGCATGATGAATCTCTCGAGTTGGGACCTCCTCCCTCCCACGATTCATGGTAGCGGGGAGACTCGACCACAAGGTGCCCAAACCTCACGTTTCGTTCAGACGTTCCCAGCCCGCGCCGTGCGGTGGCTAGGGGCACTGACAGCCCCCTAAAACAAACCCGCACCAGCGGGCTCGCTAGCTCGGCAAAGGGCGGTCCCAACTGAGGCGGCCTTTTCATGCGAAGCCGAGGTAGAGCAGCATCCCTAGCGTGAGGAAGAGCAACACAATCGAGATAGCGAGCCACCAGCGATCCTGCTGTGTCATAAGAGCCCCGCCGAGCTTGCCTCAATGATCGCCTTTCGGTTTTCGGGAGAACTGTGCGGCAGCACGTCGCGGGCACTTGGGAGCTGGCACCACCGGGCTCCATAGACTCGGCAAACGCCTATCCCGGCTAATCGTCGCCGGCGACTAGGGCGGCCAGAAGGCCGCGCGGCGCCCTGGCAGCGGGGCGCCCACGCTGATTTCCCAAGGTTTCCGCTGTGTCAGCACCGCCCCCCCAGGAAGGCCCATCCAGCGACCGCCGTAGGACCTCGTCGATTTTGGCGCCTCGGCGAGTGCAACGACGGCGTCGCGATGTCCAAGCAGGAGTCCGCGGGCCTCAGCCGCGCAATAGGCAAGGTAAGCGTCGACCGCGGCCGGCGATCGGACGATGACCTCGGCCAGGGCGCGCGCGTTGTCGGCGTCGACGTTCAACCACGCGCGGCGAAGCCGTTACCGACTGGACCTCATATTTTGATGACACGGGAACAAGACAACTGAGCGAGCGCATCGCACGTCTCGACAAAGAAAGATTGGAGAAACCTGTTTCCGCGTCCCGTTGGTTACTGGACGATTTCGTAGGCACCTACAAGCATGAAGGTTTTGGTTCGCTGCATGTTGGGGCTAGAGGCGACTATCTGTGGTTTCGAATTGATGGACTGTCGGGCTTTGACGGTCCCTTAGTTCGCTATTCTGGTTTAAGCTTCGAATACCAGGGTGATCGCGACGCCATGGCTTGGCCCGTGATAGCAGTCGCGAAGGCACCGCAGGGTGAATGCGCCCGAGTTCGGTTTCGGGCTGGTGGCAATGAAATCGAAGGACTTAGTTGGTTTGATTGGTTCGGCGAGGCCAAATTTCTCCGGATCAGTTAGCATTCCGTCATCGAACGACGCCGAAAATCTCGCAAACGTTGATTTTTTACCGACTCCACCACTGCAATACTCCGTAGCGCCGATACGGAGCTCGTGATCGTTTTTGCACGAAACGATGTGGTCCCTCATACCCCCGCGCGCCAAAAGCATCAGCGGTCCCGAAAAATTTCGGTCGTCACGCCAAAAAGACCTTTGCAAAAATATCGGCTCCAACCCGACATGCCGGGGCGGTCTGACGATGTCCGTTGATCGGGGTAGACCAGAAGGGGCCGGCCCACGGTCAAAGTGACGCGAATGACCTAACTGCGACATCCACGAGCCGTCAAACAGTCACCTCGTCGACGAGGAAATGTAGTGTATCGTTATGAGTTCACGCCTAATCGATCTTCACTCCGCCTTGCTCCCAGCGTCCGGGATTGAGGATCGCGCCCGTTACTTTTCCTGCCGGATCCTTGATGAACACGATGCGGGTAGCGAACCGGCCGTCGACGTAGAATTCGGTATTCGACAGTGGAATCAAGGTTGCCGGCTTGCTGCCTTCGAAGTCAAACACCCGGCGCCCGCCGATCGCTTCGACCGAGAGCCCTCCGCCCTCGACCTTGACCCGCAGCAACGCCCGCAGCGAGAGTTTTTCGCGCACCACTGTGATATCGATCGGCTGATCCTGTCCGTTGCGAGCGATCGTCAGCACGGCCTTGCTGCCGGGCGGCCCGCGCAGTTTCCCGACCACGCTGTTGAGGGATAAGCCTTTGAGAGCCGCGCCATTGAGCTGGGTGACGACGTCACCGGCCAGGATGCCGGCGCGGGCCGCCGGCAGCCCCTCGATCGGCGTGACCTTGAACTGGCCGTCTTCGAGGTGGACATCGAGACCGAGCCCGCCGAAAGCTCCGCTTGGCATCGCGCCGAATTCGTATGTTCCTGCGTAGGCGGGAAGCTGCTCCGCGCTCACGGCTGCGGGCTGTTGCGAAGGTCGCGCGGATGCGGCGTTGTCGGGAACGCTCGCCAGCACCGCATCCCACATGGTCTCGCCAGCGATAGTCGCGAGGTTGATCGCGCTGAGCTCGTTGTTGTCGACTTCCTGGGTCGAGGCAGCATACAGCGTGTCGCCGTCGTTCTGTGTTGAAAATGGCTGAATCGCCCGCGCCATTGAGGTATGGACCTGGATGGCGAGACGCTGCAGCGACGCAGGATCGAGCTTCTGGTTGGTCACGATCAGGCTAATCGTGGTGTTTTTGGTGCCTCCCGCATCCGGCGCGGGATCCGCCGCCTTCCAGTCCGGCGCCAGGCTCTGCGGCAAATTCCGCAGCAACTCCGAAGTCGTTGCGAGGTTGCCCCAGGATTTTGCCTTGTTGCAGGCGACCAGCCGGCCATTGCGATCGGTGACGGCACCGGCGGCATTCACCACCGTGAAGGCGGCGATCTTGGTGGCGCCGATCTGCCGGAATGCGCCGCCCTGCCCGGAATGCGCGTCGCAGCCGAAATAACTGCCCTGCATGGCCATCCGTCCGGCGCCCTGCGCGCCCTGAGGAAACACGCCGGGCCGCAAGGCGTGAAGCGCTGCCTGCGCCAGCCGCTTGTCCGGATAGATCTCGTTGAAGCGACGGCCGCCGAAATCGTAGATGATAGCGCCAGGCACGATGGCAACCTCGGAGAAGTCGCCGGAGCGGATGCCGTCGTCCTTGAGCCCGGTCGCGACCGCCGTGGTGGTTTCCTCGCCATAGGCCGAGCCGCCTGAAAATACGATGGCATCGGTGAACGGACGGCCGTAGCCGAGCCTCAGCAGGTCTGTATTCACGGTGCCCGGCGCGCCACCACGGACGTCGACCGTCACCGACGCGCGCTTCGGAAATCGGATCACTGTGACGCCGGTCGGGCCCTCTTCGTAAGAGCCGACGCCGATCTCGATCGCGGGCCAATCGAATGTCAAAACAGGACCATTGATTTCGGTATTGGGGACAAGATTGGCTTGGTCGGCCGCGGACGCAACGCTGCCGAAAAATCCGGCAGCAACAATCCCGGCCGCGGTCATCCGCGCCGCCATCCATGAGGCGTTCATGGGCATGCGTCTATTCCTGTCGTCAAATTGTCACACGCGAGCGCGGTCAGCATATCACGAGATGGCGCTTAGCGTGCTCGCCTACAACGTGACGCGTGTCATGAACCCATTTTTCATAAAGCAAGTCCGAACTCTTCCTACCGCGATGTCGCTTGTTGGCACGAAGCTGCCGAACCGTGATATCCGCTCCACGGTAGCGATCGGGGGTAAACCGGACATGACGCGGACAATTCAATTCGGTCGCAAATGACCCAAGAGCGCCAGTTTGACAGTCGGTCGACCATTTCCGGTCCACCCCCAACTGCAGACGTAAGCCTGCACTGAGCCAATCGACGCTTTGTGCCAAGGCACGAAGTCGCTGCGCTCCAGCCCGCTGCGCGGG
>CAWGJM010000066.1:0-52415 GCA_963822795.1 uncultured Alphaproteobacteria bacterium
CGCCGCGGCAGCGCGAAGATCCTCGCCTGCTACGAGGGCGACCTTCCGTGCATTCGGCGCCCAAACCCGAAGACCGCATCCGTCACCGTCGACCGTCGCGCCCATGTTGCTGCTGCGGCCGATACGTCCATAAATGATGTTCATACCCCGTCCTCAAACTCGCTTCCGCGAACGACGAGACCCAGCCGGGGCCTTTCGATTGCGCGGAACCATCGGCAGCAGTTCGAACTTGCGCACGAAAAGCACGGGCTCGCGGCTGATGACCTGGAAAGGTCCGGTCAATTTGGCCTTGGCTGACTTTCTTCCCGACGAACCGAGTTGTGCGCTTAGACTTGCAAAAGCATCGAGCTCTTCCGCCGTCGGCATCAAGGGCGCCTTGCGGTCCCAGTCCCACTGTATCTTGTCGATTGCGCCGATCTGCCGAAGTTCGACAGGCGGATAATCGGTGCCCCTGATCAATAGGTGCCCCGCCTGCGTCCGAACCGTTCCTTCGAGCGTGATCTCGATACCCCTGAAATCGTAACTGCCGTTTGCCGACTGCTTGAACTGAACCTTCCATGCCGCGAGGTCCGGGATGCCGTTTTCGTTCAAGAACAGTTCGGCAGTGGATTCCGCCGCGTTGGCTTCCTGGCTCACGGACGCGACCGCCGGCAGGCGCTTGAGGCTCTGATAGGCTCCGCCCCAACATGCCGCCAGGCCGTAAGGGCACCGGGACGTGAGCCCGACGACGACGCGGGTACCGGATGGCGCCGGCCTTCGCGCTTCCATTTCCAAAGCTGTCTTCGTCATACTGGCAACGGTCGTAGCGGCTCGGGCGGCGATCGCCGCAGAGCCGATGCGGACCATGCGGGAGATCGAAGGCACGCCCGCGGCGCTCAATATGAAGAGCATGTAATATCCGGGCGGACATGCATTGCGGTCGGCAGGCCCATGCACCGTCAGACCGGCGTCGGTCCGCTCGAACCTCAACTCGACCAGTCTTTGATTGCAATCGAGCGAGTGGGTCACCGAACCGGTCCTCACTGCCGTGATTCTGGCGACGTCCGGTCCTGATACGCCCAACGGGAAGGACTCCGAATAATCGAAGTGGTCCGGACACTCCTCGATCGAGGGTCGAGGACCCTTGAAGAGATAGGGCGGATTGAAGACCTGTGCATCGCGGTGGATATGTTCCGGAGCGAGCGGTCCGTGGGGGGCATATTCGCCCCCGCCGCCGCTGAGCACCCGTCCGTCGGGCAGCAGAAGCGCCGTCGAGTGGTAGCAACGTTCATTGGTCTCTACCGCCAGCGTGGACCATTGGCCGGTTCCGGGATCCCAAAGCTCGGCATTGCGGACCGGCTTGCCCTCGCTCAGATCGTTGAAGCCGTTGTCGAAGCCTCCGCCCCGCGTTCCGCCGGTCACCAGGACCGTTCCGTCCGGCAGCAGCGTCGCATTGTGCTGGCGCCGCCGAAACTTCATGGTCGCGCCCAGCCGCCAAGCCGGATCGCCGTCATTGAAGTCGATCAGTTCGACCGCGTTGGTCGGCTCCTTGCTGTCCGGATCGTTGCCGCCGCCGATGAAAATGACCTTGCCGGGCGCATACATGATCGCCGGTGCGTACTGGCGGTCGCCATGAATGCGGTTGGGCGCCGCAGTCCAGATCCCGCCATCCGCGTCGAGCATATTTCCGTCGGGGTCCGTGCCCGCGACGAAGACGCGACCGTCCGGCAGGACGATCAATCGCGGGTAAAGCGAGAGGACCTTTGCGTTCACCTCCCGCCAGCCCCTGCCATCCCATATCTGAGGAATCGTGTTGTTCTGGGCATTCGAACCACTGCCAGACGCCGTCAGCGCGGAACCGTCCGGCAGCGTGGTCGCGGTCGGATACCAACGGCCGTCGTTCATGACAGGCAACGGCGTCCACGTGTTGTCTCGCCAGTCGTACGTGCAGGCCTGGTGCAGGCCATGCGAGTCCGTCCAATGGCCGCCCGTCACCAACAGCAGTCCGTCTGGCAGGAACGTATGGCCCGAGCAGAAGAGGTTTACTTTCGTTCCATCCGCCGTCGCAGGCTGCGGCGTCGGAGTGAAGGTACCGCGGACCGGATCCCAAATTTGCGGCGTGCATTCGTGCTCGTCCATCGTGCCGTCGGGATGGTCCCGTCGTCCCCAAAACAGGACGTTGCCGTTTGGAAGCAGATGCGTGTGGACGGGGACGTTCGGAAAGGCGAGCAAGTCGTCCCACTTGCCCACCATGGCTGGCCGCGTGTCCGCCTCACCCGCCAAGTCTTGGGCGAGCGCCCGGATCGAAGGAACGAAAAAGTATCCACCGCCGGTCGGAATAACGAAATCGCGGGCTATTTCGATCGGGGGCGTCGTCGGGCCATGGGGGTAGTTCATTCCGGCGCCGCGAAAATGGCGGACCCGGTCGGCCGTCTGGCCGAGGATCGGATCCTCACTGGTTTCTTGGCCCGGCGGAAAATCGGGATTGTTGACCCATTGCTTCAGGATGAATTCGAATTGGCGCTCGATTGACGTTTGATAGCAGACGAACATCAGACCGCGGTCGCGCAAGGTAGTACCTTGTATCTGCTCGTCTTCGCCGACCTCTTCACCGTACGGTATGCCCGCCCGCAGGATGCGGTGGGTTTGGGTAGACTTCTCGGAGACGTCGCGCCGCTCGAAATCGGTAGCCTCGCCTGCACCTGCCGGAGTGATGTCGTCGCGCGGATATGACTTCCTGATGTGGGCTGCGAATGGACATCGCCGGCCCGCCGCATCTGCCGAGAATTCGAAATTATTGACCAGAAGGTCGTCCTTGGCGAGCGCCGGGTTGTCTTGCATCGGCGCCAGGACGAGCGGTGCCCCGCTGGGCCAGCGTCCGACGGTGCGGGCGGCGAGCGCTTCGGGATCCATGTCCAGGGCTTGGGCCTCTTCGTCGATGAAGGAGCGATATTCGGGCACGAGCTGCTTCAGGCGGCGGAACACCATGAAGCTCCCGTTACGCATCCAATCGGGGCCCCCCTTCCGTGATGGCCCGGGATTGTCCAGATCGTCGGAGCGCTGGGACGGATAGCCGAACATGAATTCTCCCGGCCAGATGAGGTCCTGCCCCGGCTTGCCCTGCCCGGCGTCGTCGCGGTTTTCGCTCGGGGTCAAAAAACGATGCGATGGAAAGGCGTCGTTGATCTGTCCGCGAACGCCCGGTTGCGATACGCCGTCCATGAAATCGAAGTGCTCGTGTCCGCGATGCACGGCGCGCGTCCGGCCTGCTTCCTGATGAAGGATCGACCAGCATCTGCCGGCCAGCGACGTGATCGCGCTGACCCGTTCGTTGACGCTGTCCTCGTCGGGCCCGGTGACGATGAGCATTCCGTGCAAGGCCTGCCCGGGTGCACCGACCAGCCAATTCTCGGGCGCGCCGTCGCCTTCCGTCGGGTCGTTGAGGGAAGCCGCCCTGGCCGCCAGACCGGCGCGGAAGGCGGCATCTTCAATGTCCTCGACGCCTGTAACTTCGAGCTTCGACAGCCCTTCCCAGGTGAAACCGATGTTGACGCCGATGAAGTTGAACCGCTCCTTGGTGCCGACCTCTTTTTGCACATCGAGTATGAATTGCCGTTCCAGCGTCGTGCGGAGCGTTGTGATCCGGGGGGCGAGCAGAACCAGAAACCTCCTGAAGGCGGGCACATCGCCGATGGAAAAAGCCGCGAAGCTCTCGACATCCTTCTGAAGCCCGACCAGCACATCGCCCTGGATTTCGTCGACCTCCAGTTGGTTCTCGTTGTTGTTTCGGTCGAATGCCATCGGGACCCTCCGCCGAGCGCCGCGAAACCGGATGCTCGCTTGTGGCTGCAATTGGGTCGGCGGCGCATCCTTTCGCAGGTGTTCGATATCTCCGCCTCGTGCCAACCAGGTCCGATCCTGACGCAAATGACGACGGAAAACAATCTCCGAGCGCTGACTGTTCTATATGCAACCAAGCCTGTCGGCGCGTCCGAGGCTTGTGCATTGGTGTCGGACGCGCCGTGATCCGCGGCGAGCTCGCAGCGAGCCCTCGAACGCAATCCGGGGCGTGGCGGATTGTGATTGGCAGATTTCGAGACCGGAGCTTCCTAGGCGCGGCGCTAACGCGCGGATCGGCTTTGCGCTTGCGGATGCCCCGAAAACTGATAACCGGCCGTACGCCTCATTCGCCGCGTCGGCGCAGGCGCGTTTGAGTTCGTGCATGATCAAATGTACGCCTACTTGGCTGCGCGCTGGTCGCCCAAGACGGTTTTTCTACAGCCGAACTTGAAAAGATGATTGCCGGTTCAACGATCTGGAAACAGACCCCTGACGCCCGCCGTATCCTGTGGGGGTTCGCAGCCGCCCTACTCGATGACAAGCGCTTGGTCGAACTTTGGGTCCGCATCGAGGAAAGAGAGGAGTGGGATGTGCTGCGGCGCGCCCTGAAGTCGGAGGCTGAACGACGCGGGCTACCTGCGCCGCGCAAGCCTGAGGTAGAGAAGAGGGCAGGTCACTGATTTCTCGACGTTGTGGGCCCCTGGAGTGCGTACGGTACTAGCCGCCGCTACTCGTTTTTGAGCCTTCTTTGGGGCATCGCCTGACAAAAATGAAAGGGACTCTGTCAGATTGCAACGAAACTACCGGAGCGCAGCCCGGTCGCACCTATCCTTGAATAAGGATTCTCCGGTAACCCGCCCGATCGAGACCGTCGGCCGTATTTTGCCCGTGCAAATCCTGGGCGGATTGCACCACCAATATGTCCGGATCTGGTTTCTGACAGGGACAGGCGAAGAGACGGTCATCGGGGAGAACTCGCGATCAAAATTCTGACAGGTAGTGTGAATCGTTTCACACACCGTCGGCGATCTTGAGGCTACACTGGCATGGTGTCTCCGCTACGGAAGTCGATAGTCTAAACTGGGGTTGGACTCGACGTATTCTGGTCCCTTTGAACTCATTTCCGATCAATTTTCAGATTTTGGGAGGTTGACCAATGGCCGAACGTCTCGAATCCCCATTTGTTGTACCCAGCAATTTCAAAATTCATGAGGTTCCCACCGTTCCGCCCGGGGCGAGGATCGCCGCGGCGGCTCCAAGCCTCGCTCCGCCAACGCTGGGAGGGCTTGCCGGTTTGGCCGGCACTTTTACTGGCAACGGCTTCAATACGATCTTCCGGCCGCAAAATCCGGCAACTCCGACTCCGCTGCCGATTCCGGTTCCTACTTCCGACAACGTTCTCGAACTCAACCTTACGTCGGAAACCCTTTCGTTCTCGTCGGGTCTGGGATCCGTTCCGAATCGGGGTTCGATCCAGGGGGACATCTTTCTCAACGGCGTGCCCTATGTTCAGGCGATCAACGATGTGACCAATCCGGGTCAGTCGACCGGCATTCATTTCGAACCCGGAATTTGGCTGATTGTGCCCGAGACGACCGCTCCCAACGAGGGCGTGACCGTCGCGCGCATGGCCTCCATCCCTCATGGCACGACCATCGAGGCCCAAGGGATCGCAGTGACGAGCGCGGGACCGCCAAATATAAGGGCCGTGGACATCACTCCAACTAAGATCAGCGACGGCACCAAGGTCACGTTTGCCAGTCAGACCGCGGAAAACCAGCAAACCGCTCGCATTCCGCAGGACCTGGCGCCGTTCATGCTGCACGGCACCATCACTCAGGCTTTGCTGGACGACCCAAACTCCCTGCTTCGCGCTCAGATGGCCGGGCAGACAATTCTCTCCACCACGACGCTGATCGTCAGGACAGATCCGACCGCGCCGCTGTTCGGCGGTGGCACCGACAATATCGCGTTCCTTCTCGGGGATTCGGCGGCCGCAAATCCGAATGCACAGGCCGTGACGATGTCGGCGATATTCTGGATCGAAACTGTGCAAGACATCCTGCAAATTCCGATCTTCGCTCCAGGACAGGGGCCGATCACTGTCGAGCCGGACGGCCCGAGGCCGTTCGGGCGTCCTGTTCCAAGATATCTAGTCGATCCTCCTGTTCCTGTGCTGGCCCCGCGGACGCTCACCGTGACCTCGACGCAGATCCAATATACCCAGACCGTGAATTTGAACTTCAAAGGCTTGTCGTGGCCGCACGTCTCGGTCGCCACATTGGTTCCGGCCGATCCTGTCACGATACCGGCGTCCGCCTGGAGCTGAATAGAAAGAGGATTGCGCTCTCTAAGAGGCTCCTGGCGATGCACCTCGTGGGCGCATCCAGGAAGAGCATGAGCACACTGCAGCTCGCCCGGATGCCCGAGCGAGGACGGCGCGCCGGGTGGTCAGTTCATTCGTGCCGAGCGCGCGGACCAATGTCCGCTTTCAAGGCAAACCGGATTGGCGCCGAAACGATTTCAAGATTCATAGATGCGACAAACCTCCTCCTCATACTTTGGGTGTTCGCTCCTACACTAAGTTCCTACCATGGCTGTTGTATATACCGAAAATCCTATCCGAATTGATGACGTGATGGAATCGCCTAAGCTGGCGGAATGATTGGGCTGCTCTGTTTCGTTCTGGCCGTCCTGGCCTCGCCATTCAAGTCGAAGTTACGGCTTGAAGCTGAGAACGTGGTGCTTCGACATCAGTTGATAGTCTTGACGCGCAGGCGGCATGGTCGCGTCCGGCTAACGAACCATGATCGCTTGTTCTTTATCCAGCTGTATCGCTGGTTTCCAGCAATCCTGAAGGTTCTCACAATCATCCGGCCCGAGACGCTCGTGCGTTGGCACAGAGTCGGCTTTAGCGGATACTGGCGTTGGACGTCGCGCCCACGGGGAGGGCGACCGCAGATCGACACGGAGCTGCGCCACGCTGGTTGTAGTCGGGACGATGATCAGAGGGGAGCTTTCATCGGACGCGGATCATCGCGCCACAACCTTGTATTGCCCAGCAACGCAAACAAGATTCGGCTCGCCTGGTGCGGCGGCCAACCATGTCCGAACCGAATTCGGGATTTGATCGAGCTTCGGCTTGCCGCGTATTAGACTGAAGTTCCTCCAATCTTGTAGTAACCCTATAGTCGCCAACCCTTTAGTTTCCACGGGTCGGATGAACAGCGCCGATTGCGTCCGCAATTACAAATTGCTCGTCCATGTGGAACGCGCGTTCCGTTCCTTGAAAACGATCGATCTGAAAATCCGCCCGATCCATCACCGTCTGGCTGACAGGGTGCGAGCGCATATCCTTCTATGTATGCTCGCCTACTACGTTGAATGGCATATGCGCGAAGCTTGGCGCGAACTGATGTTCGCCGATCCAGACCAGGACGCCAAGAAGACCCGCGATCCCGTCGCACCCACCAAAAGATCCCAGGCAGCCGAAATCAAAGCGACCAGCCGCCAACTCCGAGACGGAACACCAACGCATAGCTTTTCTACACTCTTGGATGAACTCGGTACCATCGTGCGCAACACTTGGCGCACTCCCGATGCCAGCCCTGATGCCCCAACATTCGACGTCACCACAATCTCCAATCCAAAACAGCGGCGCGCATTCGAATTGATCAAGTCGATCCAAGCGTAGTCAGAAAGCAAACCTCGCTCTCCGCTCAAGAGATTTCGAAGTCAGAGAAATTTACTTCGGATCAACAGGGATCCAGCGTTTGGGCAGGACCACAAATCCGCTGACCTGATCGGAGCGCTTGACGATTTCAATGTCGAGATGCGGCAGAACCTTTGCAAGCGCTTTCGCAAATTTTGGTCCTTGATATCCGCTGTCGGCGAACAGCGTCTTCAAAAATGGAAACATGCCGAACAGTGTCGCCATCACGAGAACGCCTCCATCGCGATCTTGAATGTCGGCCGGATGAACGATAGCGCGGAGTAGGAGACCTACTGTGTCGACAAGAATGTGCCGCTTCTTGCCCTTGATCTTCTTGCCCGCATCGTAGCCGTGCGGATCAATGCACGCCCCATTTTCTGCGAATGCGACAAAATTCCAGCGGCACGCATGAACTTATCGACCTGTTCGCTGTTGGCCTCTGCTGAGATCGTTTGAACATTCATTGCAAGCCAAACCGCCCAACGAGGCGCGTGACAGAGCCATGCGTCTGGTCCGCGACGTGATCGTACTTAATGATGACTTTGGTAGTCGTATGAGCGGAGCGAAGAAGCCGCCCAAAGGCGAGAGCGGCGGAAAGCCCGGCCGTGAGGCGCCTCGTCCCAGGCTGCCACCTCATTCCTCGCTGACCGAGTTGTCGGTCGATTCGCCGAAGGGCAATCGCTATCGGGTATTGAGGACATCCGAAAAGGATGCGACGGATGTAGACCAAGAGCCGCCAACATGGCGTGAGCGGCTTTCGTTCGTATCGCCATCCTTCAATACGCGCTGAACCGCTTGCGCTTGACGATGGGGAGGCCATTCTCTCCCTCGCCGATGATTTCATGTGTCGCGCCCGGCGGAAGGCTACCGTCCGGCAGAGGTCTGGCGGCTTGATGGTTGTCCAAAAGCCCTTTGATAAAGGCCTTTTTTTCCTCACTGTCCGGCACAATCGCGCCTTGGATGGTCTTTTCGTCGTCAGGCATAGCGACAAGCTCCCAGGTCGGTGCGCATCGCACTCACTCCTAAGTTTATCACTGCTGGCATAGGCCACAATCGAAAAGAATCCGCCTCAGGGTCAAGGCGCCTTTCTCACGAACGAGTTTGTGCGTCTTCAGCCTACCGCCCAGCCGAATGATCGGTTTCCTGGTCTCCATTTCTCCCAGATCGACTCGCCCCCTTGCAAAGAGGTCGTCGACGAACTGAGTCGCCGCGCTGACCGCGCTCCATGGGTCGGCCGGCGTCAGGTCGGGCTGTGCCCCGGTGGCGAGCACGCGTCGTGGGTGCGAAGGCGTCGCCACCATCAAAGGCTCGTTGATCCCATAGTGCGCCGCAGGGAGCGCCACTTGGTCTAGCGGGATGGTCGACAGAGAATGCGCCGAAGTTTCGGTCATCGCCGCGACAGAGGCCGGGTGTCGTGAGGTCGCCATGACGCTCGTCTCGAGCGAAATGATCGCGCGGCGGGTGAACGCTTCCTTGAGAATGTCGGGGTAAGCCGCATTCAAGCTGGCGCTCGCGGCGACCATGCCTGTCGCAACCTGCGCCATGAAGTTCGAGACGACTGGAGCATTGGCTATGGCCTCCATCAATATGTCGCGAATGTGAAGGCTCACCTTGGCCAACTCGTCAGCGGTCGGCCTTGCGGGGTCGGCCGCATGAGCTGTGAGCATGGCGCCCAGAGCGTCCAGAAAGGCACCGGTGAAGACGCGTGAAAAAGAATGCGCTTCAGACGATAGTTGTGACGCGGGCGCGACGGACGGCAGCGTGCTTGGATCCGAATAGCTGAAGGAATTGGCGGCATTTCGCAGGCAATCCGGATCGACAGCGTCCGGGGCCTGAGCACGGATCGCAGCGCCGAGTTGCTCGGCGAGTCGCGACAACCGCGAATTGCGGGAAACGTGCCCGCCGGTGTCCTGGAGTATTGCCCCGCGCAACGAGGGAAGCTGCAGATCACTAAGGATCGCGCTCATGTCGCCGAACAATTCATGAAAAGCAGCCGCTTCCTGGCTGCCCGCGTCGAAAAGCTGTGGCTTTACGGAATCCAGAATGGCGTGGCCCATTTCATGGCAGACGATGTCAGGGCTTGCGCCGGAGAACACCACGCCGTCGGGGGAAGAGCCGTGAAAAAAGTTGAGCGCCTGCCGATCGTAGAAGGCGTTGAGGTCTTCACCGTTGTCGAGCAGGACAGGCAGCACGGGTCCAAGTTCCCATTCGCCCGACGGGACTCTCGGCGCCCAAAAGTCGGCGCCGCGCCGCAGCGCCGCCGCGGCGGACCAGTAACGGAAAGCAGAGGAGGTATTGTCGTCGCTCGGCTCCGGCGCCGGCGCGGGGAAACGGTAAGCTAAGGGCGTCGCGCTCGGATCGGGGCGGCTGTCGAGAGAAACTTCGACGCCCGTACCAGGGTCGTCCTCCCAAACCTGGAGGGCGCCAGCCACCGATGTCTTCGTCTTGGTGGTCTTGGTGTTTGCCTTCGTCTTGGTGGTCTTGGTGTTTGTCTTCGTTTTCTTGTCGCTTGGTTTCCGCATCCGATCCTCCTGTAAATCAGCCGCTGCACAAAATTCGCCCGAGAGCGAAAAGGAATGAATGAACGGATGCCGCTATTTGGCGACAAACTCCAGTACATGACGATGGAAGTCTCGGGGCTTCCCCCGGCGAGCGCCGGCACTTTCGCAAGGCTGAAGTCCGCGCGCGACGCGTTCCAAAGCTTCTTCGGCGACAAGACGCCAGGGGCAACATACGATTTTACGATCCGCCAATTCCGATACGGGTGGAGGGGTCGCTGTTTTTCGATATAAGCCGTGCGCATGGGCAAAGCCCCGAACCGCCGACGCTGCATCCACGTATGCCGGTGATTTGCGAGGTCCACCCGATTTCCGGTATCGAATTCGAACCCGGGCCGACGGCGCGATTGGGCAGCACAAGAGGCCACCTCACCGAACTTGCCGCTATCCAGCAGCAATACACCAAAACCGCTTCTTAGGGTATTCGCAGTTCCTATCCAGGAAAGGCTCACAACTAATACGGGAATCGGGAAGCGGTCAAGAGCATTTCAACTTGGTGGCTATACTGCGCAGCGCATTGCACGAGCGTCATCCGCAGCACGAGTGAAGCTTGGATTGAGCGCGCTGTTGCCGCTGATTTTCAATGGGATCAACGTCATCAATGAACAGCCGGCGCGCGTCAGCCGCACGGGCGCGAACATCGCTCATGGAATCTGGAACTTTTCTTGAATCTATCGCACGCGTCAGGCCATGCTGAAGCTGAAGCGCTTCGTCTGGACGATACCCGCACGCGTCACGGTGCGCGCAACGGCCTGCGTTGGGCCCGCAGCGATCGGCACCAGCTCGCCGTCTTTGCCGAGCGTCAGGCCCGTGACCTAGTTACGGCGCCGAAGTACGGGTGGCGGCGGCGGTGGGCCCAAATCGCGCGCCCAGATCGTTCCGTTGTCGAACTGGACGGTCATGCCATCCGGCGAATAGACGGCGCCTTCGTTCCATGCGTCGACCCAAATTCGTGTCGCCGGCGCAAACCAGTCAGGCCATGCGCGGGCGGCCTGACCGGCTTCGTTGAGAAGATTGAGGTTGGGTCCGTTCTGGGTGATGAAAGCGGGGCTGCCGACAAGACCCGCCTGACATGCTTCGACGCATCGATACGCGCCAGTCAGATTGATCGATTGTGCCGATGCTTCGGTTGCGATCAGCGCGGCCAGGATAACCATGGTGGATAATATCATTCGCATGAAAAGTTACTCCGGTTCGTGTAGTGCGACTCCTAATCTCGTAGATGACACGCCTAGCATAGCATAGTTTTCAGTCCATCCGACTCGCCAAGGAGCGAACTCCGCAGGCGGGCTATAGGCGGCGTGACTTTGGCGGCCGCATTCTCGGGTCGCATCGCCTGCAAGGTGGTGGCGACCGTGTCCGCCTTTCCCGGCAGCTCAAGCGCGCCGCCATTGAGGCCGGTTTGGTCGATCTATGGAAGCACACGAACGCCAAACGATCAGCTCATCGCAAAGATTCCCGACCACGCCGTTCGAGCCACGACGTGGAGGGAACGTCTCCGAAGGCCCGTCTGGATGACGCCGTCTCTGGTTTTCCTCAGGAGCTCGGCTCTACCAAGAAATCGGGTAAGTATTTCCGCGGCGTCCATCTCACATTTCACCAAGTCTTGATGGCCAGCCGCTTAGCGAATCGCAAAGTGTCATAATAGCGAAGATCGACACCCGGCAACCTGCTTAGGCGCTTCTCAATTGGAACAGCCTAAAATTTCGCCTTCTGTCCCACCCAGCGGCTCGCGGGGGGTACGCGTGCGTGACGCCTTCGGAGTTCAACGCGCTTGCTTTTGCGGCGCCGAACACACGCCAACATTTTCCAGACGACTACCTATCATTCTGGACAATTCGATTTCATTGAGATGGCTTCCCACATTTCTTTGAGTGCCCCTGCATTGCAGGTTCGCGGTCCTTCAATTTCCTCGATGAGTCGCAGCTGAAGCGGACTTGACAGCCACCAGCTCATAGAGACCGCACGGGGTGTCTCGGTGAAATTTCCCATGCATCTGTCACTTTTGGGATCGATGCGCTCGGGCCAGACGCGGATGCGAACGAGAGGCACGATGCATTGCGGGTTCGCGATTTGCCGCGACAACGTCTTGAGCTGGTCGACCGCGAGCATGCCGCGGGCGTCACGCGTGTTGGCGACAGCGTAAACGATGCCGCTCAGGTCGGTGAGGAAGCTTGTCGCTCCTGCCTTCTCGGACGACGTGATCTCGACCGGCTCGTTGGGGTCGTTGGATATGACGAGAACCAGCGGCGCCAGATTCGGGCTGACCGCGTGCACGGCCTGCGCCAGTTCGAACGCCGTCAGCACGCCAAAGTTCTCAAGGTAACCACCGTCGACGATCCGATCGATGACGTAGTGCGCTGCATTTCGAATATTGCCAGGTGGTGACACGATGGGGAAACGCGCCGAATTATGCGCGGCGGTGCTCACGCGGACGTCGTTGTAGTCGTGGCCGCCCAAATATCCGAAGCTTATGAAGCGTTGCAATTCAGTACGCCAGCCGCCGCCTTTTGACGGATTGCGAAGGAGCTCATGGAAGAACAGGGTATCGGCGAAGAGCGGGCACGAAGAAGCTGCATCGCCCGAAGGACAGGCGTTGGCGGCATAGGTTGGAGACAGCACGGTTGTGACGATCCGGTTGCCACTATCAACCGATACGCCATTGAGCACCAGAAGCGGCAGCCACAGGTTCTTTGTCGGACGCAGGCTGTAGAATGGGCATGCCAGGTCGTTCCAGCAGGAGAGCTTGCCGGCGTTCGGGGTGCTGACGTTCATGGTTTCGGCGAAATGCTGCTCCCACGATCGTTCGATGATGGTAGCGCGATCCTTCCAGGGGCCGAACGGGAGCAAGTCATGGAAGCTCAGGCCGATGAAGGTGGGAGTCAGAAAGTCCCCCGCCATCAGGCTCTCGAGACAGCCGCGCCAGTTCTTGATCTCGGTGCCATACCAGTAGGGAACGGGCTTCGACCGGCATGGATTGGTTGTCGCATCGCCTCCGCTGGCCATCGCTGCGACGGCCGTGACGGCGCCCACCGAGCTGCCGGAGACGCTCGATATCGCAAATATGCGATTGCGCATCTGGGTGGCGTCGAGCTTGTTTGCGGTCGCCTTGTCGAGGAGCTCGCCGAGGACGCTGGCCGTGAAGAACCCAGCTCGGCTCGCTCCGCCGGATGCGGCGATGATGATCGGTCGCGGACAATCAGACGCCCTGTCGGGCGTACAGCCGTTCGCCTCCATCCACAGATGCAAGGCGGCGTCAAACTGTATCGGCCCTTCGGTCGCCTTCATCTCCAGCAGACGCACGTCGTGATTGTCGCCGACGATGCTGGTCAGCACTGCGATGCCGGCGAAGGTGCCAAGGACCAACGGCGCCTGCACGCGTCGCCCGATTGCCGAAAGGTAGGTCAGGATGGGCAGCCAGCCGCCGAGCATCAGGCTGACAGAGAAAAGAAGCGGCAGATATTCGGCGACCACGTTGGGCGCCGACAGAAGGACGGCGACGAAGACGCTGAAAACGAAGATCAGCAGCAGCAGCCCAGCCTCTTGCGGATTGGTGCCCGCGGCTCGCACCGGCTTCGCCGATCGGTGGCAAGAAATGTCAAGCAGGTTGAGCAGTGGGTGTGCGTACGCAATCAGCCGGCTGCCCCAGGTGTTGCCGAGCTGGTTTGCCATCCGGTGGCGGTAGACGGTGTAGGCCAGGAAGACGCCCGCTGCGATGGCGCACCAGGCCATGAAATGATGAAGTTCGCGGGAAAGGGTGTCAGTGACGCCCTGGTCCTTGATGTTCGGTAGGTTGATGTTGGCCCGATGGGCGCTCATGACCAGCGCCGCGAATGTCGCGATGCCCAGGAGCCTGGGGATGTAGTGTTCCAGGCAGCGCAGATAAGCGGAAGGATGGACCGCGGCATAGTCGAAGAGCCGGCGGTCATCGCTGAGGAGGATACGCGCCGAATAGTGCACCGGCATCGCCCAGAACAGGAAATGCAGAACGAAGAACAGCAGCAGGTAGAACGGGGAACTGTCGACCAGCGGGATCAACAGGTCCTGCGCTTGCGGCGCAAAGCCCAGCAGCAGATAGCCGAGAACAACGACCCCTGAGGGCACGCGCGCGATCCACAGGAGCCACATCAGCTCGAGCAGACAATTCCACGCACAGCCGAAGAAGTGGTTCGAGCCGCAGCCAAAGAAGTGGGACAGTCTGCCGCGGAGCGATGACGGATCTTGAGGAGGCGACATTCTGGCTCTCCAATTTACGGAAGCGGGATACTGGTCTTGCTCAAAGCGTCTTCATGTATTCGAGAAGGCCGCCTTCTCCTCGTCGTTCAGCGCCTTGCCGAAGAGGTGTTCCTGGTTGCCGTTACGCGGGCAGGCGCGTATCGAAAAGACGCCCCGTGCGCGCCGCGTCGTCTCCCGAACTGACGTTGCCGCGGTCGTAAACGTCGTAACCGCGGTAGAAAATGACCGGTCGCTGCGCCGACGGCTTGAGCTGCTAGGCAGGAAAGGCCGCGCAGGGACTCGGTCCGGCTTTTGGAATTCAAGACTTTGCGGTGCTGGTTGATCAATCCGGGGACGTCCTGCTGACGGCCGGAATGGCTGAGCTGCAATGATGAACTTGCAGTCCTGGCGATGTACCGTGGCGCCGAGCCGCCGCCAGTACGGGATGAATTCGTCCGTATGCACGGTAGCGCGGCTGGAGATGATCCGGCCTTCCAGCGTCCCCGGCACAGAGGAGCATATGATGGCGCCGACGCCGCCGCGGGCGAACTTTTCCTCCCAGTTGATGCGGGGTCTGCGTGCCCGAGCCGTCTTCGTTGTCGAATCGTCCCGAGATGCCCGAGCAGAAGATGCGATTCTTCACTTCGAGATTGCGGAACTTGATCGACTTGAAGATCGCGGCGTTGTTCATGCGCGGCTTCTCGTGTCGGTCCTGGCTGCCTGCCAGACGTCGGCCAGCAACGCAGGAACAATGCTATGCGCGGGACATTGATTCCAGGCACCGGCAAAGAAGGCGAAGCCCGGATCGGGGCATTGCTGGCGGGCGCTTTCCACCGCCAGCAGCACCAGGGACCGTGCGCGGAGACGGACCGGGCCGGCCCGGCCTCCATCGTGCGCCTCGCGGACCACGCGCGCAGGCGCACGCAACGTGTGCGCTAGCGCATCCTGCGGTCCGATCTTCGCCAGGTTGTCACCCTGGCCCGCCAGGCTGCGCATCAGCTCGATCGACCTCACGATGTTGCCCATTGCAAGCGCGGTGGCGTGCGCGCAAGCCATATCGCCGCGCGACAAGTCCATGATCCGGTCAAGCGAGGCCTGCAGCGCGCCGGTGCGCCTGATCCAGAACGCGCGCAGCGGCCCGGCCGACAACCAGGTCTGCAGCGTGCGCGCGGCGTCGTAGGATTCCTCGCTTGCGGCGTAATCGGCAAAGAACAGGCGGCCCACTGCTTGTTGGACGATGACACCCGTGCTGCGATGCGCTGTACCGTCGCGAACGTAGCTGCCAAGCTCGGCGATCTCGGGTGCGATCCGTCGCCGCAACGGCTCGACGTTGGAAAGTGCTGCCTCGAGCGCCGCCTGGTGCGCCGCGCGCAACGGATCGAGCCGGTCGCGGAACGCGGGCCAGATGTCTCCGTCCGGCGCGCGGAAAACCGCGACCTTGGCGGCGACCGAGCGGTTCACCAGACCGCCAAGGCCGGACAATGAGCGGTGGACCATGCTCGCATCGTTGACGGCGAGCACCTCGTCCGGCGTCTTGACGGCGACGAGACGGATGATGCCCGGAATGGTGATGGTGAAGGCCACGGCAAAACCTCAGAGCACGTTCCAGGGGGCAAAGCCGTTGTTAACGCCTTCGAGCGCCGGGCCGAGTCGCGGCACATGCCGCAGCAGCACAGATTTCAAGCCGTTGTTACGGATCCAATCCATGCCGAAATCGGTGTAGATTTCGGACCGATAGTCGTCGGTGAAGAAGCGATCGCTCTTGAACCGCCGCGATGCCATCAGGATAAAGATGCGGAAGGCGGTATCGCTGAAACCGAAGCCCTTCGGCAGATCTTCCGCCAACAGCCCGACCAGGAGATCTACGCGGTCGACGTCGCCCCTGTAGATCTCGCGCATCTTGGCCGCAGCGCCGGGAATACTGGTGATTTCCTCGAATGTCTTGACGCGCTCCTTGCCGAGCAGCTCGCGGAAGCGATTGTAGCGGGGCACGCCGCGCTCGCGGTCGCGTATGATGTCGACCGCGGCCATATCGAGCAGCGGCTGTCCGTCCTTCTGAAACTGGCGCAGCAAGTCGGGGTAATTATAGAGACGGATGGCGCCGGGATGAGCGGTGCCGAAGGAATATAACAGGTCCGCGAAGCCGTGCGCCTGCATGAACTGCCGGGAGCCGTGTCCCTGCATGTTGACCAGCTCGCAGCGCTCCTGCCCCGCAGCGTCTAGCCGCCGCACGTTCATCTCATCCGGGATGAGCGGATGAAGGCGATAGACGGAGGTGAACTCCTCGGTCAGGGCGTAGGGCGCGCTGTGCTGGTCCGTCGGCGAGCCCACGATGCCGTGGGCGGCCTCGCTGTTCTTGCCGAGCACCGCACGCATCACACGGTACGGCACACCCGACCAATTGGCATGCATGGCGAAGTCCAGTGCCGGATGCGCGAGGATGCCCGGTGTCCATTCGATCGTGTGTATCTTGGCAATCAAGGCCGCGTTGATCAGACGCGCGCGCTGGAACAGCTGTTCGTCGTTCCAGGCCGGATAGCGCGTCTTTAGGCCATCGCAGATCACATTGTGCTCGCGCGCAAAGAGATTGTGCAGCAGGCTGAGCCCGACCCACCAATTGTCGTTGAAGCCGGTGAGATCGGCGCCGGGTCGTTCCGGATCGGCCAGAAGCATGCCATCCTGATCAACTTTGATCTTCCCGTCCACTTCTGAACGAACTTGCATCTGCCTGGCGCGACTGCTGCCGTAGATTTGCCCGGCGTCCCACCAGTGGGAGTTTGCATTGCGAAATGTGGGGGTCGCGCCGAGCCAGGTTTCGCGCGGTGTTGTGTCAGCGACGGTGCGGCGGATCTGCATGCAGCCGTCGACCTTCTCGGGCCAATCATCTTCGGGTTGCAGCGGAATTTTGAACTCGCCGCCCGGCTCCGGCAGACCATGGCTGAACCAATTATGCGTTTCGAACTGGATCCACGCGGCGGCCAAAAGATTGAGTGTGGTCGCGGGAATAAAAGTGCGGCGCGCCAGCAATTCTCGGGAGATCACCCGCGGGCTGGGATCGAGCAGATCGTCTCCGCGCTCAGCCACGCATTCGGGCAGCGGGAAGTTGCGTCCGAACCGGGACCCCGCCATGCCCATGCGCGGATGATCGAGGCTGTTGAACGAGCCATCGGCAGAACGCCAACGTTCCTTGCCTGCACTCCAGTCACCTGATGTCCTGATACCGTAACCGGTATGGTGGAGGTTGTTCGCCCGCAGCCTGTCGCGGAACACCGCTAGATTGGTAGCCCCGATCAGAGTCGGCAGTCGATCCCACCTTACAAAGAAGTTGATGGCTCGATAAACAACATCTAGCAACCGCTGCAGCAGGCCCTGATGGAAATCAAAGCCATCGTTCTGACGCGACATTTGTTCTCCAAAGGCAATCGTCTGAAATCAATTTCGGCTGTAACCAGTAACTGCAATCTATTATCACCAAGACGTCTCTCCGCCAAACCGATTCGCAAAAAGCGATCTGTTTCGGGTCGAGCGCCTGGGTCCTGTATCCGCCACTGCAACCGCTCTTGCGCGTCCGATCGGCACGAACCCAGCAATTTTCCCTGTCGGCCGAATGGATGCTGGGATAGTATGCAGTGGAATTACAGCCCGCGTTGGCCGACGCGCCTGATTTCGCGTCAGCGCGGCGAAGGCTTCAAACTTGTGATGACCGAGCCGATGCCGCGATCCCAACGTCGGCACGGCTGGAAAAATCTTTGTTTGCATGTTTTGCCCGTCAGGGGTGCCCGCGGGGTAGAGGCAGATGGAAAACATGATTTGGAATTACGATGGCGGGATCACAGCCTCTCCCGCGCAACTCGTGTCCCCGGAGTCCGTTGCCGAGATTCAATCAGTCCTGAGAGAAGCTGACCGCTACCCTGGTCCGGTCCGGGCGATGGGCAGCTATCATTCCTTGACGCCGTGCGTATCCTCGGACGGAACGATCATCAACATGTCCCGCATGAATCGGATCATCAAGATCGATCGGGAGAACATGATATTCACGGCCGAGGCGGGACTTCAGTTCATTGCCGGATCGCGGGCGCTGCGCGCGCATAACCTCCAATTCATAACCAACATCGAAATCGGCAACATGACGCTCGGTGCCGCGGCTTGCTGCCATACGAAGGACGGTTTGGATGGGGGCGAGTTCGGACAGGTCGGCTCATACGTTGCAGGGATCAAATGGGTGACGCCAAGCGGTGAGCTGGCGCAAGCGTCGGAGGCGGATGACGACCCATTTCTGCTGTACTTCATGCGCTCTAGTTACGGCCTGTGTGGGGTCGTCTACGAGGTCACGTTTCGTATCAAGCCGCTGGAAGCGATCCATTTCAGCTACCTGCCGCGCCCAATCAAAGATCTGACTGAGAAGGAGGTGGATAAGATCATCGATGCGTCGAAAGGCTTGATCTGCTGGACAGTCGGCAGAAGGGCACACTTTCAAACGCGAAAGCATGTTGACCGGGTTGGGCCGTTCGCGTCGCTATTCGCCGCCGGTCGGCGCATCCTGTGGAATCATACCGAGGCCCGTGTGGGGAGGTTCATTGACTGCTGCATCCCGACCAAGCCGCTCAGGAATGCATCCCTCGATGTTTGGTTTGCTGGCAGCAAGCTGATGATGTCGACGCTGCACGCGGTGGGCGGGGCGACCTTGTATAATCCCGACAAGACGATCGACTACAGCAGAACTCGGCCATCTGCGAAATATGCATTTACATTCTGGGCGTTCCCGCGCGGTCAATGGTTGGACGTGCTGCGCGAATACGTGGAGTTCAGTGAGGAGCATTTCAAGAAATACGACTTTCGCTGCAATATGGCGCTTGGCTCATACTTCATTCGGAAGGACACCCATGCGATTCTGTCCTACTCGCACGACGGAGACATCTTTTCGGTCGACCCGATTCACGCTTACACGGACAAGCCGGCCTGGGACAAATTTCTAAATGAATTCAATGAGTTCGCATACAAACGGAAGGGCATTCCCTTGCTCAACCAGAGCCCGTTCGTCGCGAGGCGGCACGTCGAGGCAGCCTACGGGGAGAGATGGAAAAAGTTCTCTGCGCAAGTCAATGCAGCGGATCCGCAACGGCGCATGCTAAATGCGTTCTTTGCTGGCCTGCTGAGCTGAGCGGGTGAGCGCCGGCTCAGAGGCCGTCCAACGGCAAGGGAAGCGCTTGTGACGCCTGGGCTGGAGGCCTAGTCTGGAGTGATCGAGATCGTTGTGGCTGTCGATTGGTCGCTTAAAGCGTCGCGGACTTATTTGCAGTGGATGAGCCCGAGCAGATCAGCAACAAGGATCTTGAATTCATAGGGAAGAAGCAGCGGAGCTCAAGCGATCCGCGGAACATCGTCAGAATTCCTGGATGAATGATGGACGATCTTCACGACAGAACAACCGAACGCCGTCAGGTCACCGTTCTGTTCTGCGACATAGTTGACTCAACCGGTCTCTCTGAGCGCTGCGACATTGAGGACCTGAGAGAGATTCTGTTGGAATTCCAGGCGATCAGCTCCCGGTGCATCAAGAATGCCGGGGGCATCGTCGTCAACTACATCGGTGACGGCATTCGCGCCGAGTTCGGCTATCCCCTCGCGTCGGAGAACGAGGCTGAGAGCGCGGTACGAGCTGGCCTGCTGTTATTGCAGGGCATTCAAGAACTCGGCGAGCGCGCGACGGCAACGATCCAAGAACCGCTTCGCGTTCGGATCGGTTTGCACACGGGCGTGGCGGTGATCGGCAAGGCGGGGCGGGGCCATGTGCACGACGCAACGGAGATCGTCGGCGATACGCCCAACATCGCAGCCCGGTTGCAGGAAATAGGCGAGCCCAATTCGCTGGTGATCAGCGGTGAGACCAAGCGCCTGCTACGCGGCAAATTCTCCTTGCGACCACTCGGGATGCGCGCGCTCAAAGGACTGTCGCGGAAAATTGAGGTCTTCCTCGTCCTGGGAGAGGCGACGGAAGATGACGTGGCGCACCGCGCACGCCACCGCAACACGTTGCCGCTGGTCAACAGGGTCGCGGAAATGGGCCAGTTGCTGCAAGCGTGGGAATTGGCGAAGACCGGACGGGGCCACACTGTGGAAATCACCGGGGAGCCCGGGATCGGCAAATCGCGCTTGGCACTGGAGCTGATTGACAAAACCGGGCTGCCCGACGAACTGATTGTAGCGGTCCAAGCCTCAGCTCAGCACCAGAACACACCGCTGTACCCGGTCATAAGGACCCTCGAGCAGCACATCGGTATTCGCAAGGATGAAGGCGAGAAGGCCAATTCGGCGCGCCTGAGTGAATTCCTCGCTACAACGCCCGCCGGCGACGAGGAGCAATATATGCTCATCGGCCAAATGCTTGGCTTGCCCGTGCATGGCACATCGAGCGCGACGGTTCCCGATGCGCAGGAGCGGCGTCGGAGGACGCGCGACGCGGTTGTACAGCTCTTGACGTCGCACGCCCGCGGCGGCCCGGGCCTGATAGTGGTCGAGGATTTTCACTGGACCGATCCATCGACCATCGAGATCGTCGAGCGCATCGCTGGCCAGATCGGCAACGCGCCGATTCTGCTCGTGATCACCAGCCGGGCGACAGCCATTCGCAGCGGTTCGCTGATGGTCCGGCGCATTCTGCTCCAGCGGCTTGACGACGACGACTGCCGCGATCTCGCCGGCGCCGTTGTCCGCGACGAGCGGCTGCCGAGCCAATTGATCCAGCAGATCGTCGCGCGATCGGACGGCGTGCCGTTGTTCGTAGAAGAGTTGGCGGCGGCGGCCGTCGAGACCGGTCAGGTCGATCCGGGCGCCGGACGAGGGGCCGTCGCCAGCGAGCTCGCCGAAGTGCCATCGGCGCTCTACGACTCCCTGATGCTCCGTCTCGAACGGCTCGGCGATGCCAAGGCGATCGCCCAGCTCGCGTCGGTGATCGGGCGCAGTTTTTCGCATCGGCTTCTTGCGGCCGTTGCGAGTGAGCACCAGAACAGCCTTGAACCCGCTCTCGAGCGGCTGCGCGCGTCAGGACTGATAGGGCTCGAGCGCAGTGACGACGAACAGGTCTATTCCTTCAAGCATGCTCTGGTGAGGGACGTCGCGTACTATTCGCTCCTCAGGCGGCAGAGACGAGAGCTGCACGCCCGCGTTGCCGAGGAGATCGAATTCCACCTGCCGGAGATCGCCAACAGGGAACCCGCCTACCTCGCGCAGCATCTGTCGGAGGCCGGCCGCACCTCGCGCGCGGCGCAGATGTGGCTCAAAGCGGCAAAGCAAGCAGCCGAGCGCTCGGCAAATCTGGAGGCCATCGCACAACTTAACACGGCGCGGGAGGAGATCAGCAAGCTCCCTGCGGGACTTGAACGGGACAATCTGGAGCTGAACGCCCAGATTGCGCTGATCGGACCGACGATAGCGCTACGGGGATTTGGCGCCGACGCGGTCTCCGATGTGAGCAGCCGCGCCATCGAGCTCTGCCGCGCTTTGGACAACGATCCGCGCATCTTTCCGGCGCTGTACGCGCGGTGGTCGTACCTGCGAGTTGCAAGCGATGTGCGGGAGGCCGGCGCGCTAGCGCGAGACTTTCTGGCGCTCGCGGAACTCAAAGGAACGAGGGCCGATCGCATGGTCGGCCACCGGTTGCACGGCACGTCGCTGCTGGATGGGGAGACTGAAAAAGCGCGCGATCATCTCGAGCGGGCAGCCAAACTCTACGATGCATCCGCCGACCACGCAACGGCCGTCACATACGGCACCGACGTGCAGGTCACGAGCCTATCCAACCTGTGCATCACCTGCTGGCTGCTGGGCCGGGTTTCCGAAGCGGTCGCACACGGGCGAGACGCGCTCGAATATGCAGACCAATTGTCGCATGCCCATACCCTCGGGTACGCCTATTCTCACGTCTGCATGCTGTACACGCTGGAGCGGGACGCGCCAACGGTCCAGGCCCTCGCACAGCAGACGCTTGCGGGCGCGATCAAACGGGAGCTGCCGCTGTGGATCTCGGTAGCGCGGTCATTTCTCGGCTGGTCCGAGGTCGAGTCCGGCCGCCTGGCGGAGGGCATCGACACGCTGGAGAAGCAGCGCGATTTCTTGCAGACGGCGCACCTTGTCTACTGGTTGCCCACCTACCTTTGCTGGCTTGCAGAGGCATATGTCCGCACCGACAAGCTGGCGGAAGCCAGGCTTTGTCTCCAGCAGGCGCGCAACGTCTTCGGGCGCGGCGGTAACTACTGGTACGAGGTCGAGTGCCTTCGTATCGAAGGGCGGCTTGCCTCGCACGCGAAGATCAACGATGCGGCGCTCGCCGAAACGTACTTCGAGCAAGCGCTGGCGCTCGCCCGCCAGCGCGGTCAACGAGGATTTGCCCTGCGCTCGGCGGACGGTCTCGCCCGTCTTCTTGCCGCCCAAGGCCAGACCGAACGTGCACGCATGCTGCTGCAGCACGAATTGCAATTCTTCGCCGATCAGCCTGACCGCGGCGATCGCTCAGATGCCAAGATGTTGTTGCGCTCCCTCCAAGGAGACTCTCAAGGCTGACAGCGTTTCGAAGCTGGCTGGGGCGGCAGCGCGGTGATGAGAAAAGCAGCGCGGTCGGAGCACATGACGGGGAAGCGCTGAAAACGACGGACTCGCCGTGGCCGATTTCGAACAATCCATTCGCAAAATATAACGATGCGAAACATGGAGCGTGCAATCTGCACTTTCCATTGTGGCAATTGGTGCGCGCTAGCACCGCAGCTCCAACCTATTTTCCCCCGGAAGTCATCAACTGCGGCGGCAAGTCCTTCGTATTCGTCGACGGCGGGGTCACCATGTACAATAATCCGGCTTTCCAGATGTTCCTAATGGCGACCGTGGATCGCTATTGGCTCCGAGCGCCCGCAGAGAACCGAGGCTGGAAAACCGGCATCGACGAGATGTTGATCGTGTCGGTCGGAACGGGCACGAGCGCGGGAGAGAACTACAGCCTTGAGCCGGACGAGATGAACCTCATCTTCAATGCGACCACGATTCCATCCGCGCTGGTGTATGCCGCGCTCAATGAGCAAGATTTCCTGTGCCGGGTTTTCGGAGACTGTGTTTCGGGCCCACTGCTCGACCGGGAAGTCGACAACATGATTGCGTCACGCGGCCCGCTCGATAACAAGCTGTTCGGTTACGTCCGCTACAACGGGAGCTTACCCGTGAGGGCCTAGCGGCGCTCGGTTGTGGCGACATCAAGCCGAGCAGCGTGCAGAAGCTGGACTCGATCGATGCGCTTGACGGCTTGCAAAGGATCGGAAAAGCCGTCGCTACGCAAGGCGTTAAGGCGGAGCACTTCAATTTTGGTGTCTTCAAGCCGTCTTGAGCGTGTCGATCACGGCGGAAAGGCGCGCGCGCCGTGGAGCGTCGCTGATATGCGCGAGGCTTGTTTCGAGGTCACGCAGAATCGCGTCCACCTTCCACTTTGCGGCGCCTTCGGCGACGACGTCATCAACAAGCTCTTCGGCCTTGTCCGGGTCACCGGCATCAAAGGCGGCTGCGAGCAGCGTTGGGCGCAGCCATTCATCGGCCACAGCGCGCCGTCTCGCGCGCTCGCAGGAAGCGATTACTAATCTTAACACGTTTTGGGCGCGATCCTCGTCGCCCGGCCGCCCACGCTTTCGATAAAGCCGCGGCAGGTTACTGGAGCAATAATATTCATTAAGATCGAGCTCCATTCCCTGTTCGTAGGACTCGATCGCCTGGTTGAGATATTGTCGTCGTTCCGCAGGCGACGCCGTCGGGACGTCTATCTGGCGCTTATATCGACCGCCGAGCAGGCCAAAGCGCTCAGGCGACGGTCCGATCGTATCGATCAACATTTGGAGTTCTGCGATGGCCTGTGCGTTGTTGCCGACTTGAGCAGCGGCAAACGCGCGGTTTTCCAGCACTTTCGGGTCACCCGCAAAACGGTCCGGGAGCTTGCGCACAAAATCGAGCACAACGTTCCAATCCGCAACCGTATCGGCGCAATCGCGTAACAGCATCATCAGCGCGAGCGCCACCGGGTAAGCGGCGGGGGAGGGGCCATCGCTGGCAAGTAGTTCCTGCGCTTTTTGCATGCGTTGGTCTCGCGGAGCAGCACGGACTGCGCGCACCTTTGTTTGAAATGAGGCAAGCTCTGCTAACTGATCCCGCATGGTCGTTGCCTTCTGCGGATCGACGTTGGACGGATATCCAGGGATCGATTGATGCATCGGCGAAATCCCGTCGCAGAGCGACCGGATTTCATTCTTGATCGCACTCTGAAACGTACCGGCAGTCGCTTCGATCACATTACCTTCCGGAAGCGGATAACGAACGGTCCGCATCTGCACCACGTCAAACAACTGTTTCGACCAGTCGGCTGCGAGTAGCACGCAGCCCACTTTCTTCGCGGCATGGCGGATGCCGACTTCGTAATAAACGTTTCCGTTCGGGATGGTCATATCGGCGAGCACCAGATCGGCGAAATAGAGCCGCTCAAGCATCTGGCTGATAATCAGTCCACCGGTGTCCTGATCGGCCCGCACTGGCTCGTAGCCGAGCGCCCTAATCACGGGAACGTAACCGCGATCCCACAGGGCGTTGAAATCGATTTCTGCGGGTCCACGTCCGGCTTCGACCTGGGTCGCCTTCCGGCCATACGGCATAATCATGAAACACGCCGGCATGTCGGTGATCCTTCAATCCCACAGTTTTCTGGTATCCAGCCAGTAAATTCGGTTGGTCTTGCGACCCGCCTGGTCCATGAACTGCTGCGCTCCGCCGGGACCATCGCCGCCCTGGCCATTCCACAGGCAGATAAAAGCAATATTCTCTCCGCCAAAGCGAGCGGCGGATTCCAGCATCCACAGGTTGACACGCTCGTAGGGATTTTCGCCGGCCGACAGCGGGCGCAGCTCGTCCGGCATAACATGCAACGTCGCCTTCGACTTTGCCGCGAGATAGCGGCGGTGCCAATTGGCGTCAGCGAAAACGACCGAGTTGGCAAGAAAGCTCGGCTCGGCGAACGGAATGTAGAGTTCAAGCCGCATGTTTCGTGCAAGGCACGCTTCGGCGAACAGCAGATCGCCACCGCATGCTCCGCCGCAAATCGCGAGATCGCCCGTGCCAGCTCCAATTTCGGCAATCGTATTCGCAATTGCAGCGGCTGCAACGGGTTCCTTTTCCGGGGGAAAGCGCGGCGTCGGCCGATCGGGGGCGTCAATCATGTGACCGCTGAACAGCAATACTTTCTTGGGAGATTCGTCGATTTGAGCTGCAGACATCTCGACCCCAAAGTTCGTTTTGGCGGTATTGCCGACCCGCCAGGCCAAAGTACCACGCCAGGCGACAGTAGCTGAAGGTCGGATGACACTCCTTATTGAAGATCAGCCTTTTTGGTCGGAGTTGAATCCTGATTCGCTTGTTCAAGCGCTTGCTTGCGGCGTCGCGGCATATCGTTCGAAGGCAACCCATAATCGATACTGCGAAATCGTAATGGTGAAAGAGCTGATGCCGTTTCTCGATCCTTCTTATCCCTACTTGCCGTTCGGAGTTTCAATCCAGCAGGCATGCAAACTCCCATATTACGACGTTGACGCTAAATCGGCTGAGCCGTCACTTGCGTAGGCAGGCGATCATCTTTTTCATATCTATCGGATCCGCCATGTAGTTCGGGTCGATTACGGGCGCGTCATTAGGATCGTTTGACGCAAGCCTCACGTCGCCCCGGTTCAGCGGCCGCATGTTATTGTTGTGCAGGGTAATGCCGTTGCCTGTCTCCTTCTTGAAGCCGTGTTCGATGACCCAAGTTGTGGACTCCGTCGAAGGAACGGAGGAGGGCGAATCGCTCGACCGGCCGGGAGGGGCGCTTGCAGGATGCAGTGCGTGCGAAATACACGATCGATTGGACCGAGAAGCTTACGATGAGGAAGATCGTCACCGTGAACAGCAGATAGGTGATAACTACCGGCCAGTCCGAGGAACGGATGGGTGAGGGCGCTTTCATGAAGGTTTTTGAGAATGTACTGCTAAACCTGCTCCAGATAAACGTCAGCGAGGGATCGGTCGTCATTGCGCGTCGTTCCTCCTATCAATGCCGCTGACGCTGCCAAAAACACGCCTTTGACGGGAAGACATGGACTCGTACTCGAGGTCACTGGGGTGATATGTTCCGCCGCGGCTAACGGATGGGCCAGCGGCAGCGTGACACCGAACTGTTCCGTCTTGCCGAGTTGATCTACCTCACTGGCAAGCGAACCTGAAGACCTTCGTCGCCAACTGGTCGCGTCAACGTGTGGGCGACGGGCTAAAGGCGGCATCGATGCGGCCGTTACTGAGCGGTCGATCGAACCCGTCGTTACGGCATGCAGGCGCGGCGCCGCATCAACTTTGCGCGGCGCAACCACCAAGCTCCGTCAATTTTCGCCGCGCCGTTGGTCCAGAAACGTCCGCATTTTTGTGAGCAACGGCAGCGCACCTTCGAGCGCTCGAACGCCGATCTCCCGTTCGATTTCGGCGATGTGGTGGGCGACCGACTTGATCGCTCGCTCCCGCGCCTTGCGGCCAGCGGCGGTCAGCGCGATCCGTCTGCTGCGGCCGTCCGTCGGATCGGGCGTGCTTGCCACGAAGCCCTTGTTTTCCAAACGCCCCAAAGTGCTCGACATCGTCGCCTTCGTCACTTGCATGACGCGCGCGAGTTCGGCTGGGTTCTGCTCGCCGCCGAGGCGCGCGAAATGGTTCAGCACGGCAAACTGCGGCATCGTGAGGTTGTCAGGCAGGTCCCGCTCGAAAAGCGTACTGCCAAGTTGGTGAATTATCCCGATCTCGGTCATAATACGGAACGCGATGCTAACAGACATCAGGTGTTCACCAGATGACTTGCGAGCGGCCAGCGCGGCGTTGCCGGCGCCGGCGCGCCGTAACCGAGTCTGACGAGCATCTGCAAGCGCCGTCCAGAGCGCACGTCGAGCAGTTCGTGAAGTTCTCGAAGTTTTTCGACCATCTCCGGATATTCCTGCAATGATTGGCTATTGGGATGAAACCCAAGTCCGGCGCGCGTCGCGGCGAGATTCATGCGGACGTAGGCTCGACCGGCTGCCAACTGATCTCGTCGACTGTTTCCATCCGTTATGACCCAGCCGTAAGCCGGCGTCGCGGCCATGGTTGCCTTAATGAGATCCAAGCCGGAGTTGTACGCTATGCTGTCCGTGCGCGCCATCTGCTCCCGCGACAGAAGGCCGGTCAGTGCAAGGACATCGAGAAAAGGTCCGCCAACCGCGATGCCGTCTGGTTGGGCTTCGATTTCAGACTTCCCGATGCGTGTCAGGTTGACACTTTCAAGCCAAGTGCGTTGGGTCGCGGCTTCGATTGAAAACGCCTTCCAGGTCAGTCTGCGCAGAGCTGCGACCATATCCGGTTCGGTGTTCGTGACGATTTGCGCGCCGAACCTCTGTTGGCTGGCAAGCTCCGCCATGACCCCGAGCGCCACAGGGCGCGACAGATCGAATGGCACCTTGCTCGAACGACGGTGCGGAATAAAGGGAAACAGAAGATCCTTGACCGTCATCGGGTCGGGCACAAAGCGTAAAACGGAGATGGGTCGTCGATCAAGCCTGTCCGTTGGTTCGCCGTCAGGAAACTCCGTCAATTCCATGCGGACACCGCGCTCCGCCGCGGCAATTCGCGCCAATTCGATGAAGCATCCGAAGCCGATCGTCGTCTGGCGATCACTGGGATCAGTCTCTGCAAGACGGCGATCAAGGTCGCAAAAGAGCGTCGCAATATCCGTGCCTGAAAGACGTATCTGCCAGGGCTGCCGGTTGTGCGGACTGGGTGCCAAAATGGCGTACCGTAGGGCGTCAAGCCGTATGTCTCCGGTTGCAGCCTCGTCGATGGCGCGCCAAGCCTGTAACGCCTTTTCCGGCGTCCGCGATACCGAGAAAAGTCCGCCAGTACCGATGAGGGCCAGTCCGGCTCCCCCGGCAGCTTGCAAAACCGTGCGGCGAGAGAGCCCCATAGCGATCTCCGTGTGGTATGATATCTAATCATATAGTAAGATATCGAACTTGTCCCAATCAATATGCATATCTATTATTTAGCGCTGCCCGACCCTTCCCCTGCTGATAGGTGAGACTAGGATCGGTCGCTCGCATGCCGGCAATAGCAAGCGCAATTTTGATCGTTACTCGACCTTTCTCGTGCTCGCATTCGCAATGGCCTTTGCGATCCAGCGACGAAAGGCCACAATAGGCGCGAGCGGTTTTTGATGCGGACACGTTACGACTTGGAGCGTTTCGGTATGCCTGTCAGGAAGAGCGTCATGCTCGGCGACGCAGCGAACACGGAGATCAGCAGACTGATCCAACGGCGGCCTTCACCCCGGGCGACACTGGTCGTCATGCCCTGGAATGGGTGGTCGCTTTCCCCGGAATGCGCAACGATAAGAGGCGTCCTCGAACCTGCGACCAGACCGTTATGAGCCGGAAAATAGAGATCGCCGCCGTCAGCGCTCTCGAAATAGAAGGCGATCAGCGGGCATCCGGCCGCTACGACATGCCGCCCGTTCCGGACGCTGAAGAATTCTTCCGGGAGGATGCTCTCATCGATGACGCGATTGATATCGCGCACGGAGACCTGCGACAATTGCAAGGAGGGCACCGTATCCGAGCCCGTGGGGACGGCTTCCAGGTTCGGATGCTCGCAACCGCGCGAAGCTTCAGGCGCCCGCAAGGGCCCGCTCTTGAGCCGGAGTCGCGAGCTTCCGCGCCAATGCCAGCAGCGTGGGGCCTTCGTGGCCGCAATGGTGGTTCAGAAGATCGACGACCCGCGTTGCGTAATGCTCAGGAGTGGCCGTCGCGGACAGGACCTTGAACCATGACGGCAACACCTTGTTCCAATCGACTCCGACTTGCCACGAGCCTGCCTCATCGGCAAAGAAGACAATGTTGTCGCGACACGCGTCAATTTCGTCCAGCAGACCGAAGATGAGATCGAAGCACTGGCGCAATTCGGAAGCGTCCTCCGATCGAGGCTGAACCACGCAGAGATCGAGGAGCCGATTGCACTCCGCGATCCAGGCTATCGTGCCGGTGGACTTCTTCATGTGGTTCGTCGAGTTTACGTTGAACGCTTCATAGTAGTCACCTCTCAGGCTGGCTTGCTCGAAGGCCTTCACCCTCGCGAGCAGGCTCTCGGGATGATTGCCGTCAGGACGCAAGCTTCCCGGTTCGAGGTACGGCTCGACCAGTTTGTGAAGCATGGCCGGTGGCATCAGCTCGATGGCGTCGCAGAGCATGTAGAAAATGTACTCATCGCCGAGCCTGCGAAGCGCCGCCCGGAGCTTGTCGCGATCGATCTGTCCGGCCACCGCTATCTCCCGCGCGCCCATCGGCGATAGGCGTCGATCCATTCCGCGCCTTTCGGCGGTAGGCTCGGAAGCGGCAAATCGAGGATCGGTATGGTCTGACGCGACTTGCGCCGCGCGCAGACCACAACAATCTGGTCGTCGTCAGTCAAATCGACCTTCTCCACTATCACCTCGACGCCGAGCACCTCGGTCTTGAACGGCATGTCGAGGTGTTCATCGAGCATCGTGTGGAAGCCCATCATCTGCTCAGATTCGGTGTAAGCGTCGACTGTCGCCTCCTCGATGAGCGCGTCGAGCTTGGCTTCCGACAGCTTGGTGGCTCGCAGCTTCTTGTTGCCGGCGCCTCGTCTCATCACGCGTATCATCATGTAGCTCAGCTCCCGCTTTCGACCTTCTCGCGCGCATCGCTGGCAACCGATATCGTCGGCCCGTGTCCCGATGCTTAAATTCTCTGATCCAGTAAGGCATCATTTTTCTCGCGCGGAAAAACCTCGCCCATGTGGCTGAAGTGTTCCGCAACCTCACTGCGCGAGCAACCGGAAATATGCGGAGGCGCCCCGAAAGGGGATGGATTTTTTAGCCGGGCGGCCTGCCCGAAGGCCTGACGCCTTCGGTCGATGGCAGACCGAGGGCTTCGCGAAGTTGAGCGACCGAGGCGCGTGGTGAAATGGGCGTATTTGCGGTCATACTTCCTGGCGATGCGCGCGAGGGTGTGCAGCTGCGCTGAGGAGGGCGTGCCGTACGGGATCGCGATCCGCAACACGTAGGCATGGAGCTGAAGATAAATGCCATTCATCGGGCGAAGCGGCTTGAATCCGTCCTCGGTGAGCTCGCCTGAGAGCCGCCGCGCCACACGAGCAAGGTCTGCGCCACGTCCAGCCCCCCTGGACTTGCTGCCGCATCTGGTCCCTCTTCCAGCCGGTGGGCGCGACTTCCAACGCCAGTAGCAGCGAAAGCCGGCTCCGTGCCAACGCACGAGGGTCTCGGGCCGGATGATTGTGAGAACCTTCAGGATTGATGGAAACCAACGATACAGCTGGATAAAGAACCAGCGATCATGGTTCGCGAGCCGGACACGGCCATGCAGCTTGCGCCTCAAGACATTCAACTGGTGTCGAAGCACCGCATTCTCAGCTTCAAGCCCCAACTTCAACTTGAATGGCAAGGCCAGGACGGCTAGAAGGAAACAGAGCAGCCCGATCATTCCGCCAGCTTAAGCGATTTCACCAAGTCATCAACTCGGATAAGGTTTTCGGTACATACAACCATGTCGCCGGCCTATCCGGCGCGTCAATGCTACCAGTGGTGCCCTGGTTCGTGGCAGCCTTCGCGGCTGCTAGTCGCCATCAACAGCGCGGGCTGGCGCACCTGAAAGACTTTGCCACTGTGGGGTTCAAGCCCATCCTGCTGATGGTGAGTGAGACGGTGTTCCTGGCGATCCTCGTGATTGGGTTTATTGTCTTCGCTCGCTGAAGGGAACGGCACGTTTCGGGATACGACAAAGCTTGACAAGACAGGTTAACAGAACGCCTAGCTCGAACTTATCTCTGCGGCCCAGACAGATTCACCTCGCGTTCAGCCCGAAAAACATTGCCGTGGAGGTTGGCGATCCATTGGCGACCGCTGGAGGTCACATTAAGATAGCGGATCGCAAGCTGGATCTGCGGTGCGACATTGGTCCAGTAGAACTGCGGGAATTTATAGACGATGTCGGCGGGCGTCGCGTAGCCCAGTGTCTTGTTCAGCCCGATTTCCTCGAACTCATAGAAAAGCGCATTTGACTTCCGCATGTAATTGGGGTCCCCGAGCTGGCCGATCAGATCCGCGGCCCGCAACAGCAACCCTTCCTCCTCGTTGAGATCGTCAGTGTCGTTCTTTGGTGTCGTTGCATAGGGGAAGCGGGTATACTCGATTGCCCGGGCAATTCGGGCCGCATCGACTTCCTCCACGTCGTCGAGCCGCTCAATGACGAACAGTTTTGATCGGTCGACATGGTAGGGCGCAAGCGCGGCATCGGACGATCCAACCGGCAACTGGACTGTACGGCCGCTGAGGTCTGCAACATAGGCGTCATCCTCGTCGCCCTGGACGATGCCGCGGACGTATCCGATGTCGTGGGTTAGGCAGGCCAGAATGAAGTTCGCGTAGTCGTCGGCCGTAGTGGTTCGCTGCAGCGCCCTTCCGGACAAGATGTCGTGCCCGACGAGGGTCACCAGCATGGTGTGTTCGATATCGTGATAGAGTGCATCGCTGTTACCGATACACTCTAGTGTCAGCCTGGCGGCAAAGGGCAGCAGCTTCGTCAAATCGGAATGTGACGAGCGGAATCGGCCTTCAGTTTCCCGGGCAAGAAATGAGCCAAGGGCTTGCGCAGTCAGTTGAGGAATCGTGATCATCTCGGTACCCTCTCCAGCCTAGCTGTAGTTGCAGCGGTATCCTTCAGCTTCCTGACCGGTCACATACTGAAAGGACACCATCACCAATCTTTGTAAGTCGGCTCGGTACACCCGCCGCAAACCCATGGAAACGTCCAATCGGCGATGCGTTTGGCGCGTGTGTACCGAAAACCTTATCCGAGTTGATGACGTGGTGGAATCGCTTAAACTGGCGAAATGATCGGGCTGCTCTGTTTCTTTCTTGCCGTCTTGGCCTCACCATTTAAGTCGAAGTTGCGGCTTGAAGCTGAGAACGCGGCGCTTCGACAGCTGTCGATAGCGAAAAGCCAGTCTCGAGTCTTTTGCGCAAATGCCTAGTGCTGGCGTTCGATCTAACGAATGACAAACTCGAGGCGTGGGTTGAAAGCGAGTTGAACGGATACGCGGATAAGACGAGCGTGAAGTATCGCAAAGCCTATCTCAATTCTAAGGGCAATTTCAGTGGCCCGTTTGGTGGCAGGATGAAAAATAAGCCATTGCCCTTGGGCGTACTCGACAAAAAATATCGCCAATTTCTTGAACCCACCTATTTTTCAGATGCGATTGCAGCTGATGACGTCGATACCAAAGATAAAGGTGGCACTTTGGGTATGCCCTGGCGGCCCGACCTTATCGCGCTGAACCAGGAAAAATTCTACGCCGATTGGGCTCTGTCATCGGCTTGGCAGGAGATCCCGCTCGGCCTGTTTCCGTCCATAATCGATACCGTTAAGAGCCGCGTTTTAAGATTCGCGTTGGAATCCGCGAAGCTTTAGCGGCGGTAGACGACGAGCCCGGGAAACTACCAGCAGCAAAAATCGAGGCAGCAGTGAACACATTCATCATCGGCGGCAACAACGTCATCAACAGTTAGGTCGCTCAGCTGTCGCAGCAAGTCAACACGACGATCGTGCAGGGTGACTTCGGCGCGCTCGCCAAGGCGCTAGAGGCCCTTGGTATTGCTGAAAGCGATATCGCTGATTTGAAGCGAGCGACAGACGAGGACGCAGCTAAACCGGAAGCGGGTCTCGGCAAAAAGACCAGCTCATGGCTTAGCAAACTTGCTGCAAGGATGGGTGGTGCCGGCTGGACGGTAGGCACGGCGGCCGGCGTCGAAATCGTCACGCAGCTGATTTTGAAATACCTCGGTGGGTTGGCAATTTCAGCCAATGCCTGCGCACCACGGAGCGATCGCGTAGGCCTAACCACCTCGGGGGAGTCGGAACTTGAAAAAGCTGACGATGTTGCTTCCGCTGTTCGCGGTGGTTTTGGCCTCATGACTTTTGGAACGACCTTGTGACCGCGCAGCAGACCGGTATCAGCTCAACATGGAGTTGGCCGGCAGCAGCGCCCAAAAGAACGGTTGCCCGTTCGTGCCGTCCGCCAATCTCAAGCCGATCGACTTCGTGGCCGGACAATTCGCCATCACCGACGGCAAAATCGAAGGCTGGGCGTCGCCGCAGCTTTATCATGTATGTCAACCGGCCGAAAAACTAGGGGGCCAACCGGCCCCTACGTATCAACTCGCCGCAGAAATGAACGCGATCCGTCCAGCCTCGCCGCGTTTGCGATGAGGCTTCAACGTGATTTCGACGTCCTGGTCAAAGGCCGTCAGCATTCGCATCAACTTCTCAACCGAAACCAACCGGAAATCCCCTCGGAGCAGCTTCGACAAGTCCGGCTGCTTCATTTCAATCAGCTTGGCGGCTGCCGTTTGGGTCAACTCCCGTTCAGCAATCAGCCGTTTGAGCTGCACCACCAGGGCAGCCTTGAGCTGGTGTTCCTCGGCATTAGGCAAGCCGAGATCAGCGAAAATGTTGCCAGAGCCCTTCTCGTGGGCTGGCAGTTTCTTCTTAGTGCTCATCAGCGGTCTCCCTTTGCTTTGTGAATGGTCTCAGCATCCTTTGGGCGCTGCCTAACCAGCTCGATGTGTCGCCGCGGGGTGGCAATCCCGCTCGTTGATTTCTTTTGAAAAGCGTGCAGGACGTACAGGACGCCCTCAAACCGCACGGTGTAGACGGCCCTATATGATCGCCGTCGAAGTTATCGCGGATTTCGAGGACCCCGCTAAAACCCTTGAGGGGCTTCGCGTAACGTGGATGATCCCCAAGCTGCGCTTCAAGAAGGGCCTGCCCGATCTCGCCGCGAACGGCTGCAGGAAACGCCTGCAGGTCTTTCCGGCTGGAGCCCACGAAAATCGTGGGCCTGAGCGAATTATAGTAATATACCTATGACGATGAATCAAGACTGACCTATAGCGAAAAATCGCTGCCATCACTGGTCGTCTTCTTGGATATGTCGATGCTGTCTTATTTCAGCAGTGCATTGAGTGCCTGAAAGGCAGCCTCAAAGCTATCCTTGGCTTCTTTCGAGAGTTTCTTGGACAACTTCTTCGAGTTTTCACTGAAATAGCAAGCAGGGCGATAGTAGCTGAAATTGCCGTCCTTTAGCGGATGCTCCTCGAAGTACTTTTCCAGTCGCTGGAGAATCGTTGGCTCTTTCGACTTGAGAGCCTTTAGATCAACCGGCGCCGCGAGTTGGGCCTCAAATTCTGCGTTGACCAGGTCAATATAGAATTCCGCACCAAACATGTCTTCAATATCGGCCTCGGCGGTCTTCGTGAAATCCGCAAAGGTCATCACGTTGGCCTTTTTCAGCAACTTCTCGCGATACAGCCCTTCGATTTTCTTCTGGTCGGCGGTCTGACTGTCGATAAGGGTGGCTCGATTGTCATGCCTTTCTGAGAGCCAAGCAGGGCAACAAATGTCGGCACCTTCGCCGAACCGCCAACCGGCGCAATTGTCCAACGAGGATCGAGTCCAGTCCGTTTTTCTTCCTGCAAAATCGCCGACATGGCTTGCAGGAATAGCAAATCTGCCGCGCCCTCCACGACGACGGTGTACGGTCCCACGAACAAGGTCTGATGCAGCTCGTAGCCAAGGGCGCCTTGCAGAGGAAAAAGGCTGTCGGCGCTGGCCGCAAACACGTCTTCCAGCACCGTCGTCCCATCCTTACCGATATCGGCATTCAGTTCGGCATCGATGCTCTTGTCCTGCACGATACGAACCCGCTCAAAATGCGTGGGGTCAATCACGAGCGGCGAGTGCGTGGAATAGATGAGCTGGTGCGAACCCTTCAGCTCAGTCTTGAAATACCTTAGTAAATCGTGTTGGGCTTTCGCGTGCAGTGTAAGTCCCGGCTCATCGAGCAACAGGATCATAGGTCGGGCGTTTTTCTTGACGTCCGAATACCATGCCAGGAAAGAGAAAAACCAGACGAAACCACGCGAACGGCTGCCCAGTTCGGTCGTAACCTGATGGCGGTTATCAAACACCGCCCCAAATGTTCGTACCCTGCTGCATACCAGGCGGATCACCCGGCCGGGCCGGCCGGACGTCGAACGTCATCCACAGATGCTTGTTCTGCGACCAATATTTCAGAACCTGGCGTGTCAGGTGGTTGCTTGCCCCTTCAAGCCTGTTTTTTAGTTCGATCGTGCTCGGCGGATTGATCAGTTCAGGCATTTTCAAGCGCGCGAGCCTAACAAGGCCGAGCAGGCGATGGTCTGAGGGCTTCAGCTGATTGTTGGCTTCACGCGCGATCAGAGCCTCGATATTTTCGTGGCCCGTCATCTGATATATTCGTCGAAATAGAGGTACTGACGCTGCCCTTGGCGCAAGGATGTGAACGTAAATATAGCCGCTCACGCCATACTTTTTGACCTCGGCGAGTACGGCGATCAGTCTTGTCACCTCCGCCGTCTGCTCCTGCGCTTGCAAGACCGGGGTTAAAGTGTCGGGCGTTAGCGCAATCCCTTTCAGGGCCTCCCTGGTCTGCTCAGACAGATCGGCCTTGCTGATGAGATGTTCGAGGCCCTTCTGGTTGTCCGCCGAGAACGTGTACCCGCCTACGGACTAGCCCAATCCCCTAATCGTTCGTATTCGTCGGCAAGGCTGGCGCCGGGCTACCGGGCTCACCTTACTTTACACATGTGATTGTTACTTCGACGAATTCGCGTCAGGTTCCTTTAGAGTAACGACACCACTGACCGTCCGTGGATCAACCGTGATTTCCTTTAGCTTGGCCGCGACGTCGGCCGGAACATCCTCCTGGTAACGGCCGCCGAGATACTTTGCCAGAAAGGGTTCCATTGCCGACACCATTGCAAGATTGTTGATGGGCCGGGCATAGCCGTGGCCCTCGTCGGGGGCGACGAGATATTCGACAGGCTTTCCATTGTCGCGCACGGCGGCGACAATCTGATTGCTCTCCCGAATATTGACGCGCGGATCGTTCTTGCCCTGGACAACCATCAACGGAGTGACGATGGCATTTGCCCGCGTAAGCGGCGACTCGGCAATCAAGAGAGCTTTGCCTTCCTCGGTCTTGGGATCGGCGACCCGCGTGTACATCGCTTTCTTGCCGGCTTCCCAATATGCCGGCAACAGGTTGAGCTCCGTGACAAGGTTGGACGGTCCCACAATGTCCACGGCCACGGTGTAAAGGTCGGGGGTGAACGCCACGCCGGCAAGCGTCGCATAGCCGCCGTAAGAGACGCCCACAATGCCGACCCGCTTTGGGTCCACCGTTCCATCGGCCACCAATGCCTTCACGCCCCAGGTCAAATCGTCTTGCATTTTTCGGCCCCACTCGCCGTTTCCGGCATTGAGGTACGCCTTGCCGTAACCAGTGGAACCTCGGAAGTTCGGCTGCAGCACGGCGTAGCCGCGGTTGGCGAGGAATTGAGCAAAGCCGTTGTAGCCGAACATTTCCTGCGCCCAGGGACCGCCGTGTGGATTGACGATCAAGGGCAAATTCGCCGCCGGCAAGCCCTTCGGCAGCGTCAAATAGGCCGGGATATCAAGCCCGTCCGACGATTTGTAATGGTAAGACCGGCGTTCCGATAGCGCGGCACGCGGTAATTCCTCGCGGACGCGGTATTGTAGCGTCAAAGTCTGCGCCTTGGGATTCCAGACATAAATTTCGCCCGGATCCGTGTCGCTGTGCGCGCTGACGATCCACAGGCTCTCGTCCGTTGTGCGCGCGCCAAGGCGCACTTCCTTGCCTGGAAATTGGGACTCCAGCCAGCCGAATTGCGCCTCGAATGCATGGTCCTTGAAATACCGCCGAACGCCGTCGTCCTCGTATTTTGTGAAAAGAACGCGATAGTCTGCGACGGAGACGATGACACCCCCGAAGTCTACATGCTTTTGCGGATCGCTTTCGATCGGCGTCGTGGCGCCGGTCGCCGGATCCAGCATATCCAATTCCGTAAGATTCAACGGCCCCTTGTTGGTCACCAAATAAACCAGCTTGTTCTGCGCGTCAAAACCCTCCTGGCCACAGCCTTCCAGCACATCGCAACTGTAGATCACTTTGAATCCGTCCGGATCGACGCGCAACAGCTCCTTGTCTCCCGCCACGGTCAGGCGCACTGCCAGCCGCAGCGTGGCGTCGTGATCGAACACCCAATTGGTGATGCGCTCGGTATTCTTGCGCAGCAGCGTCTTCTCACCGGTCGACAGACGCAGTTCATACAGATCATGCCAGCGCGGATCGCGGTCGTTCAGGCCGACGTAGATGATGTCAGGCTTGGCTCTGGGCACCGAATAGATCACGGTCTGAACGCCCTGCAGGTTGGTCAGCGCGCGCGTCGGCGGCACACCTGTTACCGGATCCGCTGCAAGCGTCGGGTCGATCGCGTAGACGTTGAAATTCTCATCGCCGCCGGCATCCTGAGCATACAGGATGAACTTCGAATCGTGGCTCCAGAAATGTCCTCTTACCGGCCGTTTGACCTCGGCGCTGACGGGACGCGCGGCGCTGAACGGTTCGCTGGTCTTTTTCACCCAAATGTTGCGTGTGCCCTTATAGGGCTTCAGAAACGAAATGAACTGTCCATCCGGCGAAATCTTCTCGCCGCTGATTTCGACCTCACCGAAGAAGATATTCCTGTCGATGATCGGCGGCTGTTCTGCTCGAACGGTGAGCGGGGCGACAAGAACAGCAAGCGTTGACGCAAAGAGAACGAGCCTCTTCATATTCCGCTCCCGTACAACGACTGCAATCCTCATGATACCGCCGTCCTGCTTAACTCTATACGCCGAGCCGCGCATATTATATTTGCTTAATGTCGTTGGGCGGACACTGACGCGCGAGGATCCAAGACAACCGAAGCGAGAACATGAACTCCGCCGATCGGAATCCGCGCTTTTGCCCCAGTCTCTGATCTTTCGCGTGGGTCAAAAGTGCCGTTTTACCACTTCCAGTCAACGAAGCCGTCAGCCTACTGTTTCAGGCTGCTTCGTTGCGGGCCGGATCGCAGGGAATTGATCGGCGGTCAACGTCTCGCGGGCAAGTAGCAGACGGCCGCCTTCGTCGAGGTCGGCGCGCCGTGTTCGTAGGATGGCAGTCGCCTGCTCGAAGGCCTTCGTAATGATGTCGCGCACCGCCACGTCGATCTCGCGCTCGGTCGTCTCGGAGGCTTCGACGCCGCTGGCCGGAGTCCCAAGGAACGGCTGCGGCGCGGCTGAGTAGGTGCGCTGGCCCACCGTCTCGTCCATACCGAACCGGGTGACCATCTGCAGCGCGATCTCGGTCGCGCGCTGTAGGTCGTCGGCCGCGCCGGTAGAGACCTCGCCGTCGAAGATCAGCGCCTCCGAAGCCCGCCCGCCCATCAGCACGGCGATACGGTTGGCGAGATCGTGGCGGGCGAGTACGAAGCGATCCTCGGTCGGCCGCTGCATGGTGTAGCCGAGCGCGCCGACGCCGCGTGGGATGATCGAAACCTTGTGCACCGGATCGACGCCAGGAAGGCTCGCTGCGACCAGCGCATGCCCCATCTCGTGATAGGCGACGCGGCGGCGTTCCTCCTGGCCCAGAACGCGGCTCTTCTTTTCCAGTCCCGCCACGATGCGCTCGATGGCCGCGGTGAAGTCAGCGAGCGTCACCGCTTCGGCGTTGCGCCGGGTCGCCACGATGGCGGCCTCGTTGACCAGGTTGGCAAGATCGGCGCCGGTGAAGCCGGTAGTCAGTCCGGCGATCTGGTCGAGGTCCACGCCCGAGGCCAGTCGTATCTTGGCCACGTGCACCTTGAGGATTTCCAGCCGGCCGGAACGGTCGGGCCGGTCGACCAGTACCTGGCGGTCGAAACGACCTGGCCGCAGCAAGGCTGGATCGAGAACCTCCGGCCGGTTAGTGGCGCCGAGCAGAATCACGCCAATCGTCGGGTCGAACCCGTCGAGTTCGGCGAGCAGCTGGTTGAGCGTCTGCTCCTTCTCGTCGTAGCCGCCGAAAGCGCCAGGGCCGCGGCTGCGGCCGAGCGCATCGAGCTCGTCGATGAAGATGATGCAGGGCGCCGCCTTGCGCGCCTGCTCGAACAGATCGCGCACGCGCGCCGCTCCGACGCCGACGAACATCTCGACGAACTCGGCGCCGGAGATCGAGAAGAATGGTACGCCCGCCTCGCCGGCCACCGCGCGCGCCAGCAGCGTCTTGCCGGTGCCGGGCGGGCCGACCAGTAGGATGCCCTTCGGGATGCGTGCGCCGAGCCGGCCGAAGGACGTAGGATCGCGCAGGAAGGCGACCACTTCCTGCAGCTCGAACTTCGCCTCGTCGACGCCGGCCACGTCCCGGAAGGTGGTCTTGGTGTCGGTCTCGACATAGACCTTCGCGCGCGACTTGCCGATCGACATCAGGCCGCCAAGGCCCTGGCGTTCCGCCATACGGCGGAACCCGTAGGTCCAGATCAGATAGAAGATGAAGATCGGTAGCACCCAGGACAGGATGGTGGAGAGGAAGGTCGACGACGGCGCGCCGGTGATGACGACGCCGTGGGCCCGCAGCTTGTCGGCGAGCTCGGGCTCGACGCGGACCGTGTAGAACATCTTGCGGCCGTCTGGGAACGGCACCTTCAGAATCCCTTGGATGGTCTCCTGTCCGACCAGCACTTCCGCGATCTTGTTCTCGTCAACGAGCTGCTCAAATTGGCTGTACGGAATGGTGTCGACCTGAGTGAAGCGCAGCCACAGGAACTGGACCAGCATCACGCCGAGGAAGGCCGCAAAGATGTACCAGGTCGCAAACTGGTGCTTGCGCTCCTCTGGCTCCTTCGGCGTGCGGCTTCCCGTCTTGCCCTTGCCGGGCCCGGCGCTAGGTGCCTCGGTATATCCAAGCAATTTCAGGAATCGCCGACCTGGCGTGGATTTTCCCGCATCCTTCGACGGCTGATCGAGCATGTCGGTCTCCGTTGGCGACATGTCTCACATCGCCACTCCAACTGACCCATCGCCGTCCAAAATTAGAATTTTACGTGTATGGAGTCCAGCCTAGCGGCGCCGCATCGAGCAGTCCATTGCAGATGTGGAACATGCGATGGCAAGACGATCGCCGCTGTCAGCGGTACGATTGAGCGATGATCGTTTCGCCGGAAGGCCCTGGGGGTGTCGATCCCAGAGTCTTTGCTTTCGCGCGCCGACGAAGTGTTCGAATAAAATAGACCGCGGAACCTTTCTGATACTCCTGGCGATCAGCAATTGGCTTTCGCCCGGTTGACCAATTTTGACCCCTCTCGGACATTGGCCACGTACCTCCCGCGCTACCACCATCGTGTAATTTGCTAACCCGGCAACAACCCCTAAGCGAAGCGCTTTGCTAGCGGGGTTATCGATTGTCTGACGGGTATCTTCGTTGATGATCCGGGAACACCTCTGCGATGGCCTCCGTCCGGGCCCATCCAGTCAGCGCTTCGGCTACTGGATTCAAGGTTACCTGGAGTTTTTCGTCGGTCGCAATGACCGCGTCGTCACCGAGCTTCCAACCAGCGGCTACGTGTTGATAGTAGACGGCCAGGCAAAGCCGGACGGACTCTAAGCCCTCAACCGGGGGCTTCGGCCCCGTCTTCTGCTCGCCGCCGAGAAGGAATTCACGCGCCAACGTGATGCGCTAGCTCGCCGCCGAATGGCGATGCCCTGGAGTGCGTAGAAAGCCCTACCAGTTTCAGGGACCGAAGGTCGTTCTTTCGCTCGACGATCTCTTCGACGGGCGCTCCCAGTTCTGGCGCGTGGTGAAATGGCTGTATTTGCGGTCATATTTCCTCGCGATGCGCGCGAAGGTGTGCAGCTGCGCCGAGGAGAGCGTGCCGCACGGGATCGCGATCCGCAACACGTAGGCATGGAGCTGAAGATAAACGCCATTCATCAGGCGAAGCGGCTTGAATCCGTCCTCGGTGAGCTCGCCCGAGAGCCGCCGCGCCACTTGATCGCGGAACTCGCGCAAGCGTTCGGCTACCAGGGTGTGGTCGAAATCGTCGTAGACGTACACGGGCCGGTCTCGCTGAGTTTCTTGCCGGATGATTGCCTCGTTGCTGGCAGCGCGAATGTCGGCCCGCGGCACGGATGCGCTCGCGCAGGTTTCTTGGCTCGATGCAGCCGTCGCAGATCGCGACCGGAGCCGCGTAGGCATCGACCGCCTCGGTGTCTTCGCGCACCGCGGCGGGGAGCAGCTCTCGAGCCGCCTCGGTCGTTGTGACGACCGCTGCCGCCTCGAGCCGCGTCGTCCAGCCTTCATCGGCCGCACGATAGAGGACCTTCCCATCGCTCAACCGGTTCGCCGTCACGACGGTCGGACCGACCACCCTGAGCTTCTGCTGGCTCGGCGAGGTCATGCGGCCACCCCGATCGGAACCGGTAATGAGGACACATCCCCGCGTGCAAACACATCACCGATCACCAGCAGGACCGGCCCGTTGCCGAACGGCCCGCTCGCGCGCCGCGGGGGTGGTTTCTCAGCCATGATCCTCGCTCCGAGCCGGTAGGGCCTTTGGCTCAACAAGGGCTTTTTCGATCACGAAATGCGCTGGCTCGTCGCTGCTGCCTCGACGAAGCCACGCTCCTTCAGATACGCGACCATATCGCTGTTAAAGCTCTGGCTGCCGCAAACCATCACGCGATCGCACACTGGATCCAAGGCAGGATGGCCGAGATCCGAGCCTAGTTTGCCGGACAGCAAAAGATCGGTGATGCGGCCGCTATTGCGGAACGCCTCGCGTGTCACGGTCGGATAATAAGCGAGCCGCTGCCGGGCGTTCGTGCCCAGGAACTCATCGTTCATTAAGAGAGCGACGACGACAGCGCTGTAGTTCGTTTCCCCGACTTTCCGGCAGCCATGCACCAGAGCGACGCTTTCGAAGCGTTGGTAGATCTCCGGGTCGCGCGCGATGCTCGCGAACGGAGCAATTCCGGTGCCAGTGCCCAGCAAATACAGCCGGCGACCTGGCGACAGGCTATCCATCACGAGGGTCCCGGTCGGCTTGTGACCGACCAAAATTTGCATGCCGGGCATAAGATGCTGAAGGCGGGACGTCAGTGGACCGTCCGGCACCTTGATGCTGAAGAATTCGAGCCTGTCCTGAACCTCCCCATGGCTAAAGCCAGGGGGTTCTGAGAGAGGCAGAAGGCAGTCTTTCCGGGGCTCTCGCGGTCTCTGTTTGCAGAGGCGCTACATCATCCCCGGCCTCGACGGCCGGCCCAACTCTCTTGATCCGGCGACCCGCTCTAACGCCATTACGGACGTGGGGTTGGGCAAAGCCCTTCCCGCTTGCAGGTTGAAGTACACTCGACATCGCCGTCCTCAGGAGCGGTTCCGCACTGGCCCAAGCGATCTTGACTTGGGGAATGTCGAGCAAATTCGTATCGCAGCATGTCGCAAGAAACGCGCTGTAGAGATCACGTTGAACCGGCTCTGTCCTGCCATCGCCGAACACATGAACCCGCTGCGAGAGCGGCTTCTTGATGTATTCGCCCGTGGTATGATCGAACTGGCTCAACCGTGTATGCCGGGTTTTGATCTCAATCACTCCACCGCCAGCACTTGCAGCCTTGCGCTGAAGCATCGAGATCAACATTCCTGGCGCACGCACTTTCACGCTGCGACCGTAGTTCTTCTGAAATGACTTGTAGCTCAACTCCTCTGTTTTGATGGTTGTCCCTTGACCGAGAATGCGGTTCGCCAACTCGCCATGCGATCGCTTGCGCTCGGCAGCCAATACTCGATCGCGCTCGCGTTTCGAAGCGGCAAGCGCCTGATAGCGCTGCGACCTGTTCCACCTTCTCTTACCCTTGATCGCGCGCCCTTTGGCATCGAAGTTGTCCAGGTTGGTTGCACGTCGCGAGCGGTCCATCGCGCGCTGGATCCGCCGGCAGTCGTTCCACGGTTCGACGACGCTCGGGCATAACTGCTCCAAAATAGCGTCGTCGCTTGATACCGCCGCGATGCTGGACGGCCCGATGTCGAGTCCGACAGTACCGTCCTTGGTGGTGTGCGTAGCGGGCGGCAAGCCCTCTTGCACCAACTGGCAAAACCAGCGGACGCGGCCCTTGATCTCGCGCCGGATAATGCGGACGTACTTGGTCCTGGCCGCGAGCGCTTCTCTTTGCCAATCGCGTTTGTCCTTTGGATCGAGCATAAGCGGCAGCACTAGGCCGCTGTAGTGCACGGCCGGAACAGGCTCGGCGCGGTAGCGGATCACAGCGTCCGCTTTGCCCTCGATGCTGTTCAGCCGGTTTAACGATTTGAACCGTGGGCGGCCGCGCTTGCCAAACGCATACTGCTCGGCTGCCCGGAACGCGCGCAAACTCGTGGTTTGCGTGTCGTGGCTGCCGAGGTGATCGCCGATCCAGCAGGCATTGCGGCAGGAGAGCGCATGCTTTTCAATCTCGCGCGAGGTGAAGCCGAACCGCTCCAGTTCGGCCCCGAACGCTTGCGAGCGCGCCTTGTTGTGACGCTTGTCCACTGTCGCTGGCATGGCAAGTGCGGCTTGCCATGCCTTCGATTGCTTCATCAGATCGAGGCGGCGAAGGCACTCCTGCAAACAGGCATTATAGAGGTGCCGGGCCGCGTTCAGCCGCGTATCCAATGTCTTCTCATCCGCCGCAGTCGTCTGAAGCGGGAACTCGGCGACGAAGGACAGGGTTTTAACGCGCGGCATCACAGTCCTCTACGCATCAATTGCCGACTGCATTCATCTGCTAAAGCCGGATAGCTCTCTCCTATGGCTCTCCTATGGCTGAGTAAATCTTTGCTCTGTACCGCAGAGGCGATGCCAACCCGACCAGCGACTTCCTCTAATGCCCTGTCGTACGCTGTTAGATTATGCCGGATCAAGTTTACGGTGATGCGTTCGAGAAACTCGGCGGGTGCATCTTCCGCCGCCCCGTCTCCATCCCCGTGCCATTCGTTATACGCTTCAATCGCCGCACGTCTCACCCAATGTTCCGGGCGCGTTTCAACAGAAACGTGCATTTCCAGAACCTGCTGCATCAGTGCCGCGCGCTTTGTCTCCACGGCAGTCTTTGCTCCGCACTGACGCTTTTGCAGCAAGAAACTCTGACGACACCTCGAAGGAAGCTACTCTTGCGGTGTCGTAGAGGCGCATAGGCGCTGATTTCGCATAATGAGAATTGCGCCTTACCACATCCGGTTCCCCAAGGAACGTGATGAGGGCTTGCGTCCATCCTCGCGCCTTAAGACCGGCAATTGAAATCATTTGAGGCTTTTCCATCAGACCCTCTTCTGATTTTCAATGTATTGCTTGATGAGCGCGAGGGGAGTGCCGCCGACCGAAGACACAAAATAACTGTTCGTCCATAATGTTGGAATGCGCGTGCGCAGCACCCGGAACTGCTGACGGAGAACACGCGAAGACCGGCGCTTGATGCCCTTCACCAGCCGGTGGATGCCGTATTGCGGATCGCAGCCGACAAGCAGATGGACGTGGTCTGGCACGACTTCCATTTCAATCAGCGCCGATTGCGTCTCGTCGCATACTTGCCGAATTAGTTTCTTAAGTTTGGCGTCGATAGGCGGATTAAGAACTGGCTTACGGTATTTCGGGCAAAACACCACGTGGTATTTGCACGAGAAGAGAACGTTCCTGTTCGATCTGAAGTCCGCCACAGCCTATTATATACCTGGCTGATGTCTAATAGCAAAGAGGCGCTCACCCCATAGTTGAAACTAGGGGCTTGCGCGCCTAAGTTCGGTCATAGGCGGCACTGGCCATGCTATAGGCGCGCATGAGCGGCCGCCCGTCGACTTCGAGACCGATCATCGTGAATTGACCGCTGCGAAACCGGAACCCGGCGTCGCGGGTCGTCGTCAAGCTGAAGAGGCGGTCTGTCCAATAGGTAACGGACAGCACGATTTCGCAGTGGATTCCGTTCCCAGGATTTGCAGCCGTCGCGCTGGCGGCCGGCTTACCGGCAATGTCCAAGAGGGGGCTCATCGTTCTCATTTTGCCACGAGTGTTTCAGGGAACCGGGCCAAAGCGAACCGGCTGGCTGGTTCGAGCACGGGATCGGCGATCGGCTGGATGCCGCCGTCGGCATCCAGCCCGGCACTGGCCTAAGGTCTGCTGTCCAGGGTCGCGGAGAAGGTCCGGCCGTCCACATCCGTCAGCCGGATGAATTTCGCTTCGGTATTCGTGGCTGAGGCAGGTGGAGGCAGTGTCACGGTGGCTGCAGCCCCCATCGGAGCTCGGATCCCGAATGGACCGGGCGCGAACTTGTTGTACGCGTAGTCGTTCTCGAACGCGGTCTTGGGCAATGCCGAGAGAGCGGCGGCGTCGTAATGCGCGGCTGGCTGGTTGATGGCGTCGAGCAGATCGGCCGCAACGACGTGCACTGGCGCCTCCGGCGTACCGGCGTCGAGATAGACGTGGAAGCGGACGGAGCCGTCGGGCAGCAATCTGGCGTCGCTGAGCGTGAGATGATGCTTCGTCGGGCTGACCGGCCCGCCATGGAACGGGGTCACGACGGAGCCGCGATAGTAGTCGTATGTTCCGACATCGAAGACCAGTACGAATACGAGCACCGCGAGCGCCAGCTTGCGGAAGGCGATGTCCTTGAGCGGCAGCGGCAAGCTTCCTGCCATCCAGCGAAACCAGGGTTTTTCTGCCAGTGCGGGATTGCGACGGATCAGAACGTTGTCGATCGAGCACGCGCCGCTGCCGCCAAGCAGCAGCGTTGCACCCATTGCGAGATTGCAGGCGGCCATTGTCCATTCATCGATGCAGGTCGCACCCTGCCAGCCGAACATCGCCATCAGCAGCACAGAAAACCCCATCGATACCAAAGCGGCGACGCGGGTCAGGGCTCCCGCAATCAGCATCGCGCCGACGATGAGCTCGGCGGCGCTAAACAGGATCACGCCGGCATAGAGCAGCCAGAAGTGGTGCAGCATGAAGCTGATGACGTGGTCGGTGCCGAGCAGCGCCCCAGGCATTGCGGTCTGAAACTTGTTCGCCATCCAGGTGGGTGCGTCCGGGTTGAGCTTTGAGGGTGCGTATATGAAGCGCCGAGAGCCGCCGCCCCAATAGATGAAGCCCTGAACGACGCGGACCGACAGCATGGCAAGCGCCGCCGTTCGCCACATGCGCTGGCCTTCGGTCAGCTCAACGGCATTGTCGGCCGATCGCACGACGTTGGGTGCAGATGTGAAAGACAAAGTGGACATGAGTGCATTCTCCTCAAACGATCAGTTGGCCGACGCGGCGTCGGCGTAGGGCTTGAATCCGTAGCGCTCGAAGATCGAAAGTGCTGTGGGCGAACGGATGAACGACAGCCAGAGCCGGGCCGCTTCCGCATGCGCCGCACCCTTCACCTCCGCGCCGGCATAAATCGCGGTCGTGTTCTGTGCGGATGGGATGTCGACGTGGGTGATCGGGTTACCGATCTGCTCCTGGAAGATCGCCTCCGATTGCCAGGTTACGCCCGCCTGGGCGCGTCCCTGCATCAGAAAGAGCGGCGTTTGTCGATGATGGATGTGGGTCAGAACCGTGCTGCCGTCGGCAACCTTCGTCTTGTAAACGGTCGTGGCCAACGCGTCACCGCCGGCGTTCTTCAGCGAGGCCTCGATCTGCCGGGCGATACCTTCGAACTCGGGATTCGGCATGGCCACGTGAAGGTCGGGCCGCGCCAGATCGGAGAGACCTTTGACATGGCCCGGATTGCCCGCCGGCACCATGATCGTCAGGGTATTGGTCACGTAAGGAACGGCCGGACCGGTCAGGGCGCCCTGATCGATCAGGCCCTGAACCTTCTTGAGCCCTGCCAAATAGGCATCCGGCTTCGCCGTCCAGGTCATGTTGCCCGAGGTGACGGTACCGCCGGCCTCCATCTGCTTCTCGAGCAGGCCGGGCGGAAGGGTTTCCCAGTAGATCCTGCCTTTAAACTCGGGATGCTGTTGCTCGAACTCCGCGACCAGCGGTGCCATGGCGAAGAAGTAATTGCCACCGACGTAGAGCACGAGCTTCGGGTCGGACACGTTGCCATGGAAATCGGCGAGGTCGTCGACCTGAGGAACTGTAAATGAGAGCCCGCGCTGCGTCGCGTCGTTGTTCTCTCCATGCTGCCACGGCGGAAAGATCGAATCGTGCTGGACCGGCTCCGCGCAGTATGCGGCTAGCGGCAGAAAGAGGGCGGCGGCCAGTACGGCGGCGTCAAAGGCTGTCTTGCGCATGTGAACCTCCTCACGCCGAATAGTGAAAGCCGACCTGCTGCAGCTCCGGAATCGTCGCAACGATTCCGGGGGTCAGCACCACGCCGTCGATGAGATGGTTAGTGAGCTCGGCGGCCACCGCCTCGTGCGAGGCGTGATCCGGATTTTTACCGGAGGCGATGAGCTTCGCCGTCACCTCCCAGATCGCGTTATGGCAAGCCATGAAGACGATGCCGCGCTCCTGCAGCGCGGGGATGGTGTCGCCGTCCGACCCGAACACGCTTTTGGGATCCTCACTTTGTGCGAAAGCGGTTGGGGCCGGCTTGGGCATCGCCAGCGTATTGGTCTTAAACTTAGCGCCGGCAAGCGCTGCGAGTTCGTACTTGTCCCACATCGGCTGGTCGAGCAATGCGAGGTGAGCCGTGCCGTGCGTGGCGGAGACTGCAATAAAATCCTTGTGTCCGAAGGAGAAGATCTGCGCATTAATCGAGTTGCGCATCAGGTTGAGCCAAGGACCCGCCAGATTGGTGTTGTCCCACACCTGCTTGCGCGTGCCGCGATAGGCGATGATCTCCTTGAGCGCTTCGTCATCCCAGAAATCAGGATGCTGGAGAATCATCGGCACGGTCTTGAAGTCGCGTCGGCGAGGCGCGCGGCGCAGCCGGTCCATCAGCTCAGAGAGTTCCTGGGCACCGGGCGGGATGATTCGCTCGGTCGTAGCAGCGCGCGAAGGACCAGCGGCAAGCGCAACGGTCCCGACCGCCAATGCTCCAAAGCCGACAAGAGCGGTGCGCCGTGAGTTATCAATCGTCATTCGTGTCTCCTTAAGTTGAGTGCTGCGGCGAACCAATCGAGCATTCCCAACAAGGCCGCCTTCTTGCTTGTGAGGTAGGACTTGCTGAGGTGACACACCAACGCAATTTTCAGATCGATGTGATCACTACATTTGATGAATACGATGCGGAATTTTCGATTTCGCACGACTTGCGCGCGCCGGAAGGATGGAAAATTGCAAATTGCAACGTCGGCGGTTCTTGCCAACCAACGTGACAAGCGGCATTGACCCCTCGGATGACCCAATCATCGACACGCGCACGGAGGAGACCTACGCGGAATCGTTCGGCCGCCGCACCAAATAGATCGCCCCGTGCCACATCGTTGCTCGCCGGTAATGACGAGATGATCGAATAAAGCGGCAATTCGCTGCAATGCATGAGTTTGCTGATGGCGTACTTTTTCGGACTTGGCGCAGTGTCCGACTTGAGCCCGTTAACTGTTCCAAAGCTGCCGTTGTTTTCGCCGGGTCTTGCGCCCCAGAGACTCTCCAAAAAGCTCGGGGATCTGAAGCGGGCCTCTGGGCGCCCGAACCCACGGGAAAGGCCAACCACCCGAGATCAGGAGCGGGTTTCCGTGCCTTTTCTGAACCATTCCCAAGGTCAGCTAAACTAACTCGGCCCCGGGAACCGTGCCGCTTGTCCGTGATCTTTCGAGCCTCAATGAGCGTCGCCGACAACACGGGTATCCGCGCTGCCGACGTTGTTTGTGACGATCAAGCGGCACATCCCGCGAAATGCGAAACATCACTGGCAGATTCCACTGAGGGCTGAAAAAAGCCCGCGATGCGACCGAACGGCAATGATCAGGGGTTTCTCGCGTCCGATTTTGAATTCGTAGACAGCGATTTCATAAACGAGCCGCGACCCAACATAGCCAAGGGTCACGAACGCGTTTTCTTGCGAACCCATTTGAGCAACTTCCCAACGATTTGCACTCGACAACGCATCGCCGACAGCATTGCCGGTTTCCTTGTCGATCGATACGTGGCGTTTAAAAGGTGCACTCGGCGCGGGCCGAACAAGTCCCTCGTCATTTACCCGCACCCATTCCTTAATTTCGCACGAATAGACTTCGGCCACGGCTCCGGTCGGGCACACAGCAAAGGCCGCCATAATGGCTGCAAATGTGGTGTTAAGTTTCAAACAAATCACTTTCCGAACTGGCTTGTTATTCTCCCTTGGCGGCACAAGATATCGCAAGCATTGCAGCGCAAGGTTACCGTAGTGAGTACTTCCGGTCAGCCCTCGCGTTGGACACGCATTAAGAAATTGTACCACGTGAACGACCACAAAAGTGCTAACCGGGGTTGGGATTGCAGTTTTTTCCTCGGGTCAGCGATCGCTCAAGCGCCGTCAACAGCGACTAGGGGGCGAACATGTACGAAGCTCTGATACTGCTGGTTCTGGTAAATTTAGGCTTCACCGGCTACATCTGGCGAACGGTCAGTCGTGGCCCTAAGCGGAAATTTCTAGGTAAGCTGCTAAATGGCAAGCCAATCACGCCCAATCATACACCGTCTTCGCTACGAAACGGCACCGAGCTACGAATTAGCGACGAGGATCGACGGTTCTTCTCCGATTTCGAGATGTTTGCCGACGCTCTAAACCACAGGTTCGAGCCAAACGAGCCATGGCGGTTGCAAGAACAACCTGACGCTGAACTTACCGGGCGCGAGGAACCAGAGTATGGTCGTCGCTACGAGATTTTCTATAACGAATATAGCGTTGGAAACCTGCAGATTTTTGCGAGTCATCACTACGGCCCCGCTGATCCACAGGTCGGAACCGAAATCGAGTTGCAGTACGCTCGATTGTTGCCGTTTGGCGAAATCAACAGGTTCATTTCTGCTATCGCTAACTTCACGGCATCAGGAAATGCAGAAGAAGCTCAGCGTGTAAAAAATACAATTCATGAAACGATGCTCAATGAGCTCTGGCATCATGAGTTCGACCCCGACCTAGATAGCCGGAATAGCGGCGGATCAATCGAGCTTCGGTTTGATGGATCAGCGGCGGCTTTTTTGAGGACTTCAAGAAACCGGAAAGCCCCTTCGATCTGACGGGACATCCGAGCCAACTCCGCTTCAAAACCGACATCGTCGCTCTCGGCCTTGGAATCTAAAAGTCGGTGGTCAGAAACAGGTTACGGAACGTCCGAATCTGTGTAGGTTTTCGGACGCCGGCATGAGGAGGCTATCCACGCGCTGCGGCGGCCGGCGTCCGAAAAGCGCCAATGCACGAAGTCGCGGGAAGTTGGGCACTGGCTGGCAGCGAGTGCTATGGGGATTTAATGTTGGCGCCGATCTCGATGATGAGCGGCACGCCAGCACGACACCAGCTCGATGTCTGCACACGCGAGGTCGGGAGAGTGCAGTAGGCGTTTCGGCGCCCGCTCGGAGCGCATCAACGGGCGAACGGCGGACTGGGGGATGGGATTAGGTCGAGAGAGATCGCCGCCGGCGCGGAGCCAGCGCATCGGAACGGGAAAGCCGCAACGTCGACAGGAGGTCTGGCTCATGACGTGTCGATCCTAATCGGTGTCGGCCGCCAGCTCGGCTCGCAGCCGCGCGCGAAAGTCTCGATGACGATCATGCGAGCGCCACAGCGGGGGCATGGGCAGGGCAGCACGCGCGGGCTATCGGGCGCAACATCCGGCTGCTCTTGGGGATCGGCGGCAGGCGGGGCGACATTGAGGAGTGCGCGGGCCGTCGCGATGCTCTCGGCGCGATTGGCGGAGGCAAAGAGCCCGTAGTGGCGGATGCGGTGGAAGCCCTTGGGCAGCACGTGCAGTAGGAAGCGCCTGATGAACTCGTGCGGGTGAAGCCTCATCGTCTTCCAGCGGCCGGGGCCGTTCGTGCGATAATCCTTCCAGCGGAACGCAATCGCGTCGTCGTCGGCTGCAACGAGGCGGCGGTTCGAGATGGCGACACGATGGGTGTAACGGGAGAGATAGCGCAGCACCTGCTCGGGCCCTGCGAACGGCGCCTTGCAATCGACCACCCACTTGATGCGCCGCAGCGGGGCGATGAAGCGCTTGAACGTTCTCTTGTCGGCGAGTCCGGCATGGGCGTTGAAGAACTTCAACTCGTCGGCGTTGTGCGCATGCATGAGCATCGCCAGCATCTTGCCCCGGAATAGGCGCGCCAGCACCTTGACATGCACGAGGAAGTTGGAGCGCGCGGCGACCCATCGCGCGCCGTCAAACGAGAGCCCTCCACCTGGCACGATCATATGCACGTGCGGATGATGGCACCCACGCCCACAATACCCTGAGCGCCGATAATACAGATGTTCAGGTCTTCTACCCCTTTCACCCACTTCATGGTGTTACGCTGCGGATTCTTCGCAGACCGAAGCGAGGAGATGGGGCGGTCTGTGTCATAGATCCAGCCGGGAGGCGACTGAAGAATTCCTATCTGGATGCTGTTGCCCGGGTGTGCCGAGATCACGATCTCGCAACGACCGCACCTCGGTAAGCAAGCCCTCCTATCTCTCGCTTCATTGATCACGTCACAACTCGACTCACCCGGTCCACGATAACCTTCGGCGACCGCGCGTTAGCGGAAGCCCGAGGGGAGGTCGTCGTGGTGCAACTTCAACTTTTAGATTTGATGATCTCAAGGGAATGCGGCGCCGTGCCAATGGACGCAGCGACACGCGCCGATCTGATCGATCTCATGGCCCGCGCTATAGCAGCGGTGTTTCACGAAGAGGGGAGAAGAGGAAATGACAGAGCTCTTGCACAATCCAAAAATCAAACCGGAGCATCTGGCTCGCAAGGCAATCGTCTACCTTCGGCAATCCAGCGAAAGGCAAGTACGGCAGAATAAGGAAAGTCAACTCCTCCAGTATGCGATGGCCGAACGGGTGCGTGCGCTGGGCTGGCAGCAGGTCGAGATCATCAATAGTGACCTGGGATCGAGCGCGAGTCTTGCCGCCGCCCAGCGGGAAGGCTTTGAGCGCGTCCTCAGCTCGGTAGCACTGGGAGAG
>CAWGJM010000067.1:0-498760 GCA_963822795.1 uncultured Alphaproteobacteria bacterium
GGGAAATCCGACCGTCCGGCATTATAGGGGGGCTTCGGGAAACGTACGCCATGGTGAGACTGTGAACCCGTCTTGCAATCGAAAGAGCAGGAACGGAAACCCCTCACCTACAGCGAGGCGCGCCCGATTTCTATCCCGACATGCTGTGACACTCGCAGACGAAAGGGCGAGCTAACAGGGAACACGAACTTCGACCTAAACCGGCGCGCCAATCCTCGACCCTACAGTGTCGCATAGCTTCAATAAGGGGCTCCACCTTGGATTCAGCGTATAAAATGTAACTCCAACGTCGCAACGATCGGGAGGGACTGCCCAGATTGAAAAATAGATGATGACAACAACAAGGATGTCACGAGCTCTCGCTCTTGACCTATCTCTACTTGCGGGCGCAGAGCCACCCGCGAGGCCCATTGCACGACGATTATTGCTCGGCACGCGCTTTCGCCGTCAACCCCTCGCGCCTACGGCGCGACCCTGCGGGCTTCGGGGGTTGACCGCTCGGCGCGGCCAAGCAAAGAGGGCATTCATGCCATGAATGCAGACATACGCCTTGCACGTACGACGCCCTTGGGAAAGGGCAATTGTCCGATGGAAAATCCCGTAAAAAAACCCCGGCTCTGCCGGGGGATACTTACTTGTCGTTGTCTGCTGAGGGTCAATCGCGTCATTTCGACCGTTACTTCCGGTCTACCGCGATAACCGGACATTTCTCAGTGTCCGGCGGCATTGCTCAAAAGTGCCATTCACGACTGGCCGCCCTCGTCATGTCCGGGCTACCCCCGATGGCGACCTTGGCGAAGATGGCCAGCGACGAGTTGCCGCCCATTAGCAACGTGTAGCCATCGGCGGCCGACTGGGCGACGCGATCGGTGGCGACGTTGCTGCCGGCGCCGGGAATATTCTCGACCACGAACGGCGTGCCCAGACTTCCGAAAACCGGTCGGCAAGCATGCGCGCCGCAAGGTCGGGAGCCGTGCCGGATGAGAAACCGACCAGGATTTTCACCGGCCGGTTCGGATAACTGGATTGAGCCGATGCCGTCTGCGCCGCGAGCACCACAAGGAGGCCGGCGAACAGGTTCGTAGCGAGCTTCATCGTTCCCTCTATCGTCCCGCTTGCCCGTTTGCCCGGTCTTTGCCGTCGGACTTGACGGCAACTGTGGCTCCGGCGAGCAACGCCTGCAAGGCGGCCCAGACCGCGATCGGCTCCCAGCAGCCGCGGCGCCAGTGAGCGGGACCATAGACTCGAAGAATCAGATATTTGGCAACGTCCGCTTCGTGCCATTCGCGCCGGCTTGACCGTCGGTCGCTCGTTTCCGAAATACGCTCAACTCCGGCCGTATCACCGCAGTGCATTGATGGACGCGAGGCGCGACGGCTCGTGCCCGCCGAGGGCCTGGCGCGCTACTCTGCCCCGGCGAGCGCGGGCGTACCGGCTTCTCGGAGCGCCGATTCGAGGATGCCGACGTCCTGCTCAACGCTGCCACCGCTTACGCCGACGCCCGCGACCAATTGGCCCTCGCTGGTGAGCGGCGCTCCGCCGCCCATTGAACAAAACCTTCCCTCGGACAGCCCCATTAGAGGGAAGAGCTCCTGCCCAGGCTGCACGAGCGGAAAGAGATCGGCCGTTCGAAGTCCCACAAGCGCGGACGTGTAGGCTTTCCGCTCCGATAGCTCGATCGAGAAGGTCGGCGCTCCGGTCATGCGGTGCTTGAGAATGATGTTGCCGTGAATATCGATAACACAAACGGCAACCGGCACTTTGGCGCGTGCTGACTGCGCTTCGACGCGGTCCGCAATATTCTTCGCGAAGGTAAGCAAATCCATGACAGTGTCCTTTCTGATGAGTGTTGCGCGGAAGGGAAATTCAGGCTCGCGTCCTTCGAGCGCATCAGCCTCCGTGGCCGAGTTGCCCCAAATAGAATCCCAGGCGATCTTCTGCGTCTCCGGGCCGATGAAACCCCTGCTCAAACAAAGCCTTGATCTTGCCCTGCGCAGCCGGCCGAGCGATCGAGGTCATGCAGGCGTCCCAGCCGGCAGCGATCTCGACGTCCGGCGGTAGGCTGGCGGCATTCACGAGGCGCTTCGTGTTCGCTATCGCCCACCTATCAAACGAAGCGATGCGGGTCGCCAGCGCATCGACGAAGCTGTCAAGTTCGCTGTCCGGCAGCGACCTGTTCACATAGCCATAAGCTTCAGCCAGGTCGCCCCCGATGTCATTGGAGCTCAGGAGCACCTCTAAGGCTCTTTGTCTGCCCATTAGCCTTGGCAGGCGCGCCATGGGTCCTCCCCCTGCGACCAACCCGACCCCCACTTCCCACTGCGATAGAAGAGCTTTCTCGCGGCTTGCGAAACTCATGTCGCAGGCCAGGGCGATCTCACTTCCGTTCCCTGTCGCGCGCCCGCGGATCAAAGCGATGGACACGACGGGCGCCCGCGTAAGCCGGACGAGTATGTCCGGCCACGCCTCCAATCCCGTCGGCCCTTGAGGCAGGCTGGTCAGATCCTTGAGGTCGGCGTGGAAATCACTGTGATTCAGGAAAAATCCTTCAACGGCACTTTCGAAGACCAGGACCTTGACCTCCTCGTCAGCCTCGACGGCAGTGATGATCTCTCTAAACTCGCGAACCAACTGTGGGCCCATGACGTTCAACGGAGGATTGTCGAACGTGACCCGCCAATAAGCGGGCGATGAGCGAGTGAGCCGAATCTGTGGTTTCTCTTTCGTTGCGTTCATTAGAGCCTCCATGCGTGAGTTTTGTTAGACGACAGTCCACAGGATGACGCGGCCAGACGTTGGTTTCGCTCGACCAGCCATTGGTATGAGCCCACCGATCGGGCAACGGCGCCGCCCGATCGTATTGATCTGCGGGCCGGTGCCGTAGGCGAGGCGCCCGTCGAAAGCGCCTCTTCAACGGCAACCCGCGACCGCATCCATAGAAAGTCAGCAGCCGCTCGATGGATATTCGATCTACGAAGCCCGGGCGGTGGCACCTGGTTTGGTCTTTTGCTTCAGCGCTGCCATCAGCGTCTTCGCGGCCGGGCCCGAGGAATGCGGATTCTGTCCTGTGATCAGCATGCCGTCGCTAACCACGTGAACCTCCCAGTTGGCCTTCTTCGAAAAGGTGGCGCCCAATTTCAACATCTCATCTTCGACAAGGAAGGGCACCACTTTGGTGAGGCCGACCTCTTCTTCCTCGCCGTTGGTGAAGCCGGTAACTTCCTTGCCCTGCACCAGAGGCTTGCCGTCCGGCGTCCTGACGTGACGCAGCGCACCCGTGGAATGACACACGATCGCGATTGGCTTGCCGGCGGCAATGAAGGACTCGATCAGCTTGATGGAGTGCTTGTCTTCGGCGAGATCCCACATCGGGCCGTGGCCGCCCGGGTAGAAGACGGTGTCGAAGTCTTCCTGCTTGACGCTGTCAATGCGAAGGGTCTTGTCGAGCTGAGCTTCCGCGGCCGTATCCTTCTCGAACCGGAGCGTGAGGTCGGTGCGGAATTCGGGTTCGTTGCTCTTGGGGTCAAGCGGCGGTCTTCCGCCCTTTGGCGACGCGAGTGTGATCTCAACGCCGGCGTCCTTGAAAACATAGTAGGGAGCTGCGAGTTCCTCGAGCCAGAAGCCGGTCTTGCGCCCCGTGTTTCCGAGCTGATCGTGTGAGGTGATGACCATCAGGACTTTCATGAGTTCCTCCTATTAGCACTCGCTGTGCTGAATTGCGCTGACCTACCAGGGCTCGGTTATTTGCCTTGACCCAAATCACTTTCGCGCGGAAGTCTGGAAATGGCTCGTTAGTGTTTGTTAGAGGCTGTTAGCCGTTGCGAGCTCGCAAGCGGCAACACTTGAGTCCGCAAGTGTGAAGGGCTTCAGACGACGGCCCAACGCGAGGCTTCCGCTTGCACGGGGGCCGTCGTCGGAAAGCCTTCACACGAGCCGACATCCCAGGGCTCGATCAAAACGTCCTCTCGACGGCTGGAGGCACAACCGCCTACCCTTCCGGTACCTCTGCCATTCGCATGCCGTTGCAGGCGCGCTCGCGTCCTGCAAGGTAAGTCGGATTGTCGCTCGCCGCGTAAGAGTGAAACCGACGAATTGTGAAGTTCGGATCGAGCGTCAGTCCAGCCTGCGCGGCGGCCCGCGCTTGATCCAGATGGCCAAGCCGCGTTAAGGCGGCTGCGAGGCGGAAATGCCCTATGGCATAGTTGCGATTGAGCTCTACGCCGCGACGCAGCCAAACAACCGCATCAGCGTCGGCGTTGAGGTGCATTTTCGCGACCCCGATAAAATGCACCCACCGAAAAGCTCCGGGATCGGGGGGGAGAGCCGAAGCGCTTCTTGGATATGAGCCTCGGTTTCCTCGGCGCGGCCCATATAAACCTTGGCAATACCAATCCATCCGTGTGCGCCCGCTAGGTTTCGGTCCAAAGACAATGCTTGTTCGCATTCAGCAATGCCTTGTGCCGCGCGGTTCGTCGAGATTTGGACAAAGCCCAACAGCATGTGGGCCTGTGCATGTTCCGGAACCAAGGACAAAGCCTTGATCAACGTCGTTTCGGCTACTCAAAAACCTCCAGAGCGGTCGTCCGTCACGAAGGAGCCAGCACTTATTGCATCGACATGCGCATGTCCAACCAGCGCTTCGACATTTTCTGGCTCAAGCGCCAGGGCCTTCACAAAAAACCGCTTCGCTGACGCCAAATGTTCGGGAGTCGGCCCTCTGTTGCGGCAGGCAGTCCCTTGGAAATACAGGTCCATCACGTCGGGATGCACCACGCACTCTGCACGCCGCGCTTCAGCCGCAATTAGCTGGGCACCCAGGGTGTTGGCGAGCCTTGATACGATTTCGTCCTGCATATCGAACAGATCGGCAACGGGCTTATCAAAACGCTCGGCCCAAAGGTGATTGCCAGTCTCCGCGTCGATCAACTGCACGTTCACCCGAAGGCGGTTGCCACCGCGTTGCACCGAGCCTTCGAGCACATAGCGGACGTTCAGCTCACGTCCCAACGTCTTTACGTCAACGGCTTTGCCCTTGAAGGTGAACGCGGTGTTGCGCGCAATGACGAATGAACCATTGATGCGCGATAAGTCCGTGGTCAGGCTCTCGGTGACGCCATCGACGAAGTACTCTTGCTCGGGATCGCCGCCGATGTTTGTGAGTGGCAATACGACGATAGACAGCCGGGGAGCTGAAGATGATGTCGAAACGCGTCGGTCAGGGTTCGCCTTTTGACTGACGGCGTAAGCCCGGATCGGGCGGCTGATGTTCTTCAAACTGTGCTCGCCGAGGTCGGCGAAATCTTGAACTTGCTCATAAGCGGACGAAGAGATGCAGATGCCACCGGGTTCAGCGATGCCCTCTAGCCGCGCCGCGACATTGACGCCGTCACCGAAGATGTCGTCGCCGTCGATAATGATATCGCCGATATTGATCCCGATCCGGTACTGGATTTGTGGGCCGATTGCGCTCGCTGCCTGCTCCGCCATTCTTCGCTGAATTGCAATTGCGCAAGTCACGGCATCGACAGAGCTTGCGAATTCGACCAACATGCCGTCGCCGGTAGTCTTGACGATCCGGCCCTTGTGCGCGGCGATTGCGGGATCAACGAGTTCGCGTCGGACGACCTTTAGGGCGGCGGATAGGGTTCCGACCTCATCGGCCCCCATCAGTCGCGAGTAGCCCGCAACATCGGCCGCCAGCCGGCGTTCGACCCGGTAATGAGGCAAGTCTAGGGGCCAGAACCGGTGTGTGTCCATCGAGTTCGCAATGTCCGGTTGGGTCAAAAAGCGGCGGTCGTTGGTCGCGCTAGAAATGTCCGGTCGCTTGCAATCGCAACCACTCTAATTGCTTTGGTTCGCGGCGTCAGGCTGACCTAAGCAAGTCGGCGCGCCGGAACTCATGACCCATGTTTGGCGTCGGGACGCTGCTTTCGCGCGTATCGCTGCCGGTAAAGAAGGCTTGCCCAATCCTGCTGTCGATGCGTGCGCTGCCTGCTGTGACGGCCGCACTCTTTCAGAGCCCAATCGCGCTCGCGCACCCATTTGCCTAACGCACAATTTCCGCATGCACGCCACACGCAAATTGCCCGTCGTGCCAATCTGTCGCATGGGTTCGTGCTTGCGGCGTCGGGCAAATCGGAACGATCTTCTCGCCCATCCCGTCTCGATGAAGAGGGACGTACGCGCGATCGTCACGACACGTGAGGCGGGGATGCGATGGACGCGGATGGCACGTAAGACGAACGTGGCCTGCGCGGACAGCGAAGTCGCGTGGTCCTGGCCTCCCGACGCTGAGGCCTAAGGTCGCGAGATGATCTCGCGGACGACGGGGGCAAGAAAGCCGGTCACAAGAGCGCGATATAAGCCGTAAACCGTCGCGCAGGGAATGCCGGTTGATCTGGCCGAACCTGTGGTGACTGCCGCCTGCTTTTTTTGTTGCAGGCGGGCCATGGGTGAGGTCATCACCAGCATTCCCTGCGCCCTCTTCGTTTCCCGAGGGCCAAGTTATTCGCAGCACTCGGGCGTGAACGCGTGGCGGGATCGCGGAGATGTGTTCACCTCAAGGTGGTATAATTTTAGTGTCGCTAGTTGGAGGCTCGGTTCGAATAGCCAAGCCTGATACGGTCGGCTTGGCAGCTATCCGCACGCTAGCTCGGATTGCTGTGTGGCCATGGCCATTGTCACAATCTTGGCCGAATGCTGCGGGTAGGCGTGTCTAATGGGGCCACGATCATGACCCCCGGGGGCTGTTGATGTAAGCCGTTTCAGATGTTGCGCGAAGGCACCTGTGCGTGCTTCACATGCAACTTCCATCTGCCGCAAAAGTAAGGCAGGACACGAAAATTTACAACGGAAAGGGGCCGGGCAGGCCGCGGGGGAGTGAATGTCGTATTCCGAAGATCTGAGTTCGGCGGCGCTGGCCTACCATCGGCTGCCACGGCCGGGAAAACTCGAGATCCAGGCGATCAAGCCGCTTGCCAACCAGCGCGATCTGGCGCTGGCCTATTCGCCCGGCGTCGCTGCCGCCTGCATGGAAATCGCCGCCAATCCTGCCGAAGCGGCAACCCTGACCACGCGCGCCAACCTGGTTGCGGTCGTCTCCAACGGCACCGCGGTGCTGGGGCTCGGCAATATCGGACCGCTCGCCTCGAAACCGGTGATGGAGGGCAAGGCGGTCCTGTTCAAGAAATTCGCCGGCATCGACGTCTTCGACATCGAGATCGCGGCCGACACCATCGAGCGCGTGGTGGAGACGGTGGCGGCGCTGGAGCCGACCTTCGGCGGCATCAATCTTGAGGACATCAAGGGACCGGAATGCTTCGAGATCGAGGCGCTGCTGAAAGAGCGCATGAAGATCCCGGTGTTCCATGATGACCAGCATGGCACCGCCATCATCGTCGGCGCCGCCATCACCAACGCGCTGCTCCTGAGCGGAAAGAAGTTCTCCGACGTCAAGATCGTTGCGTCCGGCGCCGGTGCTGCCGCGCTCGCCTGCCTCAATCTGCTGGTCTCCCTGGGCGTGCAGCGCGAGAACATCTGGGTCTGCGACATCGAAGGCGTGGTGTATGAGGGCCGCACGACGCTGATGGACCGCTGGAAGGCGGTCTACGCGCAGAAGACCGACAAGCGGAAGCTCGCCGACGTGATCGACGGCGCCGATATTTTCTTAGGCCTCTCGGCGCCCAATGTGTTGACGCCGGGCATGGTCAAGCGGATGGCGGACCACCCCCTGGTGATGGCGCTGGCCAATCCGACGCCGGAGATCATGCCCGATGAGGCCCGCGCGGCGCGCCCCGACGCGATGATCTGCACCGGACGCTCGGACTTTCCGAACCAGGTCAACAATGTGCTGTGCTTTCCCTTCATCTTTCGCGGCGCGCTCGATGTCGGCTCCACCGCGATCAACGAGGAAATGAAGCACGCCGCCGTCGACGCCATCGCCCAATTGGCGCGCGATCCGCCGTCGGATGTGGTGGCGCGCGGCTTCGACAGCGCAGAGGTGCAGGGGTTTGGGCCGGGCTCGCTGATTCCGAGCCCGTTCGATCCGCGGCTGATCCAGCGCATTGCGCCAGCGGTGGCGAAAGCGGCGATGGAATCCGGCGTCGCGACGCGGCCGATCAAGAATTTTGACGAATACACTGCAGGACTCGAGCGCTTCGCATTCCGCTCCGGTCTCGTCATGAAACCGGTGTTCGCCAAGGCAAAGACCCAGCCGGTGCGCGTGATCTATGCCGAGGGCGAGGACGAACGCGTGCTGCGTGCGACGCAACAAGTGCTCGAGGAGCATCTGGCGCGGCCGATCCTGGTCGGGCGCCCCTCGGTGGTGGAGGCGCGGATCAACCGGTTCGGGCTTGCGATCAAGGCGGGCAAGGATTTCGACCTCATCAATCCCGAGGACGATCCGCGCTATCGCTCCTATGTGCAGTCCTATATCGACGTCGCCGGCCGGCGCGGGGTCACCCCCGATGCCGCCCGCACCGTGGTGCGTACCAACGCCACCGTGATCGCGGCGCTTGCCGTGATACGCGGTGAAGCCGACGCCATGATCTGCGGCGTCGAGGGCCGCTACATGAGCCATCTGCGCCATGTGCGCGAGATCATCGGATTTCTGCCGGGGGTCAGCGATTTCGCCGCACTCGCGCTGATGATCACCAGCAAGGGCGCCTATTTCATCGCCGACACTGAAGTGCGTCAGAACCCGAGTGCCGAGGAATTGGCGGAAATGGCGGCGCTGGCCGCCAACCACGTGCAGCGCTTCAACCTCAAGCCCAAGATCGCCTTTGTGTCGCATTCCGACTTCGGCAACTACGACACCGATTCCTCGCGTAAGATGCGCCGCGCCACCGCGCTTCTAAAGGAGCACCATCCGGAGCTCGAGGCCGACGGCGAGATGCAGGGCGATACGGCGCTCTCCGAGGCCACAAGAGAGCTGATCCTGCCGCACTCGAAGCTCGAAGGCGTCGCCAATATCCTGATCATGCCAAATCTGGATGCCGCCAACATCGCCTATCAGATGATTAAGGTGATGGCCGACGCGGTTCCGGTCGGGCCGATCCTGATCGGCCCCGCGCGACCTGCGCATATCCTCACACCCTCGGTGACCGCGCGCGGCGTTTTGAATATGACGGCGGTTGCCGCCGTCGAGGCCCAGGAGCGCGCCGGCCGGCAACAACCGAGCCTGTTCAGCTGAGCGGGGCAAGGTCCCGAAAAAAGCCTGCCCCCGTATCGGCTTTCGCGAAAACATCATGCTCAAACAACAAGGTAGAGTGTTTCCCAGCGAAGTGGATCCTGGTTCGCGTAAAGAAAACGCGTCAAAACAAAAAGCTGGAGCCTCCGTTCCAATTCAATCGGAATGGAGGCTCTGGAGCGCGATGACGCTTCATCTTCAAGGCAATCGCACTCCAGGAATCGTCAGGTTTCGGTCGCAAAGCGGGAGTATCTGGCAAATCGATTAGATCGTTTGAAAAGCCCAAGCCGAATCCCCATAATCCGCCCGCAACCCCGCCTAGATCATGATCCAATTGGATTGAACCCGGATTATGATCTCATCTCTTTGTTTGAGCATGGTCTTTTCGGAGAACCGCTTCCCACTCCGCTATCCAGGTGCGGGGCAGGCTTTTTCCGGATCATGCATGCTCTAGAAGCACTTGATGAGGTCGACAATGCCAGCATTTATTACGTTCGGGCGAGTTCTGTTCGCCGTGCTTTTCATCTATTCGGGAACGACCAAGCTCTTCGGCATTCAGGCCACGGCCGATTTCATCGCAGCCAAGGTGACGATCCCGGACTTGCTTGCGCCCTACACCGCGCAATTGGAAACGATGACGGGAATGCCGACGCCGCAACTGCTGGCGATCGCGACAGGCTCGTTCGAAATTCTCTCAGGGCTCATGATCGCGCTGAATTTCGCCGTGCGGTTCTTTGCGATCCTCATGATCATCTTCGTCGCCGTGGTGACCTTCTATTTTCACGATTTCTGGAACCAGGCGCCGCCCGACAACGCCAAGACGCTGATCGACGCGCTGAAGAACCTGTCGATCATCGGCGCGCTGTTCATGATCGCAGGCTATGGCAGGGGGCCGCGCATGGCCGAACCCGCTTACGGCGATGTCTAATTCCCGCGCCGCCAGGGCGTCACGCTGACGTCATTGGCGGGCTCGAGCATTTGGGCCTCGCCGGGCTTAAGGCCGTGCGCGGCGAGCACTTCCTGGGGCGAGTGCGCGGGCACGCCGGGAAAGCAGGATTCGCCGCCGGGGAGATGCACCCGAGGGGCTAGCGACAGCCAGAAGGTGTCGTAGCGGTCCATGAATAGGGCGAACACGTTGGGCCCGCCGATAATGGCGACGGTGCCGGAACGAACACCGGCGGATGCGCACGCCATCTCGAAGCTGGCGCCGGATGGATTCCACAACATCGCCTTTGGATTGGACGGATCGGGCGCGAGCGCGACAATTCCGCGCGTGACGATGATCCGCTTCCGCCTCGGCGAATTCGGCTGGTCTTCCCGGGAATGGCGGCCGTGCACAATCAACTCGGCGGAATCGAGCGCCGCGTTGAAGAACCTCTTGTCGCCCTCGAACTTCAATTCGTCCGGCATCATGCGGTCGGCATTTGCAAGCATGCCGTCCGCCGACACGATGACGTACCCCTCGACGCGCAGATCCGCCATTTGGAGGGCGGCGACTATTCCGAAACCGTGGTGACGACGCTGTTGACCGGCCGCTGGCTGACCGTCGGCAGTTTCGCTTCCTTCAGCAGTTCCTCGTCATATTGCGGCAGGCTTTCCACCGGCGCCTTGGCGCGCATCGCCACGACCTTGTAGCCCTCGGCCTTCAGCCGGTGCAAAAGCTCGGGCAGGGCTTCGGCGGTGTGCTTGTGGAAGTCATGCATCAGGATGATGCCCTTGCCGAGCTTGTTGAGCTTCTTGAAGGTGACGTCGATGACCTGCTGGGCGTTCTTCGCCTTGAAGTCGAAGGAATCGAGGTCGCAGGAGAAGATCGCGACATTGCGCGTGCCGAGATAGGTGACCATCTGAGGCGAATGCTGCAGGTCCGGGAAGCGGAAGAACGCCGCCGGCGACGGGCCGCCCAGCGCCCATTTCACCGCGCTGATGCCTTTTTCGATTTCTTCCTTGCGCTGGTCGTCGGTCATCTTCTTGTTGTTCAGGTTCGCGTGCGACCACGTGTGGGTCCCGACCGTGTGTCCCGCCGCATAAACCTGCTTGAGGATTTCCGGATAGTAGGTCGCATGCTTGCCGATCGAGAAGAAGATGCCAGTGGTGCATTCCTCGGCCAGCGTCTTCAGCACCGACGGGGTGTTCTCCGGCCACGGACCGTCGTCGAAGGTGAGCACCACCTCATGGTCACGCAGGAAATCGAGATCCTTGAAGTGCTCGAAGCCGAAGCCGGGGCCACCCGTGGTGTCGATCTCCACGGTGCGCGCCACGCCGAGCGCGTTCGGGTTGGTGCAGGGGGGACGGGCGGGTTGGGCCGATACTGCGGACGTCGCCGCGAGGAAAGCGGCGGTCGCAGGCCCCGTCTGGGCGGCGGCCGCTGGTTGAGGTGTTGGCGCGCTCTGCGACCACGCGACGCCGGGCGCACAAAGCGAAACCGCGAAGATCAATCCTGCCGCAACACGCATGTCATTTCCCTCGAATCTTTGGTCCCGTCGCCGGGTGCTGCTTTTCGCTTCGCCCGGCTATTCCCGCCCCTTGGCCCAACCGAGCCTGATCGGATCATAGCCTAGTCGGGTCGGCGCCGCCAAGGCAACGCCTCCTCGTGAAAGCGGCCAAATTGTCGTTGGACAGGTTAATTGCCGGGATTTTTTCAGCTCTCCGCCAGCGCTTTCGCGATTGCCGTCTTCACCCGCGTGTCGGTTGGCTCGACGGCGGAGGCAAAGACTTCCGCGAGATAGCCGTCACGGCCGATCAGATATTTGTGAAAGTTCCAGCGCGGAACCTCGTTCGGCCGCCATATCGGGAGAGAAAGAAGGGGGGCGCCCTTCCGACGTCTGGATGTTTCGCGGCGAATCATCAACTGCCGGTCCCAACCGAGCATGTAGCGGGCGCCCCCTCCATGCTCAAGCCTGTAACGGCGCTTCCGGCGGAGACCGTCACGTTACGGCCGTGACGCCGTCACGCTCCAAATCCACCAATTTATTGCTTTTGGTCGCCGCGCTCGCGCTCGCCGGGGTGGGCACCGTCCAGAATGGCTGGTTCGCGCAGTCCATGGGCGCGACCCCGGTCGCCGGCACATTGTTCCTGATCCTTGGCGTCGCCAGCGATGCGATAGCCTTGGTCCTGCCCTCGGTGGCCGCCCGAGCGTGGCAGGGCAAGCGGCGGGGCGCCGCGCTCGCCGGGTGGCTGCTCTGGCTCGCGACGTTCGTCTTCGCCCTCTCGGCCTCGCTCGGCTTCGCCTCGGTGAACATCGCGGACGTGACCATGGTCCGCGCGTCACGGGAAACGCCCGCCGTGACGGCGGCCCGGCTTGCTCTCGGCGATGCCGTGTCCGCAAGGGACAGGGAATGCAAAACCGGGACCGGCCGCTATTGCCGCGAGCGAGAAGCCTCGGTCGTCGACCGGCGGCAGGCCTTGGACACCGCGATGCAGGCAGTCCAGGAGACGGCCGATCCGCAAACTGCGGCGGGCCGTCAAGATTGTCTCATGGATCACCGCCGGATCGGTCCGGCCGAGCGAGAATGACGTCGGCATGCTCCGGCTCATGCTGCTCTGCTTGCTGCCTCAGCTCGGCGGCCTCGTGGTCATGGTCGGGAGGGGCAAATGAGCGACCCGATCAAAGCGGCGCGGGGCTGATCAAGGCCCGGCACCGATCTGGAAGGCGGCCTTTGGGCCGCCTTGAAGCACCACCCTCTAGTGCACCCGATCGGCGATCAAGCGCTGGCCCCGGGAGCTTCCGCTTCGATTTCACAAAACAACCGATAGCTTTGCAGGCGAAAACCCTGCCTTCGTAGCCACCTAAGCCTTTGGACTTTTTCTGCCAGTGTCATTTCGGCTCTCTTGCTATATGGCGCGCGATTAAACCAACGCCGAGCATGGTTAGGAGGGAGAATGCAGCTTGGTCCCACCCGGACATACCCACCTGCTTCCCAAGCAGCCCTGCGGCGCCTCCGAAGCAAATGCATCCGAGTATAAGATCAGCACCAAGTCCAAGCGGTTTGTCTAGCCAGTTCACTGCTGAACATCCTCACGTAATACGCTGATTATAGCGCAACATCATTTGCGCACCTTCACAGGCTTGGCAGGCTTTGGTTTGCCGCCCTCGGCTTCGCGGCGCAAAAGCTCGGCCTCGGCCGCCTCGCGAAGGAATTGGCCCATCCGATGTTTGCCAACCAAAGCCTCAATGCGCGCGCGCAGCTCGGCCGATAGCCGGACGTGAGTCGATTTTATGCCTAACGAAGGTCGCCCCATCCTGGACGTCCTAGCCCGACTTTTAGGTACCGGAAAGTCCTGAAAGTCCTTCCCATTAATTTCCCCTTTAAAAGCGGTACCGGTTAGGATATAACCGGTACCTCTTACTGGCGCAAGCGGACGTTGCCGAGCCGCTCGAACCGAGAGGGAACAGACCCCATGTCGTTCGCCGGATTAGAAGACGCCGCCGCCACCTTGGATGCCCTCGCGGCCGGGGCAACGCCCGATCGCACCCGCGCTATTGTCGGCGCCTTGGCGCTTGATGCGCTCACTTGGTCAACGACAAGCCGCGACATTCTCGATGCAGCGGCCGGGCTCGGCATCATCGCGACCGGCGGCACGCTCGATCTTGACGCACTCGGCCGGCGCCGCGCGCGGCAACTCGCCCATGCCGTCCGTCTCGAATGCGAGGCGGCGCAATGAAGGGAATAAAAACAATGGCGACCAGCTCTTGTAATGAATAGACGGCAGCGCGATCGGACAAGGCGAGCCGCCGCCGTCATCGCGATCAATGGGAGATTTGCCATGAATGATCAGGTTGCCCGGGCCATGGTCGCATTGGCGGAGATGCGGCGGCAGGCGGAAGAGTTTTCATGGGCGCGGCCGTCGACGCCAACCGCATGCAAACCAACGGCGGTTGCCTGCAATGGCACCGGCCACGCGGGCGCGATCTAATGATCCGGAAAACGCGATGGGCCGTCGCTTTGGCTTTCTTGATGGCGAGATTTGCCTGATCGCGCTCGCGGCGCGCGGCTTGACCCCCTTATCTGGTTGCGCCATGCGAACCACGGAAGATTTCAACCAGCTTTACAATGACCGTGACCCCTGGGGGATCGCGCACGCATCATTCCGCGATCGGGCGCTTGCGCGCGCAATTGGGCCACATGTCGCCGGCAAGCGCGTTCTGGAGCTTGGTTGCGGCGAGGGGCACCTCACCTCGACGTTGTTCGGCCCTGCCGCCTCGGTCCTCGGCATCGATATCAGCGACGTCGCCATTGCGCGCGCCAAGGCGCGCGGCATTCGCAATGCTAGGTTCAAGGTTTCCGATTTACTCGCCATTCCGTTCGCGGGCTATGACGTGATCGCCGCGATCGAATGCATCTATTACCTTGATGCCGAAGAACGGCAGGTTTTCTTCGCCAAGGTCGATCAGGAACATCGCGGCACCTTCGTCATGACCACCCCGATCATTGGCGGGAAATATTGGACGCATGACGAGCTGATGCGCGCGCTCGCCCCGATCGGCGATGTTAGGTGGCGAAACATCTATCCGCGCCAGACCGGCGTTGCTCGCATGGTCGATCTCGCCATTCGGGCCACGGGCATGCCGGTACTCTTGGACTTCCTTCCCGAGGCGGCGGTCTATCAGCGGGCCTATGTCGTCCAATGAAGCGCGAGCGAGGTAAAACCATGGTCACCAAGCGCAAGGCCGTTATCGCGGCATTCGGCAATCTCCCGCCCGATTCCCAATATGTCGATTTCCTCTATGCCCGCCGGCATCTGGCAAAGGCACCTGATCCGCTACCGGACGTCTTTGAGCCGGCGTACCTCGGGGAGCTGATCGAGCTGGACGAGGCGATCACGAAGACCCTCCGCGAAATCCGCAAGCGCGACGGAGAAAAGATTTTCCGGGAAGCGGCCGACAATCTGATCGCCAGCATCGCGCTACAAATCGAGAGCGAACCTGAAGACGCGATCTAGCGCGGCGTCTGTTCCATGTCGAAAAAGAACTTCTCAACGCGCGCGATGCCGGCATGCCTCACCCTGGATGCGACCGGCTTTGTGCTGCCCTCGGTCAAGAGCGAGAGCGTTCCGTCGGGGTTCCTTGTGAAGTACTCCACCACGCTATGCGGCAAGATCCGCTCGCCGTAGCCATTGGGCTCAACCTGGAAGCGGATCTGGGCGGGGAGCGGATTGCCGGGCAAAACCTCAAAATCGATATAGCGGTCGCCGGGAATCGACGTGACCCAGCCCCCGGCCTTCGTTATCTCTTGGTTGATCGTTTCGAAGCGGCGCTTGCGCTCTTTGATTTTGTCGATCGCCTCGGCGGGAGGCGGGACGTCACGCGACGTCGCGGAGTTGAGATGGGTTCTCGGGGGAGACGATTTTTTCCGTTATCAGGTGGCATCGGTCCGCTTCCGCCATGGCAAGGTTGACATAGGTCTGCAACAGCTCGCGCAAATCGGAGCGCATGCGGGCCACATCGCGCGCGGCCGAAGGCCCGATGCCCCGCCGCTGCATGATGCGAAGCTTGCTCAAGATGGCCGAGGAGAGGGTGTCAATCTCGGCGATCAGGTAGTCGGCGGCGGTGGGAATGGACACTCACTGAATCCAAAATTCCAAGTCGGCGGCGCGCTTGCCGAAACGCTTGTGCGCCTCGGCCAGGATCTCCCGCGCCGTCATGACGAAGGCGGGATTCGTGTAGATGCCGATCCGCGGAAACTCTTCCGAAACGAAGGCGCGAACATCGGGATCTGATGCGTGAAACATGGGACGATACATCGCCCGATGCTCGTGCAGGGTCATCATTTCTGCTCCGAATATTCTCCCGAGGCCTTCATGGCCAAATAACGCTTTTTTTGCAGCCAGTAGCTGTACTCTTTTTCCGCATTCGACATTCGCGGCATGTCGGGGTGATCCACGAAGCTCCGATGCGCCATGTCTACCTCTTCCGGCGTTAAGGTCACCGTGGTGTCCTCTCTGCGCTTGCCGCTCGGCATCGGCGCCTCGCGCGAGACCGGCGCGGAAACGCGAACGCTCGGCCGGCGCGGCGCGGCCGGCGCGGGGGCCTCGACAACGGCCCGCGCTTGCTCGACGGCGTGCTCGCGCTCGCGCTTCAAGCCGGACAAAATCGCTTCGGTCATGCCGGGAGTGTCGTCGGCGATACCCTGGTTCAATGCCGCCTGATAATGGAAGGCGACCTCTTTCGCGGTCGCCGGCTCCAGGAAGTGGGGATGCTCGCGGAGCACCTTTTTCTTGAAATCGCTGATCGGCATGGCGTCGATATGCTCATCAATCGTCGGCTGCCTATCGGCGGCGCTCGGCGCCCTTGCGGCATTGCGCTGCAGCTCCTCGGCTCGCTGTTGCGCGCGATACGCCCTAACGAGCTGATCAGCGTCATCGGCCAATGGTGGAGGCGTCGCGGCCGCGGCGTTTTGCATATCCCTGGTTGCAGTCGCAACCGCTGATAAGTCTGCCGCGGCGCGCTTTTGTACATCGGCGGTTGCAGTCGTCGGCGCGGCCTCGACCGGCGGCGCCGTGGCGTTGTCGACCGGGACGCGCTCGCCGTCTTTGTAGGCCGGCGGGCTCTTGTATCGGCGCCTCGTCGCCATCGTTAGGTGATCCTGCGAACGCTGCGCATATACTCGGAATCGCCAACCATGTTCGGGTCATCCTTGCCGGCCATCAGCCTGTCGATCTTGTGCGCGATCTTCGGCCGCATGTCGGTCGGGCGCGATGCGACCTTGCCGGTCGACGGCAGTTTCATCGGGCCATCGCTGGCGCGATCCCCGCCGTGCCAGGAGTTTTCGCTCGCTCTTGCGGACCAATAGTCAAGATTTCTCGGATTGCGGCCGGGGCCGGGCTGGTAGGTCGCGGGGTTTTTGTAGTCGCGCAGATTCTTGATGCGGCTCATGGTGGCGTTACCTCTTGTAAACTTCCGGATCGAGATCGCTAACCGGCACGTTGCGATCATACTGCATATTCTGCGCCGGCCGATCTCCGCGCGCGCGCGCCTGGACGAAGTCCCGGCGGCGTTCGTCGAGCATGTTTTCCATTTTCACGCAGACGACGCGATGGTTGCCGTGAATGCGGTCGCTGAATTTCTGCCCGTCAGGATGTTCTAGCTCCAGCGTCCAAAAGTCCGGTTGCTGCGGGCCGCCGCGCGTCGCGGTCACCCTGCGCTCGCGGCCGGTTTCGTCGCGCTCGATCAGGCACTTTATCTCGCGCGGGCGCTCATAGGTGACCATGATCACTTGACCTGATTTGAGTAGCGGCCATCGGCGAGCATGCTGTGATATTTCTGCCGATTGCGGGCATAGGTTTCGTATTTTTGATCGTCGCTCATTGGCGGTAAATCCGGACGATCGATGAGCGATTTTCGCGCTATCTCGGCCTGCTCGGGAGTGAGACCAAAGCGGCTCCCCGGCTGTTCCTGCGCCTGGTGCCGCTGTTGCCCGGCATAGCCTTGGGCGCGCTGCGCCAGGGCGTTGCGGCGGAGATCCAATTCCAAAATCGCGTCCGCCGCCTGATTGACGCGGTCCGGGTCCTCGGCATGGCGCGCCGCCTCTAACTCGGAGGCGGCCTGCGCCTGCGCGGCGTCGATATTCTGAAACTGCGCGTTTAGGATCTGGTCGTAGCTGTAGGCCATGCGGGGTGCTCCTATTCGGCCGCCTGATGGGTTTGATTGCTTGCGGGCCGGCGCAGCGCGACCGGAATGTTCAATGCGCGCAAATAGCCGACAAGCGCCTGCCGCATATGATCCGACGATGAAAGTAATTGATCATCCGCGAGCCGATCGAATGCGGCACTAATGGAGTCGGGCACCCAGACTTCGAGCTTGCGAGGGAAACACCTTCGAGGTTAAGCTGACCAAAAGGCCAGCCCGACGACCTTGAGCCAATTAAAGCGGCGCATGCAAGCGACGGCGGGACGCCGTCAACACCTTCGTGCAGCCGCTGACACCCGCAAGGGCTTTGCCCTCTTGCCGGCGGCGCGCGGATCCGGCTACGCCGTGACGCTATTTGTTCAATGGACGCGGAATCCAAGAGAGCTTCCCGTCGCGTTCGACATGGGTTTGAAACCGGTATTCGATAGGCACGCGCAGTAGCGGGATCATCCAAACGGAAAAAACCAGCCCGACGGATATGTCGGCCGCACCAAGCTGAGGGCCGATGTTGATCGCGTCATCCAAGCGGATCTTGGTCGGCTCATCTCTTGCCAGCCATCGAACGTGCCACTGAGACATCACCAATCTGGTTCCAAGTGGTCCCTCACAGCGCTCGGGAAGATTTCTCGGCTCACCAGCAAAGTAGACGCAAAGGCCAATGAAGGGATCGACATCTCGGAGAGGTACGAACCCCGTGTTGGTGATTTTGAAGTAGATCGGGTGAGGATTGGATGGATCGATCTGGCCTTCAGGCTCGATGGTTACGCGCGGCCATAGAGCGATGATCCCAAGTCCGGTGCAGAAGGCCAAAAACCAGCCCAATAGCTAGTGATGCCATTTCTTTGTTGGTTCGGGCTGTCTCGGCGGCCTCTGTTTTTCTCGCTCGTTTTTCCTTCGCGGTCTGGACATTATGAGCGCTCTCACCGGCTTGGCGCATTTAGTTCCGGCCGTTCCTTGGCAGTCAGGACAGCCCTTGCCCCCTCGATAGATCCGGCGGCGAACGCGATCAACGAAACCACAAAACAAGAAAGACCGACTAGCCGCCAAACATTGGAGTGACGCACCCTCCGATTTGCGACTAATTGATCAGCTTCCGCAAAAGTTTGACGCTCGATGCTTAGCTCCGTTTGCCTCTGATACATGAAGGGAGATCGTTATGTGAGGTGCGCGGCTGCGCATATGAAGTCCACCTGCACCCATGGCAGGCGATACATGATAGACAAGTTGAAACACCTCGTTGTTGAAAATTTGTGCGCCACGCCCGACCCTGAATTTGAGGCTCGGCAGAAGCGGGCCTACAATCTGCAATTCGCAAAAATGGCGCGGGACGACAGCGGCGGCGAGAGAGCGGATATCGAAAAGCAAATCGCCAAGCTCAAAATCCAGCAGCAACGAATTTCCGACCTGATCACCGATGGCGATATCGATGTTTATGTCGCGGCGCTCAAGGCCAAGCTCAAGGCCAAGGAGATAGAGCGCGCCGGGCTCGCCGAGCGCCTGCGGCGTCTTGCCGGCGAGAACGTGATCACCTTGCCGAACGCCTATGACGCCTACAGGAAGAATGTCGAAACGCTGCATCGGCGCCTGATCGATGAAATTGACGATCCGAGCGAGGCGGTACGAATTGCGTTCCGCAATCTGATGGATAGCATCGTCGTTCAACCGACCCTCAAAGGTGAACCATACGTGGTCGACGCGTATGGAAGTCTCGCCGCGAGCGCGATCGATCTGTTCCCAAAAACTCGATCTGTTCAAGAAATCGTTGCAGCAGAAGGGGTTCCTGATGCTGCTATGGCGGCTAGTAAGGTAACGCCGTATTGATGCCGCGCCGTTGCCGCAATTTCGGTTGCGCCGCCCGGCTCTTGTCCGCCGAAATCGTTGGAGGGAACGCCGACCATCGCCAGCCCGCGCTCGCCGAACTCGGTCCACAATTCCTGCAATCCCGCATATTGCGGGGTGTAGCCGCACAAGGAAGCTGTGTTGACGACAAGCAGCGGGCGGCCGGTAAACTCGGCGAGCCTGATGTCGTCGGCGGAAAGCGCCGGGACCGAGAAAGCGTAGGCGGCGATCCGGCTCATCGCGCCTTCCGCGCGCGCCGAGTTCGTTGCGACGGGACCCGCGATTGCCGTCAATAGGCCTGCAATCATTGTCCTGCGGTCGAACATGAGGTCTCTCCAGTGCGATAGGGGTGGCATGGAGGATAGTTCAGACCGGACGCCACCGCTGCTCAACAAGCCGTTACGGACGGGCCGGCGGCGCGGGGCACCACGGCAAGGGCAGCAAGGGCATGTAGTACTGATTCCATTCACAGATCGATTCCGGGCCGGTGTGCTTGAACGCGTATTTGGCCGGCTCGGCCTGGCCAACGGCGATATGCAGGCCGAACAGCGCCATGGCGATCGGATAAGCCCATTTGTAAAAGCGCAAACCGCGCAAGCGGTCGAGCAGCACCGCGCCGGCGAGGATGATCAGGGGGTCGGTGAAAATGAAATATTCGGATTTCAGCCCCCGCCGCACGCCGAGAGCGTCGATCCCGATCGCGGCCAGCACCAGCATCAGCGCCTGCAGCGAGGACTGCTTCTCGCCGCGCCGCCAGGCATAGGCAATGCCGGGCAGGATCAGCCAGGTCAGGAACACGGTCGGACGCGGCGAGGAATGCAGCACGAAAGTGTAGCGCGCCAGCACGGAAGCGAGCCCGTCGAACAGCAGCAGGAAAACCGCCGCGAGGCTCGATCCGTTGGCGACGCCGGACGTGTTGGCATCGGCGAAGGTCAACATCTTCTCCAGCGGATTGACGACGGCGATCACGTTGGCCGCATTGTAGTCGAGATCGAGCAGCAACAGCGCGAGCGAACTGCCCGCGACGAGCGCGAACATCGAGGCGAGCGTTTCCGCGGCGCTGATCCGCCAGATTGCGGCATAGGTGACCATGCATCCGCCGATCAGGACCATGAGCGCCACCTGATAGACGCCGAACCGATCGAGCAACAGCGGATGGAACTGGGCGGCATCGAGCAGGCCACGGTCCAATCCCGCAGCGATCAGCGGCGAGGCCGCCCACGCTGCCGCGGCCGCCGCGATCGCGGCAACCGCAACGGCTACCCAGCTCGATGCAGTGCTGTTCCAGAACGCGACGCTTTTGCTGTCTTCGCTTCCGAACGGCAGGATCACGAACGGCAGCGTGCCGATCAAGAGGATCGCCTGTACCTTGTTCTCAAGGCCCAGTACGCAGAGGGCGGCCGTGACTGCTATTCCCGCCGGCCGTGCCAGGCTCGCGCGGCGCCCGATCACGATCAGCAGCATCAGCGCAAAGAGGACGGGGCAGGCTGCGACCAATTCGCTGCGCAGGATGCGCGAATGCACGGCGATGCCGCCGGAGAGCGCGAAAGCAAGCGTAGCCAGTAGCGCAACGCGCCAGTCGCGCACGATTTTGCGCATCAGCCAAGCGAAGATCACCACGCAGCCGCTCGCGATCAGGAAGGCGAGCACGCGCCCGGCGCGCACCGCCTGCGTCATCGCCGCATCGAAAGCCGCCGCATCGGTGGCAGGCGGAAGGGCGGACAGAGTATAGGCATCGAGCAGGTGAAGTGCGTGCAGCAGACGGAACCAGGATTTCACCGTGAGAATGGTGAGGTAGGCGGTGTGATCGAAGAAGGCCTGCGGCCTGCCGTTGTTCATGACAAGCGCGTTGTAGATCACCATGAAATCCATGTCGGCGTTGCGCCAGTAAACCACGGCATAGCCGAACAGAAAAAACGACAGCGCAAGGCCGGCGACGATCCCCACAAGTCCGGCTTGCCAGCCGAGAAAGGTCAGCCGGTCGAAGGCATCACGCGACGCGCCGGATAGCGGCGCCGCGATCGCGGCCGATGTGGAAATTTCTTGCATGCCGGCGGTGTTTTAGCCGCCAACTTGCGATGGCGCTAGCGCATGATCCGGAAAAGTGGACGCCGGTTTTCCCTCGCGAGAAACGCGTAACGCGTTTGCGCGGAGATCATGCGCAAACAATGAGCTAAAGTGCGAAAGCGAAGCTAGCGCGCTTTAGCGCAAGGAAACGATGAAATCCGTGCCTTCGCCGGTCTCGCCCTGGTTGATGCCCTGATCGGAGACGATGATCGAACCCCCGGTCGTCATCGCCTCGGCGATGCGGGCCATCGTATCCGCCGGAATCGTGATGCGGTCCAGGGCCTCTGCGGGGCTATCGGGAACCGGACGCGACTTCGCCTCGATGGCAGCTCCGCCCGCGATCTTCCGGTGCCGCGAAGCGCGTTCGTCCTCATCGCGCATCGAGGCCCTGACCGTCACCGGCAGCGACACCACCGACCAATGCAGCACATTGGCGTCGATCTTGTCGGCCTCGGCCGTGAAGACATGCGTGCCGAGTGGCCGGTCGCTCGGCGAGATCGTTACGGGTACCTCGTACAGCGGCGCAAAGTTCTGCCGCACATAGAGCTTGGAGTCCTTGCGGCTGATGAACACGGAGATTTGGCCGGTGCGCTTCGGCGGCTCTGCTTTCGCCGCCGCGGGTTTATCGGCATCGAGCAGACGCGTCGGATCCTTCTTGGCATCGGCCGCGCTTGGAGCGGTTTCGTTGGCGGCCTTGACGCCGTTGGCCGGCTGCTCGTTCGGCTTGGCCGTCTCAGTCTTGGATGGCTCGGTTGTGGGCGATTTGGCCTCATCCACCTTCGGCATGTCTTGCTGCTTCGGCGCACTGGCCTTGGATTCGGCGGTTGCCGCCTCGGGCTTGGCTTCCTCGGACTTGACTTCGACGGGCTTGGCTTCGACGGACTTGGCTTCGACGGACTCGGCTTCGACGGACTTGGCTTCCGCCTTCACGCTGGCGGCAATCGGCTCGTCGGATCTTGCATCGTCCCCATCGGCCTTGGCGGCGATCCGGGTTTCCGCGAGAGCTACGGTTTCATCGCGCTTTGCGGCAGTCTCATCGGAATTGGGCTTCTTCGCTTCTGCGCTCGTGCCAACCTTCGCCGCATCGCTGGTATCGGCATCCTTCGCCGTCCGTGCGGCGGTCGCGGATGATGCGTCCGACATCGTGGATTTGTCGGCAGGCACGCCGCCGCTGGCGTCGGCGGTATGGGTCTGTTCGCGCAGCGGCGTGGCCGCTTCGTCGGTTGCGGGCTTGACGACCGCGTTGTGGCCGACCGTCGGCCGCAGTTCGAGATTTGTCTCCGAGGTCGCCGGTTTTGTTTCGGACGCGCCCTTATCGACTTTCGCCGCCGGCGGAGCGTCGGTCTGAGGCACGTCGGCGACAGCCGGTTGCGGCGCAACCTTGAAGGCCGGGAGCAGGGGATTCGAGAAGTTTGCAGGGCTCATCTCGCCAGGTGTGACGAAGACGCGCGCGCCCATCTTGGTCCAATTCCACATCTTGATGGCAAACGCCATCGGCATGCGGATGCAGCCGTGCGAAGCCGGGTATCCCGGCAGCACGCCGGCGTGCATCGCAACCCCGGACCAGGTGATCCGCTGCATATAGGGCATGGGAGCGCCGCTATAGATATTGGAACGATGCCATTTGTGTTTCTGGATGACGCTGAATACACCCATCGGCGTCCCGTGGCCGCGCATGCCCGTGGAGACCGGCGCTTCCGCGAAAAATCCGTTGGCGTCGTAGATCTTCACCTGTTGCTTGCTGATCGAGACCGAGATGATCAGCGGTCCCTGTGGCTTGGCACCGGTTTCCTTCTTCGCTACCGCATCCTTTTTTGCCGAATGCCGGCGTGCTTTTTGCCGCGGCGGCTGCATCTGCGGGTCCGGCCGATAATATCCGGGGTCGGAGTATTGCCAGTAGTAGAGGGTGGCCTTGGCAGGGGAAGTGGTGCCGAGCGCGCCTACCACCGTCAAAATCGCAATTTGCCAAAACCGCTCGGTCGCACTGTCAGCCACAGAAATCCGATGTCCACCCACGCGTTACCTCGAATCCCGAACTCAATACCGGTTTGTTGTCGCAGACGATAAACGCGTTCACCAGCGAAGGGTTCGAATCCCCGCGGTTTTCGGGCCAAGCGTAGCAAAAAAGCCTCACATTGCGTTAAACGCCCTAGGAACACCCGAGGAACGCCCAAAGGCAGCCTTGCCGCCCTCGGCCTTCCTGCGCGGCCTTTGTGTCCCTACATGGGCGAAGGCCCGCCGACGGAGAGCAGCATGACATCGATCGCCATCAGCCAATGTGACATCAGGTTGAAATACCTGACTTTATTGCTGCTTGCGCTGTTGCTCGGACCGGTTTCACGAGCTTCCGCCGCCGACGAACCGGATTTGATCTTCCGCCGCTCGACCGTGTTCAAGTGGGTTAGCCCGAACGACAAGCTTGCGACCTATGGGGTCGACGATCCCGAGGTGGAGGGGGTGGCCTGTCATTTCACGGTTCCGGAAAAAGGCGGCTTTACCGGCTGGCTCGGGCTCGCCGAGCAGGTTTCGGACATTTCGCTGGCGTGCCGTCAGATCGGTCCGATCCATTTCAAGACCAAGCTGGAGCAGGGCGAGGATATGTTCAAGCAGCGCCGCTCGTTGTTCTTCAAGAAGATGCAGATCGTGCGCGGCTGCGACGCCAAGCGCAACGTGCTCGTCTATATGGTTTATTCCGATAAGCTGATCGAAGGCTCGCCCAAGAACTCGACCTCGACGGTGCCGATCATGCCCTGGGGCGAGGCTGAATCCGCAATTCAAAAATGCAGCGATTTCATTCAGTGATCAGCTATCTTCACTGAGCGCTTACGTGTTGGTTTGCTCGGCTTGTTACCTGGCCCGTTACTTGGCCTTGGCTAACCAAACCTGCTAAGCCCCCGCCTATGGCGGGGCGAAAACAGGAAGTTTTACAGCTGCGGGAATGAAGTCATGAAGTCTCCTTGGGGAACGCCAAGAACCCTCGATACCTCCCAAATATTCGGTGGCGCAGATCATCGAATACATGAAAGGGAAGAGCTCGATATGGATCGCGCAGAATGTCGAACGCAAGATGCGGAATTTTCTGGGCCACAAATTCTGGGCGCGGGTACTTTGTGACGACCGTTGACCAGAACGAGGAAGTGATCCGGGCCTACTTTCAGAAACCAAGAACTGGCCGATCGGCAATTGGAGCAGTTTGAGCTGAAGATTTCAGCAGTCCAAAATCCAATCAATCGTCCAAACATCCCTTAAAACCGCCTTTGGCGGTTCCCAATCAAACCTCCAGCTTTGCTGGAGGTTATTGGCTGTCCCTTGGCGGGAGCCGGGCGCGGGCGGCCTGCTTTTGATGGCCGCGCGTTCGGGTCGCAGCAGCCGACGAGATGGACGAATTCCTGCGGCACCGAATGAATCGCGCCGTCGCTGCGCTGCAGTGACATCGCTCCAACAGGCTCGAGCAACTCTCGTTTCCGGGGGTCTCTTTTCGGGGGAGCAGGCTTGGGAAAAGGCTTGGCGGTCTTCGCGCCGGCGCGCTCGGCCATGCTTTCGAGCGTTCGTCGAGCAGACTTGCTCGTCGATGGCTTGTCGTCAACAACGATTTCGCCACCGGCCATGACTGCCATCCCCTGTCGAGATAAGAGTGCCACGCGCAAATGCGCTAAGAAGTTGCGCAGGTCCCCTGTGTCGGGCGAACCGCCACGTCGGTTCGGCCGCGGACGCCTCTTCTCCACCAGAGAAAGATTAAAATGGTCGCCACTTTTTTTTGGCGGAGCCTGGCGGGATCGTCGCGCCGATCGCATCGGTCGGCCATTGAACGACGCGCTGGTGCAATGAGCCATTTATATAAAAGATTGGAGCTATTGATGTTTTCTTGGAATTGTTTCGTCGACCCGATGGCGACGAAACAATTCTCAGGTGCGACGAAACCATTTTTCGCTTGCCGAGCAGAACTCTCGAAACAGCGGATAGTTATCAAGCCGGCAACAACAACGGCGGAACGCGCCGGAGCTTTTACCCGGAGACAGTCAAATGCGAACCCTCGGTTTCATGCTTGCCTGCGCTTTTGTGCTGGCCGGCTCCACGATGGCGGGCTCGGCGGAAGGTGGCTTACCGAGCGTTGGTACCTTCACCTACAGTGGTTCGCCGGTCGCGGCATCGCATGCCATAGTCGTCGCCGCGCGTTCGGGCGCCACCGAGTAGACAACGAAACTCGCGGTCAGGGTCATCATGTTTGTTCGTATCTTCGCCGCGGCGTTTGTCGCAACCTTCGTGCTCCATGGACCGGCCCTGGCTCAGGCGCGCGCGCGGATCAAATTGCCCGATCCGCGCGGCGAGTTCGTGCGTCAGTGCGCACCCCATATGCTGGGACGCTGGGCGCATCCGGAGGAGGTCTGCGGGTGCCTGCATGACCACGCCGTCGCCATGGTGGAAGACAACGACCTTCGCGAGGCGCTGTTGCGCGGTATCAGCGAGACCGGCGTGCCGACCATCGAGACCGAATGGGTGCCCGCCTCGAAGCAATCCGAAATCGGTCCGACATTTACGATCATCGCCAAGCCTACGCTGCAATGCATGTTCGAGCCGGCGAAATAATCGCCCGGCAACTGAGGGCTTGCCTCACAAAGCGAAGATGGCGCGCGGCATCTCAGTCTCGACATCGGGTTGGTCAGCGTTGTAAAGCAAGGCCGTTCAATTACCCTCACGATGAGTTGACGAATGCGGCCGAGGCTAGTCCTTCTGCCATTCGTGGCATTCGCCGCGCTGACACTGCAGGCCATTGCCGCGCCCGACGAAGATTTGCTGGGAAAGGCCGAGGGTTATCCGATCGGTAACCGCGCCGATTGGTATTTCAACGAGCGGGTGCGGGTGGGATCGTTCAGCAATCTGGACCATATCCTGCAGCACTACACGCTCGCAAAGGCAGCATCCCCGCTGCCGCTTCCCCAGGCTGCCAGCGAACCCAAGATCGAGTACCGATTCGAACAGCAGAACTATACCATCGAGGATTTTCTCGCGCGTGAACGCGTCACCGGTTTGCTGCTGATCAAGGATGGCCAGATCCTGGTCGAACGGTACCAATATGATCGCACCGCGTCCAACCGCTTTCTTTCGCACTCGATGGCGAAGTCCATCGTCAGCCTCGCCGTCGGCATCGCGCTTGCCGAAAAGAAAATAAATTCGCTTGACGACACGGTCGCCACCTATGTGCCGAAGCTTGCCGGCAGTCCTTATGGCGAAACCACCCTTCGCAATATTCTGAGGATGTCGTCGGGCGTGCCTTTCAACGAGGTCTATGACGGCAAGGACGACCTAACGCGCTTCAACATCGCCCGCTACAGATACGGGTCCATCGAGGCGTTGCGCGAATTCAAGACCCGCGAACTGGAGCAGGGCGCGCGCTTCCACTACGCCTCCTCCGAACCCGTGAACCTCGTGCTGGTGCTGCGCGAGGTGACGGGGATGGCGCTGAGTGAATATCTGACGCCGCGGCTGTGGCAGCCGATCGGCGCGGAAGCCGACGCGACCTGGGTCAAGGCCCCCGACGGCACGGTGACCGGATCGGGGAATTTCAATGCAATTCTGCGCGACTATGGACGGCTCGGCATGCTGCTCGCCAATGACGGTGCGGTCGGCGACAAGCAAATCGTGCCCAGGGATTATCTGCTCGAAGCGACCGATTGGCACCGGCAACCCGACGCGTTCGCGCCGGGAAAGGCCACCCGATATTTCGGCTACGGCTACCTGTTCTGGCTGTTTCCGGGCGAGAAACGGCGGTTTGCTCTGCTTGGCGTCTACGGCCAGTCAATCTTTGTCGACCCCGAACTCAAGCTCGTCATGGTGATCACGGCTGCGGCCAAGACCGCCAGCGTCGGAGCGGAAGCGCTCGGCCGTGAGCGCGATGCGCTATGGCGCGGCGCGGTCCGTACCTATGGGAGCTGGTAGCCGGCGCGCTACGTAGCGCTATTTGGTCTTCGGTCCCAGGCGCGGGACGCATTTTCGCGCGGGCAATACTCCCGTCGATGTCATTTTGGCGCCCGATACTTCCTTGACCTGGCCGGCCGGGCAGGTTCCGTCATCGACCATCACGCGCTGACCAAGCCGCAAGCCGACAATATCCTGCTCGCGCCCGACATGTTGTTGTTGGGCTTGCGCCGGCGTTACAAGCGCCAGCGCGCCGATGACCAGATATGGGACGTTGCGGCTACAGGGCATCCAATATCTCCGTCGTGACGCTTATTTTGAGCTCACTTAGTCACGCGGCGGCGATTCTCATAGAGCGCTAGCCGTCAACCCGCCGATCGGGACGGCGTGGATATGGACTTCAATGTTTTGACGACGCCCTGCCGGCGGCCGGCTTGCGGTTTGCACGCAGCGCGGCCAGCGATGCCTTCGCCAGCCTTTCAGCCGACGCGATCACTTGCGGAATTGGGTGGCCGGCAAATCCCAGCACAAACCCCGGCAGCGGACGCGCGCGACTGTAGGTTTCGGCCAGTAGCCAGCCCTCGACGCCGGCCGCGGCCTTGGCTTGTGAAGCCACAAGCGGCTCGGTCGACGGGTCAAACCGCGCGACCAGATGCAGGCCCTGCGATGGCACCGGCACCGATAGCCTTCCATCCGACGCCGTCGACAGCGTCGATGCCAGTACGTCGCGGGCTTCGCGGTAGAGCCCGCGCACCTTCCGCAGATTTGCGGCGAACGCTCCGGAATTGAGCATATCCGCCACGGCGCCCTCCAGCAGCGTGCCGGGATAGCGGTCGAGCGCGGCGCGGGCCGATGTCACCGGTCCGACGAGCCTCTCGGGCAGCGCGCAGTAGCCGATGCGCAGTCCGGGAAACAACGTCTTCGCAAACGTGCCGATATAGATCGCCCGCTGGAGGTGATCGATGCCGGCAAGAGACAGCAGCGGCGCGCCATCGTATCTGAACTCGCTGTCGTAATCGTCCTCAAACACAAAAGCATCGGTGTGCTTTGCCCAATCGAGCAATTCCAGCCGACGCGTCATCGACATCTGCACGCCCAGCGGAAATTGGTGCGACGGTGTCACATAGGCCGCGCGTGCGGACGGCGCGACTGCCCGGCCTTTGGCCACGCGCATGCCGAATTCGTCAACCGGCACCGGGACAGGGCGATAGCCACAATGCTCGATCGCATTTCGCGCGGCAGGATAACCGGGATCCTCGCACCAGATTTGATCTCCGGGCTTGAGAATGGCGCTCAGCACGATCCGCAAGGCGTGCTGCGTTCCCGACGCCAGCATGATCTGCTCGGGATCGCAGCGCAGCCCCCGTGCCGACAGCAAATGATCGGCGATCGCAGACCGAAGTTCGCGGCTGCCCCGCGGGTCGCCGTAGTGAAGGTGTTCGCTCCCGAATGCGCGCAGCCGCCGCCCGGCAAAGGATCTGAAACGCTGCAAGGCCCGGTCATCGATGTGCGCGCACCCGAGTGACAACGCGCCTTGCTGCGGCGCCTCGATGACGATCTTCGTCTTCCGTGCGCCATTTACCCGCGCGGGAATGCGCGCGGCGACGAAGGTACCCGAGCCGACGGTGGCCACGGCAAATCCGTCGGCTATCAGCCGCTCATAGGCGGTGGTGACGGCGTTGCGACGGAAACCCGTCTGTCTTGCGAGCGTGCGGGAAGGCGGCAGCGGTTCACCGGGCTTCACGATTCCACCGACGATGGCATAGCAGAGCGCCTGATAGAGCCGATGCTGCGAGGAGGCATCCTTGGTCACGTGAGGGCCGAGCAGGTCGAGCGGCAGCTCAGTTTTGCGCGGTGTCGGCGGAGAATTGGTCGGAATTTTTCGCATTGAATTGGCACTATCGCAGACCAAAATCGCCGGTACAACTGTTTCGGATTGCCGACCAATCCTGACAGGAGTTGCCGTGAGCGAAGGCGAAACGCCCCATTCATATCCGCTGTCGCCGAGAAATCGGGTGAAACGCCTCCATGAGCGCGGCTTCTACGACCACGCCACGGTTCACGGCCTGCTGGACGCGTCGATGCTGTGTCATGTCTCCTATGTGATCGAGGGCCAGCCCTATTGCACGCCAACGTTCTTCTGGCGGGAGAACACCAGGTTGTACTGGCACGGCAGCAGTGCCAGCCGTATGCTGAGGAATCAATCCAGCGGCCAGAAGGTCTGTCTCACCGTCGCTCATATCGACAGCCTGGTGTTGGCCAGGTGCGGATTCAATCATTCAGCGGACTATCGTGCCGTGATGGTCTTCGGCACCGCTCACCTTGTCACCGATCCGGACGAAAAGGAGCGCGCACTGGTTGCCATGGTCGACCGGTTCTTTCCCGATCGTACCGCCTCCTTGCGACAAAGCACGGCGCAGGAGATCAAGGCGACCGCAGTGATCGCGATGGAGATTGAAGAAGCTTCCGCCAAGATTCGGACGAAAGGCGTCGCCGACGACGAAGAGGATTACGAATTGCCGATCTATGCCGAGCGCATTCCGGTGCGCGCGGTGCTCGGCGCGCCGGAACCTTGCCCGCGGCTTCGCGACGGCGTCGAGCGGCCGGCGTCGCTGCGCGGATATTCGGAAGGCCGTCTGCTCGAACAAGCGTTACGAGATGCCTATTTTCTGCAATACCCCGGCGGCTGAGATCGGGCTAGGGTGCCGGTATTGTGACCCTAGCTGAAATTCTCAATTGGAGCCGCCGGATGACTGCCGATACGCAACGGAAGATCTTGGATGCCGTCGATGCCGGCTTCGACGCGCAGCTCGCGACTACCAGGGATTTCGTCGCGATCCCCTCGACCCGCGGCGCCGAAGGGCCGTGTCAGGACATGATCGGCGATCTCCTGCGCGAGCGCGGCTATGAGGTGGACGACTGGCATATCGACACCGATGAACTGAAGGATCTGCGCGGCTTTGGACCGATCGAGCATGATTTTTGCAAGGCCCGCACCGTCGTCGGCACCTACCGTCCGTCGCGCAGCGAGGGCAAATCGCTGATCCTGCAGGGGCACTGCGACGTGGTCCCGACCGGCCCCCTGGAGATGTGGGAGACGCCGCCGTTCTCGCCCGGCATCAGGGACGGCAAGATGTATGGCCGCGGCGCCTGCGACATGAAATCGGGCACCATCGGCGCGCTTTATGCGCTCGATGCGATCAAGGTCGCCGGATTGAAGCCGACCGCGCGGATTCACTTCCAGTCCGTGATCGAGGAGGAGAGCACCGGCGTCGGCGCGCTCTCGACGCTGCAGCGCGGTTATCGCGCGGACGCCTGTTTCATTCCCGAGCCGACCGCCGGCAAGATGGTGCGCTCGCAGGTCGGCGTGATCTGGTTTCGCCTGAAGGTGCGCGGCCATCCCGTGCATGTGTTCGAGGCGGGCGCGGGCGCCAATGCTATCACCGCTGCCTATCATTTGATCCAGGCCTTGCAAAAGCTCGAGGCCGAATGGAACGCGCGCGCCAAGGCCGACCGCCATTTCAAGCCGTTGATGCATCCGATCAACTTCAACCCGGGCATCATCAAGGGTGGCGACTGGGCCTCCAGCGTGCCGGCCTGGTGCGACGTCGATTGCCGGATCGCGATTCTGCCGGGCTGGTCGGTCGCCGACTGCCAGAACGAGATTCTGGCCTGCGTCTCCGCCGCGGCGCGCGACCATCGCTTCCTCTCCAACAATCCGCCCGACGTCGAATGGTCCGGCTTTCTATCGGAGGGATATGAGCTGAAGGATTCAGCGGAGCCCGAGGCTGCGTTCGGCAAGGCGTTCACTGCGGTCTATGGCGGGGCGGTTGAGGACCTCGTGTTCACGGCGCTGACCGACACCCGCTTCTACGGGCTGAACTACAACATCCCGAGCCTGTGCTTCGGCGCCAGCGGCGCTGCGATGCACGGCTTTAACGAATACGTCGATCTCGACTCGCTGAGGAAATCGACGAAAGCCACCGCGCTGTTCATCGCGGAATGGTGCGGGGTTGAGAAGGCATAAGAAGGCCTGGTACGCACGAGCGGATGCCGGCGCCAAATTACCTGTGACGTCGTTGTCCAATCCGTTCGGGCGATCCATGCTCACGCGAACGAGGGAACGCCAACGGAGGAAGCGCCAACCATGACGCCGCTGGAAAAAATCCAATCGATGAAGCTGCCCTTTGCGGAACTGAAAGGGGTGACCTTCACGGAAGCGGAAAAGGACCGCGTGGTGGCTCGGATGCCGGTGCGGCCGGATCTCTGCACGCTCGGCCACGTCGCTCATGGCGGCGCGATTATGGCGTTGGCGGATTCGGTTGGTGCCGCTGCGACCGTGATCAACCTGCCCGAGGACGCCAAGGGCACCACCACGATCGAGAGCAAAACCAATTTCATCGGCGGCGCGAAGGAGGGGACGACCGTGATCGCGACCGCTACTCCCGTGCATCGCGGCCGCCGTACCCAGGTCTGGCAAACGCGGCTGGAAACCGAGGACGGCAAGCTCGTGGCCATCGTGACGCAAACCCAGATGGTCCTCGTATGAATACGGGTGACTGATTTCATTAACTTTAGGTCATCTGCCCGATATTTCAGGCTGGACGCGGCCTTGAATTCTATGCTGCAATGCACAATATGCGACGCCTAGGGATTCGACGCCTCCTCGAGGGCTACCAAGAGGAGTTTTGACTTGCCACACGAAGATACCTTTAATCCGCGGCCTGGCTTCGGCTATGTGCGGACACTCAGCCAGCAAGAAGAACTGCCGCTGCTGCGCGATCACCTGTTGCGGCTCGATCCGAAAAGCCGGCACGATCGCTTCAACGGCTTCCTGGATGACAGCTTCATTGAACGCTATGCCGAAAAATGCGCATGCGACGGCACGATCGTCGTCGCCTACATGGAAAACGGCACCGTCCGCGGCGCAGCCGAGCTGCATCCGCCGGATGCATGGGAGGATTCGCTTCCCGAGATCGCCTTCAGCGTCGAATCCTGCGTACGGCGGCAGGGCGTCGGCAGCATTCTGTTCAGAAGGCTGATTGCGGAAGCGCGGTGGAAGGGTTATCGCACGCTGCGGGTGACCACTGGCGCGCAGAACCAGGCGATGCGGGCACTCGCCAGCAAGTTCGGCGCCCACCTCGTGTTCCGGCACGGCGAATCCACCGGGACGATTGAAGTAAAGCCGCTGCCGCAGGCCGAGCTCGCGAAGCTCGCGATCGATACGCCGCTTGCCGCGACGCGCGCGGTGATCAACTTCAACCGCGCCTGCTGGAAATTGCTGTCCCAGATATAGCACAAGGCGCACAAAACGACGCGCCCGGCGATGCCGGGCGCGTCGTCAGTTGTCGATTGTCTTTGTGTTGTGGCGGCGCGCGTGCGTGGAAAACCGATCAGGTCCCGGTGCGCTTGTCGTTGCCGAACTTCCGTATCACACGGCGTTCGACCACTACCGAGCGCTGCGCACCTTGCTCGCCCGCGATCACGCGCGTCTGCGCGCGCGCAGCCGAACGGCCGAGCTTCCGAACTTCAGCCTGCACGATCTCGAGCGGCATCCCCATCAGCGACGCGGCAATCTCCGCCTGCGCTTCCTGATCGTCGGTGATCCCGACGGCGGCGAAGATGGCTTCTTCCAGCGTCGGTGGATCGCGCCGGACGCGCCGCGGTCCATATTTGGTATTCCAGTCTTCGCTCATCGGGGCCTCTCGTTTGATCCGGGATACCTAGGACCCCGCATGCTGCATTGCAATATGAAATCGATACGGCAGGCCAGCCATGCATCGTATCGTGCACCGCGCTTCCGACATTCTTGTGTCACGAGCGGCGAACGCTTGGCGTCGCATAGTCGTCATGTTGCCCGCGAGATCATGATCCGAATAGATCGGATCATGATCTCTCCTCTTTATTTTGATCATGATCCTACCGGAAAACCGGATCCCACCCATCGGGTCGTGGCCCGAGGGCATGCTTTTCCGGATCATACTCTAGCATCGGAAAAGTCGTTTCGCGGTTGCGGCCAGCGCTTCAGCGCGGCGCGTCCGGCGTCGGTTAGCCCATAGACGCCGCGCTCGGCGCGATCGAACCAGCCGTAGACATTGTGCTGGAGGATTTTCGGCGCGTCCGGAATCTGAGGCTTGAGATCGCGCACCCGCCGCGGGCCCCGCGCCAGCGCCGATGCGCAGACCAACGCCTGCTGGCGATAGGCGGTCATGATCGGCGCGCGCGTCGAGCCGCCCATGGCGGGATCGCCCTGGCGCTTCTGATGCTCGGCGACCAGCCGCGAGCGTTTCTTGGGATTGCGGCGCGGGGCCGTCGTCGGCGGTTTGACGATCACCTCGACCTCGCCGCTGTTGGTGACCGCGAGCATGCCGAAGCCAAGCCGCCGGCAGAGATTGCGGTAACGCGCATCGCTCTCGCGGCCCTTGCCGCGCGCGGACATTTTCGCGGCGAGCCAGACCTCGTCACAGGCGCCGGCGCGATCGACCGCCTGCAGAACCAATTCGAGGTTGAAGGTGAGCTTCAACTCGCCGATCACGACAACCGGCGGATCGTTGCCGCCGAGCGCGACGAGGTCGCAGCCGCCGATTTCGCCCTTGACCGTGAAGCCGAGCTTTTCGAGGAAGCGTTTGACGGGCAGATAAAGCGCGGTTTCCAAACTCACTCCTTCGGCAGCGACTCAAAGCGGCCACAGTTTAGCAGGGATCACCGATTGCGCAGACCAAGCATTTTGATCCGCGGGCAAGCGCAGCTTCCGCGCGTCAAGGCGGTACGGGAAACCGGTGGAAGCTTTAGGCCTTAAACCCGTCCGCTCACCGGGATCAGCGCGCCGGTGACGGCGCTGGCGGCGTCGCTTGTGAGAAACAGGATCACCTCGGCCAGTTCCTGCGGCGTCACCCATTTGGTGAAATCAGCGTTCGGCATGCTGGCTCGGTTGGCCGCGGTGTCGATGATCGAGGGCAGCACGGCGTTGACGGTAATCTTGCCCTTCCATTCGGCGGCGAGCGCTTCGGTCAAGCGGTGCACACCGGCTTTCGACGCGGCATAGGCGCCCATGCCGGCGCCCGCCTGTAACGCGCCGATTGCCCCGATATTGACGATGCGCCCGGCGCCGGCGATTGCGAGGTGCGAAAGCGCCGCGCGCGAGGCGTTCAGCGCGGTCGCCACATTGAGCGCGTACATCCGCTGCCAGGTCGTGCTTTCACCCTTGCTATCGCCCTCGGCGACGGTCTCGAAGGCAAAGCCGCCGGCAATATTGATCAGCGCATCGAGCCTGCCGAAATGGCTTGCGGCCGTGTCGATCGCCGTCTTGGCCTGCGCGGCATCGGACAGGTCGACCCCGCCGAACTCGATCCGCGTCGGCGTCGCCGGAGTTTGGGCTTGGGCATGGTCCACGCCGGCGACCCGCGCGCCGCGCGCCAATGCGGCCTGCGCGACGACCTTGCCGAGCGCACCGAGCGCGCCGGTCACGACAATGACTTTTCCGTTCATGGGGAGGTCTCCGCGTCAGGGTGGGGAGCGCACCCTATCGCCAGACGAAATCGACTTGCAATGCGCGAAGATCTGAGCGTCTAGCGCTCGTCGGCGCTTCGCATCAGAGCGTTTTCCAGCCCTGCAGTTGGATAGCGGGGTGGGCCCGGGTTCGCCTAAACCTAAAGAAAACCCGTTAAAACAAAAAGCTAGAGCCTCCGTTCTGATTCAAATCGGGACGGAAAAGGCTCTTGGAGCGATGCGCCGGTTCCCTTAATAATTTGGCTAAAATTATCCGCGCTTCCGTAAGTGGATGGCAGAAGCATCCTGGTAGGCTGACCATCCTCCGAAATAGGGGTGCTGGAGTTTTACGATGGGATATCTACCTGATCACGGTTTGCCGCTCATTCAGCTGAAGGAGCAGCGGCGCGACCTGGTTGTCGCCTTGCAAAATCGCAGCGGACCGGTGAGTGGCTGGGAGTTGATGCAGATCGCAGCCGTCCAGCAGGCGATCTCGGCATTCGAGGAAGTGATCGCCGACCTCGATGCCGAGATGGAAGCCGCCTGACGCCACCATGCGAGATCACGATTGCAGATAGCGCGCCTTGAGCTCGGTCCGCTCCTGTGGTCCGAGGCCAAGCCCCTCCTTCAGATAGCCTTCGAGATCGCCGTAGTCGGCCCGGACCGCTTCGAAGCCTGCGACAAGGAACGACGCCTCCACCGAACCGATCGCCTGCCGGACGTCCTCGGGCAGGTCGGTGCCCGAAGAGGGGTCGCGCCGGTAGAAGCGGTTGGTGAGCAGATAATCCTCGGCGATCACGTCCTCCGCCACGCCGAGCGCGTGCAGCACCAGCGCGCAGGCAAATCCGGTGCGGTCCTTGCCGGCGGTGCAATGGATCACCAGCGGCGCGCGGTCGGCAAGCAGGTGCCCAAACAGCGCGCGAAAGCTGTGGGTGTTAAGGCGGACATAGTTGCGGTAGGATTCGCGCATGATCTCAAGCGCATCGGCCGCCGACAGCGAGCCTGCGGCAAGGAGCGCCCGCAGCGCTGCGACGACGGTGGGCTCGATCGGCAGCGAATGCACCGCGATCTCCTTGACGGCGCATACCGCAGCGGCGCGTTCCTCGAGCCCGCGAAAATCGAAGGCGCTGCGAACGCCGAGCCCGCGCACCACCTCGATATCGGCTGCGGTGAGGTGGCCCAAATGGTTGGAGCGGAAAATCTGCCGCCAACTGACTCTGCGGCCACAGCTTGCGGGATAGCCGCCGAGGTCGCGGAAATTGCTGGCGCCCTGGAGCTCGAGATGGCGTGCCGGGAAATCTGACATCGGATCAGCTTAAGCCATCGTGAGCGGCAGAGAAATGACGTTGCGACGAATCGCCTTCGCCGGTCCGGCCCATACTGCCGGTTCCATCGGGCAATCATGGATATGTAGATGGGCAAGCGGGAAAATCTTCGGTATGAAAATGAAAAAAGGCCGAAACGATTTCGCTTCAACCCTATTTCAGTTCTCGCGGTCCGCCAAGTCGTGGCAGGCCAGCAATTCTCATTTTGCCCCCGGCGCTAGCAGGAACTCACCATGGGCGAGCTTTGAAGGTTGAATTGTCACCATTGTGGAAGCGGATTTCGCCTTCGAGCGATCCGTCTTTTTGACGTTCCGCCCAACCATCGCCGGAAGCTTGGTCCATTTCGTCGTTGCCTTCCCAGGTGAAGTCAACGCCTGATGGGGTCTTGCGGCAGTGTAAGCCTGCAGTGACACAGCCGAAAGCGAACTCGCCGCCAGCCTTGCCGTCGAATGCAATGTAGGCGGGTCCCATCATGTCGAGGAAGTCGTTGTCCCACAACTCCATCTCGACGATCCGCCATTTGCCCTTCAGAAGTGCTGCCATTGTCACCCGACGCTCTCGGAAGCCTTGGGATTAGGCCTCAGATTGTGGGCCAGGACCGCAAAGGTGAAGACGGCCTGCTGGCCCTGGGTCTCGTTCAAGCGTTTCTCTCGCTTGGAGATTGGCAGCATTTTTCACGACGTTTGGGTGGTTTAGGTGCGGATCGGCTGGTCCAGCGTATCACGGAGGCAACGCGAGCGAGATTTTGAATGTCAGGGTCTCGAACAGTACCTGCCATGAGGGAAACAGGACGAAGACCGTGATTTCACGCAGTTTGGAGAAGAAGCGAACACGCGTGCCAGCGATTTCCAATGCCTCGCGCCAAAGATCTTCGGTGAACTCGGCTACAGTGTGGAACAGGAAGGCGAGGAGGTTGAGGGTCACCAGGACGGCTGAGAGGTTTTGCTTGCCGTGGCCGAAATTGTGCTCGAGGTTATAGCCCTTCGTCTTCAAGACATTAAAGCTCTCGTTTTCGATCTTCCATCGGGCGCGACCGACGTTTACAAGGTCGACAACGTCTTTGGCGTTGACTGGCAGATCGGTGACGAAGGAATTGCGATAGGTGACTTTGCCTTCGGCATCAGTAATTTCGAGTTCCAGCCAATTGACCATCATAGCGTCGTTGCCGTCGCGCAGGGGCACAGCTTCAAGCCAACGATACGTGTAAGTGAAGCGCTTTTTGCCGCGTTTGACAGGGACGACGCGGTTGGGCAGATCGACGCCATAAAGCCATTCCTGTAAGGTCTTGTGGGACGCAGGCTTGCAGACGAACAGGAAATGACCCCCAACAGCCTGCACAGCTTCGCAGATCGTCTGGCGAGAGAAGAGATCATCCCCGAGATAGATTGGGTCGAGGTCAGCGTAACGTGGGCCGTGAGCTGCAAGCCACCGTCGTGCGGCGCGGCTTTCGCAGTCCTGTTTCTCGTTGCCGTCCTGTGGGGAAATGAACTCGGGTGGTAGCGACATGACGCTGCTATGGCGAGGCGCCACAATGGTGGCCGAAAGAAACGAGTGAAAATATTCTGTCTTGCCGCCCGATCGTTCACGTGTGGAGCAGTTGCAGCAGCTGATCTTGTTCGAACAGAAATATTCTGTACCGTCCAAGGCGATGGGAATGTATCCGCCAAGCTGCCGGAAGGGATCAAGCCCGCCGCACTTTTCCATCACGCGGAATGCGGCGTCGAAAACCGGAAAGAAGTGCGCCGGTTCAACCGGGTCCAGCATGGTGCGGATCTGGTTGTCACACGGGATGCCCGTCATCTCGAGCAACGTCTCGCAGTTGGACCGCCCGTGCCCGGCGCCCCGCTCAAGGAGACGTTGATGGGCCAGAAATGATGGGCATTGCATGAAGAAGTTCGAGAAAGCCGCCATGCCGAAGTCGACCATGGCGTATCGCGCGTTGTCCCCCCTGCGCTTCTCCGGCAGACAGGCACACGTCTCGCGCAGCGTGCGAATCAACTCGACCAACGTCCCCACCGGCGGCTTGAATCACGGTGGCGGGGCCGAGAAAACCACTGAGCGCCGAGTCAAACTGTCGCATCCCGAAACGCCCTAAAAGGCAAAATGAGAACTGCTGGTGGCAGGCACGCGCCCTTGAATTTGCGCCTTGCATCAGCGCTCCCACAGCGGCTTGGGCTTGGAGGCTGCCTGGGACTCCCGGATCGCTTCCTCGTGATACCAGCTGCCACTGCAGGCCGCTTCGTTCACGCGAGGCGGATTTTGGTCGATTGTGGATTTTGTCTCGCCGTAGCGACGACCGCCGAGAGCCGAACGGCCCCCGGCCGGGAATTGATAGATCGTGGCGGACCCCTGATTCAAATTCGCATTCATCGGTAGTCTCCTTCTGGCGGAACGCTTCCCTTAATGGTGCGCCCGACTCGTTCTCTTGTGGTTACCAACCTCGATATCGTTCGTGCCCTCGCCAATGCAATGTGATCAAAAGAAAATCATTCGCTGTTTAATTCGTAGGCAATCTGAGCCGTGCTTCCCAAGAGGCAGGGGGTCGGCTGACTAACGCGTGGACTGATGCGAAGGTTGCCGGAGCGGCTAATCCTGTTGGCGAAAGTTGCCCTCCCTTGGCGCGGCTTTAATCGGCTCGGCCGGAAAAATTGGAACTGCCACCGAACCGGGCGGAAATCGGGCACTATTCCTGCCATTTCGACGCCCGCGGCAGGCGAGGGCCGTGCGCCTATGCCGCACCCCAAGGCTCGGGCTAGCTCAGGGGCCGTGTCGGTCGACCGGTTTTCAGGGGTACGGGCAGCGGTCTCGCAGTGCAGCGATTGGCACGTTAAATGCTTTATCACAAACGGCCGATCGTGGCCGGGTACGCGTGTGGCGACCAAACAATTTCGGTTCTCCACCTTTCGAAAATATCAAGAGAGGCTCAATGACGAAATACAAGCTCGAGTATATCTGGCTCGACGGCTATACCCCGACGCCGAATTTGCGCGGCAAAACCCAGATCAAGGAATTTGCTTCGTTCCCGATGCTGGATCAGCTTCCGCTGTGGGGCTTCGATGGCAGCTCGACCTTGCAGGCCGAGGGCCACAGCTCCGACTGCGTGCTGAAGCCGGTCGCCATCTATCCGGACGGCGCGCGCACTAACGGCGCACTGGTGATGTGCGAAGTCATGATGCCCGACGGCAAGACGCCTCACGCTTCCAACAAGCGCGCCACCATCCTCGATGACGAAGGCGCCTGGTTCGGCTACGAGCAGGAATATTTCTTCTACAAGGACGGCCGTCCGCTCGGCTTCCCTTCCAGCGGCTATCCGGCGCCGCAGGGTCCATATTACACTGGCGTCGGCTACAAGAACGTCGGCGACGTCGCCCGCAAGATGGTGGACGAGCATCTCGATCTTTGCCTCGCCGCCGGCATCAACCACGAAGGCATCAATGCCGAAGTGGCGAAGGGCCAGTGGGAATTTCAGATCTTCGGCAAGGGGTCCAGGAAGGCCGCCGACGAAATGTGGATGGCCCGCTATCTGATGCTGCGCCTGACCGAGAAATACGGCGTCGACATCGAGTTCCACTGCAAGCCGCTCGGCGATACCGACTGGAACGGCTCCGGCATGCACGCCAACTTCTCGACCAAGTTCATGCGCGAGGTCGGCGGCAAGGAGTACTTTGAGAAGCTGATGGACGCCTTCAAGGCGAACCGCGCCGATCACATCGCAGTGTACGGCCCGGACAACCACATGCGCCTGACCGGCAAGCACGAGACCGCCTCGATCGACAGCTTCAGCTGGGGCGTGGCCGACCGCGGCGCTTCGATCCGTGTGCCCCACAGCTTCGTCAACAACGGCTACAAGGGCTATCTGGAAGATCGCCGCCCCAACTCGCAGGGTGACCCCTACCAGATCGCGTCCCAGATCCTGAAGACGATCGCATCGGTGCCGACCGGCGCCAAGGCTGCGGCATAATACAGGCTGCCGCGTAATCAAGGCGGCCGCCCTCGAGTTGGCCGTTCAAAGCCTCTCCTCATGCGGCCCGGCTCGGGGCGTGTGGAACCGCAACCGATCCGCCAAAGCATAATCGCTTTGGCGGATCATCGCGTTTAAAACCTCGCTTCCCTTTCATTTTCCCGTCATGCTGGCGACGTTGGATAGTCGCATGGCTTCCCGGTCAACTTGGGGACGAGAGGTTTGTTCGGAGGTTTCTATACCGTCAGGTTTCAGCTCGGCGAGGCGGTCGGGCGGAGCGTGATGTATGCCCATGGCGGCAAGATGCTCGGCGGCAATTCCGCCTTTGCCCATATCGGCACCTTTGAGGAGATCGGCGACGAGGTCGCCATCATCATCAATACCGTCCGTCACAATCCGGACCCGAACTATCAGGCAATGGCCGGCACCGACGATGCGACGTTGTTCGCGCGCGGCAGGCCGGATGGCGATCTCTATCGCTTTGACGGCAGGTTGCGGGAATTGCCCGACGTTCCCTTTCGTTCGGTGATGACGCCGGTTGAGGAGCAGCCGACGATCCCGATCGCGGGCGGGGTAGGGGCGGACTGCATCGTCAACGGCCTCTATTCCATTCAGATCCACACGCTCGATGGCGTCGATGCCGGCTTGACCGGGGTGATGCTGCTCAACGGCGGCCGCATTCTCGGCGGCGATGCGTTCTTTTATTATCTCGGCACCTATACTTCCGAGAACGGCCGCTGGAAGGGTCAGATCCTGAACCAGGAACACACGCCGGCAAGGGGTGAGAACGCCGTGTTCGGCGGTCACGAAGTCGGCATCGGCTTTTCCGGCACCTGCGACGACCAGGGCGCGGTTTGGGAAGCGACCGCGCTGGTCGGCAAGCGCAGCCTGCGACTGACTGCGGTGCTCAGGCTGATGCATCGGGCAACGCATTGACGAGACCTTTAGCGATGGCTGACAACGTCGTGCACCTGCTGTCGACACTCGCCTTAAAGGGGGCGGTCGGGCATCTGGCGGACCGGTATCAAGCGGCAACGGGCGCGCGGATCGATGCGGATTTCGCGCCGACGCTCGGCCTCTTGAAGCGCCTGCGCGAGGGCGAGGCCGCCGACGTCGTCATCCTCACGCGCGAGGGGCTCGAAGAGCTTGTCAACGAAGGGCGCGTGACGGCTGAGAGTTGCATCGATCTCGCGCGCTCCTATGTCGGCATCGCCGTCAAGGCGGGTGCTAGCCATCCCGATATCGCAACCGAAGCCGCGCTCTGCGCCACGTTGCTCGCCGCCCGTTCGGTCGCCTATTCGCGGATCGGGGCCAGCGGGATATTCTTCGCGCAACTGATCGAGCGGCTTGGCATCGCCTCCGGGATCAACGCGAAGGCCACGATCACGTCAGGCTTCACGGCGACGCGGCTGGTCACGGGCGAAGCGGATCTCGCGATACAGCAGATCAGCGAATTGAAGCAGGTCGCAGGCGTCGAAGTCTTGGGTCCGATACCGCGTGAGCTGCAGACACCAGCGGTGTTTTCCGCAGGCTCCATGGCGGCATCGCCGCGGGCGGCGCAGGCCCACCAGTTGTTGCGCTTCCTTGGCCTACCCGAAGTCGCGCCGGTGTTGCGGGATTCCGGACTTGAGCCTTGAATTGGCCTACGGAACGAAGCAGGTTTTGTCCGTCATGAGAAAATGGCTTCACTTGCTTGCGTTCTTCGCCTGCCTTATCCCGCTCGCACCATCCCTGGCGCATGCGCAATCCGCCGATCTCGTGCTGTGTGACCGGCTGGCCGCCGATCCCTCCGATTCGGACAAGCCGGCTGACGTCAAGGGAGTCCCGGAGATCGCGGCTGCCGACATCGCGACCGCGATCAAGTTCTGCAAGCAGGCGGCAAACGGCTCGCGGCGCGCGCTCTATGAGCTTGGTCGCGCCTATGCCGCCAATCAGCAAACCGGCGAAGCGGCCGGCGCCTGGCGCAAGGCGGCCGACAAGGGCTCGACGTCGGCGATGGTCGAGCTCGGTGTGCTTTATGGCACCGGTGCGGGCGTTGCCAAGGACGAAGCCGCGGCGCGGAAATTGTTCGAGCGTGCCGCCGCAGCCGGTAATCCTCGTGGCGTCACCAACCTCGCGGCACTCGGCGGCGCCAGCACATCGACCGATCCGGCGCGCGGGAGAGAGCTGCTTTCAAAGTCCGCGGAGACCAACGCGGAGGCGCAGTATCAGCTCGGCCTGATGCTGGCCGAGGGCACCGGCGGGCCGAAAGACGATGCCGCGGCGCGGTCGATGTTCGAGAAGGCGGCCGCCCAAAACCACCCCGGCGCGCTGGAGCGGATGGGCGCGTTCGCGCAAGAGGGTCGCGGCGGACCGAAGGATTCGGCGGCCGCCAAGTCGTACTACCAACGGGCCGCCGATCTCGGCAACGAAGATGCCAAGGCAGAGCTGAAGCGGATGGAGTGTCCGGTCGTGTTGAAGGACAAGCGCGGGAACGTCGTATCGAACTTGTGCTTCTAAACCGCTTGGTGCCTCAGCCGCTTTATTTCATCTAAACGGGAAGCTTCCCTCCACGCGCCACATGGCATAAGCACGGCTGCAATGATTTCCGCTTTCAGGCCCCAATGATCCGTCTCGATAACGTCAGCAAGCAACTCGGCCACCAGATTCTCTTCATCGAAGCCTCCGCGGCGCTCCAAAAGGGCGAGAAGATCGGCCTCGTTGGCCCCAACGGGGCCGGCAAGACCACGCTTTTCCGGATGATCTCGGGCCAGGAGCAGCCCGACGAGGGCCAGGTCGCGGTCGATCGGGGCATTACGATCGGCTATTTCAGCCAGGATGTCGGCGAGATATCGGGCCGCAGCGCTGTGGCCGAAGTGATGGACGGCGCCGGTCCCGTCAGCGTCGTCGCGAGCGAGCTGAAGGAATTGGAGACCGCAATGGCCGACCCGGACCGTGCGGGTGACATGGACGAAATCATTGCCCGTTATGGCGAAGTGCAGGGACGCTTCGAGGAGCTCGATGGCTACGCCCTGGACGGCCGGGCGCGCGAGGCGCTGTCGGGCCTGGGTTTCAGCCAGGACATGATGGATGGCGACGTCGGCGCATTGTCGGGGGGGTGGAAGATGCGCGTGGCGCTGGCGCGCATTCTCCTGATGCGTCCCGACGTCATGCTGCTGGACGAACCCAGCAACCATCTGGACCTCGAGAGCCTGATCTGGCTGGAGCAGTTCCTGCAAGGCTATGAGGGCGCGCTCTTGATGACGTCGCACGACCGCGAGTTCATCAACCGCATCATCAACAAGGTCGTCGAGATCGACGGTGGCACGCTGACGACCTATTCCGGCGATTACGAATTCTACGAAGCGCAGCGCGTGCTGAACGAGAAGCAGCAGCAGGCCCAGTTCGAGCGGCAGCAGGCGATGCTCGCGAAGGAGATCAAGTTCATCGAGCGCTTCAAGGCGCGGGCCTCGCACGCGGCGCAAGTGCAGAGCCGGGTTAAGAAGCTCGACAAGATCGAACGCGTCGAGCCGCCGAAGCGCCGCCAGACTGTGGCGTTCGAGTTCTTGCCGGCGCCGCGCTCGGGCGAGGATGTGGTCAGCCTGAAAAATGTCCACAAGGGTTATGGCAGCCGCAGCATCTATCAGGGCCTCGACTTCATGATCCGCCGCAAGGAGCGCTGGTGCGTGATGGGGGTCAACGGCGCGGGCAAGTCGACGTTGTTGAAACTGGTGGCGGGTTCGACCGAGCCGGACAATGGGACGGTGGCGGTTGGTGGCAGCGTCAAGATGGGCTACTTCGCCCAGCATGCCATGGATCTGCTGGATGGCGAGCGGACGCTGTTCCAATGGCTTTCGGATTCGTTCCCGCAAGCCGGGCAGGGCTCGCTGCGCGCGCTTGCTGGCTGCTTCGGTTTCTCCGGCGACGATGTGGAGAAGAGATGCCGGGTGCTGTCGGGCGGCGAGAAGGCGCGGCTCGTGATGGCGAAGATGCTCTACGATCCCCCGAACTTTCTGGTGCTGGACGAGCCCACCAACCACCTCGATCTCGCCACCAAGGAAATGCTGATCGCGGCGCTGTCGGAATACGAGGGCACCATGCTGTTCGTCTCGCACGACCGGCACTTTCTCGCCGCCTTGTCCAACCGCGTGCTGGAACTGACGCCCGAAGGTATCCACCAGTTTGGCGGCGGCTATTCGGAATATGTCACCCGCACCGGACACGAAGCGCCGGGTTTGCGGAGCTGACCTTGTCCGTGTTCGCCCCGCAGGGCGAGCCATAACGGAACCCGCGCACCCCGGTTGTGGTTGAATCTGAGACGACGGAGGAGCGTTCTCATGATCCGCAAACTGCAATCCGGCCAATACCGGCTGTACTCGCGAAAAACAGATTCCAAGACCGGCAAGCGACGCAATCTCGGCACCTTCAAGTCGCGCGCCGCGGCGGAAAAGCACGAGCGCGAGGTGCAGTATTTCAAACGGCACTGAGCGGTCCGGGGGACGGGCAACCATGTGACAGCCCTGCGCGTGGGCCGGTGACCGCGCCCGACAATCGCAAAGAAGGCGTCACTCCGAACAGGCGACATTCGAATGCCTGCCTTGCGTGGAGCGGAGACGCGCGCGCTCAAGCTTGAACGGCCGGAAGCCTCCCGTTACGGTGTTGGAAAAACCGGGAGAAAACAATAGTGAAGCAGATCAGGATCGGCGACATCACCATCGATGCAGTAATCGAGCGCGAAGGCCCGTGGCGGCGGCCGCAGGATTTCTTCCCGGCTTATGACGACGCCGTTTTCAAGCATCATCTGCCGACCATGGAGCCCGAGGTATTCGACACCGCGCTTGGCATGATGGTGATGCCCTATCAGACCTTCGTGGTGCGCACGCCGCGCTACACCATCCTGGTCGATACCTGCACCGGCGAGGACAAGGGGCACCCGGCGCCGTTCGATTTTCCGGGCAAGGAGCGCTGGCGCAACGAATTGTTCGCGCTCGGGATTTCCTTCGAGCAGGTCGATTACGTGTTCTGCACCCACCTTCACATCGACCATACGGGCTGGAACACAACTTTGCGCGACGGTCGCTGGGTGCCGACCTTCCCGAATGCAAAATACGTCTTTCACAAAGGCGAATATGCGGCCTGGGAGGCCGAGCACAAAAAAGGCGCCAATCCGCCTGGCACGGTATTCCCTAACAATTGCCTGCCGATCGTCGAGGCCGGGCAGGCACTTCTGGTCGACGACGATTATGCGCTCGACGACACCATCACGCTGACGCCGACACCCGGGCATTCGCCATGCCATTGCTGCGTCAATATCTTTTCGAAGGGCAAGCGCGCGGTGGTGGCCGGCGATCTGATGCATCATGCGATCCAGTGCCGCGAGCCGGACTGGTCGGCAAAGCCGGACTGGGACCCGAAGCAGTCGGCGGTTTCGCGCCGCAAGTTCTTTGCCTCCGTCGCCGATACCGATGCGCTGATCCTGCCGATTCATTTTCCGCGCCCAACGGTGGGCCTTTTGAAGGCCGACGGCGATCGCTTTGACTACAGGTTCAAGCGGGATTAGGAGTGCAGCACACAAGGGGAACAATAGCGGAATGAAAAATGGTTCGGGTGCCGCCACGCGCGTCGCGATCGCCGGCCTCGGGCCGATCGGATCAAGGGTCGCCAAAGCTTTGGATGGTGGTGGGATCGTGGGCCTCGAGCTTGCCGCGGTATCCGCCGAAAATATCGAGAAACACCGTCCGTGGCTGGAAACGCTCGGCAAGATGCCTGCCGCGATGCCGATCGAGGCGCTGGCTGATGCAGCCGATATCGTCGTTGAGTGCGCGCCGAGCCGGCTGGTCAGGTCGATCGTCGCGCCCGTGGTGTCGCGCGGCAAGACCGCGGTGGTGCTCAGCGTCGGCGCGCTGCTTGAAAACGAGGACCTGATCGAGCTTGCCAAAACTCATGGCGGTCAGATCGTGGTGCCGACTGGCGCCATGATCGGGCTGGATGCGATGACGGCGGCGGCGGAGGGAACGATCCATTCGGTGCGAATGATCACACGCAAGCCGGTCCGCGGGCTGGTCGGGGCTCCGTATCTCGTTCAGCACCAGATCGAGATCGAGGGAATTTCTGAGCCGCTCAAGATCTTCGAGGGGACAGCGCGGGAAGCCGCGAAGGGTTTTCCCGCCAACCTGAATGTCGCCGTCGCGCTGTCGCTTGCGGGCATCGGCCCCGATCGCACCATGGTGGAGATCTGGGCTGATACCACCGTGACGCGGAACACGCACCGCATCGAGGTGGATTCGGATTCGGCGCGGTTTTCGATGGTGATCGAGAACATTCCGTCTGAAAATCCGAAGACCGGATTGATTACCGCGCTATCGGTGATTGCCTGCCTTCGCAAGCTGTATGCGCCGCTTCGCATCGGTACCTGACGCGCGCAAGCAAAGGTGCTATCGTCCCCTAAAAGTACTTTCAGGGAGGATCGCCATGGACGCCGTGACGCCGCAGGGTTCGCAGACCGCCGAGACGCATTCGCACCTCGTTCGGCCCCAGGATATGGAATGGCAGCAGACGCGCTTTCCGGGCTGCGAAGCCAAGACGCTGCTATTCGATCGCGCAACGGGGCTGATGACCGCATTGATGCGCTTTGCGCCCGGCGCGGTGCTGCCCGACCATGAGCATGTCAATATCGAGCAGAGCTATGTGATCGAGGGCTCTCTGGTCGACAAGGAAGGCCCGGCCGAGGGTATGACCTGCAGAGGCGGCGAGTTCGTCTGGCGCGAGGCGGGAAGCCGCCACGTCGCGTGGTGTCCGGAAGGCGCGCTGGTCCTTGCGATCTTCCAGGTTCCGAACAAGTTCTTCGAGGCCGACGGCCGCGTTGTCGATGCGGCGGGCCAGGACTGGGACGAGACCTGGGGCCATACGAAGGCCTCGTAGGCGTCAACCTATTCCGGCCTTCAGAACGTCAATGCCCGGCACGCAGTCTGCGCAAGCTTGACTGCTGTGGTCGGGCATGACGACGCATTGAACGGTCCGAGCGACCCCGAGATGTGCGTTTAAGCGTTACGCGCCCTGTTCGCACTTCTTCATGAAGCTGGTCTTGGCGGCACCCGCGAGCGGCTTGCCGTCCGAACCGACAGCCTTGGTTGCGCAGGAATCGGCCATGCACTTCTTCATGAACGAGGTCTTTGCGGCGCCCGCGAGCGGCTTGCCGTCCTTGCCCATGGCTTTGCTTTCACAGGAATCCTGCGCGAATGCCGAGCCCGCGGCAAAGGTGGCGATAATGGCAGCAAGCAAAATGCGTTTCATGGTTTTCTCTCCCTAGACCCGAAAGGAGTTCGATTGGACCTTGGAATCACGGCGCGATCAAGCTTGGAAACTAGAGTGCATTGCGAAAATACCGCGCTACCGCAACATCTTCACGCGCCGCGCTCGAGCAACGCCTTGAAATCGGCACGGGCGCGCTGTGCCTCGGCGCGCGCTGCCTCGCTGGCTTCGCCGAGCCCGAAATAGCCGTGGATCAAGCCCGCGCCCGGATAATGCCGGATCGAAACGCCTGCGGTTGACAGCGCCGCCGCGTAGGCCGCGCCCTCGTCGCGCAGGGGATCGAACCAGGCGGTGCAGACGACCGCCGGCGCCAGTCCCCTAAAGTCCTTGGCGCGAAGCGGCGACACGCGCCAATCCGCGCCATGGCTTTTGTCTGAGAGGTAATGGCCGGCAAACCATTGCATCACGGCGCGCGACAGGAAATAACCTTCGGCGTTTTCGGAGCGCGAGGGAAAGCGCGCATTTTCGCTCTCGTCCGCATAGTTTCCGAAAATATCGGTGACGGGATAGACCAGCAATTGCGCAGCTAACCTGATGCCGGCATCGCGACAGGCGATTGCTGCCGTCGCCGCCAGATTGCCGCCGGCGCTGTCGCCGGCGACGCCAAGACGTGTGCCGTCGCCGCCGAACGCGGCGATCCGTTCGGAAACGTCGCGGATGGCGGCAAAAGCGTCCTCGAACGCACCGGGAAAACGGGTTTCGGGCGGCCGACGGTAATCGACGGAAACGACGACGGCGCCGGTCTCGATCGCAAGCCAACGCGCCTGTCGGTCATGCGTCTCGAGATCGCCGGCGACCCAGCCGCCGCCATGGAAAAACACGACGGTCGGAGATTGCCGGTGTCCTGCGCGATAAACCCGCGCGGCGAGCGGTCCGGCCGCGCCCTTCACGTTTACGTCTTCCACGCCTGCGACCGGCGGCGGCGGAACGGCCGCGCGAGAGGCGGTCAGTGCGCGCAGCGCGTCGCGGGCGCTCTGCGGGGTCATGGTGTTGGCATCGCGCAAGGGTAGCAGCGGAATGATCTGGGCGATCACGGGGTCGAGCGGTGCGTTCATGGGATTCCTCGAGGGACGTCTTTTTCTGTCGTGGTTGACGTCAGCATAGGTTTTGCCACTTGCATCGGCAACCCGTCGGACTGGGTCCGCGGGGCTTGACCCGGACCTCGCGGTCTTGGCAACACATGTCTTGACCGGCGAACCGCTGGAGCGCGTCCGCCGGCGCGACATGGAAGGGATGATCGCGGGCGCAAAACCGAAGCGCGACATACTCACCCATGGCGAATATCAGGGCGTGCACCGCCAGCGCCAGGTCGACATTGCCAAGAAGCTGTTCGGCGCCATGGGGATCGCGCGCGACGACAGGCCGATGCGGCAGGATTGGGTGTTCGCGGCTTCTGGCAATTCGACGCACCGGTCTCGCTGGTCCTGACCTATGACCGCGGGCTCGATCCAGGCGCGGTCTGTCATTTCGATCTCGGGGCGCTCTGCTACGGCATCGTGCTCGCGGCGTGGGATCGCGGGCTCGGCAGCGTAATCAACGGGCAGGGGATCATGCGCTCTGACATCGTGCGGGAAGTTGCGAACATCCCGGAGGATCAGGTCACCATGACCTGCGTCGCCATGGGATATCCCGACGACAGCTTTCCCGCCAACGACGTCTCGGTCGGACCGGCAGCAGAATGAAGACTTCGTCCGCTATGTGGGATTTGGCGAGTAACGCCCGATGCAGGGGGCGACGGGCGTCCTGGCTGAATGGCCCAACGGACCGGCGATGATAGGAGTATCGACATCCATCGCGGACCCCGCATCAAATATTCTCGATCAGCACCCGGAACACGTCGGCTTCCCTTACCCCGAGCGCTTCGACGTCACCGTCGGCGATGGAGTTGGCGAGCGCCTCGACGATAAGCATGGCCGCAAGAATCTCTGCCCGCGCCTGGCGACCGTTGCGGCCCTGCCGCTCGAGCGTAACATCGATCTGGCGGCGCCGTTGCGCCAGCCGGGCTTCGCGCACCACCCGGTCGGTGGCGTAAAGCGCGCGCAGGCTGGCGCGAAAGGTCCGCCATTTGCGGTGATGTTCGAGCACGACACGCGCCAGCCGCACGCGCTTGGAAGGCTCGTCGGATTCCAGCACGGCCGCGATGGCCGCGATCTCCTCGTCGAGCCAGCGTCGGTAGACCTCCAGGAAGATCGCCCGCTTGTCCTCGAAATGGGTGTAGAAGGTGCCGGGCGTGTAGCCCGCCGCGATCGCAATTCGGTTGGTGTCGGTTCCGTAGTAGCCCATTGAATTGAAGAGCTGCGCCGCGGCATCGATCAGGGCGCGGCGACTGGCCTCCGGATCGCGAGACCGCTTGGGCGAGCGGCGCGAGGGAGATGCCGGGCGTTTGTTTGCCGTTTGTGTCACATCGAATCCTGTTCGACAGGCCCCCACAAGATCCGTCGACCGACTACCAAGTTCATACCGGCCTTTCTATAGCATTGATTCCGACCGCTCGAATGGTCGGTTCGCGCATTTGGCTCGCGGGCACGAGTTGGCAGTGAGTTACAACTGATATTAATATCAATATTGACAACGTTCGATGTAGCGAATTATGGTTGGCGTATGCTTTCGGGTTCAAGCCGAAGAGCTATGACGAGTGATTGCCAATTACGCTCGGCAAGACGCTGCAGTCCGACGCCGATTGCGTCAGCCAAGCTCGCTGTGCGCGGGGTGACCGGTTTCCTCGAGGGACGTATGCCGATGCGACGATGGGAAACAGGAGTTCCGAAGGGCTCTCGGCGGCTTCGAGTCGGGAGTGCCAGCCTGGCAGTCGACGACCGCGGTACCGGGCCGACCGTCATTTGCCTTCATGCGATCGCGCATGGGAGCGCGGACTTTGATGCGTTCGCCGCGGCCGCGAGCTCGCGATACCGCGTCGTGCGCATCGATTGGCCCGGTCAAGGTCGGTCCGAAGATGACGGCCTTGACATCACGCCGGCTCGGTATGCGGAACTGGTCCGCAGCGTCGTCGTCCAGCTTGGTATCGAGGACCCCGTCATCATCGGGTGTTCGATCGGCGGTGCAGCGGCGATCGAATACGCCAGCCGATATGGTACGAGCGGATTGGTCCTGGCCAATCCGGGCGGCCTGTTGCAGTCGTCCGAAAAGGTCAGCGCCGCATGCCGGGCGATGTCACGTTTCTTCGCGGTGGGCGCCAAGGGGGCTTGGTGGTTCGGGCTCGCTTACCGCCTTTACTATCGGCTGGTGCTGCCTTCGCCGCCCGCGGTCCGGCAACGAAAGCGTATCGTCCGCGCGGGCTACGAGAACGCGGCAATTCTTGCGAAGGCATGGTCGATGTTCGCTGACCCGGACCAGGCCGATCAGCGAGCTGCCGCGATCGCGCTCGACCTGCCGGTGCTGATCGCCTGGGCGATGCATGACAAGATCAACACCTACACCAGGTCCGCGCCAGCCATCGAAAAGCTGAAGCATGCTCGGGTCGTGAAATTCAACGGCGGCCACGCGGCATTTCTGGAGCAACCGCGCCAGTTCATCATGGAGTTCGACCGGTTCGTCGCGCAGCTCAACGCCAGTGCAGCTCCCGGCGACGAACGATCGTTCGGCGGTCTGGCGTCACGGGCATGACCTGCGAAAGCAACCAAACATTCCCATTGGAGAGTCGGACATGAACCAACTGCTCAATCTCGTCGGACGTGCGCTGATCGCGTCGTTGTTCGTGCCGGCAGGTGTTGCGAAATTTGCAGCGCCTGCGCCATTCCTGGAACACATGGCAGCGCACGGCGTGCCAGGCGTGCTGCTCCCATTTGTGGCCGCGCTCGAGATAGCCGCCGGACTTTCGATCCTGACCGGTATCTTCGCCCGGCACTTCGCGTTTGCCCTGGGCCTGTTTTGCGTTGCCACTGCCGCAATCTTTCATTTCAACTTTGCGGACCATGCGGAGCGAACGCTGTTCCTCAAGGACCTGGCGATCGCGGGAGGCCTGTTTTCCCTGGCGACGTCGTGGCCGATCGGTCGCTATCTGGACGACGCATCGCTAGAGCCTTCGGTGCCGCGAGCTGCGACGTAAGCCCGGCACGTCGCGAGATCACCGATGCAGCGCAACTTGCTTGAACGTTGCGACCAGTGGTGTTTCAAGCTTCCCCTGCATCCCGCAAAGGACATCGTAGGCTTCCTCGCGAGGCATCGGCTCCCGGTAGCGGCGGTCTTCAATCAATGCCGAAAAAATATCCGAGATGGTTAATATCCGCACGACGTCGGATATGTTGTCGGCGCAAAGTCCGTCCGGATATCCGCTGCCATCGAGATATTCGTGGTGATGCCGAACCGCGTCGAGAACTTCAGGGGAAATGTTCTTGTTGTCCTTGAGCGCGTCATGTCCAAGGGCCGGATGAGTTTCGATGAGCGCGCGCTCCACCACATCAAGACGCGCCGGTTTATCGAGAATAGCCAGCGGGATTGTCGCCTTGCCGATGTCGTGAAACATGGCGGCTGAATAGAGTCGCTCGATGTCTTGTCTCGCGAGGCCCAGGCTCAACCCGAAATCGACGGCTACTCCCGTGACCAGGAGACAATGCTGATACGTCCCCTCATGATGGTGGCGAACGGTTGCCAGCCAGTCGGATAACCCCTTTTCGGCAACGCGGTCTGCGATTTTGCTGCCGGCGTCCTTGGTGCCTTTCACATCGATCGGCGTGCCTCTTGCGACCGATGCAAACATCGACGCGATGGCGGTCGCACCGGCGAAGGCGGCGTCGTTTTCATCACGCGGTTCCGCCGGCGGGCGAGCACCAGGACCGACACGGTCCGCCAGCGCCCAAAGCAATTTTTTTTGATAGACGGGGCCAATCAGGACGTGTGTCGCGCCCAAGGCGTAGGCTTGCGCGATACACAGGTGAACCGTCTGGTCCAGGAGGAAAATGCGCTTTCGCATGTGATCGAGGCTTCCAAGCGTCTTCTTGAGAGCCGCGATATTCTCGAGAACGCGAAGATCCGCCTTGACGACGAGCGCTTGGCACTCGCTGCACCGGATGCTTGCCCGGCCGAGCAATTCGGAAGTCACCTCGTGTTTGCGCTCAAGCGCGGCACGAACGCCGGCTAACTCGGCGGAGGTATCAGCGACGACGTGAACGAACATGAACGATCCGAATGCGGGCCGCTTTTCGCTTTTCCCCGGTCATCAAATTGCACCCGCGGCCGCGAAGGCTTTCTCGGTCGGGCCCGGCTTGGTACCCGAATGGCTGAAAAGCCCGGAACGTATCATCCGTTGGGCAGTGGAGAGGTAGAGCTTCTCGAATTTCTCCTTGGCGTGGGTGAGCTCCTGCTCAGAGAGTTGCGGGACGCTTCGACTGCGGATAATCGCGAGCGTCGTTTGCCAGTCCAGTCGAGAGGCGCGGCAGGCGACGATCAAGCCGTCGCAGCTCTTCTCTTCCATCAAAGGCTCGATGGCTCCAATTGCGGCGCCGGAGAGCACGGACAGTGCGACGATGACGTTCGTCGCCTCGCGGTGCATGGCAAAGCGATTGAGCGCGGAATCGTTCAGTTTTCCGGCGTTGCTGAGTGCAAGGACCCTGGAATGGGCCTCGGAATAGACGACCGGCTCCGGCGCTTTGGTCGAGACATGGGCTGCGATGCTGTCCAGCGCCTCCCGGATGTTCTGACGCAACTTGGGCGGAGCGCCCTTGAGCAGTTGAAGCCGGACCGCATCCGGCGCCTTGGTCAGGAGCTCGCGAAGCATCGCGGCAGGAATGTCCGACCGAAGCCCCAACGACTCCGCAATGTCCTGGTTGTGGGCCGCCACGGAAACGAGAGCCGCATAGCCGCTCTCGGAGAATCTGGCGCCCGCATTCTTCGCAAGCGCACGGCGGACGTCGATGTCGCCGCGCCTGAACAGGACATCCGTAAGCCCCTGATCGAGCATTCGCCGGCTCGCAATTGCGACCAGATGCCGTCGGCCGAGCTTGTTCGCGATCGCAACGAGATCGGAGTCCGAAAGCGAGCGTGATCGGATCAAGACGGATGCGGCAACGGCAATTTCCTCGTGGCAGGCGAGATAATGCACCACCTGTTTGGGTGCCAGAGTTAGATCGGCGAAGGTGGAGCTGAACGGAGCAAGCGATTGCGCATCAATGCTCTGCATCAACCTGACGATGACGTTGTCGAAGAGGTCGATCTGATATTCATTGAGCCGGTCGGCGCTGGAAAGAAACAGATTTGTCACCCGCCGCAGCATCAGGACGCGCCGCTCGGGCGATCCGCCTGACGCCGCTGCTTCGAGGTCAGTGATCAGTTCGGCAGATGCAATGCCAGCCATGGTCCAATACCAGCTCTGCTTCAAACGTCCTTGTTTCTGTGGCGGAAATTCTCATGCGCCAAACGTTAATTCCTCATGTAAAAATGGCCGGACATGGTCGCCTGATACCGTCGTCTTGCAAAAAAAGCGTGTCGAAAATCGGCGGCACTAATTCCGCGTCGATCGAGTAGCAAAGGTTCCCGGCTCTTCATTAAGCTGAGCAAAGCCGAATCGCCGGCGACGGGTGTCGTCGCGGACTCGCCTGTCCGCTACGCCGCCCTGACCTCGGAGAGGAAGCGGTTGACTTGTCCGGCGAGATCGCGCGATTGCGTCGATAATTGTTCGGCCGCCCCTAGCACACGACCGGCGGCCGAGCCGGTGTCGTCGGCCGCACGCTGCACGCCGGCGATGTTGGCGTTGACTTGCTGGGTGCCCCGCGCGGCTTCCTGGACGCTGCGGGCAATCTCCTTGGTCGCCGAGCCCTGTTCCTCGATCGCGGAAGCGATCGCGATCCCGATTTGGTCGATCTCGGTGATCACATCGACGATGTTCTTGATCGCCGCCACCGTCTCGTCGCTGGTCGCCTGGATCGCCGAGATCTGTTCGGAGATTTCGGTGGTGGCCTTAGCGGTCTGGCCGGCCAGCGACTTGACCTCCGCGGCCACGACGGCAAAACCCCGTCCGGCTTCGCCGGCGCGCGCCGCCTCGATGGTCGCATTCAGCGCCAAGAGGTTGGTCTGCTCGGCGATGCTCTGGATCAACGTCACGACGTCGCCGATCTTCTGCGCGCCTTCGGCGAGCGAGCGTGCGGTATCGCCGGTGCGGCGGGCGGTCTCCACGGCGCGGGCCGCGACCCCTGTGGACTGGGTGACCTGGCGGCCGATCTCCCCGATCGAGGAGGTCAATTCTTCGGTGGCGCTGGCGACCGTCTGCACGTTGGTTGACGTCTGTTCCGAGGCCGTGGCAACGACGGCGGCCTGGCTGTTGGTGGCGGCCGCGGTCGAGGACATCGACTGCGCGGTTTCCTCCATCACGGCCGATGCCGACGACAGGCCGGCGACCAACTCGCCCACCTTGGTTTCGAAGGTGCGGGTGAGCCCGTCGAGCGCTTGCGCCCGCCGCATCTTCACCTGGTTCTCCGCTTCCTTCTCCGCGGCGAGGCGATCGGCCGTGATCATGTTTTCCTTGAATACCTTGACTGCGGCCGCCATGGCACCGATCTCGTCGTCGCGGTCGGCGCCCGCAATCTCGCCCGTGACGTCGCCGCCGGCGAGATGCGACATCGTCGCGGTCAAATCGACGATCGGCTGGCAGACCCGGCGCCGGACCATCGCGACCAGCGCGAGGCTCGCGGCAACGACCGCAATCAGGCCCGCGAGGGCAATCAGGAAGCTGAAACGCGCGGCGGAATAGGCGGAGCCGAGCACCTGTTCGGCGTTGTCGTAGAAGGCGTCGCGCACCTCGACGATGGCGCCCAGGCCGATCTGCAACTCCGCAAAGTATGTTGCGAGATCGTGCTCGAATTTGCCACTGATCCCGCCTTCATTGGCAAGCTGCAGCTCCTGGCCGAAACGTTTTACATAGGCTTCGTTCATCCGGTCGAGCGCTGCCGCGACATTGGCGGGCGTCGCCGGATTGCCTTTGAGTTCCTGCAGCGACATCAGGATCTGGTCGTTGCGGCCCTGGGAACGGGCGATATCCAGCCTCTCGGCCTCGGTCGCGACGCGCTTCGCGCCGACGAGGTTCTTGTGCAGGCTCGCATTGTAACCGCCGACATCGCGCAGGGTCCAAGCGATGTTGGCGTAAACAGCCTGCCGGTAGGCATCGCCGTCGATCTTGGCGATCTTGCGCACCTGGCCATCGAGCAGCGTAGTGACGGCAGTGTTGAGGGCCGCATTGTCCGCGACGATTTTCTTGACGGCATCCTTGCGTGCATCGGCCGGCCCGTCAATGGCCGCATCGATTTCCTCTCGCAGTGCCACGAATTTTGCGTTCAGCGCGTCGATGCCGGCGCCGACCGCGTCCGCATCGTCGAGCGCGCCGGGCAGGGCCTTCTTGACCGCATTCATCTTGTCGCGGGCGCCGTCGGTGTCCTTGCGGTATTTGTCATTGAGTTCAGCCCGCTCTTTGGCCTCCACCGCCGGCGGCCCGAACAGGATGTTGGTCGCAAACCCGCGTTCGGGGTTGAGGTAGCGCGGGATGTCGCCGACCGCCCGGACCACCTCCAGCCGACTCTGGGCTGCGGAAATCTTGTCCATGGTCTGGTACTTTGTTACGGCGACGTAGACGGCAAGGCCACCGCCCACGGCGGAAAGCGAGACGATCGCGGCCGTCAGCAGGGTTCCGATTTTCATGGTTTATCCAGCCGCTTCAAAAGGGGTAGAGCAGGTGCCCCACAACCTAGCTGGCGCAAATTAATCTCAAGTTTACGGTTCGGGCCGAGCCGCGTGCTAAATGTAGCCGTTACGTGACTTCGCATGGCGCAGGAAGCGTTCTGTTACCGTCATGGCTTGGCTCACCTCGCCCGCCGGAGCTTTCGCGAAGGCGGGCGAGGACATGCAGGACGGCCTAGGTCGAAAGTCGCATCTGTTGATCGCGACCAAGTCAGTGACGGACCTCCGCGCTGCGCGCCGACGGCTTGCGCGGTGCTGGAGCTTGCGAACCGACTTCCTCGCAGGGAAGCTGCGTCCCCGGTCCGTTGATAGCCGGTATCGAGGCGTGACAAGGCGGCGGAGCCGATTTGTCTTCTTCCATTTTCTGGGCTTCGGAATTCTTCGCCAGCACGGGCGCCGTCAGAAGGGCGGCGATCGAACCAACGAAGAGTGCGTTTGCAATCCGCATGTGAGGTTCTCCTTCGCGAAACGAGATATTTTTCATAAAAAGAAATGTGGCGATTTTTTTGCGACGCCATTGGCACGCGGCGTGCTCCTGTCACACAGGCTGTCATACCCCGCGCATGCGGGTATCCGGTAGGTCGCGGCCTTTCGGTTTTACTGCGCCTTCGCTGGAATATTGGATCGGCCGCCTTCGCGGGCGACGACGACCCGAGGGTATGGTACGATTTTCAAACAGCCAAGCGCGCAGCGCATTATGAGTCACCTCGCCCCGCGCTTCAGGCTGTGTGAAAAGTCGGTTGCTCGATTTGCACATAGAATATCTGCCTCAATTTCGTCGATGCAGATACCAACTGCATTGCTAACTTTTGTCCGGTGACGACAATTGAGAAAGCAATTCTGTACGTCTCTGGCTCGAGCGACTTTTCACACAGCCTGAAGGGCGGGGCGAGGGAGACAAGAGAGCGCGACTCCGCCATCTCGCGGCGCGATTCGCCCGAGCTTTGCAACGAAACTCGTCCCTCAAGAAATCAGAGGGCGCGAGGAAAGCCAGGTGCCCAGTGCCCCCACGGCCTCGTGTGCAAAGGTAGAAAGCACACGAGTTAGAACCCACGGGTTTACCGGAAACATCCGGCCTTCCCCGCGCAATGGTTTTAACGGCTTATTTCGTGCTCTCCCGGTGACCGGGCTCTTTTGCCGCCGTCATCTGCGGGACAATCCCGCGGGACGCCAGCGTCGGGGCGTCAGGACCACACGACTTCACCGTTCGCGAGAGCGTCGCTCGTCTAGCGACACCACCTGGTCCACCGCATCGCGCACCCAACGTCCGTGACGACGCGTACGCCCCTTGTTCGAGGCGGGACGGCCGGAAGAGTACACAATTTCTGATTTTCGGAAAGTGAAATGTTTGTGCGTGGAAAACTGACAACCCAAATCAGATTGAATCGTCTCAACAAATTTCAATTTACGCGCAAGCGATTTGGCAACGAAAAAGCCCGGTCTCCGAAGCGATCGCCAGAAAAATTGAACAGATTTTGCCCGACCGGCAAATCAGTCGAGCCGTCCGAGGGAGCCGCGATCGTGGATGTCCGTATCGCGAGCCGCATGATAGGATCCAGCTGTTATGAGCAACCGCATTCTCGTGTTCTACGGCTCCTATCGCTCTGACCGCTTCGGCATTCGGCTCGCGAATTTCGTTGTCGAAGGTTTTCGCACCCTCGGCGACGACGTCGAGCTGATCGACGCCAAGGCGGTCGGCTTGCCGATGCTCGACCGGATGTACAAGGAATATCCGAAGGGCGCGGCTCCGGCCGCGCTGGAAAAACTCGCAAGCCAAATTCGCGCGGCGGACGGATTCGTCTTCATCACCGGCGAATATAATTGGGGTGTCCAGCCGGGCCTGAAAAATCTCACCGATCATTTTCTCGAGGAATGGTTCTGGCGGCCTGCTGCGATCGCGAGCTATTCGGCCGGCCGCTTTTCCGGCGCGCGGGCCGGGCTTGCATGGCACGGCACGCTGTCGGAAATGGGCATGGTGGTGATCTCAAGCACGATCGCCGTAGGCCCGATTGCGCAAACATTGTCGGCGGACGGCAGGCCGATCGGCGAGGGCGGCAAGGCGCTGGAAACAGCGTTCCCGCGCTTCGCCGACGATCTGACGTGGTGGATGGAAGCCGCGAAAGCGCAGCAGGCAAGGAAGAAGCCGCCGTATTGAAGGGCGCACTTTCGCGCGACCTTTGGCTATTCCGTCTCGCGGGCTATGCCGCGACCGGAAAGCAATCGACCGTGACTATCCCCCATGCTAGGGAGGACCAGAAACTTTTGTCAGGGAGAAAACAAACATGCGTGAAGCTGTCGTCGTTTCCTATGCGCGCACTGGCCTTGCAAAATCTCACCGCGGCGGATTCAACATCACCCCACCGATGACGATGGCGGCGCATGCCATCAAGTATGCGGTGGAACGCGCCGGCGTCGAGAAAGACTACGTCGAGGATTGCTATCTCGGCAATTGCGCCCATGGCGCCCGCAACATCGGCCGCGAGGCGGCCTTGCTCGCCGGCATGCCGAAGACCACCGCCGGCGTCTCCGTCAACCGCTTCTGCTCGTCGGGCCTGCAGACCATTGCGATGGCGGCGAACCACATCCGCGCGGACGGCGCCGATTGCATCGTCGCCGGCGGCGTCGAGAGCATTTCCGCGCCCGGCGGCGGCGTGCCGAAAGAGGCCCAGGATGCGGAGCTGCTCAAATACGCGCCCGATATCTACATGGCCATGATCGACACGGCCGATATCGTGGCCGATCGCTACAAGGTTGCCCGCGAATATCAGGACGAATATTCGCTGGAGTTGCAGCGCCGGATGGCGGCGGCCCAGCAGGCTAACAAATTCAAGGACGAAATCGTCCCGATGAAGACCAGGATGAAGGTCGTCAGCAAGGAAACCAAGGAAGAGAGCATCGTCGACTACACGGTCACCCGCGACGAATGCAATCGGCCGGACACGACGATGGAAGGCCTCTCCAAGCTCGAGCCGGTGAAGGGGCCCGGCAAGTACATCACCGCCGGCAATGCCAGCCAGCTCTCCGACGGCGCCGCCGCGGTGGTGCTGATGGAAGCGAAGGATGCCGAGAAACGCGGGCTTCAGCCGATGGGCCGCTTCGTGGCCTGGGCGGCAGCGGGCTGCGAGCCCGACGAGATGGGCATCGGCCCGGTGTTCGCGGTGCCGAAACTGTTGAAGCGTCATGGCCTCAAGATCGACGACATCGATCTCTGGGAATTGAACGAGGCCTTCGCCAGCCAATGCCTGTACTCCCGCGACCGGCTCGGCATCGATCCGGCAAAATACAACGTCAACGGCGGCTCGATCGCGATCGGCCATCCCTTTGGCATGACGGGCGCGCGCCTGACCGGCCACATCCTGCAGGAAGGCCGCCGCCGCAAGGCGAAGTGGGGCGTCGTCACCATGTGCATCGGCGGCGGGCAGGGCGGCGCCGGGCTGTTCGAGATCTATAGCTGAGCGTTCGCGCGCGTTTCGCTTGAAATCAAACAAGCGGTGCGAGATGACCTCTCGCACCGCTTCGTTTTTGGGGCGACTGGCCGCTACCCGCGAACTGCGGGTACGACGGCTCAAAAAGCGATCGGTCCCACCGCCCCGATCCAGTGGCGGACCTTTGTGGGGTTCGCCTCGTCCATGTAGAAGAAATGCGTCATCACAGGCTTGACCGGTTTGCTGCTCCGGTTATCGGGCGTCATGGTGACGATGCCGCGAAACACCTTGAGCAGCCCGCCATCCCAATATTCGGTCACGTCATGGAGTGCGGTGAACCCGGTATCGATGAACGCGCGCAAATTGTTCCGAATGGTCTCCCGTCCGTGCCAGTCGGCGACGCCTAGATTGCAGGTGGCGTCTTCCGTAAAGCAGTCGAACCCTTTGCCGAAGGTCTTATCGTCGATTTCCTTCCAGAAGGCCAACAACCAATCGGGAGCCGGTTTTTTCGTGAAGGTCAAAGTCGTCGCATCGTTGGTCATAACCAAGCTCCTCATTTTGCAGGATTGAAGCCGAGGGCAGCGGCCGCACGGTTGAAGGCAAATTCCTCAAGGCCGCTTCAGCCGACCTCCGCGTCTATGAGGTCCATTTAGTCGAGGACATCCGCGCAAGCGCGCCAATTGTCCCTCGATTCCCGCCAACACGATTTCAGGCCGGCAGCGCGGACTTGCTCGGTCCTCATGGAACGGCAATCCCGAGCTTAATGGCCGCACGCCTCGCGGTTGCCTCCCGCTGTGCGGTGATGCTCGCCACCGATTGGCGCGCGTTCTCGAGCATGGCGGGAGGAGCGGTTTCCGGAGTTCTGCCGTCAAAAGGCGGCTCGGGCGCATACACCATGTGAAGCTGGATAGCACGTGCGGCGTCGTCGCCACGCAATTCGGCCGCCAACCGCAGCGCGCCGTCGATTCCCGCCGTGACCCCGGCAGCAAAGACCCAGCTTCCGTCGACGACAACCCTTTCGTTCACCGGAATTGCGCCGAACAACGGCAGCAGGTGAAACGAAGCCCAGTGCGTGGTCGCCCGGCGTCCTCTCAACAGGCCCGCGGCGCCGCAGAGCAGAGCGCCGGTGCAGACCGAGAAAACGCTGCGCGCGCCTGAAGCCTGGCGCTCGAGCCAGGTCAGCACTTGTTCATCTTCCATCGACGCTTCCTGACCGAAGCCGCCAGGCACATGAAGAACATCGAGCCGCGGTGCATCGGCGAGCGCCGCGTCCGGCGTCAGCCTCAGTCCCTTTAAATCGCGAACCGGCTCCGCCGTCTTGCCGTAGATGCGATAGGTCGAATTCGGGATCCGCGACAGCACCTCGAACGGTCCTGTCAAATCGATCTGATCTATTTCCTGGAACAGCAGGGAGCCGATGTGCAAGTGGGGATCATCCGGAATCATGTGCATCTCCTCGTCGCAGGTTCGGCATGGACACGATGATGGTACCGGGGCATGTTTCGGCCGAAATGCCAAAACGCCCTCGTTCTCCGCCAACTGCGACCCGGGTCATCGAAGTGCTCGCTTACCCGTCGGTGCAGTTGCTCGACGTGACCGGCCCGGTTCAGGTGTTTGCGTCAGCCAACGATTTCGCCGCCGAAGCCGGAGCAACGCCGCCTTACAAGCTTCGCGTCGTCACGCAGGCCGGTCGGAGCGTCACCGCGTCGGCCGGGGTGGAGCTTGCAGCCGTTGCGCTGCCGCCCATTGGCGCGCCGCTGGACACGCTCATGATCGCAGGCGGCCAAGGCGTCGATGCGGCGGCTGCGGACCCGGCACTTGTCGATTGGGTTCGGCAGCGAACCAAGGACGCGCGCCGCGTCGCATCTGTCTGTACCGGCGCTTTCCTGCTGGCGGCCTCAGGTGTGCTGGATGGAAAACGGGTGGCGACGCACTGGTCACTCTGCGCCGAACTTGCACGGCGCTTTCCCGCCATACGCGTCGAGCCCGATCCGATCTTCGTGCGCGACGGTTCGATCTGGACATCCGCGGGCGTGACGGCCGGCATCGATCTGGCACTGGCGCTCGTTGAACAGGACCTGGGTCGTGCCGCGGCGCTCGCCGTGGCGCGTTACCTTGTTGTATTTCTCAAGCGCCCGGGCGGGCAGGCGCAGTTCAGCGCCGCGCTGGCATTGCAGGCGGCGGAGGATAAATTCGGGGCGCTCCACGATTGGATCAGCAAGCATTTGGCCGAGGACATTTCGCTACCGGTCCTGGCTCGCCATGCCGGCATGAGTGAGCGCAGCTTCAGCCGGCATTACGCCGAGGCAACCGGATTGACGCCGGGGCGCGCCGTTGAGCAGCTTCGGGTCGAGGCGGCGCGGCAGCTGCTTTTGGAATCACGTCTGCCGGCCAAGCGCATCTCGCAGCGCTGCGGCTTCGGATCGGAGGAAACGATGCGTCGCAGTTTCATGCGGCTGTTGTCGGTCAGTCCACAAGACTACCGCTCCCGGTTCGGCTCTTAAGCCGCCGCTTCCGACGCAATTTTTCTGGGGTCGATGCGAAGTCGACGTCTTCGTCGCGCACATCTTCGTCGAGCTCAGCCTCCGTACCGAGCATTCGGCGGATTCAACGGCCTGATCGGATGCCTCGGCTTCCCCCGATCTTCATCACCCGATGCAGGCGCGCCGTCTAATTAATCATGAGCAGATCACTATTTTGCGATGCAGCAAAAAACTTGTGCAATGCAACAGAAATAAGTGTAAGCTTTGCTGACGAATCCTATCGAGGAGCTAACTAGTGAGAATTGAAGTGAAGAGGGTCTCTCTGGCGATCGCCGCCGCTATCTCTGTTGCAGGCGGCACCGCCGCCATTGCCGCCGAGTTGCCGACCTATGAAGTGACGGGTTTTCCGATCTCGCCCGTGCAGCTTCGACTGCTGGGACCCGCGAATGTCCAGGAACGATCGCCGACGCCCACCGTCGCCGCCACTCGGCATCAGGTGGACGTCCTGACAGGGCAGCCGGGCGTGACGACCGGGACGATCGCACCAACCCGAGCCGGAACTACTGGTTTAGCGGTCCGCTAACGGACGCCTGCACCCGTTTGAACCGCACGCCTTGGGGCGCGAGCACTCGTTGCCGTAAGCGGACATACCCGAACATCGGTTGCAAAAAAGCCCGCGATGACGTCGCGGGCTTTTTCTCCGGGCGGACGGTTTGACGGGATGGACGACTTAGGTGAACCCCAAAACTCGTCGCGATAATTAATCGCGGCCGCTCGGTTCGGCTCTCAAGCGACCGCTTCCGGCGCCAAGTTGACGTCTTCGTCCAGCATATCTTCGTCGTCGATTACATCTTCCGTATCGAGCAATTCTTCCGCATCGATCGTCTCGCCGGATGCCACGGCCCGATCTGTAGCTTCTAATGTATGATCGGTGGTTTCCGCGGCCTCTTCCAAGTCCTGATCTTCGGATTGTTCCGGCGGCGCTGGCACCTGCATCTCTCGAAGCAGCGTCGGGCTCGTCTCCGCCAGCACACCTTCGAATCCGGCGGGATCGAATTCCTTGCCGTAAGCGTCGGTGATCGTGACCTGCCATCCTTCGCTCGCCCACACCCGGGCGTTCGCCAGCGTGATCAAGGCGCTGGTTCGTTCGTTTCTGATCGTCTGATTTTCGCGCGCCGCGACCATCTTGTACGCCACGATACCGTCTCCTCTAAGATAGCCGAGACGGCAAGGTGGGCAGAAGCATTGGCCTCAGTTCGACCACGGCATGGAGATTTGATGGCGCCGCTGCGGCCGCATCGCCAAAATCTTGGCTTGGTATCGCCTTGATTGCTGCAATGACCGGCGCAAGCCTCGCCGCGCGGCAGCGCCTGGGCGAAAATCTTGGGTGCAACCATATAGCTGATACGCAGCGTCACCACGATCGCTGCGGCCGAGACCGCAATACCGGCGAACACGTCAACGAAGTAATGGCCGCCGCCCACCGGCGACGCTGCGATCATGAGGATATTGCAGGGAACGAGCAACAGTCGGAGCCACCGCAGCGGCGAGAACGCCCAAATGTAGAGCGCAGCCGATGCCGCGTGGAAGCTCGGAAATGTCAAGATTCCGACCAGCCGCGATAAATTCAACCCGTGCAAGGTCCCGGCGCGCACCGGCGGCGCATCGTGCAGGGTGTCATAATAACCCTGCGGTTCGATGTTGGGAAAATCAGATGTTGGGAAAATCGCAGGCGTACAAGCCAGCATCCCGTAGACTCCAATGGCCGGGACCAGGGCCGAAATGCAGGTCGTCGCGACCAGCGCGAGCGTGAAGGCGCATATCGCCTCTGTGCTCCGCCGATAATACCCGGCGAGAGGAAGCACGATCAATCCATAGCCCAACGCCGCGGAACAGATCGAGCCTGAGGTCACGCTCGACGGCGCGCGGGACGGGTTGCGCTTCTTGATTGACCATGGCCTGATCCAGTTTGTCTTGTTCGGCAACCGCGCCCAGACGTCGCAAGGCTAAGCAAGGCTGGAGCCGCGAAACGTCCAACGCCTTACACACTGTTAATAGCTTAAAGAAATCGCCCGTTCATGACATCCTGGCCGATTGACGGGGCCATGATATTGATACCCGCTGGGTGACTTGCGTCAACGTTCTGTTCGGATTTCACCGCAGGGAGCTTCGACCGACTTGAGCCTTTTCAACACTCCATTCGACCCCGCGCGCGAAGCGGCGCTGGTCACCGGCGCGGGAAACGGCATCGGCCGTGCCATCGCCCAAGCCCTAGTCGGCGAAGGCGTGCGCACGGTGTTCGCCGACATCAGCGCAGATCGCCTGACCGCGGCGATCGCAGCTTTGCCGCGGCCGGAGCTGGCCGTGCCCTGGGTCGGCGACCTCGCCGATCCCGCCGCCCGCGCCGCGCTTTTGGCCGATGCGCGGTCTGCCGTCGGTCAGGTGACCCATTTCGTTCACAGCGCCTCGCCCGCGCGGCGCGAGGCCGATCACGCCTTGGCGGTCAGCGAAACGACCTGGGAGCGAATGCGTGCGGTCAACGTGGATGCCGGCTTTCACCTCGCGCGCGACCTCGCAAGCGGGCTAATCACATCCCATGCGGCAGGCTCGTTCCTGTTTCTGACCTCGCTCCACGCCGCCACACCGCGTAACTTGCCGCACTACTCGACGGCGAAAGCGGCGCTCGCCATGCTGGTGAAGGAACTGGCCAAGACGTTTGGGCGCTTTGGCATCCGGGTCAACGCGCTGGTGCCCGGCGCCATCGCAGCCGGCGGGTTCGTCGCAAATCCTTCGCTTGCGCGACATATCCCGCTCGGCCGTCTCGGCCAAGCTGAAGACCTCGCGCCCATGGCGCTGGCGGTGCTGTCGAACCGGGTGTCGGCCTACGTCACCGGTGCTGCGATCGTGGTCGATGGCGGCCTGTCGCTGACGAACTGGTTCGATCCCCCCTCGCTTGATGATCCTGGGTGAGGGCAGGGTCCGGGGCCGGCGCCCCCCGCGAGGCGCTCGACATTTTGCCGGACGGGCGTAACGTCAGGGCTGTATTTTGTCTCGATTATGCCGCACTCTTGGCTCTCATATTGTGTCCGGCTGGTCGACGAATCGCGACGATGGTTGGGGCGCGCGGTTGCGCGTGCCTTGAGGGGTGGAACTGGGGACGTGATGGCTTTCGACACAACGGTAGCTGACAGGCTGTTGTTGCGGCGTCGCATCGGGTGGTCGGAGAGGGCCACGCTGGTTCTTGCTGCCATTGCCGTGGCACTGGGCGCGGCTACCTGGACTGTCGAGCCCGATCAAACAGCGGGTCTTGCGACGGCTGCATTGCCAGCAAGGTCGGATGGCCTTTCCTTTGAGGATCGCTTTGTTCCGATATCGAAGCCGCCATCGCTCGCCGGTGACCCTGGGTTGCAGCCGCTCGACGCCTCGGCCGTGAACGAGATGAGGGTGCGAGCTGCCAAAGACGCGCTTGCCCGGCAGTTGGTGTCCCGGGATTGGCGCACAGGCTTTGTCGATGAGGCCAAGGGTAATGAGGGCCAGATCGGCTATAACAAGGTCGTTGAGAGCAAGGTCAACGAGGCCAAACCATCAATGACGGCCGGAATTCCGCTGCCGAGGGCTCGCCCGGCTGTGGCGGACCTGGAATCGCGGCCCGGATTGGCCCTGGCTGACGCCGGCAACGCGGCCCGGCCGGACGGTCGCACGCTATTTCAAAAACTGTCCGACCTGTTGCCGGGGCACATCACGCTGGCGTCGCTCACGCCGGATAGCGGGTTAGCTCGTCCGGGGCCGGACCTCGCTTCGCTCGGCTACGAGCCCCTCACGGCGGTTTACGACATCACGGCGCGCGCGGTTTATCTGCCGAGCGGCTTGAGCCTGGAGGCGCACTCCGGAATGGGTAGCCTCCGCGACGATCCCGAACATGTGTCCATGCCGAACGTCGGCGCGACCCCGCCGGCTGTATACGAGTTGAAGCCGCGCGAAAAATTGTTTCACGGCGTGCAGGCGCTGCGCATGATCCCGACCGACGGCAGCGACGCGTCCGGGCGTTCCGGGCTGCTCACGCATAGTTTCATGCTCGGCCCCAACGGCGATTCGAACGGCTGCGTCTCGATCCGAAACTACGACCGGTTCCTCAAAGCCTTCAACGACGGCGAGATCAACCGCCTGGTCGTCGTGCCGAGTTTGAGCGGTGCGACATTGGCCTCGCAACGCTCGTCCTCGCCGTCATGAGCGATGCGGCGGCTTGCGAAACGTCGCTGCGAACGACGTTCAAGATCAAGCTTGACGGCAAGACCGTATCGATTGCGACCGTGGGCCAGGCCTATCAGTTCCTCACCAGTCTCAGTTCGGTCGAGTGGCTGGAGTTCCGCTCGTTGCACGACGACGCCCTCAACTGGCTTGCACGCGCCGCCGGCAACGCGATGCTGACCGTGCCCGCGACCAACGCGGTGCGCGCTCTGTTCGTTTCCGCAAAGCTGCTGTGAGGGCAGGAGGCTTCCGCGGCGCGCTTACGCGACGTCAGCTCTTGCGCTCTCCTCCTCGGTGGCGAGCGCATCGAGATCGACGAGGTGCGGATCGTCCGGATCGGGACCGCTATTGATCCCATCGCTGCCATGAACGTGTATCAGGGTCTGTACGCGCCGGGCATTGATATGGTCCACATGCTGATGCCGCAGCGCGACCGGGAGCAGCGCTTTCGGCAGCTCGACCAGCACGAAGGCCGGAGCCCTGCGCACCTCGCTGCCCTCCCGCCACGCGAGCGGATTGAGGGTGTAGATCAATTGCCGCTCGATCTCCGGAAGGGGCGGTCGTTGCGGCTCGGGTGGTGCCAAGAGGGCGATGTTCGCATTGCCCGCGCGGGTGCGCACCGCGGCGGATCGCAGCTCCCAGCAAATCAAGTCGGCGGCGGCGAGAACCTCGCGACGCACCGCATCCACGCTGGTCGCGAACCGGGTCGCCTCCGGTACCGATGCGCCGCTATTTGCAACGGCGTCAACCAGGGCTGCTGCACCGGCACCAAATCCCGGTGCCGCCTGCTCGATGGCCGCAGCCATCGCCTCGATCTGGTTCGCGGTCAGGTCGCGGTCGCGCTGCGTTCTGGCGTCAGCCAGGGCCCGTTCGGTTGCAACGATCTGCTCGTCGAATTCCACCAGTTCGGCGCGCAGTGTCTTGGCGCGTTCCTCGACGCTGCGCAACCTGGCCTCGGCTCGACCAAGCTTGGCATCGGTGGCACCGGCCACTGCCAGCCGTTCGGCCGCGGCGCGCTTTTCCCCAACGACCGCCTCGGTAAGGCCCAACTGGTCGGCGAGCTTCCGCCGCGCCGCCTGCTTGTCCTTCAGCGCATGCTCGAAGCGCTCGACGGGGCCGAGCTCACGCTTGAAAAATGCCATAACAAAATCCTCGCGGATCGCGAATCATCCAACGAATCAGCCACACTTGACGTGCTCGAAAGCTAGTCGAAAATTTGGATCAGATTGCGGCTCAATTTGGCACAGGCTCTTTGACCGCCTCTTGATTCGGTGCAGCATCCCTGAAGACGAGGAGGCCGCCTGAGCTAATGCCCCGGCACCGGCACGGGTGGACGGATCACGGACCGTGATGTGCTGTCTGCAGGAGGCGACGAGGTCGCCGTGGCGGCTCGCGATCGGCCGCGCTTGGTACCATCGACGGACTCTAGATAAGAGGCGAGCGCCCAGGCCGTGCTCGAATTGGTCGTGTAGTGCTGTTGCAGGAACAGAAATAGCGTGAGGCGGAAGCGGCCCTTGGCAAGACCGCGTGCGCTGCGATGACACGTCGCACAACTATCCGCAAACATTCGGGCGGCTGGTTTGCCCTGATCGAGATTCTGGGCTTGCGCCGGACCACCGATCAGCACGACAAGGGCGGCAAGAGCAAGTAGGCCACGCGAGTATTTCCGCCGCGACATCAATCCCGATGCTACTTGCATGCCGCAGCCGCCCCTTGCCGCAACAGGACTGCCTTATGAAATAATTCCGTGGCTGGCATCGATTAACCTTCTGGCTGGCGGACGACCGCCGGAGGTGCACGCAATCCTATATCTTGTTCTAACGTTCCTGTCCTGCCGGAGGCGCAAGCTGTGGTTGATTTTGCGATTTCAGCCTTTGTGACGCTGTTGCTGGTCGTCGATCCAGTTGGCCTCGTCCCAGCGTTTCTGTCGGCGACACACGGACTGACCGAGCAGGACAGGACGAAGGTCGCGATCCGCTCGCCGCTGATCGCGGCAGCGATCCTGGTAATGCTCGCTCTGTGCGGGAATTGGTTGCTGCGCCAGCTCGGCATCGGCATCGCTGCCTTCCAGATCGCGGGCGGATTATTGTTGTTCGGTGTCTCCTATCGGATGATTTTTGGTGACCGGCCGCACCGGGAGGCGCGTGAGACGGACAGGGCGACGGCTGAACATGTTTCCGACATTGCCGTTTTCCCCCTCGCGATCCCGCTGATGGCCGGACCGGGCGCGATCACGACCACATTGCTTTTGTCCGGCGCCGCTGCGGTCGATCATCGTGATCGCAACCATTTTGTTCGTGTGCCTGCTCTGCATGGCTTGTTTCAAGCTCTCCGCGCTGATCGTCAGGACTCTGGGCCGGACCGGCAACGCGGTTTTATCCCGGCTGCTTGGGATCCTGCTCGCGGCCTACTCGGTGCAGTTCGTGCTTGATGGAATTGCCGCGGTGCGAACAACGAACCAGTAAGAGGCAAAGCGCGGCGGTACCCCGGTTCGTTACGGCTGCTGACGAGCAATTGCCGCTCTCCGGCAGATCGCGGACATTTTCCGCGACCATGGACCAGCATAGCGCAACCATTTGGCCGGCCGGCGACAGGCCTTTCTCTTGTCTACCATAGACCAATTGGCAAGACGCTTTCTTGCGGGGCCGAGAATCTGCATTTGGCCGGAGGACCTGAGTCGCGCTATGCTGGGCGTTAATTGGTCATGCGTGAGAAGTCAGGAGTTGGTGCGACAAGGTGACCGGAGCGGGGCGGCATCCATGATGACCTTACCGGAGCTGGCGACAGATGCGTTAGAAGAGTTTCTCGGTTCCCTTATGCGCCACCGGTTCGGATCTTCACAGCCTCAGCTCGTGGAGATAGTGCCTCTGGCCGCTCGCGGCGCGCTCGAATGCATTGGAAATAGCGACGCGCTCTACCACAATATCGAGCACACGATGCTGGTCACGCTTGCGGGAGTCGATATCCTCCGCGGTCGTGCGTTGCACACCCAGATGACCGCAGACGACTACGCACATGTCATCATTGCCTGCCTTGCACACGACATCGGTTATGTGCGTGGCCTGTTCAGGGACGATGACGCGGACGGCTTCGTGATCGATGGGGCGGGCGGCAAGGTGATGTTGCCGCGCGGCTCATCGGACGCCGGCCTGATGCCGCATCACGTCGACCGCTCGAAGCTCTACGTGATGCAGCGGATCGAAGGCATCGCGGCGCTCAACAAGCAGCGCATTGCCGATGCGATCGAAGGCACCCGATTTCCGCCCAGCGAGGGTCAGGAATACGACGAGGAGGCGTCGATCGTTCGCGCGGCGGATTTCATTGGGCAGCTCGGCGATCCCAACTACCTCCGGAAAGCCAATGCACTCTACCATGAGTTTGAAGAGGTCGGCATCAATCGCCAGCTTGGCTATGATTCACCCGCCGACATCGTCAATCGCTACCCACAATTTTATTGGAACAGCGTGGCGCCGCATATTCAGACCGAAATACGCTATCTCAACATGACTTCGAGCGGACGCCAGTGGATCGCGAGCCTCTACGGCAATGTCTTCCGCGCCGAGCGCGAGATCTCGCTTTCGGGGCCGCAGCGGTAGTGATGTAGTCCGCTGGCTCGAGCCTTTCCGTTCCGATTGACTCGGAACGGAAGGCTCTAACTTTTTGTTTTGACGCGTTTTCTTTACGCGGACCGGGCCCACTTCGCTGGAAGACGCTCTCGATCGTCGGGCGTCCGAGGATGTGGCACAATCACCACACTCAGATGGAATCGTGCGGTTGATGCCATGCTTCGCCGCGAATTCGCCCTGATTGGAGCCCGCCCTTATCGCCGATTTGGATGCCGATTTGGTTGGGAGCGCAGATTAGGGATACGAGATGTCTTCCATTGCCTGTGCCGGAGCCTCTGGCGTCGATTGGGAAGTAGGTCATTCTGACGCGCCTTTGGTCGCTTCGGCTGTTTCGCGGCGCGCCATTCGGCTGTTTGCCGTCGTTGTCGCGGCCGCTTCGCTCGCGGCCTGCGCGCAGTCCTCCGTTGTCAGCAAAAGATCGTCTCTTTTTGCCCCCAGCCGGCAAGCCTCGCTGGAACGCGAGCGAACGCCATCGTTCTCAGCGAGCAGGCGCGCAGCGTTCACACCGCCCGCGTTCGCGCCGCACAACAATGCAGACAGGACACGGATTGCCTCGCAGGGAATTGCGAGCTTCTACACCGAGGGAACGCAAACCGCGAGCGGCGAAAAGTTCGATACGAACCAATTGACCGCCGCGCATCCTTCGTTGCCGTTCGGCACCAGGCTGCGCGTGACCAATGTCGCGACCGGCAAATCCGTGACAGTTCGGGTCAACGACCGCGGTCCGTACGTTCCGGGGCGGGTCGTCGACGTCTCGTATTCTGCCGCTCGAATGTTGGGAATGGTTGGAGGGGGAGTTGCCAAGGTCAAGCTTGACGTGGTGCGATAGAGAGAACGTTTTCCAGCGACGTGGGGACCGGTTCGCGTGAAGAAAACGCGTCACGACAAAAAGCTAGAGCCTCCGTTCCGATTCAATCGGAATGGAGGCTCGAAAAGGTGGGCGCGATTTCGTTGACGATACTGCCGTCGGCAAATCGGTAGAACGGGCTTACTCCAGGGTCTGCACCGGTGGGGTGTTGGAAGGCGTCGCAGGAGAGGGCGGCTGGAGCTGTGCCTGTGGCGACGCGCTGGCCTGGTCGCGCTGACTGGGCTGGCTGACGGCCGCAGCGGTGCCCATTTCCTGCCTGGCGGATCTCCGCGCATGGCGGGGCGTGCTTGATCGTAAGCCCCAGGATTGTGCGATCCCCGGTCCAGCGGTAAAGCCCACAAGCGCACCCGCGAGCGCGCCAACCGGCCCAAACACGACGGCGCCGGATAGCGCCCCGAGCGCGGCGTCGCCTCCGCGCCGTTCGCCGGCAAGCGCGGTCGCAGACATCACCGACAGTCCCAGCGCGGCAAACGCGAATGTCTTTTTCATGACCGCCTCGTTCATGACCGCCTCGATTTTTACTGGCTAGCAATACACAGCAATGCGGCGAGATGAGCACCGGCTAGCGGCGAAGTCCGGGGTTCTCAGGATTTACTGCTTCTGAAGCTTTGTGATGGTCTTGATCCCATCCTTTTCCGTGACGGAAAAGGTGACCCTGTTGCCGGCGTGCAAGTCGTCCAACGAGAGGCCGTCTTGTACCTTGAACTCCTGGGCGGCGCTACCGGCATTGGCTCCGACGGTGCCGCTTTGCGTCTGTTGAATCGTGATGGTGCCATTGATCCGGTTGAGTCCGGTAATCGTCCCGTTGAGGGCCTGCTGAGCCAAGGCCCCCGAGCTGATGATGAGGGCCGCAGTGCCGGCCAACATGATCTTTGCGATGTTCATGGCAGTCTCCCGGTGTTTGAAACATGCGCGATAAGCCCTTGGTGGCCGGATTGGTTCCTGCGCAGGAACACAGCAAGCCAGGCGCACAGCTTCGTGATAGAGGCGCACAAGCGGCCGACCCTTATCCGCTATTCCTTCCAAAGCGGAACATTCGTCGGCTCTGTCGCAAACCGTTCCGCAGCCAGGCGCAACCTGATCCTCTCCGCTCTCCCTGTCGAGCAGATTTTCGGAAAGTTGCGGCGAAAGAACGGTGCTGGAGCGTTTTCAAGCCAAAGCCTGCCCCGCACTTGGATAGCGGCCCCGGTTCGTTGTCCAAGAAAACGCGTCAAAAAAAGCCGAAGCCTCCGTTCCGATTCAATCGGAACGGGACAGGCCTAGCGCACGGGCATCGGCGGCCGCGGCGCTGATGGCAGCTCCGGGTCCGCCTGCGGCTGTACCGCGGCTTGCGGCTGGGCCGTGCCTGGCGGCGGCGCGATGGCTTGCGGTGGCGGAACCGTCGACATCGGCTCGCGCAGCTCCCTGGCGGTCGGCAGAGGCGGACGTGCCGGCAGTTTCGGCCGCAGGTTCTGGTTCTGCTCGGAAGCCTTGGCAAGGACGCGGGTCATGCGTTCCTGGTTCACCTTGAGCTGCTCGGAGAGCTTCGCATTGTCGCGGGTCAGTTGTTCCTGGCTGGCCTTGAGCTGCTCGATGCCTTGCTCCACGGCCGCAAGATCGCGCGCCATCGACTGCAGCAACTGCCTCGACTCGGGCGACAGGGCGGCGGTCGGCGCGGCGGCTTCTGGCGCGGTCTGAGCCGGAGCTGCGGATTGTGGAGCCGCTGGTTGGGCAGGTGCTGTCGCTGCCGCGACCGCCTGATCGGCCGACGGGGTCGGTTGCGCAGCGAGCCCCGGGTTTTCGCGCGGCTGGAATAACGTCAGGACAAACTGCGGCAACGTCGGGAAGGACTCCGGCATCCAGCTCGCGACCCGCTCCCTGGCCTCGTCGCCATAGGGCGACTGCCAAACGAAGCTGGCGACACCGATGCACACTGCCAGCAGGAAGCCGATGAGGCCGCGCACCGCGCGCCTGCCGAACGACGCCCGGTTGCCCGGACGTCGGACATTGTCGGCGACAGGGCGAAACGTCGTATCGACCGGTGGGACCGACGAGGCAGCGGGACCATCGGATGCTGCGTGGGCCTGCGAATCCGAAGGACGAGGATTGGAGTCGTGTGCTGGATTGGGCATCGCTTGATCCGTCCGCGCGCTGGGAACGACATTCGGGGCGTCCAGCACGTCCATAAGGACAGCTAGCGGATCGGCTTGTTTCAGGTTCTGCGTGGGATCCATTGGCGCTCCGTCGTCAGTCCCAATGTCACTCGCATTAGCGGGCACTTCAAGCGGATTTACGCCAGGCTGATGACCTTCTGTTCCACACGCACCTCTGGTTTGACCAAAGCAAGGCGCGATGATGGAGAGTATGGGGCGGCCGGTAGCGAGGCACTTGACGGCCCGGCTCGACTTGATGAACCCGGCTCGCAGGTCAGCCGCTGATATCGCGGAGGTCATCGCCGGGCGCGTTGGCGCGACCCGTCGCCTCATTCTCCGTGCGCGTGCTGCTCCACCGGCTCAGCAAATGATGGCGGACGCAAAGCAGCTCACGTCGCGAAACTTCCAGCTGACGTGCGCGAAATGTCGCTGCAGGCCGCTGGTTTTGATCGCTTGTGCCAGGCGAGCAATCGCGGTTTCGAAAGGACGTTGCGGATTTCGTCCCTGGATATAGGGACCATACAAGACGTCTTGACGACGTTCGTACGCTTTCGCGATCAGAGTCGTCAGCGTGAAAACAAGTCCGAGAAATGCGATTATTTCGATTGTCACCTGCGGCCCCCGGCGTTCGATCCCATGGGCCTCAATACGCCTAAACTTCTAAAGTCCGGATCGCGGACGACGCCAAAATTGAACGAGCGTATTAGCGAAGCTTAAACCATGAAACTTCGTTTGTGGCTCTCGCCCCTCGGACGAGAGCTTCCGCGCGCGATGATCGTGGCGTGCGATGACGCGCTGGGCGCACCCTCCGCTTGCGCCAAACTGTTGGCCGGTCGGCACGCAGTAGCGCCCGCGTTTCACCGTGTTCGGTAGTCTCTCAATGCGGCCTGCCGAGCAGGGAGGCGAAGAGCATCGCAAAGATCTCCTCGCCGCGATCTTCGCCGACGTGAAACGCCGTCGCGAAGTTCCACCGTGGAACCGTGAAGCGGAAATACAACATCGATGGAGAATTCCGTGCACAGCTGCTTGCGAATCTTGCTGAGCCGGCAAGTCTCAATACGATGATGAATGATTCCAAGGCGACGAACCGCCTGGTGCATGACCGCAATGCCGGTCGATTGGGGGCACGATGCGAGTTGATCGGTTCACGGTCCGAAATTTCATGTTCATTGCCAGCCTGGGAGCCTGCCTGACGATGTTGCCGGCGGCGAGCCGCGCCTTCACGCAGGAAGATCAACGGCGGCTTTGCACCAGCGATGTTTTTCGCCTCTGCTCATCGGAAATTCCCGACGTGGAACGGATCACGGCCTGCATGCAGAGACAGCGCGCGAGCTTGAGCGAGGGCTGCCGCAGGGTTTTCGGCAAGCCTGCCGAATTCTGCTTCCGCGAAGTAATCCAGGCGATCCAGCGCGCAACGCGTCCGGCGCAGCTCGAGGAGCGGCGGCGGAATGCGCGACCCGATGACAGGATTCGCGCGCGACCGACGGCACCCGAGATGTCCTGGTGCAACCGCCGTCATGATCAGGCTCTTGATCATGGCTGCGTTGATGTGTTGCGCCGCCACCATGGTGGCCGGGCCGGATGATCCATACCGAGGGCAGACCGGGTCACAGGCCAGGGCGAGGCAAATCGCTTCATCGGATTCGCCTTTTGCCTTGAGGATGTTCTGATCAAGGTTTCGGGCGTGCAGAAGCTCGCGGGCGATCCTCGGCTGACCGCATACAAATCAAGGGCAGGAGATTTCGTTAGGGCGCATCGCGATCACGACCAGATGTCCGGCACGCCTACGCGCGACGAGCAGGGCACCCGCGATCGGCCATACGATCTGATTGTCGACTTCGACAAAGAGAAAATCGACGGCCTTCTCAAGGCGCTTGGCCTCAAGCCGTGGCTTTCGCACCGTCCGGTCCTTGCCGTCTTTGTCGAGATGGAGCAGGGCCCAAGAGAGTACATCGTCACGGCCGATGCCGCGCAGTCGATGGGGCCACGTGAATCGCCGCTCGCCGCGGCCGCCAAGCGCGGGATGACCATTGTGTTGCCGGCCGTTGCAGCATTGGCGAACTCGGGCATCGGTGATGCGGAGCTTGCGAAGGTGCCGTCCTCGACGTTGGCCCCTCGCGCGGCCGAAGAGGGTGGGGAAGTCACGTTGGTTGGGCGGCTGGCGTGGAACGATCGGGAGCTCGGATGGGCCACAGAGTGGCAAATGGAGTGGCAGGGCCGGCCGCACCGGTGGCAGTTTCGCTGTGTCACCTTCGATAAAGCCTTCCGACGCGCGATCGGCGGCGCCGCCCAAGTCCCGTCGGACAACGGTGATCCGGCATAGCCGAGCAGCGTGAGCGCGACCCCGTTGGGACCGCCCAGGCGGTCCATTGCGGCGGAAGTCGTTGTGGAGTGCCTCAATACCTTTCCAATTTGGTCGCAAATTAGCCTTCCGATCTCGTCCACTCTAGACGCGAGGAGGGGGCTGGGGAAGCGTTTGGTTCCAATGATTTAGGACGGAGCGACCTCCATGCGTGTCGCCGTGATGGTTGTAACGTTGTTGGTCTACACCTCGCCGTCGCCGGCTTCAGAGTCGTGCATGAGCATGGCTGAAGCGCGTCGGCAGTATCCTTCCGTTCACATCTACTGGCATGGCCCAGGTCATTGCTGGGACGGCACGGCGGCGCAACGCCACCGGATCCATCGCGTTCAGCGAGGGGGGCCGATCCGCGAAGTTCAGCAAAAAACGGATCAGCCCAACATTGATCAGCCCGCAACTAACCAGCCCACAACAACTGATCAGTCCAAGTGGCGTGATGCGATGTCGGCGATGTTTCCTGATGACGGCATTGCACAGTTGCTCGCGGCGTCACGGGATGCTCGGCGTGACGGGAACGACGATGCGGCCGCCGGCGCGCCATGGAAAGATCGCTGGGTCGATATCGAACAGTCCCCCGTTTTCGCGCGCTGGGTCGATATCCCTCAGGTCGCGGCGCCGCCCATCGTCGAATCGAAGACGGTGCTGTCGATCACGCCGGGCGGCGTGATGTTGGTGTGCATCGTCTTCTGGCTGGCGCTAGGGACGATGATGGTTCTGTTCGGCGGCACGATCCATCAATGGCGATCGCGCCGCCATTAAGCCGTCGCGCGACCGAGCGGGAGAGCCAAATCGGCAGCCAGCCCCGGCAATTTCGACGTGGCGACGCCCCCGCCGTCGTGGTCCAAGCCCGCCCCTGCGGCGGTTGCCTCTCGGCGAACAACGCAAGAATATGAGGCCAGATATGAGGCTTTGGTCGAGGGGGTGAAAAAGGTGCGCGCTGATTTTGAGACGATCGTGGTTTCCCGCCACGACCATCACATCCTGCTGGTCACGCTCAATCGGCAGGAGGCGTCGAACGCGTTGAACACGCGTATGGGACTGGATCTCATGGAGTTGTTCGAAGGGCTCTCGATCGACCTGGAAGACCTGCGCGCCGTGATCATCACGGGCAGCGGAGCGAAAGCGTTCTGCGCCGGTGGCGATCTCAAGGAGCGCAATGGCATGACCGACGAAAGCTGGCGGTCGCAGCACCTGATCTTCGAACGCATGGTGCGCGCGATGATGGGATGCCCGACCCCGCTTGTTGCGGCCGTCAACGGCGCTGCCTATGGTGGCGGCTGCGAGATCGCCGCGGCGTCGGATTTCGTCTATGCCGCGAGTACTGCGCGCTTTGCGTTGACCGAGGTCACGCTTGGAATCATGCCGGGGGCGGGCGGTACCCAGAATTTGGCCCGGGCCATCGGCGAGCGTCGCGCCAAGGAGATGATCCTGTCGGGCCTCCCGTTCACCGCGCGCGAGGCGGAAGCATGGGGGCTCGTCAATCGGGTCGTCGAACCTGCAGAGCTTCTGGAGACCACGCTGAGAATGGCGCGCCGCATTGCCGCCAACGGTCCGCTCGCGGTCCGTCAAGCCAAGCAAGCGATTCATCGCGGCCTGCAGATGTCGGTGTGGGACGGCCTCACGTTCGAGATCGAGGCTTACAATCGCCTGGTCCCGACCGACGACCGCCGCGAAGGCGTGCTCGCGTTCAATGAGCGCAGACAGCCGATGTTTCGGGGGCGGTGAGCAACGTCGCATGGCAGGATGGGTTGAGCCGTTCGCGAAGCCCATGATCTTTGCAAACGCGCGAAGGTTTCCTATCCGTGCGAGCGCTTGTCGAGAGCCGCAGCGATCTTCTCCAGCACGGCATTCGCGCGCCGCGTTTCTGCGACCTGTTGCTCGTAGAGCTCGATCATCGTGGTCCCAAACGCTGTGCGCGGGCTACAGATTCGTGCCATCACGATCCACGCGCCAATGAGCATTACGAACGGCCACCAAGAGAACAAGGCCGACAGCAACTCCTGCGTCGTCATACCGAACGTCTCCGCCTTCTTTGCGCGTCAATGGCAGGAACCCGCTATCTGACAGGGTGCTGCGCAAATGTTAAGAAACGCGCATTCACGCGATGATAAATTTACACGATCGTTACGCGCGCGCGTTGCCGGCGGCCCGGTAAGGCGCTTCGCGTAGCGCGTCATCATCAAACGCCGCAATTGATCGGTAGCGCTGTTCGCTCGCTTCCCGACCGTGATATCACAACAACCAAAGATTGCATGCCGCCCAAATCGATTTTTTCGAAATCCGGTCTTATGGAAGCGTCAGATTGAACGGGCCCGCACGGGCTTCGCGCCTTGATGCTCCCGACAAATGAGCACGTGCGCGATGGCGACGTGGGCAACGGGGCGCGCATTCCGCCTCCGCTGTTCAAGCTGCCGCGGACTTGTCGCGCGACCGGCTGGGCCAGCCGGGCCGGGATTGCCCGTCAGGGCCAACAAAGCTGTGAGAAAGGCCCTAAAAGCCGGCTCATTGGTCTAATATCCCTTCGTTCCGAATCAGAGGAGACGCAATGGCTACCCAGATGACCAAGTCGCAGTTGCTTGAGAAGCTTGCCACCATCACCGAGCTTTCCAAGCGCGACATCAAGCATGTCATGGATACGTTGACCGATGTCGGTCACAAGGAACTGAAGAAGAACGGGATTTTTCTTGTGCCGGGCTTCGCGAAGTTCGTCGTCGTGAAGAAGCCAGCCACCAAGGCGAGGAAAGGCACCAACCCGTTTACGGGCGAAGAGATGATGTTCAAGGCAAAGCCGGCCCGCAAGATCGTTCGGGCTAGGCCGGTCAAAGCTGCCAAGGACGCCGTCTAAAGAAAAGGCCCCCATACGGGGGCCTTTTGTTCGAGTGCCTTAAGGTCCCTCACGAGGAATCAAACTCGAACAGGCGAAGCATGCGTTGGTCTTCGCGTCTTTGACAAGCGGTAACGTGACCCTCATGAGCCAACGGTTCGGAGCGACCCGTTGGCTCATCCGCTACGCTTCCTTGCGATGGTGGACGCACGACCTGTGCGTGCATTCCGCCTCCGCTCTTCGACGGCCGACTTGTCGCGTCCCCCAGTTGCTTTGCTACGGGCTGGCGCACAGGAATAGTTGAGCCCGAGACAAATCGATCCCATTACAATTATGCCGTGTCCACATTCGAGACGCAGTGTCGGACGCACGCGCAAAAAATGGCCTTGACGCTGTCACCGATCCGTCTTGCTTTCGACAAGGCGCTAAGCAGAGCTATTAAAGACCGAGGAGTTCCCCATCCGCGGCATTGGACCGGACAAGGAGCGCCCATGCAGTCAGCGCAAAAACAGCAAGAAGTCGATCCGGCAGAGGTCGGGATCGGGGCCAAGTACAGAGACTCTCTATTCGGTTACCAACGGATGGCGAGAGAGATCATCGCCAGCATCGAAGAGCGGCTTGAAGAGCTGACAGCGAGGCATTCTCCCGACGCGGACCCCGTGACGCTTCGGACCCCGCTCGGCAGCTGGCTGCTCCGCGGCGTCGTTGGATTGCTGCTGGTGGCCGGCATCCTTGGCGGCGTGCTCGTCTGGCAATGGCCTCGCAACGAGACGGTCAGGTCGATGGTCGCGCGGACGGCGCCGCAGCCCGTGATCGATTTGCTGTCGGACAGGTCGTCGGATAGGCAGGACGCTCCGGCGGATCAGAGCGCGCCCACGGATTCCGGCCTGCAGGCGGCGTCGCTGTATCGGGCCGCGTCGGACAATGACCGGACGAACGGTGTTGCCCCGTCGATCGAGTCGATCGACCAGTCGCAGTTGGTGCAGAGGATGGCGCGGGATATCGCGACTCTTCAGGAGGGGATCGAGCAGCTCAGGGCAGGCCAGGATCAGCTACTGCGCATGATGATGCGACCGGCCGGGCTGAACGCGCAAGCAAGGACGCCGGCACGGGCAGTTGCGACTCAACAGACAACCGGACTGGCACCATCGCCCCTGCTGCCGCCGCGGCGTCCCACAGTGCTGCGGGCTCCACAACAACAATAGCTGACGGCAAGCAAGCCGGTGAGGATGGGTTGAGCCCTTTCGCGAAACCGATGATCTTCGCAAACTGCCATGGATGGGCATCGCTTCGAGGTTGAGCAAGAATACTTTGTCGCAACGCGGGTAGAACTTCGGTCGAATTACTTGAAGCTTCTGCAGCCCGTGGCGCGGTAGCTAACATCACCGGATCCGGAAACCCCGCTCGGCTTCTTCGTCGGCAAGATCGAGCGGCTGCTGATGCCGTGGCGCCGCCAAGTCTCAGCCGCCAAGTCTGAGCTGCCAAGTCTGAGCCACCAAGTCTGAAATGGCGCAATAGCGTCGCGTCCTGGCACCCGGGCCAGTTACGGCGCAGCCGTGACGATCCGTAGCCTGGCCCATTCGGACGGCGGCAATTCGGTTGGATGGCGGGCTTCCGAATTGCGGTCGACGATGTCGAGCAGCTCGGTTTCGACGCCCATTTCTGTTAAGTAGAGGCGGAACTGCTCGCCAAATCGCGCCGTCAGGGCTTCGCGGTGTTCGTCGGATACATTGGGCGCGAGTTGGTTGCGGATGGCCATGCCGGTCAAGATCATCCGGGTGCCCGGCGGCAGGCTGCGATGCACGCCGCCGGCCAGCATCAGGACGCAGGCGAGATCGCAGCGCGCGTCGGTCAGGTTCATCCTGGCGTCGAGCGGCCCGCCAGGACGCTTGAGTGCGAAACAGTCCGCATCCGACTTTCCATCGCAGGCTTCAACCTCGGTCGACCCCTCCGTGGTGTCGATGCCGCGGTCGCGCAGGATCCGGCCGAGGCTGGTTGCAACATTGAGATTGGATTCGCCCCACGCATGGATGACGAGGGGAAGCCTGCTTCCACCTTGGCGGTCGAGGATCGCGATCAGCCGCTTATGGGTATCCCACTGCACGGTGCCTTCAGCCGCAATCCATTCCGAGCAGCCTTGCCCGCACGCGCCCGCCGCGCCGTGGGCGACATAAAAGATCATGGCGTCGGGCGGCGAACCGAAATCGCCGATCGGCGGCCGTGGCGTCGTCTGCGCCACCGCGAAACCGGCCGCGATAAGACTTATCAGTCCACCGAAAACGACCGCGCGTACGGACCAAGCGCCCATGCCGGCAGCTCCCTGGCAAATCCTTTGCAAGCCATATTCGATCGCGGAGATGCGCTGCGCAAGCGGGGCGCTGGATTGTGCCGACGGCCGATCGATCACGGCCTTAAGGCACGTAAGTTGTATCGGCGCCTCAATGTCACGCGCGCCCACGAAAAACTTGCACCGTTGTTGATTTCGATTATCTCAACCGAACGCCGACGGCGGTCCTGCAGTGGCTCAATCTGACCGGCCTGATCGTGGGCCTCGCCAATCTCGCGCTGGTGGTGATCGCGGGCCGCGCTCCCGGAAAGGACGAGGCGGCCGAACCCGCCAGATCTCGGGGAAGCCTAGGCCGCGGGGCTCTATGAAAGAGGACCGCCAGTCGCGGCGAACTGGCCCAAAAATCGTAACAACCGCAGGACATGGCCGATAAAAGCACGAATGAACATGCGCGCCTTAGATGGCTCGTGAGCTCTGAGCTTTTCACCAAGCGCGATATGAGGGTGCTGTACCGGGAGGGCAGGTTGGTACATCGGGTTTTCTCCGCGACCAGTCTCATGCGCGTATGACAACGCATCATGTTTGTTCCTGATCAATCTTTCAAGGCGGCTGTTGGGGCTGGTGGCGAATGCCGCGTCGGGAGTTGATGCTTGTTGCGGGGGCACGAGTGCGGCGCAACAGCGGCGGGTCGATGGGATTGAGCCTTTTGCGAAACCTAACATCTTCGCAAACTGCAATTGATTGACAACGCGGAATTTAGCACCGGGGCCAAGGCCCCGGTGGTTCCTGCGCTCTGGCTTCGCGGGTTTGCAGAGCAGTCAACTCTTGTGGCAGGAGGTCCAATCTAACACGCGCATGAACGGCGCGTAAGTTCGATGCGCGTTCGCCGAAGCCGCCACAGCCGAGTGGGCAGGTCGCGAGTGGGCAGCGGCAAGTCCGCCGTACGAACTGTTCTGGAAGTAGCGCAAGCCTATTGCGCCATCGGCCTGCTCAGTACGGCCGGGCGATGTGCCAGAGGTTGGGCGGATCGTCGGCGCCGTTGGTGTCCGGGGGCCTTGTCCGCGTGCGACCTGTAGAGCGGGCGATACCGATTGGCCCACATCTTGCTGCCATCGCTGCGGGTGATGACGGTGAAATCGCCCGAGGCCTGGGCGTTGGCGGACGCGGCGACCGGAATCCAGCTCTCGCTGCATTTGCCGTCGCAGGTCGACTTGTCGCCGCTGTCGTCGCGCTCGAAATAATACAGCGTCATGCCCTTGAGATCGACCAGCATCGGACGATTCTTAATGATGATCGCGCGCACCGGCACGGCTGGCGTGTCTTGCTTGGGCGGCGGCGGTTCGGTGGACTCCGACCCATGTGCGTGCGCGAGTATCGTCTGAGCCGAGAGCAATATGGTTGCGGCGATCACCAGGAATCTGAACATCAATGAACCCCAAGTAAATCGAGTCTTGGGCGTCGAATGGGGGCACGATAGCAGCCGCGGCTTAGTTTCGGGTTTCGCAGAACCGCGACGAATTATCGCTAAACTTGACCGAAAATTAGCCATTACGTCTTGCGAAGCGCCCCTTGTGGGATAGGACGGCTGCGAAATAGCCACCGATCGAGGGCGGTTGGAGAGCGAAATATTTTCGCCAGCAGGAGACCGGACAATCCAAATCACGTTGAAAGGCTTACGCAAATTGCTATTTGCGCGCACGCGATTTCCCCGCGCCCGTGTCACACGACAACGATTTGCAATAGTTCACTTGGGTCAGTACAATCTAAAATTGAGGTTGGCTCTATAGAGATCCACATGAAAAGCGCTGCACCGTTCTCGCTACCGCCTCGCTATCCATGTTGCTATTCGTCTCCGCTGCTCGGGCAGTGGATTCCTGCAGCACCGCGCGAAAAAGATGTCCGATCGCGAGCACCATTGCGCTGGACAACGAGATGACCAGGAGTCTTCTCCTGCGCGTCAAGAGCAACTGGACGCCAAGCGCATGCAGGGGAATGAGCGGAGTCGATTTGCGAAAGTGCAAGTGCGAAGCAGGCGGTACCAGCGAATTCCCATTCGTCTTCGAACCCGCGAACTTCTTCCATCCCGAATCCTGTTCGTGTCGCTGACGGCAGTCGGTTCACGGGACTCGCTTCAACGTCGGGCGGCCGGATTCGTTTGGAGAGACCGGCCCGCACCTCGGGAGCGCCCGCCAAACGGCGCGAAGGGAGTTTTGCATGATCAGGGGCAGAAAGACTGCGGCGGCTGCCTTCGCGGCATTGGCCGTGCTCGCGTGTCTGGGCGCAGACGCGAATGCCGCGCAGTGTGGCAGCACGGCGGCCGGTTTCGAGGCGTGGAAGCGACAGTTCGCCGACGAGGCGAGGGCAAAAGGCATCAGCGCCTCGGCCGTTGGAGCCTTGATGGCGACGAGCTATGCCAGCGCGACCATCGCAGCCGATCGCGGCCAGAGAAGTTTTGGTCTATCGCTCGACCAGTTTCTCGCCAAGCGCGGGGCCTCGGCCATCGCCGCGCGCGGTCGCGCGCTGAAGCGGTCCCAGGCGGCGCTGTTCGCATCGATCCAGCAACGCTACGGCGTGCCGCCAGGGCCGCTGATCGCGATCTGGGGAATGGAGACGGGTTTTGGCAGCTAGCGCGGCAGTCAAAACATGCTGTCCTCGATCGCCACGCTCGCCTACGACTGCCGTCGGCCGGAATATTTCACCGAGCAGCTCTATGCCGCTCTGCAATTGATCGATCGTGGTGTGCTGTCGGCCGGCACGCGCGGCTCCATGCACGGCGAAATCGGCCAGACGCAGTTCCTGCCGAAGAACATCCTGGCTTACGGCACCGGCAATCTCGACGTCGCCGCCAACGCGCTCAGCTCGACGGCGAATTTCCTTCGGCGCGGGCTACCAGCCCGGCGAAGTCAATTTCGCGGCCATCCAGGCCTGGAACGCGGCTCAAGTCGATCAGCGCGCCATCGCGCTGATCGGCCGCCAGATCGACGGAGGCGAGGGCACCGGGGCGCGCTGATGCGAGCGTCGTCCAAGCGGCCTCGGGCGGCACTCCGGGCAGGTGTCGCCGATCGTATCCAGCGAGTAGGACTGGTTGAGCTCTCGCAAAGCCCATCATCTTCGCAAACTGGAATTGATAGCTATCGCTGCGCTCTCAGGGGCTGAGGGATTACCGCGTCTGTGCGCAGATCGCCGCAGGCGGGTTTTCGCCACGAATCAGCCTTACGTCCGATTTCGGCCATGTCTCGTACCCAGGAGTCCTGGTCAGACCCGGCGCGTGTCGTCCACAACTCACCGCGCCGGGCCGTAGACCCGGAAGGATTTCATCGGTCGCTCGGCTCCTGAAGTAGTTCGTAAGTAATCCGTAGCTATGGGAGTATTTAATAATGGTACAGTCGACTGCTAATGGTAAATTTTTGGAATTGGTCGATGTCGAACGTGACATTGCCCAGGCGCTGACAAAAAGCCCGCCGCTGCGGGATCAGCATGCAATTGGCGCAATTGGTTTTGCGCCGCCCAAAGTCCGGACGCCATCGGCGCCGATGCCTGCCTACGTTGAGCATCACGCCGATGTTGATCAGATCGGCAAACTCAGTGCCGAAGCGGTCGTCGCCCAATATGAGGGCGCCGTTAAAGCCCTTGAGGACATGGGTACAACGCTTGTCGATTGCGTGGGGCGCGCGGAGAAGATGGCGGCTGGATGCAAGGATGCCATCTCCTACGTCCAAGACACCGCGCAAAAATACCGCGAAGAGGCGAAGCTGATCTTCGACCGCATCGAACAGGCATCGGTGATGACTGCTGAAGTCAGATCGGTCTGCGACGAGATGCGAAAGAAGATAGAGCACCCAATGCAATCAGCGTGATCGTTGCCCTCAGCAAGTAGATGGGGTGACGGGCCGGCCGGGTCTGAGCAAGCCGCTCGCTCGCTACGGCGCTGGTTGGTGGCGCGCTCGCGAGCGGCTTGCTTGGCAAGGCGGCGGTCGTCCCCCAGACTGATGGTGTCAATTCAACGGAGTCGGGGGATGCCCGCTCCAAGCATCATCGAGGGACGACCATGGAACATTATGCGGGAATAGACGTGTCATTGGAATGCTCGAGTGTGTGCGTGTTGGACGCGAGCGGCAAGATTATTCGGGAAGCGAAGGTGACCAGTGAGCCGGAAGCGTTGATCAACTGGTTCAGGTCGCTGGGCTACGAGCTAAGCCGGATCGGGCTGGAAGCCGGACCTTTGTCGCAGTGGCTTTTTGCAGCGATGCGCAAAGCGGGTCTAGCGGTCGAACTACTGGAGACACGGCACGTGCGCAAGGCGTTCGAGGCGATGCCGGTGAAGTCTGACCGCAACGATGCGCGCGGGATTGCGCAGCTGATGCGACTTGGCTGGTTCCGGCCGGTGCATTGCAAGTCGATGGGTGCGCAGGAAGCGCGATCGCAGCTGACAGCCCGCAAGCTGGTGCAGTCGAAGCTTCGCGACGTGGAGAACAGCCTGCGCGGCATCCTGTGTGGCTTTGGTCTCGGGCGGGCTTCGACACCAGCCTTCCCCGAAACGAAGTCCTGACGCCGGGACGATGGATCAGGTCAGACCGCAACCCATCCGGTGGCATTGCGACCACGCACCCGTAGATTGCCCGGCCTCATCCTCTTCTAACCCCATCAGGTGGCGGCCCTCGCGCCGACCCCGTACAGAAGCAAGACCCCGGCGAACGGACAACGAAAAAGGGATTGACTACGCAAGGCCCGTTACAGAAGAAGGATGGGTTGAGCCCTTCGCGAAACCCATCATCTTCGCAAACTGCGATTGATGGGTTTCGCTTCGCTCGATCCAGTTGCGCTGCCCGCACGGGCGGAGCGATATGCGGGTGTCGTACGCTCAGAGGTCAGCCCCCGGATATCGCTTCGCTCATCCAGGTTACGCTTGCTGCGTGGGCCAAGCCTGCATTTCGATTGTGCTAGGCGGCCTTGGCGGCCAGTTCCGGGCCGGTTGTTTCCATCGCCCGCATGTACATATCTAGCAAAGTGTCGCGTTCGTCGCGCTCGTCCTTGTCCTGCTTCCTCAGCTTGATGATTTCCTTGAGGATTTTCACATCAAATCCCTCGGCCTTGGCTTCTGCAAAGACCTCCTTTTTCGACTCGTTCAACTCCTGCAATTCGCTGTCCAAATGCTCGATCCGCTCTACGAAGGAACGGATCCGTCCGCCGGGAATGCTGATGTCAGTCATGGTGCCTCTCTGTTGAATGAGATGGTGAAAATGACCGCAAAAGAATAACCAATGCGTTAACGCAAATCCGCCGACCCGTTGGTTCAACCCATGCCACGCGCTGCGACCCGCAGGCCGACATATCTTCGCCCGGCTTCGCCGGCATGAGAACGAGATGACGACGCGCCAACGCGTTCCAACGGCAATCATATTGGTCGGCTCGGCATTCGCCGCGATCGGCATCGCCCTCGCCTGTGGTGCGATCTTCGTCCTGCGCTACCGTTCCGGCGCCTTGACCACGCTGATGGTCCTGGTGACCTTCGGCTGGGCCATTCTTGCGATGGTCGGCTCGATGCTGCTGACGCTGCCAGGCAAGGTCGGTTCCGATCGAACGCGCATCGATAAAGGGATCGTTATGGTTGAAACCGGCCGCGACATGAGAGACCGGCCGACGACCATCAGGGGACCCGGGGTCACGGCCGAGGGCGAGGCCGACATCACGGTCACCACCTACCGGCCTTCGATATTCCTGTTCGCCGCCGCGCTCGGCCTTGCGGCGCTGACCGCCTATCTCTATGTGGCCGGCCGCGCCACGCCGGTCGGTGCGTTCGTCAGTCTTGGCATCGCATTCTGCATGGGAAACTGGGCAAGGCTGGCGCGTCCGCCGCGAGGAGAGGCGTAATCCGCTCATCCGCCCTTCGAACTCGCCTTCAGCCGCGGACGTCGATCGCGTCGAAGCGGCGCTTCGGATGAGCGAGTAGCGTTGCGGTCTCGACGATGCGCATTTCCTCGGTGCCGCGGGCCGCGGTACGCTCCAGCACGGCGAAGATGGCCGATGCGGCGTGGCCCAGCGCGTCTGGCGTGTCCGATCCTCGAACGCGCGCGGACACGAGGAGCGAGGTAAAAAGATCGCCGGTTCCGGACGGGCTGATCGGCAGTTTCGGCGTGCGCACGCGCCAGGCTTGAGAGCGTTCGACGGCAACGGTCTCGATCTGGCCGTCCGGCGTGTCGGCGAGCTCGGCGCTGGTGACGACGATCGTCGATGGACCGCGCGAAATCAGAGTTTGCGCCTGCGCGATCACCCCTTCGATCGTGGTGGCCTTCGCCCCGCACAGCCATTCAAATTCGAAATGATTGGGGGTGACGATATGAGCAAGCCGGCACAGCCGGTCGCGCACGAGCCGCGGGATGTCGGCCTGGACGAACAGGCCCCGGTCGCGATCTCCGAGCACGGGATCGCAGCAATATGTCAGCGCGGGGTTGCGGGCCTTGGTGCGCTCGACGAAGTCTGCGACCACGGCGGCGATCTCCGGTGAACCGAGATAGCCCGACAGGATCGCTTCAGCGGTGTCGAGCGCGCCGCGCTCCTCGACGCCGAGCAGGAGATCAGCGACCAGTTGCGCATCGAGCACCCGGCCGCGGATGGTCGGATAACCCGGCCGGTTGCTCAATAGTGTAGTAGGCACTGCGATCACGTCGATGCCGTGCATCTGCATCGGAAAGACGGCGGCGCTGTTGCCGACATGGCCGTAGGCGACCTGCGACTGAATTGAAATCACGCTCATGCTGTGGGCCGAAGCAACATCCGATGCCTTTGCGCTGCCGCCGCGACGACCGGGGGCGAGCCAGCTCCTCAATACCTGCAAACGCGCGGCTGTATAGCCCTGCGCGCTGCCAGGCTCGTCCATCCTTATCGCGCGTAATTCAGCGCTTGCGCAAGCAAGTGCGCGGGTGACGTGCGGGACGTATCCAGGACCAGCCGGGGATCGGTCCATGCTTCGTATTCGGCACGCCGCTGCAGCAGGCTAGCCCAGGTGAGTTCGTGCGTGCCGGCGATGCTGCGCACCCGCCCTTCGATCCGCTGTCGGAGCATCGTTTCGTCGGAGCAGACGCATTCGATGATCTTGAGGCTGACGCGATGTTTCGCCGCCAGTTTGCGCCAGGCGGCGCGCGGCCCCTCGGCCGGGTTGACCGCATCGACGATTGCCGAATGCCGAAGACGGAGATGTTCGTCCGCCAGCGCTTGCGCGACCTCATAGGCCGCGATGCCGGTTTTGGTTTTGGCGAGGCCAGCACGCCACATTGCCGCCTCGATCGGGTCGATCGAGAAAATCGGGACTGACAGGGCGCGGGAGAGGCTTTCAGCCAGCACAGTCTTTCCCGAACCGGGCAGCCCGGACAAGACGATCAGCGTGGGCGATATCTTTATGATTTCCGTCATGACGGCTTTCGAAAACTGGAACAGGCGGCCTGCATGAGCCAAGGGTCGCGCGGATGGGGGCCCGATGACTAGCTCCGCGATATGCAGCGAGGGTAGCTGGCCGTCTAGCCATATTCCACCGCGGAGGGGGGCCGCGCAAGCGGCAAGCAAGCTCGTGGGGCGCGCGGTAAGAATAGTCAACGGGTCGCCGCGCGCCCAGCCGGAAGAAGAGATGGCCCCGGATTGCGTTTTGCTCCACTCGGGCTAGGCTTGCTGGATCGAAATGAGCCACCAGTCCGGAGAAGAGGCCATGAACAAGCCCGTGCCCGTCAATCCGCCAAAACTTCGGTCGACCTTCGTCGCCGCGTCGTCGATGCCCTGGCAGCGAACGGACTTCGACGGAATAGAAATGAAGATCCTGTACCAGGACGACGAAGGGCGCTCGACCATCCTGTTCAAGATGGCGCCCGGCGCGGTCGTGCCATTGCACGAGCACACGGCGCTGGAACAGACGTTCATGCTGGAAGAGTCGCTGGAAGACGCCGAGGGCCGCGTCGGCGCGGGCGACTTCGTGTGGCGACCGGGCGGCAACATCCACGTCGCACATGCTCCCTATGGAGCGACGTTCATCTCCGTATTCAACCGTCCGAACCGCTTTTTCGATGGAACGAAATTTTTCACTTCCGGCTAAGGACGCATGTAATGCGTAAGGCGGGTCAGCCAAGCACTTGCGGCCTAGCAATAAGAGTGGGTTAGCGGGTTTCCGCTTTGCCTTGTTTCGTGTAGCATTGTCGCATGAATGAAGCAGGGACTTTGTTTGTGGCGCTGCGTCAGTCGGCCGACGATGACGTGGTGGATAGGCTCGAGCGCATGGTGCGGGATGCCCCGGATCATGCCTTGAACAAGATGAACGCGCTTGATCTCGCGGCCAGCGAGGGCCTCGACGAGGAGCGGGTCATCGCGGCGCTCCTCAATGCGGTCGGGCTCGGCATGTTCGAGATGACATGGAACCTGATGTGCCCGAGCTGCGCCGGTGTTCTTTCCGCCAATAAGAGCCTGAAGACGCTGGATCGGGCGCAGTATAACTGCGCTTTCTGCGCCGCAGGCTATGAGACGACGCTCGACAACCTGGTCGAGGTGACGTTCACGGTCAGCCCGCGCGTGCGCAAGATCGCGGCCCACAATCCCGACGAATTGTCCGTAGCCGAATATTATCGCCAGATCTTCTGGAGTTCGGCGATCGATCTTCCGGCCGACATGGAGAAGCTGCTGCGGGAGGTCACGCTCGAAACGGTTGACTTGCCGCCGGGAGAACGGGCCATCCTTTCGTTGCATTTGCCGATGGGCACGTTGATCGTATTCGATCCCGTGACGCATACTGCCCAGTTCCTTGATGTCAGCGGCGAGGAGGCGAGCGAGCGCCAGAACCTGTCGGTGATCTTCAACAAGGTGCAGGTTCCGGTCGACACCGTTGCCTTGCGCCCCGGGCCGCTGCGGCTGGCTTTGGAAAACCGCACCGAGGGCCGCGTGTTGCCAGCGATCTGGGTGGCGAACCAGGCGCTGGACGACCTCCTGAAGCGACGCAAGCCCATTCTCACCGCAAAGCGTCTCCTCACCAATCAGACTTTTCGCGACATCTACCGCACTCAAACACTCGCCATCGGCCAGCGCCTCAAGATCCTGAGCCTCACGTTCCTGTTCAGCGATCTCAAGGACTTTACCGAGCTCTATGACCGCGTCGGCGATCTCGTCGCCTTCGATCTCGTCAACGAGCATTTCAGGCTGTTGCAGGAGATCATCGCGTCAGAGAGGGGGGCCGTCGTGAAGACCATCGGCGATGCCGTGATGGCGACCTTCGAGACGCCTGACCGCGCCATTGCCGCTGCGATCCGCATGCGCCAGGCGATGAGCGATCTTGGCGCCGAGCGTCAGCATCAGAGCCTGCGCCTGAAGATGGGCATCCACGAAGGATCATGCCTCGCGGTCATCCTCAACGATCAGCAGGATTATTTCGGCCAGACGGTGAACATCGCCTCGCGCGTCCAGGGCCTTGCTGCCTCACGCTCGATCGTGGTGACGGAATCGGTAGTGGAGAACGCGCATGCCCGGGCGCTGCTCGAGAGCAGCGGGCTGAAGCCAACGCCCAGACGTGTGGCGTTGAGCGGCATCGCGGACAAGGTGTCGATCTACGAGATATCTTGAGTAACGTAGCCCACATGAGCGGAGCGCTATGCAGGTGTTGTACGTTCAGCAACGCGTGGGGCGGATTAGCGAAGCGTGGTCCGCCACCTCAGCTTACGAGCAATCGGAGAACCATGGGACCTGTTGGGAACACCGCCCCGAACGGAAGCTCCCGCGTTAATCGGCCATGCGCCAAATACAGCGCCGGGAAGGTAAGGGGCCATGCCTCACTGATGCGGCCCACTTAACCTTCTCCCGGCGTCCCGTTCGTGTGCTTGGCCGCTATGCGATGATCCGAACGTGTTCCACCGCACTTAGCGGCTTTCTCTGCGGAGGTGGTGTCATCAAAACCTCCTTGGCTCGTGATTTGTCGCCCAATGGCGACAGGCGGCAATGCTCCTCCGCTTGCCCCGCGCTGTCAAGCCGGATCGTGAGGTTCCGATTAGCGAGGAACCGGACGCCGTCTCGGATGACGCCTTGAGACAGCTCCGGTAGACTAACCGTGTAACCAGGATTGCTTAGAACCAGAAGGAGGACAGCTATGACCACATACGTCATGCTTGCAAACTGGACCGAGCAAGGCATCCTGAAGGCAAAGGACTCGCCACGTCGTCTGGACGCCGCGAAGAAGGCGCTCAAGGAGATGAGCGGCGAGTTCAAATCCTTCTATCTCACCATGGGCGACTATGACATGGTGGCGATCTTCGAAGCTCCCGACGACGCCGTGGCGGCACGTTTCAGCCTTCAGCTTGGGATGCAAGGAAGTATCCGGACGCGCACGCTGAAAGCGTTTCCCGAAGCCGCCTATCGGGAGATCATCAACTCGCTGGGCTAGTCGGCTGAACTGTGGCGGTGCGGCGTGGAGGGTTTGCAGATGCAATTTACCGTCGGGTTCAAGTTGAACGGAAGGGCGGACCATGTCGTCGCTCACGCACAAGACGCGCTCGACGCCGCACTGAGGGTCAAGACCGAGCGGCCAGAAGCGGTCATCATGTACGTACGCCCACAGAACCGGCGCGGCGATACACGTCATCCGTCACATGTGCTCGCCGACGCCTCACGGTGATGAGAGAGCACGTAGTAGATGGGGGTAGATGGGGGTTGAGCCCTTAGCGAAACCCATCATCTTCGCAAAACTGCAATTGATGGGTATCGCTTGGCTCCGGCTATCCCGCGGATTATGACCGAAACAGTGCGAAATAGATCACGTAAAGCCAACCCAGAATGCCGTGGATGATCGCCCAGAGTATCGAATGGTTGGTGGTATAGGAGATCGCGATGGCAAGGGCGGAGCCAAAGCCCACGCCGTATTTTGCGCCCTCGACCCGAACTCCGTAGTAACGATTGCCGTTCATGTTGACGTCTCAGCCATGCGACCCGCACGAGCATAGCGACGGGAGCCGTGATTTCATAGGATGGCGAACGGATATCGTTTTGCCCATCCGGTCTACGCTTGCTCAACTCTTGTCCGAGAACGGTGATCCGGGCCCGACTTACGATTTCGTGATTGCCCTGAAGCGCTCGGGTCGATCCCGGTCGTGGTACAACAGACACCATTTCAGAGGGAGCCAAGCCATGACGAAGCTTCTTGTTGTCACAACCTTCGCTGCTATTGCTTTTGCCGCCGGTCCGGCTAGTGCCTGCGACTGGAATCGTGAGGCCTCCACCAACGACCCGGTTGTCGCCACCACCGCCAAGCCCGCCGAACCGACGACGTCACCGGCCACGGCAACGCCGCCCCAGGCGGCGCGCGTCGCTTCCGACGACAGCGCCCGAAAACCCGTCGACGAACCGGCGCCGGTCGTTCTGATCACCGATCGTCACTAAGCAAGCAGGATGGGTTGAGCCCTTCGCGAAACCCATCATCTTCACCAACTGCCATTGATGGGTTTCGCGGAGTTTATCATCCGGCCGGCCAAAGGCCGGACGCGGCGGCTCCACGTATCCTACGCGCTGCCTGGCGATTACGCATCTCGCAGTTCGCGCGATTCGGCCCAACGTTGCGTGGCGAAAGCCTCGTCAGCGGGCGCATTTGCGCCCGACGATCTGCCTGGCTGAAGACTGGAATCCGCGAAATGCGCGTCGTCGTATCGCTGGTCGAGCAACGCCGTCGACCTTGGTACTTGAACCGCCTTTTCCATCCAATGGCTGAAGCCCGGATTGTAGTCGAACCGACAGTGGAGCATGAGGAAGGTGGCCCATTGCGGAACGCGCGCCACATAGGTGTACGTTGCCGTGACCGCGGGTCCGATGACGCAATAGGCATAGCCCCTCGGTACAAACGATCCCTTGGCAATTTCGTTGCCGAAATTGACCCGTCCGCCCCCTTTCTTGCTCGCGTCGATCGGATCGTCAGCCCCGATGGCATTGAGGTCGAACCGAAATTTGTGAATCTTGTGCTGGGCCTTGCCCTTGTTGTTCAGAATGACCCTCAACTCGACAATCCAGAAGTTGTCTTGCTGTCCGAGGAATGAAATTTCTGCAGACGTCTCGATGTGCGCATAGCTGTTTTGTTTTGCCCTGTAACGGCGGTAGGCCAATAAGCCACCGACAATCACGGCAAGGCATAACCCGGCAACAAGCACGGCGGGCGGTGTAGCGGTTGACTGAAAAATCCCTGCGATGTCCTTCCAATCCGGTAGCGTCATTGGGTCCCCTATGGCGAACTATACTCGAGTACGCCCCCAGCCCGATAACGCGCCATTATAATCTAAAGAAGCATATTTGGTTCCCTGGGCGAATGGCGGAACCGGTAGGATAGGTTGAGCCCCTCGCGAAACCCATCCTACGGGCTACCCATCCTACGGGCCATCCTACGGGCTGAGCAAGCATGATCGGCTAGCTCAGGTACCGCTTCACGGCGATTCAGGCGCCGGTCAGCGTCTCGATCCGGCGCTGGCCCGGCGGATTAGCTACGCTCATCAGCCCTATGCGCTACGCACCGCGGCCGCCGCTTAAGACAACGCTTGGGGCCGCGCAGGCAGGCCGTCAAACTACGGCTTCCGCATTTCTTGCCGCCGGTTTCAACCACGAATTGTTTATGCAGATCGTGGCACTTTGGGGGCAGTGCCTCTGCATCGGCGTTGGCGTCATCGTTTCCAGCCCTCTATGACTTTCAGGAGGCTTTAACGCTATGACCGCGACTGAGCTAGGTTGGCGAGACTGGATCATCCTTGTAGCGTCAGTTCTTATACTTGTTGTCGCTGGTTGTATTTTAGCACCTGACGAAGCGGCCGCCCGCGATCCCGATGGCCGCTATGCCAACTCTCCCCTCAAAGGTTGGTTCGATAGCCTGCACTCAGGTAAAGGTCCTTGTTGCTCCGACGCTGATGGGAGAGCGCTGTCGGATGTCGATTGGGAATCCAAGGACGGACATTATCGGGTCCGGATTGAAGACCAGTGGTGGGATGTTCCGGACGACGCCGTGATCAAGGAACCGAACCGGGCTGGTCGGACGATGGTGTGGCCGGTCTACATAAGCCCGTTGGGCGGTCCGCTGCGGGTCGACATCCGATGCTTCATGCCGGGCAGCATGACGTAGCGGATGATATTGCAGGCTTTGACGCGCTTCGATTTGGGTTTCTAGGAACTTCAGTCTAGCCGGCTCGTAGATGGGGTTGGGTTGAGCTCTTCGCGAAACCCATCATCTTCGCTGGATCGCATGCCTTCGTGGGCGATGACAGTGGGGAATGTGGATTCAGATTTCAAACAGCGCGGCCGTCATTGCGACGGAGGTCATGCCTTCGCGTTCCCGCGGCGCGATCGGCCCGCGTGATGCATGAACTTTTGCCCTCGAAAGAACACAAAGGCGCAGGGAACCCCGGTTGCGCGTTGCACCCGCGGCCGCGTGTGCAACAAAAAGCACGCGCGTTAGAAAGTGCCAACCTTGCGGTTGGCACTTTGTCGTTAAGAAACAACATCATCTTGGTTCGGTATTCCCTCACGAACACCCCGTCGTGCTCCCACACGTATCGCACTTCATGCACGTCCCGTTCCGCACCAGCGTGAAGTTCCCGCATTCGCCGCACATCTCGCCTTCGTAGCCTTTGGCTTTGGCTTCGGCGCGGCGTTCGGCTTTGGAGGGGGACTGGTCGCGCGCGGCGCCTGCCTTGCTCCATTGCAGGGCTTCGAGCTTTTCGGTCGGCGAGAGCTCGTGCTGGGCTTCCTGCTTCAGGGCGACGGCGCCCTCGATGGTGTCGGCGACGCGGCCGTGGGAGGTGAGGGAAGTGACGTTGGTCCCACCGCGGCTTGCCTCTGCCCCACCCCGGCTCGCTTCGCTTACCGACCCTCCCCCTGCAGGGGAGGGTGACATCCCGCGCATCACGACCAGATTATCCGTGCGCGAGCGGGTCAGGCCGCGCGACAGATATTTTGTCGCTTGCTGGCTGCCATGGGCTTCGTCGGGGGACTTGCCCTCCTCGACGCCCTTGCCGAGCGCGTCGAAGCCGCTCTCGCTCGGATCGACATGGGCGAGGTCGAAGCGCGATTGATAGCTGACCGCGAGCTCGCGGAACACATAGTCGAGGATCGAGGTCGCATACTTGATGGAGTTGTTGCCCTGCACGGGGCCCGCCGGCTCGAAGCGGGTGAAGGTGAAGGCGTCGACATACTCTTCGAGCGGCACGCCGTATTGCAGGCCGAGCGAGACCGCGATCGCAAAATTGTTGATGAAGGAGCGCAGTGCCGCGCCTTCCTTGTGCATGTCGATGAAGATCTCGCCGAGACGGCCGTCATCATATTCGCCGGTGCGCAAATAGACCTTGTGCCCGCCGACGACTGCTTTCTGGGTATAGCCCTTGCGGCGGTCCGGCATCTTCTCGCGTTCGCGCATCACCACGATGCGCTCGACCAGCTTCTCGACGATCTTCTCCGACACCTGCACCGTTCGAGCGGCCGTCGGCTTCTCGTAGAACTGCTCGACCGCATCGTCCTCGTCCTCGTCGTCACTGATGAGCTGCGAGTTGAGCGGCTGCGACAGCTTTGAGCCGTCGCGGTAGAGCGCGTTGGCCTTCAGCGCGAGCTTCCAGGAGAGCATATAGGCCGCCTTGCAGTCCTCGACCGTCGCGTCGTTCGGCATGTTGATGGTTTTGCTGATCGCACCCGAGATGAACGGCTGCGAGGCCGCCATCATGCGGATGTGGCTCTCGACCGAGAGATAGCGCTTGCCGATCTTGCCGCAGGGGTTGGCGCAGTCGAACACCGGATAGTGCTCGGCCTTGAGATGCGGCGCGCCTTCCACCGTCATCGCCCCGCAGATGTGCACGTTGGCGGCTTCGATCTCGCGCTTGGTGAAGCCGACCGCGGTAAGCAGGTCGAAATTCGGCGCTGCGATCGCCTCGATGCCGATGCCGAGCTGGTCGCGAATGAAGTCTTCGCCAAAGGTCCATTTGTTGAAGGCGAACTTGATGTCGAACGCGGTCGGGAGGGCCTTTTCCACCTTGGCTATGGCTTCGTCGGTAAAACCTTTGGCCTTCAGCGTCGTGGCGTTGACGCCGGGGGCATTCGAGAGCGAGCCGTGGCCCACCGCATAGGCCTCGATCTCCGCGATCTCGCTTTCGCGATAGCCGAGCGCGCGCAGTGCTTCCGGCACGGCGCGGTTGATGATCTTGAAGTAGCCGCCGCCGGCAAGCTTCTTGAATTTCACTAGCGCGAAATCAGGCTCGATGCCGGTGGTGTCGCAATCCATCACCAGGCCAATGGTGCCGGTCGGCGCCACCACGGTGACTTGCGCGTTGCGATAGCCGTTGGTCTCGCCGTAGCTCAGGGCGTCATCCCAGGCCGCTTTGGCATGGGCGATGAGATCGGCTTGCGGGCAGGAGGCATGATCGAGCGGCACCGGATTGACGGCGAGCGCTTCATAGCCCCTGGATTCGCCATGCGTGGCGCGGCGGTGGTTGCGGATCACCCGCAGCATGTGCGCGGCGTTCTTCTTGTGGCCGGGGAAGGCGCCGAGCTCGCCCGCCATCTCGGCCGAGGTCTTGTAGGCGATGCCGGTCATGATCGCGGTCAGGGTGCCGCACAGCGAGCGGCCTTCCTTGCTGTCATAGGGCAGGCCCATGGTCATGAGGAGACCGCCGATATTGGCGAAGCCCAAGCCCAGCGTGCGGAACTCGAAGGACAGCTTCGCGATCTCCTGGGAAGGGAACTGCGCCATCATCACGGAGATTTCGAGCACCAGCGTCCACAGCCGGCACAGATGCTCATAGGCCTCTACGTCGAATTGCTTGGTCGCGATGTTGTAGAACGTCAGGAGATTGGCGCTCGCCAGATTACAGGCGGTGTCGTCCAAGAACATGTATTCCGAGCACGGATTGGAGGCGCGGATGTCGCCGGACGCCTTGCAGGTGTGCCAGTCGTTCATGGTGGTGTTGAAGTGCAGGCCGGGATCGGCTGACGCCCAGGCGGCGTAACCGATCTTCTCCCAGAGATCGCGCGCCTTGAGCGTCTTGGTGACCTTCTTGTTGGTGCGGCCGATCAGATTCCAATCGCCGTCGGTCTCAACCGCACGCAAAAAGTCGTCCTTGAGCGAGACCGAATTGTTGGAGTTCTGGCCGGAGACGGTGAGGTAGGCCTCCGAATCCCAGTCGGTGTCGTAGATGTCGAACTGGATTTCCTTGTAGCCCTGCTTGGCGAACTGGATCACCCGCTTAATGTAGTTGTCGGGCACCATCGAGCGCCGCGCGAGCTTGATTTCGCGACGGAGCGCTGGGTTCTTTTCGGGATCAAAACAATCGTCGCCGGAGCCCTCGCAATTGATGCAGGCCTTCATCACGGCTTTGAGATGCTTCTGGTTGATCTTGGAGCCGGTGACGAGGGCGGCGACCTTCTGCTCCTCCTTCACCTTCCAGTCGATGTAGGTTTCGATATCGGGATGGTCGGCGTCGACCACGACCATCTTGGCGGCGCGGCGCGTGGTGCCGCCCGACTTGATCGCGCCAGCGGCGCGGTCGCCGATCTTGAGGAAGCTCATCAGGCCGCTGGAGCGGCCGCCGCCGGACAGGCGTTCGCCTTCGCCGCGCAGGCGGGAGAAATTCGAGCCGGTGCCGGAGCCATATTTGAACAGCCGCGCCTCGCGCACCCACAAGTCCATGATGCCGCCCTCGTTGACGAGGTCGTCCTCGATGCCCTGGATGAAGCAGGCGTGCGGCTGCGGATGCTCGTAGGCCGATTTCGATTTTGTCAGTTTGCCGGTCTTCCAGTCGACGTAATAGTGGCCCTGGCCCGGTCCATCGACGCCATAGGCCCAATGCAGTCCGGTGTTGAACCATTGCGGCGAGTTCGGCGCCACCATCTGCATCGCAAGCATGTAGCGCAGCTCGTCGAAGAAGGCGCTGGCGTCGTCTTCGGATGAGAAATAACCGCCCCTCCAGCCCCAATAGGTCCAACAGCCGGCCAGCCGATCGAACACATGCTTGGCCGAGAGCTCGCTGACATAGCGCTCATTCTCAGGCAGGTCGGCCAGGGCCGCGGTATCCGGCACCGAGCGCCATAGCCAGGAGGGAACCGTCTCCTCCTCGACCTTCTTCAGGCGCGCGGCGACGCCCGCTTTACGGAAATACTTCTGCGCCAGCACGTCGGAGGCGACCTGCGACCAAGCGTTCGGCACTTCGACGTTTTCCAGGCGAAAAACCACGGAACCGTCAGGGTTGCGGATCTCGGATGTCGTCAATCTGAAATCAATGCCAGCGTAGGGTGACTGGCCAGCGGTGGTGTTACGGCGTTCGATTCGCATGTTGGTCGTGCCCGTCTCTTCTTGGCCGGAACGCCTACCCGCGGTCCGGCTGTTGTTGCCTTTAAGCGAACCTCCCAAGACCGCCGTGTCGACGGCGGTCCGATTGTTCGCGCTCAGCCGGTGGATCCGGCCCAGTTTCTCTCAAGCCAGGATCGATGCGGACATCGATCTCGACCCGGCACGCGCCTCAAACGAACCCATCCCCGGGTTTGTTCAGGCCATGCATTCAACGCCCCAACGGCTCAGCTCGGCCGGTTCCGGCCGTTATTTGAGTGCTCCGGATTTCCGAGACTTCAGGGCAGACAAGCCCTGCACCCGTTGCCTCGACCGGCCGACGGAGTGGTCATTTTGGAACCCTGTTGGGAGCGACCGGCGGGTACCCAAAACACACTCGCGCCGAACGGGGGAAAGCTAGGACAACTCCGTTGCGCCCGTCAAGGACTAGTACGAGTTCCTGAATCAAATACTAAATATGGTGGAAAGAGGGGGATAACAGGGGGCGATGCCGCGCCTGTGATGCGGCCAAGTATCAGTGAGTCCTAAGGGATTCCCAAGCGAAAAAAATTGTGCGGCCGTCCCCTAACTGCGCTTCCCCCGTTGTTCACCGGAGAAGATTTTATTCCCCGCACGGACTTGCCTCGGCGAGACTCACGGGCTGCTACGGGGAGATTTGGGCTGGCATGTCCGCCCACAGGTGGCATTGCGGCGCCATCAGCGGCAAGGTGCGGCCAATTCCTTTGGTCCCTTTTACCCCAACCCCATGACAGAATCAGCGCCACAGATAGCGCGAGCGCGTATCGCGCCCGCAGGCCTTGCGTTCCTCGCAATCACCTCGATCGGCTGGGGAATCGCTTGGCCTGTCACCAAGTATCTGCTCGGCGAGGTGCCACCGCTGACCTTGCGCGGCTCGACCGGCGTGATCGGCGCAGCCCTGCTCGCGGTCCTTGCGCTGGTGCGCCGGCAGAGCTTGAAGGTCGCCGCCGAAATCTGGCCGCGGCTGGTGCTGGCGGCGCTGCTCAACGTCACCGGCTGGATGGTGCTGATGGGGCTGGCGCTGTTGTGGCTGCCGGCCAGCGAAGCAGCCCTGATTGCCTACACCATGCCGGTCTGGGCCTCGATCCTGGCCTGGCCGATCCTCGGCGAGCGGCCGACACTCTTGCGCACCCTCGCGCTGGTCATGGCGTTCGCGGGCCTTGCGGCGATCATGGGCGGCGACGGGTTTGCTGCGAGCGAAGCGAAGCTGCCGGGGATCGTCATGGCGCTCGGCGGCGCCATGGGGTTCGCGCTCGGCACCGTGCTCACCAAGAAGCTGCCGATCAAATTGCCGACGATTTCCGGCGCCGCCTGGCAGATCGGGCTCGGCTCCTTTCCGGTGGCGCTGGCCGGCCTCCTAATCGAGACCACGCATTTGAATGCGGTAACGCCGCTCGGCTGGTGGCTGCTGTTCTATTCAACCGTGGGCCAGTTCTGCGTCGCCTATCTCTCGTGGTTTGCGGCGCTCGCCCGATTGCCGGCATCGGTGGCGGCGATCGGCACCATGGCGGTGCCGGTGATCGGAATCGTCGCTTCCGCGGTCGGGCTGCACGAGCCGTTGGGGCCAGGCCAGATCGTGGCGCTGTTCTTTACACTTGCGGCAGTCGCGCTGGCGGCGCGCTGACGCTTTTGGCCGCATCGCCGCCGAGTGCGAGCCGCACCATCTGGGCGAGCTCGGGCTTGCGATAGGGCTTGGTCAGCAACAACACGCCGGCGTCGAGCCGGCCGTGATGGACGATGGCGTTGTCGGTATATCCGGAGGTGTAAAGCACCCTCAAGCCCGGACGGCGCTTGCCCATGGTATCGGCGAGCTCGCGGCCGCTCATGCCGCCGGGCATCACGACGTCGGTGAACAAGAGATCGAACGGCTCGCCGCTGTCGACTTGGGCCAGCGCCTCGCGGCCGTCGGCGGCGGCGATGGTCTTGTAGCCGAGGCTCTGCAACTGCACGATCACGAAGTTCCGCACCAGCGCGTCGTCTTCCACCACCATGATGGTCTCGTTGCCGCCGGTGACCGGCGCTGCGGCTGCCGCGCCCGCCTCGATTTGTTCGAGCGCCGGCGGCAAATAGAGCTTGAGGGTGGTGCCGTGGCCTTCCTCGCTGTAGATCTTGATGTGGCCGCCGGATTGCTTGACGAAGCCGTAGACCATGCTGAGCCCAAGGCCTGAGCCTTTGCCGACCGCCTTGGTGGTGAAGAACGGATCGAACGCCTTGTCCCGCACCGATTGCGGCATGCCGGTGCCGCTGTCGCTGACCGCCAGCAGCACATAAGGACCCGGCTGCACCTCGGGATTGGCCTGGGCATAGGCCTCGTCCAGCACCACGTTGCAGGTCTCGAGCAGAAGCTTGCCGCCATTCGGCATGGCGTCGCGGGCGTTGATCGCCATGTTGAGCACGGAATTGGCCAGTTGCGACGGATCGATATGCGACGCCCTCACGTCGTGCCCCAGCACGGTCTCGATCTCGATCTGCTCGCCGAGGGTGGGACGAAGCAATTTCGCTATGTCGAAGATGGTGCTGTTGATGTCGACGTCGCGCGGCTGCAGCGGCTGTTTGCGGGCAAAGGCGAGCAGGTGCTTGATCAATTCGGCGCAGCGTTCCGCCGCATCGTCGATCAGACGCGCCACGCTCTGGATATCCGGCTTGTCCTTAAGCGCATCGACCAGGGTCTCGGTCGTGCCGGCAATCACCGTGAGCATGTTGTTGAAGTCGTGGGCGATGCCTCCGGTCAGCTTGCCGATCGCATCGAGCTTCTGGGCCTGCTGCAGCTGGTGCTCGGTTTCGCGGGCCGCGGTGATGTCATGGTAGACCAGCGCCGCGCCGGTGATCGCGCCGGTGGGATCGCGCAGGGGCCGGCCGCTGACCGCGACATGGACCGGAGATCTGTCGCCGACCAGACGAATGACGATTTCCTTGTCGTCGTATTGCTCGCCCCGCAATACCCCTGCGATCGGCATTTCCTCGGGGGGAGCGGCGTCGTGCCGTCAGTGCGGTAGGCGACGCCGACCGCCTTCAGTTGCTCGATAGTCATCCCAGCCCGGTAGAGCAGGGTCTGCTCGGCGGCCGGATTCCACAGCACGACCCTACCTTTGGTATCGATGACGAGCACGGCTTCCGCCATGCTGTTGAAGGTGCTCTGCAGTACCGAGGCGGTATCGTGGAGCTGTTCGTGCGCCGCCTGCAAGTGCTCGGTGCGCTCGGCGACCGCGGCTTCGAGCGACAGGTTGGTGGCCTTGGTGGCGCTGAGCGAGGACGCCAACTCATGGTTGGCGCGGTGCGATTCACGCAGCAGCATCGCCACCAGCAACAGGATCAGGACGAGACCGGTGAGGTCGATCGCGAGGAGAATCACGCTGGTCCGCCCTGAATCCGCGGTGCGGACCGCAAGCAGTCTTTGTTCCTCGGCCTCGATCCGGTTGAAGTTTGCGCTGATCGCGTCCATCAAGGCACGACCTTCCCCCCTGGCTCTCAGCGCCTCCAATCCAGCCGTATCGTCCGCCTGGTGAAGCCGGACCGCTGCCATATTCACGGCAAGCCGGCGGGCAACCTGCGCTTCGGTGTCCTTCAGCAATTGCGTCTGGCGTGGATTGTCCCTGGTTGCCTCCGTCAGCTCCGCGAAGGTCGGCGTGATCCGGTCCGAAGCTTCACGGTATTCCCCGAGAAGGTTCGGGTCGCGGATGAGCCCGAAACCGCGCGCCGCGCTCTCCGCGCGGCGGACCAAAAGCTGGAGGTCGGAAAGCTTCGTCAGCACCTGCAGCGTGTGATTGACCCGGGCCGCGTCGGATCGCGCCTCGACGTCGAGGCCTATCGAGGCCGCGCTCACGATCAAGAGAACCGCAAGGCCGACACCCAGAATAACCCGCTGCGATGCCATCAAGGGCGGCCTTTTATGGTGAACGCTGAGCGTTCGGGGCCGCCTTGGTGAGACATTCATTGACGATGGTCAACAGCGCCTCTGGTGTGAAGGGCTTGCGCAGGCAACGCGTGGCGCCGAGCTCGAGAGCCATTCTCAGGAAATCCGGAGAGGGGGAGGCGGTGCTGACAAAGGCGTAACCGGACATCGCGATCAGCGGGATCGCTGGCGCCCTTTCGTGGAAGATTCGAATGGATTCGAAGCCGCGCATGTGCGGCATGAAGATGTCGACGAGCATCAGGTCGAACGTCGATGATTCAAGGGCATTGAGCCCCTGTTCACCGCCGTCGGCGAGAGTGACTTCAAAGCCCTGGCGCTGAAGAAAGACCTCGATGGTCGCGCAGACCAACGGGTCGTCATCCACCACGAGAACACGCGGCATCACAAAGTCCACTGATAGAAGGCCGGCCCCGGCTCTCTGATAAAGGCGAATCGCGCTTTCGGTCAATTTTGCCGCGAAGTCGTCGAGATTTATGCACGGCACAGTGCGCATCTCGCTGGGGTGCGAACAACTTCACGTGTCATGCACGGTCAGTGCCGCCAAGCGCGAGAACCTGAACAACAGCGGAGGGCGACGCGAGCCAACGCGCCGCCCTCGGATAGCAAACGATATCAACTGCGGTTACGGGCAGGGGTGCCGCAGGCCGTCATAGCCGAGATAGGTGCCGGAGGCCGGATCATAGGAACGATAGCGTTGCGCGCAGTAGCTGGCGTCGCCGCCGACCGTGCCGGGAACAACCGCAACCGCACCGTCATCGGTGTAGCCGTTGTCGTAGTAGGTGTCGTCGTAGCCCGGCCCGTAATAATAGTCCGGTCCGCCGTAGTAGGCGTAGGCGTCGGAAGCGAGCGCGCCGCCGACCACGGCACCTGCGACCGCGCCCGGAAAGAAGCGGCCTCGACGATGGTCAAAGTCGCGACCGCCGTGCCAGGCACCGCCGCCATTCCAGGTGCGCCCACCACCGTTCCACGCACCACCGCCGCTAACGCGCGGTCCGGCCGCAAAACTCTGAACAGGCGCGGCGCCACCCATGCGGAAGCCGCCGCCACCTCCGCCCATGTGGAAGCCACCGCCGCCGCCACCACCGTGGAAGCCGCCACCTCCGCCACCACCGTGGAAGCCGCCACCGCCCCCGCCACCACGGCCAAAGGCGAAACTCGCGGTCGGGGCCGCCAGTGCCAGAACCAAGGCTAACGCTGTCGTACTCAAAGCTTTCAGATTGATCATGACCGAACTCCATCGACTTGATGTCGATTTAATCTGCTCAGGGGACGAATGTTCCGGGCAACGCAGCTTGATTGCGCAGGCGGCAGGCCGCGTCGGGCGAGCTGTACGCTGGATGAATGGAAAAGGCTGTTTCCGCGGCGTTCGGTCGCGGGCGCCCGCTTTGAGACTTGGCGTTTGCTGGAGGGCCGAATGAGGCGGACTTTACTGGACAATTCCGCGGTGCAATGGCATCAGATCGAAGCAACGGGGCATCAGCCGGTCGAGGCGCATGAAACAATTCTTCCGCAAGATATTCACCTGGTGGAACGGCCAGACTTTTGGCACCCAATTGTGGACTTGGCGGTTCGGTGAATTGGTGGGCGAGGACGAGCAAGGCAACCGCTATTATCGCACCCGCGGCGGCGAGATTGATCCGGTCCTGCATTTCGAGCGGCGCTGGGTGATCTATAACGGGCTTGCCGAAGCAAGCCGTATCCCGCCCTCGTGGCACGGCTGGATGCACCACACCGTCGACCTGCCCCCCACGGAGGACGGCTACAAGCCGCGCGAATGGGAAAAGCCGCATGTGCCGAACATGACGGGGACGCCGGCGGCCTACCGTCCGCCCGGCTCGACCTTGGCGAGCGGCCGCCGGCCGAAGGCCACCGGCGACTACCAGCCCTGGACGCCGGGAAGCTGACGCTCAACCGAGCCGAGCGCGTCATTCTCGGTTTCCATCGCCATTTGCTGCGTCGCGAGTGCTGCACCGCCGTTGTGAATAACGGGAACAACGGGGACAGCGCCTTGAGCGTTGTTGCACTCTTCGCGGCTTCGGCGCTTCATAGGGTCATCTTACGGAGATGGGAGACCATCGCGTCGGTTCGGGCAACAGATCGCGACTGTCCCGATATGCAGCGGCACCCGAGTAAGGACACGGCCGGGAGATAGGCCCCCGGTGGCGCGGTCCTGAAATCGCCCGCCAATGTGGCGCCGCCGTGAGACAGGAAAGGCCGTCTGGGACGCCAGGCGGTCTTTTTCTGTTGGGCTTATCCGCCGCCGACGGTTTCGGAGAGTTTTGCTGCGGCGCGGGCAACCGCTTCGTTGCGGCGCGCCTTGTGCGGCGCGCTCTTCTCCTTGATGAGCGCGACAACGTCCGCCGGTGCAGTATCAGGCGAGCCGGCATTGAACGGCGGGGCGGGGTTGTATTCCAGCCTGAGCTGGATCGCTTCCGCTGTCTTGCGGTCGACCAGCATCGACACCAGCGTCAGCGCGAAATCGATTCCGGCGGTCACGCCGCCGCCGGTGACGCGGTTGCGGTCGATGCAGACCCGCGTCTTGGTCGGCGTTGCGCCGAAGGCTGCAAGGTTATCCATCGCGGTCCAGTGCGTGGCCGCGCGATACCCCTTCAGCAAACCGGCCGCGCCCAACACCAGCGATCCCGTGCAGACCGAGGTGATGAACCTGGCGCCCTCCGCTTGCCGGCGCAGGAAGTCGAGCACGTCTGCATCGTTGAGAAGATTGTCGCTGCCGACGCCGCCGGGCACGCAGATCACGTCGAGCTGCGGGCAATCGGCAAACGTGGTCGTCGGCGTCAGCACCAGCACCGAGTCGCTCGCTACCGGCTCGATGCGTTTCCAGATCAGATGCAGCTTGGCGCCGGGCACGCTGGAAAACACCTGCACAGGGCCGGTGAGGTCGAGCTGGGTGACGTTCGGGAACACGAGAAGTCCGATCTGCAGTGGCGTCGACATGGGAAGAACCTTTCGAGGTGACGGGGTGACGTTTCTCGTCGTTGCCGGGCTTGACCCGGCAATTCATCCCCTTCGCGAAGAGCCTTCACGAAGAGCTTTGGATACCCGGGTCAGGCCCGGGTATGACGATCGAGTATGTGGCACAAGCCTTTCCGCTTGACGGATGTATCCTGGCATGGTCGCCTCCTGTCCGAAATGGCGCATTTCCCTCAATTTAGGACATGAGCGATGATCGGCGTTCTCATCTTTCCCAATTTCCAGTTGCTGGACGCGGCAGGTCCCATCTCGGTGTTCGAAATTGCCGCGCGCTGTTCTGGCGCTCCGCCCGCGATCAAGGTCATGGCGGCCACGCCCGGTCCGCTGCGTTCGTCATCGGGGGTGGAAATGCTGGCGCGGAAATTTGGACAAGCAAGCGCGATCAGCACCCTGATCATCGCCGGCGGCGACGGCGTCGAGGCGGCGGCGCGGGACAAATGCACGATCCGGTTCGTGCAGGCGGTCGCCAAGCGCGGCGTGCGCGTTGCCAGTGTCTGCTCGGGCACTTTCGTGCTTGCGGAAGCAGGCCTGCTCGATGGCCGCCGCGCCACCACGCACTGGGTGCGCACCAAGCAATTCCTCGCAACCTATCCGGATGTAAAATTAGAGCCCGACCGGATTTTCGTGCGTGACGGCAATGTCTGGAGCTCGGCGGGGATCACCGCCGGCATTGACCTCGCGCTAGCGATGGTCGCGGAGGACTATGGCGACGAGATCGTCGAGAAAACCGCGCGCCAGCTCGTGCTCTATCATCGCCGCAGCGGCGGACAATCGCAGTTTTCCTCGCTGCTCGAACTGAAGGCGCCGACCGGGCGGTTCGGGACGTTACTCACCTGGGCGCGAGAGCATCTCAAGGCGCCGCTCACGGTGGAGGATCTCGCCGATCGCGCCGGCATGAGTGCGCGGCATTTCACCCGCGCCTTCATTGCGGAAACCGGCACCACGCCCTCGAAGGCGATCGAGCGGCTGCGCACCGAGGTGGCGCGCCAGCGCGTGCAGTCGTCGTCGGAAACGATCGAACGCGTCGCCGAGACCACCGGCTTCCGCGATCCGGAGCGGATGCGCCGCGCCTTCATCCGCGCCTTCGGCCAGCCGCCGCAATCGCTGCGCCGCGCGGCGAGGGGAGGTTAGTGTAGATTCGATCGCGTCAACGACTTCTTCGCACGCCTCCGGCCGGCTCGTCGGGCGATCCGGAAGTGCGCTCCCTCTCGCCGTTCTTACGCATTCTTACGGGGAGAGGGTTGGGGTGAGGGGCTCTATCCGCGGGCTGAGCTCGTGGAGAGTCCCTCACCCGAAATTCGCCACCCGCAAATTTCGACCTCTCCCCGCAGGCGGGGCGAGCTGGAGCAAGCGGCGCATCCCGATTCAATCAAAAGTCATCCTGCTCTAGTTGAATCAAACTCCAGTCTTATCTCTTTGTTTCAATGCTCAACGCAACAAGCCGCGCCACGTCCGAAATTTTCATGACATGGCAGGGGCCAAGCCGCCGGTACAGGTGATCCGTGAAGCCGAAGGGATTGCGAGATGGTTAGCAATTCTTTTGTAATTCTCTTTCCGTCTTCCTATTCGATTGAAGTTTCCAAACTGCGCCAGCAACTCGACGAAGCGCATTTGGCTTGGTCGAAAGAATGGAAAGAACGACAGCTCGATTTCAAGATCGAAAACATTCGTTTCACGCATGATCCCCGCTGGAACAAACGGATTTTCAGCCTGCAAGCGGCGCGCGATGGGGAGACGTGGTTCTGGCAAGCCACGCACGTAATCGTGCTCTTTGGTGGATTTTCGATTTAGTCTTACTGCGCCACTAAACCGCGATGGTGGCCACATCCTTCGAGACGCTTGCTTATGCAAGCTCCTCAGGATGAGGGGATAAAGCGGATTATGACGCAGTAGGAGGCGTCAGCCGACGACGACTTCACTGATCTGGATGACCGGGGCCTGGTCGGTATAGTTTGGGATGTCTGCCATGATCTCCTTGGCGTGAGGTCCAAAACCAGCCTGGAACGCCTCGATCGAGTCGCAGAAGATGTGGCACATTCCGACATACGTCGCCTCGGCACCGGGGGCCCCACCCGCAAGGCCCTTGTCCACGGTATAGTACTTGCAAGCATCGCCCAGGCGCGCTTTCACCAGCGGCATATGCTTGTCGCGGTAGTACTCGTGATTGAAGCGCGCACCGGGCGTATTTGGATACATAACGCTTACCTTGATCATGGCGTGCTCCCTCATCTGACATTCGCCGGTTGACCTCCGGCACTAATTCGAACTTTGCGTCAGTTTTACCGATCGTGCAACTCCGAAGCGGCCTGTTCCGTCCGGGTTGCGTTTGGCCGCCGCTGCCAACGCGATTGTCATTCGGCTCGCATCACGAGCGGCTTGCTTCGCGCGATCGAAATGAGAACGGCGATTTCCGAATTCGTGAAGGTTTTCGGAGGTGTTGTCCGCCGCGGTGAACTTCCGTTCCCGGTGCAAGCAGACCTCCGCAAGCGGTTCAAGGCCGCATCCCGCGTTCACGTTCTAGAGAATGATCGCCGATGCTAATCAGCAGCCGTGGCAAATGCTCTTGATCATCTTGTCGACCTTCGCGTCCTCCGGATCGGGCTTCAGTGGAGCAGCCAAGTCGGCTCACCTCATCTGATGGTGAGGCGGCAGCGGCGCGCTGCCGGTGAGGCGAGGGTCAGGCGTCAGTGATGGTGGAACGGACGGATTTGCGGGTGCAGACAGTGCGCTCATCGAATAACTATACGAGCCGCCCCGGGCAAGAGCCATGGAAGTTCCTGCCAGCGCCACGATTATCGTCGTTAGAACCAACTTTCGCATTGTAAGTCTCCCAGCGAATTGGGCAGCGGGGTTGGACGCGTTGTCGGAGTCAAAGGCAACTATAGACGGAACAAGACGTTTCGTGCGCGGAAAAAGAAACCCGGCGGCGGGCGTGCCACGGCTCCTCCCCAACTTTGTTAGGTGTGAACAGGGAGCGCTCGCACCCGTATCGCCGCTCCGTTGCGCGCCTCTCAGCTCGCATCAGTTGCGCTGCCTCGTTGCAATCGCCGCGATTGCCGCCAGCGATTGTTGGCATTGGCAGTTGCGGGACCTATAGTTTGCTCGATCAAGAGCAATCGAGAACAGGGGCCCATGCGCGTTTCAATCATCACCGGGGGCGGGATCGGGATTGGAGCTGCGGTCGCGCGCCGGTTGGCAGGCCCCGATGAGTGCCTGATGTTGCATGGACAGGGGGCCGACGCGGCAGGGCTCGATCGATTGAAAGCGGTCGCGACCGACTGTCAACGTGCCGGCGCTAAGGTGGTCTGGCGCGCGGGGGATCTGGCAAATGCCGGAACGGCGTGCGAGCTTGTTCATGCGACACGCGACGCGTTCGGCAGCGTGGATGCGATCGTCCATGCCGCGGGGTTTGCCGATCGACGCAGTTTCACGCAGTTGCCGCGCACGGAGCTGGAACGGTCATTCGCCGTCATGGCCGCGGCGTTTTTCGAATTGGCGAGCGCGGCGCTGCCGGATCTGACACGTGGATCGCAGGGACGCGTCGTCGCCATCTCCAGTTTCGTCGCCCATCGTTTCACGCCGGATTCGACCTATGCGGCGTCGGCGGCGGCCAAGGCCGCGCTCGAGGCGCTGGTTAAGTGCCTTGCGATCGAGCTCGCAAGCTCGGGCGCAACCGCCAACGTCGTGATGCCCGGCTATACCCGCAAGGATGCCGGGCGAATGGGGGCGTTGGACGCGCAGAGTTGGCAAGTGGCCGCCAACGCCAATCCGCTGGCGCGATTGGCCGAACCCGATGAGGTGGCAGCAGTGGTCGCATTCTTGTTGTCGCCGGAGGCTTCCCACGTGACGGGAGCGCTGTTGCCGGTCGATGGCGGTTTGACGCTGATGTAGTGTTTTTAGTGGTTGGGGGCGATGTTGGACAGAGTGAGTGGTCAAACAGCGGATGTCATCGTGCTGGGCGCCGGCATTGTCGGCGTTTCGGCGGCTCATGCCGCGCGGCAGCGGGGGCTGTCGGTCATCCTGATCGATCGGCGCGAGCCGGGCAGCGAGACCTCCTATGGCAACGCCGGCGTTCTCTCCAGCGGCTCGATACTGCCGCTCAACAAGCCGTCGCTTTGGAAGGCGCTGCCAACTTACCTGACCAACCGGAACGCGGCGCTGCGCTGGGACCCTGCCTGGGCACTCCAAAATATCGACTGGGTCGTCCGCTTCCTGGGCAACGCGACAGCCGCGCAGACCAGGCCGCGGGCGACAGCCCTGCACGGGCTGATCGGCGCATCCTTGAAACTGCATCGGGAATGGATCGTCAAAGCGGATGCCGCGCAGCGCATCCGCGAGACCGGCTGGCTGAAGGCATGGCGCAGCGACGCCATCGCTGCAGCGAAGGAAGAGCAGGCCTTTCTGGCCGACTATGGCATCGAAAGCCGGCTGCTCGACCGCCAGGCCATTTCCGCCCTCGAGCCGAACATTTTGCCGGTTTACAAGGTCGGGCTGCTGCACACGCAGACGGCGTCGGTCAACTCGCCGGGCAACGTCGTGAAGGCCTATGCGCGGATGTTTGTGGGCTCCGGTGGCGAGCTCCGTCAGTCGGATATCAAGGCGATCGTGTCGGACGGCGAGGGCTGGCGCGTGGTGCTCGCGGATGGCGGGATTCTGTCGCGCCATGTCGTGGTTGCGCTGGGTCCGTGGTCCGCTGACCTACTGCGGCCGCTCGGCTATCGCGTTCCGCTGGCCTTTGAACGCGGCTACCATCGGGAGTTCAAGCCGAACCCGGCACGTTCGCTGCAACGCCCGATCCATGACGCCGAAGCAAGTTTTCTGATGACGCCGATGGAGCACGGCATTCGCGTCACGAGCGGGGTCGAACTGACCGGCCGCGACGCGCCCTCATCGTTAGCCCAGCTCGATCAGGTGGTCCCGCTCGCGCGCGGCGTGGTCGAATTCGGCGAGGCGGTCGGCGAGCCCTGGCGCGGGGCGCGGCCGACGCTGCCCGACAGTCTGCCGATGATCGGACCTGCGCCACGGCATTCCGGTCTGTGGCTCGCCTTCGGCAACCAGCACATTGGCTTCACGACCGGGCCGGCTACAGGGGCCGCGATTGCCGCCATGATCGGCGGCGCGCCGCCACCGTTCGACGTCAGTGCTTTTTCGCCGAGCCGTTACCTCTGATGCCAGGCAGACGGCACACGCGAGGCGCGAACTTATTTCTTGAGCATGATCTTTTCGGAAAACCGGTGTCCACTTTTCCGGATCATGCTCTAATCTAAGCGGGGGCCGACATGCACTACGTTTGGGATTTCGCGATCCTCGGCAAGTACAGCCACCTGTTTTGGCTCGGGCTCGGCTGGACCGTCGCCTATACCATCGGCACCGTCTTTCTCGGAACCGTGCTCGGTCTGGTCGTCGGCATCCTTCGCCTGGGGCGCTTGCCGGGAATCGATTGGCTTTTGCTTGCCTACATCGAGCTGTTCCGCTGCACACCGCTGTTGGTTCAGATCATCTGGTTCTATTACGCTTTTCCGGTCGTCATCGGCGTGAATATCCCGGCGCATGTCGCCGCCGTCACCGTGCTCTCGCTCTATGGCGGGGCGTTCTACGCCGAGATCGTCCGCGGTAGCATCGAGAGCGTGCATCGCGGACAATGGGACGCGGCGCGGGCTTTGGGACTGCGGCCATGGCGCGTGCTCTGGCTGGTGATCCTGCCGCAGGCGCTGAAGCCGATGTTGGCGCCTTACGTCAACCAGTCGGTGACGCAACTGAAGAATACCTCGCTGGTGTCCGTCATCGCAGTTCCGGACCTAGTCTACAACGCAACGCTAATCAACGCAGAAACCTATCGGCCGCTGGAGGTGTATACCATCGTGGCCTTGATCTACTTCGCGATCCTGTTTCCGGCCACGCTCATAGCGCGCAGGTTCGAGCGCGGCATGACCTACGACAAAGCATGACTCCGGTCACCCGCCCCCCTGCGGGCCCATAAGGGAGAGGCGCAGTAACTGACACGGTTACTTGTTACCCTCTCCCCTTGCGGGAGAGGGTGCCTTCGCGAAGCGAAGGCGGGTGAGGGGTCTCTCTCCGCGGAGGGAGATCTATCCGCGCAGGCAACCGCTCACCGCAGCGAGCTTGTTGCGATGTCGGCCTAGCCCTGTCCCACAAGGGGAGAGAGCGCAGCAACTGACACGGTTCGAAAAGCGGCGTCGGTATCAGATATTGAGCTCGACCGGCACGTCCTCGGGCTTCACGCCGCTCAGTGCCAGTCCCTTGAGGAACCATTCGCGCATCTGCCCGATGCCCCTGTTATAGTCGACCCACACCGACAGAAAATCGCGCCAGCGCTTGTCCGGCTCCCGCCGGACCGCCATGCTGGAAGGAATGGCGACGGCGGGGGACTGCAGGAGCTTGTAGGTGCCGAGGTTGGGGTTTTTTGCGATCGCGGTCAGACCGAGCACCAGCGCGTTGACCACGCAATCGGCCCGACCCGCCGACATCTCGAGCATCACCTCGTCGCGTGACTTCAGCGACTTGATCGTCGCATTCGGCGCGAAGCGGCGGGCAACCGCCTCATTGGCGGAGCCGACGTCGACGGCGATGGTGACGCCGGGCTTGCTGATGTCGGCCCAGGTCTTCGCTTCCAGCCCCTTCTTGAGCATGGCGCCGAACGGATGCGGGAACACGGTGGCTGTAAAATCGACCACCAGCGCCCGCTGCGGGGTCGGATTGAGGGCAAAGCCCAAATCGATCTTGTTAGATTGCAGATCGAGGATCGAGTTGCCGTAGGTCAATTCAGTGTACTCAAGCTGGACGTCGAGCAGCTTGGCGATGTCGTTGGCCATCTCGATCGAAAAGCCGGACCAGGTGCCGGTGGCGAGATCCTTGTTGAAATAGGGCAGCTCTCCCGGCAGCACCGCGATCCGCAGCACTTTGTTGGCGCGGATGCGATCGAGCGTGTTATCTGCGCTCGCCTGCGCCGATGCCGGGCTCGCGAGGGTCGAGGCCAGCGCCGCGCCGCTGCCGATCGCGAAGGCGTAGCGCAGCGCTTCGCGGCGATCTTCAGAAACCTTGCTGTCGTCCGATATGGTCACCTTCAGCCTCCTGCACCCATTCGCAAGGAGCCTAGCGCGCGTGTCGCGACGCAGCAATAGTATGACGACGGCCACTGAAGCTTGAGAGGCCGAAGGGATGCAACTCAAGAGTGCGGGTCCTTCGCGACCATCAACCGGAGCTTGCGCCCGAGCCACTCCGTGGTCGGGGCCTGGATCAGGATCGTCATCAGGATCGCGACAAAGGTGACGGAGGCGATGATGTGTGCGTCCGGCGCGTTGGTGCCGAGCAACAGGCCGGCGAGTGCTGCCGGGATGACGCCGGTCTCGCGCGTCCAGCACATGAACAGCATTTCGGCAAAGCTCCATCGCGCCCGGCGATCCGGTAAGGTGCAGAGGAAAACCGTCACCGGCCGCGCCACCAGCATCAGGACCGTGACGACGATCATGCCGCCAAGCCAGTGCTGGCCCATCTGGACGAAATCCACCTGCGCGCCGAGCAGGATGAAAATGAACAGGCGCATAATGAAGGCCGTGGTCAGCACGAACTCGGCGAGTTTTTGTGCTTCGCCGGCCTGCATCCGAAATCCGAACGCCTCCTTGTTGCCGAGCACGATGCCGAACACGAACACCGCCATGAAGCCGCTCGCCTGCAGGCCGCTTGCTGCGAAATAGGCGCCGATCACGGCAACCAGCGTCACCACGGGCGCGTATTCGGCAAGGAAGCCCCAGCGCTCGTGCGCGATCAGCAGCGCGGCCAGATAGCCGAGCGCGATGCCGGCCAGAATGCCGATCGCGGATTGCTTAAACAGATCGAAGGCTGCGTCTCCAAGCGAGAATTTTTCGCTTCCGGTCGCGAGCGCTAACAGCGTGAAGGTGACGATCGCGCCCATGGCGTCGTTGAAGGCGGATTCGCTCATCACGGTCTGTGCGACCCGGTCGCGAATCTTGATCTGCCGAAAGATCGGCACCAGGGTTGCGGGATCGGTCGAAGCGATCGTCGCTCCCAATAGAAGTGCCACGACGACGGGCAGGCCGAAGACGTAGTGGGCCGCAAGCCCGGTGATCCCTGCCGTCACCAGGATGCCGAGGGTGGCGAGGATGACGATGGTGATCCAGACCTTTTTCAAGACCTCGAGCCGCACCGAGGCGCCGCCGTCGAACAGGATGTAGCTCGCGCCGAACAACAGGAAGATCTGGTTCAGCGCGGAGTTGGCGGCGATATGGATGAGCCCGAGCGCGTGCGGACCGACCGCGATGCCCGCGATCAGAAAAATCGCAACATCGGGAATCCGGATCCGCTGCGCCAACAGCGCGGCGAGCGTGCCGACCGCGAGGATCAGCCCGCACGACAGCAGCGTGTGCTGGGCGATCAGGATTGAGGCCGATGGTTCCATGTTGCGATCGATCAGTCGACGCGCAGGATGCTGCGCGTTTTCGGACGCGGGATCGCCGGACTACGGACCAACACAAGAACCTCCCCGATTCGTCGATCGAACTGCTACGCGCATTGATCACGGTTCCATCGTGCCCGCCAAGCGCCAACCCCGTGGAAATACGGACTCCTGCGACAATCTGGCGTTAACGATCCATCAAGTAGCTTTGAAACTTCCAGTTGTATCAATTGGCTCAACGGCGGAAGTCTTTAGAGGGCCTGAAACATCAACGATGATGTCTTACCTCATTTCAAGAGGCCACCCTTGAGCCAAGCCGCCGCGTCGCCCCGCACCCAACCTAGTCCCGGAACGCCGGAGCCGGTCAAGCGATTACGCCGGTCAGAGGGAGCGATACCGGGGCGACAAGCCGCGCGGCAATCCAGACCTGGACCGGTAAGGCCATCGCCGAGCAGATCCACGCCAAGTCGCTGGACGCAGCCTACCGCCAATGGCTCTACCATCGGGCCACCCGGCAGCCACGGCTGCGCGACATGTATTCAAAATCCGCTAAAACATTCGGCAACTCGGTCGTGAGTCTCAAGGTCGGCGACGACCATATCGTGGTCTCGCAGAGCGAAGTTTATATCCGCCATCTCGGACAGGATTTGCGCGGTGTCCGCACCTCGGAGCTCAAATTCGCAACCGCCAACAGCCCGCGCGAACTTTATGACGATTCTCTCGCCAGGAAGCGGCCGATCTACGCACGCTACATCTCGTCGCTTTCCGATCAGAATGTCTATTGGGAAACCTTGATATTGCCGCTTGCGGTGGACGAGCAAAGCGCGCCCGTCTTCACCGTCGGCTATGTCGCGATGTTGAACGAAAAGATCGACATCCTTCAGATTCTCTACGACCGGTCTCCGGTCGGCATCGTCGCCGCCGTGCCCATCATGAACGGAGAGAACAAGACCGACGATGCCCGCATCCTGACCATGAACGGCAAGACGAAGCAGATTCTAAGACAAGGGCCGGCCAGCGGCCCGATGCACCGGTAGGCGAACTCATCAGGGTCCTGGAAGAGGGGTTGTCCTGGACCGGGATCGCGACCGCGCGCAAGGGCAAGCGACCCGGATCGACTACCGCAATCCGGAGGGCGAGGTATTCTCGATGACGATCGAGCTCGTCAACCAGCTCCTTCTCATCACATTCGCCGAGCGGGACCAACACCAGCCCGACGTTAGGACCAGCAACCGCTTTGCCCGGCTTTTGGGACTGGGGTGACGCAGCCGTATCTGGTAAGATGGGTTGAGCTCATGCGAAACCCATCGCTCCTTGCGCCGGACGGAACGGACGTGACGGGTATCGCCGGGCCCCTTCCGGGGATTTGCAGTTTGCGAAGATGATGGGTTTCGCAAGAGCTCAACCCATCCTGCAAGCGAGACCTAGTTCAGCGCCTTCAGCCACGTCGCGATTTCGCTCGCCGCGATATCGGCCTGATTCAACAGTTTGCCCATGGTGAAAAATCCATGGAACTGGCCGGGGAAGTGACGGTAGGTCACGGCCACGCCGGCTTCCTTCAGTCGCCCGGCATATTCGTCGCCTTCGTCGCGCAGCGGATCGGCACCCGCGGTCAAGACATGGGCGGGCGGCAATCCGATCAGCGTGGTGGCGCGTGCGGGGGAGGCGCGCCAGTCGTTGATGTCGGCATCGCCGAGATAATGGTTCATGAACCAGCCGATGACGGAATGCGTCAGCAGGATACTGGTCTCGGGCTCGCTGTGGGATGGATGCTTTCTGGAAAAATCGGTTGCAGGGTAAATCAGCACTTGGCCTGCGATTTGAGGCCCGTTGCCGTCGCGCGCCGATATCGCGACCACCGCGGCCAGATTGCCGCCGGCGCTGTCGCCACCAACGCTCAGGCGGCTGGCGTCGATGCCGAGCTGCTTGGCATTTTGCGCGATCCATTTCGTGGCCGTGATGGCGTCATCGACGGCGGCGGGAAACTTGTGCTCCGGCGCCAGCCGATAGTCGACGGAGATCACGATCAGCTCGCCTTCGCAGGCGAGCTTGCGGCACATCACATCGTGGGAATCCAGATCGCCGATCACCCAGCCGCCACCATGAAAGAACACCAGGCACGGGGAAAGGCCGTCCGCCGTTCGCAGTTGCTTCGGCGTGTAGACGCGCGAGGGAATCGCGCCATGGGGCGCGGGAATCGAAAGCTCTCTGACCTCGGCAAGCTCGGGCGGTTCGGGATTGGTGACGGGACGCCGGCAAGATAGAACGCGCGGGCTTCGGCCGGCGTCAGCGTCTCGTAAGGCGGCCGGCCGGCCTCCTGGAACGACTTGAAGACGGCGGCGGCATCGGGATCGAGGGTTACGGGCATGTTGGGAAGAACCTGTTGGTGTTGCGTTGACGAGGTTAGGCGGCAGTCCGCCCGCCGTCGACGGTGTAGGCGGAGCCCGAAACGTAGCTCGCTTCGTCGGATGCCAGGAAGGCCACGATGGAGGCGACTTCGGAAGCCTGTCCGAGCCGGCGCGCCGGAATCCGCTCGACGATCTTGTCGTTGGGCGGCGGCGCGTTGCCGAGACTGCGGCCCTGCAGGATCGAGCTCAGCATGCGGCTGTCGATCAGTCCGGGGCAGACGCAATTGATGCGCACCCCGGTGCCCGTGCACTCCCATGCCGCGCTCTTAGTCAGCCCGATCACGGCATGCTTGCTCGCGCTGTAAACCGCGATCTGCGGCGATCCCATGAGCCCGGCGATCGAAGCCGTGTTGATGATGCTGCCGCTGTCTTGTTTCAGCATGACCGGCAGCACATGCTTCATCCCCAAGAATACCCCGACCACGTTGACGTCGATCACCTTGCGAAACATGGCAAGCGGATACTCGGTGATCGGTTTGACGTCGCCCTCGACGCCGGCGTTGTTGTAGAACACGTCGACGGTGCCGAACCTGTCGACCGTGGTGCGGACATATTCCGTGACCTGATCTTCGTTGGTGACGTCGGCGGTGACGGCGAGCGCCTGCGCGGAGGCGGGCAGGTCGTTGATCGCGCTTTGCAGGTCTGCGCGGTTGCGGTCGACGGCGACGATGCGCGCGCCGCGCTCGGCGAGGAGGCGGATGGTCGCGCTGCCGATGACGCCGGCAGCTCCGGTGACGACGGCAACCTTGCCGTCCAAGCGAACACGATCAGGCATTTGGTTTCCTCTGCTGGTCCGGTTGTCCCGGACTTTCTCTCGAGCGTGATCCGGGAAAACGGGTACTGGTTTTCCGAAAAGATCATGCTCAAACAATAGTGACCCGCGGGGGCGCGTTGGCCTTCGCGGACCTCTTGATCGGGCTGACTATTTCATCTGGAACCGGCACTGACCAGTGGGCGGGGAGGGTAGGGAGCGGCCCTTCCCCCGCCGTATTCGGCGTGTTAACCGGGTGGCCAGCGAGCGGCGGTTAAATTCACTGTGCTGAAGCCGATTCGCCTTTCTTGAAGTTGCGCGAGCGAGATGTCTCGAACCATTGCCTTGGCCGGTCTTGCGGCCCTGTTCGCTGCCGCAGCGGTTCCGTTTGCAACGCCGGCGCGCGCGCAAATCGGCAATATCTTTTCCGATCCCGCGCCGCGCCCGCCCGGCAGTATTTCGCGCGGTAGCCAGCAGCAGCCTCCACCCGACGACGAGGAGGAAGTGCCGGAATTGCCGCAGGGCCGGGTGCTGCCTGCGCCGGTTCGGCCGCCGCCCGGGCAGACCTCGATCATGCCGGGTTCCGTGCAATCGCAGCCGCTGGCGCCCCCGCCTGGCACGAGCGTCGTTCCGCAGAACGTTCCGCCGGCGGTTGCGGTCGCCCCGCCGCAGCCGGGGCAGGCCAATCCGCCGCCTGGTACCAATCCGGCATTACCTGGATCGCCGCCGGGACAACGCCAGACCAAGGGCGTGCCACAGGCGCCCGCGACGCTACAGCCCGGCGACGAGGTGGTCACCGAGCCGCCGGCCCAGAAGATCGTCAACAAGAAAGCGAGCTTTTCGGGGCTCGACAAGATCACCGGCCGCATCATCAATTTCGACGAGGATATCGGCGAGACCGTCCAGTTCGGCGCGCTGCGGGTCAAGACCGACGCCTGCTATACCCGCCCTGCCACGGAAGCCGCCAACACCGACGCCTTTGTCGAGGTCGACGAGATCACGCTGCAAGGCGAGGTGAAGCGGATCTTTTCGGGCTGGATGTACGCGGCAAGCCCCGGCCTGCATGCGGTCGAGCATCCGATCTACGATATCTGGCTGACCGATTGTAAGGGCCCGGATACCACGGTGGTCAGCGCCGCCCCTGAGCCGGCGAAGCCTACGCCAGCAACGTCGCTATCGCCGGCGGCCCAGAAGCGTCCTGCGACGCCGAAACAGGCTGCGCCGCGTTCGCCGCCGCCGCAGCAGCAGACCCAGCAACAGCCGCAGCCACCGCCGCCGCCGCCGCCCCAGCCGGGCCTGTTCGGGATTTTCAGGTAGAACAACTGCCGCGTTCCCCGGATGCTGCACGAGCGCGCCGTACTTCGCGGCATGGTGCGCTATAAAACGTCATGAGATGAGCTTGACTTCGGTGCCGCATCGGAAGTGCACCTCCCCCCTTGTGGGAGAGGTCGGATCGCATCGAAGATGCGATCCGGGTGAGGGGTCTGGCGCCGCAAACAATGTTCCGCATTTGAGTGCGCGGATAGAGACCCCTCATCCGGCGCGAACTCCCGTCCGCGCCGCCTTGTCCCACAAGGGGAGAAGGTGGGAGACCGCGGCCGATTTAAACAAAATCATTGTAGCTTATCCGCGCGCGGCGATGATCTGAAGCGCTTCGGCGCCAGACACCGGCCGGTCCACTGGCAATTTCAAGAAGTTCGCCGCCTTGCCCTTGATTGCCTTGTCGAGCAGCGCGGCATAGCGCCGCCGCGGGATTTCGATCGCGCCGAAACTCTTCAGGTGCTCGGTGACATATTGGGTGTCGAGCAACTCGAAGCCGCCGGCGATGAGGCGGGCCACCAGATGCACCAGCGCCACCTTCGAGGCATCGCGGGCGCGGTGAAACATGCTCTCGCCGAAAAAAGCGCGTCCGAGGCTTACTCCGTATAGTCCGCCGACCAGGTCGCCGTCCTGCCACGCCTCAACGCTGTGGCAATGCCCAAGCACATGCAGTCCGCCATAGAGATGGCGGATGCGCTTGTTGATCCAGGTGTCCTCGCGGCCCTCCTGCGGCGCGGCGCAACCGGCGATGGTTGCCTTGAAGGCGGTGTTGACGGTGACGGTGAAGGTATCGGAGCGCACCGTGCGCGCCAGGCGCGAGGCTATGCGAAAGCCGTCGAGCGGGATCACGCCGCGCATTTCCGGCTCGACCCAGAACAGGGTCGGATCGTCGGCGCTTTCGGCCATCGGAAAGATGCCGCAGGCATAAGCCCGCAGCAGCACCTCGGGGGTGATCTCGGAGGCCGCGGAGTCGCGTGAGGTCATGGGTTACGCATTATAACACTAGTTTTGGCACATGATCCGCGCTGTTGAGGCCGATTTGTGTCCTGCAGTCGTGCCGGCCGCGCGCCGACTGTGGGTTGCATCTCCTGCGTAGGTAATGGCATATCGACCGGGGCGGTCGACCCTGACGTCGCCGATTCACCCCGGCCGCTCATCGTAATGGCTGCGCGGTCACCCCATCAGAACCAACCGTCCTGACGGGCCAGCGCATAGTCCGCGCCCGCCAGGGTGCCGATGGCGCCGCCATAAGCCGCGCCCGCGCCGGGATCGCCTGCGAATAGCCCGATAACCCCGCCAGAGGCGGCCCCGATCTTGGCGCCATTCAAGGCGTCGTTTCCGACTTGTTTCCAATCATGGCTCTCGATGTTGTGGATGGCTGTGTGCACGATGCCTTCGGCTTTGTGCACGAGCCCACCCCAGCTAAAGCCGCCACCGACCATCTCGATCTCATTGAGGGAGAGCTCTCGGATGGAAGGCTGTGCGACGTCGCAGCTGAGTGTGATCTGGTCTCGCATGGTTTTATTTCCTTTATGAGGGTTGGTTTCAACGTCGGCGTTAACCTCCATGCCCAAGGACGCAAGGGCACGGCTTCAGGTCATCCCAAAAAGATCTCGGGGGGAAGTTCGAGGGTCTCAGGTCCGGGCTCATCGATTTTGGGGAGCTTGATATGCTCAACTGCTCTCCAGAGCTTTATCGCCAGCTTACCTCCGCCTGCGGCCAGTCCACCCCCGGCTACGGCCCCGAATCCGGCCTCGGCGGCGCCCAGCACATTGCCTGCTGCGTGTTCGACGTTGTGAACCAGCCCGCCCCAGCTGAACCCGCCGCCGACCATCTCGGTTTCGTCAAGCGAGAGTTCCCGCAGCGTGGTCCCTTCGTTGGCGGCGATCCCATTGCTGTTCTGCATCACTGTTCTCCTTGAAGGTTGAGTTGAAGCTATTGAGTTCGTCGTTGCTGCAAACGATGGTCTGGTCACGGTTCGGGCATCACGACCTCCCTGGTTCGCCGTTCGCCGATGCGCTGGATCCACTGCGCCGGTGTCGAAGGATGCCGCGGCAGCTCGCGCGGCTCCGGCGCGCGCGCCTGCTCGATGCAGCGGCCGCGCTCCAGCCCCACCACGCGGTCAGCCGACGCGATGGTCTGTGGCCGGTGCGCCACGATAATGCGGGTGATGCCGAGTGCTGCGATGTGGCGCGACACCTTGGTCTCGGTGGCGACGTCGAGGTGGCTGGTCGCCTCGTCCATGACGAGCACGCGCGGTTCGCGATAGAGTGCGCGGGCGATATGGATGCGCTGCTTCTGGCCGCCCGACAGCGAACTGCCCATGTCGCCGACGAGCGTGTTGTAGCCCATCGGCATCCGCTCGATATCCTCTTGAACACAAGCGAGCTCGGCGCAGCGGCACACCCGGTTCATGTCGATGGCGGAATCGAAGGCCGCGATGTTCTCGGCGATCGATCCGGCGAACAGGATGTCGTCCTGGGTGACTGCCGCGACGTGCTGGCGCACCACTGCCGGGCCGAGGCGATCGATCGGATGTCCGCCGAACAAAACCTGGCCGCCGCTCGGCGCGATCAGGCCGAGGATCATGTTGATGAGGGTCGTCTTCCCACATCCGGACGGACCGACGATAGCCACCGACTCGCCGGGCGCGATCTTCAGGTTCAGTCCGTCCAGCAACATCGGCTCGAACTCGCCATAGCGAAAGCGCAGGTCGACGCATTCGACGCTCCAGGTCAGCGCTCCCGCTCGTTCAGGTTGCGTCGCGCTCTTTTCATGCTCGGTCGAGGTCAGGACGATGTCGGCCAGGCGATCGACCTGGGTGCCGAGCAGGCGCAGCTCGATGAAATTGTCGATGAGACTGGTCACCCGGCCGTAGAACTGATCCTTGTAGGCGATGAAGGCGGTGATCGCTCCGAGCGTCATCTCATGGTCGATGACCGCCTTCATGCCGAGCCAGAAGATCAGCACGCGCTCCAACGAGCCCATGAAGCCGTTGGCCGTCCGGTACAGCAGCTTGAGCCGCTGGGTGCGGACGGCCGCGTTGGTCGCGTCGACCGCAAGCGACAGCCATTCGGTCTTGCGGCCATCCTCCTGCAGGAACAGCTTGATGGTGCGCACGCCGCGGATCGTCTCCATCAGATGCGATTCCAGGCGGGCGCCGGCGATGATCCCCTCTTCGAGCGCCCGGCGATAGGGCAGGACCTGCAGCGCACGGAACGTCGCGTAGAGCAGCATGATCGCTGCCGCGATCAGACACAGTTTCCAGCTGTAGAGCGCCATCAGCCCGAGGGTGACGAACGACATGACGCCGTCGAACATTGATTCCACGAACATCGTGTTCAGCGCGCCGGCGATCGCGTCGGTGGCGTGGAACTTGGAGACGATGTCGCCGAGATGCCGGGTCTGGAACCAGGCGAGCGGCAGCCGCACCATGTGGGCAAGAACCGAGCTCTTCCACTGCAGGCTGAAGGTCGAGCTGGTATAGGTGATGAACCAACCGCGGAACGTCGTGAACACCAGTTGCAGCAGCAGCACGATGGTCATGCCGACGGCAAGCAGCGTCAGCAGGTCGGCGTCGCCGAGCGCCACGACGTTGTCCATCGCCCATTGGGTGAAGAATGGTACCAGGATCGTAAGAAGCTCCAGCAGCGCGCCGATGGCCACCAGGTTCAAGAGATAGCCGACCGCGCCGTTGATCCGTCCGGTGACGTCGAACAGACCGATGCGTCGCCGCTCGTCGCCCTTGGCGAATTCCGTTGACGGCCACAGCTCGAGCGCGATGCCGGAAAACGCCTTGTCGACCTCGGCCCACGGGATCAGCCGTTCGCCGGTGGCCGGATCGTGGATGCGCAGGCCCTTGCGCGTGATCTGGCGCAGCACCACGAAATGATCGAGGTTCCAGTGCAGCACGGCCGGCAGGCGCAGCTTGTCGAGGTCGGCGACGTCGAGCCGCATCGCCCGCGTACTCAGGCCGAGCGGGGAGGCCATCTTCATGAGGTTGGCGAGCGTCAGGCCGCGATTTGAGGTGGCGTGGCGCGACCGTATCGCCGCGGGATCGGTGCGCATGCCAAAAAACGAGGCGACCATGGCGAGACAAACTAGCCCGCATTCGGCCGCCTCGGTCTGTCGCAGCACGGGCAGCTTGCGCGCAAAACCGAAATTGAGCCGTTCCGATATTTGCTCAAGACCACCGGGTGACCCATCCTTGCAGTCGGTCGCCTGCCAAGCGACGGACGCGTGCAATCGCCTCGCGGCCGTTCGGATCAACTGCAACAGCCATGACCAGTCGCGCCCGCTGTCCGCGGCGGAGTTTTGGTTCAAGCGCAAGCGAAGCCACGCAGGAGCCTGCGGCACGCGGATGGAGCTTTCATTCCAGGCGGCAAGACCGCTAACAAGACCGCTCGCGAGACCGGGCCACTTGCCTTCGACGCGCGCGCGAGCCGACCTCGCCAGGGCACGCAGCGATCTGTTCATGCGCGACATGCCTCGCGCCAGTCGTCGGCCGGCCGGCTTGAGTTCAATGCGCATCGACTGCTCCGCTGGACATGGAAACGCTGTTGACGCTGAGCAGGGGCTCGAGCATCCATTCGTAGATCGCGCGGGTCTCCTGAAGGACGTAGGCGTCGACCGTCATGCCGGCCTGCAGCGGCGTCTGCCGGCCATAGACCTCGATGGCCTGCCGGCGCGGCTCGACCACGATGCGGTAGAGCGGCTCGTTCTGGTCCAGCTGCGGCAGGTTTAGGGAGGCGAGTTCTGTCGCCGACAGCGCGGTGCGGGCGATCGACCGCACACGGCCGTCCTGCTGGCCGAATTTCTGATAGGGAAAGGCTTGGTAGCGCAGGTTGACACGGTCATTCGGCTTGACGAAGCCGACCGCCCGGCTGGGCGCGAACAGATGGACCTGGAGCGCCGCGCCATCGGGATGGATCACGGCAAGCGCCTGGCTCGGCGTGACGGACTGGCCAATCGTCGCGAGGTCGACCGTCAGCACACCTGCTGCCGGCGCGACGATGACGTTCTCGCGTCGCGTCTCGGATTCGGCGAGCTGCTGATCCAGCGACGACAGGTCGCGCTCCAGCGCGCTGAGCTCGTTGTGCTGCTGCAGCGGCTTCACCGCTAGATCGTTGTCGAGCGTGCTCAGTTCCTGCGTCAGGCTCGCGCGGTCGAGCCGCAGCCCGGAAAGTTGGGCCTTCTGGTCGAGCAGGCCGAGCTCGACCTGCTCGCTCTGGTCGACGGTGCCTAGCTTGCGGTCGGCCAAACTCTTCTTGCGCTCGAGGATCGCGGCGCGAAGATTGATCGCGTCCGCGAGGATGGCGATCTTCTCGTCGAGCAGCGTCCGCCGTTCGATCGCCTCCCGTCGCCGCGCCCCGATGCGAACGAGCTCGGCAGCCTGGATGCTGCGGGTCTTCTCGATCGTGTCGGCCATCTTCGCGCGCCGGTCGCGCAGTGTCTCGTCGGCCAGCGCATACAGCGGCGCCTGCTCGCGACCCTCGCGGTCCGACGACAGGACGAACAGCACCTCGCCCTTGGCGACGTGATCGCCGGCCTTGATGCGCTTCTCCACGATGACGCCGGGCTGCGGCGCAAACACCCGCAGGATGCCTCCTTCGGGGACCAGATATCCGGAGATCGCGACCGCGCGGGTGTAGTGGCCGAATACGATCAGGCACAGGAAGCCGACGCTGAGGGCGGCCGACGCGGCTGCCACCGGCCGCGTCCAGCGTGAATAGTTCAGCACCGTGCCCGACGGCTTGTTGAGCTTGTGGCGAACGGCTTGGTCGCGAAACAACTGCTGCATGGTCGTCAACTTCACATGATGAAGCCTTCGTCGCTCCCAAAGTCGGGAGGATGGGCGATGAAGCGGTCGGATGAGAGCTGGAGCCTATTGGATGCGAGCTGGTCGCATGGCGCGACGGCTTCGGCGCGACGTCATCTTGATGTCGCTTCGGGAGCGGGCAGCGAATGATGGATACGCATGTCGATCTTCCCCATTGCCCAGCCAGCGAGAAGCAAAACGGGCAGCCGAAAATTCCGTTCCGTCGGAAAATAAAAAGAGTCGCGGAATTCAATCCAGAAGGTTTGGATTTAGAAACTAGTATCTAAAAAGTTGTATTTCCTGCATGAGCGGGCTGGATGACTCCGGACTTATTTTGTGTCATCTCAGAGAAATGTTGAAGGTGCGGCTCGATTGCGCCGCGCGGCGATGCGGCCGCCATCAAGGTGGTGCGCATGGGCTAATCGATCGCCGTCACCTCGCGTTCACCGCGCTGGCGGGCTTGGCCGGAGCCGAAAGCGCAGCGTGATATGTCAGCGATCGCCTACCCCAAACGCGAGCAGCACGTTGCCGGGAATGCCGCTCCATTGCGCGTAGCCTGAATTGAGGTAGAGCATACCGTCCACAATTACAGGGCCGGTCCGTCGATGGCACCGCCGTGTCCCGGGACGCCGTTCACTGTGGCGTAGTCGCGCGCCGTGTCGAATTCCCAAAGCAGTCCCGCGTCGTCCGTCGCATAGGCGCGCAGATAGCCGCTCACGCCTCCCGAGAAAACGACACCGGGAATTACGGTGACGGCAGCAGACAGGGCGGGACTGCATCGATCTCGGTCACCACAGGGGACCGGAGGAACCTGCATCGTCATTTTCCCATCCGACAGGTTGAGTGCGAACAGACCCCCACCTTCCGCAGGATCAAGCCGTCGGCTGCCGTCGCGAAGAAACCGCACATCGGAGTTCGCGACGTAGATGCGGTCATGGTCGGCGGCGGTGCCCCACTCGCTCCCGCCCAATGGCCCACGCTTGCCTGTCCGCGTTTCCCAAAGGGCCTCCCCCTCGCGGTCGGGATCGAAGGCATGAACAACGCCCGATTTCTGTCCGATGACGAGGACGCGTTTTCCGTCGCGCAAGGTCACCAGGATAGGTGATTGGCCGAAGTCGTGGTCCGGACCATGGTCTTCCGGACAGTTGGTCTTGTCGGCCCCGTAACAAGCCACGACGTAGCTGTCCTTGGGCGTTGCTTGCCGATGCCAGAGCATCCGGCCGGTCTTCAGATCGAATGCGAGAATGTCATCGCTGGTATCCGCCGGCGGGTTTGAATAGGAATTGCCGGTCGCGACATAGAGGGCCTGGCGTTGGACATCGATTGTCGGAGACGACCAGACCGACGCGCCGGAGGGACCCTGCAGTTGGGTCCCGACGGCATTCTTGTTCGTGGGGTGCGGCGCTTCGGCGATGGTGTAGGCCTTCCAGACCTGCTGACCGGTCGCGGCATCTAGCGCCACCACGCTTCCGCGAAAGGTGCAGCATTCGTAAGAGGGGCGCGATCCAGTCGCTTCCTCGATGGAGGAAACCGGCACGTAGAGCATGCCGGAAAACAGGCTCGGCGTTCCGGTGACCCTGGCCGCCGGATGATCCTCCACCTTCGTCTTCCAAACCAATGCGCCTGTCGTCGCATTCAGAGCGTAGGTGTTGGCGCGCACATCGCCGAAGAACACCGCAAACTGATCTGTGCCGGAGATTGGACCAAAACTCACTGCGGTCCGCACCGGCGCCTCCGTCGAGTAGGTCCAGATCGTGCACCCGCTCTTCGCGTCAAGGGCATGCAGTTTGCGATCCGCGCCCCCGACGAACAGTACTCCGCCGACGACGGTCGGCTGGGCGTTGGCCGCGGAAACCCCCGGAAATCCAACTGCCCATTTCAGCTGTAATTTCGGCACCTCGTCTGGCGTCAACCGTGCCACCTCGGCCGGCTGAAAGCGGCTGTTGTTGAGATCTACGCCCCAGCCGTTCCATTGCAGGCTGTTGAGCGCCTCGCCAAATCTGAAGGGGCGGTTGGCACACTCCGCTGAGCCTTCGCTTCTAACAATCAGAGGCGGATCGCTCGAAATTTTGCCCGTGACGAAGGAGGCGATTGCTTTGCGCTCGTCATCGGTCCGGTCTTTGGTCATGTCCGCCATGCTGCCCGATGTAATCATTCTGAGCACATGCTCAAAGGACATCAACTGCAGTGCGCTGCGGCTGGGTACACGGCTCTGCTGGTCGCCGGCGTCGTGGCACGTCGCGCAATGCTGGGCGTAAAGAGCGCCACCGCTCTGCTGCGCGAGCGCCGGCAAGCAAGACGCAACAAATAGGACGGCGGCTGCCGCGCTCAATTTCATGGTTCTTCCTAGTTTTGCCGACGATAGGGACGTGTCGTTGTGCAGGAGGCGCAACCAGCCAGGGATGTTAGCTTAGCGGTGAGTTTGGCGTCGGCCGACCAAGCGAGTCCCAACACAACACTGCGCAAAGGCGCTACGTCCGGTGCGCTTCGATCATCGTGAAAGGAGGGCTCTGTTCGGTCAGCTCGCCGGACCGAACTTGACACACGCCCATGCACCAATTGGTGTTCCGGTTGTGGGCACTTTTCGGAAGTGCCGTAATCTCCGATTTGAGCGCGGAATGCGCACCAAAGCGAACGTCCGTCGACTGCCTTGAATTTATGCGTTCGGGCCCTGATTGGTCGCCGTCACTTCGCGGCCACCGAACTGCCGGGCTTGACCGGCGGCGGCTTGGCGCGGGGAAACCGAAGCACGATCCGGGTGCCGGTATGATTTGGATCGCGCCCGACGGTCGCGTCGAGCTTGGCGGCCATGGCCGCGACGATGCGCTGCCCCATGCCGGTGGAGCGCGGATCGCTCTTGGCATTGAGTCCGACGCCGTTGTCGGCGATTGACAGCAACAGATCCGCGGCTTGCGCGTTGAGACCGACATGAATCGGCCCGGCGCAGTCGGGATAGGCGTATTTCACCGCGTTCATCACAAGTTCGTTCACGATGATGCCGATGGCCACGGCGCGATCCGGATCGATCTCGATCGCCTCCGCCTGCAAGGTCAGCCGCGACATCTTGTTGCCTTCGGCGGACCTTCGCAGGTCCTCCAGCAGCGCCTCGAGATACTGGTTCAACAGCACGCTCTTCAGATCGTGCGAGGTGTAGAGCCGGCGGTGCACCTGCGCCACCGCGGCGACCCGTCCCATCGCGTTGGTCAGCGCCGCCTTGACGTCTTCCTGGGTCGCGGAATTGGCCTGCAGGTGCAAAAGCGACGCGATGATCTGCAGGCTGTTGCCGACGCGATGGTTGACTTCGCGCAGCAGCACCTCGCGCTCGGCGGCGAGCGCCGCGTAGCGGTCGCGCGAGGCGTGGATCTCGGCCTCGGCCTCGTCGCGCGCCCGCTGCAACTGGGCCTGGCGCAGCGCGCCGTCGGCGGCAACCTGCAACAGCGGAACGAAATCGCCCTGCACGTCCTTGACGAGGTAATCAGCGGCCCCCGCCTTCAGCGCGGTGACGGCAATGCTGGAATCCTGCGAGGCCGTGACGAACACCACCGGCGGCGCATCCGGGATCGCCAGGATCCGCTCCAGCGTCTCGATCCCGTCGAGGCCCGACATGTACTGATCGAGCGCGACGACGTCGATGCCGCCTGCCGCGATGCGTTCTAACCCCTCCGCCCCGCTCTTGGCGTGAACGACGTTGAAGCCCCGCCGCCTCAAGCCGCGACCGACCAGCCGGGCGAGCGCGTCGTCGTCATCGATATACAGCAGCGTGGTCGTCGCATCGTTCATGTGGCGGCCTGCGGAACCTGGATGACTGAGAAGAATAGCCCGAGTTGGCGGATGGCGTTGGCAAAACTTTCGTAGTTCACAGGCTTGGTAATGTAGACGTTACAGCCAAGCTCGTAGCAGCGGTTGATCTCCTGCGAATCGTCGGCGGTGGTCAGCACCACCACGGGTGCGCTCTTCAGATACTGGTTCTCCTTGATCTGGCGCAGGATTTCGATGCCGCTCATGTCGGGCAGGTTGAGATCGAGCAGCAGCAACAGCGCGCGGCCCTTGTGTCCGATACCGCGGTCGTCGCCGTCGAACAGGTATTTCATCGCGGCTGTACCGTCACTGAACGGGATAATCTCATTGTTGACACCGGAACGACGAATATTCCGCTCAATCAGGCGGGCGTGTCCTTCGTCGTCCTCGATCATGATGATGGTGACGGGGGTGGTCATCGGTCGCGGGTTCGGTTGGTGCCGTTCCAATTGATCGGCAAGGTTATGGCGAAAGTGCTGCCGCCGTTAAGTTCCGACGATACCGACATGGTTCCGCCGAGCCGCCGGACAAGGGCGCGGACGTGGGCGAGGCCGATGCCCTGACCCGGCCTGTCCTGGGCTCCGGCACGGCGGAACAGGTCGAAAATCCGCTCATGGTCCTTCGGATCGATGCCGCGGCCGTTGTCGGCGACCTCGAATATCGCAAATCCGAGCTTGGTTCGCCCGTTGACCGAGATTTCTCCGGGAATTCCAGGTTTTAGATATTTGATCGCATTGTCGATCAAGTTGGAAAAAATCTGTTCGAGCGCAAGCCGGTCGCTGACGATGTGCGGCAGTGCGGCGACGCGGATGGTGGCATTGGCTTCGGCGGCCTGGTGCGCCAGCGTCGCCACGACGGTTTCGATTAGCTCGCTTGTATCGATCTTGACGGGGTCGAACTGGCGCCGGCCCTCGCGGGTAAGGCTGAGAATCGCGGTGATCAGCCGGTCCATCTTGCCGATCGAGGATTTGATGAACCCCAAGGCTTCCGAGAAATCCTGCGAGAGCTGCAGGTCGGCGCCCTCGAGCGCAGGCTCGCCGTCGACCGCAATCGCCGGCGGAGGCGCCGCCGCCGCGGTTTGCCTAAGCGCCGCGATCCGCCTGAAGATATCGCCGCGCAGCTCCTCCAATTCGCTGGTGAAACCCATGATATTGACCAGCGGCGAGCGCAGGTCGTGGCTGACGATGTGGGCGAAGCGCTGGACCTCGTTGTTGGCCTCGCGCAGATCGGCGGTGCGCTCGTCGACGGTGGCCTCGAGATTGAGATTGGCGTCGCGCAACCGCGCCTCCGCTTCGTCGCGCCCGCGCGCCGATTGCCGCAGCAGCAGGATTGCAATCCCGGCCAGCAGGAAGACGAGCGTGGAACCCGCGATGGTCACGGTGGTGGCGAGCCGCTCGCTGCGATCGGCGTTGGCGACGCGCAGGTTGAACAGCCGCTCTTCCTCGACGCGCATGGCGTTCGCCAGGTCACGAATGGCGGATGTCGTATCGCGCGCGGCGGCCTCGCGTACCAGGGCGGTGGCGCGCGCTGGTGAGCCTTGCTTGACGAATTTCATTTCGCGCGCGAACTGGTCGAGCTGCGTTTCGATCGCCGCCCGCAGTTTCTTGATGTTCTCGACCTGAAGCGGATTGTCGGCAGTCGACCGTTCGAGCTTCTCGATATCTGGGATGATCGCGGCCACGGCCTGATTGTGATCGGCGAGAAATTCCGGCCCCATCGTCACGAGATAGCCGCGCCCGGCGCTCTCGGCGCGGCGGATTTCAAGGAGCAGGGCGTTGGTCTGATTTTCGACCTCGATGGTATGCACCACCCAGGCGTTGTCCTCGCGCGACTTGTTGACTAGAAGGACGGAAGCGGCACTGATTACCACCAGCACCAGAAATCCCGCCGAGAGCAGCAGGATTTGCCCCATCGCGCGCCGGCGTCGAATATCAGGCGCCACGGCTAGCTCGCGTTGCAAGTTCAGGAATTGACGTTTCCCCGAGCGAAAAAAGCTCCTGAAAAGGAGAACGCCAGGCTGCGCGATTGGTTCCCCGGGACTTTGGAGGCCTACCGGGCCGGTTCAACCCGGCTGCTGGCCGGCCAGATATTGTTCGAGCCAGTGGATGTGGTAGTCGCCGTCGATGATGGCGGGTTCGCGGACCAGCGCACGGAATAGTGGCAGCGTGGTCTCGATACCCTCCACCACCATTTCGTCGAGCGCCCTGCGTAGCCGCATCAGGCACTCGCCGCGGGTCTTGCCGTGGACGATCAGCTTGCCGACGAGGCTGTCGTAATAGGGCGGAATGACGTAACCTTGGTAGACGGCGGAATCGATGCGCACGCCGAGCCCGCCGGGCGGATGGTACTGCTGGATCCTGCCGGGCGAGGGCCGGAAGGTCACCGGGTTTTCGGCATTGACGCGGCATTCGATGGCGTGGCCGTTGATGGTCACCTCGTCCTGTGTCACCGGCAGATCGCCGCCGGCGGCGATGCGGATCTGCTCCAGCACGAGGTCGATGCCTGTGATCATCTCGGTGACGGGATGTTCGACCTGGATGCGGGTGTTCATCTCAATGAAATAGAACTCGCCGTCCTCGTAAAGGAATTCGACGGTGCCGACGCCGAGATATTTCATCTGCTGCATCGCCTTGGCGACCGTCGAGCCGATCCTGGCACGCGCGGCCGCGTCCAGCGCCGGCGAGGGGCCTTCCTCCCAGACCTTCTGATGGCGGCGCTGCAGCGAGCAATCGCGTTCGCCGAGATGGATGGCGCCGCCGCGGCCGTCGCCGAGCACCTGAATCTCGATGTGGCGCGGCTTCTGCAGGTATTTCTCCAGATAGACCGAGGCATCGCCGAACGCCGACCTGGCTTCGTTGGCGGCAGTCGTCAGCGCCAGCACCAGGTCGCCTTCGGTGTGCGCGACCTTCATGCCGCGCCCGCCGCCGCCGGCCGCGGCCTTGACCAGCACCGGAAAGCCGATTTGTCTAGCGATCGCCATCGCGTCATCGTCGGCCGCAACCGCGCCGTCGGAGCCGGGCACCACGGGAATGCCGAGTTTTTTCGCGGTCTTCTTGGCCTCGATCTTGTCGCCCATCAGGCGGATATGCTCGGCCTTGGGCCCGATGAAATGCAGGTTATGATCGGCAAGGATTTCGGCAAAGCGCGCGTTTTCCGACAGGAAACCGTAACCTGGATGCACCGCATCCGCGCCCGTGATCTCGCAGGCCGCCAAAAGTGCCGGCACGTTGAGATAGGAGTCCTTCGACGGCGGCGGTCCGATGCAGACGCTCTCGTCGGCCAGCCGCACGTGCATCGCATCCGCATCGGCGGTGGAGTGGACCGCAACGGTCGCGATGCCCAATTCCTTGCACGCCCGCAGGATGCGAAGGGCAATCTCGCCGCGATTGGCTATGAGGATTTTGTCGAACATTGTTTCCTAAGTGGCGAGTAGCGAATGGCGAATAGCGAATGGTAGCAGCAGAAAAACCATTCGCTATTTGCTACTCGCCATTCGCCTCTACTCAATAATCACCAGCGGTTCGCCGAATTCGACCGGCTGGCCGTCCTCGACAAGAATCTGCGTCACGGTGCCGTCGCGCGGCGACGGAATCTGGTTCATCGTCTTCATCGCTTCGATGATCAGAAGCGTCTGGCCTGCCGTCACCTTGGCGCCGACTTCGATGAAGGGTTTTGCGCCGGGCTCCGGCGCCCAATAGGCGGTGCCGACCATGGGCGAGGGCACCACGCCCGGATGATTTGCAAGATCGGCGGTGGCGGCTGCAGCCGTTGCGGTGGCAGAAGCCGTCGCGCCCGGCGCGGCTGCCTGAAGGCTCGCCGGCATCGACGCCGCGATTGTGATGTTGCGCGCGACGCGCACGCGCAGGCCTGCGCGCTCGATCTCAATCTCGGTCAAGCTCGTCTCGTCGAGCAATAGCGCCAGCTCGCGAATGAGCGCGCTGTCCTCGCTGGAGAATTTGGCGGTTGTCTTGTCGTCAGGCTGGCGCGCCATGTCTTGATCCGGAACTCTTCTGTGGGGGACGGGCGGAAGCGTCAGGTGTGTGGCTTGGCATCTAGCTTGGCGCCGATTTTGGCGGCAAGGCCGTTGATCGCGAGCCGATAACCGTCGATGCCGAAACCGGCAAGGGTCGCGAACGCAGCCATGGCGGTAAAGGAATGGTGCCGGAAACTCTCGCGGGCGTGGATGTTGCTGATATGGACTTCGACGGTCGGGATTTTGACCGCCACGAGCGCGTCATGCAGCGCGATCGAGGTGTGCGAATAGCCGCCGGCGTTGATGATGATGCCAGAGGCCTTCTTGGCATGAGCCTCGTGGATGAAATCGATCAATTCGCCTTCGCGGTTGGATTGCCGGCAATCGGCTTTCAGACCGAACTGTGCCGCGGTCGCCGAGCAAAGCTTCTCGACATCGGCAAGCTTGGCATGGCCATAGGTCTCGGGCTCGCGCGTCCCCAACATATTGAGGTTCGGGCCGTTGAGAACGTAAATTGTCTGGTCAGGGGTTTTGGCCATCCCAATCCCGGCGATGTGGGCTGCAGAAGGCGGGGGTTATAGGTAACAACAGGCTCAAGGGGAAGCCTTTAGCCCATCCCGGGGATGGCTAAAATGCCTCATCCGCTTCGTAAAAAGGTGCGTAGGACCTGCGGAAAACGCACATTAACCAGGTTGGAAGACCCGCTGCCCGCGAACCAGCTGGGCATTTGGCCGCCAGGCCGACTGAATATCCTTGCCAAATCTGACATCAGAATGCGCCGTCGAGGCGGCAGCCGCCGACGACATTGAGAGGCATAGGGAGGTGTGCAACCGATACGCGAAACCGAAGCCGAACGCCGGCGCATCCACACCAAAAAAAGGGCGGGCATGGCTGCCCGCCCCGAACTCACGTGTCTGCCTTGAGCGTTAGGCTTCGAGAACCGCCACGATTTCGAGCGTCCTCGGGTCGACCACAATGATCTGATCGCGAACCAGGAAGAACTCGTAGCCGCGCCATTCCGGGTAGATGGTCACGACTTCCGCCGGAAGCGGACGGAACGTCACGCCTTCGCGCGGAACGCGGGTACCGACCGCGATCGAGAAGTTCACATTGTTGACCGGTGCGACGCGCTCGTTGCGGATCACGGTGGTGATCTTGGTACGTTGCTCCGTCGAGAGCTTGGCGCCGGCGCCGGCCTGGCCCGTCGTGACCTGCGACCGTTCCTCGGTGCCCTTCTTGTTTTCCGCATTCATGTTGCCGTTGCGGTCTCGGCCGCTTTCGGCGTTCATCTTGTTGTCGCGGCCCTCGCGGCCTTCCGCTTTCATGTTGCCGTTCTGGCCCTCGCGGCTCTCGGCCTTCATGTCCTTGCCGCCCTTGGTTTCGTTCTCAGAGCTCATGCCCTTCGACTTCTGACCCGGCGTGGTCTCCTGGGCGCGTTGGCCCTTGGCCGCACTTGGCGAAGTCTGTTCCGACGGCGTCGAGCTCATGCCGGACGAGGGTTGCGTGCTCTGGTTCTGCGTAGTCGCGCCGCCCGCGGAAGACGGCGCGCTCTGCATTGCGGCACCGCCGGATTCGCGGCCACCTGTTCCCTGCGCGCTGGCGGCCCCGGTGCCGGCGATCAGCGCAAGTGCCGCGACCGAGATCAAGAAGCGATTGGTCATTAGAGTTCCTCCTCACATTGTTGGCATTGCCCGCGCCGACAACGGCAGGAGATGTGAGACGTTCCGCGTGATGAGCGGTTCGCGCCGGGTTTGTTTCTTCAATGCGGGGGAACAAATTGCGCAACGGGAAATGCGCAAAAGAAAAAAGGCCGGCTGCTTGGCCGGCCTTCCTGCTTGACTGGTTGGACGAGCGAAGGATCAGTTCAGCACGTAGCCTTGCCGCAGCGCGCCATCCCGATCTTTTCCTTCAGTCCGTCAAGCCCGACCGCGCCGACCACGATCTGCTTGCCGATCACGTAGCTCGGCGTCCCGTTCAGGCCCATGTCTTCGGCAAGTTTGAAGTTCTCCTCGATCGTCGACTTGACCTCCGGGCTTGCGAGATCCTTCTCGATCCGAGCCACGTCGAGGCCGGCGTCCTTGGCCGCCGCCATCGCGCGCGCCTTGTCAGCCGGACCGCGGCCGCCGAGCAGCTTCTGGTGGAAGTCGAGATATTTTTTTCCGGTTGGGTCCTGCATGCGCACCGCGACTGCGACCTTCGCGGCCTCGACCGAACCCTCGCTCAGCACCGGAAATTCCTTCAGCACCACCTTCAGCTTCGGATCGTTCTTCAACAGGTCGAGCATGTCGGCCATGGCGCGCTTGCAGTAGCCGCAATTGTAGTCGAAGAATTCGACGAAGGTGACGTCGCCGTCCTTGTTGCCGAGCACCACGCCGCGCGGCGAGTTGAAGATTTCGTCGGCGTTCTTGGCGACGCTGGCTTCATGCTTGGCGGCTTCGTCGGCGGCCTGGCGCTTGCTCAGCTCGTTCATCGCCTCCTCGAGTACCTCGGGATGGCCGATCAGATATTTCTTGACGATGGCCTCGATATCGGAGCGCTGGGTGTCGGTGAAGCTTTGCGCCGAAGCGGCCGCAGGCGCGCCGATGAGAGCGAGCGCAAACAGGGCGGAGGCGATCGGGCGGAACGATGGCATTGGCAGATCCTCTGGCTGAAAGCCGGTTACCTAAAAGACTCTAAATTTCCTAAGACGTTATATCATAATCGCGGGTGCATCTCGGCTCGGTTCAGTTACTCTTCGGCAGCTTGGCCGAGACGATGTCGTCGGCCTTGACCCATCCGGGCGTGCCGATCGCGAAACGGGTCTTGGCACGCGAAGCAAGGTCGCGGGCGGTCTTGTTGTCGCCGCGAAGGAAGGCTGCCTGCGCCGAGGCGAGATCGGCTTCGGCGTAGTCTCCCTTGCGGCCATAGGCCATCGCAAGCTGGGTATAGCCGAGCGGCGCCTCGGTCTCCCGCGACACCGCGAGCCGCAGAATGGCGATCGCTTCGTCGGTATGTGCCTTATTATCGGTTCCGACCAGCGCCTGCCCAAGTAACATCTCGATGAGCGGGGCGTTATTAGAGAGCTGAACCGCCTTCCGCAGCGGCTCGATCGCATCGTTCGGCTTGCCGCCTTCCAACAGTGCCTGACCGCGCAGCTCGTAGAAATAAGGGTTGTTCGGCTCGACATGGATGAGCCCGTCGATCTGGGTAAGCGCGTTGCGCAAGTCGCCGTGCAAATAGGTGACGATCGCGCGCGCGTAGCGCGCCGGCAGGCTATCGTTGGACAGCGGATAGCGGTGATAGACGGTATCCGGCCGTTCCATGAAGGCGGAGATCTTGGCGCGCGCCATGTCGTGGCGCATCTGCAAAGCGGGATCATCCTTCTTTTCCCAATAGGGGCTGGCCTGGGCGACCTGTTCGAGCGCTGCGACGCGGTCGGCCGGCATGGGGTGCGACTGCAGGTACGGATCGGCGCCGCGCGTGGCGAACAGGCTTTCATTGCTGAAACGCTTGAAGGTGTCGACCATTCCCCTTGCCGATTGACCGGTCGCGGTCAGAAATTTCACGCCGGCGCGGTCGGCCTGTTCCTCCTGCGCTCGTTGATAGGAGATCAGTGATCGCATGATCATACTCTGCGGGCCTGCGATTGCGGCCGCGCCGACATTGGCCAAGCCGTTATCGCCGCCGCTTCTGGCGCCCGCAGCCATCGCGCCGACGCCGAGCAGCATGGCGATGATCATCTGCGTCTGCGCCGCTTCCAACTGGATGCGGAACTTGGCGAGGTGGCCGCCGGCCAAGTGACCGGTTTCGTGCGCCAGCACGCCGATGAGCTGGTTCGGCGTCTCCGACTGCAGGATCGCGCCGTAGTTCACGAAAATACGCCGGCCGTCGGCAACGAAGGCGTTGAATGAGCTGTCGCTGATGATGACGACCTGGATGTTCTGCTTTTCCAGGCCTGCCGCGCGCAGCACCGGCCGCGTATAGTCGCGAAGCAGCTGTTCGGTCTCGGCGTCGCGCAGGATCGGCGGGCCCTTGCTCTCCTTGTCGTCCGCGCGCACGCGGGCCATCGGCGCCAAAGCCAGCGCGGCCGCAATGCTTACGGCGGTCAGGCCGGACATTCTCTTGCGAAGGGCTATTCGGAGCAACATGGGAAAAGGACTTTAGCGATTGGCGGCCGGCCGGATACCGGATATGCCCTTACAAGCCGTGGAATAAGGCTAGTCTGGGGCACTTGCCCCCCCGTTCCCGGGGACCCGTGATCCGACCGCAACTGAAATAGCAGATATCGATGCTTGAATCGACACCGAGAGATCACATGGAACTTCTGTTGGCGGCATCTGGCCGCAGCGAGGTTCCGCCGTTCATGGTGATGGACGTGATGGCGGCGGCTGAACGAATCGAGGCCGCCGGCGGCCATGTTATTCATATGGAAGTCGGCCAGCCGGCGGCAGCGGCGCCAAAGGCTTCGATCGCCGCCGCACATCGCGCGCTTGAGCAAGGACGGATCGACTACACTTCCGCGCTCGGGATTCCCTCGCTGCGGGAGCGCATCGCCCGTCACTACTGCGATACGTATGGCTGTTCCGTCGATGCCGGGCGGATCGTGATCACCACGGGCTCGTCGGGGGCTTTCATCCTGGCGTTTCTGGCCATGTTCGAACCCGGCGATCGCGTCGCGGTCACCGTGCCCGGCTATCCGCCGTACCGGCACATTCTGACCGCGCTCGGCTGCGAGCCGGTCTTGATCGAAACCTCGAGCGAAACTAGGCACGCGCTGACCGGCGAAGCGCTGCTTGCCGCGCACCAGAGCACGCCGCTCAAGGGCGTTCTGGTCGGAAGCCCGGCCAATCCGACCGGCACCATGATGTCGCGGGAGGCGCTCACAAGCCTGATCGCGGCGGCGGAACGCGCCGGCATCCGCTTCATCTCCGACGAAATCTATCACGGCCTCGACTACGCGTTTCCTGCGGTGACGGCGGCCGAGCTGTCGTCGCGCGCGCTCGTCATCAATTCGTTCTCGAAATATTTCTGCATGACCGGCTGGCGGGTCGGGTGGATGGTGGTGCCGGAGCCGCTGGTTCGTCCGATCGAACGGCTGCAGCAGAATCTCGCGATCTCGGTGCCGACGTTGTCGCAGATCGCAGCCGAAGCCGCCTTCGACGGAGCTGCGGAAATGGAAGCGGTCAAGCGCGGCTATCTGGAAAATCGCCGCATCCTGATCGAGGGGCTGCCGAAGGCGGGCCTCACCAAATTCTTGCCGGCGGACGGAGCATTCTACCTCTATGCCGACGTCTCCGACTTCACCTCCGACAGTTACGAATTCGCCAAGAAGATGCTGGAGGAGGCGCGGGTGGCCGCAACCCCCGGCGTCGACTTCGACCCGTCCCACGGCCGCAACTTCATCCGCTTCTCCTACGCGCGTTCGGCCGACGACATGCGCGAGGCGGTAAAGCGGATCGCGCGCTGGCTCGGGTAAAACGAGGCCGGAGTTGACCGCCGTCACTAACTCCGCCAATCCAATTGATCTCAGCTAGAGCTGAGGTGGCGGCGTCCGCGGCGTGCGACGGACCGCACAAAATACCGATGTGGGGAGTGGATGTCATGGTGGCAGCAACGCAGGCAACGAGTCCGCCGGCAAGACCCTGGTACAAAATTCTTTATGTTCAGGTGCTGATCGCGATCCTGATCGGGGTCCTGGTCGGCTGGAAATTTCCCGACATCGCCACCAACGACTGGATCAAGGCGCTCGGCGACGGCTTCATCAAGCTGATCCGGATGGTGATCGCGCCTATCATCTTCTGCACGGTGGTCTCCGGCATCTCGCATATTCAGGATGCCAAGAAGGTAGGTCGGGTCGGTATCAAGGCGTTGGTCTATTTCGAGGTCGTCTCGAGCTTTGCGCTGATCATCGGCCTCATCATGGGCAATCTGATCCAGGTCGGCCATGGGCTCGCTGCAAAACCCGACGCCGCGGCGGTCGCGAATTACGTCGATCAGGCGAAAGCCCAGAAATCGGTCGACTTCGTCCTCAACATCATTCCCGACAGCGTGGTCGGAGCGCTCGCGCGCGGCGACATCCTGCAGGTGTTGCTGTTCGCCATCCTGTTCGGATTTTCGCTGATGGCGATGGGCGAGCGCGCCAATCGGCTGCGCGACCTCATCGACGACACCACGCATGCGGTGTTCGGTGTGATCGCCATCGTCATGAAGGTGGCGCCGCTCGGCGCGTTCGGTGCGATGGCCTACACGATCGGCAAATACGGGCCTGAGGCTTTGGGCAATCTCGTCGGATTGATCGCGTTGTTTTATGCGACCGCCGCGCTGTTCGTGTTCGTCGTGCTCGGCCTGATCGCGCGCTTCGTCGGTTTTTCCATCTTCAAGTTCATCGCCTACATCAAGGACGAGCTGCTGATCGTGCTCGGCACCTCTTCGTCGGAAAGCGCGCTGCCGCAACTGATGGAGAAGCTGGAACGGCTCGGCTGCTCGAAGCCGGTGGTAGGCCTGGTGGTGCCAACCGGCTATTCCTTCAATCTCGACGGCACCAATATCTATATGACGCTGGCGACGCTGTTCATCGCGCAGGCGCTGGGCGTTGACCTCTCATTCGGCCAGCAACTGACCATCCTGGTCGTCGCGATGCTGACCTCGAAAGGGGCGAGCGGCGTCACCGGCGCCGGTTTCATCACGCTGGCGGCGACGCTCACCGTCGTCAATCCGGCGCTTGTGCCGGGGATGGCGATCGTGTTCTCGATCGACAAGTTCATGAGCGAGGTGCGTGCGCTCACCAACATCACTGGCAACGGCATAGCCACGGTGTTCGTGTCGTGGTGGGAAGGCGAGCTCGACCAGGAGAAGCTGCACGCGCGACTCAACCAGCAGATCGATCCCGCCGACGTCGAGACCGCGGTCACGACGGGGTAGAGCATGATCCGGAAAAGTGGGCGCCGGTTTTCCCTCGCGACAAACGCGGCACGCGTTTGCGCGAAGATCATGCTCAAACAAAGAGCTAGAGCGTGATGAAATCATTGCGCTCTAGCCGGGCTTTGGGCGTCACAAAGTTCAGCTAAAAGATCAACGCCCAGCATCCTAGCCTAAGGTATCAACCTAAGGCATCGGCATCGTCGAACCGCTACACTCCAAGAGCGACTAATTTCGGTGGGCATGCCTCCCGTCGAACCGACGGTTTAGGCCTCTATGCCAGGCCAGCCAGGGCCATCTAGGAAGAATCATCATGGATATCAATAATCTCGTGCCCCCAGGTATCTGGGCAGGTTGCATCATCGCGATCCTCGTCTTGTTGCGGGTAGCCAATATTTTTCGCTACATCTCGAACAATCAGGTCGGGATCGTGGAGAAGATGTGGGCGATGAAGGGCTCGATCAATTCAGGCTTCATCGCGCTCAACGGCGAGGCAGGCTTCGAGCCCGAGATTTTGCGCGGCGGCATCCACCTGTTCTTTCCCTTCACCTATCGGATCCACACATCCGACCTGGTCACGGTCGGACAAGGCAAGATCGCTTACGTGTTCGCACGCGACGGCGCGCCGCTCGGGGCTTCGCAGGTGCTCGCAGCCAACGACACCGAGGACAAATCCGACTTTCAGGATGCGCGCAAGTTTCTCGTCAGCGGCGGCCAGAAAGGTCCGCAACGCAAGGTCCTGCGCGAGGGAACCTATGCGATCAACACCACGCAATTTGCGATCATCACCGACGAGCGGGTGTATGGCCATGCCTTGAGTCAACAGGAACAGGGTGTTCTCGACGGCATGAAGCAGACGATTGCCGATCGCGACGGCTTCGTCCCGGTCATCCTGGCCGCCAATCAGGACATGGTCGGCATCGTCACCGTCCATGACGGTCCCTCGCTGCCTCCCGGCGAGATCATCGCTCCCGAGGCTGGGACCGATTTGCATGCCCCTGAGACCTTTCACAACAACTTCCAGGAGCCGGAAAAATTCCTGAAGGCGGGCGGCTTCCGCGGACGCCAGTTGCAGGTCGTGGTCGAGGGCACCTGGTACATCAACCGGTTGTTCGCAACCGTTGAGTTGGTGCCAAAGTCGGTGATCCCGGTCGGCAATGTCGGCGTGGTGATCTTCTATACCGGGCCGAAAACCGCCGACGTCTCCGGCGAGCAATACCGCCACGGCGAACTGGTCCTGAACGGCAGCCGCGGCGTCTGGAGAGACCCGATGCTGCCGGGCAAATACGCGTTCAATACCTATGCCGGCAAGATCGAGATCATTCCCACCGTCAACTTCATCCTCAAATGGGTCCGCGGCGAGGTCGGTGCGCTGAAGCTCGACGAAAACCTGTCGGAGATCTCGCTCATCACCAAGGACGCATTCGAGCCGACGCTGCCGCTCTCCGTCGTCATGCACATCGACTACAAGAAGGCGCCGATGATCATTCAGCGCTTCGGCGACGTGAAGAAACTGGTCGAACAGACGCTCGACCCGATGGTCAGCGCGTTTTTCAAGAATATCGCGCAGAAGATGACGTTGATCGAATTGTTGCAGAACCGCGCCGCGATCCAGGAGGAGTCGGGGAGCGAAATGAAGGCGAGGTTCGAGGCTTACTCGCTCGAATTGCAGGAGGTTCTGATCGGGACGCCGCGCGCCGCAGCCGGCGACCGGACCATCGAAGATATCCTCTTTCAACTGCGTTCGCGCCAGGTGGCGCGCGAGCAGGTGACGACCTTCCAGGAGCAGGAGAAGGCGGCCGTGCAGGAGCGGACTTTGAACGAGGCCAAGGCGACAGCGGCGGCGCAGATCGCGCTGACCCAGTCGCTGATTCAGGTCAAGGTGCACGAGAACGAGGGCGCCGCGGCGCTGGCGCGGGCGCAGAAGGATGCTGAGACCGTCAAGGTGACCGCGGCCGCGGTCGGCGAGAAATCGCGGCTCGAGGGGCAGGGCGAGGCGGATCGGACGCTGGCGATCGGTACGGCGAATGCGCAGGCGACAAAACTCTCCGTCGATGCCTATGGCGGCCCCGAATATCGGCTGGCCGAACAGAACTTCTCGCGGTTCGCCGACGCCCTGACCAAGATCAATCAGCCGCTGGTGCCGCAGTTCCTGATGTCGGGTGCGCAGGGTCAGGAGAACAATGGCGGCCTGATCCCGACCGCCATGCTCAGCTCGATGTTCGGACGCATGATGCCCGATGCCCTGGAGAAACTGAAGGAAGAGGCGCCGAAGACCTCTCGCGGAAACGGTCAGTAGTGAAGTACAGTGGGTAAGGCGACCGATGCTCATAGACTGAGCATTTGGCGGCCGGCATTTTACGACAGAGGCTGCGATGAAACCTGTGCGCCGCCAGTTCCTGGGTCTCGCTGCGATCGCTATTGGTCTTCCGGCCATCTCGCGTGTGGCGAACGCGCAAGCCTATCCGGCGCGTCCGGTACGCATTGTCGTCGGTTTCGCGGCCGGCGGCGCGCCGGACATCGCGGCGCGCCTCGTGGCGCTCTGGCTGTCCGAACGGCTCGGCCAGCAATTCGTGGTCGAGAACCGCCCGGGTGCCGGCGGCAATATCGCCACCGAGATCGTGCTGGAGGCGCCCACCGATGGCTATGCGCTGTTGTTGTTGAACCTGTCGAACGCCGTCAACGCGACGCTCTACCAAAAGCTCAAATATGATTTTATCCGCGACATCGCGCCGGTGGCTGGCATCAGCCACGAGAATTATTGCATGGAGGTGCATCCGTCATTTCCGGCGAAGACGGTTGCCGAATTCATCGCCTACGCCAAGGCCAATCCCGGCAAGCTCAACATGGCATCGGCTGGCAACGGCACCGGGCCTCACATGGCCGGCGAGTTGTTCAAGATCATGGCCGGCGTCGACATGGTGCATGTGCCCTATCGCGGCTCGCCGCCCGCACTGACCGACCTGCTCGCCGGGCAAGTGCAGGTGATGTTCAGCCCGATGTCCTCGTCGATCGAATTTGTCAGAGGCGGCAAGCTTCGCGCGCTGGCCGTGACCACGGCGGCGCGATCGGAAGTGCTGTCCGATCTGCCGACGGTCGGAGAGTTCGTGCCTGGCTACGAAGCAACCGGCTGGTTCGGCATCGGCGCGCCCCGGAACACACCCGCCGAGATCGTCGACAGGCTCAACCACGAGATCAATGCGGGTCTCGCCGATCCGAAGCTGAAGGCGCGACTGGCCGACCTCGGCGCCACGGTGTTTGTGAGTTCGCCGACCGATTTCGCAACCTATATCGCCGCGGAAACCGTGAAGTGGGGCAAGGTCGTGCGCACGGCCAACCTCAAGGCCGATTGAGGAGGCAGGGAAGATCAAACGCGCTCCGGGGGATGGGAGCAGCGATCGAGCGCAATCCGTGATAACATCCGATCACCGCATCGGGAGGGCAGGATGACAACCGCAGCCGAAAGCAGGGAACTGACGCAAGTCGGCCCTGGAACCGTGATGGGCGAGCTGATGCGGCAGTACTGGATTCCCGCCGCGCAGTCCGCAGAACTCGTGCGCGACGGCGCGCCGGTTCGGCTGATGCTGCTCGGCGAGAAGCTGATCGCGTTTCGCGACAGCGCCGGCCGTGTCGGCGTGATGGACCATCGCTGCCCGCACCGTTGCGCCTCGCTGTTCCTGGGGCGCAACGAGGAGGGCGGCATCCGCTGCATCTATCACGGCTGGAAATTCGACGTCGCCGGCAATTGCGTCGACATGGCGAGCGTGCCGCCGCACCAGGATTTCAAGCACAAGGTGAAGGCCAGGGCCTATCCCGCGGTCGAGCGCGCCGGGGTCGTCTGGGTGCATATGGGCGCGGGCGCCAAGGCGCCGCCGTTGCCGGCGCTCGAAATCCTCGACGTTCCCGACGACGAGATCAGCGTCACCTTCATCCAGCGCGATTGCAATTACCTGCAGGCGCTCGAAGGCGAGATCGACACCTCGCATTTCGGTTTCCTGCACGCCGGCCACGTCGACCCTGACGACGTGGCCGAGGACGATCCGGTCTACCACACCATCACCAACCGTGCCCCGGAATACCATATCGCCGATACGGCCTGGGGCACCCAATATGCCGCCTATCGCGCGGCCGGCTCGGACTCAACCTATTGGCGCTTTGCGAGCTTCGTGTTTCCGTTCTGGAGCCTGGCACCCAACGGCGAGTTCTCCAGTCACGTGCATGCGCGTGCCTGGGTGCCGCTCGACGACAGCCACACGATGTTTTGCTTCCTGCGGTGGAAGCGTGGCGTATCGGCCCTGACGCAGCCGCAGCCTGCCTTCAAGGACGGCACGCCGATCGGCGGCACCGGGCGCGGCAACAAATACCTCGCCAACACGACGGATTGGCTCGGGCGCTTTCGGCTGGCTGCGAATGCGAGCAACGATTGGGGGATCGACCGCGCCGCCCAGCACAGCAACACGATCTATAGCGGGATCGACGGCATCCATCTGCAGGATCAGGCGATCACCGAGAGCATGGGGCCGATCACGGATCATACGCACGAACATCTGGCGCCGTCGGATCAGATGATCACGCGCACCCGCCGACGCCTCTTGATGGCGGCCCGCGCGTTACGCGACCAGCGTGTCCCGCCGCCCGGTGTCGAGGACGCCGAGGTGTTCCGCGGCGCGCGCAGCGGGTATTTCGTCAGCGATGACACGAGCTCGTGGCAGGAGGTCTATGCCAGGCAATTGGCAGCCGCGCTACATCCGGCGCCGACGCCATTGCGCGCGGCGGAGTAATCAGAACATGGTTGCCGCCCGGCACTGCCGGGCGGCAATCGTTTCACACGCTGCTTGAGGGCGACTATTCGCCCTCGGTGCCGATCGCGTAAGCGGTCTCGCCGTGAACGGCGTCGTCACCCACCTTCAGCGTCGCTTCATCCATTCTGAGCGGGACGATGAGCGAGATGACCTTGAGGATGATGAAGGTTGCGATCGCGTTGTAGACGATGATGAACGCGGCGCCCTCTGCCTGAAGCAGGAGCTGACCGGGATTGCCATAGAGCAGGCCCGTGATGTTGACGCCGGGCGCTTCCTTGTCGGTGCCGATGTACATCAACATGTCCGGATTGGCGAAGATTCCGGTCAGGAGGCCGCCGGTGAGGCCGGCGATGCCGTGGGTCGAGAGGACGCTCAGCGTATCGTCCACCTTCAGCATGAATTTGGCCTTTTGCAATTTGTTCATCGCAAGCCAGGGAATGATGCCGGCGACAACGCCGATCGCGATCGCGCCGAGGCCATCGACATAACCGGCGGCGGGAGTGATCGCGACCAGGCCTGCGATCATGCCGTTGACCGCACCCAACACCGACGGCTTGCCGTAGGCCATCTTGTCCATCAGCGTCCAGACCAGAAGAGCCACGGCCGTGCAGGTATTGGTGTTGAGCACCGCCGCGCCCGCGTCGGCATTGGCGAAATAGGGATCGCCGCCGTTGAAGCCGTTCCAGCCGAGCCACAGGATTCCGGCGCCGACCAGCGTCATCAACAGGCTGTTGGGCGGGAAATGATCGCGATCGGCCTGCAGCCGCGGACCGATCATCCATGCGGCGACGAAGCCCGAGGTTCCCGCCGCAAGGTGGATGACATAGCCGCCGGAGAAGTCCGCCACGCCCATGCTGGCGAGCCAACCGCCGCCCCAGATGCTGAATGCTCCGACCGTATAGACCAGCGTCATCCACACCGGGCAGAAGATCATCCATGCCGTGAAGTTCATGCGCCCAAGCACCGAACCGGCAAGGATGATGACCGTGATGGCGGCGAACACAAACTGGAAGAAAATCAATGTCGCCATCGGAAAGGTGAGTGCCGGCATGCCCGCGGCGGCTGCCGGAACGATGGCCTGTCCTGTGGTAAATGTCGCCGATGTCGCCAGCCCTGGTGTACCCAGGAATGGAAATAGTTGTGGCCCGAACGCCATATTGTAATCAAACAGGACCCAGACGACCAGGACCGACGCGAACGCGTAGATCGCCATGAAGGCGGAGTTGATCGCCCATTTCTTCTTGACGATACCGCCATAAAGAACTGTCAGCCCAGGAATGCTTTGCAAGCCGACGAATGTTGCAGCCGCGAGCTGCCATGCGTTATTTCCAGTGTCGAGCCATTGTGGTGATGGTACGAGTGCCATGCGCGTTCCCCAATTTTGTTTTGCACGAAGCCCAATCCGTGCACCAACTGCACGGACCCAAGACGGGAAAACGCAAGGAATGTACCATTCTGTCCGGAGCCTATCCCGACGTTGACTGGCATGAGTTTTTCCGGAACCAGGATGTGTCGCTCTCAGGTTGAAATGACTAAAAAGTGTGCATGTGTGGTCAATAAATGGGCAGCGCAATTGATGATTGAAATTCGACTGGCAGTGGGAATTGGCATGCTGACAGTTGCGTTGGCTGCTGCTGCCGCCGGTGGCGGCGAAGGGCAGCATGGCGAGGCCGCGCCGACCTGCAGCAACCTGGCCAGCGGTGCGAGTTGGCAAATCAGGATCGACTACGACAAGGCTACGGTGGATTCCTATCCGGCCCGCATCGGCGACGCGCAGATTTCGTGGCACGACCCGACCGACGGCGGCAACTACACGCTTGATCGCAAATCCGGGGAACTTACCGTGATCTTTGCGTCGAGCACCGGCGGCTATTTTCTCCACCATCGTTGCAAGCTGGAAAATTGAAGCGGCTTGGTTGGACGAAGCCATTCGCGCGCTAGCCCAGAGGCGACTACACGGATCATCCCAAGAAATATAAAAACAATATATTTTCCAGTCAGCGTGCCTTACCCTCAGGGCGCAACCGGGGAAAGCCACCTTGGAAATGCTTGTCGGAGGATTCACGGTCTTTGGCATGCAAATCCGGTACTGGATGGTCGCGGCTGCCGTGATTGTTGCACTTGGTATTGTCACCGGCATGCGGAGACCCTAACGGGGTACTTTTCCAGTCTTATAATTCCCTCTCAAGAGTGCCGAGTTCTCTTTCGTTTTTTTGAGGCCTTTGCCTTTCGGAGATGGTCGGCGACCCATCGCTCTGTGAGGCTGTCAAGCTCATCGAGTTGCGCCTGGGAATAGTTTTCCGGATCGTAGCCCATATCAATCCGGTTAAGCACGAACTCCTCGACCTCGTCGCGGGGAAGGTCCGGGTACAGTTTCTGGATGCGCTGAATAGATTGCTCAAGATCGAGCCGTTCTGCGTCAGGCCAGATCAGTTGGCGTTGCTTGGCGTCGAGCTGCACGTCCTCCAGCAAATCCCAGAGCACATCGCGTACCTCTATGCATTGCTGGCCCTCACGCGAACCCATCCACTCGAAGAATCCGTCGACGAATGGGTTATTCGCGAAGACGCTGTCTTGCGGTGGTTCCCGGCGTTGCTTGCCCATGAAGACCTCCAAGATCTGGGCCGTCGCGGCCCGTTTTGTGTTGGCGCGGCGGCGCCGTGTTCCCGGGATAGCCATCGTCAAGGCGCCGGAATATTCGTCGCCCGCCAATTCCCGCCGCAGCTCGTCTCGTCGGATCCGGATCATGAGCCCATACGTGGTTAACGAATCGTGAATCTATGGTCTTTATTGGGTGACCCGACCCAACTTGAACCATGGACACGACCATGCCGGATCGGGGATTGCCACTATCGCTGTGGGGGATCTGGTGGAGTGCGATCCTGGCGCTGCGCCCGGCCTTCTCGCGTCTGCGCACCTTCATGTGGTTCGTCACCGCCGTGGCTGGCCTGACGGTGCGAGTGGATGTGCTGGGCGTCACCAGCATCGTACGCGCCCTGAATCTACGATCGGGCCTCTACACCAAGCTGCTCGATCACTTTCACAGCAGCGGCATCAAGCTTGATCGGCTTTCGGCCTTGTGGGCGCAGGCCGTGCTGGAGCTGTTTCCAAGCCCCGTGCGGATCAATGGCCGGCTGGTCCTGGTCGGGGATGGCATCAAAGCCCCCAAGCGCGGCAAGAAAATGCCAGCCGTGAAGCTCCTGCATCAGCAATCGGAATCAAACACCAAGCCCGAGTACATCATGGGGCATTCCATGCAGGCTGTCGGCTTGCTCGTGCATGCAGCCAACAGCGTCTTTTGCGTGCCACTCGCCGCGCGCATCCACGAAGGTCTGGTATGGTCCAACCGCGACAAGCGCACCTTGCTCGACAAGATGCTCGGCTTGCTCGATATCCTGGCCCTCAAGGCCCCCTTCTACTTTGTTGCCGATGCCTACTACGCCGCCGGCAAGATGGTGAGCGGCCTGCTCAAACAGGGCAACCATCTCGTGACCCGGGTCAAATCCAATGCGGTGGCCTACGCTCCCGCCCCAAGGAAGAAAGGCCGCAGGACAAGGGGGCGACCCAAGACCTATGGAAAGAAGATAAAGCTGAAGTCTTTGCTTGCGAATGTCAAATCAATGCAACAGGTTGCCAGTCCGGTTTATGGCGAGCGTAACGTCACTCTGCGCTATCGCGTCTGTGATCTGTTGTGGCGGCCGGCGGGACGGCTCGTACGTTTTGTGGTCGTCGTCCATCCCACCAGGGGATCTTGCATCCTGATGTGCACCGATACATCGCTGAGCGCCGTCGACATCGTCCGTCTCTATGGCCTGCGCTTCAAGATCGAGCACAGCTTCAAACAAGCCACGCGCCAGATCGGTTCATTCGCCTACCATTTTTGGATGAAAGACATGGTCCCGTTGCGCTACCACAACGGCAATCAATACCTACACCGCAAATCGGCCGATTACCGAAGCCGCGTGAAACGCAAAATTCGCGCTTATCATGCCTTCATCCAGGCCGCAGTCGTTGCCCAGGGACTGCTCCAGTATCTTGCCGTCATTGCACCCAAGCTTGTTTGGGACTCCTTCGGGTCCTGGCTGCGAACCATTCGTCCTGGCATCCCGCCATCAGAATTTGTCGTAGCAAACGCGCTACGACAGTCACTTCCGGAATTTCTCCTGGGGCCCGCAAAAAGCAATTCTCTAGCGAAATTCATCGCCGATCGACAGGACATGCAAAATATGCGGATCTTTCGCTTGGCTTCATGACCAAAAAGAGGGACTCTTGAGATTCCCTGTTTTGCATGATCTTTTAGGAAAGACGGTTCCCGCTTTTCCGGATCACGCGCTACCGGAAATTGGAGCGGCGGGGATGGCTCAGCGCGTTTCCGGCATCAAGGTGAGTGTCGGGTTCGCCTCGGAGACCGGACCGCGCAAACGTAACGAGGATTTCGCCGGCGCCGTTTTCGGCCCGGAGTTGCCTGCGCCGCGCCGAGACGTGGTGGCGGCAATCGCCGATGGAATTGGCGGCGCCAGGGGCGGCCGCGAAGCGGCCGAGATCGCGGTGCGCGGGTTCCTGGATGGATTTTGCGATCTCCCCGAGACCATGGAGGTGCGGCGCGCCGCGGCGATCGTCCTCGATGCGCTCAACGGCTGGATTCATTCGCAAGGCCAGCGCGACCCCGATCTGGCTGGGTTGGGATGCACGTTCACCGCATTGGTGCTGCGCGGCCGCATCGCACACGTGCTGCATGTGGGCGACACACGTGCCTACCGTCTCAGCCGCGACCGCCTGACCTGCCTGACCACCGATCATGTAAGGCCGACCGGCGCCGGCCGGTCGAGCACGCTCACGCGCGCCTTGGGCGTCGAGACCGAGGTGCGGCTGGACTACACCAGCCAGCCGCTGGCGCAGCACGACCGTTTCCTGCTTTGCAGCGACGGCGTGCACGCCTTCCTCGCATCTGAGGCCATCGCCGACATCATGCGCGAGCGCGTCTCCTCGGAGGATACCGCCCGCGCGCTTGTTGCAGCCACGCTCGACGCCGGCAGCACCGACAACAGCACCGCGCTGGTGCTCGACGTGGTTGGCCTGGAGACGGCGGAGCAGGCCGACATCGGCGCCAGCATCGCGCAATTGCCGGCGATTCCGGCGCCGCTCGGCGGCGAGACCATCGATGGTTTCGTCCTCAAGGTCTTGCTGTCGGACGGCCGCTATACGCGCCTGTTCGGAGCCGAGGACGAAGTCGAGGGCGGCGAGGTGGCGCTGAAATTCCCCAAGCCGCAGGTCACCAGCATCGCGGCCTACCGCGCCGCCTTCGTCCGCGAGGCGTGGGTGGGTGCCCGTGTGACAAGCCCCTGGCTTGGCCATGTCATCGAGCTGCCGCCGGGGCGGCAGACCTGCCTTTACACGGTGATGCCGCTCTACCAGGGAGAGCTTCTGGAGACCCGGCTGATGCGCCGCCCCGGGCTCGGACTGGAGGAGGGGCGCAACATTGCGATCAAGTTGGCCAGGGCGGTCGCGGCGCTGCACCGCACGGGCATCGTGCACCGCGATATCAAGCCTGACAACGTGATCCTCGAGCGGGAGGGATCGCTGAAGCTGATCGATTTCGGGGTGGTGCGCATCCCAGGACAGGAGGATTCCGCACCCGAGGACATCCCGGGTACGGCCGCCTACATGGCGCCCGAAATGTTCGACGGCGAGGCAGGCAACGAGGCCACCGACATTTATGCCCTCGGTGTTACCATGTTCCGCGCCTTCACCGGTGAATTGCCGTACGGCAATCCTGACGCCACCAGTCCGCCGCGCCGGGAACGGCCGCTCGCGCTTTCCGCCTTGCGTCCGGATCTCCCAGCGTGGCTCGAGGCCGCGCTCGGCCGGGCGATTGCCGTCGATGCTGACAGGCGCTTTAACGACATGACCGAATTTGCCGTCGAGATGGAGGCGGGGCCAGCGCGCGCGCCGCTCGCGGTCCAACGGCCGCGGACGCTCTATGAACGGAACCCGGTTCTGTTCTGGCAAGGCGTGGCCGCGCTGCTAGCGCTCGCGCTGCTCGCATCGCTGCTGCGGCATTAGATCGTGACGGCGCTTCCGATCAGTCGGTCAGATGGAAATGCCGCCGCTTTTCGCGCTGCACGCAATTGATCGCGCGATCGGCAAGTTTCTTGTCGGCCTTTCCGTACAGCGTCACGCGGACGGCAAAGCCGCCCGGTGTTCCCTGCCGAACGATCTGGATGCCGGCAACGGTCTCGCACCCCGGCCATTGCCTGACGGCGTCAAGGCACTCCTTTCGGAGAACCCCGTAGCTCAGTCCGACCGTCCCCCACTTCGCCATGGTACAGCCGTCAAAGTAAGCCGCCTTGGTTGGCAGCGGCCTCAAGCCAAACCTGCAACGCCGTTACTGGCGCTTCCCGCGCTCTACCCCGCCCCGGCGACGCGAGCGGGCCAGGGTTACTCTTCGAGTTAGATTTGCTGGGTTGTGGAACGGTTCAAGCTTCCAGAGAATAAAAAAACCGCCCGGAAACGTCGGGCGGTTTTCGTTTGTAACCTGATTATTCGTTATTCGCCGTTGCCGAAGCGCCGCGACCACCATCCGGCGCGGCGCGGCTGGTTGTCGCTTGCTGCCTCCGGCGTGGCTTCGGCCGGGGCGGGGGCCGCGGGCGTCGGAGCGGGTTCCGGGCTCAAGTTGACGGGAGTGGCCAATTCAGGCTGCGCGTTGACAATGATGCTCACCTTTTCGCGCACGGTGGAGCGTCGCCGCGCCGCTTTCTCCGCCTCATGGGCGGCCTCTTCCTGGGCGGACGCGTGCGTCGTTTCGTGCTGGCCATGCTCGGAAGGCTGGTCATGTCCAGAAGACCGGCCGTTGTCCGAAGGCTGCATTTGAGGCTGCTGGCCTAAGGCCTCGTCTTGTGCGATCGGCGGCGAAGATTCCGATGAGAAGCCGTCGAAATCGGCAACCGCGCTCTCGGCTTCCGGCATCGAGGGAGGCGCGAGCTCGTCGGCGATCGATCCGGCAAGCCCGTCATCCGGGCCGCCACGCCGGCGGCGTCCGCCGCGACGGCCGCGACGGCGCGGCCGTCGTTCGCTGCCGCCCTGGTCGGTGCGCGCGGCGATCGGCTGTTCCTCGCTGTCGTCCTCGTCGGCTTCGCCGTCTTCGGATTGGATATCCGCGATCGGGGCCGCCTCGATACGCGCGCCCTCGTCCTCGTGTACAAATCCGGCCTCGCGTGCAGGTCCAGCTTCGCGTGCTTCGCCGCCACGGCCGCGCCTGCGCCGGCGCCGCTTGCGGCGCTGGCCCTCCTGTCCGCCTTCGCCCTCGCTTGCTTCCGCACCGGCAAGATCGTCGGCAAGGCCCTCAGTTTCTTCCGTATCCACTTCGGATTCGGTTTCGAGGTCGAACGGCTCGTCCTCGTCGAACGCCTCCTCGGTCGCCGGCGGCGAGGCGGCCGCCTGCGCCACCAAGAGCGCTTTGGCCGCCTCCAGCGTATGCACCTGCTCGCCGCGCTCGATGATGAACGACTGCTGGCCGCTCACCGTGGGATCGGCAACCACCGAGAGCGTGACCTTGAAAGCGTTTTCGAGGTCGCGCAGGTGGCCGCGCTTGTGATTGAGGACGTAGAGCGCGACGTCGGTGCGCGTCCGCACCACAAGATTGTGGGTCGCGCCCTTCATCAGGATTTCCTCGATCCCGCGCAGCAATTGCAGCGCGACCGAAGACACCGAACGCACGTGTCCGGTGCCGCCGCATTGCGGGCAGGGCTCGGTCGAACTTTCCAGCACGCTGGCGCGGATGCGCTGGCGCGACATTTCGAGCAGGCCGAAATGCGAGATGCGCCCGACCTGGATGCGCGCGCGGTCCTGCCGCAGGCAATCGGAGAGCTTGCGTTCGACCGCGCGGTTGTTGCGCTTCTCGTCCATGTCGATGAAGTCGATGACGATCAGGCCCGCGAGGTCGCGCAGGCGGAGCTGGCGGGCAACCTCCTCGGCGGCTTCGAGGTTGGTCTTGAGCGCGGTATCCTCGATATGATGCTCGCGGGTGGCGCGCCCCGAGTTGACGTCGATCGACACCAGCGCTTCGGTCTGGTTGATCACGATGTAGCCGCCGGAGCGCAGTTGCACGGTCGGCGAGAACATCGCGTCGAGCTGGCTTTCCACCCCCATCCGCGAGAACAGTGGCTGGCCGTCGCGATATTGCTTCACCGCGCGGACATTGGAGGGCATCAGCATCTTCATGAAATCGTGCGCCTCGCGGTAGCCGGCTTCGCCGGCGACCAAGATATCGTCGATCTCCTTGTTGTAGAGGTCGCGCAGCGAGCGCTTGATCAGCGAGCCTTCCTCATAGACCAGCGTCGGTGCCTGCGACTTCAGGGTCATGTCGCGCACGGTTTCCCACATGCGGATCAGATATTCGAAGTCGCGCTTGATCTCGGGCTTGGTGCGCGCCGCGCCGGCCGTGCGCAGGATGATGCCCATGCCCTCGGGCACGTCGAGGTCCTGCACCACTTCCTTCAGTCGCGAGCGGTCCTGCGCCGAGGTGATCTTGCGGCTGATGCCGCCGCCGCGCGCGGTATTGGGCATCAACACCGCGTAACGGCCGGCGAGCGAGAGATAGGTGGTCAGCGCGGCGCCCTTGTTGCCGCGCTCTTCCTTGACGACTTGCACCAGCATCACCTGTCGGCGCTTGATCACTTCCTGGATCTTGTACTGGCGGCGCGGACGGAACGGCCGCTCCGGCACTTCTTCCAGCACGTCGTCGCCGCCGACGGACTCGACGACTTCTTCCTCGGCGTCGTCGCCTTCGTCCTCGTCGTCGTCTTCGCCTTCAGCCGGCGCGGCGTGCTCGTCGTGCGTTACGGCTGCGCTTTCGTCGACGGCATGTTCGGCGTGAGGCGCGTCGTGCTCGTCGGCGGCGTCGTGCGGCGCGGTCAAAGCGTGGCCATCGTCGGCATACTCATGGTGCGCCGCGGTCTCGGCCAGCGCCGTGGCATGGGACGCCTCGCCCGCCGCGGCCAGCGGTTCGTGGGCGTGCGCCTCATCATCGTGTTCATGATCATGTTCGTCATGATCATGGTCGTCGTGATCGTGGCCGCCGTGACCGTGGGCGTCGTGCAGACGTTCGTCATGGTCATGATGATCATGGTCATGGTCATGGTGATCGTGGTCATGATGATCACGGTCGTCGTGATCGTCGCGGTGCCGGGCGTCGGCATCGTGGTGTCCGGCGTCGTCATGCGGCGCGCCCTGGTCGCCTGCCGCGTGCAGTTCCGCCTCTCGCTGGCCCTCGAACGGCTGGGCCGACTGGGACGGATCGGCTTCCGCGCGTTCGACGATTTCGCTCTGAACGCGCTCGCTGCTGCCGCGGCGGCGCGAATTGCGGTGGCGCGAACGCCTGCGGTTGGAACGGTTTTCGTTCTCTTCCTCGGCCTCGCGATGGGCGCGCTCGTCGGCCTCGATCAGGGCCTGACGGTCGGCGACCGGGATCTGATAATAATCGGGATGGATTTCGCTGAAGGCCAGAAAACCATGGCGGTTACCGCCATACTCGATGAAGGCCGCCTGCAGCGAGGGTTCTACCCGCGTGACCTTGGCGAGGTAGATGTTGCCGCGCAGTTGCTTGCGCTGGGCCGTTTCGAAATCAAATTCTTCGACGCGATTTCCGCGGACCACCACGACCCGGGTCTCTTCCGGGTGGGTGGCATCGATCAACATTTTGTTGGGCATTTGGGAACTCTTGGAGGCGGCGGACGCGTTTGACCGTGAGCGCATAGCGCGCGGCCGGGTGACGCGACGGTCCACCTGATTCGGGGGTGAGGGGAAGGCCGAAATGCAACCCTAGGCGTCTGGCCGAACGCGACCATCGGGAAGCGTACCGGCGCGCGGAGCTTTGGCTCCGCACCGGGGCAAATCTTCCGCAGGTCTTATTCGGCAATACAGTCTGGCGCATCAAGCGTCGGCCCGTCTGGAACACGTGGGCGGCGAAAGGCGCCGCTTTGTCTATCGCTGATGGCCCAAGTATTGGCGCCGAAGCGCCCGCCTGTAGTTATACACGAACCCCCGATGGGGGTGCGGATATCAGGCCGTGCCGTGTCTTAAACCGTCCCTGGAACAAGAGCAGCCTGGGACCGGACGCCGCTCGGGCTCGAAACCGCTCCACCTTGCTCGCCGCGCGCTGCGCTGGCTGGGAGGAGTCGGAAAGACGCTGGAATCCCCGATAGAAATATGAGGGTTCCGGCGCTGCACCGGGAGGCTGAACGCGACACAACCGGCAGTATTGGCCGTCAGCATTCCGTTCATACGTGGAATGGCGGGCCCGTGCAAGGGAAGCGTCGCCTTGACGCAACACTCATCTTTATTCAAGAAGTGCCAATGAAGTGATCGTTAACCCTGTGGTTCTATTGCGCTAAAAGGGCCGTTCGGAGGCTGAGAATTCGTTGGCGAGCCGCGCAAATCATCGTCTTTTATCGGGATTGGCGCTGTTGTGCGCCGCAGCATCGCTGTGCGCCGATGTCAGCCTGGTTCGGGCCGCCGAAGCACAACAAGTGACCGCGCCAGCCTTCCCGGTCGCCTCCGACGCCCGGCTGGCGGGCGACGGCAAGCAGACCCGATTCGTCCTCGATCTCGACAAGACCATCACGTTTCGCGCCTTTACGCTGGCCGATCCGTATCGGGTGGTGGTCGACGTGCCACAGATCGATTTCAGGCTTCCCATCGGGGCCGGCGCCACCGGGCGCGGGCTGATCACGGCGTTCCGGTACGGCTTGGTGATGCCGGGCGGCTCGCGGATCGTGATCGACCTGACGGGACCGGCGCGGATCGCCAATACCTATATGCTGGATGCGGCCAACGGCCAGCCCCCGCGGCTGGTGCTGGAATTTGAGCAGGTCGATCAAGCCACCTTCACACAGTCGCTCGGGACGGAGAGCCGGCCTGAGTTGAGGCCTACGATTGCCAACAATCCCCCGGCCTCCGGGCCCGTCGCCGTTCCGCAAGTCGTTGTCACACCCCAGGCCGTTGTCACACCACCCCAAGTCGCTGTCGCACCGCAGGCCGCCGTCACACCGCCGGCTGCGGTCACGCCGCAAGCCGCGGCCGCGCCCAAGCCGTTCGCACCCAAGCCGGCTGCGCCGCCGGACGCCCGGCCTGTGGTCGTGATCGATCCCGGCCATGGCGGCATCGACAACGGCACCCAGTCGGGCGATGAAACCGAGAAAGACCTAGTGCTGGGATTTGGCATGGCATTGCGCGATCGCCTTGAAAAGTCCGGAAAATATCGCGTCGTCATGACCCGCACCGACGATACCTTCATCCCGCTTGGAGATCGTGTACGGATCGCGCACGATCAGTCAGCGGCGCTGTTCGTATCGATCCATGCCGACGCGTTGCCGCCCGGCGAGGGCGACGCCCAGGGGGCCACGATCTACACGCTGTCCGACAAGGCCTCCGACGCCGAGGCCGAGCGGCTGGCGGAAGCGGAAAACCGGGCAGATGCGATCGGCGGGGTCAATCTGACCGAGGAGCCGACCGAGGTCGCCGACATTCTGATCGACTTGGCGCGGCGCGAAACCCGTACCTTTTCAAACCGTTTCGCCCGCCTGTTGATGAGCGATATGAAGAGCACGGTGCGCATGCATAAGCATCCCCTGAAGTCCGCGGGCTTCAAGGTGCTGAAGGCACCCGACGTTCCCTCGGTACTGGTCGAGCTCGGCTATGTCTCGAACAAGAGCGACCTGGAACATCTGGTTTCGGAAACCTGGCGCGACCGAACCGTCGGCGCGATGGCGCAGGCTATCGACCTGTTCCTGGCCAAACGGCTGGCGACGGCGGGACCAGAAATGAGACGAGACGGAAAGGCGGCGGCCAAGCCCTAGTTTGGCCACAGCGCCTGCCTTATAAACGACGGAGAGGTGGCAGGGATCGCTGAAAAATTCCGCCACGTCGGGGATTGCCGCGATAGTATTGAAGACGGCTTAGCATAGCGCTTGGAGACGGCGCCGCCGGTTACGGCGAAAAGGGCTGGAACGGAACTTCGATAATGCGCTTGCTGGTGCGGTTTTTGGGATTCCTGTTTGCTGCCGGGACCGTGGTGTTTCTGGTGGGCGTCGCCGCAACGGCGGGGCTGATCTGGCATTTCTCCAAGGACTTGCCCGATTATTCGCAGCTGCAGGATTACGAGCCGCCGGTGATGACGCGCGTGCATGCCGCCGACGGCTCGCTGCTCGCCGAGTATGCCAAGGAGCGACGGCTTTATCTGCCGATCCAGGCGGTGCCCAAGCTCGTCATCAACGCATTCCTCGCCGCCGAGGACAAGAATTTCTACGAGCACGGCGGTATCGATTATTCAGGCATGGCACGCGCTGCCATTCTGTACGCGCAGAATTACGGTTCGAACCGTCGTCCGCAGGGCGCCTCCACCATCACCCAGCAGGTCGCGAAAAACTTTCTTCTGACCAACGAGGTGTCGTTCACCCGCAAGATCAAGGAAGCGCTGCTCGCGATGCGGATCGAGCGCGCCTATTCCAAGGACAAGATCCTCGAGCTCTATCTCAACGAAATCTATCTGGGGCTCGGCGCCTACGGCATCGCCGCGGCGTCGCTGGTCTATTTCGACAAATCGGTCAACGAATTGACGGTCGCGGAAGCCGCCTATTTGGCGTCGCTGCCGAAGGCGCCCGCCGCCCTGCATCCCGTCAAGAACCACGACCGCGCGATCGAGCGCCGCAACTACGTGATCGACCGCCTGTTGGAGAACGGCTGGATCAAGCAGGCCGATGCCGACACGGCGCGCAAGGATCCCTTGATCGTTTCCGCCCGCTCAGCCGGAGCGCATGTCGTCGCCGGTGAATATTTTGCCGAGGAAGTCCGTCGCGACATTTTCGAGCGCTACGGCGAAAAGAAGCTCTACGAAGGCGGCCTGTCGGTGCGCACCACGCTTGATCCAAAAATCCAGGTGATGGCGCGCAAGACCATGGTGGCTGGCCTCGTCAACTATGACGAAGCGCAGGGCTGGCGCGGCGCGCCCAGCAAGCTCGACATCTCCGGCGACTGGGGCATCAAGCTTGCCGACGTCAAATCGCTGTCGGACATCGCGCCGTGGCGGATGGCCGTGGTGCTGGAGACCAGCGACCAGTCGGCCCGCATCGGTTTCCAGCCCGGCCGCGAACTCGGCGGTGCCGTCAACAAGGAGCGCGAAACCGGCATCGTCACGCTGGATGGCGTGAGATGGGCGAGGGCCGCATCGGGACCCGCGCGGGGCAAGACGCCGAGCGCGGTCTCGCAGGTGCTTGCGCCGGGCGACGTGATCTATGTCGATGCCCTGATCGGCAAGGACGGCAATCCGGTCGAGGGCCAGTACCGGTTGCGCCAGGTGCCGGAGGTGTCCGGCGCCATGGTGGTGATGGATCCATGGACCGGCCGGGTGCTGGCGATGGTCGGGGGCTTCTCCTTCGACCAGAGCCAGTTCAACCGTGCAACCCAGGCCTACCGGCAGCCCGGCTCGTCGTTCAAGCCGATCGTGTATTCTTCCGCGCTCGACAACGGCTATACGCCGTCGACGGTGGTGGTAGACGCCCCGATCGAGATCGATATGGGGCAGGGCGGCGGCGTCTGGCGTCCGGAGAACTTTTCGAACGGCCATTATCAAGGTCCGACGACGCTGCGCAACGCGCTGCGGCTGTCGCTGAACACCGTGACGGTGCGACTGGCGCAGGATATCGGCATGCCTCTGATCAGCGAATATGCCAAGCGCTTCGGCGTCTATGACGAATTGCCGAACTATCTCTCCTATGCGCTCGGCGCCGGCGAGACCACCGCCATGCGAATGGTCACCGCCTATTCGATGATCGCCAATGGTGGAAGGCGGGTGAAGGCCACCCTGATCGACCGCATCCAGGATCGTTACGGCCACACCATCTTTAAGCACGACCAGCGCGAATGCCGCGGCTGCGACGCGCCCGGCGGCTGGAAGAACCAGCCCGAACCCCAGCTGGTTGACCGCCGCGAGCAAGTGCTGGATTCCATGACCGCCTACCAGATCACCTCGATGATGGAAGGCGTGGTGCAGGCGGGTACGGCGACCGCGGTGAAGGAAGTCGGCAAACCGATTGCGGGCAAGACCGGCACCACCAACGAGGCCAAGGATGCCTGGTTCATCGGCTTTTCGCCCGACCTCGCGGTCGGTATCTACCTCGGCTACGACAAGCCGCGCCCCCTGGGTAAGGGGAATGCCGCTACCGGCGGCCACCTGGCCGCGCCGATCGCGCGCGATTTCCTGAAACTTGCGCTCGCCGACAAGCCGCCGATCCCGTTCAAGGTTCCGGCCGGAATCAAGCTGATCCGCGTCGTTTCCAAGACCGGCATGCGGGCCGGTCCGGGTGAGACCGCAGGCACCATCCTGGAAGCCTTCAAGCCGGGTACGGCGCCGCCGGATAACTACTCCGTGATTGGCGTCGCCGACGCCGACGGACGTGTCCCGCAAGGGATATCGCCGGACGCCGGCAATATCATGCGTCCGGGCACCGGCGGGCTTTACTAAGCCCGTTAGCGGCGGAAGCGTTTTCAAACAAGTCATGATCAACTCCCAGCCCACGGGTCCCCCCGGGGCCGGTGGAGCCGAGATAAAGGATGGGCCGCGATGCGGCTCTGCTTGGGCGCATCTGCAAGATCGAATGATTTGCCATATTGATGTTCTAGGGTGCGGCGCAGGGATTGAAATGGAAGTTCGGCAATGCGCTTTGTAGTGAGGTTCGTGGGTTTCTTGTTCGCCGCTGGAACTGTGGTGTTCCTGGTAGGCGTCGCCGCCGCGGCGGGATTGATCTGGCATTTTTCCAAGGACTTGCCGGACTATTCGCAGCTTGAGAATTATGAACCGCCGGTGACGACGCGGGTGCACGCGGCGGACGGGTCGTTGCTGGCGGAGTACTCCAAGGAACGGCGACTGTACCTGCCGATGCAGGCGATTCCAAAGCTGGTCATCAATGCGTTCCTGGCGGCCGAGGACAAGAATTTCTACGAACATGGCGGCATCGATTATCCGGGCATGGCGCGCGCAGCACTTCTGTATGCGCAGAACTTCGGGTCCGGACGCCGGCCGCAGGGCGGATCGACCATCACCCAGCAGGTCGCCAAGAACTTCCTTCTGACCAATGAGGTGTCCTTCACCCGCAAGATCAAGGAAGCGTTGCTGGCGATACGTCTCGAGCGCGCTTATTCGAAGGACAAGATTCTCGAACTGTATCTCAACGAGATCCCCCTTGGCCTCGGGGCTTACGGGATTGCCGCGGCGTCGCTGGTGTATTTCGACAAGACGGTCAACGAGCTGACGGTCGCCGAGGCGTCGTACCTCGCCGCCCTGCCAAAGGCGCCATCGGCTCTTCATCCGGTCCGCAACCACGACCGCGCCGTCGAACGCCGCAACTATGTGATCGATCGCCTGCTGGAGAACGGCTGGATCAAAGCGGCCGAAGCCGAGACTGCGCGCAGGGACCCGCTGATTGTGGCCAAACGGAGCAATGCCGCGCACATTTTCGCCGGCGAGTATTTTGCCGAGGAGGTCCGCCGCGACATCCTCGAGCGCTACGGCGAGAAGAAGCTCTACGAAGGCGGTCTTTCGGTACGAACCACGCTGGACACCAAGCTGCAGGTGATGGCGCGCAAGACCATGGCTGCCGGCCTGGTCAATTTCGACGAGGCACAGGGCTGGCGCGGCGCGATCAGCAAGCTCGATATATCCGGCGATTGGGGCGTCAAGCTCGCCGACGTCAAGTCGCTGTCGGACGTCGCGCCATGGCGGCTCGCGGTGGTGCTGGAAACCAGCGAGCAATCGGCGCGAATTGGCTTTCAGCCGGGGCGTGAACTCGGCGGCGCGGTGCTACCGGACCGGCAAACCGGCAACATCACACTCGATGGGGTGAGGTGGGCGAAGACCGCCTCGAGCCCGACGCGGGGCAAAACACCGACCGCAGTTTCGCAGGTGCTTTCGCCAGGCGATGTCATCTACGCCGATCCGTTGATCGGGAAGGACGGCAGCCCGGTCGAAGGCCAGTATCGGCTGCGACAATTGCCGGAAGTTTCCGGCGCCATGGTGGCGATGGATCCGTTGACCGGTCGCGTGCTCGCCATGGTCGGCGGGTTCTCGTTCGATCAGAGCCAGTTCAACCGCGCGACCCAGGCCTATCGTCAGCCAGGCTCGACCATCAAGCCGATCGTCTATGCTTCGGCGCTGGACAACGGCTATACACCGTCAAGCGTGCTTGTCGATGCACCGATCGAGATCGATCAGGGGCAGGGCGGCGGGATTTGGCGTCCGGACGACTTCTCGGTCGGCCATTATCGTGGCCCCACAACCTTGCGTGAAGCCCTCAAGTGGTCGCTCAACACCGTGACCGTGCGGCTGGCACAGGACGTCGGTATCCCGCTGATCGGCGAATACGCCAAGCGCTTCGGCGTCTATGATGAATTGCCCAACTATCTATCTTATTCGCTCGGCACCGGCGAGACCACGGTGATGCGCATGGTCACGGCCTATTCGATGTTCGCCAACGGCGGCAAGCGGGTGAAGGCCACCCTGATTGACCGCATCCAGGATCGCTACGGCCACGCCATCTTCAAGCACGACCAGCGCGAATGCCGAGGCTGCGACGCACCCGATGGATGGAAGAATCAGCCTGAGCCCCAGCTTGTCGATCACAGGGAGCAGGTGCTCGATGTGATGACGGCCTATCAGATCACCTCGATGATGGAAGGTGTGGTACAGGGCGGCACTGCGGCGGTGATGCGCGAAGTGGGCAAGCCGATCGCCGGCAAAACCGGCACCACCTCCGATGCAAAAGATCTGTGGTTCGTCGGCTTTTCGCCGAATCTCGTGGTCGGTCTATATCTTGGCTACGACAAGCCCCGCAGTCTGGGCAGAAATGCGCAAGCAGGCCATACCGCCGCGCCGATCGCCAGGGATTTCATGAAGCTTGCGCTGTCCGACAAACCGCCGATTCCATTCCAGGTTCCCGAGGGCATCCGGCTGGTCCTGGTCGATGCCAAGACCGGCATGCGTCCCAGCGCCGGCGACAGCGGCAGGACCATCCGTGAGGCTTTCAAGCCGGGCACCGCGCCGCCGGATAATTACGCGGCCATCGGCGTTGCCGATGCCGACGGGCCGGCGACGGTATCGCCGGACGCCGACCGCAATATCATGCGCCCAGGCACCGGCGGGCTCTATTAGCGTTTTTCCTGAAAACGCCGGTGGAGCGGGCTGGCCGATTGCACTTTGCCGCGCCCGCCGCTACATCCAGGAATCAATTCATTGCGGCGATGGGCCGCAGGATCCGAGAGCGATATGCGCGCCGAAATCGAACGCCTAGTTGAAGAGATCAAGCAGTCGGTCGGGCTGCTGAGGAGGCATCTTTGACGTCGAGAAATCGACGGCGCGGCTCGCTGAGCTGAACAAGCTCGCCGAGGCCCCCGAGCTCTGGAACGACCCCCAGAAGGCGCAGAAGCTGATGCAGGAGCGGACCTCGCTGGAGGATTCGCTTTCCGGCATCGGCAAGGTCGAGCGGGAGCTTCAGGACAATATCGACATGATCGAGCTCGGCGAAGCCGAGAACGATACCGGCGTGGTTGGCGAAGCCGAGGCCGCGCTGAAGAGCTTGAAAAAGGAAGTCGCGCGGCGCGAACTGGAAGCGCTGCTATCCGGCGAAGCCGACCGCTTCGATTCCTATCTCGAAGTGCATGCCGGCGCCGGCGGCACCGAGAGCCAGGACTGGGCGGAGATGCTGCTTCGCATGTATGTGCGCTGGGCCGAGAAGCACGGCTTCAAGGTCGAGTATCTCGAGGAGCAGCAGGGCGAAGAGGCGGGCATCAAGTCGGCCACCATCCAGATCTCAGGCCATAACGCCTATGGCTGGCTGAAGACCGAGGCCGGCGTGCACCGTCTGGTGCGGATATCGCCGTTCGATTCCAACGCCCGCCGGCACACCTCGTTTTCTTCCGTGGCGATCTTTCCGGTCATCGACGACAGCATCAAGATCGACATCAAGGAAGCCGACGTGCGCACCGACACCATGCGCTCGGGCGGCGCCGGCGGCCAGCACGTCAACAAGACCGAATCAGCCGTTCGGCTGACGCATATCCCGACCGGCGTCGCGGTGGTCTGCCAGGCCGGCCGCTCGCAGCACAAGAACCGGGCGCAGGCCTGGGACATGCTGCGCGCGCGGCTCTATGAGATCGAATTGAAGAAGCGCGAGGAGAAGGCGGCCGCCGATCAGGCCGCCAAGACCGATATCGGTTGGGGCCATCAGATCCGCTCCTACGTGCTGCAGCCCTATCAGATGGTCAAGGACCTGCGCACCGGGGTGCAGACCTCCGACACCTCGGGCGTGCTCGACGGCGACCTCGACGGGTTCATGGCCGCGACGCTGGCGCAACGCGCCTTCGGCACGACACCAGGTGCTGAGATTGAGGACGTGCAATAGTTCATGACGATGTTGAGATGAAGAGAGTTGGGTTCATCGGCCTCGGACGGATGGGACACGGCATGGCCGGCCGCTACCTCGAGGCCGGTTTTTCGGTTGCCGTGTTCAACCGCAGCGAGGCGAAAGCGGAAGATCTGATTGCGCGCGGCGGGCAATGGGCGGTATCGCCTGCGGACGCCGCGATCGATGCCGATGCGGTGGTGACGATGGTGGCGGATGACGCTGCGTCGCGCGTGGTATGGCTCGGCAAGGACGGCGCTGCCGCGACCATGAAAGCCGGCACACTCGCTATCGAATGTTCGACCGTCTCCTACGACCACGCGATTCACCTTTCGCGCGAACTGCGCGGGCGGGCACTGACCTACATCGATTGCCCGGTCACGGGTTTGCCGGAAGCCGCCGCAAGCGGCAAGCTGACGCTTCTGGTCGGCGCCGATCCCGCCGATCTGGAGGAGGCGCGGCCTTATCTCACGCCACTCAGCACCACCATCCGGCATTTCGGTGCGGTCGGCACCGGCACGGTCTACAAGCTGATCAACAATCTGATGGGCGCAATCCAGATCGCAGGGATCGCCGAAGGCCTTGCGATGGCCGAGCAGGCCGGTCTCGACATGAAGCTCGTCGTGGAAGCGATCGAGACCGGCGTTGCCGCAAGCCCGCAGGTGATCCGGCATTCCAAGCGGATGGCGGCACGCAATTTCGAGGGCGCGACGTTTACTGCGGCGCTGCGGCACAAGGATGCGGCTTATGCGGTGCGGCTTGCCGAAAGCCTGCTCTCGGCCGCGCCACTGATGGGCCGCGCGGCCGTCGAGTCGTATCAGCGCGCGAAGGACAATGCGCCCGACGACGACGAAGCCAAGTTGATCGAGATCGTGTCGCGGCCCAAATCATGATCCGATTAGCTCGGATCATGATCGTAAGTTTCTGAACCGGCAGAGGCGCCTTATGCGGCTGCGGCCGCTGGCCTTATTGTTCGAAGGTGCGGACGCCCCTCGCACCCGAATCGGTGCGGATCATGCGTCCCTTCTTGCCATCCTGGGTCACAAGCACGTCCCAATGCGCCGTACCGCCCAGTTGACCTTCGAGGGTCATTGTTCCCGTGCAGTCCGCTTCCAACGTATAGGTGCCACTCAGGTTTTCGCGCTGGACGGACGTCTTGTACCGGAGGGAGGTCTGCTTGCCCAAAAATTTGCCAGTGCCGTCGAAATCGAACGCGCCATAATGCAGGGTTGGTGCCTTGGCCGGTGAAAACGTAGCGGCCTTGCAATTTTCCGACCGTGCATTGCTCTTGTGCGCCATAGGCGATCAGGGAGATCAGCAAAAACCCTCCCAAGATCATGCTCGCGCCGATTGCACAGCTTGCCAGTTTCGCGGTTCTGCTCAATTTCGCAATACAGCCCTCCCCGTCGGGGGCGGATCGCACCGCACATCAAGACTGTGTCAGGACGGCGGCGCCACATTGATCGAGACCATGTCGTGGCCGAAGCGAGGCCGCGCGTCACGCTAGCCCGTTCGGAAATCGGGTGGATCGGATTTCGGATTCGAAACACGCTCGATTCGATTCGAGGGGCTGTAGACGTGATGAATTCCAGAGATGGCCGGATTGACCGCAGGGACTGGTCACTGCTCGGCCTGCTCGCGGTCCTGTGGGGCGGATCGTTTTTCTTCAACGGCGTGGCCTTGAAGGAGTTGCCGCCGCTGACGCTAGTGTTTCTGCGCGTTGCCACTGCAGCGACGATTCTGCTGCCGTTGCTGTGGGTCTACCGCATCAGCTTGCCGCGAAGTTTTGCGGGCTGGAAGCCGTTCTTTGCCGTCGCGCTCTTCAACAACGTGCTCCCGTTTTCCCTGATCGTCACGGGGCAGACCTTCGTCGGAAGCGGGCTGGCATCGATCCTGAACGCGACGACCCCGTTATTCACCGTGGTCGTGATGGCAGCTTTCGGAGAGGAAAGTCTATCCGCCCGCCGCCTTGCCGGCGTCACCATCGGCCTGGTCGGTGTCGTCGTCCTGCGCGGAGGGTTCGGCATTGAAACGAGCGGGCAGGGTTTTGGCATTCTGCTCTGCCTGGCGGCGGCCTTCAGCTACGGATTGGCGGCGTTGCTCGCACGGCGGCATCTCGCGAACTCGCCGCCGCTCGCGACGGCGGCGTTCCAATTGTTGACATCGAGCCTGATGATGGCCGTCGTCGCCGGCATCGTCGAGCGGCCCTGGCAGCTTCGGCTGCCGGGCGCGGTGACCTTCCTCGCGGTGGTCGGTCTTGCGGCGCTGTCGACGGCTCTCGCCTACATCGTGTTCTTTCAGATCCTGCGTCGCTCGGGCGCCACCAACGTGATGCTGGTAACGCTTCTGATCCCGGTCACCGCAATCGTGCTGGGATATCTGGTGCTCGGGGAGGCCATTTCCACCCGCGAGATCACAGGCGCGCTGGTGATCGGCAGTGCGTTGCTGTTGATCGACGGGCGCGCGGTTAATCTCATCCGCTGGTCGACGCGCTCCATTCCGCGTGCCAGTCCGTGAATCTGCCGCTGTCGCGTTCGCCGGCATGCCAGGCCGCGTAGACCGCGCCGCTTTCCGCAACCATCAACACCACGTCGAGCCCCTTGGAGCGTCGTAGAGTGTCGATTGCTTGGGCAGGGCTCTGCGCGATCGGGCCTGCAACATTGAAGGAGGTGTTGACCGATATCTCGACGCCGATGCGGCGGCCGAGCGATTTCAGGTACGCGTAGATGAGGGGGTCGTCCGCTTCGCGCACGATCTGGATTCGCCCGGTGCCGTCGGCGTGAATCACCGCCGGAATTTTTGCCCGCGCGTGCGGCTTCGCGCGCGCCGTCAGCACCATGTAATGATAGGCGTTGTAGTCGGCATCGGAGGCGCCTTCGAGCAGCTCGAAATAGTCCTGTGCGGCTTCAGGCGTCGCCATTGGCGCTAAGGGCCGGATCGCCTCGCGGTATTTGACGCGCTCGTTCAGCCGCTCGCGCGCTTGCGCGTCGCACGGATTGGCGAAAATCGAGCGGTGGCCGAGCGCGCGCGGTCCGGTTTCGGCGGCGCCCTGATAGAGCGCGATGACGCCGTTCTGCGCCACCGTGAACGCCATCAGGTCGGCGATGGCCTCGCGTCCCTCGACGCTCGAAATATCGCCGATCCGCTGCGAGGCGATGTCGTCGGCTTGAAGCGCCGCCTCGATCTCGCCCGGCGACGGCGGCAGGCCGCAATAGAACGCGTGCGTCAGCGGCGCACCGCGCGGGCTGCCTGCAAGATGCGCAAACAGCCAGGCCGCGCCGATGGTGACACCGGCATCGCCCGGCACCGGCGGCACCCACAGATGCAGGCGGGTCTTGCGCTGCTGGGCGTTCTCGAACCACGCTTCGTCGAAATGCTCGAGCAGCCGCATATTGCCGACCGCGTTCAGCGCCACGCCGCCGGTGAGCACCAGCCGGTTGGCGCCGGTTAAGCGCAACAGATGGTCCACCACGTGGATCATCGCGTCCTCGAACACCAGTTGCGTTGCGGCCGCCTTGTCGAGGCGGTCCCTGGTGTCGGGGCGATGCTGGATGTCCTCGACCCGCAGCACGGCGTCGGGATTCCACAGCTGCGCAGGTTTTAGCGGTTCGCCGAGAATGTCGATCAGCGCGCGCTTGTAAGGGGAATCGAACGGGTCGCAATACCAGTTCGCCATGGCGCGGTTGAGCCGCACTTCGCCGTCGGCGCCGAACTGCAGCACCGCCTTCAGCCGCGCGTAATACGGATTGCTGGCGCGGTCCATGTCGCCCCAGGCGGCGGCGCCCATGTAGCGGCCCTCGCTGGAGAGCCAGGTCCAGCCGCCTTGGGTCGACGAGATCACGCTGTAGAACGCGCCTAGCGAATCGAACATGCTTTCATTGCAGTAGAGCCGCTGCATCGCGCCGCCCGTGACGGCGTAGAGCGAGATCGAGCCGAGGTCGCCGGTGCCGTCGAGGACGGCGATCGCAACCGGTTCGCCGTTATCCTTGAACGGGGAGGCCGCGAACGAGAACCAGGCGTGATTGTCGTGGTGGGGCATCGCGATCAGCGGCACGCGTTCGGTAAGGCCGAGCTGGCGCGCCAGTATTTTTGGCGTGCGCGTCATCTGGTCGAGCCGGCGGCCGTCGAATCCGGCGGCTTCGGTGGTGCGGAGAAGTCTGAGACTTTGCGGGGCTTCCTCCAGCACCGATCGCGCAATGGTCCCGGCCAATGTCGGATAGTCCCACGACGTAAGCCAGGCGAAGATGTCGGAGACGTCGCGCCCCATGCCGCGCAACGCCTTATGCATCGCGTCGATCGATGCCCTCGGATATTCGGTGGTGTGCTTGTTGCCGGAAAAACGTTCTTCCTCGTTGTTGAGGATCAGGCGCGGGCCGTGTTGCTGCGTCACCTCGACCAGCGCCACGCCGGAGTTGTGCGTTCCCGGCGCACCTAGGCCCGCGAGGTAAAGGGTCTCGCCGCGCGCGAGCCTTTGGCGCGCTTCTGCGATGCTCATGTCGGCACGTTTCGAGCCGAGCTGATGGAAGCCGGCGCGCGCCATGGTTCGCGCGGCCAGCCAGTGCGCGATGCGGAATCCGGCAGCGCCAAGCCGCGGATGTCGCGCGCCAATTTGTGTTTGCCGTTCCAAATCAAGGAAACCCCGTTGCTGCCCCGCATCAATCACAAATAGCTGGCGGCAACAATGCCGTTTCGTATTGCGGAATAAGCCGGGCGGAGCTTGCCAGCACACGCGCGACTTGCGAAACTGACGTCAATCAGGCTGGCCAAAGCAAAAGACAAGTGGGGGAGGGAACGATGCCGTCTCGTATCCGAAATCTTGCTGCCATGACCGCACTCGCCGCCGCGCTTGCCACGACTGCGACCGCCGCCAGCGCGCAGACAAAATACGATCCGGGCGCGAGCGATACCGAAATCAAGATCGGCAACATCATGCCGTATAGCGGTCCCGCTTCCTCCTATGGCGTGATCGGCAAGACCGAAGCGGCCTTCTTCAACATGGTCAATGCCGAAGGCGGTATCAATGGCCGCAAGATCTACTTCATCTCCTATGACGACGCCTACAGCCCACCCAAGGCGATCGAGCAGGCGCGCAAGCTGGTCGAGAGCGACGAGGTGCTCTTGATCTTCCAGTCGCTGGGCACGCCATCCAACTCGGCGATCATGAAATACATGAACGCCAAGAAGGTGCCGCAGCTCTTCGTCGCCTCCGGCGCCACCAAGTTCGGCGACCCGAAGAATTTTCCGTGGACCATGGGCTTCCAGCCAAACTATCAGAGCGAAGGCCACATCTACGCGAAATATATCCTGGAGCATTTTCCGAACAGCAAGATCGCCGTGTTCTGGCAGAACGACGACGCCGGCAAGGATCAGTTCAAGGGCTTGAAGGACGGGCTCGGCGATCACGTCAACATGATCATCGCCGACAAATCCTATGAGGTGAGCGATCCCTCGATCGATTCCCAGATCGTCGCGCTGCACGATTCCGGCGCCGACATCTTCTTCTCCTGGGCGGCGCCGAAGGGATCGGCGCAGGCGATCCGCAAAGTGGGTGAGCTCGGCTGGAAGCCGAAATTCTTCCTCGCCAACACCGCGACCACGATCGCCTCGGTGTTGAAGCCGGCCGGCCTTGAATATTCCAAGGGCATCATCTCGACGTCCTACGTCAAGGATCCGACCGATCCGACCTGGAAGGACGATCCTGGCGTCAAGAAATGGCGTGAATTCATGGACAAGTACTATCCCGACGGCGACAAGACCAACGCCAACAGCGCCTACGCCTACGTTGAATCGCAGGCAATGGTGCAGGTCATAAAGCAGTGCGGCGACACGCTAACGCGCGACAACATCATGAAGCAGGCCGCCAACCTGAAGAACTTCACTTCTGACATGCTGCTGCCGGGAATTTCGATCAACACTTCGCCAGACGACTACTACCCGATCGAGCAGATGCAGTTGATGCGGTTCAACGGCGAGGCCTGGGACTTGTTCGGCCCGATCATCACCGGCGAAGTCGGACACGAGGTGAGCCACTAATCTTGGTTGCGTCATGACCGGCTTCATCCCCTCGTCCTGAGGGGCTTGCGCAAGCGAGCGTCTCGAAGGATGAGGCCGGGGAATGGGCACCGGGGCCTCGTGGTTCGAGACGGCGCAAGGGCGCCTCCTCACCATGAGGATTGAAGATTAGCCGTGGCGCGATCAACCCGCGGCGAGGCGGACGCCGGCGCGGAGGAATTTCTGGGGGTCGACGGCTTCGCCGTCGATCCGTGTTTCATAATGCAGATGCGGACCGGTCGAGCGGCCGGTCGAGCCGACTTCGCCGATCACCTGGCCAATTTTCACCTGTTCGCCGACCTTGACGTTGATTTCCGACAGGTGACCGTAACGGGTGGACAGGCCGTTGCCGTGATCGACCTCGACCATCCGGCCATAGCCGCCCGACCATCCCGCCGAAACCACCTTTCCGTTGGCGGTCACGCGCACCGGATCGCCGGTTGAGGCGCGGAAATCGAGGCCGGTGTGCATGGCGGGGCGGCCGAGGAAGGGATCGGAGCGGACGCCGAAGCCGGAAGTGAATTCGACTTCGCCGACCACGGGCTTGCGATAGGGCACCAGCGCCAGCGTCCGGTTGAGCCGGTCCATCTGCGCGCGCGTGAGGTTGATGCGATAGAGTTGCCGGTCGAACGGGCTGGCGTCGGGCGACTGCTTGACGGAAACGAACGGCCCGCCCATGGGCGCACGGGGCGTCGCGGCTTCCAGTTGCGCCATATCGAGGCCGAGGTCGCTGATCACGCCGCGCATCCGGCGCACTCGCGATTCCATTCCGTCCTCGTACGAATTGAGCGCCGCCATCTGGCGGCCTTCGACGCGATCGAGCGAGGTCTGCAGGCGGACCAGGACGTTGTCGACGCCTTGGATCTTGGCGAATTGATTCGGTGGCGAGCTCGTGAGGATGGGAGCGCGCAATTCCAGCCGCGCCTCGCGATCCGGCGGCGCCACGAAGATCACGGTGTCGCTGATCGGCGACGGTTTCGGCGTTGCGCTGCTGGTATCCTGTGCGCTCGTTCCGCGCGACGGCGGCCTGATCGACCCTGTGACGTCCGGAATGGCGCCGAGCGCCGAGGCGCGCGATTCCAGCGCCGTCTGCCGGCGCATGATCTGTTCGAGCTTCTGGTCGAACTGCTCCTGATCGAGCAGTTGGCGGCTGGTGGTGCGATCGACCTTGGCGCGCAGTTCCGCGATGCGGTCCTCGTAGGCATATTGCATCTCGGCCTGGCGGGCGATCAGGCGGGTCAGAACATCGTCGCGGAAGGCGAAATAGGTCGCGGTCGCAGCCGACCATATCCCAAGCAGGATCACCGTGCCGACCACGATCCAGAACACCACCGGTCCAACCCGGACCTGTTTGCCGCCGTGAACCACGGTGTAACCGTCCCGAATCGGGATGGAGGGGATGGGGGCGGAGGCGACCGCAACGCGCGCTTCCGCCCGCCGAGCCAGTGGCCGGCCGTGGTCGTGTGCATGGTGCTGTGAATATTCGGAATATTGACCCGAACGGTACGTCATCGGCACTCCCGCGCCGGTCGGACCAAGTTCCGTTCGGCCAATTAGCGAGAGTGATTTGACCGTCTCATGGTTAATTTTTCGAAAATGCCATCTGCCGCATTAAGGCGCATGATCCTCTTAGGAAAACCGGTACTTTTCCGGATCATGCGTCAAAGCGCGCGCGCTGCCTCCAGCACCGCGTCGGCATGGCCGTCGACCCTTACATTGCGCCAGATTCGGGCGATCCGGCCGCTAGCGTCGACCAGAACCGTGGTGCGAACAATCCCCAGGAAGGTTCTGCCATATAAGGATTTTTCGCCCCAAACCCCATAAGCCCCGAGCATTTCGTGTTTCTCGTCCGAGATCAGAGGAACCGAAAGCTTGTGCCTGTCGCGAAATGCAGCCTGGGCCTTCTCCGGATCGGCCGATACGCCCAAGATCGCGGTTCCGCTCTCGGCAAAGTCCCCCGACAGGCGCGTGAAGTCGATGGCCTCCTTGGTGCAGCCCGGCGTGTTGGCCTTCGGATAGAAGAATATAACCAGCTTCTGGCCTGAAAAATCCGAAAGCGAAATGACGCTGCCGCCGTCGCGCGGCAAGCAGAACTGTGGCGCCATGGCGCCTTCCGCCAGCGCGAGCGAATTGGCCATCTTGGGCTTCGAGGCAGGTGTTGTGCTTTTGGGGGCCGCGGTTTTGACGGCTTCTGACTTTAACGCTTTCGCTGCGGTCTTATGCGATGATCCGGAGCTTGCTTTCTTGATCGATTTCTTGACTGATTTGCTTGCCGCCGAACGGCGGTTTGTCGCGCCCTTTGCGTTCGCCGCTACCGAGGAATGGCCGCCCGGCTTTTGGCCTGGCGACGATTTGGAGGATTTCTTGCGCGATTTCGTGGACATAGCCTTCCTTTCGTCGCTTTCGGCGGATCAACCATCAGGGTATTGCGGGTCTCGTCCGGTGCGCCGGAATCGAACCGGCGGCTGGGCAAGTTTGACCGCTCCGGGGTATGGTTACAAGAAAATCGACGCTTCTCCGTTTGCTCGTTTGATGAACGTTAGCCCCTGATGACGAGCGACAGGACCCATCGAGGATTGGCAGCGATGCCGGCACAGGAGCGTTCGTTACTTGTCGACGGCCGAAGCCATAGCGGCGAATCGTCCTCCGTTGACCGCCGGCACCGGGAGGCAATGGCAAGAAACGCGTCGCCCCAAGGACCCGATCAAGGGTCAGTTCAAGGATCGGTTCAAGAGGCCAAGCAAACCTCGAAACCGAGATCCGGTGCGCGCGCCGATGTCCAGTCCGGGCATTGGGACGGCGCCGACTGGGACCATGACCCCGACGAGGCGGCCGGCCATCGCGCACGGCGGCTTTTGTCGCGATCGAATTCCAGGCTTCACCGGATGGGGGACAACCTCGCGGCTCTGCAGCGATGGCTCGCAGGCGAGCGCTGGGTTAGGCGCGTTGCCATCGTCATTTCGACTTTGATGGTGATCTTCGCCGGTTGCTTTGGCGCGCTATGGTGGCGGCTCGGCGCCGGTCCGATCAATCTCGATATGGCGACGCCGTGGCTCGCGGCCGCGATCGAGGAAAATATCGGCCACGGCAACACGGTCGAAGTCGGTGGCACCCAGATCGAGCGGACCGGGCGAATCGGTATCGCGGTTCGCATCCGCGACATCATCGTCCGCGACCACGACCATGCGATCGTGGCGAGCGCGCCGAAAGCGGAGGTCAGGCTTTCCGGCATGGCGTTGTTGATGGGCCGGCTTCGCGCCGTGAGCCTCAATCTCGTCGATGCCGAGCTTGCGGTGCGGATCACGCCCGATGGTTACGTGACCGTCTCCGCCGGCGACACCGCCAAGCCGTTGGCAACGGGCGTCACCTCAAAGCGCGCGGCGGGCTTGCCTGCGACATTTCCGCGCCAGATCCTGGTAACGCCGCCAACGGCGAGCGCCTCTCCGTCGAACCCGCCTGACCAGCCCGCTGTCGCGGCGAACGTCCCCGCCAGTGCGCAAAACGGATTGCTCGCCGGCCTCGACTGGCTCGACAGTCTGAGCCTGACCGGCCTCGACGGGCAAAATCTCAACGAGATCGGTCTGAAGAACGGCAACCTGATCGTCGACGATCAGCAGCGCGGCAACAAATGGAATTTCGAGAATATCAGCCTGAGCCTGCGCCGGCCGCGCGGCGGCGGCGTCGCGTTGAGCCTGGGCGAAGAAGGCGCGCATCCATGGTCCATTCGGGTCATGGTCGGGCCTCCAGAGAACGGCGTGCGGTCGGTCGATATCCGCGCCGACAAGGTCTCGACCAGCAACATCCTGTTGGCGTTGCGGTTGAAGGACCTGACCTACAGCGCCGACTTGCCGTTGACCGGAGAGCTCAAGGGCGAACTCGGACGCGACGGCCTGCCGACCTCTTTCAACGGCAAGGTCACGGCAGGTAGCGGAACCATCATCGACAGCGATACCCCCGACTATCCGATGGCGATCGATTCGGCGGAGATGAAACTGGAATGGGATTCCGGCCGGCGGGTGCTGGTCGCGCCGTTCAAGATCGTTTCCGGTACCAACCGCATCACGCTGCTTGCCCATCTCGAGCCACCCAACGACAGCGTCACCGATTGGCAGCTCGGCTTTTCCGGCGGCACCATCGTGCTCGCCGGGATCGACGACGAACCGCCGCTGATCTTCAACCGCATCGCGATCGGCTTGCGATTCGATACCGACAGGAAGCGCGTGCTGCTGACGCAAGCCGACATCAGCAACGGTGAAATCGGCGTCGCCGGAACCGGCAGTGTCGACTATTCGGGCGAGCCGCAGCTCAGGCTTGGTTTTGCGGGAACCCCAATGTCGGCCTCTGCGCTGAAGCGGATCTGGCCGACCTTGATCGTGCCTGAGGTGCGCGAATGGGTGATCGAGCGCATCGAGCGCGGCTCGCTGCAGCGTATTGAAATTGGCGTCAACACGCCGGTGAAGGATCTCCCACGCAAGGGACCGCCGATACCTGACGATGGCCTTTCCATCAACATCGTGGCGAGCGGCGTCACGGTGCGCCCCGTGGACGGGTTGCCGAGCGTGCACGATGCGGACTTGAAAGCGCATGTCACGGGCCGCACGGCGACCGTGACGATCGGGCAGGGGGCAGCTGATACGCCGACAGGCCGCAAGCTCAATATTTCGGACTTTGCGTTCGAGGTTCCGGACCTGCATTCGAGGCCGCCGCCCGCCCGGGTCAAGCTAAGGGTCGATGGTCCGGTGCCGGCCGCGGCCGAAATTCTTTCGTCCGACCGATTGAGTGATTTTGCCGCAACGCCCGTCGATCCCAATTCGAGCAAGGGGACGTTTTCCGCCACCATCAATCTGGGCATGCCGGTCAAGGGCGCGTTGACCAAGGCAGACACGACCTACGCCGTGACGGCGGACCTCAACGGATTTTCCGCCGATAAATTGGTGATGAACCAAAAGCTCGAAGCCAATTCGCTGCGGCTTGTCGCCAGCAACCAGGGCTATCAGGTCAAGGGCGATGTCAAGATCAACGGGCAGCCGGCGACGCTCGACTTTCGCAAGCCGACCGACGGCGACGCGGATATCAAACTGCAGGCAACGCTTGATGATGCAAGCCGCGCCCGCCTCGGCCTCGATCTCGGTCCGGCGATGTCTGGTGCCGTGCCCGTCAAGCTGTCGGGCAAGATCAGCGGCGGCGATCACGACAGCCGCGTCGGTGTCGAAGCCGACCTCACCGCCCTTAAGCTCGACAACATCTTGCCGGGCTGGGTCAAGCTCCCCGGCAAATCCAGCCGCGCGGTCTTCAACGTCGTGCCCAAGGCGCAATCGACCCGCTTCGAGGACATCGTGATCGACGGCGGCGGAGTTGCGATCAAGGGCTCGCTGGAGGTCGACCAGAACGGCGACCTGGTGAATGCAAACTTCCCGACCTATTCGCCTTCCGAAGGCGACAAGACCTCGCTGAAGGCCGACCGCGGGCCAGACGGCGCGGTCAGGGTGACGATGCGCGGCGACGTGTTCGACGGCCGCGGCTTTTTGAAATCGGCGATATCGGGCAATGCAAGCAAGGACGACAGCAAAAGCAAGCTCAAGAGCGTAGATGTCGACGTCGACCTGAAGCTTGGCGTGGTCGCTGGTTTCAACGGCGAGGCGGTGCGCAGCGTTGACCTGAAGTTCTCGCGGCGTAGCGGGATCATCAGAAGCTTCGCGCTTGCTGGCAAGCTCGGGCGCGATACGCCGGTAACCGGCGATTTGCGCAGCCCGACGCAGGGTGGGCGCCAGGTGATCTACCTCGAGAGCAGCGATGCCGGCGCGTTTTTCCGTTTCAACGACATCTATTCGAAGATGCTCGGCGGCCAGCTCGAACTCGCGATGGATCCTCCGACGGTCGAGCCCAGCGCCAAGGAGGGCCTGATCAATGTCCGCGATTTTTCGGTGAAGGGCGAGGCGGCGCTGGATCGCATCGCCGCCGGCGGTCCTCCGGGCGCTAAGAACGGCGTTTCGTTCTCGCGGCTGCGCGCCGAATTTACCCGGCAAAATGGACAGTTCACGGTCCGCGAAGGCGTGCTGAAGGGGCCGACGATCGGCGGGACCATCGAAGGCAACATCGATGCCGCAAACCAGGTGCGCATGAGCGGGACCTTCGTTCCCCTCTACGGATTGAACAACATGTTCGGCCAGATCCCGGTCCTGGGTCTCTTCCTCGGTGGCGGCAGCAACGAGGGCCTGTTCGGCGTCACCTACGAGGTTGTCGGCACCCTCGGGCAGCCGGTGCTGAACATCAATCCGATCTCGGCGATACTGCCCGGGGTGACGCGGAAAATCATGGAATTTCCCACCGGCAAGCAGACTATGCCGATCGAATTCCCGCCGAAAAACTGACGCGGCCGGTATTCAGCGCAGGCTGTAAGTTTCCGTTAATTCAGCAATAACCGACTTTCCTAACCGCCTTTTGGGGGGTCGTGGTTACAAACCACGTCATGAGGTTTTCAGACACGGTGGGTTCCCAAGGTGAGCTCGCGGACGCGGACAGCGTGTCGCCCCGCGCACCGATGGGCGCGATTCAATGGTTGATTTTTTGCGGAGTTGCCCTGGTGATCGCGATCACGCTCGGCACCGCCTGTCTCGTCCTGCAGTTCCGCGATCGCGCGCTGCAAGTCGCCGAACGCGAGCTCAACAACAGCACGCTGCTGCTGTCGCGCCATTTCGACCAGCAAATGACCGACCTTCAGCGCATCCAGGATGACGTCCTCGATTATATGAAGACGGAAGGCGTGGACAGCAAGGAGGCTTTCGGGAGCCGGATGTCCTCGCCCGCCGTCCATGAAATGCTGCACACGAAGCTTGCAGCACTTCGCCATGTCGGCGCGTTGGACCTGTTCAACGCCCAAGGTTGGCTGATCAACTCTTCGGAAGTGTGGCCCGTACCCGACGTGACGATCGTCGATCGGCGTTTCTTCCGCGATTTCACGTCAGGACAGCCGGCGCCGGATATGATCGTCGAGCCCGTCCGGAGCAAGGTGACGGGAAACTGGACCACCATCCTGGCGCGCCGGATCCTGGGCAAGAATGGCGAGATTATCGGCTTTGCATCCCGCGGTGTCGAACCCCATCACTTCGAGAACTTCGTGGCCTCGCTCGCCTTGAACAGCGAATCCGCCATCCTGATGATCCATCGCGACGGCGCGATCATCGCCCGCTATCCGCATGACGACGGGCTGGTTGGGCGAAACATCGCCAGTACGCCCTCATTCAAGAGGGTGATGGCGCTCGGCGGCAATGCGTCCGGACGCTTCACCAGCATGATCCAGGGCGAGGAGCTGGTGGGCTCGATCCGGCCCATGACCAATTTCCCCATCTTCATCCTGGCGACCACGACCGTGTCGAACGCGCTTGCCGATTGGCGGGCGCAGACCAAGCTGCAGTTCTGCGCGGCGCTGCTCGCGATCATCGTCGTCATCGTCACGATCTCGCTGATCGTTCGACAGCTCAAAGGGCAGCATCGCGCCGCCCAGCGGCAGCTCGCCGAGAAGGGCCAGCATCTCGACACCGCCATCAACAACATGACGCAGGGCCTGCTGCTGTTCGATGCCTCGGGCCATCTGGTGATCTGCAACCGGCGCTATATCGACATGTTTGGCCTCTCGCTCGACGTGGTCAAGCCGGGGTGCCATCTGCGTGACCTGATCCGGCACCGCAAGGAGCTCGGCACCTTTACCGGCGACGTCGATGCTTATTGCGAGCGGTTTCTCAATCCGAAAACCGACGAAGTTCGCGATGTTGTGATTTCGGTTCCCGACGGGCGCACGATGCGGCTGGTCTATAAGCGGTCGGGCGATGGCGGCTGGGCCACGACGATGGAGGACGTCACCGAGCGGACCCGCTTCGAGGCTAGGATCGAGCATCTTGCCCATTACGATGCGCTGACCGACCTTCCGAACCGTACGCTGTTTCAACGGCATGCCGAGACGATGCTCGCGCAGGTCCCGAGCGCGCAATTTGCGATCCTCTATATCGATATCGACGAGTTCAAGGGGATCAACGATTCGCTCGGCCATATGGTCGGCGACGAGTTCCTCAAGGCGGTGTCGCTGCGGCTGCGCGACTGCGTTGGAGCTGACGATTTCGTCGCACGCCTCGGCGGCGACGAATTCGCGATCCTGCAGTCCGGCGTCGCGTGCGCGGACGACGTCCGCGCGCTGATTGCGAAAGTCTATTCCGCGCTGCGAACGTCGTTCGACTGCCACGGCCATCGGTTGTCCAGCGATGCCTCGATCGGCGTCGCCATCGCGCCGCGGGACGGCAACGACCTGTTGGGGCTGCTCAAGAGCGCCGACCTTGCGATGTACGCCGCCAAGGCGGCAGGGCGCCGCACCTACCGGTTTTTCGAAGGCGGCATGGAAACCGAAGCCAATCTGCGCCGCCAGCTGGAGCAGGACTTGCGCACTGCGCTCGGCGAGGAGGGCTTCGAGGTGCACTATCAGCCGCTTGTCGATCTTGCAAGCGACGGCATCATCGGTTGCGAGGCGCTATTGCGCTGGCGTCACCCGCTGCGCGGCCTGGTATCTCCGGCCGAGTTCATTCCGCTCGCCGAGGAAACCGGGCTGATCCAGCAAATCGGCCCATGGGTGCTGCAGACCGCCTGCGCTGAGGCGGCGACCTGGCCCTCGCATGTGCGGCTGGCCGTCAACGTTTCTCCCATCCAGTTCAAATCGCAGACGCTGGCGTTGAATGTTGCGACCGCGCTTGCGGACTCCGGCCTCGACCCGCGCCGCCTCGAGCTCGAGATCACGGAGGCGGTGTTGATCGACGACGACGACGCCGCGCTTGCGACCCTCAATCAGTTGCGCGAGCTCGGGGTTCACATCGCGCTCGACGACTTCGGCACCGGCTACTCCTCGCTGCGCTACCTGCAACGCTTTCCGTTCGACAAGATCAAGATCGACCGCAGCTTTGTGAAGGAACTGACCGACGCCTCGGGCTCGTCCTCCATCATCAGGGCGGTCGTGGACATCGCGGCCGACCGCAACATGACGACGACGGCCGAGGGCGTCGAAACGACGGGGCAGCGCGAGACGGTGCGTGCGCTCGGCTGCACCCACATGCAGGGCTATCTGTTCAGCGCCGCGCTGCCGGCTGGCGAAATCCGCATCATGCTCGGCTCGGCCGACGCCGTTGACGAGGCGGCATCCGCGGTGGTCTAAAGCGGTTCGACCACCGGGCCTCATCCTTCGAGACGCATCGCGGAGCCTGTCATCGGGCGCGCATTCGCGCGACCCGTTGGCGGTGCTCCTCCGGATGAGATTCTAAACCCTCATGGTGAGGAGCGCGGCATGCAGGCAAGTGTACACAGCCTGCGTAAACTTGGCTGCGCGCGTCTCGAACCATGTAAGCCCATCGGCTGCCTGATTATGATTCAATCTAGTCGGAAAACGCTCTAGCGCCGTAGCGCCGGCACCACCAGGAACGGGATCATGCCAAGCACCACGCTGATGAGCGCGAACACGATCAGCGGATTGTAGCTGTGACTCAGATCGTGGATCAGGCCGCCGCTCCAGGAGCCGAACGCCGATCCCAATCCGCTGCCGATGGAAATGGCGCCGTAGATCGTCCCCAGCCGCTCGCCGCGGAAGATCTTCATCGCGGTTGCCGACAGAAGCGGACCGCGCGAGCCGATCATGCTGCCGAAGCAGACGACGAATCCGGTGAGCAGCCAGATGTTGGCAGACCATTGCAACGCCCAGAACATGCCGATGCCGATGATCGAGATCGCATAGCTAAGCAGCACCGATGGCCGGCGGCCGATCAGGCCGTCGAGCGAGGAGACGCCGAGCATGCCGAACAGCAGCACCACGCCGGAAAATCCCCAGGCGGTCGCGGCCTGCCGCGGCGAGAATCCGGCATCAATCAGATAGGCCACGACCTGCGGCGCGATCGCATACATGCCGATCGAGGTAAAGAAGAAGGTCGAAAACAACGCCCAGAAGGCGTGGTGGCGCATCGCGCTCCACAGGGTCCAGCCTGCGTCGGCGAGGCCATCGTCGGCTTTCTTGACGACGTGTGGCGAACCGCCGGAGAACAGTCGCCACGGTAGCAGCAACAGCGCCACCAGCAGGCACAGCGTCGCGCCGCCGAACAGCTGATAGGTGCCGCGCCAGCCGAGATGATCAATCAGGATTTGTGACGCCGGCAACAGCATCAGGATGCCTCCGCCGGCCGCCGAATAGACCACCGCCATCGCCGTCGGCAGCTTGGGTCCAAACCAGCGGCCGAGCAGGATCGAGTTGGGCACGTTGCCGATGAGGGCGACGCCGATGCCGACGCAAAGGCCGAGGCTCAGCTGGAATTGCCAGAGCTGTTCTGCAAAGGCTGCCACCAGGAAGGCGCCACTGAGCAAGAGCAATCCGAGCAAATAGACGGTGCGCGGCCCGGAATGGTCAAACAGCCGACCGATCCCGGGTGCCGCGAGGCCGCCGGCGAGCGCCGAAAGCGAATAGACCGAGACCACCTGCGCGCGGTCCCAGCCAAAACTCTCCGAAATGGGCTTGAGAAAGACCGTAAAGCTTTCGGCGAGGCCGCGTCCGAGCACCGACAGCGCAAAGCACAGCGCGAGCACAACAAGCGCCATGCGCGCCGGCTTTGGCGGCGCGTCCAAAATCTCGGCCCGTGACGTTTCCCTCGACGTTTCCTTTGGCGTGCTCTGATCCATCGCACGCAGGGAGCGCGTTTCCGCAGGCCTGAGCAAGGGCCCGGTGCGAATGCGCCTATGCAGGCTTGAGCAGGACGTGCCGCTTCTTGCCGAGCGACAGCTTTATCATGCCTTCCGGCGTGAGGTCCGCGAGCTTCAGCATCATCTTCTCGTCACCGACCGCGACGTCATTGACGCGGAGCCCGCCGCCCTTAATCTGGCGCCGTGCTTCGCCGTTCGATGCCACGAGGCCTGCCCTGACAAACCCCGTCAATACGCCGATGCCGGCCTCAAGTTCGCTGCGGGGAACCTCGACGGTTGGCAGATTGGCGTCGATCGCGCCTTCCTCAAAGGTCTGGCGCGCGGTTTCCGCGGCCGTGCGCGCGGCATCCGCGCCGTGCAGCAGCGTGGTCGCGGCATCGGCCAGTGCCTTCTTGGCCTCGTTGATTTCGGCACCCTTTAGTGCTGAGAGCTTCTCGATTTCGGCTAGCGGCAGGGTCGTGAACAGTTTCAGGAAGCGCGGAACGTCGGCGTCCTCGGTGTTGCGCCAATACTGCCAGAAGTCGTAGGGACTGCATTCGTCGGCATTGAGCCAGATCGCGCCCTGGGCGGTCTTGCCCATCTTGGCGCCCGACGCCGTCGTCAGCAGCGGGGTGGTGAGCGCGAACAATTGCGGCGTGCCCATGCGGCGGCCGAGATCGACGCCCATGATAATGTTGCCCCACTGGTCCGAGCCGCCCATCTGCAGGCGGCAGCCGGTGCGCCGCGACAGTTCGACGAAGTCATAGGCCTGGCAGACCATGTAGTTGAATTCGATAAAACTCATCTCCTGCTCGCGTTCGAGGCGCAGGCGCACCGAGTCCATGGTCAGCATGCGGTTGACAGAGAAGTACCGGCCGACGTCGCGCAACATCTCGATCCAGTTGAGCTTGGTCAGCCATTCCGCATTGTCGAGCATGACCGCATCGCTGGGGCCAGAGCCGTAGCGCAGCACCTTGGCGAACACGCCGCGGATGCTTTCCTTGTTGGCTTCGATCTCTGCCACGCTGCGCAGCGCCCGCGACTCGTCCTTGCCGGAGGGATCGCCGACCATGGTGGTGCCGCCGCCCATCAAGGTGATTGGCTTGTTGCCGCCCTGCTGCAGCCAGTAGAGCATCATCATGGTCAGGAAATTGCCGATATGCAGAGACGGCGCCGTGCAGTCGTAGCCGACATAGGCGGTTGCCTCGCCCTTTGCTGCAAGCGCGTCGAGGCCTTCGAAGTCCGAGCATTGATGGATGAAGCCGCGGCTCTGCACCACATTGAGAAAATCAGACTTAAAAGCGGTCATCTTTTGGCGGCTCTGATCATTCTTGTTTTACGGTATTTGCAAGCAAATGGCGGAACCCGGTCTGGACAGGCTGCCGCTTTTGTGTGCGCTGTGGCATTATAAGATGTGCCCGTTTGGCACAAGCTGAACGTCCAACATGAATGTCCAACATGAGTGTCTTGGGGTAGGGTGCGGCTGGGGTTTTTTGACGATGATGTTAACGGCGGTCGGTCTGATGAGCGGCACCTCGCTCGACGGGGTCGACGTTGCTTTGATTGAGACTGACGGGCGACGGGTCAGGGCGTTCGGCCCCTCCGGCTACCGGCCCTATACCGGGCCCGAGCGCAGCCTGCTGCGCCAGGCGCTCATGGAAGCCATCCATTTGCCGCAGCGGGAGGCGCGGCCGGGCGTGCTAGCCGAGGCCGAGCGCGTCGTCACCGTCGCGCATGCGGAAGCGGTTGCCGCCTTCACCGCGCAGAACCGCATCAACTGCCAGGATATCGATATCGTCGGCTTTCACGGCCAGACCGTGCTGCACCGGCCCGAACGGAAACTGACGGTGCAGATCGGCGATGCAATGGCGCTGGCGAAGGCCATCCACATTCCGGTGATGCACGATTTCCGCGCCGCCGACGTCGCCGCCGGCGGGCAGGGCGCGCCGTTCGTGCCGGTCTATCACCGGGCGCTGACGCAGTCGCTGCAGCGCGAGGGGCCGATCGTCGTGGTCAATATCGGCGGCGTCTCCAACATCACCTATATCGACGGCGCCGATACGCTGATTGCCTGCGACACCGGGCCCGGCAACGCGCTGCTCGATGATTTCATCCACCGCGTCATCGGCCAGCGCTTTGACACCGAGGGCCGCTTTGCCGCGCAGGGTACACCTGACGAGGCGTGGGTGGCGCAGGCGCTGGAGCTGCCGTTCTTTGCAAGCCGGCCGCCCAAATCGCTCGACCGCAACGATTTTGCCTCGTTGAAGCTCGACGAAATGCCGCCCGCCGACGGCGCGGCAACGCTGACCGCGTTCACGGTCGCAGCGATTGCCCGGATCGTGCCGCTGCTACCGAAGCCGCCCAAGAGCTGGATCGTGGCCGGCGGCGGCGCGCGCAACCTGACGATGATGCGGATGCTGCGCGAGCGCGTGGCCCCAGCCACCGTCGAGGCCGCGGATGCGCTTGGCTGGTCGGCGGATGCGATCGAGGCCCAGGCCTTCGGCTTCCTGGCCGCGCGGGGGCTGAAAGGCCTGCCGCTCAGCTACCCCGCGACTACGGGCGTGCCGATGCCGATGACGGGTGGGGTGATCGCAAGGCCTTGACAGTTTCATGCAACTGCATTTAGTTTAATGCAGTTGCATCTAACTGCCGGACTGCCATGGCCGCCCCGCTCAAACTGATCAGCCACAAGCTTTGCCCGTATGTGCAGCGCGCAGTGATCGCGGTTACCGAAAAGGGTGTGGCCTTCGAGCGCGTCGATATCGATCTCGCCCATAAGCCGGACTGGTTCCTGAACATCTCGCCGCTCGGCAAGACGCCGGTGCTCCTGGTCGGCGATCACGCGATTTTCGAATTGGCCGTCATCCTGGAATATCTGGAGGAGACGCAGGCAAAGTCGCTGCACCCGGCCGACCCGATGCGCCGCGCCGACCATCGCGCCTGGATCGAGTACGGATCGGCCGTGCTCAGCGATATCGCGGGGTTTTACGCGGCGCCCGACGAGGCTGCGTTCAAGGCCAAGGCGGCGCAGTTAGAGGTGCGGTTCGCACGGCTTGAGGCGCGCGTTGCGGCTTCACCCTGGTTCGACGGCGAAAGTTTTTCGCTGGTGGACGCAGTGTTCGGCCCGGTGTTCGGCTATTTCGACGTGTTCGACGGCATCGACGATTTTGGCATCCTCGCCAACAAGCCGAAGCTCGCGCGCTGGCGCAAGGCGCTGTCAGAACGACCCTCGGTGCGATCGGCGGTGAGCCCAGATTATCCGGCGTTGCTGCGCGATTTCCTCGACAGGCGCCGGTCTTGGCTGTCGCAGTTGCAGGCGCGGGCGGCGGCTTAGCCGCGCGCGCTCTTCAGGATTCACCGGCCATCTTGGCGAGCACCGCGACCGTATTCATGTTGCGCGCGGTGCCGGCTTTGGCCGCGGCGATGACGAGCTTGGATTGGCCCATGCCCTCGCCGTAGTGGATGTAGATCTCCCGTCGTCCCAAGCGGATTTCTTCGTCCTTCTGGCCGCGAACGCCGGCGAGCGTATCCGCGGGCGGGGCGCGGTCGAGGAATACCGCCATGGTGCGGTTGGGCGTGGCCTTCGGGAAGGGATTGTCGGCCAAGACCTGCGCCATCTCGGCGGCGGTTCGCACCAGCACGCCGACCGGCTTGCCCGCATAGGCGTCGAGCCGCTTTTCCAGCGCAGCCTTGATCGCGGCTTCCGATTTGCGGCTTTCGAAAACGACATTGCCGCTGGCGATATAGGTGCGGACGGCGCCAAAACCCAATTCTTCGCAGATGTCCTTGAGATCGCTCATCGGCAATTTGCCAGTGCCGCCGACATTGACCGCACGCAACAAGGCTACCAGCGAAGCCATGGCGGATCGCGCACCTCAGCGCACGTTGGCAAGGCGCATGTCGAGATAGGCGGTCACCGTTTCCATCAGCGGCTCCAACTTGCCGTCGAAGAAATGGTTGGCGCCGGGGATGATCTGCTGGTCGATCACGATGCCCTTTTGCGTCTTCAGTTTCTCGACCAGCGTGTTGACGTCCTTTGGCGGCACCACCGCGTCCCTCTCGCCATGCACGATCAGGCCCGAGGACGGGCAGGGCGCGAGGAAGGAGAAGTCATAGAGATTGGCAGGCGGCGCGATCGAGATGAATCCCTCAACCTCCGGCCGGCGCATCAAGAGCTGCATGCCGATCCAGGCGCCGAACGAGAAGCCGGCGACCCAGCAGGCGCGCGCTTCCGGGTTGATGGTCTGCGCCCAATCGAGCGCGGACGCCGCGTCCGACAATTCGCCGGTGCCATGGTCGAACGAGCCCTGGCTGCGACCGACGCCGCGGAAATTGAAGCGCAGCACCGAAAATCCGCGATGCGCGAACGCGTAGTAGCACTGGTAGACAATCTGGTGATTCATCGTGCCGTGGAACTGCGGATGCGGATGCAGAATCATCGCGATCGGCGCGTTCTTCTGCTTGGCCGGATGATAACGGCCTTCGAGGCGGCCTGCAGGGCCGGTGAAAATGACTTCAGGCATCGTGATCCCTGGATTGATCTCGCGAGATTGATCTCTTGCTAATCAACCGGTTGGTGCTGACTTCATCAGCCCTCGGCGGACAAAGCGGAGCATGGAAAGGATAGCCGGCGCCGTCGGGCGTTGCGCAAACGTCGCACGGTGACATTGAGGCCGCCTTCTAGCATGAGGCGAGGGGCAAAAAGCAAGCATCTTGAGCACCGTCCAGCGCCTCCAAGGCGTTGGCGTTTGCAATTGCGAGAAGGCTCCAAGATCGTTAACTGCGCTTGAGCGGGCGCGGCCGGCAGGGGTTGCGGCTCGCCTCCAATGTTATCCAAAGGCCGTCAATCAAGGTAATATTCTACTCAATGGCTGACCGTGTCTATCTCGACTGGAATGCGACCACGCCGCTGCGCCCCGAGGCGCGGCAGGCGATGGCGGCGGCGTGGGATCTCTGCGGCAACCCTTCGTCGGTCCACGCCGAGGGTAGGCATGCCCGCCGGCTGGTCGAAGAAGCGCGGGCGGCGGTCGCCAAAGCCGTCGGCACGTTGCCCCGCAATATGATTTTCACGTCGGGGGGAACCGAGGCCAATGCCTTGGTGCTGACGCCGGGGCTTCGCGGCGCATCCGGGCAGCCGGTCGAGAGGCTATTGGTGTCGGCGATCGAGCACCCCTCGGTTCTCGCGGGCGGGCGGTTTCCGGCAGGCGCCATCGCCAGGATCGGGGCGACGCGCGCGGGCGTGGTAGACCTCGACCACCTGCGTGCAATGCTCGCGTCTGGCCCGCCGGCGCTCGTGTCCGTCATGGCTGCCAATAACGAGACTGGCGTCATCCAGCCGGTGGCGGAGGTGGCCGAAATCGTCCATGCGGCGGGCGCGCTGCTGCATGTCGACGCGATCCAGGCGGTTGGAAAAATACCTTTTTATGTCAAAGTAATGGGAGCCGATCTTGCGACGCTTTCGGGGCACAAGATCGGCGGTCCTAAGGGCGTTGGCGCGGTCGTGGTGGCCGAAGGCATAGCGGGGTTGGAGCCTTTGCTCCGTGGCGGCGCTCAGGAACTGGGGCGCCGGGCCGGAACCGAGAATGTCGCTGGCATCGCCGGCTTCGGCGTAGCGGTGGAGGCCGCCATGGCTGCGCTGGAAAGCGACGCGGTTCGCCTCGAATCCCTGCGAACCCACCTGGAAACCGGCCTCCGCCAGACCAAGGGCGCCATCGTGTTCTCCGACCGGGCGCCGCGGTTGCCCAATACCACGCTATTTGCGGTTCCGGGGCTGAAAGCGGAAACCGCGGTGATCGGCTTCGATCTCGAAGGCGTCGCGGTATCCTCCGGCTCCGCCTGTTCCTCAGGCAAGGTGCAGCCGTCCCACGTGCTGGAGGCGATGGGATATCCCCGAGATATCGCCCAGGGCGCCGTGCGGCTCAGTCTGGGCTGGTCCACGATAGAGGAAGACATTGATTCATGCCTCAAGGCTTGGCGAAAGCTCGCCAATAGCCTACTTAAGGGAGAGCGACGAAACACTGCTTGAACGGTTCTAAGCAGGTTTCTTTCCGCCAAAGAACATCGTAATAGTCTTTCGAGTTTGATCCACCGCGGTCCTTGAAACCGCGAGCGGAGGAATAGAATGCCAGCCGTACAAGAGACGGTCGACCGGGTGCGCCGGATCGACGTCGACCAGTATCGATATGGATTCGAGACGTTAATCGAATCCGACAAGGCCCCGAAGGGACTATCGGAAGATACCGTCCGCTTCATTTCAGCGAAAAAGAACGAACCCGCCTGGATGCTGGAGTGGCGGCTGGAAGCGTTTCGCCGCTGGCTGACCATGACCGAGCCGACCTGGGCGCGCGTCGACTATCCCAAGATCGACTACCAGGATCTCTATTATTACTCGGCGCCGAAGCCGAAGAAGCAGATCTCGTCGATCGACGAGATCGATCCCGAGATTCTCAAGACATATGAGAAGCTTGGCATTCCTCTGCGCGAGGTCGAGGTGCTCGAAGGCGTGGTGCGCCCGGAGGGCGAACGCCGCATTGCCGTCGATGCCGTCTTTGATTCCGTGTCGGTCGCCACGACCTTCCAGAAAGAGCTGAAGCAGGCCGGCGTGATCTTCATGCCGATCTCGGAGGCGATCCGCGAGCACCCTGATCTCGTGAAGAAGTATCTCGGCACGGTGGTGCCGACCTCGGACAATTTCTTCGCCACGCTGAACTCTGCGGTCTTCTCCGACGGCTCGTTCGTCTATGTGCCGCCTGGCGTGCGCTGCCCGATGGAACTGTCCACTTACTTCCGCATCAACGAGCGCAACACCGGGCAATTCGAGCGCACGCTGATCATCGCCGACAAGGGCGCTTACGTCAGCTATCTCGAAGGCTGCACCGCACCGCAGCGCGACGAGAATCAGTTGCACGCCGCCGTGGTCGAATTGGTGACGCTGGACGATGCCGAGATCAAGTATTCGACGGTGCAGAACTGGTACCCGGGCAACTCGGAAGGCAAGGGCGGCATCTACAATTTCGTCACCAAGCGCGGCGACTGCCGCGGCCACAATTCGAAGATTTCCTGGACCCAGGTCGAGACCGGTTCTGCGATCACTTGGAAATACCCGAGCTGCATTTTGCGCGGCGATAACTCTCGCGGTGAGTTCTATTCGATCGCGATCTCGAACGGCTACCAGCAGGTCGATAGCGGCACCAAGATGCTGCATCTCGGCAAGAACACCACCAGCCGCATCATCTCCAAAGGCATTGCGGCCGGGCGTTCGCAGAACACCTATCGCGGGCTCGTCACCGCGCACCGCAAGGCGACCGGTGCGCGCAACTTCACCGCATGCGACTCGCTCCTGATCGGCGACAAATGCGGCGCGCATACCGTGCCCTATATCGAGGCGAAGAACTCGTCGGCGACCTTCGAGCACGAGGCGACCACCTCGAAGATCTCCGAGGACGTGTTGTTCTATTGCACCCAGCGCGGGCTGAGCCAGGAGGAGGCTGTCGGCCTCGTCGTCAACGGCTTTGTCAAGGACGTGCTGCAGCAACTGCCGATGGAGTTCGCGGTCGAGGCGCAGAAGCTGATCTCGATCTCGCTGGAAGGCAGTGTGGGTTAAAACCATGAGCGACAAATTCTGGTTCAAACCGAAAATGTATGGCTACGGCGCCACGCCAACCACTTGGGAAGAGTGGGCAGCCGTTGCCGTTTATGTCCCGGTGCTCGTCGGCTGCGTCTTGGCAATGATCGCGCGCAGGGAATTGCCAGCCATTGATGTGGCATCGATTGCGACGATGATCCTCGCGACTGTCGTCTTGATCGCCGTCAGCGTGCAGAAAACCGACGGCGCCTTGGGTTGGAATGCGGGTGCCAAGCAACTCTCTGGAAAGAATTAATGATGCCGTTACTCGAAGTCAAAAACCTGCAGGTCCGGGTCGAGGATCGTGAAATCCTTCACGGGCTTTCGCTCGCCGTGAACGCGGGCGAAGTGCACGCCATCATGGGGCCGAACGGCTCAGGCAAATCGACGCTGTCCCATGTCATCGCCGGCAAGCCCGGTTACGAAGTCACCGGCGGCGAGGTCCTGTTCAAGGGCGAGGATCTGCTGGCGATGTCGCCGGACGAGCGCGCCGCCAAGGGCGTATTCCTGGCGTTCCAGTATCCGGTGGAAATCCCCGGTGTCGCCACCATGACGTTCCTGCGCACCGCGCTGAATGCGCAGCGCAGGGCGCGCGGCGAGAGCGAGCTCTTGACGCCGGCCTTTCTGAAAAAGGCGTACGAAGTCGCAGCCCGTCTGAACATTCCACGGGACATGCTGAAGCGCGGCGTCAATGTCGGCTTCTCCGGCGGCGAGAAGAAGCGCAACGAGATTTTGCAGATGGCGCTGTTCGAGCCTGCCCTGTGCATCCTCGACGAGATGGATTCCGGGCTCGACATCGACGCGCTGCGGATTGCCGCCGACGGCGTCAACGCGTTGCGCTCGCCCGATCGCGCGATGGTGGTGATCACGCACTATCAGCGGCTTCTGAACTACATCGTGCCCGACGTGGTGCACGTGATGTCGAAGGGGCGGGTGGTGAAGACCGGGAATAAGGACCTGGCGCTGGAGCTGGAAGCTTCCGGCTATGCGCAGTTCGAGGACGCGGCTTGATGAACATTGCGCTTGCAAAGACCGATACCGGACGTGCGGTGAGCGACGCCTTCGCCGCCGCGCGCGACCGGCTGCCCGGTGTGGGCAAGGTCGCCGAGGTGCGCCGCCAGGCCTTTGCGGCCTTTGAACGTTCGGGACTGCCGCATCGCCGGATCGAGGAGTGGAAATATACCGATTTGCGCGCCCTGATGGGCGAGGTAAAGCCGCTGGCGCCGAAACCGGATGCCGCCGCACTTGAGCGCGCGCGCGTGGCGCTGCAAACGCACGCGGTTGCGGGTGGCTCGAAGCTTGTGCTGGTCGACGGCGTCTTCGTATCGGAGCTTTCGGACGCCACCGGCGCTGGCGTCAGCGTTCGGACGCTGCGCGAAGTGCTGGAGAATAGCGCCAACGACGCCCGCGCCGATTTGCTCGTCACCAACACCACCGACGCGATGATATCGCTGAACGCGGCGATGGCGACGGACGGTGTCGTGGTCGGTATCGCCGACGGGACGACGCTCGCCGCACCGATCCAGATCGTTCACATCGCAACCGCGCCATCCGCGTCGGCCTTTACGCGGTCGCATGTCGGGATCGGCAAGGGCGCGCGCGCAACGCTTGTCGAAAGCTTTGTCGCGGCCGAGGGCGCGGGTGGCTATCAGGTTCATGATGCGGTGATCCTGTGGGTCGGGGATGCCGCCGAATTCTCGCACGTGCGGCTGATGGCGGATGCATCCGATGCCGTCAACATCACCTCCGAAATCATCACGGTCGGCGCCAAGGCCAAGCTCAATATGTTCAATATGACGAGCGGCGGCGCGGTCAGCCGGCTGCAAGGGTTTTTCAATCTGGCGGGTGAGGGTTCCGAACTCTCCGTCAACGGCGTGAACCTGCTCAAGAGCAGACAGCATGGCGACACCACGCTGGTGGTCGATCATGCCGTGCCGCATTGCTTGAGCCGCGAGATTTTCCGCGCCGTGGTCGATGACCGCGCCCATTCGGTGTTCCAGGGCCGCATCATCGTGCGTCCCGATGCGCAGAAGACCGACGGCAAGATGATGACGCGGGCGCTGCTGCTGTCCGACGAAGCGGAAGCCGACAACAAGCCGGAACTGGAAATTTTTGCCGATGACGTCACCTGCGGCCACGGCGCGACCGCGGGCGCGCTCGACGACAGCCTGTTGTTCTATCTGCGCGCGCGCGGGCTTCCTGAGAAGGAAGCGCAGGCGCTATTGATCCAGGCTTTTGTCGGCGAGGCGATCGAAGGTATCGCCGATGATAAGTTGCGCGAGCTTGCGATGGCGCAGGCCGAGCGCTGGCTGGAGGCAAGGGGTTGACCATGCATCCGTCGGTTCTGAATGGTTCCTATGATGTGGCCCGCGTTCGTGAGGATTTTCCGGCGCTGGCGCTGAAGGTCTATGGCAAGCCGCTGGTCTATCTCGACAACGCGGCCTCCGCGCAAAAGCCCAATGCCGTGCTGGAGCGCATGAACGAGGCGTACAAGACCGAATACGCCAACGTGCATCGCGGGCTGCATTACCTCGCCAATGCCGCCACGGAAGCCTATGAGGGTGCCCGCGGCAAGGTCGCAAGCTTTCTCAACGCGGCGCGTGCCGAGGAGATCATCTTCACCCGTAACGTCACCGAGGCGATCAACCTGGTGGCGTCCTCATGGGGCGAGCCGAATATCGGGCTGGGCGACGAGATCGTGCTCTCGATCATGGAGCACCACTCCAACATCGTGCCCTGGCATTTCCTCAGGGAACGCCACGGCGCCGTGATCAAATGGGCGCCGGTCGATGACGAGGGCAATTTCCTGATCGAGCAGTTCGAAAAGCTTCTGACCTCGCGCACCAAGCTGGTCGCGATCACGCAGATGTCGAATGCGCTCGGCACCCTCGTGCCGGTCAAGGAGGTCGTGAGGATAGCCCACGCCCGCGGCATTCCGGTGCTGATCGACGGCGCTCAGGCGGCCGTTCATCTTGCGATCGACGTGCAGGACATCGACTGCGATTTCTATGCCTTTACCGGCCACAAGCTTTATGGCCCGACCGGCATCGGCGTGCTCTATGCGAAGCACGAGCACCTCGTCGCGATGCGTCCCTTTAACGGTGGCGGCGAGATGATCCGCGAGGTAGCCCGGGACTGGGTCACCTATGGCGATCCTCCACACAAGTTCGAGGCCGGAACGCCTCCGATCGTTCAGGCGATCGGTCTTGGCGCGGCGATCGACTACGTCAACTCGATCGGCAAGGAGCGCATCGCCGCTCACGAGCACAGCCTTCTGACCTATGCCCAGGATCGCCTGCGGGAAATCAATTCGCTGCGCGTGATCGGGACTGCGAAGGACAAGGGACCGGTGATCTCATTCGAGATGAAGGGCGCCCATCCCCACGACGTCGCCACCGTGATCGATCGGCAGGGCATCGCGGTCCGCGCCGGCACCCACTGCGTGATGCCGCTGCTGGAGCGGTTTGGCGTCACGGCCACCTGCCGCGCCTCGTTTGGAATGTATAATACCCGTGAAGAAGTCGACCATCTGGCACAGGCGCTGATCAAGGCGCGGGAATTGTTCGCATGAGTGACACCGCCGAAATCAAGACCAGCAACATGGAAACTCATTCCGCGCTGCCACCGGAAGAAACCGAGCGCATGACTGACGATATCGTCGCCGCGCTGAAGACGGTGTTCGATCCGGAAATCCCCGCCGATATCTACGAGCTCGGCCTGATCTACAAGGTCGATCTCAAAGACGACCGTTCGGTGGATGTCGTGATGACGCTGACGACGCCGAATTGCCCGGCGGCCGGCGAGTTGCCGACCATGGTTGAGAACGCGGTGGCAAGCGTGCCCGGCGTCGGTGTGGTCAATGTCAATCTGGTCTGGGAGCCCTCGTGGTCGCCGGACCGGATGAGCGACGAGGCGCGCCTCGTGCTCAATATGTGGTGAAGTGTTGCGAAAATGAGCGTTTAACGGATGTATTGAAAGAAGCGCGGCATTGATTAGCCGCCGGAATTGACCAGATGACTGACATGACACCGGCTACACCGACCCAAGCCTCCAAACCGAAGCGGCCGCGACCGCAGGTTATGAAGCTGACGGAAGCCGCAGCGCAGCGCGTGCAGGAGCTAACCAAGCGCGCCGATTCGGAGATCGTGGGCTTGCGTGTCGGCATCAAGAACGGCGGCTGCGCCGGTCAGTCCTACACCGTCGAATATGCCCATGAGGTCCGCCCGACCGACGAGGTTGTCGAGGACAAGGGCGTGAAGATCCTGGTCGATCCCAAGGCGGTGCTGTTTCTGCTCGGCACCGAGATGGACTACAAGGCCGACAAGATGTCGGCGCAGTTCATCTTCAACAACCCGAACCAGACCGGCGCCTGCGGCTGCGGCGAATCGGTGCAACTGACACCGGCGAAGCTCTAACCACCGCGTCGTCCCAGCCTCGAGCCGGGACCCATAGCCACGGCACGGAATCCAGGTTAACGGTCATTTGAGCTGGAGGATTTCGAGCAGGAATTTCGGGTCCCAGCCGGCGCACTTTCGACGGGTTTTGACGCTTCCCTTGGCCTTGTTGGCGCGTACGAGGCCGAGGGCGAAGCGTCTGACGACGGCCATGTTTTTGGCACCGTGGCCGGTTCGGTAGCGCGACAGATCGTCCTTGAACTCGACATCCAGGAGCCAGTGCATGCTTTCGACGCCCCAGTGGCCCCGTACGCCGTTGGCAAGACGGTCGATGTCGAGCAGTGCGGAACAGATGAAGTAGCGCGTGGCGAAGGTGCAGCGATCGGCGTGCTCGGCGCGGGAATAGACCTTGATGAGTGTCTTAATGTTGGTGAAGCGTGGCTGGCCTGGATAGCTGCGTTCGGACACGATCCAGTCGACCTCCTGCGAGGCGGCGTAGACGCGCGTATCGATACGACCATGACCCTTCTCGACGGTGGTTTTGGTGACGAGCTTATCGGCAGGAGCGCTACTGAAGTAGTTTTCGACATCGGCCTCAAGGGTTGGCTGGTTGCCTTTTAGCGCCAGGAGATAATCGGCTTCGTGAGCGATGATCTTGTTTGCGATCTCGACCTGGCAGCCCATGGCGTCGATGGTGACCAGTGCGCCTTTGAGCTGCTTGGTTTCGGCGAGTTCGTCGAGGAGATCCGGGATTGCGGTGATTTCATTGGTCTTTTCCGGCACGCTGAGCTGCGCCAGGACCAGCCGCGCCGAGGTCGCGTAGGCGCTGAGCGTATGCAAGGCTTTGAGCCCTTTGCGCTGGTCGTGGGTGCGCCGCGCCGTCTTGCCATCGATAGCGATAAGGTCGTGCCGGCCAGGCCATAGCGCCTCCACCCAACTGCCGAAGCAGCGTGCGAACAGGATTGGATCGACCCGGTTGACGAGCATCCGCACCCAGCGCTCGCACGGAATACCATGATGGAAGGCCGAGAACCGGCGCAGGAAATCAAGGTGGTGCTCGCCCCAGGCGACAATGTCGTAGAAGTCGTCGCAAGAGGCGATCGTCGCGCAGACGACCAACAGCAGCACCTCCTTGAGCGGGTACATGACCCGCCACGGTTCACGGTCATCCCCCAGTTCGGAAAAATGCTCCAGGAGAAGGGCCACCCGCGCCCGCGGTACCTCTTCATCCAGGATCGTTCCAGTAATCGTGGCCATGCTAGCGCTCCATGCCGAATCAGAGCGCCCACAGAATCACAGCCCTCACGTCAACTCAAAATGACCCCCCATGCACCCGTTAACCTGACTTCCCAGCCGTGGACCCATAGCCACCGGCAGTTGATTTTTGGCAAAGTCGTCGTCCATAGTGCCCCAAACGAGATGACACGGCATATGGGTCCCGGCTCAAGGCCGGGACAACTCGTGGAGACGTGAGCGGCACTGTGCATGGACCGCGATTTCCTGATCGACCTGTTTTCGAACTTTGGCCCCGTCACGATCCGCCGGATGTTTTCGGGCTTCGGCATTTCGGCCGACGCCACCAACTTTGCGCTCGCGCTCCGCAGCGGCCTCTATTTTCGCGCCGATGATCAGACCATTCCGCAGTTCGAGGCGGAAGGGTCGAAGCCGTTTTCGTATCAGACCCGCAGCAGGACGATCACGGTGAATTCCTACTGGGAGTTGCCGGCGCGCCTGTTCGACGATGCCGAAGACTTTAGCGCATGGGCGAGGGCGGCGCTCGCGGCCGCCCAGCGCGCGGCGCTGAAGAAGCGCCTGAAGGCGCGCAAGGGGGCCAAGAAAAAAGTTGTAGCTAAAAAGAAGGTCGCGACCAAAAAGAAAACAACAGCACGTGTCGTCCCGACCAAGCGAGCAAGGCGAGCGCGAGCCGGGATCCATAACCACCGGCGTTGATTGTTGTAGAAGGTATTTGCCATTCTGCCCGAACGAGAGTGCACGGCGTATGGGTCCCCGCCTTCGCGGGGATGACTACTGGTGATGTTTTCGCGCTAAGCCACATGGCTCTGGGTCTCGGCGGCGTATTCCGGATCGACCTCGCAGATGACGCGGTTGCGGCCGTTGGGCTTGGCGGCGTAGAGGCAAGCGTCGGCGCGCTCGATCAGCGCGTCGCTGTCGTCGCCCGGCTTCAGCATGGAGAAGCCGACCGAAATCGTGACCCGGCCGAGGATCTCGCCGGTCGATTTCTTCTTCAATTCCTTCGCCATCACGGCGCTGCGGATGTGATCGGCGACGGTAAGCGCCTTGCGCAGCGCGGTGTTGGGCCGCACGACCGCAAACTCCGCCGCCATACCGCAAACTCCGCCGCCATAACGTGCGGTGATGTCCTGGCCCTTGATAGTCTGCTTCAACGACATGCCGACCAGCCGCAGCACCTGATCGCCGGTGAGGTGACCGTAGGAATCGTTGAACGACTTGAAGTGATCGATGTCGAACATCATAAGCGAGATCGGCTGGCCGCTAGCGAGTGCGTTCTGTACCGCCATGTCGGTCATGCGGTCGAAATATTTGCGGTTTCCGAGTCCGGTCAGCGGATCGGTCAGGCTCTCGGCCCGGATCGCCTCGAGGTTCTGCTGCAGATTGCTGATCTCGTTCTTGTAAAGCGTCAGCCGGTCTTCGAGCGCCTTGTTGGTCTCGCGCATCTCGTGCGTCGACTTCACCAGCACCTCGAGGATCGCCTTGACCTGCTCGCGACTCTTCGCTGCGCCAAGCTTTTGGCTCGCGCCGTCCAGGCTGGCATCGTAGCTTGCCGACATGCCGAGCGCGTCGATCAACGGCGTCATGACCTCGTCGATCTCGCTAATCACGCGCGCGCCGACCTTGTCGATGCGGTCGGTGGTCTTGATGTGGGAGAGATAGGTTTCGTAGATCTGCTCGAGGTCGGCCTCGGTCAATTTGCCGTTGCGGCCAGCGTCTCGTTGACGATCTTGTTGAACGGCGGGTTGTATCCGGTCGCATAGACGTACCAGATTTCATAATTGCGGGGCACGGCGGTCTGCGGCAGCGATCTGAACTGGCCGAGTGCTAATCGGCAAAGACGATCGTGCGTTCGTGTTCGCCCCGCCAGCTCGCAGCAATAATCAAATTATGGCTGTGAAGTTAAAGGAGAATGAACGACCGGTAAACGGGTTCTATCAGCCTTGAAGCGCAATGGCTTCGAATCGCCATCGCGCTTTAGCTTGTTTCACACCGGGCTGCGAACCGGCCGCAGCAGGAATGCCGGGAGATGCGAGTGATCGGCGGGTTCGGATTCCGCTGCACGCGGCGCCCGCTGCGGTTCGGCGCGGCCGATCGAGGGCACGTGTGGCGTCGCGGCGGCCTGTGGCTGCGGAGCGCCGTTGCGCCCGACACTCCCCCACCATGCCTCGGCTCCCGCTCCCGCCCGCCCTGCGGCTTGCGGCCGCCGCGGGAGCGCTCTTTCGAACCTTGCCGGGAGCGGTGCTCGCGCGGCTGATCGGTCTCCTCCGAACGCTCTGCACGGACCGTGAAGTCGCCTTCGGCGCGGGGAATAGTTTGCCCGATCAGCTTTTCGATCGCGGCCATCGATTTGGCATCGAGCGGGGTGACGATTGAAATCGCGGTGCCGGCGCGGCCAGCGCGCCCTGTTCGGCCGATGCGATGCACGTAATCGTCGGGATGATGCGGCACGTCGAAGTTGAAGACGTGGCTGGTGGTGGGAATATCGAGGCCGCGGGCCGCCACGTCGGAGGCGACCAGCAACGGAATTTCGCCCTTGCGAAATTGATCCAGCGCCGCGGTGCGCGCCGACTGGTCCATATCGCCGTGCAGGGCGCCGACGGCAAAACCATGCTTCTGCAGCGATTTGTACAACAGCGCCACTTCGCGCTTGCGGTTGCAGAAGATGATCGCGTTCTGCAAGTCCTTGGCCTCGCGCAGCAGGCGCCGCAGTGTCTCACGTTTATCGTGCGGTTCGCGGCCAACCGAGACCTGAAACTGGGCTACGCCCACGGCTGTCGTCGCCGGTCTGGAAACTTCGATCTTCTGAGGGTTGTGCAGGAAGGCTTCGGTGATGCGGCGGATTTCCGGCGGCATCGTCGCGGTGAAGAACAGCGTCTGCCGGGTGAACGGAACGAGCTTGCAGACGCGCTCGATGTCCGGAATGAAACCCATGTCCAGCATGCGGTCGGCTTCGTCGATGACAAGCAGCTCGACGCCGGTGAGCAACAAGCCGCCGCGTTCGGTGTGGTCGAGCAGACGGCCGGGGGTTGCGATCAGGACGTCGACCCCGCGGGTCAATTTGGAATCCTGATCGCCGAAGGAAACGCCGCCGATCAGGAGCGCGACGTTGAGTTTCTGCCCGACGCCGTAGCGGTCGAAGCTTTCCTTGACTTGGGCTGCGAGCTCACGCGTCGGCTCAAGGATTAGGGTGCGGGGCATGCGGGCCCGGGCGCGGCCCTTTTCCAGCATGGTCAGCATCGGGAGCACGAAGGCCGCCGTCTTGCCGGTGCCGGTCTGGGCGATGCCGAGAACATCCCGGCGGGCGAGAACGTGGGGGATCGCCTGTTCTTGAATGGGGGTAGGGGTGGTGTAGCCGGTGGCCGCAACGGCGGCGAGCACCTTTTCGGACAGACCGAGATGAGAAAAAGACATTGAGCCTCTGGTGGGAACTGCCGTCCTGGGATCCCCGGAAAAAGCTGTTGCGTCCAACCCCGGAACGGCACGTAAACTTGCGCGGGATTTTCGGATACGCAGACAGGCGGCTTAATCAGGATATCGCGCTTCGATACCGGGCCGCGTCGAGTGGGAACATAGGGTGAAATCGCCCAAAGTCAATGGAGCAGGCGCGGGAAGCGCCGAAAAAGCTTAATGTTTTAGCACCAAAGCGGATTTAAGGACACCGGCACTCATGTTCTCAAAAGCCCGTCTCGATACCTTGAGCGACGGCATCTTCGGCGTCGCCATGACGCTTCTGGTGCTCGACGTGAGGCTACCCGATGATTTTCACCCGAGGGACGGCAGCGAATTGTTGGACGGCCTCGCCAATCTGTGGCCAAAGTTTCTGCCCTATCTCTTGAGTTTCAGCGTGCTCGGGCTGCGCTGGCTGGCCAACGTCCAGTGCGCACGCGCGCTGAATATGTCAATCGCGAGTACGTCAATTGGTGGTTGCTCTATCTGATGCTGATCACCTGCGTGCCGCTCTCGACCATTGTCGTCGGCCGTTTCGCGCATCTGGCGCCGGCGATCTGGCTCTATGCCGGCCACACGCTTCTGATCGCTCTGGTCGGCATGCGGTTGGTCGCGATCACGCCGCATCTGGAGCAGGGCGACCATCTTCGTCATCGGCAGCTGTCGGCGATGTTGCTGGTTGCTTCGTCGCTGCTGGCGATCGCGCTGAGTTTTGTGAATTCAAACGTTGCGCTATGGGCGCTGGCGCTGAACTTTGCACAGCCCGTGATCGCGCGCTGGCGGCGTCCCCCGGTGCTCCCGGATTGAACCGGCGGAGACGATATTTCGACTAAGACGATGAGAAAGTCAGGGGAATTTCGATGAACTACAGGCCATCGTTCACAGCCGCGCTGGTGGGCGCGCTGGCCGTGTCGTTACTGGTGCTGGCTCAGCCCGCGCATGCGGAAAAACGCGTCGCGCTGGTGATCGGCAACAACGACTACAAGAACGTTCCAAAACTGCAGAAGGCGGTCAACGACGCCCGCACCATGGGCGCGACGCTCAAGCAGCTCGGCTTTTCGGTGATGGTCGCGGAGAACCAGAACCGGCAGCAATTCAGCCAGACGCTGCTTGACTTCGACAATGCGGTTGCGCCCGGCGACACCGCGTTCTTCTTCTATGCCGGCCACGGCTTCGAGATCGCAGGCCAGAATTTCCTGCTGCCGACCGATGTGCCGGCCGTGACCGAAGGCCAGGAAGACCTGCTGCGCGACGCTTCGGTTCTGGCCGACCGCATCATCGAGCGATTGCAGAACAAGAAGGCGCGCACCGCGATCCTGGTGTTCGACGCCTGCCGCAACAATCCGTTCGAGCGCTCAGGCACCCGCGCGATTGCCGGCGGCGGCGGGCTCGCGCCAATGACTCAACTGCCCGAAGGCGTTTTCTCGGTATTTTCAGCGGGTCCCCGGCAGACCGCGCTCGATCGGCTGTCGAACGACGACGCCAATCCCAATTCGGTGTTCACACGCACCTTCTCCAGGGAGCTGCTGCAGCCCGGCGAGAACCTGGTGCAGGTCGCCCAGCACACGCGCCGGCTCGTCAGCGAAATGGCGGAGACCGTGAACCACAAGCAGATTCCGGTCTATTTCGACCAAATGGTCGACGACGTCTTCCTCAACGGCTTGCCGAAGGATGCGCCGGCGACGGTAGTGACCAAGGAGACGGCAAAGCCGCCCGAGCCCCCGCCGCAGAAAGTCGCAGCGCTGCCGCCGGTCTCGGTGCCGCGCATCCCGCCGCCGAACGATTCGATCAACGCGCCGATTGCAATGTTCTCGCGTCACAATGGCGGCTGGACCGTGGTGTTCTCGATCCTCGATCCAACGCTCGGGATTTCCTGGCGGATCGGCGCCGCCGGCGATTTCCACGAGACCGGCTTCCTCGACACGCTCGATCCGCGTACGCACAAGCGCATGCCCAATCCGTCGATCGAGCTGGCCGCCGACGCGCCGGCGGCGACGATCGAGGTGCGCTACATCGATGTATCAGGCGAGATGCAGGGACCTTTTCCGATCAAGTTCGATCCGGAAGCAGCCCTGTTCCACGACCAGCGCAAGATTCTCGACATGACGGCGACGAGCTGGCTGTCGTTCCGCGAATTCAACGGGCTGCTCGTCTATTACACGCAACTGATGTCTTATCGCTGCGCGATCCGGGAAGCGCGCATCGGCATCGACACCGCGGTGCCGGACAAGGTTTTGAAAATGCCGCCCTGCGATCTCAGGGATCCAAACGCGATTCCGGTCAGCGCGCAGCCTTATTTGAAACTCGCGCCCACGACTCAATTTGTGTCAGTTGAATTGACCTACCGCGATGGCAGCGTGTCGGAGATCAAGAGCTTTCGGCGCTGAGCGGTAAAGAATGCCGTAATATAACCCTGTCTTGTTGTCGATTTGCAACGCTCGCGACACGCTCGCGAGAAAAGCTGCGCCGTCCACACTTGGAATCCAGGTTCCGCATCGCGCAGGTTGTGCGCTGGGACTACTAGCTTAGCTACTTTCCGGCGCAAAATTCGTGAGCCCGCGTGTTGGGACAGAATCAGCTTCTTTGTGATTTTCTGCGAGCCTGGACGGAGTTGACGGCGTTGCGCGTGGCTGATTCATTGATGGGAATGATTCGTGAACTCACCCTTCGAAAACGCAAGGAAACTGTTAGAGATGCTGCCGATCACCGGCGAGCTTTTGCGCGGGACGCTGTTGGAGCGGATCGTGCGTCACAAGAGCGGCTGTCCGAGATGTGCGCGCGGCGAAGGCCATCAGGTCCACGTGCTGACGATCAGTTATGGGCGCGGACAGACGCGACGGATCAGCGTTCGGCGAGAGTGAGTGGCCGAGGTTCGCCGCTGGCTGGGGGCGAATACCTCTATGCCGACCTCGGCAATCGAACGCTGACTTCGATTCCCAGCGGACGTGCCGCGAACTATTACAACCCTGACGGAGAGTTTCCAAAACAGGTACAACATGTTCTGTGTCGGCCTTAACTACAAGTTCCCTGGGCAGGCCCTGTCGTCGCAAAATACTGATCTCTGCCGGCGTGCGGACTCGGAAAGCCCCCCGGCTCCGGCCGGGGCTTTCCGTTGCGAGCGATCCCGCGAGTTTATCCCATGATCGAAAATCCGCCGTCGACCGGAATTGCCGCGCCGGTGACGAAATCGGACGCATGCGAGGAGAGAAATACCGCCATGCCGGCGAAATCGGATATCTCGCCCCATCGCGCCGCCGGCGTGCGCGCCAGCACCCGCTCATGCAGGCCGCCGATCTGCTCGCGCGCGCGTTTGGTCAGATCGGTGTCGATCCAGCCCGGCAGGATCGCATTGGCCTGGATGTTGTCGGCGGCCCAGGCGCAGGCGCGTGAGCGCGTGAACTGAACGATGCCGCCTTTGCTCGCGGCATAGGCCGGCGCGAAGCCGGCGCCGAAGATCGACATCATCGAGCCGATATTGATGATCTTGCCGCCGTCGGCTGCCTTCATCGCCGGATAGACCGCCTTCGAGCAAAGAAAGGCGCTGGTCAGGTTGGTGTCGATGACGCTCTGCCATTCCTCGAGCTCGAGGTTGTGCGGGGCTTTGCGGATATTGATGCCGGCGTTGTTGACGAGGATGTCGATTCGGCCGAGCTCGCCTTTGACGCGTTCGACCATTGCGGAAATGGCCGCCTTGTCGGTGACGTCGGCGCCCACGGAGATCGCCCTGACGCCGCGCCCCCCGATATCGGCAACCGCCGCACTCGACTTTGCTTCGTCGCGTCCGATGATGGCGATATCGGCGCCCGCGTCCGCAAGCCCGCGCGCCATGCCGAGCCCGATGCCGCCGTTGCCGCCGGTGACGATCGCGACCCGGCCACGGAGATCGAATAGCTGTGATTTCATTGGTGCTTTCCAGTTGCGTCGTTTCGGGTGGGCAAAGCCGACAGGGCGCACGAACACGCGCCCGATGACAGGCTTCGCGTGCCCACCACTGAGGCCTCGCATGAAAGATGGTGGGCACGGCGCGAAGACCGCCTTTCGCCAACCCTACGAAACTACTAGCGGGGTTGTCAGCGCCTGGCTTGCCAGATCAGGATCAGCCCGAGCGCCGCCAGCGCCGCGCCGTATCCGGCCCACTGGAGCTGGTTGATCATGAAGCTCGTCTTGGGCCACGCGATGACGCCGGTACCCTGGCCGATCCACAACAGGCCCATCGCCAGCGCGAGCAAGCCGACAATCAGAAGCAGTCTGCGCATGGCGTTTCCCTCAGCATTTGGCCACTGGCCGGCCGTCCCTTGATATCCTTCTTGATATCCTTGAACCTTGAAGGACCGTAGCCTCCAAGCGACTGCAAAGCCAGCGCCGACGCCTGCGAACGCCACCACAGCGTTTTCCAGCGAAGTGGGCCCCGGTTCGCGTAAAGAAAACGCGTTAAAACAAGAAGCTAGAGTCTCCGTTCCGATTCAATCGGAACGGAGACTTTAGGCTGTCATCAGGCTTTTGCGTCGATCGCGCAACGCGGCCGACAAATAAAAAAAGGCCCCGGAGCTGCCGGGGCCTTTTAGTCGTAAGAACGCAGGGAGGAGAGATCAGTATTTCGAAACCACCGGCCCGGTCCAGTTGAAGCGATAGACCAGAGAAGTCGAGACGGTCTGGGTCCACGTGTTGAATCGGAGATCACGCCCGATAGGCAAATTGGTGCCGTCCAACAACTCACTGACGTTCTTCGCGTTATAGAAGGACGAGCGATACTCGGTCTTCATGAACCAGCCCGGCGCGGTGATGCCGAAGATGTCCAAGTTATTTTCCACGCCGCCGCCGATGAACCAGCCATTGCGGTCGAAACTATTGGTGTGGGCTCCCGCGGGAAGGCCGCTAACCGTACCCAACAAGGTCGTGCCCGACCAATTGGAACCGGAGTAACCACCATTCACATAGGACAGAACATTCGGGGCCACGAGGTAGCCAAGCCGCACACCAACAGCCCAAGAGTCTTCTAGCTTTTCCTGTCCGGTCAACCCGAAGATCGGGTCCTGAAGAGTGCCCTTTATGCTGCCGAACTGGCCGTCAGCCAATATACCGAAGACCCATGAATGGTTGAATTGCCAATCGTAACCGGCACCGACGGTACCAAACCAACCAGAACCGCCTTGGCGCTGGTTGATGGTGAGGGGGATATTAGACCCGGTCACTTGAACAGACTGATCAGCTGCCCACAGGCCGCCGCCGCCACCGCCGAAGACGTAGAAACCGGTCCAGTTATAGACTTGCGCGATGGGCGGCGGAGCTTTCGTGTAAGGACGCGCGGCAAGATCGGCTGCATTCGCCGATCCGGTCAACGCCGCCACGGCGGTCAAAGCGAGCAAAACCTTTTTCATTCTTCAATCCCCAGTATTTACCGTTCTAGTCCTACCGCGCGAAAGGAGCGAATGCAGCGATTCCCATCCTGTGTGCTGCAGGTAATATAGCCGGTCTGGTTCGAAATGCTGTTGCCCGACAGGCACAGTCGGTAGAAAACGACCACAAAGCCGCGCTGCAACCAAGCCGATCAAATCACTGAAAATAAAAGTGAATTGTTAGATTAGTTAGCTAGCTAGATCGGCCCGGAAAGCCGATCCGCACCTTCCGCGAAAAACTCGCCGTTGCCTAAACAAATAATTGCCGTCGGTTAGACATCGAGCAGGTCTTCGCTGGCAAATTCCGCCTTATCTGAGATGAAGGCAAAGCGCGCCTCCGCCTTGGTACCCATCAACCGCTCGACTGAATCGGCGGTGCCCTCGCGGTCGGCTGCCAGGAGGACCACGCGCAACAGAGTGCGCTTGGCCGGGTCCATCGTGGTCTCCTTGAGCTGCGCCGGCATCATTTCGCCCAGGCCTTTGAAGCGGCCGATCTCAACCTTGGCATTGGCGTTGAAGTCGCTCTTGAGCCGCGCCTCCTTGTGGGCGTCGTCCTTGGCGTAAACCGTCTTGCTGCCATGGGTGAGCTTGTAGAGCGGCGGTACCGCGAGAAAGAGGTGCCCTTCGTCGATCAGCCGCGGCGTCTGCCGGTAGAAGAACGTGATCAGAAGCGAAGCGATATGGGCGCCGTCGACGTCGGCGTCGGTCATGATGATGATGCGCGAATAACGCAGATCCTCCTCGCGGTACTGCGCGCCGGTGCCGCAGCCGATCGCCTGCATCAGGTCGGCGAGCTGGGCATTGGCGGTCAGCTTGTCCTTGCCGGCGGAAGCCACGTTGAGGATTTTTCCGCGCAACGGCAGGATGGCTTGGGTCTTGCGGTCGCGCGCCTGCTTGGCGCTGCCGCCGGCCGAGTCGCCCTCGACGATGAACAATTCCGATCCCTCCTGCGCGCTGTTGGTGCAGTCGGCGAGCTTGCCGGGCAGCCGCAGTTTCTTCACCGCGGTCTTGCGCGAAATCTCCTTTTCGGCGCGGCGACGCAACCGCTCCTCGGCGCGCTCGACCACGAAATCCAGGAGCTTGTTGGCCTGCAGCGGATTGCCCGACAGCCAATGGTCGAATGGGTCCTTGATCGCCTGTTCGACGATGCGCTGCGCTTCGGCCGTCGCCAGCCGGTCCTTGGTCTGGCCCTGAAATTCCGGCTCGCGCACGAATACCGAGAGCATCACGGCCGCGCCCACCATCACGTCTTCGGAGGTGACGCTGGCGGCGCGCTTGCCCTGGCCGACGCGCTCGGCGTGATCTTTCAAGCCCCGCAACATCGCGCTGCGCATACCCAATTCGTGGGTGCCGCCATCCTGGGTGGGAATGGTGTTGCAATAGGAGGAGAGAAAGCCGTCGGCGTCGGCGGTCCAGGCCACCGCCCATTCGCACGCGCCATGCGCGCCGGTGCGTCCCGACTTGCCGGAAAAGATATCCGGATGCACCAGGGTATCGGCGTGGATCGCGGCGGCGAGATAATCCTTCAGGCCCCCGGGAAAGTGGAAGCTGTCCTCGGCGGGAACATCCTCGATGCCCTTGAGCAATTCCGGCGCGCAACGCCAGCGAATCTCCACGCCGCCGAACAGGTAGGCCTTCGAGCGCGCCATCTTGAACAGTCGCTGCGGCTTGAAGACGGCCTTGACGCCGAAAATCTCGCCGTCCGGCTTGAAGCGGATCTTGGTGCCGCGGCGGTTGTTGATCTTGCCGAGATCTTCGAGCTTGCCCTTGGGATGACCGCGCTCGAACGCCATGCTGTAGAGCTTTTGGCCGCGCGCGACCTCGACTTCCAGCCGCGAGGACAGCGCGTTCACCACCGACACGCCGACGCCGTGCAGGCCCCCGGAGGTCTCGTACACCTTCGAGTCGAATTTGCCGCCGGCGTGCAGCGTGCACATGATCACTTCGAGCGCGGATTTCTTCGGAAATTTCGGATGCGGATCGACGGGAATGCCACGTCCGTTGTCAGTGACGGTGAGGAATCCGTCGGCGCCCAACTCCACCTCGATGAACGTCGCATGCCCCGCCAGCGCTTCGTCCATCGAGTTGTCGATGACTTCCGCAAACAGATGGTGCAACGCCTTTTCATCGGTGCCGCCGATGTACATGCCCGGCCGCCGCCGTACCGGCTCGAGGCCTTCCAATACTTCGATGTCGCGTGCGGTATAGCCGTCCTCTGCGCCGGAACTGCGCGAGGCGACCTTGAGCGCGCCACGGCCCTTCGGCTCGGGAGCGCCAAACAGGTCGTCAGCACCCTTTGTTTTAGCTAGTTTTTTCAATGGTTTGGGCATGTTTCTTTATCTGTTGCGCGCGGACCGGCGCCAGCGAATCGATTGCTTCTGACTATGCCATGGTTGGGCGTAAAAAGTGACCGCACAGCGTCATGTCGCCGCGCTTCGGAACACGATCGGCGCAAACAAAGGCAAGCGCGGTCGCCCTGATAACCGATCTGATGATCGGGATGGCGACAAGCGCGTCTCCAGTATCACGATCGCCACTCCAACCGGAAATACGATCGCGCCGATGATATGGGGCCGGCCTTGCACTTTGGCTAGTGCGCTGGAGGAGAGCCTCTGCCAACGCGCCCGCTTGCGCCAGCGCCCGCCTTTGTGACTTGAAGTTACGAAAGGGGCTTGCTTACCTGATTTTAGGTAACGCGGGCGCAAACGATTCAGGGCCCGAAAAACGCAACGGGGCGGGAAGGGCTTCACGGGAAATGGAAGATTTTGCGCGCGCCTCGGCCGATTTCGTGCGCGACCATCAGGCCTGGGCCGCCCCGATCGTGTTGCTGCTGGCATTCGGTGAATTGCTCGCCTTCATTTCGCTGTTGATCCCGGCCTGGGGCGCGTTGGTCGCGATCGGTGCGCTGATCGGCGCCAGCGGCATCAGTTTCTGGCCGCTCTGCATCGCCGGCGGCATCGGGGCAGCGCTCGGCGATTGGGTCTCCTATTGGTTCGGCTACCGGTACAAGGAGCACGTCGCGCAGATGTGGCCGTTGTCGCGCTATCCCGAAATCCTGCCGCGCGGCGAGGCCTTCGTGAGACGGTGGGGCGTGCCGAGCATTTTCATCGGCCGCTTCTTTGGCCCGTTGCGGGCATCGGTGCCGCTCGCGGCCGGCATATTCGAAATGCCTTATTGGCAATTCCAGATCGCCAATTTCGTTTCGGCGTTCCTCTGGGCCGCGGCGCTGCTGTTGTTCGGCGACGTGATCGCGCAGATCGCCGAATGGCTGTGGCGCGCGGTGTAGGCTTGGTCGTCAGACTACGCGACGACGGCAGAACAAAACCGCTTAGTTCCGGCAGTTCACAGCTTGCGAGAGAAGATAAAATTTTTTCCATCTAGCGGAAGCGGCGGTAATATCCTGATGTTAGCTGAGCAGCGGATGTACGGGTCACCCGCGCTGCTGACAGCATCATGATCGCGCGTATCTATCCGGCTTTGCTGTTGTTGCTGATCTCATCGAGCTTTATCGCTGCCAATGCTGCTGAGACGACTGGCGTGCATCAGGATTCTGTCTGGGTCGATCCAGGTTGGCGGCGAACGGTCAGCCGCTACAAGGTCACTTTCGATGAACAGGGTTGAGTACGACCGTTTTCGACTTTGAGATCCAGGCACTCGATGGGAAGGGTACCGAGGCGATTTCTCAGCAGATCGTTACATATAATGGTTATTTCAGCGAATTGAGGTTGCATGACCTTGCCACGTTGAAGGCGGACGGCGGCGTGATCGCGGTCGATGAGCGCGCCATCCGCGACCAGCCGGCATCGGCCGATACCTCCTCACCCTATTTCGACGAACGGCGGCAGAGGATCATCGCTTATTCCAATGTCGCCCCGGGCGACAAGGTAAGGGATCTACAAGGCAAAAAGGCCCGAATTCGCTGGAGAGTTTCGTACTATTGGAGCCAGCCGGCAGACCAGCGCCCGAGGTGATCGAACTTGCGCTCGACGGGCCGGCCTCGAAGCCGTTGCACGTCGCGCTGCGGAACGTCGAGCACAGCGAAGAGCGGTTGGGCGACCGGATCGTTCATCAGGTGCGCTTCACGCACGATGCTCAATACAATCTGGGCTGGGCCTATGAGAGCGGCACAGGCGTTCCCAAGGATACGCAAGAGGCCATCAAGTGGTATGGCAAGGCGTCCGATCGCGGTAATGCGCAAGCCCAAGCCCGTTTGGAGGGACTGACCGCTGCAAACTCCTTTTGGCAGATTCTATTCCGCCACAGCGCTGTGACTGCAACTCGTACATAACCCGCCGATCCCTCGCCCCGGCGCGACGGGGCGCATCTTGACGGCAACCGGGTCTGGCCTTATAGCCGCGCCCATGATCGACGCCGCGACCATCCCGTCCGCTCGCCGCCGCCGCGCTCTCGCGGTATGGGCGGTCGTCTGCGTTTAAGATCGTTGCCCCTGCCGCCGGATCCGATCCGCGGCATTTTTTCCATGCAGCGCAATCCGATCCGGCGGCTCCTACGTCAAGCAGGAGTAAGTCCATGTACACGCCCCCACTGTTCAAGCCTGATCGCGCCGCGGCCTTGGGCTTCGCGCAGGCGCGCGGATTCGGCACGGTTTGCGTGTGGGACGGCAACAAGCCGATTGCGTCATCAGTGCCCTTCATTCTCACCTCGGCAGACGACGGCACGCCGCTCGCCGCCTTTCACGTCGCGCGCGGCAATCCCCTGGTGAACTTCGCGGATGGCACTTCGTCCTGGCTGTTGGCGGTGAACGGCCCGGATGCCTATGTTTCCGCCGACTGGTATCTGTCGCCCGACCAGGTGCCGACCTGGCTTTACCAGGCCGTGCATCTGACGGGCGTGGTGCGAAAACAGTCCGAGCAGGCGCTTGGTCCGCATCTCGACGCGCTCAGTGCCAAATTCGAAAACTGGCTCGCGCCGAAACCGCCGTGGACAACGTCGAAGATGACGGCGGCTCGCCTCGACGCGCTGAAAAAGGCGATCGTCGGTCTCGTCATGACGATCGAGGAGATCGAGGGCAGTTTCAAGCTCAACCAAACCAAGTCCGAGGCCGATTATGCGGCCGTCGCCAATGCGCTTGGCGCGCAGGGTGACACGAACGCGCAACAGATCGCGTGTCTCATGCGCGAGACGCGGCCGCAGGCTTTCATGAAAGAGGCGGCAGAAACCGAAGGGGGTGTGCGATGAGCACCAAGAAGAAAATCGGCATTTTGGGCGCCTCCGGCTACACCGGGTCCGACGCGGTGCGCCTGCTCGCGCGCCATCCCAACGCCGAAATCACAGCGCTCACCGCCAATACCCATGCCGGCAAGGCGATGGGCGAGGTGTTCCCGCATTTCTTCATGCTCGACCTGCCCAGGCTCACGGAATGGGAGAAGGTCGACTGGAGCAGGCTCGACGCGGTGTTCTGCGGGCTGCCGCACGGCACCACGCAGGAGATCATCGCCGCCGTCCTGAAGGCCAATCCGGCCATCAAGATCCTCGACATGTCGGCGGACTTCCGGCTGCGCGACATGACCACTTACGCGCAGTGGTACGGCCACGAGCATCACGCCCCCGAGCTGCAGGGCGAAGCCGTGTATGGCTTGACCGAATTCTATCGGGAGAAGATCACCGCGGCCCGGCTGGTCGCCTGTCCCGGCTGCTACCCGACCGCGGCGCTGCTTGCGCTGGTGCCGCTCGCCAGGGCCAGATTGATCGACGTGGAAGATATCGTGATCGACGCGAAGTCGGGCGTCACCGGCGCCGGAAGAGGATTGAAGCAGAACACGCTGTTCTCGGAAGCCGGCGAGGGGCTTTCGCCTTACTCAGTGGGCACGCACCGTCATGCGCCGGAGATCGAGCAGGAGATCGGGGTTGCGGCGGGCTCCGCGGTGACGGTGAATTTCACCCCGCATCTGATTCCGATGGCGCGCGGCGAGCTTTGTACCTCCTATGTCAAGCTCAAGGGCGCGACATCAGACGATTTGCGCGGCGCGCTCGAACAGGCCTACCGCAACGAGCCGTTCGTTCATATCGCGAAAAAGGGCGTGCTGCCGCAGACCCAGAACGTGCGCGGTTCGAACTATGCGCAGATCGGGGTGTTCGCCGACCGCATCAAGAACCGCGCCATCGTGATCTCGGTGATCGACAATCTGGTGAAGGGCTCGGCCGGTCAGGCGATCCAGAACATGAATTTGATGTTCGGCTTACCGGAGACGGCGGGGCTTGAGCAGATCGCGCTGTTTCCGTAACAGGAATGGCCGTGGACGAGGAAACCCTTCAGTTTTATGGCGGCAACGCCAAGGTCTATGCCGAGCGCGAGATCGCGGCCCATACGCGGCTGACCCGCTTTCTCGCGCTGCTTAAGCCTACGGCGACCATCCTCGAGCTCGGATGCGGAGCGGGTGCCGCTTCGGCCGAAATGCTTGCCCGGGGGTTTGAGGTTCACCCAACCGACGGATCGCCGGAGATGGCGAGCGTGGCGTCGCACCGTCTCGGTCGCCCTGTCGAGACGCTGCTGTTCCACGACCTCGACAAGGTCGAAGCCTACGACGGCGTTTGGGCCAACGCCTGTCTGCTTCACGTTCCAAGGCCCGATCTGGCGCACGTCCTGACGCTGATTTGGCGTGCGCTCCGGCCTCCAGGCTATTTCTATGCCAGCTACAAGACCGGGGACGTCGAAGGGCGCGATGCGCTCAATCGTTACTACAACTACCCGTCGCCGGATTGGCTGCGAGCCATCTATGGCGCGGCAGGCAGTTGGAGTTCACTCTCGATCGAGACGGGCGAAGTCACAGGCTTCGACAATAAACCGGCGGCGATGCTGTTCGTCGTGGCCGAAAAAGGCCTCTGACTTCTAGATCATGATCCGATTGGATCGGATCATGTTCTCTCCTCTCTGTTTGAGCATGATCTCTGCGGAAAATCGGTTCTCACTTTTCCGGATCATGCTCCCTGGCTCTCTCAGACGATCTTGAAAATCGCTAGCGCCAGCACCGCTTGCGCCAGGAAGCCGACGGTGAAAGCGAGCGTGCGGAATACCGGTAGCCCCAGCGTATAGACGACGAGATGGGCGAGGCGGGCCCAGAAATAGGTCGCGCAGGCATAGACCGTCCATTTCGTCGAATAGTCGATCTGCGCCAGGATCAGCACCAGCGGCGCGAAGATCGCGAGGTTCTCGACCGCGTTATCATGCGCGAACATCAGCCGTGTCGCCCATGGCGCATGCGGCTTGGCGTCGCGCGAGGGATTGGCCATCGCGCCGGTCAAACCGCGAACTATGGAGCGATTGAGTATGTAGGGAACCCACAGCAATCCCGTCAAAATCACCGTCAAGGTCAGCCAGAACAACTCGGGTGTCATCAATCCGGGCGTCATCATTTCCCCCTTACTCGATTTGCAAAAACCGTCCCCCTCAGGGACGATCGCTTATACCTGAGCGCGGCTGGCTGCGCTATGCGCGGACGCGCACGTAGCTGCCGGGCGCGTCCTCGATCGGCGGCAAGGCATCGGTGCCGACGCTGCGCGCCGATACTTCTTCCGCATCGATGCTGCTGAGCCACTCGCGCCAGTTCGGCCACCACGAGCCCTTCTGCTCCTGCGCGCCCCTGATCCAGTCGGCGAGCGAGATGTCCTTGATCGTATCGTTGGTCCAGTACTGGTACTTGTTGGAGGAGGGCGGATTGACGACGCCCGCGATGTGGCCGGAGCCGGACAGCACGTATTTCACCGGCCCGCCGAAAAACTGCGAGCCGTAGAGCACCGAGTCCGCCGGCGCGATGTGATCCTCTCGGGTCGCCAGGTTATAGATTGGCACCTTCACCTTCGACAGGTCGAGCAGCGTGTTGTCGAGCACCATGCTGCCGGTGGAGAGCCGGTTCTCCAGGTAACAGTTGCGCAGGTAGTAGGAGTGGTTCGCCGCCGGCATTCGCGTCGCGTCCGAATTCCAGTGCAGGAGGTCGAAGGCGGAGGGCGGCTGTCCTTTCAGGTAGTTGCTGACGACATAGGACCAGATCAGATCGTTCGAGCGCAGCATGTTGAAGGCCATCGCCATCTTTGAACCTTCGAGCACGCCGGAGGCCTGCATGTCGCGCTCGAGCGCCGAGATCTGGCCTTCATCGACGAACACCAGGAGATCGCCGGCATTGGAGAAATCGACCTGCGCCGCCAAAAGCGTCGCCGAGGTCGCGCGCACGCGGCGCTTTTCGGCAAGCCACGCCAGGGTCGTTGCAAGCAGCGTGCCGCCGACGCAATAGCCCATGGTGTGGACCTTCATCTCGCCGGTCGCGCGCTCGATGACGTTCATCGCCGTCAGCGGGCCTTCCTTCATGTAGTCTTCCCAGGTCTTGGTCCCCAGGCTCTTCTCGGGGTTGACCCAGGAGATCACGAACACGGTGATACCCTGGTCGACGCACCATTTGATGAAGGATTTTTCCGGCCGAAGATCGAGGATGTAGAACTTATTGATCCACGGCGGCACGATCAGGAGCGGCGTACGCAGCACGTTTTCCGTGGTCGGCGCGTATTGGATCAGTTGCATCAGTTCGTTCTGATAGATCACCTTGCCCGGCGTGGTCGCCATGTTGACCCCGACCACGAGGTTGGCCGGATCCGATTGCCGGATCTTGAGCGTACCCTTGCCGGCTTCGATGTCCTCCGCCAGCATTTGCATGCCGCGAACCAGATTGTCGCCGTTCGACGCCAGCGTCTCGCGCAGCACTACCGGGTTGGTCAGCACGAAATTCGACGGCGCCAGCGCATTGGCGATCTGCTGGACGTAGAACTCGGCTTTCTTGCGGGTGTGGGGATCGATGCCGTCGGCGTTATGCACGAGGTCCTGCGCCCATTGCGTCGAGAGCAGATAGAGCTGCATGACGAAATCGAAGAACTGGTTCGACTTCCACTCGGGATCGGCGAATCGCTTGTCGCGCGGCGAGGGCGAGATCGCCGGCATCGTCTCTTCGCCGGCAAGCCGCCGCACCGCCGAGCCCCAGAGATCGAGATAGCCCTTGGCGATCTTGGTCTGCAGGTCCGACGAACGCTCGTTGTCCGACAGCCAATATTCCGCGACGGTTGTGAAGGTCTTGATCACTTCGGCGACTTCGTTCGGCGGCTGGTCTGTGACCTCGCCGGTCTCGCGCGGCCTCAGATAGGCGGCGAGCGCCTTGCCGCCGCTTTCCATCGCGCGCGCGATGTTCATCGCGAAGGCTTCCGCGTCGAACTTCTTGGTGGCCTCGGTTTCGATCGTCACGTCGCTCATGCCTGAACACTATCGCGTCATTTCGCCCTAGTCACCGCGAGAGATCGGCGCGGCGGCTTCGAAGTTAATCTTTGTCGGACGCGTATTGCGCTGCGACAAAACATCTTGCTTCTGTCATATTACAGCCCGAGCGGCTCGATTTGTTGTTTCAGCTTCAATCGTTCGGGACGAGAATGGTTTGGGCCGCGGCGCCCCGGATGAACAAAAATTTAGTTGGCTGCGGGATCAGCGAAGGTAGGACTTTCGACAGCGATGTCGGTGGATCGGGACAAAAGGGTGTTTGCCTTGGGGGCGCTGTTGACGGCAGCGCTCGCGCTTTCGGGCTGTTCCAGCTCGATCCTCGACCTGCCGAGCGCTAGTACCACATCCGATACGGCGGCGCACCCCAGGGAGCCCGATCCCTACCTTCCGGTACATGACCTGCCGCCCGATCGTGAGGAGGCCGTGATCCCGCCGGATCAGCGCGCCAAGATCGAGAAAGAGCTGAAGGACGCCCGCGACCGCCAGGCTTCGGCGGCGGCCGGCCAGCCAGCCTCCACCCCGAACGCCGGTGCAAAGTGAACGAAAGCCAGCTATTTGCTGGCGCGGCGGGACGTCCGTGCTAAAAGAACGTCATTCAACCGCAAATCAGGGCGAAACGACCTAGCTTGTCCTGAATTCGTTCTAAGTTCCTGATTTGGAACGATTTTCAGACGGGGCCGATTTCTACCTCGGCCATCGCTGTCGGCGATTCTGCCCGTGCCGGTTGGTCGGAGCTGAGGACCTATGGAAGATTTTTATCGCATCCGCCGCCTGCCGCCTTACGTGTTCGAGCAAGTCAACCGGGCCAAGGCGGCCGCGCGGAACGCGGGCGCCGATATCATCGACCTCGGTATGGGCAATCCGGACCTGTCGACGCCCGCCCACGTCATCGAGAAGCTGAAGGAAACGCTGGGCAAGCCGCGCACCGACCGCTACTCGGCCTCGCGCGGCATTACCGGCCTGCGCAAGGCCCAGGCGGCTTATTACGCCAGGCGGTTCGGGGTGAAGCTCAACCCCGAGACCCAGATCGTCGCGACGCTGGGCTCCAAAGAGGGCTTTGCCAATGTCGCGCAGGCGATCACCGCGCCCGGCGACGTCGTCCTGTGTCCGAACCCGAGCTATCCGATCCATGCCTTCGGCTTCCTGATGGCCGGCGGGGTGATCCGCTCGGTGCCGTCGGAGCCGACCCCGCAGTTCTTCGAGGCGGTGGAGCGCGCCATCATTCACTCGATCCCGAAGCCGCTGGCGATCGTGGTCTGCTATCCCTCCAACCCGACGGCCTATGTCGCGAGCCTCGATTTCTACCGCGACCTCGTCGCATTCGCAAAGCGCCACGAAATCTTCATCCTGTCGGACCTCGCTTATGCCGAGGTCTACTTCGACGACAACAACCCGCCGCCCTCGCTGCTGCAGGTGCCCGGCGCGATCGACGTCACCGTTGAGTTCACCTCGATGTCGAAGACGTTCTCGATGGCCGGCTGGCGCATGGGATTTGCCGTCGGCAACGAGCGGATCATCGCGGCCTTGGCGCGGGTGAAGTCCTATCTTGATTACGGCGCCTTCACGCCGATCCAGGTCGCGGCGACCGCTGCGCTGAACGGCCCCGAGGATTGCATTCGCGAGATGCGCGACACCTATCGCAAGCGCCGCGACGCGCTGGTGGAATCGTTTGGACGCGCGGGGTGGGAAATCCCGCCGCCGGAAGCCTCCATGTTCGCGTGGGCGCCGCTGCCGCGGGCTTTTCGCGATGTCGGCAGCATGCAGTTCGCGACGCTGATGGTGGAGAAATCCGGCGTCGTGGTTTCGCCCGGCGTCGCTTTCGGCGAGCACGGCGAGGGTTATGTCCGCATCGCCATGGTCGAGAACGAGCAGCGCATCCGCCAGGCCGCGCGCGGTGTGCGCCGCTTCCTTGAAAGCGGCATTGAAACGTTGCACAACGTGGTTCCTCTCGCCAACCGGCGATAGGCATGATCCCGAAAAGCACGTCCTCGGGCTTGACCCGGGGATCAGATCATGCCCGCAACATACGGGCATGGTCCCGAAAAGTGGAATTCGGTTTTCGGATCAGATCATGCCCTACAACATAAAGTCTTCCGTTAGGTCATTTGCGTCATGGTCGCACCCCTGAGAGTGGGCATTGCGGGGCTAGGCACCGTGGGTGCCGAAGTGGCCCGCGTCATCGAGAGCCAAGCTGGCGCCCTGTCGGCGCGCTGCGGGCGCTCGTTGCGGGTGGTCGCGGTCACCGCGCGATCGAAGGCGAAGAAGCGCGGCCTCGATCTCGGCGGCATCGCCTGGGCCAAGGATGCGCTGGCGCTCGCCGCCGACCCCGACATCGATTGCTTTGTCGAGCTGATCGGCGGTGCCGGCGATCCGGCGCTGTCGGCGATCGAGACGGCCTTGAAGTCCGGCAAATCGGTCGTCACCGCCAACAAGGCGCTGATTGCCAAGCACGGCCTACGGCTTGCGAAACTCGCCGAAACGCATGGCGGCGCACTGAATTTCGAGGCGGCGGTCGGAGCTGCGATCCCGATCGTCAAGACCCTGCGCGAAGGCCTTGCCGGCACCGGCGTCAACCGCGTCTACGGAATTCTCAACGGCACCTGCAACTATATCCTGACCCGGATGGAGAAGGAGGGGCTGTCGTTCGCCGACTGCCTGAAGGACGCGCAGCGCCTGGGCTACGCCGAGGCCAATCCGTCATTCGATGTCGACGGCCACGACACCGCGCAGAAGCTCGCCATTCTGGCGAGCCTCGCCTTCGGCACAAAAGTTGCTCAAAGCGCAGTCTATGTCGAAGGTATTTCCTCCATCGCACCGGAAGACCTGCGCGCCGCATCCGAGCTCGGCTACCGCGTCAAGCTGTTGGGCGTCGCGGTACGCACCGCGAAGGGCATCGAGCAGCGCGTGCACCCGACCATGGTGCCGAAATCCTCGTCCATCGCGCAGGTGATGGGCGTGACCAATGCGGTGACCATCGACGGCGAGGGCATTCCGCCGATCACGCTGGTCGGGCCCGGCGCGGGCGGGGCTGCAACCGCTTCCGCCGTGGTCGCCGATATCGCCGACGTCGCGCGCGGCGTCCGCGTCAATCCGTTCGGCCGGCCGGTCGACCGCCTGCGGGGAACCGAAAAGGCGCCAATGGAGCGTCACGAGGGCGGCTATTATATCCGCCTGATGGCGCGCGACCTGCCCGGCACCGCTGCGACCATCGCCACCCGGCTCGCCGAGCAGAAGATTTCCATCGAATCGATTGTGCAGCGCCACGCCAACGGCATTGACGCCGCGCAGTCAGCGGGAAAATCTTCGCAGGTGCCGGTGGTATTGATTACCTATGCCACCCACGAGGACGCGGTGTACCGCGCGCTCAAGGCGGTGCAGGGCGACAAGGTGATCAGTGGCCGGCCGCAGGTGATACGGATCGAAAAAAATTAGCGCCTGTACGGGCCGTCGTGCGTTAAAGGATTGATCGCGGGCCGCCCGCAAACGACCCGGGAAAGTTTAAGGAGTACGCCGATGTCGACCCAAATTTCCGTTCCGCAGCAGCTCTTGCTTGAACGCATTCTGACGCTCGAAATCGTGCGGGTGACGGAACGGGCGGCGGTATCGGCCGCGCGGCTGCGCGGCCACGGCAATGAGAAGGCCGCCGACCAGGCCGCGGTCGATGCGATGCGGCGCGAGCTCAACAAGCTGCCGATCGAGGGCACGGTCGTGATCGGCGAGGGCGAGCGCGACGAGGCGCCAATGCTGTTCATCGGCGAGAAGGTCGGGCTGAACGCAGGTCCCAAGGTCGATATCGCCGTCGATCCGCTCGAGGGAACCACGCTGTGCGCCAAGGCCATGCCCGGAGCGATCGCCACCATGGCGATGGCCGACGGCGGCACGCTGTTGCATGCGCCCGACGTCTACATGCAGAAGATCGCGATCGGACCCGGCTTCCAGAAGGGCGTCGTCGAGCTCGATGCGACGCCCGCCGACAACGTCCGCCGGCTGGCCAAAGCGAAAGGCGTCGAGTCATCGGCGATCACGGTCCTGGTGCTGGATCGTCCGCGCCATGCCGAGATCATCCAGAGCGTGCGCTCGACCGGTGCTGCGGTGCGGCTGATCACCGACGGCGACGTCGCCGGCGTGATCCACACCGCTACCCCCGACGAGACCGGCGTCGACATGTATATCGGCACCGGTGGCGCGCCCGAGGGCGTGCTGGCCGCGGTGGCGCTGCGCTGCATCGGCGGGCAGATGCAATGCCGGCTCATCCTCGACACCGACGAGAAGCGCGAGCGCGCCCGCAAGATGGGGATCACCGATCCCCGCATGATCTACGGCATCGAGGACATGGCGAAGGGCGACTGCCTGTTCGCGGCCACCGGCGTCACCACCGGTTCGCTGTTGTCGGGCGTCAAGTTCCGGAAGGACGTGATCGAGACCGAGACGGTGGTGATGCGCTCGGTCACCGGCACGGTGCGCTACATCAAGGCCGAGCACCGCCAGCTCGAGAAATTCCACCTGGATTAAAAGAAGCTGTCATTCCAGGGCACGCGAAGCGCGAACCTCAGATGTGCAATTGCAGATCGGGGAATCTCGAGATTCCGGGTTCGATGCTGGCGCATCGCCCCGGAATGACAACAAGAAAAAGAATGACAACAAGAAAAAAGGGAGTGAGCGTGTCCGATATTTCAGCCGTCAAAGCGCTGGTGTTCGACGTATTCGGCACCGTGGTCGATTGGCGCACCAGCCTGATTAATGATTTCACCACGTGGTCGGAAACCCGCGGCATCAAGGCCGACTGGACCGCGCTGGTGGACGGCTGGCGCGCGGTCTACGCCGCCTCGATGGACGAGGTGCGCAAGCATCCGGAAGCCGGCTACGTGATCCTCGACGTGCTGCACCGGCGCTCGCTGGAAAAATTGGTCGAACAGCTTGCGATCAAGGGATTGACCGACGCCGATCTGCACCATCTCACGATGGGCTGGCATCGCCTGCATCCGTGGCCGGACAGCGTCGTGGGGCTAGTGCGGCTGAAAACAAAATACATCATCTCGCCACTTTCCAACGGCAATGTCGCGCTGCTCACCAACATGGCGAAGTTTGCGGGCCTACCGTGGGATCTGGTCATGTCGGCCGAGCTGTTCCAGCACTACAAGCCAGATCCCGAAACCTATCTCGGCGCGGCAAAGCTTCTGTGCCTTCAGCCGGAACAGGTGATGATGGTGGCCGCCCACAACCACGATCTCAAGGCCGCGCAAAAACTCGGGCTGAAGACCGCCTTCGTGGCGCGCCCGACCGAATATGGTCCGTTACAGAAATACGATTTCGAAGCCAGGGGCGACTGGGACATCGTCGCCAAGGATTTTGGCGGCATCGCCGACAGGTTGGGGTGCTGATTTCGATTGCAATGGCTTCATCCTTCGAGAGGCCATCGCTTTGCGATGTCCTCAAGATGAGGTCTCAGACCCTCATGGTGAGGAGCGCGTCTTCGCGCGTCTCGAACCATGAGGTCACGGTAGCAGCGGCAATGGTTCAAGCAATCGGAAAACGCTTCCGCCGCTATCCCGCCCCGCCGAGGATCACGCCGAACCAGCCGAGGCCTTTGTAGGTCTCATAGCCCGGTGTGGCGTGGAACGCGATCATCCGGCCGGACGCGTCGCGGTGGACGCCGCTCCGCCGCCCTTCCAGCTTGAGCGGCAGGCGCTCGGTGAGCAGGCCCTGGCCGTCGGATGCAGCAATCACCCGAAAATTCGAATCGACCAGCAGCACCCTTGCCTTGTCGGCCGCGTCGACACGGACGCCCTGGACGATGGCGCGGGCCTGGGGTTCCCAATCGAAATGGATCGCCAGCACGCCGATCGGCTTGCCATTGGCCTTGCCTTCGGCGCGAACGCTCGCGCAATAGGTCGCGACCTGGGCATTGCCCAACAACGGCTGGCACTCGACGTCGCCGGCGACGTAGTCATCGCCCGAGCGCAAGGTCCGCGCCTCGCGAAACCATTTGGTCGCGGCGACGTTCTGTCCAACAACTCTGAAACGGTCCGGCCGGCCATTGGCCAGGACGTTGCCGTCGAGATCGCAGAGCCAAAGATCGAGATAGACGGTGTAGGCGCCAAGAATCACGGCGAGGCGCTCGGAGACATGGCCGACGTTGGCTGCGTCCGGGGCTGCGGCGCAGTCCACGACGGCGGAATCGGTCGCCCACCAGCGCACGTCGCAGGTCCGCTCATAGAGATTGCGGTCGATCAATTCGACGGCGTTCAGCGACCGGTCGACCATGCGCTCGCCGCGCGATCGCTCGGTCATTTGTTCCATCGAGCTGATCAGGCTCGCGGTCCGTTTCGTGAGCTGGCTCTCGAGCTCCTTGGCGATCACCTCGACCTGCGCGCCGACGCTGCGCACTTCCTGCGCGACCACCGCAAAGCCGGCGCCTTGGGCGCCGGCGCGCGAGCTTTCGATCAACGCATTCAACGCCAGCATTTTCATCTGGTTGGTGATTTGCTGGATTGACTTGGTTTTCTCGCAGGCGATCTGGTTGACCTCGGCGGTCAACCGCGCGATCAGTGCGGAAATATCGGATTCGTCTTCGGCAGCGGCCTGACCACGAATGTCGTGTGCGATCGGTCTCGCTCGAATTTGTTCAAGCGCGGCGGACATCGATTACTACCCCTGCATTTGCGGCCTCACGCGCGCAAATTGCACGGTTTTCTTTGTCGGGGATTGAGCCTAACAGAGGCTTAATTTCCGAGGCTTCCGCTGCCCAAATACAGCTTGAGGCTGCATCTTGTTTTTGCAGTCAGCCGCTTTTTTGTGCGGGTCCCATTTGTCGAAGGCACAACTCACCCCCTGTCGCGTCAGGACGCTTCCCGGACCAGCGCTACCTGCCGAACTGCCGCCGCCTTCCTCGGCGCGACGCCCGCGCTCACCGGAAGGCCGTGGCGCGACCGGCTCGACGCACGCGCGTCAGGACACAATGACACTTCGATCGATAGCGAAGTATAGCGACATCCCGCCGCGTAGTGTCCGGCCTCAGCGCTCGAGGATCGGAAGCATGACATGGAACAATCTCGCCTGCGAAACCCCGATATGGCCGTTGAGCTGGCGCTGCTCGTGCTGCTCGCGACGCTGTGGGGCGCATCGTATAGCTTTATCAAACTTGGCGTTGCCACCATTCCGCCGATCACCCTGATCGCGGCGCGCACACTGGTCGCAGGCGCGCTATTGCTTGCCATCATGCACTGGCGCGGGCGGCGGCTGCCGAAAGACGCCGCGACCTGGCGGCGATTCCTGTTTCAGGCCGGCCTCAACAGCGTGATCCCCTGGACTTTGATCGCCTGGGGCGAGCGTTCGCTCGACGCAGGGCTCGCGACCATTCTCAATTCCACCTCGCCGATCTTCACGTTCTTCCTGACGCTCGCCATCGCGCGCCACGAGACGCTGAGCCCGCGGAAACTGTTCGGCGTTGTCGTCGGGATGGCCGGCATCTGCCTTATCGTCGGCGTGCAGGCGCTGGCCGGACTGGGTGCGCAGTTGACGGCAGAGATCGCCACCGTGACGGCGACCATTTGCTATGCCGGCGGCGCCATCTTCAGCCGCGGCTTTAAGGGTCTCGATCCGATGGCGCCGGCGGCGGGCTCGCTGCTCTGCGGGGCGGCGATCCTGGTTCCTGCGAGCCTGGTCATCGACCGGCCGTGGACGCTTGCGCCGTCAACAGGCTCGCTGCTGGCGCTCGTCGGTCTTGCGGTATTCGCCACCGCGCTGGCCTTCGTGATCTATTTCCGGTTGATCATGACGCTAGGCTCGGTCGGTACAACAGCCCAAGCCTACTTGCGGGTGCCGATCGGTGTCGCGCTTGGCGTGGTTTTTCTCGGTGAAACCCTGACCTCGACGGCATGGATCGGTCTCGGCTGCGTGGTGATCGGCGTGGCCGCAATGACGATACCGACGCGGAAGATCGCAGCGGTTGACAGTTAGCCGACGACGCCGGTCTGATGCGCTATCACCGTAATTCGAGTCTAATCGAGCCAACCGAATCGACGCGGGGGCCACGTTGCCCCGGCATCTTGCACGGGCCGGGTCTCTGCCCGCGCGTTTTGCACGGGACGGACCTGTCGGTGCTTTTGCATGGGCCGGACCTGTGCTCGGGTAGTTTGCACAGGCCGCGCTCCCGCATCTTCGGGCTGTAACGGCTCGACCTGTGCGCGGGAATCTTCCTCCGCGGCCCAAGTCTGGAATTGCGTCAACAAGACTCCGGCTGATGGCTGACGGGTTTCGGTCTGACTCTGATCGGCGGCAACTGCGTCGTTCGTGTTTTCCGCGGCGGCCCAAGTCTGGAATTGCTTCAACAAGACTTCGGCTGGTTGCCGACGGGCTTCAGTCTGGCTCTGAAAGGCAGCCCTTAGCGCGGCAGCAACTTCTTCGCGGGACGGCGCTTGCCGTGCAGTCGGCGACAAAGCCTGGGCGCCGGTTTCATCCGGAGGCGCAAATGTGCTCGCGAGCGAGGTCGTGGCGTTCGCAAAGAGCACGGTTGGATTTGCCACCCATAGAATCGCAAAGACGATCGGCGCCGCCGTTGCCAACAGAATACTCGTCTTGAGGGTTCGCGACGAGATGACCGATCCGTCCCAGACTTGTCCGGTTCCCGGCTGCTCGCCTTCTCCGGCATATTCGGAGATAAAGAGAGGAAAACCATCGTTCGGAGGGAAGCCATCATTATTCGTGGCCATTGGGCGAAGCCTTCCTCTTATTCTCTGATTGTCCTCGTCGACAACTACCCTGCGATCGAGGTCCAAAAAGCGGCGATCACCGGCGCGATTTAGGAGAAATCTTGATTTCACCGGGGCCGAGACAAGACACCGGAACCAGCCCGCTTCGCTATCTCTCGAGCGCGATGGGATTAGGCTGAATCACCATCGCGCTCGAGGTTTTTGATTGAGCATGATCTTTTCGGAAAACCGGCATCTACCCATCGGATCGTAGCCCTGGGGCAAGCTTCTCCGGATCGGCGGACCGATAGGGCTTAGTTGTTTTCGACCGGCTGCTGGAATCCGGTTGCCTTCAAGACGGCGGCGGAGGAGGGGGATGACAAAAAGCTGATGAATGCCTTGGCGGCGTCCGGCGCTTTACTGGTCGTGACGATTCCGGCTGCCATCAAAGTGGTATTCTGAATCTCGGTGGGCAGTGGACCAGCAAGATCGACGCCGGGCGCGATGACAATCTCGGTGATCTGGCCGATCTGCATCTCGATTTCGCCCTTCGCAACCGCGAGGAAGACGTTCTCGGGAACATCGCCCTCTGACCTGTCAAGTCTGAGCCTCGGCTTCAAATCCTGTGCAATGCCGAGCCGCTCAAGCATGCTGGCTGTATAGATGCCGGACGTCGAACCGGTTGTCGGGTCGCGGTACCCGATCGACCGTGCGGAGAGCAGGGCCCGTTTGAACGCCTCGACATTGCTGATATCCGGTTTGGGCGCTCCCTTGCGTATGGCGACGCCAAGCGCAATTCCCGCGATGTTGACGAGGCTCCCTGGGACGACCTTGCCATTGCCCTCAAGCTCTTGGAGCTGGACTCTGGATACGATCACCACATCCGCGGCATCGTCCTTCGCAGTCCGGCCAGCGATGGCGCCTGCTGGGCCATATTCAATTGTTGCCGTGTTGCCGGACGACTTTTCAAAGTCCGGCAGTAGTTGGGATAGTGCGGCCTTCAATGAGCCGGATGACAGAACCCTGATTTCGGCCGCATCCGCGGCGCCGCCGATGCGCGTAGCTGCGATTAGAGCAAAGGTAGCTATCGCGATCCTTACATGGCTCATGAGGGTCTCCAGCCGTTCCAGTTTAGTTCGCATCAGGACTCGTTGATGGCGGAGCGGCGATGGGTTTCGCAAGGGCTCAAGCCATCCTCCGCGCTGAGGACCCGCAACATTGCTTTTTAAATAGCTAGTTTAAGCCTCTTAAGAGTCCGTATTGCTAATGCGGTTGCATGGGGTGGTTGCTCACGTGTGTATTTCTGTTTTTCCTGTTCCGTCGTGCAACGCGAGCGCGTGAACGGTTTGCTGAGTGCGAACCGACCGGAATGCTGCGCTCGCCCCTATTTCAAACTCGGACAGCGCTTCTTGCCGCGCTTTGTGGGCTTATGTTTGCCCCTGGCTACCTCCCTGGGTATCGTTGTCGTGGCGCTGTTGCTTGTGCGCCGCGCATTGAAGTGGCGCTACCCGATCTAGACTACCTATCGGCTGGACGGTAGCCCGTAGGATGGTGGAGCCCAGCGACACCCATCTCACCGCGTTGACGGCGAAGTCGGTATTTTGATCGCGATCTGGCGGATCGGCGATGGGTTTCGCAAGGCTCAGCCTATCCTGCGCGCTACGTCAGTAAACCCTCATGGTGAGGAGGCTGTGAGGAGGCGCGCTTGCGCCGTCTCCGGACGATGCTTCGCATCGCTCGGAGAACCATGAGGCCCCTGCCCATTTCTCCGCCTCGTCCTTCGAGACGCTTGCTGTCGCAAGCTCCTCAGGATGAGGGGATAAAGCCGGTTATGACGCAGTAAGTCTAATCCGCTCGTGGTACGCGCTGTAAAATTCCGAAGCGGCAATATTTCCACCGGCGTCGAAGCATGCCATGTTCGTCGTACGCTAGCCTTCGTCGGATCAGGATGAAGGATGCCACCCATGAAACGAGAAGTCGTGCGCGTCGAACCGATCTCCACCTACCTGGAGCGCTGGAAGGCTCCGGCCTCGCCGGTGACCCGCGCGGGCAACATGGTCTTCGTCTCCGGCTTGCCGCCGTTCGATCCTGTCACCGACGAGATCATATCGGCGCCGATCGAGCGCCAGACCGAGCTCGTCCTCGAACAGATGAAGCTGTGCCTCGAGGCCGCAAGCGCGTCGCTGGACAACGTGATGAAGAGCAATATCTTCTGCACGTCCGCAAAAGACTTCGCGGCCGTGAATGCGATTTACGCGCGCTATTTCCCAAAAGACCCGCCGGCGCGCATCTATGTCTGCATAGCCGAATGGACCAGCCCGTTCGACATCGAGATCGACTGCATCGCGATGATCTAGGGGGGTTACAGTGACCAACCCGTAGAATGAGTGGAGCCACCGGATCCGGCTTCGGCCGGCCCGATGGCGATCCCCATCTCGTCACCTTGCGGCGAAGTCGGTGTTTTGTTCACAATCTGGCGGCGCAGCGATGGGTTTCGCTTCAACCCATCCTTCTTCTGTAACGGGCCTTGCGTAGTCAATCCCTTTTTCGTTGTCCGTTCGCCGGGGTCTTGCTTCTGTACGGGGTCGGCGCGAGGGCCGCCACCTGATGGGGTTAGAAGAGGATGAGGCCGGCCAATCTACGGGTGCGTGGTCGCAATGCCACCGGATGGGTTGCGGTCTGACCTGATCCATCGTCCCGGCGTCGGGACTTCGCTTTGGGGAAGGCTGGTGTCGAAGCCCGCCCGAAAACTCTCGATTTCTCCTTATCCCACAGCAGCTGCGTTAAACGGTTTTCCCTCGACCAGCATGCGATGCATGATCACCGCAAGTTTGCGGGCCAGCGCTACTTTGGCCTTGCTCATGCCGGCGCGCCTGGCGATCCGCATTGACCAGCTTTTCAATGCCGAACAGCCTTTGACCGGCTTCGTCAACATGATGTGCGCGGCTTCATAGAGCGCGGTGCGCACCGAGCTGTCGCCGATCTTACTGATCCGGCCGGTATAGTCGGTCTCGCCGGATTGATACTTCTTCGGCGTCAGTCCGAAATGGGCCCCCGCCTGCTTCGACGATTTGAAACGGGCCGGGTCGTCAATGGCGCTGGCATAGGTCAGCGCCACGATTGGGCCGACCGCTGGGATCGACATCAGTAGCCGTGTCCGCGTGTCGGAGCGCGCCATCTTGCGTACCTGCTTCTCGAAAACCCTGAACTCGTTCCGCAGCACCGCACGCATTGCCAGCAGTGATTTGGCGATCATCTCCAGATGTGCCCTACCAGCTCCTCGATCCGTCCGGCGAACTGAAGCTCCGTCGTTTTGCCGACTTTTAGACCAAAGCCACGCAGGATGCCGCGCAGGCTGTTCTCCTCGTCGCGAAGCTTCGACTGCACCAGCTTGCGGGCCGTCAGCTGCGATCGCGCTTCCTGCGCACCCATCGACTTGCAATGCACCGGCCGGAACCAGCCAAGTCGCATCAGCTGCGCAATCCCGCGCGCATCGTTGCGGTCAGACTTCACCGGCATCGCCTCGAACGCCTTGCGCACGTGCCGTGTCTCCAGTAGTTCGACCGCTAGACCCGCTTTTGCGCATCGCTGCAAAAAGCCACTGCGACAAAGGTCCGGCTTCCAGCCCGATCCGGCTTAGCTCGTAGCCCAGCGACCTGAACCAGTTGATCAACGCTTCCGGCTCACTGGTCACCTTCGCTTCCCGAATAATCTGTTCGAATAATCTTGCCGCTCGCGTCCAACACGCACACACTCGAGCATTCCAATGACACGTCAATTCCCGCATAATGTTCCATGGTCGTCCCTCGATGATGCTTGGAGCGGGCATCCCCCAACTCCGTTGAATTGACACCATCAGTCTGAGGGACGACCGCCGCCTTGCCAAGCAAGCCGCTCGCGAGCACGCCACCAACCAGCGCCGTAGCGAGCGAGCGGCTTGCTCAGACCCGGCCGGCCCGTTACCCCATCTACGCGTTGCTTCGTCGGTAACCCGGCATTCCCCACGCCCTCTGTCATCGGAGGGTGGCTTGCTTAAAGCCTCGGGCGCATCGCGCCGCGGGGTTGTGGGCGCAATATCCACCGATTTGAACCCACAGGTCCCGGTGCGAAGCCAGCGGCGATCATTTGCCGTTGGTGCGATTCGCGCCTATCTCTGAAACGTCATGACACTCCCCGCAACTGCTCTGCCCACCGAGGCGCCGCCGGCCTTTCTCGGCGTGGCGCACTCGCTCACCGGAAAGCTGTGGCGCGACCGGCTCGATGCGCGGGGCGCGGCGCGGGCCCTCGCCATCGCGCAGCGCCATCAATTGCCGGAAATGCTGGCGCGGGTGTTGGCCGGGCGCGACGTCGATATCGACGCGGTCGCTGATTTCCTCGATCCGACCATCCGCAAATTGATGCCCGATCCCTACACCGTGACGCAGATGGAGGCGGCGGCAAAGCGCATCGCGGATGCGGCAGCGCGCGGCGAGAAAGTCGCGATCTTCGGCGATTACGATGTCGATGGCGCCACTTCGGCGGCGCTGCTCGCCTGGCACTTGCGGCATTGCGGGCTCGATCCCTTGATCCATATTCCCGACCGGCTGTTCGAGGGCTACGGACCCAACACCGAGGCCGTGCGCGCGCTCGCAGGCAAGGGCGCGACGCTCCTGGTGACGGTTGATTGCGGCACCACCAGCCTCGAGCCGCTGGCGGAAGCAAAGCGCCTCGGCATGTCCGTCGTGGTCATCGATCATCATCAATCCGGCGACGTGCTGCCTGAGGTTGATGCGCTGGTCAATCCGAACCGGGCCGACGATCTCTCAGGCCTCGGCTATCTCGCGGCCGTCGGGCTGACGCTGATCACGCTGGTCGCGGTCAACCGCGAATTGCGGGCCCGCGGATTCTGGAGCGGCGAAATGCCGGAGCCCGATCTGCTCGGCATGCTGCATCACGTAGCCCTCGGCACGGTTGCCGACGTCGCTCCCTTGATCGGGCTCAACCGCGCCTTCGTCGCCAAAGGCCTGATCGCGATGCGCCGCCGCGACCATGTCGGCCATACCGCGCTGATGGACGTATCGCGGCTGAATGGCCCGCCGGAAGCCTGGCATCTCGGCTTCATGCTGGGGCCGCGCATCAATGCCGGTGGGCGCATCGGCCGCGCCGATCTCGGCGTGCGGCTGCTTTTGGAAGGCGACGTCTCGGAAGCGGCGCGGATCGCCGCCGAGCTTGACCGGCTCAACAGCGAGCGCCGGATCATCGAGCAGGCGGCTGAGGCGCAGGCCGAAGCCGAGGCGCTGGCGTCGCTCGGGCTGGAAGACAAGGGCGCGGTCATCGTCACGGCCTCCGAAGGCTGGCATCCCGGCGTGGTCGGGCTGGTCGCGTCGAGGTTGAAGGAAAAATTCTCGCGGCCCGCTTTCGCCATCGCGCTGGAGCCGGGCGGCATCGGCACCGGCTCGGGCCGCTCGATTGGCGGCGTCGATCTCGGTAAGGCGGTGCGGCAGGCGGTTCACGAGGGGATACTGCTGAAGGGTGGCGGGCACGCGATGGCCGCGGGTGTGACCTTGCTCAAGGAGAAGCTCGCCGAGTTTCGCGGCTATCTGGAAAGCACCCTCGCGTACGACGTGGCGCAGTCGCGGCACGCCAACGAACTTTTCATCGACGGCGCGGTCTCCGCGCGCGGCGTCACGCCGGAGTTCGCGACGATGCTCAATCGCGCTGGGCCCTTCGGCAGTGGCAATCCCGAGCCGGTCCTGGCGCTGCCGTCGCATCAACTGGTTTATGCCGACGAAGTGGGGCAGGCGCACCTGCGGCTGCGTTTCAAGTCTGGCGACGGCGCGATCGTGAACGGGATTGCGTTCCGATCGATCGGCCAGAAACTCGGCAACGCGCTTGTTGCGAATCGCGGACAGCCCTTGCACGTGGCCGGATCGCTCGCGGTCGATCGCTACCAGGGCAGCGAGCGTGTGCAATTGCGCGTGCTCGATGTTGCGGTGCCGGATCAGGGGCCGGCGGTGATCCGATAAATCTGCAATAACGAAGATGGGAGTGGAAATGACAGGGCAGGTTCAAGGCAAGGTCGCGCTGGTGACCGGAGGTGCATCCGGCATCGGCGCCGCGGTCGCCGAGCTGTTGGCGCGTGAGGGCGCGTCCGTTGCGGTCACCGATATCGACGAGCTCAGGGGGCCCGAGCTTGTTGCGGGCATCGAGGGAGCCGGCCACGAGGCTATCTTCCTGCACCAGGATGTGACTAGCGAGGCCCGCTGGGTGGAAGTGGTGGCCGAAATCGAGAAGCGGTTCGGCCGGCTCGACATCCTGGTTTCCAATGCGGGCATCGGCATATCGGTGCCGTCGATCGTCGAGATGTCGCTGGAAGACTGGCGCCGGCAGACCGCTATCAATCTCGACGGCGTTTTTCTTTCCGTGAAGCACTGCTTGCCCGCGATGCGCAAAAGCGGCGGAGGGTCGATCATCCTGATGTCGTCGCTCGCGGGACTGCGCGGCTCGGCCAGCCTTGCCGGCTATAGCGCGACCAAGGGCGGGGTGCGGCTGTTCGCCAAGTCAATCGCGATGGAATGCGCCTCCATTGGCGACCGCATCCGGGTCAACTCGGTCCATCCGGGGATTATCGACACGCCGATATGGGGCAAGCTTCCGACCGAAGCGCAAGGCAGCGGACAAAACGCGCCGATCGATCCCGGGGAACGCGCGAAACTGTTCACGCCGCTCGGCCGCGCCGGCCAAGCCTCCGAGATTGCGAGCGGCGTGTTGTATCTAGCCTCCGATGCGTCGCGCTACGTGACCGGAACGGAATTGGTCATCGACGGCGGCATGAATGCGGGCGGCGTCGCGCGGCGGGCATGATGGGCGCGGTCGTCATTGCAAGGAGCCGACGGGTCGCGCGAACGCGCGCGCGATGGCAGGCTCCGTGACGAAGCAATCCACTCTTTCTTTGCGCGTTCTTTGCGCGGTGAGATGGATTGCTTCGCTTCGCTCGCAATGACGGCGGAGCGCGGCTCAGCTTCCCTGCCGCAACCGCGCCAGCACCTTCAGTCCGCCATATCCGTCGGCGGGCTGCAGCCCCGTCTTCACCTGATAATCCCGGATTGCCTTCATGGTGTCGTTGCCGACCCGGCCGTCGGTGCCGCCAGTGTCGAAACCGGCTTTGGTCAGCCGCACCTGCATTTCCTGCACTTCGGCCAGCGTCAGCGCGCGCTCGGAGTCGGGGAACGGCTGGATAAAGGGCGGTGCGCCCAGAATGCGGTCGCCGAGATGGCAGATCGCGAGCGCATAGTTCATGGAAGGATTGTAGCTCTTCACCGAATAGAAATTCGGCCCCAATAGGAAGCTCGGTCCGCCCGGCACCGGCACCCACAGCTGGGCCGATGCGTTGGCTTGCGGAAACGCCTCGCCGTCGGCGCGCGTGACGCCGCTAGTCGCCCAGGCCGCATAGGTCCGGCTGCTACCGGACGCACCGCTGGAGCTGCGGACTTCATAACCCCAATGTTCGCCGCGGTGATATTTGCCGCGGTTGACGAGATATTTCGCGGTCGAACCCAGCGCGTCGTCGGGCTTGCCGAACGGGGAGATCTTGCCATCGCCGTCATAGTCGATGCCGACATTGAGCCAGACTTCCGGCATCCACTGGGTGTGGCCCATGGCGCCGGCCCAGGAGCCTCGCATCTCCTCCGGCGTGCTCCAGCCGCGGTCGACGATTTTCAGCGCGTTGATCAATTCGCTTTCCCAATAGGCGCGGCGGCGCGGCTCGTTCCAGGCGAGCGCGGCGAGCGAAGGGAACACCGGGCGCATGTGGTTCTGCTGCACCAATGGATCGCCAAACGCGGACTCGACGCCCCAGAGCGCCAGCAGCGTGCCGCGCTCAACGCCAAAATCCTTTTCGATGCGGGCGAACACCACCTCGTTTTTCTTCAGCGCCTCCTTGCCGGCGATGATGCGCCAGTCGGAAACCCGGCGGTTGATGTATTGCCAGATCTGCTCGTTGAACTCAGGCTGGTTCCTAATCTCCTTGAACACGGTCATGTCGGGCTCGACATGGCCCATCGCGCGGTTCCACGTCGTCTCCGAAATGCCCTTGGCGCGCGCATGCTGATGGAAGTTGTCGCGCCATTGATCGAAGCCGGGCGGCGCTGCGGCGCGCGCCACGGCCGGCTGCAGAAGCATCACCGCCGCGCCGAGGCCCGACCGCAACAGGGTTCGACGATTGAGGGAATCAGGCTGTGTCATCGGATCAATCTAACCGCAGAGCAGGGGACGGCAAAACCCGGCGTTTCGCCGCAACTAGCTTTCTTCACGCAAGTTCAAGGCAATTTTGGACAGCCAGCGTCGCATGGCTCCCTCACAGCCCCGAGCCCTGCCGACGGCCAGTTCCAGCGCAATGGCGCGACGCGACAAGCGTCATAGAGAATGGCGTGCGTCGTGAAGATGCCGACCGGACGGAACTGCTGTATAGCTCGGATCGGAAGTCGCGGCTTCCGACCGGTGGCCGCGCAGCCCTTGCTTGTCCCGTCAAGAGGTCTTCATGATCGACAGATATTCGGATCATGCCGCGAACGAGCGTACCTTTCTCGCCTGGATACGCACCGGGATCGCCACCATCGCGTTCGGATTCGTGGTCGAGAAATTCAACCTGTTCGTGCTGACGCTGGCCGAAGCGAACTCACTCGATGCCGCAAAACGCATGCAACTGGAGAAGTTTTCGGGATCGTTCAGTCATTATGACGGGCTCGCCCTCATTCTGGTCGGCATCGCCATCATCGCGATTTCACTGGTGCGCTTCATTCGCACCACGCGCCTGATCGACGACCAGCAATTGCACTCCGCAGGAAGCGTCAGGGCCGAGCTTGTGCTGTCGGTCGTGTTGGCGCTGATTGTCGCGACATTGACCGTGCATCTTGCGCTGACGTGAGAGGTAAGGCTTTATTGTTTGAGCATGATCTCAGCGCAAACGCGTTCCGCGTTTGCCGCGAGGGAAAACCGGTACCCACTTTTCCGGATCGTGCTCTAATCTAATTCTCGCTGCCTTCTTGCGGGTCGGGACGAACGACATCCTCGGGCAGCGCACGCGCTACCGCGGGCGTAGCCGCCATCTCCGGTCCGATCTCGTGGCCGCGGCTGCGGATCAGGCGTTCATAGGCCGAAATCAGGGTGACGTAGGGGTTGACCCAGATCCAGCCGTCGCGGGTGAACACCTGCACGTCGAAATGCAGATGCCGGGAGGTGCCGTTGGGGTGGTCGAGATAGTTCGAGACCACGCCTAGCTTTTCGCCTTCCTCGACCTGCCGCCCGTTGAGCACACCGTCGGCATCCAGACTCGCCGGGTTCATGTGCATGTAGCGGAAGCGAATGTGTTCGTTGCGCGTGTTGATCTGGAGCGTCGCCGCCTGCTGTCGCCACGAACGGATCACGACGCCGTCGCGGACGGCGACGACCGGCTGCTGCCTGGGATCGCACGCATTGGCGCCTTCGCCGTGCGCCCGGCAGGCGCCCGGGCGGAGATCCTCGCCCTGGTGGCCGAAGCCGCTCGGGCATTGGCCGACGCCAAAGCTGCGCGCCTCGCAGAAATTGTCCCGCCAGGGAAAAGTGCTGCTCGGCTGGTCGGATTTGTCGGTCGAGCGATGCTTGCCGAAGGATTGCGAATGCACGAAGGCAGGCGCCTCCAGCGGAAAGCGGATCTGCGAATAGGCGTCGGGATCGACCCGGCCGCTCTGATTGCGGTAACCGGTGTTGGCGAGGATGTCGCCAACCGGGCGATAGGTGAACTCGCCGGATCGCGCGACCGGCCGCTCGGCAATCTTAGAAGCGATATCCGTCCGCGGTGGCGACGGCAGGCCGCCGGCGATCCGCAGCGCTTTCAGGAACCGTTCGGCGACGGGATAGGCCTCGCGACAGGCCAATCGCCGCGGGCGTGGCGCTGAGTCCAGGCATTGGATCGAGACCACATAAGGCACGCCGAAGCGGGTGAAGGCGTAGCGCACATAGCCCTCCCGGATGAATCGGCGCATATCCGGATATTGCGCGGCCAGCGATTTGACCGGCTCGCCCTTGCCGCCCCGCGGGTCGGCGACCTCATAGGTGAGGAGCGAGCCGGTGATCTGCACCTCGACCGGCCTCGCGAAGGTTCGCTGCGGCAAGCCGCTGCCGGCTCCGGGCTCCAGCGAAAACACCGCGTCGTAGCCGGCTGGCCCTGCGTCGAACAGGTCCACGGATCGGAAGTCCGCCTGATACCGCGACACCGGCACGGCGGCCGACGCGCCGCTTCGCCGCGCCTCAAGCCAAGTCGCGGTATCGAATGGCAGCAGCACCGGCACCGCGCTGCGCCCGATGCCGAGGAAGACCTGCGAGGTCGCGGCATTCAGCTGCACCAGCGCCGGCGTCGACCGCGGATCGGAAGCGGGCAGGCGCCGCTGGTCGGCAAAGGTGAAATCGGCGGCGACCGCGGGAGCCGCGCCGATCTCGGCACGGAGCTGGTCCAGCACCGAGCGCCAATCGACGCGGATCACCGAAATCTCGGGGGTGCGGAATTCGTCGGCGGGGAGAACCGCCGTGCCCACAAGGAGCAGGGCGAAAGCTGCCAGCAATCGCGAGGCGGACCGGACAGCTCCCCTACCCAATGCGTCGCCCCCTTGGCCACAAATGGCCGACGTTTGATCCCTGGATACTCAGTCCTTGGCGCGTTCGACGTAAGAGCCGTCCTCGGTCATTACCACGATCCGGGTGCCCGGGGCGACGTGAGGCGGCACCGCGGTACGTACGCCGTTGGAAAGGGTGGCGGGCTTGTAGGATGAGGATGCGGTCTGGCCTTTGGTGACCGGCTCGGTCTCCACCACTTCCAGCGTCGCGCGCTGCGGCAACTGGATCGCCACCGGCGTCGTGTCGTGCATCGAGAGCTTGACTGTCATGTTTTCCTGCAGGTAAGGCGCGGACGAGCCCACGACGTCCTTCGGCACCTGGACCTGATCATAGGTCTCGCTGTTCATGAAATGAAAGCCGTCGGCGTCTTCGTATAGATAATTGAAGTTGCGGTCCTCGATGGTGGCCTTTTCCACCTGGTCGGTGGTCTTGTAGCGCTCGGAAATCTTCACGCCGTCGCTGATTCGACGCATTTCGATCTGGCTGACCGGCGTTCCCTTGCCGGGATGGATGTTCTCGGCGGTCACGACGACGTAAAGCTTGCCGTCTTGCTCGATGACGTTGCCTTTGCGAATAGAGCTGGCGATGACTTTCAAAGCTGTTCTTCCTGATGTTCTGGCCCCCGACCGAATCGGACGCGGGGGGCTTAAGGCCTTTGCGGCTGTTTCGGGCCGCAACATACTGATTTTGCCGATCTATACCAGCATTTTGAGGCTTTTCGGGGCTTGCCGCTGATGTCCGAACAAGACCCGCCTTCGCCCTGGTGGTCGGCCGAGCGGCATGCCGACGTCAGGCCGTTCTTGTTAATGAGGGCCGCGATCACGCGTGCGCTGCGGGCATGGTTCGACGAGCAGGGGTTTACCGAGGTCGAGACCGCGATTTTACAGATTTCGCCGGGCAATGAGACCCATCTGCACGCGCCGCGCACCGAGCTCGTCCGCGCCGACGGCGAGCAGGTGAGCCGGTATTTGCGAACCTCGCCGGAATTTGCGGCCAAGAAGCTACTCGCCGCCGGTGAACGAAAAATCTTCGAATTTGCGCGGGTATTCCGCGATCGGGAGCGCGGCGATCTGCATCTGCCCGAGTTCACCATGCTGGAATGGTACCGGGCCGAAGCGGACTATGATTCTGTCATGGCCGATTGCGTCGTTGTCATCGCGCATGCCGCGCAGGCGACCGGGATCAGGCAGTTCTCGTTTCGGGGCAGGCAAGCCGATCCCTTCGCCGAGCCGGAATTGCTGACCGTTGCCGCCGCATTCGACCGTTTCGCCGGCATCGATCTGCTGGCGACCGTCCGTGGCGGCGAGGGCGATCGCGCGGCTCTGGCGGACGCGGCACGCCACAAGGTGCGGATCAGCATGGACGACACTTGGTCGGACATTTTCAGCAAGATTCTGGTCGAGCATGTCGAACCAAATCTGAGGCAGGGGCGTTTGACTGTCTTGTTCGAATATCCGGCGCCGGAAGCAGCACTGGCGCGCCCCAAGGCCTCCGATCCCCGCGTGGCGGAGCGTTTCGAGGTTTATGCCTGCGGGGTCGAGCTCGCCAACGGATTTGGCGAGCTGACCGACGTGGCCGAGCAGCGTCGCCGCTTTACGCTTGCGATGGACGAAAAGGCGCGCCGCTATGGCGAGCGCTACCCGCTCGATGAGGATTTCCTTGCCGCGGTCGCCAAGATGCCGCAAGCAGGCGGTGTCGCGCTCGGCTTCGATCGGCTGGTGATGCTGGCAAGCGGCGCGCTGCGGATCGACCAGGTGGTGTGGACACCGCCGTCAGGTGAGGCATGAAGAATATCAATCTCGCAACCACGCTGCGCGACGCGGGCGATCTCGTGGCCCACGGGCTGTCGCGGCCGGCCGAACTCGCCGTGCTGAGTAAGGTCGCCTCCCGCTATGCGATCGCGGTGACGCCGGAGATCGCGGCGCTGATCGACACCGGCGATCCCGCCGATCCGATCGCGCGGCAGTTCATTCCCTCGGCAGAGGAGCTCACGAGCCAGGCGGGCGAGCACGCCGATCCGATCGGCGATCGCGCTCATTCGCCGGTCTCAGGCATCGTGCATCGCTATCCCGATCGGGTGCTGTTCAAGTTGGTCCATGTCTGCGCGGTCTATTGCCGGTTCTGTTTTCGTCGCGAGATGGTCGGCCCGGGCAAGGAAAGCGCGCTATCGGATTCCGCCTATTCATCCGCACTCGACTACATCCGCAGCCACAGCGGGATCTGGGAAGTGATCCTGACCGGCGGCGATCCATTGATGCTGTCGCCGCGACGGCTCGCCGAGATCATGACAGATCTCGCAGGCATCGAGCATGTCCGGATCCTCCGAATCCATACCCGCGTGCCGGTCGCCGATCCATCCCGCGTCAACGCTGAGATGGTTGCGGCGCTGAAGGTGTCGGGTGCTGCGACCTGGGTTGCGCTGCACGCCAACCACGCGCGGGAATTGACCGATAGGGCTCGCGCCGCGTGTGCTCGCCTGATCGATGCCGGCATTCCCATGGTGAGCCAGTCGGTGCTGCTAAGCGGGGTCAACGACAGCGTCGAGGCGCTGGAGCAGCTGATGCGCGGTTTCGTCGAATGCCGCATCAAGCCCTATTACCTGCACCATGGCGACCTCGCACCGGGCACGGCGCATCTGCGCACCACGCTGGCGCGCGGGCAGGAGCTGATGCGTAGGTTGCGGGGGCGGCTGTCCGGACTGTGCCAGCCGGAATATGTGCTCGACATTCCCGGCGGCTACGGCAAGTCGCCGGTCGGGCCGAATTATCTGCAGGCAGAAGATTCTTTTGCACAGGAACGTGAACCGGGAGAGGAAACGCGCTATCGTGTCACCGATTATTGCGGCGACGTGCATCTCTACCCGCCGAAGCCATGATCGTGCAACCGGGTTGGCGGGGCCATTCTCCGATCGAGGGAGGAGCAATATGAAAAAAATCATCATCGCGCTGGCGGTCCTGTTCCTGACCGGTGAGGTCGTGGCGCTCGCGCAGACGAGGACCGGGTCCGGCTCAGATGCGAGAAGCGGCGGCATCCCGCCCGCGCCGGTCGGCCACCGTCAGCCGCGCGCCAGCGACGTGCCGAGCGAGAAGAACCTGAGCAATCCGAACGATCAGGCGAACAAGGAAGACGCCGCCCTCGATCGCAAGATCAAGAGCATCTGCCGCGGCTGCTAATCCAACAGGGCGCGAGAAAACGCGCCCTGTTCAACTCGCCTTGAAGCTACGCCGAACGTTCCCGGAAGTCGCGCTGGCGCGCTTCCCGCCTAGCCGCAACCGCGTCGGCCAAGACATTCAGCGCCTGCACCGTCGTGGTCCAATCGATGCAGCCATCGGTGATGCTCTGTCCATAGGTCAGCGTCACGCCCGGCAGCACCTCCTGGCGGCCGGCGACCAGGTTGCTCTCGATCATGGCGCCCATGATGCGCGCTTCGCCGGCGGAGATCTGACCGGCGACGTCGGCCACGACCATTGGCTGGTGCTCCGGCTTCTTGCCGCTGTTGGCGTGGCTCGCGTCGATCATGATCCGCGGCGTGAGGCCGGCGCGGGAAAGTTCGAGCGCTGCCAACTCGACGCTATCAGCGTCGTAATTCGGTCCCTTGCCACCGCGCAGAATGACGTGGCAATCCTCATTGCCGGTCGTCGCCGCGATCGCCGAACGTCCGCCCTTGGTCACCGCCATGAAATGATGCGGATGCGATGCCGATTTCACGGCGTCGGCGGCGATGCGCACGTCGCCGTCGGTGCCGTTCTTGAACCCCACGGGGCACGAAAGTCCCGACGCCAACTCGCGATGAATCTGGCTCTCCGTCGTGCGCGCGCCGATCGCCGCCCACGTCACCAGATCGGCGATATATTGCGGCGTCGTCAGGTCGAGGAACTCGGTGCCCGCCGGCAGGCCGAGGTTGTTCAGCGCCGAAAGCAGGTTGCGGGCAAGACGCAGGCCCTTGTTGATGTTGAAGCTGTTGTCGAGATCCGGATCGTTGATCAGCCCTTTCCATCCGACGGTGGTGCGCGGCTTCTCGAAATAGACGCGCATGACTATCTCGAGGCGGTCGGCAAGCTGTTCGCGCAAGCCTGCGAGACGCTCGGCGTAATCGACTGCTGCGATCGGATCGTGGATCGAGCAGGGACCGACGATGACCAGGAGGCGGTCGTCGGTACCGTTCAGGATGGCCTGGATGGCGTTGCGCGCGGCCATCACAATTCGCGTCGTGGTCAAGGTGCGCGGTATTTCGCGCATCACCTCTTCCGGCGTGCTCAGCTCATTGATTTCCTTGATGCGAAGATCGTCTGTCGTGCTCAACACGGCGGGCTCCTGTTGGTTTTTTAGGACCTGCCAGCCAAACAAAAAGCCGCCAGGTCTGGCGGCTGTTCGGACTTCTTGCTGCAATTTTTCAGATTGAGCGCGATCCTCCCACCGCCAGCGAGCTGTCGTAGCTAAAGTACCAAAAATAGCTGGTGGCGACGGTGATCATCGTCGCTTTATAGCGCACGCGTTCTGTCTTGTCATCCCCCAAATCGGACACCCCAAATCGGATGGGGAGGGCTCGTCCGGGTCAAGCGTTGCGCGCGGCGAGCGCCATGCCGATCAGCGTGGCGCCGCCGAATACCAGGTTGATGCCGACCAGAAGCCCGATGGCCCACAGCGCCGATCCCGGCAGCCCGGTGATGATGAGACCGGCGATCACGATATCGACGATCCCCGCGATCAAGAGCCACGACCAGCGCTCGGACAGTTCGCGGCGATGCTCCAGCGCATACATGATGGTGGTGACGCCTTCGGCGAGGAAATAGGCGCCGACCACGATGGTGAGCGTGAGCGTGCCCTCAACCGGCTGCGCCAGCAGCAGCACGCCGGCGATGAGCGCCAGCACCGCCGACACCAGCGACCACCAGAAGCCCGGCATGGCGCGAGCCCAGATCGTCAGCGCGAGCCCGGCGACGCCGCTGATCAAGAACATCCAACCGAGGAAGATCGTGACCGCAAGGCTTGCCAGCGGCGGCACGATCATCGCGGCAAGACCGAGGATGACGAGCAGGATGCCTTCGATCAGAAAGGCCTTCCAGTGCTCGCGCACCGCGGCGGCCATTTCGGATTGCAGTTTGCTGATGTCCTGGGGAATGGTCATTGGAATACTCCCGATACCGGCTATGCGGGACAAAGCCTCGCGCGCCTATCTAGCCACGGCTGGACGCGGACGAAAAGCCCTCTGCCGTCGTGCGCATCCGGTTCCGGCCGAGAAAATAGATCGCGGTGGTGACAACTAGTAGGGCGCAACCGAGCAGGATCGAGGTGAGGCCGATCGGAATGAGAACCAGCGACACATTGCGGTCGGGATTGACCAGCCAGTGATGGATTGAAGTCAGGACGAAGGCAAGACCGGTGAATCCGGCGCCGCCGCCGAGCACCAGCAACGCCCACATCCGCCGCAATTGGCTCAGCCGCTCGCGCGCGAGTTCGTCGCGGGGGGCGTGATGGCGGGCGACGCGCCGCACCAGCCGCATCGCAAACGCGATCGACGAGAAGCCGATCAGGATGCTGGCGGCGCCGAGCCAAAGCCTGGTTGTGGGATCGAGACCGGGATTTCGCTGCAACGTCAGGAGCGGAAAATCAAACCCCGCATGCAACGCCACCGGTCCTGCAACCATCAGGATCCAGCTCGAGATGCGGGCCCAGTCGCGGTTGTGGCGATTGGCGCCGAGCGCGGTGCCGCTGCGCGCGATAGCGAGGTAGGCGCCGGCAATGATGCCGAGCGCGCCGTGGAACGGCACGGTCAGGACGCTGCGCAACGCCGCCAGCGACCGCCACATCTCCGCATGCTGCACGAGATAAGCGAGGTTTTCATAAGCCGCGAAGCCGAGGCCGGCGGCGGCGCCATAGATCACGGTGTCCATCGGATCGGCGAACCGCCGGCGCCGCGCCGACACCGCGGCGATCACCAGGATCTTCACGGTCTCCTCCGGGAGCGCGACGCCGAACACCGAATGCAGCGCCTGCGCGAGCCAGGGATTGTCGGGGACCCAAACCATCCGCGCGAACGGCGCGCGCACCGCACCCAGCAGCGAAATGCTGGCGGCGCCGAGTAGAAACGCGGTCCACACCCGGGTAGGCGGACCGGGCCGCTCGCCGGCGGCGACCACCAGCCACAGGATGAACAACGCCGGCGCGACCGCCGCGGTACCGATCACAGTGGGAAGGGATTCAAGCAGGTTCATCTGGATGGTAAATAGGCTGCTTTTTCGGGTTATCTATTGCGTCCGATGCAACGATGCGCCATCGCACGCGCGGGTCAGATTGAATCCGTAACGGCCTAGCAGCCGCGGCAGATCCCATTAATCCGCTCGTGCAGCAACACATCCTCCGCGCCGATCGAGTCCACATATTTTGTAGCATCGACCTCCGCGGTTGGATCAACCCGTACCGCCGGCCTCGGCGTTCGCGCTGTGGCGACCGGAGAGGTGGCCTTGTCATAACAAGCAAGTCTCATGCTTGGGTCCGTGACTGCCTTGCATTCCTGCCCCTGCGCGATCGCTGCCTGGCCGAGCGTGACAGCCGCGACCAGCGCGAAAAACAATCTCATTTCGGTCCCCCAGTTTGGCATATCAATGGCGCGACGCCCCTCGCGACATCAGATTTGCTTGTTCTTTCAAACAGTTCTTGGATTTGTTGCAGGGCAAAATGCAGCTCTTACCGCAACCTGACCATGCCATAATTTTGAGAAGAAGAAACACGTGCGTGCGCGTTATCTGTCGAATTCGTCGGAGCAGGAGGTAGCCCGCGTGAGAACGTTGCCAGGAGCGGAGACGCATATACGCTCGATCCTCAAAGCGATCAGTTGGCGGACGCTGGGAACGGTCGATACGTTCGCCATCAGTTGGTTCATGACCGGCAGGCTCCAAATCGCCGGTTCAATCGCGGCCCTCGAAGTCGGAACCAAGATTGCCTGGTACTACCTGCACGAGCGTGTATGGGCGATGGTCGGCTGGGGCCGGCGGCATGCTTGACGGCGGCAAGCCGGCTCCTGAAGCGCGGCCTTCATTATTGGCAGCGCCGGTCTTGGTCTTCGGCTTTGCCGGCTTTGCTGCGGTGTCCGGCTTGGCTACGGTCTTCGGCGCGTCGGTGCCGCGTACCGTGCCCCAGGGGTCGGTTGGGCCCTTGTCAGGGATGTTGCCGAGGGACTTCTTATAGGCACGTTCGGCGTCCTTCTCGGCCTGGATCTGCTCCGGCGTCTTATCCTTGTCCTTTTCCCCGTATCTTTGTACGTGGTCGTCTTGCGCCAAGGCGGATCTGGCCAGCAGGACTAACATCGAAGCGGCAACAAGAACGCGCATATCCAAGGCTCCTTCGTATTGCTCGAAGATAACCTAAAGCCGCTTTGTGTTCGAAAGGAAAAAGCGTGGTCTCGCCAGCGCTTGGACGCGTTATTTTGGAAGTGTCTTTGGAAGTGGCTTCTTGCGTTTAGGCTTGGCTACCGCTTTTCCTATCGGCGGCTCATCGCTTGGTGGTTCCGCCGCTTTGGCTTCCCTCAGGGCACGCAAACGTTGCATGTTCTTGCGGACGGCGAGGGCCTGTCGTTCGACCTCGGCCATCGCCTGCAGTCCTTCTTCGGCCGCGATGCGTTGTCGATTGGCTCTTGCGATGCTCTCGGGCGAGGGGGTGCTTGATTTCTTGCTGGTCATCCGGCTACCCGATTTGCAACGCACAAAACCCGCTCAATCCGAGGGATCGAGCGGGCAGCAACGTCATTCCAGTACATCCGTGGAATGACGTAAAGGGCTTATGCCAGCGACAGATTTTCCGCGCTGACCTTGCCCCGCATCTTGTCGGCCTTGACCTCGAACGTGACCTTCTGGCCTTCGGCGAGGCCGGAAAGGCCTGCTCGTTCCACCGCACTGATGTGCACGAACACATCGCTGCCGCCGTCATTCGGCTGGATGAAACCAAAGCCTTTTTGTCCATTGAACCATTTAACTGTACCTGTAGGCATATTCTCTCTCCGAAGCGCACGCGCGCAATTCGCGTGAACGATCACGCGATTCAAATTCAATCCCGAAGTTGTCTTTGAAAGAAGAGCCCGCAGGCGCATTCAACAAGGCACAGCGGCTAATCGAACCCACTCAACTTATACACTTCTAACGATAATGCAAGGGGCCAATGACTAGAATGCATGGTAGCGAGCGGCCGCGCGGGCACGATGCGGTCTTGCGATGGTTCTCTCTTCGCGGGCGGAGAAATGGTCACGGTTGCTCGGAAGCACCTCGCAGCAGGCGCCGGCAGGCATCGACGAAGACTTCCGCCCCCGTGACGATATCGGCGTCGGCGGTGTTCTCGGTCCAATGATGACTGATGCCGCCGATCGACGGGACAAACAGCATGCCTGACGGCATGATGGTGGAAAGTACCTGGGCGTCATGACCGGCGGCGCTCGGCATGCGCACGGACTTGGCCCCGGCGAACGCCTTGCCTGCCGCTTCGATGGCGTCCTGGAATTTGGCATCCATCATGGCCGGGAAGCCGGTTCTTATACATTCGACCGCGACGGCAACGCGGCCCTGGGCCGTGACCTCCGCGGCCATGCTCCGAAGCTGCTGCTCCAGGCGCTCGATCACCGCGGGATCGACGTCGCGGATCTGGAACAGCATCTCTGCGCCTCCCGGGATGATGCTCGCCGAGCCGGGATCAAGCGTGATGCGGCCGGTGGTCCACACCGTGCGTGGTCCGCACAGTTTTGGAAAGCACTCGTCGATCGCAACGCAGAACCTCGTCAGCGCGAGCCCCGCGTCCTTGCGAATTTCCATCCGGGTGGTGCCGGCATGATTTTGCTCGCCGGCAAAGGTGACGCGGTATTGCCAGATGCCGACGATAGAGGTGACCACGCCGATCTTGAGCTCGGAGCTTTCCAGCCTTTCACCTTGCTCGATATGTGCTTCGAGATATCCGATGTGCCGGCCGCGTTCGGCGCTCACGCGCGGACGGCCGGCGAGGCCCACGCTATCAAGTGCTTGGCGCATGGAGCGTGAGCTGTTGCGGTCGCGCGCGGCGTCGATATCGGCCTCGGCGGCGGCGCCGACGTAAGACCGGCTGCCGAGGAAACTGCCGAAATGTCCTTCTTCATCGCACCATGACGCGACTTCGACCGCGCCGCTAAAGTTGGGGTCGGGATTGATGACGCGGGCGGCCTCCAGCGCATAGACGACGCCAAGCGGCCCATCGAGCCAGCCCGCATAATTCTGGCTTTCGAGATGCGAGCCGGCGAGCAGCTTTGGTCCGGACTTCGTGCTTGTCCCGATCACATTGCCGATGCCATCGATGGTCGCGGCCAAGCCCGCCTCGGGCAGGCGCTCGGCAAGCCACTTAAGCGAGCGCATGTGTGCCTCCGAGAAAGTCGGCTTGTGAACGCCGGTCTTGTACGCGCCGATGGCGCGCAGCGCGGTGAGATCGGCGACGACCCGAGCGCCATCGACGTGCAAGCGATTGTCAGACATGAAGGGAGACCTCGATCGATTTCTTAAGGCGAGCGCGGCATCCAATGCGGACCGCTGCGGACCAGCATGCCTCACTGCATGGCGATGGTGAAGGTGTCCGTCTCGCAATCTGCATCGTAAGGTGAACCAGGCAAAAAACTATCATACAATCTAAGATAGAGTATCACGCGGTGACCACAATCTAAGCAGAGCCTGTCCTACCAACCGCCACGCGCCAGGGCAGGGCGATGATGCGGCCGGAACAGCGTTTGAGCGCGATTGGGGTGGGGGCTCTCTTCCTGGAAAGCCGCCAGGACCCGACGGCAGGGAAAATTGCTCGATCGGCAACCCGGCTCCCTTTCGGTACCGACGTCTCCCATTTTTGTTTTCCAAAACCATCGTCACTGCCAAATTTTGAGGTCTGAAAATGTCTGACACCGCCAGCCGCTTTGAACCCATCCCGACGACCCCGCCCCGCGGGCTGGGAGAAACAACCCCTCGTTATCGCCTCAGCAGCGCCGTGCACCCAAGCGCGAACGATCGCCACAGGCACGAACCGCCTTTCTCGCAGATAATGGAAGCGGGTTGCTGGCAGTACGCGACCTGCGTCCACATGGCCGGGGAGATTATCGAGAAACGCGATTTTTGGCCCCACCCGACCTTTGTCGCGACGAATTACGCGGCGAGGATGGTCCTCCAATTTTTCAACTTGGCGGTGAAATCGAGGCTTCCGTGTTCGCCCTGATCCGCGGCCCATGGCCGGCTCCAGTTGAGCGATGGCCTGACTTGCGAACGTCGCCGCGATTTTGCAGCCCCGGCCCGCCGCATAGGGAGCGATCAGGATGACCAAAACCCCATCGTTCCGGCCGATCAAGAAATTTGCACAGCCACCGCCGAACCCGCCGATCAAAACTGAGCCGCCCAGGGCATCCAACGCCGTCGCGGCGAAAGTGGATCGCGACGCGGGCCCCGGCGGCAGTATCAACCCGCGTCAGCAGCGCTATTGATCGATGCTGATGTTCACGTTCCCGATCGAGGCCCGCACCGCGAAATGCGGCGATAGCCACGCCCAGGAGCGGGCTTCGTGGTGGAGATGCTACGCCGCGCGGTGCAACAGATCGGCAACGGCTCTAAACCTTGATCCGACCAGAATGTGGCTGAGCCGAGCGCCGTCAATGTCTCTAATTGTTCCTACGCGTTCGGCCCCGGCTCGCTCAACGGTGGGCTGTGAAATGGGCGCGACCGGCTGCGACGAGTTTCCGCGGTTCGATAGGACAAACCTGTCCTTGGCAGATTTGGCCGCTCGGGCCATCGCGGAAGCGACGGCCGCGAAAATCACGAACCTCGCCGACGCGCGCGCCAGGCTACGGCCGACGGCAACGATCGCCGTGGAGCGCTGACCAAATGGGCGACGCACTCGCCGCGATCGAGGAGACCAACTATCTTCCACGTAGGAAAAATGGTTGGCGACCAGCACCGCCGTCTCCGCCGCCGCAGCTATGCCGAACAACCATAATCCGCATGGACATGGACCTGCAGCAGACGGCAATCATCGTCCGATCGATGCCGGAAATGGTGGCGTCATTTCGGGTTTGCCGCATTGAACGCCAACTCACGCTCGAAACGGTCGACGCTATTGCCGGGTTTCCGGCTGGCTATTCCGCGAAGCTGTTCGCGCCAGAGCCGATCAAAAACCTGGGCTGGATGTCATTCGGTGATGCGCTAGGGGCGTTCGGCAAGATGCTGTTGCTGGTCGACGACCCCGAGCAGATTGAGCGCGCGAAAGATCGCTGGATACCGCGGGAGCGGCCGAACCGAGTGCGGTCTCGTCGTCCCGACGAATAGAAAGAGGAATGGCAAAATGTCTCTGTTCACTCTCACGATCAACAACTTTACGACCCCGCTGGACAAGCAGCATCAGGAGGTTCAGCGCATTCATAGCTATCTCAATCTTGCCGCCCAGGACGTGCGCGCGGCCGGCGGCAAACACACAAGCGGGAATATTTAGACAACGCCGGAACAACCGTCGTCGGCAGTTGGACTTACACGCCACAAGCATCTTCGTAGGTTCGAAAGCCGCCCTGAAAAGCCTGCGCGCGAACGACTGCCAATTGCGCGCGCGATCGAGGAGTCCGGAGAGGCCTGAGCGCGGCCATCCGGCGGCATCAGAGAAAATCCCGTAGCCGGGCGACTTCAACTTCAACAATGTGGCCTCCGGATAAGACGGAACTTACTAACGGGGGCTGTGGTGAAGTGTAAATCTCATACAAGTGCCGCATGGAGGCAGGCTTGGCCATGAACTCCCGTAGACACTCACCGAGCGTGCCGTCCACGAGCAGATATGGGCCAGTGCTTTCGATGTAACGTTGGTTGCGGCGTGAAGGCCATTTGCGAAGAATTGCTGGCGCATCGAAATTAACGTGAGCATTGGTAGCGCCCATCCGTGCGCCTCCAGCTACGGCGGACCCTTGGTGGTGTCCGTCACCTTAGAAAAGGCCGCCGGCAATATGCCCAGCGGCCCTCCGGGCTCAAAATAAATTGGGATGAAACGCTTAGCCCAACCCCGGGACCTGAGGCTATCCGCGTTTCGTCGACGTTGTGGAGTCAAAAAGACTGTTCCGCTATGCGGAACAAAAAGGTGTTGCAAAGCAAGCACACAATTTCGGCCACAGGTCGGGCGGTGCGGATCATCCGTCATTGATCGCGTGCCGGCTCCCCGGTGGGCATGCACATGATCGTGCGGCGGCCGATGCGGTCATGTGCGCTAGTGGCGAACGCCGAGATAGGCGAAGTAAGCAGCCACCGCAGACGCCAGCGCCGAAATAGCCGCTGCTATGGTGGACAGCAGGGCGTATAGCCGCATGCGCTTTGTGGCGGTCAAAGCATCGTAGTCAGATATGCCTTGCAGCACATGGTCTTTTCCGAGCTCGCCTGCTTTGTAACGTGCAATTAGGTGCCGGATGAACTCTTCTCGGTCATCAGTCAAATTGCACCCCCAAGCTCTCTGGAATGCTGATCCCGATCTCACTCCTCACGCCCCTATCGAGTCAATCGGCACGGCGCGAAAGTTAGTGGATTGACTTTGGGGGAAGACGGGACATCCTGATGCCGCGTTGAAGCATTTCGATGGTGGCTTCCATGCGAGTAGTTACCCTGTCGGCGGCAGCGGCATTCGTGGTTTTAGCGCCTGATGCGTTTGCTCAAACTCCTAAGGGTTACACCGGGGCGTATGCGCCCGCCGCGCCAGCCCATACTCTGCAGGTCAGCTGCCGCTAGTCGACAGTGGCCCAGGCTTGAACGTTAGGGCGCCTGATGGCTCAATAAAAACAGTCAAGGCAGTTCCTTGCACTACCTATGCCAGGGAGACCGACGGCACGACAACCCGTATAGGGATTCCCGGCTCGGTTGGACGCGGCAATTCCCGCGAAGGCACTACTGCCGTTGGCTGGTCACGAAGGTAGCGAGTGTCATTGGTCCCTCTTCAGCTTGCGGCGCCCCAATGATGGTCCTTGCGCGGTGGATCTAACACCCGCTCGACGTGACGGTTCAAGGCTCTCATGACGCCGATCCGCGCAAGCATCGTCGGCCCGTCTTTCGTCGCAACCAGGATCAAGGCCTGCATCGCGGCTTGCCACTCCGGCGCCTCGTGCTCGGCCTTCGGAAGCTTCGTGATGTAGGTCCCGGCATCCTCGAGCGTGACCAGCTCGCGGCCATCCGGCAGCGTGATCGGATCGTCGAAGAGGCGTTTCCGGCCCTGCCGGGATATAGTCACCGTCGGCTGGAGTTCTAATTTGGTGTGCCGCCGTTTTTGACCGGTGGCTTCTTCGCCTGAGGAGTTTTTGCTGCGATCTTAGGTGCATCCATGCTCCGCGCGTTGCCCCAGGGGTCAGCGGGCAGTTGATTGGGAATGTTGCTGAGCGACTTCTTATAGGCCTGTTCGGCCGCCCGCTCGGCCTGAATTTCCTGCTGTGACTTGGGGGGCTCCTTGCTGTTCGGGCTCTGAGCGTAAGCTGGTGCTGCAAGCATTGCGATCATCGCGACGGCGAAAACAAGTTTCATGCGAATACCCCCGATACGGTCTGAGCGCGACACCGATCGATCATAGAGACATGTGGTGGGCGGGGCAAAGGTCGAAGGTTGCCGCGATCAGGCTCGCGGCCGCGGGGAAGCGGGATCGGTTCGTCGAACTCGCGCGACCAGCCCTTAGCGATCGGCATACTTCGTCACTATCAGGCTTGCGCGGTACTCGGCATCTGTGGCGTAGCGCTCCGCATTGGCCTTGTTGACGAAAGTGCCGAACCGGGATGCCATTGCATGTCACGGTCCAGCCATCCGGCCGGCCCTGCGCCGGGACTACATCATAAGCCGCGTTCGGATCATTGCCGGGCATCGGATCGGACATGCCCCCATGATTCCGCGGATCGCGCCGGGAGTGAAGCCGCTACGACTGGGTTTCAGCGGAGCGCCATACCTGCTTTCCCTTCAACTTCGGCCAATTCATAGGATTTTTGAACCAGTTGTCTTCGGTCTCCTGCTTGTTGGCGGCGATCTGATTGCGCAGCGCGTCCACGGTATAGGTCCAGGTCCATTTAGTGCCATCGATCGAGACTACGATAGTCAGGCCGCCGAACTCCTTAAGAAGCTGTCTTCCGACATTTCATTGACAAACCCTTCCCAATGAAAACCATCGGCCCGAAATTGTGCTCCCAGCGAAAGGATAGCTCTTGGAGGCACCTTTTCCAGGTCTGCGAGTGGACGCCACGCGCCATTTATCACGACGGACATCGGAAGTTTTCTACCGTCTCGCAACTGAATTTCCCCATCAATCTGATGCAAATCGTGACCCGAGACATTTTCACTGCCCACTTGAAGGCCGCCGACGGAGTAGGTCCACACGTCGTTATTTTGCCGCGTTCGGGGAAATGTTTCGCCAGTCAGTCTGATGCTTAGTAGCAGCAGGGTCTACCAGTTCGACCTCGTATAAGTGGCGGGTGTGTAGGTTCTGAATGGACTTATAAAATCTCGCTTCTTCGACATCATCGAAAAAGAACGAGGCATTGAATCGAGATGGCAGGTGAGGAAAACTTCGCGCGCGCTGATCCTCAAGCGCCACCTCATAGACAGCCCGACCGTGCGGCCACCCGATCTGCTTGATGATGCGACCCCACCAGTTTCCAGGCGAGATCACCGAACCAGGCGCCAAGAACAGTCCGCTTACGTGAAAAAAGGCTATCTAATGAAGCTCTGCCTCGCCGGAATTGATTTGCGAATCCCCGGCGCACAAGCCGCGTTGGCGAATCCTAGCTTAGCTAGGGCGCCCCGAATTGTCCGGCACTCCTAGCCTGCAAACCGAGCTCGCCCTAGCGGCCTAACAGCTATCCCGGGCAGTCCTCGCCGGCGACCAGGGCGGTGAAGCGACTGAGGCGGTGAACAAAAGGGCGCAGGGCTTCGGTCCCGCGCTCGTACCGGAGCATGTCACTCGAGAGCGCTCCAGATCGATCCTACGATGTCCCACCAGCCGACGAGCGCAAAGGCAAGGCCAAAGCTGAGCGCGATCGCTGTCTCGGCAAACCGATAATAACTCATCGGTCCATGCTCACTCGCTATCCGGTCGGCACTAGGGCGGCCCAAGGCAGAAAAACGTCGCTGGCATGAACTATTGGCGAAGGCCGGCAGCCATCCGACCTATGAGCGCCGAGTCACGCGGAGTTCCCCGTGCGGCCGCCGGGATCGCCCGCACATGGCAGCGGCGAGAAGCCGGACGCTTGGGCGGGCCTCCGTGGACGCGGCAAACGGCCTTCCAGAGCCATGCCACAGGCGCATGCGTAACGGTTGCGCACGTCTTTGGAACGAATCCGCGGCCCAGGAATCAACTCGGGGCTTCCGGTCTGCTCCAGCCAACCGTCCGGAGCGCGAGGGGCACCCTTCAGAGAGTTGGTTTTATGCGTGCGCGGCAAAGGCGGCCTAAGACCGCTGTCGACCAGTATCTTTCGATCCTCTTCCATGAGACAGCCAATCTCCAATCGAGCCCCGGTCGCGCCCGCCGGCCAAACCCGCACCAGCGGCCTTCCTAAAGTCGTGCAGGGGGCTATCCGCTGATCAGCGCCCGGTCGTATCCGACGATCGGGATCGAGTTGCCGATCAGCGCGCTGGGGCTGGTCGAGCGCCGCGGCGGCCACCTGATGATGGCGATGACGCGCGCGACCCGGACCAAGCAGGCTAGTGTCGTCCATACCCGTTTATAGGACAGACATTGGACACCGATTGAGGCTAATCCAGCGCGCTTTCGACGCCGGCGCTATTCCAGTCTTTCCTGAATGTTCGCTGAGGTGCGCCGCTCCACTCTGCCGCTTCCATTGACGTGATCCGCGATACGCCTCAGGGTACCGGCTTCGACTAAAGTGCTGGAAGGGGGCGTAACGTGCTGCGACGTGTTCGGCGGTTCGGAAATGGTGCTAAAAATGATCGTGGTGCGTTGGCCGATGAGCCGAAGCATGCCGAGGCAGCATTCCATTTGCGCAGCGGTTGACTTGCACAGTCGCGGAAGCTTGCGAAGTGACAGGTCTGGGACGAACGAAGCTTTACAAGTTGATTGGTGATGGCCGTGTTACGACGACCACCGTTGGTCTTCGTCGGCTAGTCCTGGCGCAATCGCTGCTGGCGCTGGGCAGCCCCGTTGACGTCAGCTAGCAGTTAGTGGAGCCGGAGGTTCCCAATAGAATTTGAAAGGGTGACAGACCGCTGACGACACGCCCGTCGGAACAGCCCAAAAATCGCTCAGCACTTGTTTCTTTATATAAGCTGCTTGTGGGACACATGTGCTTCCCGCTTGAGGAATTGAGCACGCGGATATGATCGCCTTGGTCGAGACGATCTTGAAGTCATGTCGATCGCGATCCTGTGCGAAGGCCAATCGTGCTATCTACTGGTCAAAACCGCTTGTGTTTGACAAATAGTTAGAAATCAAAGGAAAAATTTTTCGCTACCCTGGTCCACTCAGGACCTACGCGCGCAGTGGCTGCTTTGCGTCGCTATGGATTGATAATCCAAGTCCGCCCTCGGCTGACGCGAGGGCCGATCTCGTCGCAATCTGCGGCTGCGCGCGGGATGACTCGGCCGGACCTGCGATCGATTCTGCTGAACTGGGCGCATGCAGCTCCGGGCGTTGAAAGAGATATGGAATCGTTGGGATCGCCCTTCGCGCCCGGCGCTGAAGCGGAATTGCAAGGAGCTTCATCGGATGGAGATCAATGGTCGAAACCCAAAACGAATGGCCGAGCTTCTTTTTAAGCCTAGCCACATCGCTCGTGCCGTAATTCTTTATAAAGAACCGCATCGTTCGGTAACGGCCATCAAGGTACATATAGCGCGTACCTGCCTCGTGAGCAAAAACTGTCCAATGTGCGCCTGTGTGTGAACTTGCGTTGAAGCCGAGGTTCGGATTGATGAACGAGAACATCAGCTTTGTGTCGTATTCTTTCATCAACCGAAGGCGCAACTTGCCATGGAAATGACTGAAGGTATTTTGGGGTGCCCAACGAAATGCAAAGAATCGCGACAAGACGAATACTGATCGTGAATCGATGTGTGGCGCGATCTTCTCTTCAGCATGTTTGAGGTCGAAGCTCGCAACGCTACCGACACAGACGATCCTGCCACTATTCTTGTCTCGAAATGCAAAATGATGCCCGGGCCGGTATGAGCCCACGTAATGGAGGCTTTCATGGTAGATCTTCGCGATGTCCGCATCCAGCGAGATGAATTCGAGATCGCCCAGCGCGATCGCCTTTTCCGGCTGCTTCAACCACTGCGCGTACGGACGCTGACTTTTTTCGAGCAAGTCAGAGATCACTCGAATTTCTCGCTGGATATCACCGTCGCCTGGGAAATCGTCAGCGGTGACCAGCCGAGGAATGTGCAGGAGAAGCTGAGTGCGCAGAGTCAACGGATCGATGGCTCGCTCACGCGCGTACGAAAAGATCTTCTCCTCACGGCCGCGCACAAGCGCTATGAGGTCGTCGATGGAAGGTGGTCGCTTGATCTCGGCAGGTTCTTGATCGGTCGGCTCGGTAACAGTGTGTGATTGCCGCGAGACGACCGTACCCATCCTGCCACGCGCCCCCAGATTCGCGAACCCCAGCGCTCCTTTACACGTTAATCGTTCGAATGGCCACTGCATATTCGGCACAATACAAATTTCTTGTGCCCCCCCGGGCAACTAACTGGTCGACCGCAAAGGTGTCTTCGACGATTTCACGCTGCGCGTGGCTGCCTCCGATAGGCACTCGCATGTCCGGTAGTCTTCGCTCGCAAACGCACTTATTGCCCGGCCGATTCCAGGTACGACCGGCCACGTAGGTAACCTGCCATCGGCGAGACGTCGTTCGATGACGGCCCAGCCATTCCGCCAACACGGTCTGGTTGTTGGTCGCCGCAGCAATCGAGGCATGTGCAGCTCGACGAAAGGCAGGCTCGCTTTTGGGAATGTGCGCGCACATAGGCCTCCGCATCACCCCAGAGTTGTTCGGGCATTGCGTGATCATAGGCGAGGAGCCGCCACAGCAGCAACGGGCAATCGGACATAGGGTTTAGCGGCGGAGCTTTCATCGGGACCGTATTCTTTTTGCACCCAGCGATCCGATTAACGCGCAGTCAGCGATGCACACCGAACCAAATTACAGTTAGGCTCATCAACACGATTAATCCGAACGCGCCAGCAAAGGTCTGATACTGCTTAATTATGAATACCTTCCTCTGCCAGAGTTTTGCCGCCGTCCTAGGATACAGGCCGCGAGCAGGATTACCTGCCCTTGGAATAGCGTTGTCCGTCATTTTGAGAGCTAGCAAGTATTACACATACTCTGCCAAAAGAATTGCACATCCCGCTGCCGACAGGATTGCAATCGGCAATTTATAGGCTTTCATGACTTCAGGAGCGAAAGCCGAATTGGAAGTCGAAAAGAACAAGTACAAGCTCGCTAGCCCAATTCCAACGATTCGTGCCAATTCCCGACATTTCTCTACTGCGCGAGCTTGAGCAATTTTCCGCGAAGAGGCCCAACCCAGTCCTCTTCGTCATTTGGCTTAGCATGAAGGCCAGTCGCAAAATTATACCTGACCACAAAGCTATTCTCGAACGCAGGCGTAGTCGAGGTAAAACTGCTACAAAAATATGTGCACCCGAAGCGTTCGGCTCGTTGGTATTCAAATGAAACTGATTCTTTCGACGAGAAGCTCCAGTTAAATCCAGTCCCAAGGATCGCTCTGCTGGGTGATGATGTAAGCGGCGAGACTATCGAATAGTCTATCGACTGATAGACGCCACCTCCGACATAAAGGCTTACATCGCCGACCCTATATCCGAGCCATCCTCGGACATCTTGGAAAGCCGCACAGCTTCCGATGCAGACCGGTCTTTCCAAATCGGCGGAGAGGCCGACGAAAAATACGCAAACCATGCGGGTAGAAAATTACCCAACAGCGGCCCGCGAATCAAAATCGGCTGCGCTCGCGATCTTTGAACAGAGCATCGCGGCTGCCACAAGAATGATTGCATTGGCGAAGCGCATGACACTTCTCCCGACGGCCACTTAGCCATCAGCAAACACAGCCCGAGGACTACGTACCGCGTAGTCGCCAAATTAGAAAAAACGCCTTTCAGCCCACGTCTAGTTGCTCAGTCTCGCCCAACAAACAACCATGCACTCTATTTCGACGGTCGGTTCGGAAATAATGTGATTGCCTTGAGGACCGTATTGATCCTGCGCACTCTCCCGACCCGCAGGTCGGGCACCTACTAGCACGGTAGCACGTTTTGTTGTTGTATTTTTGCATCGATGCAACTTTATCGATCCGAGGCTCTCACGGTCTCAACGGCGATGACACCGGTCTTGAGTGCAATATTCGCTAGACGACGCTCATCGTTACGACATCCACAGCCGTCTGAATCGCTTCGTCCAAGTCCCCGGTTATGAATGCGGCCACCTGTCGCACGAAAGCATGATCGTGAATATTCCCTGCTTCCATAGCGAGGATGATCGGTGTGCGCCGCGCATCGGCCCACGCCATTTCCATGATGGTCCCTATGGAAACCTTATCGGCATTCAAGAAATTCACGAAAAGCGCGTCGCAACGGGATACGTCATAGCGATCTCTGGCTATGGTGCCCTGAGGCGTACTTAGCAAATGCTCGGGGTACGCGTCCTTGAGGATACGTTCCGTTGTCACATATCCTTTTCCGCGGAGTGCCGAGAAAGCGATGACATCGGCCGGAAGCTTGCTCTCGACGTACTTCCTCCAGTCTAGCGCATCTTTGTAGGATATTCCGGTCAAGGGTCCTGCGAGGAAAAGAGCTTTCTTCGGCATGTGCGAATTCTGCGACGTTTGTTATGGTGTTAGCCAACCAAAGCAATATCACATACGTGTAACGGAAAATCGCAAATCTGCAATGACCCTGATGTCAGGAGCGCAAAAGCGTTCGGCCGATGGCCGGCGATTTGGGCCTGCACGAACGGCGCCAATCGCTGGTGCATTTCGTACTCACATAACTCAACAAGTCGATCGGTTCTTGATCCGGGGACCAAAGACCGCTCACTTCCGCATCTGCGCGATCCAGTTTTCCTTGAAAGGCGCACGGATGGCGTTGTTTGCCATCACGTCCGTCAGGATGTGACGCATATGCGTTGCAAACCGCTCGGTGTCCAACCGCAGCACCCGTTCGGGCCTTGGTCCGGATTTCACGTACGCCCCCAACTCCGGCTCAACAGGATATCCGGACGGCCGGTTATCCAGGAAGATCTTGATCTGTGCCGCGTGTACCTTTCCAAAGTCCTTCTCGATTGTCTCGTCCAGGGGACGAATGACGGTGGCACCGTCCATCAGTTTGTCCAGCAATGCCTGAGTTACTTTCCACTGTGTGCGCAGTAAAACGGTGCTGGCCGTGCAGGGGGCATGATCACGGCGCGGCCGCGTGCTTGTCATGAGCCCAATCTTGCAGTCTTGTGTATCGCCTCCGCCGTTGTCGTGGTCGATGACGATGATGCGGGCGCGATCATATTCGCGTTGGGCTGTCTTCGGCTCAACGTTCATGCCGATGAGGACCGCGGTGCGGCCCACCAGCAGAACCGGACCTTCATAGTAGTGAACCGGGCCAATCTCGCCGCCCGACGGATTGACGAACGACATCCTGAATTGAAGAACGGAATCGTTGTTCCAGATGTGAACAACCTCGCGAGCCACATCCCCCGTATCGATGAAATCAAGGCTGTAGCGATAGGCAACATGGACCCCGCAAAGCCAATTTTGCAACGCCGCCGCCGTGGAGCGGTAGTCCGCCGGCATCGTGAGCGGGATCACGCTAGACTGAGCACGTTGTGTGTTGAACTCTGCAATTGAACGGCTTGAAAGCCAGACGGGCTGAATATGGGGCACGGCGACACGGTTGAAGTAGTCAGCCAGTTTCTTTCGCGTGTTTTCGTTGATCCGCGCGGTGCTCCCATTGAGAATGCCGAGCAATGTGCCTTGCGCCAGCTTTGTTTCCTGCGCGATGTGCGCGGCGATCTGGTTGTCGCCCGTTGGCAGGCGCAACGCAACGCCATAGTCGCTGATCAATAGGCGCAATATCGCCTGCGCAGTCATGCGGCAGTGCTCCAAACTCAACAACGATCAATTTTTGCACAAAAACACACCAGAAACCATACAACATTAGCTTCATCCTGACCGGCCGCATCAAATGATGTCTGCTGCTCGAGAACGGCAAAGTCGATGCGAATTGCCGTCTAGGGCACGTCTAGGGCGATTTCCTCGACCCTCAGCCGAGGTGCGAGTGTTACGCTCGCCATCCGGCAATCGCGGAGAAAGCAAATTTCTCTCGCGATCAACAGAATAACTGCAATGCCTGCGGACCGAGATCATCCAGGGTCCGCAGACCGATTTGCTCGTCCAGCTTGCCATCCGGACCGTGCTTCGCACGCGCCAAGCGCATATGGTCAATTGCCTTACGCATATATCTGATATTCCGGCTCACCCTTTGTCGCCTGCGGATGTTGGAAGTCTGCTAGACCCCGTCGGGATGCGCTGGCGTCCGTCAGGGAGAATATCGGTCCAGACTCCCCTTTCGCTTGCAGCGTGCGCAAGGAGTGACGGGCATAGGTCTTGTAACTGAGGCAATAGCCGTCGCTGGCAGTTGCCTGCCTGTGCACTCCGCGAAGATTGTTGAAAGCCAGGAAGCAACCTGCGTCGATCGATACCCTCACGTGCTGCCGGTTGATTTCCGATGCAAGCTCGGCCAAGGCACCAGCGCCGATCGGGTCATCCCGCTTGGCCGCACGAACAGCGTCGCCCGGCCAAGTAATCTCGGTATGACCGAGCGGCGACCGCGATAGTACCGCACGAGGCGCCGACCAAGTCGGCGGGTCCGATGCCGGGCCGTCCAGAAACGACGCGGACGGACTGTAGAGCCAGGCTTTTGCGCGCGAACTCAGGGTTTGCTCTACAGGCTTGATGGGCGCATATGCGGTGTAGCTCCCGGGTGCATTTTCGACGCCAATCAGACCTATCCATTCAGCGCGACGCTCACGTGGGATCGACGCACCCTCAGTGCGCCAGCCGAGCTCCGCTCCATGGTTTTCGGGTTCACTCGGGTCGGAGGCCATTTCCATGACCAGCCGACCGCTATTCTGCGAACCATAGTTGAAAACGCTCCCGATCGAACTGCCCAGGGTCAGTGACAGGAGGTAGGTGATCGACTTTTCGGTTGGCAAGTTCGTGACATAGATGCCGTCAACCAGATCGGCGCGAACCTTCTCGATCAGGCGATTGAGACCTGGGGCGGCATGCGCGATCGACTTGTCCGCGGCGATCTGCGCAAGCAGGCTTTGGCGTGCGGCATCCTTTGGAAATTGTCCATCGGTAAACACTTGGAAATGGCGAAGGGCGTCCTGTAGGAGTTGGTTCTCGAGCCTGGACAACCGATACGTGCCCAACCAGGGAAAACGAGTCTGGTCGCCACCGCTATCGACGCGAATGAGATTCTCACCGGTCATATTCCCCTCCTCGTTTCGTTGGCCCGGCTGCGCTTCTCACGCCAGGCATGGTGACGCGCTTACTTCTCGCAGCTTCATGCGCGAGCGGACCGTTCAACGAAACAAGTACTCGGCGTGCCCCCCACGTGTCGGGTGGGAGACCTGTCGGCCTACATCGCATCGAAGCAGGTGCATCGTCAGGGGAAATCGCAGAGATTACAAGAAAAGTTTCTTTTCATGTTGCGCATAGTTTCATATCGGAAGAAGCTCAATTCTGAGCAAAGACCTGGAGCCAGATTGCAATGCAATCTTTTTGACACGATGCTTGGATGCCAGGTCTGATCTGGCCAAGTTCGAGATGGCATAGCAGCGCTGAGGGCGGCAGTGGACCATACTGAACTTAGTGATCGCCGAAGAATTTACCTGAGGGCCGTCATTCGTTCCGCAGGATTGGAGTCCATGGCAGGGCTTGCAAAGGAGCTCGGAATTACTCAGTCGACCCTGACAAACATCCATAGCGCGAGGCGATCAGCCGGCCCTGAACTCATCAAGAAAATCGAGCGACTGGCCCCAAAAGTTCAGGACGGATCAATACTTGGCGCCCAGGCTCTTTCTCGCGCGGCAGACCTCAACCTTGAAGAGCCTCACAGCATTGGAGAGAGACTTAAGGAGGCCTATCGCGAACGCCTCCAGGAGCTGCAGTCGTCCGAAGAAAGGACAAGCAAGAACATCGGGGAAGTGGCCAAAAATTTCGATTCGATGGGCATCGACGACGTTTTCATCTTCATTTCCGCAATCCGACAGCCGTTCGAGATGAATCCCAACGAAACAATTCTGAAGGCGGCGATTTTGAATGCCATACGCCGGAAGTCCATCTTCATCTACCTGCGTCCAACGAGAGAGTATCTCAAACACCTGGACTACTTTGTCGACATCGAATTGGAGTTTGAGAACTTCAAGACGACGCTGTTTTCGGGCCTCTCAGAAGAAGAAAACGAAGCATACGCGAGGCAGTTGTTTCTCATCCAGGCAGAGCATGTTCCCTTGTTTGTCTTGCCAGATTTCAAGTGGGATATCATTTATAGTAATCGCATTGAAGGGCCTCAGAAGGCGCGGGTTGGAGCGTTGGTTGCCGCCGGTGCCGACCCAAGCAGCAGCGGCGCGGATATTCGCATTCCGCTCTCCGTGGCCTCAACGAAGCGCGTGCTCTTCGAAGTCGTAAAGGCGATCTGGCAGGTGAATTCAGGCCGTCGAGGGCACCGTAAAGTCCCTAACAAAATTATCGCCCGGCTCGTGGAGAGCGCAGAGCAGGCGACCAAACAAAAGATCAAGGACGGTCCATAGCAGCTTCGGTTGCCAGGGACCTGGCGACGATCTTGCCGGATGGTCTATCCCGGCAGCGTTTTTCGTCGCTGCCGCCGTTTTGCCCGTCCAGGCTGGAAGATTATTGACTTAGCCGATTGGAGGGGGACGGAGCTGACTGCGTGCGAACTGGGACCTAAAGAGCCCATCAGGAAGGCGGCCGAGATCGGCTGGAAGCCACTGCACTTCCTCAATATCGTCAGCACCTCCATCGGTGCCGTGATCAAGCCGGCCGGCTTCGAAAACGCGCAGGTATTGTTTCGGTAACAGTTCCAACTCAGCACCGTTATCGGGCCGTCCGCTTCCCGCAGGCGGGCGGTCAAGCCCACACCCGAAATCTCGGAATTTCTGATATCTCGGAGTTTTTGAGTCCTAAATCTCGGACGCGTCCGGCGCCTCGTTCACGCTTCGTCGCCGATCCGTCGCTGTGGATATGTGTGGAAAAGTGGATAAGCGGTGCCAAAACTGCAACACGAGAACTGGGGCGCGGGGCTTCGGTCCCGCGCTTTTCGTTAGAATCGCGGTTCCCCCAATCTGATCGGCAACGCTCGATGATTTCCACCATCGCCTCAAGCTCGTGCGCGGGACTCTTGTAGATGTAGTTCGTTAGAAGATCAGGCACTTTGCCTTGCTGCCCGTCTTTCGACAGGCAGAGAGTGATGATCGAGAACCGGTCACCCTTTTCCCGCTTTTCGACGTGTGCATATTCAATTTCAGTTGCTAGCCAACGCTTGTCCTCAAATTGTGGCGTGACAAAAAATACCGCCGCGCACGAATCCTTAAAGCCCTGCTGGATAGCGCGGTCCGGCTAGACCCGGCAGGCATAGCGTCATCATCCAGCCAGGGATCGAAGCCGAGGGCTCGCAGGAGCTTTTCAAAGCGTCGGACCATTTCTTTGTCTACGCCTTTGTGGCTTAGAAAGATCTTCATAGGTGCCAAGCCCATGCATTGCTCGTGCCTCGAAAGAAGCGCCTCGAAGGTACCATTCGGCAAGGTCCAACCATTGTCCGCCCTTTGCACGACGACCACACCATCGAGGGGCCTAAGGTGGAAAGCTTTCTCAATTGCTGCCGCGATCGCTAAAGCGTTCTCGCCAGTAACGGCACTCCGACCAATCACCTCCGGGCCTATCGGGTCTAACCCAGAATTGGCTACGATGGCGGATACGCGCCCGTATGATCCAGAATGATGGCGAGGCCGCCGGGAAGTTCCGCTACCCGACGATTGCAACCCGAGACGATCGGCCAAACAATGGCGCTCCCTAGCGGAAGAAAATGCATAAGATATTATCCCGAGTAAGGTGCTGATATAATTACATTGTTTGTGCCGCTAATTGCTGACGGGCGCGCCTCAACGGCGCGAGTGACTTCTCGGCCGGCCAAGGCATTTTTCTCGGGTGCTTTTTTGCATGCCCGCGCAACGCGAATTGTTTTATCCCAGTCTTAAAGTACAGCCGGCGATACAACCCGAACGCAAAGCCGCTATGCGGGTGAAAGTTCAGTTCCGTCCGCGTTCTCGGCAGCAACTGGACATGTCAGGGCGATCAGACGACCTCCGCTTATCGGCGTAGATCGGAAGTGGCGGGACAACGGCCAGAATGGCGCAATTGACCCATGTCGGAGGGTGGGGATGTCCGCTTGCAGGCACTTGTCCACTGCAAGCGTCGTCGGCGACCTGCCGCGCGTCAGTCGCGCGATAAGGACAGTCCCGCGAGAAGCGGCGCGTACGCGGCGAGCCTGCGGGATACGAACTCCGTGAACAACCGCACGCGCTTCGTCTTGCGTGTCTCCCCCTGTGTGAGAAGCCAAACCGTTCCGTAAATGTGCAGGTCTGTGCCCGGCACCCTCACCAGTAGGGGGTCGGCATCGCCAATGAAGCACGGCAGCGTCGTCATCCCGAGCCCTTGCCGTACGGCAACGATCTGCGCCTCGGCATCCGCGGTCCTGAATGGAACCCCCGTGGTGCGAACCTCACCCTCGCTGGCCCAATCCGGAATTCCATGAATGCTAATGACGATCCACCGGATGGGATCAGGCGCGCCCGCACGCCATGCGGCTAGTCGATCGCAGGACATGTAGACGCCGCCGAACAGCTCCGGTCCCTTCAGGCCGTGAAGGTTGAGCGGCAGGGTTTTGCGGTCGTAAACGACACGTATCGCGACATCGGCCTCTCGGTTGGTCAGATTTGCCAGCTCGCCGGACGACAAGATTTCCATCTCGATGTCCGGATGCAGACGCGCGAAATCAGCGAAGTCCGGCATGAGCAGGTGGTTCGCGAGGGGCGGCGTCAGCGTCACCCGCAGAAGCCCTCGCACGCTCTGGTCGCGACCGAAGACGCGCGTCTCCAGCTGGTGCGACGACGCTTCCATCTGGTTCGCGAGCTCGAGGATCTCCTCGCCCGCAGCAGTCAGGCGGTAGCCCGAAGGCAGCTTTTCGAACATGAGCGCTCCAAGGCGTTCCTCGAGCTGAGCGATGCGTCGCAGCACGGTCGAGTGGTTAACCCCGAGGCGCCCGGCGGCGGCCCGCACCGAGCCTCCGCGCGAGACGGCAAGAAAGTAGCGAACGTCATCCCAGTCGATCATGGTGCAATCCCGCACCGCGCGGTGCGCCTTCCAAAGCCCGTATCTAACGGATGGTATAGCAGTACGGGTGTTCAATATAACCTATTTCAACGAGCGCGGCCCAATTCCGAACGGCGGACACCCATCGTGGCGGCTGGCGTCAGTCGTTCAGCCGGATCGATTTCGCACCACCGATGTGCGCGTTCCCGCACTCAACGCCTGACCCCGGCGGACCTATGTCGAGGGTCTCGGGGCGTCCCCGAGCGAAAAGAGGCGGAAGCCTGGAAGGAGAAGTCATGGGAAAGCTTGGAGGTAAGGTTGCAGTCATCACGGGCGGCGCTACCGGCATCGGCCGCGCCGCAGCAAAGCGCTTCATTGAGGAGGGCGCCTTCGTCTTCATCTTCGGTCGCCGGCAGGAAGCGCTCGACGCCGCGGTGGCCGACCTCGGGCCCAATGCCCGCGCGGTGAGGGGCTCGGTCTCGGATGAGGCCGACCTCGACCGACTCTATGCGGCGGTGAAGGCCGAGCGCGGAACCCTCGACATCGTCTTCGCCAATGCCGGGGTGGGAAGCCAGCTTGCGCTCGGCAAGATCACCGCCAAGCACATTGACGAAACCTTCGACATCAATGTGAAGGGTACGATCTTCACCGTCCAGAAGGCGCTGCCGCTGATGGGCGAGGGCGGTTCGATTATCCTGGCCGGATCGAGCGCCGGAACCACGGGCGCCCCGGCATTCACCGCCTACAGCGCGAGCAAGGCGGCAGTGCGCAACCTCGCGCGGACCTGGGCGGAGGACCTGAAGGGCACCGGCATCCGGGTAAACGTGCTGTCGCCTGGGGCGGTGGCGACCGAGCTCGCGAAGGAAGCGCTCGGCGAGGAGGGCCTGAAGGCCTACGGCTCGATGACTGCGCTCCAGCACATGGGCGATCCTGCGGAGGTCGGGGCGGCGGCGGCCTTTCTCGCGTCGTCGGACAGCAGCTTCATGACCGCAAGCGAGGTCGCCGTCGACGGCGGCCTAGCGCAACTCTGACCCCGGCGCGGTCCCGTGCCCGGCCCGCACAACGAAGGAAAAAGATCATGAAAAAACTAGAAGGTAAGGTTGCAGTCATCACGGGCGGAAGCAGTGGCATTGGCTTGGCCACAGCCAAGCGCTTCGTGGAAGAAGGTGCGCACGTCGTGATCACCGGGCGACGAGAGAAAGAGCTGAAGGAGGCCGCAGCCTTCATCAAGAGAAACGTTACGACGGTCGCGGGCGACGTGTCGCGCTTGGAAGATCTGGACCGGCTCTATGCCGTCGTGAAAGAGAAACATGGTCACATCGACATTCTCTTCGCGAACGCGGGCGTGGGGACAATCGCACCGCTCGCGGTAGCTACTGAGGCCCATCTTGACCAGACCTTCGACGTGAACGTGAAGGGGCTGTTCTTTACGGTGCAGAAGGCGCTTCCCCTCTTCAAAGACGGCGGTTCGATTATCCTGAACTCCTCGGTCTCGAACGTGTTGGGGCTGCCAGGGTTTAGCGCCTACGCCGCGAGTAAGGCGGCTGTACGCAACTTCTCGCGCGCTTGGACTCTGGAGCTGAAAGACCGCAAAATCCGCGTGAATACGATGAGCCCCGGACCAACCGAGACCCCTGCCTTAGAGACAACGACGGGCCTTACCCCAGAGCAAGCCGAGCAAGCGGCCGCCCAGTTTGCTTCACAGATCCCAATGGGTCGCAGGGGCAGGCCAGAGGAAATCGCGGCTGCCGTCACGTTCCTCGCCTCCGATGAAAGTTCTTTCATCACCGGCGTGGATCTCGCCGTCGATGGAGGCATGGCGCAGGTCTGACCCCCGCGCGGTCCCGTGGCCGGCCCTCCAGCCCCGCCAGTCGTGGGACCACACTTTTCAAACTTTGATTCTAACACAAGCTCGGAGAAACAGCATGAGCTATGCGATTGTAGGATTCGGCAATATCGGCCAGGCTCTTGCTAAGGCATTTGCCCGAAGCGGCATCGAAGTATCCGTGGCAACCACGCGCGACCCGGAAAGCTTTGCATCCGCCGCGGCCGCGATCGGACCCACGATCATTCCCAAAAAGCTGGCGGAAGCGGTCAAGGCGGACATCGTCATTTTGGCTGTCCGTTTCGAGTCGCACCAGGATGTCGCGAAGACGCTGTCCACCTGGCAAGGGAAGACGATCGTCGATGTGACCAATGCCTACGGGGTGCCCCCTGAGAAACTGGGGGGACAACCTTCTTCCAAGGCCGTCGCGCAGGCCTTCAGTGGCGGAAGGCTGGTCAAGGGCTTCAACCATTTGGTCGCTGCCGTCCTCGGCCAAGATCCGGCCGTACATGGTGGCAGGAGAGTCGTGTTCCTGGCGAGCGACGATGACGCTGCCGCAGCGGAGATTGGTACGCTTGCGGAAAATCTCGGTTTCTCGCCGATCAAACTTGGCGGGCTTTCGGAAGGCGGACTGCTTGTGCAGGCGCGCGGAAATAGCTGGGGTCAACTGATCTTCAAGGACTTGGTCAAGTTCGACTGATGAATCGTGATCGCAAATTTCGATCCGATCCTAGTTCGTGGACCACAACGTGTCCGACTAGATCGGACACAATCCGACGTAAGGAAAACGGAGAGATTCGATGAGTATCGAAGAGAATGTCCAGATTGTGAAGGATTTCTTTGCAGCAATGGGCGGCTACAATAAGCAAGATCTGCTGGCGCTGGTTGCCGAAGATATTGAGTGGATCATTCCGGGCGAGGACTGGCCGCTGGCCGGCACGCACCGCGGGCACGCGGAATTGGCGGCCGTGCTTCAGAAGGCGTCCCAAGAGGTGGAAATGACATACCCAGAGCCCCCCGAATTCGTGGCGCAGGGAGACCGGGTTCTGGTCGTCGGCGTCGCTACGGGGAAAATCAAAGCCACGAATAAGCCGTTCAAGGACGACTGGGTCTTCGCCATTACCGTTCGAAATGGCAAACTGACGAACATCAGGGAGTATATCGACACGCAAGCACTGGCGCGCGCCTCGTCCGGGCTGGCGTAGCGCTGGCCATCTGCGGCCATCGGGTCGGGGTGACGGTGGATCAGCCGTGGATCGCCCCCTCGCACGCCGCACGCTCGTCGAACGCCCAACCGTAAAGGAGATCCCGATGTACGACCAATCCAGGCTATCCGAGTTGATCCGGTTCGCACGAGTCGATGCGGGCTCCACCGTCATCGACGTTTACCCAGGCGACGGCGACTGGACCCGTCTCTTCTCCGACATCGTGGGACCCGAAGGACGGGTCTACAGCTTCGTGCCGGCCGAAGTCGCCCACTTCAAGAACGATCCGGTCGGCCGCATGCGGATGCTTGCGAAGGAGCAGGGCCGAGAAAACGTCGAAGCCGTCTCGGCGGACCTCGTGGCGATGCCGGAGGCCACGCAACCAGCGGATGTCCTGTGGCTGCACCTATTCTACCACGATCTCCACACCGCGCTGATCCAGGCCAGGGGCGCGACGGCGGCCCACTTCAATCGAGCTGTCTACGAGCAGCTGAAGCCCGGTGGGTCCTACGTCATCGTAGACCACGCCGCCGCCGTCGGGGCGGGCACGAGCGACGCCCAGTCGCTGCATCGGATTGAGCCTGCATCCGTTCGCGAGGAGGTGGAGGCGGCCGGCTTCGTACTGGACGCGGAAAGCACCATGCTCGCGAACAAGGGCGATCCGCACTCGATCAAGGTGTTCGACCCCTCGATCAAGGGCGAGACCGATCGCTTCGCCTATCGGTTCGTGAAACCCTGACAGGTCCCGGTGGTCGGCTCGATCGCGCCTGCCTTACGGGTGACCGCGGTCCGGATCTTAAGCCAGCGGTCTAATCGGATCCAGGTCGACCGCCCCAGCGCAGCGACGGTTGTGGTTCAGCGGGGCATGTCAAAGCGCCAATCGCGGTTGAAGAACCTTCCGCCGCGCCCGCCGCACAAGCCTTCCGGAATGGACAAGGCGACGGACCGCAGCGGATTGGAAGGCGACGACGGACCGCGCCCCAAGGGCGAGAAGTCGAGCCGTCGACGCGGCAGCCAACTGGACAAGCTGACGATTGACGCGACCGTGGTGGTGAGGACAAAGGCGCCGGCCGGCTCGCGCCACAAGGGCTACGAGGAGATTGTGGTTCAGGACCTGAACCTGAGCCCGCGGGTGACGCGCTATCGGCGGGAGCGTTGGCAAACTTCGGACGGCAAGACGATCATCGCCGAACTCGATTCCGGGATTGTCGGGGGATATGGCCCCAATCTGCATCGCTTTGTCCTGGTGCTGCATTTCTCTGGCCAAGTTACCTGCGAGCGGATCGTCGCGCTTCTCAATGGCATGGGGGTGATGATTTCAAAGCGGCAAGTCGTCCGCTTGCTGACGGCCAAGCTCGAGACTTTCCGGGCCGAGGACGAAGCGGTTTTGAAAGCCGGCCTCAGCGGCGCCTATGTGACGGTCGACGACACCGGCGCGCGCCACGCCGGCAAGAACGGCTATACCACGCAGATCGGCTCCGATACCTTCACGGTGTTTCGTACCGGTCCGAGCAAGTCGCGCCAGGCGTTTCTGTCGTGGCTGTGTGGCGGCACGGCGCTCTACGTGATCAACGACGCAGCGCTCGGCTATATGCAGAACCGCAACCTGCCGCAGGCTGTCATCGACAAATTGGCGGATCATGAGGAGCGAATTTTCTCCCGCCCGGAGGACTGGGCGCGGCATTTGCAGGCACTGGGGTTGACTGACCTCAACGTCGCCCCCGATCCGGTCATGATCGCCAGCGAAGGCGCGCTATGGGGCGCGATCCGCCATCAAGGGCGATTGCTGGACACGGTCATCGTTTCCGATGACGCCGGCCAGTTCCGCGTCGGCCTCCATGCGTTGTGCTGGGTTCACGCCGAACGCCTCGTCCACAAGCTGGTTCCCTCCAACGATAAGCAGCGCAATGCCATCGAGATCGCCAAGCGGATGATCTGGTGGTTCTATGGTTCCTTGAAGCAATACAAGCTGGCGCCCAGCCCGCAACAGGCCCAGGTCCTGCGCGCCCGCTTCGACCGCGTCTTCAAGCGCAGCGCAACTGGCTACGTGATGCTCGACCGGCTGCTCAGACGACTGTTTCGCAACAAGGATGAATTGCTGCGCGTCCTCGATCGCCCGGAAATTCCCCTCAACACCAACGCTTCCGAAAACGACATTCGCACCTTGGTGACGAAACGGAAAATCTCCGGCGGTACCGTCAGCCACAACGGCCGCGACGCCCGTGACACCATGCTCGGACTGGCGAAAACTTGCAGCAAGCTCAAACTGTCATTCTATGAATACCTGGGTTCTCGCCTCGGCATGATCGGCACCCAAATCCCGCCACTTGCCGAACTTATCCGACCCGCCCCTTCCTAACGCCACCCAGTTCGCCCGGAAATTTGCCCCGGTTACTAATATACCATGTAAGTTATTGAACTAATTAGGTGGCTAAACAAATCTGCCTGCCGGGCCCGGAACGGTGGGCCGCCCTTGGCTCCACCAACTCCGCAGCCGGTTGCCCGGCTTTGTTCGTCGGCTTCACAGCTACTTTGGCGGGGTCAGACTTCTCACGATCGTACATCATCGGCTACGGCTCCTCGCCTTCCCGACACGGACCAGTGCAGCACGCATGCTGGCACTGGCCGACCATGTGCGCACATGCCAGTGTCTAAGACCACGCCGGGTCTGGGCGCTCGCGTTTCCCGGTACTGTGCCCGGCCCGTGCTTTGCTGACTCACATTCCCCTCGGCCCTTGTCGCGCCCATCCGTGTTGCCTTCGGTCACCGGAACGACGTCGGCACCCAGGATGAGGGTACTTTCGCGGCTCAATGGCTGGCCTGTGCGCTCCCCTGTCAACGCTTCGCCGATGCCCTCGTGGGCACTGCGCATGACTCGGGGTCGATGCGGTTCGCTACTCCTTCATCGTGATGGACTTGCACCATCTACTCCTTGCCGGTCTTCCCGGCGCACTCCGGTATACCCCTGTCACCAGACATTCTCAGAGCCCGTCGGCATGTCTCAAAGGTGCCTATAAGCGACATCGATCACGGATGGCGCCTCAGTCAGCAGGGACCCTAAACTGAAAAAGAGCACCCCGCGGCTCGCACCTGGTCGCCCACAGCCGCCCACCATGGGCTTCGATAATCGAGCGGCAGATTGAGAGGCCCAAGCCCATGCCGTCGGGCTTCGACGTGTAGAAGGGTTCAAAGAGACGCGGCAGACTTTCCGGGCGCAGCCCATGGCCGGTATCCCGTACTGCGACGCACACGCCCTCCGGCTCGATACTCACGGTGCTGATGTGTAATTCGCGGTTGCCGTCCTCAACGCCACTCATCGACTGGATGGCATTGACGATCAAGTTCAGCATCACTTGTTGCAGCTGGACCCGATCTCCCTGGACAGGCGGCAGCCCTTCTGCGAGCTGCGTCCGTACCAACACGCCATTGTTCGCTGCTTCGGTGCGGGTCAGCGCCACGACTTCGAGAATCGCGTCATTGATGGAGAACGCATCCTTCCGTGGAGGCGCTTTTTTTATGAGCGCGCGGGTTCGCCCGATGACCTCGCTCGCACGATTACCCTCCGTTATGATACCGGCGAGCGCCTCGCTCACCTCGCCGAAATCCGGTGGCTTCTCGCTTAGCCAGCGCCGAGCGGCTAACGCGTATGTGACCGCTGCTGTGATCGGCTGTCTCACTTCATGGGTGATCGAGGCCGTCAATTGGCCGATCGTCGCGATGCGGTTCGCGTGCGCCAGCGCCGTCTGTGCCTCGCGATATTGCCGCTCGCGGCGGGTGCTCTCTAAGGCAATGATGGCTTGCGCAGCGAAGTCCCCCAATAAGGAAATCTGTTTGTCGGTGAACGGCTGCACCTGTTTGCGGCCCAGAATAATCATCCCGACTATCTCATTGTCTTTGAGTAACGGCACAACCAGGCCCGTTCGAAAACCTGCGTTCACCGCCGCGATCCAAAAATCATCCCGACGATCGCCTTCAACTGCTGTCAAGTCAGGGATGTGAGTGGGTAACCTGCTTGCGGCTAATCGCCTCCGAAAGCACCCCTTTTCGAGCACTGAGAATGATGACCACAGCTGACTAACCCAAAGGGGGTCCGCTCGCACCGCTACGAGACGAAAGCCGCTTTCATCAGAGAGACGTAAGCTGCCTGCGTCTGCTCGGCAGAGACGTGTGGCGCTGTCGAGGATGACGTCGAAGATAGGCTGTAAGTCGTGCGGCGAGATCGCAATGGCGCGCAGCACTTCCGAGATGGCCGTCTGTTGCTCCATGAGTTCGGTCACCCGATCTTGCTGCTCAGAAGCGGTCCAACTTTGTCGGTGGATACTCTCGTTCATGCGGTGCAGTTCCTCGGCTCAGACGGTGAGCGCAGTAAAACGGCTCCAGCCGCAGTTCGCGATAGCTCCCATGGCTGTCCAAACCGAAGAGAGGCCTTAGCGACAGTTTGAGCTAAGAAAAAGATTGGTTTCGGCCAAAGAGCTGGTGAAAACGGCCAATATTTAAGTGATTAGGCGGATACCGCAGTCTCGCCGGACATCTTCCTGAACTTATGCGGCGCCGCTTTGGTCCAGCGGCGGAATGCCTGCCTAAAATTGGCAACGTCGCTAAAGCCCAGTAACTCAGAAATGTGTTCGACCGTTAGGTCCGTTTCACGCAGATATCTAATTGCAATTTCTATGCGCAATTCATCGACCAAGTTGCGGAAGGATGTTTTCTCTTCGCGCAACTTTCTTCGAAGCGTGCGAGCGCTCATATTTAGATTGCTTGCAACGTCGCTGAAACTTACCGGTCGCATCAAATTGGTCAGAAGGAGTTGCCGAACTTTGCCAGCCAGCCCAAGGCGAAGCTGAAGATCCTCCATCAGGCGATCGCATAGCTCGACCACCGTCAAATAAGTTATTTCGTTTCCGAGATTCGGCGTGCGATCGAGCCAGGCCGCGTCAAACCGAAGCTGGTTCTCGGATTGGCTGAACAACACCGGACATCCAAACATCTCGGAATACTTTGGCGCGTCATCCGGTGCGCCGTAAGTGACATGAAGCTCTTGCGCGGCAAACGAGGGTCCCATGAAGTCGCGGTGAAGCGATACGGTAATACCGAACTGCATTTCAAGGAGAAACCTATAAAGGGAAGCATCAATGTGTGGGTGCGCCATCGGAGTAATTGTCCATATCCCGCAGCCGCTCGCCTCCTTAAGGTCAATTTCGGCGAGTGGTGTCGCGAGCTGATGGTACTGCATCGCGAATTGCATGGTTCGGCGATAATTCGTGCTGCTGAGCATGGCGAAACCATACATCCCATAGTCGGTGAAGTGGAATCGCAGGCCTGCGTTGTAGGCAAAATGGGGATCGTGGGTAAGCTTATTGGCGTTGCGGTAACATTCGATGATTTGAGTGAGCGAGACGCGCGTGGCGGGCGAAGACGCTGCATCTCTGGATATACCCACGCCAGCAAGTGCGTCCTCCACCGAGATTCTCTCCGCCGCCAGCGCGTCGATAACCATCGCGAGCTTCACGACCTGATAAACTTTATCTTTTGGGCCCGTCCTGAGGCACCTTCGCGCCAATTCGTTGAGCCGCAAGCTCATGCGTCCGCCTCGCATTCGTGGCAAGCACAAATTCGTCCGCATCAGTTTTCATGCAGAATGCGCGCTGTCGAAGGATCGAGCTTGCAGGCGACTGAGGTGATTTGTACGCGACTGCGCAAGAAACCGGTCCGCCAGCAATGTCCGCTTCTGCCGCGACGCCGGAAGGCCGCAAGGAACTGGTCGGCTTCACCGATGGTGCTCGCGAGAGCGCGCAGGACTGGCGCGATCTGCTGCTTGATCTGAAGCGGCGCGGGCTCGATGAGCCCACCGCGGCTCGTCATCGCCGATGGCGCACTCGGGACCCCATAAGCATGGGATGTCGGACCGAGCCTTTCCTCACGATCTACTGCGCAGAACGAACCGAACCGTCGCCAGAGCCACTTGGACGATCCCGCCATGAAGTCAGAGACTGCTGCAAACCGATATCGCCGCGAAGCCGAGGAATGCCGACGGAACGCGGAGAAGGCTATGAGGCCGGTCGATCGAGAGGCATGGCTGCGGCTTGCTGCTGACTGGGCGAAGCTTGCGGCAGGCGCGGAACTTAACAACTCCCTGCTCGACAAACTACGCAAATGATGCGGCCTCAAGCGCGCCTGCCCACCCACTGCTCTTCGCATGGGTTTAGCGCACCAGTACGCCGGACATGCGGCTCAATTTAAAAACCGGATGCGCGGTCACTCGCGTCGGCCGATTATTGTATACGGCAAGGGAAACGGTCATGGGTAATACAAGTAATCGCGCCTCCGATCGTGCCGGTGATAGCAGGTGGAGCGCCGATAACGGCGACACTACCATAAAAATCACCGCAAACCTCAACACACTCCTGGCTGATGGTTTCACACTGTATGTGAAGACGAACAATTTTCACTGGCACATGTCCGGACCACACTTTCGCGACTATCACGTCCTTTTGGACGACCAGGCGAAGCAGCTCCTTGCGACGACAAACGCGATAGCCGAGCGTGTCCGCAAGGTCGGGGGTAGCACCCTCAGATCGGTGCAGCACATCATGCGTTTGGCCCGCTTAGCTGGAAACGAAGCTGATATGGTCGCGCCATCGCTGATGCTCGCCGAACTGCTCAGCGACAACCTGCGGCTGGCCGGTTTTATGCGCGAAGCGCACATCATCTGCGACGGAGTCGATGATGTGGCAAGCATGAGTATGATCGAAAACTGGCTTGACGAAGCCGAAACGCGCGTCTGGTTCCTGTTCGAATGCGGGCGCAGCGCGTGAGCTACATGGATGCATACAAACGTGGCGCATCCGTCACGAGCCATCGATCTAGCCAGCCAAACCCCAGTCCACCGATCAGTAGTCCACCATGGCAACCGCTCAGGCGAGAGCCTGCACAATTCTTGTCGAATTCGAAAGGGTTCGAGCCGAGCTTGTTGGCGAAGCGGTGATACTGACTAACGGAAAAGATGGGATCGTGGACAGGCTTTGGCTTGACGAATTCCACGACCTCCGAATTTCTATCAGAGGCCAGGAAGGCAATTGGCCGATCTCCACAATAAAATTTGCGGAACAGTACGGAGACTCGGGCGGGACGCGCAGCAATCGTGCGGCGGTGCAAGCAAGTTCACTGATATCTGCGCCGGCGATGAAAGCGCTGCCGCAGCGGACGCCCTTTAGCTTTCTGGGGGGTTCTTTTCGCGGAAGAACCTGCTGGGATTTGAACCGCGCTGCCTGAAAGTCAGCATGTGCTCTCCGGGAAGGAAGCCCGCTATCCGACGGCGGTTCACGCAACTTCCACGCAAGCTGCGACTAGCTCCGCTTGACGGAAAAGCACAACCATTCCACCGATGACACTCTCATTCAATATCGTGACCAATATTCGCGGCACAGTCGCGGTCAAGCGCTGACCGAGTTCGCGTGAGATCGTCATACAGGTGCCACATGTCCGAAGCCGTCAAGAAGAACAATCGAAGCGCTAACGCCAGCGCCGTCGTCCCTCGTCTCTTCGTTCTCGAGCTCAACGCCGGGAAAATCCACGTCATGAACACCGACGGCTCCGACCGCAAGACCATCGTGACGGGCGGCCACCTTCCCGATGGTATCGTCGTCGATGTCGAGGCCGGCCATATCTACTGGACCAACATGGGTGTTCCTGACCTGAACGACGGCTCAATCGAGCGCGCCGACATCGATGGCAAGAACCGCACGACCATCGTGGCGCAGGGACAGACCCACACGCCAAAGCAGATGATTCTCGATAAGAAGGCAGGCAAGCTCTACTGGTGCGACCGTGAGGGCATGCGCGTCATGCGCGTCAACCTCGACGGCTCGCAGCTGGAGACGCTCATCGAGGCGGGCCGCGGCGATGCCGATCGGCGTGACCTGACACGATGGTGCGTCGGGTTAGCGATCGATCCGAAATACGAAAAGATCTATTGGACGCAAAAGGGTCCCGACAATGCCGGGCTCGGCCGTATCCTCCGTGCCAACCTTGAAATCCCGAAAGGCGAGAACCCCTCCAGCCGTTCCGACATCGAGGTGTTCTTCGACAGCCTGCCCGAGCCAGTTGATCTTGAGCTCGACCACAAGAACCGTGTTCTCTACTGGACCGACCGCGGCGACCCTCCGCGCGGCAACACAGTGAACCGGGCCTCGATCGACAACAAGCCTGCCGAGCCGGAGATCGTGGTGACCCACCTCATGGAGGGGATCGGTATCGCGCTCGACGTGCAAAACGACCGCATGTTCGTGACCGATTTCGCCGGCTCGGTTTACTCCGCGCGGCTCAATGGATCCGGTGAGCGAAATTTCCTCTACGCACAGGGCAATCTCACCGGCATCGCCTACGCCGAAATCCCGCAGGAGAAGTGACATGTCGCAAAACAGGCCTGTTCGCCGAGTTGCCATTATTGGCACGGGCGTCATCGGTGCAAGCTGGTCCACACTCTTCTGCACGGCGTGATCCTCACCGGCGCTGGCGACAAGGCTTTCATCGCCGGCGCAGATAAGGCATTGGGCCAGTCGGCTGGTCGCGCTGACCATGATGAAAGCTCGGCCGTGTGCTGCTGACCCGCCGCGAGCACATCGTTGGCTCCTCCTTAGAGCTAGTAACGCAAGGAGCAACTGCATGTTTGGACTGACTGCGCTGGAGCTGGCCCGCATCCAATTCGGGGTCACGATTTCCTTCCACATCATCTTTCCTGCGATAACCATCGGGCTGGCAAGCTATCTCGTCGTACTCGAAGGCCTGTGGCTCTGGAAGAGGAAGGAGGTCTACCGCGACCTGCATCATTTCTGGGCCGGCATCTTTGCTGTGAACTTCGGGATGGGCGTCGTCTCCGGCCTGGTGATGGCCTACCAGTTCGGAACCAACTGGAGCTATTTCTCGGCTTTCGCGGGCGGCATCACCGGGCCGCTGCTCACGTATGAGGTGCTGACGGCTTTCTTTCTCGAAGCGGGCTTCCTTGGCGTTATGCTATTCGGCTGGAACAAGGTGGGGCCTGGTTTGCACTTCTTCGCGACCATCATGGTCGCCATCGGCACGCTCGTCTCCGCGACTTGGATTCTGGCCTCCAACAGCTGGATGCAGACGCCGCAGGGCTTTGAAATCATCGACGGCCGCGTCGTGCCGGTGGACTGGCTTAAGGTGATTTTCAATCCCTCCTTTCCCTACCGCCTTGCGCATATGACGATCGCCGCCTTTCTCGCCACCGCGCTCTTTGTCGGCGCTTCGGGCGCTTGGCATTTGCTGCGGGGAAAGGCCACGCCAGCGACGCGGACCATGTTCTCCATGGCAATGTGGATGGTGCTGGTCACGGCGCCGATCCAAATAGCAGTCGGAGACCAACATGGTCTGAACACCCTCAAACACCAACCCGCCAAGATCGCAGCGATCGAGGGCCACTGGGAGAATACGCCGGGTGAGAGTGTCCCGCTCATTCTGTTCGGCGTGCCCGACATGACGGCTGAGACGACGCGCTATGCGCTCGAGATCCCCTACCTTGGCAGCCTGATCCTCACCCACGACATCCACGGCCACATTGCTGGTCTGAAGGAGTTTGCGGCCGAGGACCGCCCGAACTCGACCGTGGTCTTCTGGACCTTCCGGGTGATGGTAGGCCTGGGGATGCTAATGCTTCTGCTCGGGCTCTGGAGCATCTATCTGCGCTGGCGCAGCGACCTCTTCGGCTCGAAAATCTTCCTGCGCTTCGCGACGGCGATGGGGCCTGCCGGGCTGATCGCCATCCTTGCCGGCTGGCTGACCACCGAGATCGGACGACAGCCATGGGTGGTCTACGGCGTGATGCAAACAAAGGACGCGGTGTCGAACCATTCGGCGCTGGCGCTGTCCACGACTCTGACCATTTTCATCGTGATGTATTGCGCGGTATTCGGCACCGGCATCAGTTATATGCTGAAGCTCGTCGCGAAAGGACCGCAGGAAGGAGGCGAAGGCGAGCATGTGCGTCGTGAGGGCCAGATGCGTCGCCCGGCGCGGCCTCTCTCCGCGGCGCCCGACAATGTCGATCTAATAGGACGGGGAGAATGACCATGGGCATCGATCTTTCGCTTATCTGGGCCTTCATCATCGCTTTCGGGCTGATGATGTATGTCATCATGGACGGGTTCGACCTCGGCATCGGCATCCTCTCGCCGTTTGTCCGCGGGCGCGCCGAGCGCGATACTATGGTGAACAGCGTAGCGCCCGTGTGGGACGGCAACGAAACCTGGCTGGTGCTGGGCGGCGCCGCGCTGCTTGCGGTGTTTCCGCTTGCCTATTCGATCATCCTGAGCGCGCTCTACCTGCCGCTCATATTGATGCTGGCGGGCCTGATCTGGCGCGGCGTCGCCTTCGAGTTCCGCTTCAAGGCGGGCGAGGCGTACCAGCCCTTTTGGGACAAGGCGTTCGCCTGGGGCTCCTATATCGCGACCTTCTTCCAGGGCGTAGCGATCGGCGCTTTCATCAACGGATTCGAGGTCGCCAACGGCGCCTATGCCGGCGGGCTGTTTGACTGGCTCACGCCGTTCAGCGTGTTCACCGGCGCGGGGCTGCTCGTCGCGTACGCGCTCCTCGGCGCTGGCTGGCTAGTGATGAAGACAGAAGGAGAGCTGCAGCAGCGCATACGCCAACTCGCCCGCCCGCTCGCGCTCGCTTTGCTGGGCGTAATCATCGTCGTCAGTCTGTGGACCCCCTACGCTCATCCTGAAGTGGCGGCGCGCTGGTTTTCTTTGCCCAACATGCTGTTCTTCGCGCCGGTCCCGCTGCTCGTGCTGTTCGTCACCTGGGCAATCCTGAGGTCGCTGGCGCGCGACAGCCACGCCGCGCCATTCCTCCTGGCGCTGCTCCTCATGTTTCTCGGCTACACCGGCCTGGCGATCAGCCTTTGGCCGTATATCGTCCCGCCCGCCATCTCGATCTGGGATGCGGCCGCTCCACCGCAGAGCATGGGTTTCACCCTGGTCGGCGCGCTGTTCATCATCCCGTTTATCCTCGGCTACACGGCTTGGTCCTATTACGTGTTCCGCGGCAAGGTGCGCCTGGGGGAGGGCTATCACTGATGCCCGAGCCCATGACCGCCGGCCGGTTCACTTGGCCGATGCGCATCGGCTGGCTCGTTCTCCTCTGGGCAGCCAGCGTGGCCGGACTCGCGATCCTTGCGGTGCTGGTTCGGGCACTGATGTTCGCTGCCGGCCTTACGGCGTAATTTGGAAGGTCGCGCCGACATGCCGACAGGCTCTGAGAATGTCGGCTTATCGGGGAAGACCAGAAGTTGTCGACGCCCGCTGCAGAGTGTTTGACGACCTGCTTAGGACTTAGCAGCAAGCGAATGGTGACGCGATTGGAATGTCCGGTATGGGTCAATCGCGTCATTTTGACCGTGGGCCGGGCCCCTTCCGGTTTACCCCGATCAACGGACATCGTCAGACTGCCCCGGCATGTCGGGTTGGTGCCAACAGATGACGACGCCTTTTTCGATCACTCGGTCCGCGCGGGCGGAAGGCGAGGCCCGACCTGGCCGCAAAGCGGAGGTGTTCGATGCTCCGTCGGACTTCCGGGTAGACGGCCGAGTAAGAGTTAAGCCGCTTTTAATGCGTGGAAAATGTAGCGGTTACTGCTGAAAAAATATCGGCCGCTTTGGTTGAGTTCTGGAAATTCGTCCAACCATTTTCCGGGCTCTTCGGCTGGAACATCGCCTCGGTTCGCTACAAAATTGCGGACCAGTTGAGCGAGCCCCTTGCTGTACGCATCATCATCCCAACTCAGATTGAGGATTGGGAAGACAGAAGCCCCGTCAAGCCGAAATCCCACACCCTTTAAACGATTGGCTAATGACCTTGGCAAGTTGGGATGCGCACAGTGGGCCTGCCACGATTTCATGATACGGGCCATCCGGTCAGGCACTTGAGAATGCCAGATAAGTGCATCCCAATCGGTGGCAACAAATATCGTCCTACCGCCCGGCTTCAAAAGACGATACGCCTCTGAAATAACCCGATCGACATCAGGAACATACTCGGCAACCTGCGCACATACGACAGCATCAAAGGACGCATCAGGTCGGTCTATTTTGGTCGCGTCGCCGACCGCAAACGATAGACATGTCGGTGGGTTTCGCTGTTCGCACATGGCTACTAGATCGGCCGATATATCAATGCCAACAACCGCTCCTTCGGAACCAACAAGCGCAGCAATACTCTCGCACAGAAAACCGGGCCCTGAACCGATATCAAGCACATGCTCACCTCTTACCAGAGCCAGTTGCCGGAGTGTCTCGGATCGTTGAGCAATCACATCTTTGGTAAGGTAGAGCTTCTCTAATCGCTTTGCCGCAGCATCGGTAAATTCGAGCCCGCTCATCAGCCGCCCTCGAATGGTTCTGACCAACACAGATTGTAGCACGAAAGACTGCGCAGGTTGATGGTTCCCGACCCGCTTCGGTCAGTCAGTGGCAGCTTTTCACCCCATGACCAGGTCGCTGTGATGGGCTGAAAGCAAGGCGTGCATCACCTGAGCCGGGTCCCTATTCTCCGTAATCCCAGTGAAGTTGACGACATCGGTGAACAGGATGGTCACCTCTCGCCGCGCGCCTCCCAGCGTCATCGCCTCGCCGGTTTCCACGAGTTGCTGGACCAGCCGTTTGGGGATGAAATTCGAGAAGGTCTGCACCAGTGTACGCATCGTGGAGACGGAGTCCTTGACGCTCACGCGAATGGACCCGGGGTGTGCTCATTTTTCGGACCCACCAACCTGGTGCGCTCTGGCGTGTCTCCCTTGGGCATCCTCGCGCTGGACACACTCCAACGTGGTCCGTCGGTTGGCCGAGCGTGGCCCGGGTGATAGTCCCTTGTAAAGACTGGCCTTCGGCCACCGCCTACACGGCTGCGGTCTTGACAAAGGACTATCACCCAGGCCCTCGTTTGCCACCAAGAGATCGACGGCAGGGACCGTTGGCGCGCGCCAACGGTGGGTCCGCTAATTTGAGCACACCTGGGTCCATTCTCGTGAGCGTCGAGGACGGAGTGGCCGAGTTCATCGATCTCGCGGATAATCGAATGCACCGGCGGAGCGGCGGAAGGCTCGAATCGTTGGATGCGGTCGGTCTCCTCGGCCAGCGCCCGCAGCGATCTCGATAACAACGACCCCACGAAATAGACGATCGGAACCATGAGCCCGACAAACGCCAGCGCCGCTGCGAACAGCCGCCCGCGCTCGGAAAGGATATTGGCGAAGAACTCGTCGACCGGCGCCACGACGGCGACATGAAGCTTGGCCGGACCTGAATTAACGATTGTCCGAAAGGCCGCGGCATACAGCCGGCCTGCCGGGTCCCGAAAGAACTGTTCGGACATTGCGTTCGCTCTCCAGGCGCGGATCGCCTGGAGCACGCCGGCCATATCCGTCTCACGCAGGCGGGGAAGGGTACCGGACACCTCCCGTCCCATCATTTCAGACATTTTTGGGTGCGCCAGAATGCGGTCGTCGTCGTCAAACATGAAGGCGACAGCGGAGGGGGTCAGTTGCTCCTGTTTCAAGAGCTCTTGCGTCGCGTCCAGCAGCAGGTCGCCTGCAACTACGCCGCCGCTGCCCTGTTCCAGAGCCAGTTGAACGGTGTAACCCTGCTTACCGGTTGCGAAGAACACGTAGGGTCCGGTCAGCCAGGTGCCGTCACGGCGGCTGGCGTCTTTGTACCAGGGCCGCTCGCGCGGATCGTAGTCGAGAGGGCCCGGCAGCTCCCTGATCGTTTCGAGCTTGTCGGAAAGAAACAACCGTCTTGATTTTATTCGGACAGGGTCAGCCCTTGAGATAATGACTAGCCCGAACGCGGCCTGGTCGGGCGCCTCCAGCCGCGCGCGTGTTTCCCGTCGCGCGCCCTCGATAGCATCCATCTCGATGAATGAGCCGTCATCGTAGCCCACATACAGGTTGAAGAGCTGGTCGTTATTCCGCAGCATCGCCGCCAGCAGCGCGGTGAACCTGGGATTGTCGGCGATATCAGCGGTCTGGATCGACGGTATGCCCTTCAATACCGCCAGATCGTCTCTCACCAGCTTGAATTGGAATCCAATACGGCCGGCCGATAGTTCGGCCACCTTGTCGATGAACTTGCTCGCGGCCGAATTCGTAACCGCCGTGATCCGCTCGAAACTGAGATAGACCAGCGTCAGCCCGATGAAGAGAACGATCGCGACGAACAGCGCGATGATCGATGGCTTGAATCCGAACTGAATGCCTCCGTTCTTCATTTTTCAGTTCACCATCGATGCTGTCGAACAAGTCCCAAACAACTTTGCGACTAATTTCCCGCCGAAAGACGAAACACGCGACGATTGTTCGTCGACATGCCCTCAGGCTAGTTACCGAAGTCACTGGCGAGCTCTTCGCTTTTTGATGCTCTCCCCCCCACGCATTTATAAGATCGCCGCCTACGGCTCGGAGAATTTGTCATCAGCAATGCAAAAGACTTTTTCGACAGCATCGTCAATTGCATCATTTTGGCTGCGAGCGGAGGACTTCCGGTCTTCCCCGATGAGCGGACATGCGCGTCGCCCATCGGTATGTCTCAAAGGTGCCAAACCGGAAGTGGGTGGGCCCCGTGAAAATCATCGCCAAGCCGTTCGCCAGGAGTGGCCGATCCTGATCCATACTGCGTCGGCGGCGTTGCTCTGGCCCGGCGCGTTCCATCCGTCGATCATCAAAGCGAGCTGTCCTGCGGGCGTTTCGGGAGTTGGAAGTTGCACTGGTAGCAGATCAAGCGCTGACGCAAAGCCGACCGACGCCGTACCTGCGACAAAAGTCCTACGATCGATCATCATGCCGCTGCCCCTTCCAGATTTTTCAATCGATGTCTTTTGCAGTGCTGATAACGAAAATGCGGAAGTGTGGCCTCATCGCCTAGTGGCTACGGACAGGAGTTCGAAGGCAGCCGCCGCATCGTCGGCAGAAGTCGCAATGTTGTGGGCTTGTTCAAGCGCACGCAGCGTGGGCCGATTGTCGGCATTGATCCGCGTCAACTGAAGAGCCCTGCGACTATCGTTTCCGCTCCCGGCATAGAACTCCGCGCCAAACCCCTTTGCTTCGGGATCATGCGCGTAAAACCGCTCAAGCTGGCCCTCAATGGCCGTCCACACCTCGGCATGGTAGTCGCGCTTCAATTCGCAAAGAATCTTGCGCGTCGGCATCGCTACCGAAATATCAGCCCGTTTGTCACCAGCCATGTGCCCTTCTGGTTCGATCGTGATGCCAAGAGGAAGAAACGATGGCCGCATGAGTGTCACAAGATCGTCGCGGCATGCCTCCTCCGGCCGCGGTTCAGTAGGCTTCGAGTGAGAATTGAGATTCCAGAACTGCTTCCAGATGTCCGTGTTGGTCCGTTCGATGCGGTGTTTGAGGTCGCGAAGTTGCGCGAGCAGTAGCGCGTGGAGATCGGCCACGGTCGCCGGCGCGCCGTTCGACAAGGCAGCAACTGTTTTCGGCCAATCCGGGCGATCATATTCAGCTTCCCGGCGCCGCTGGCGCTGGTTCGCCAGCGCGTAGAGAATGTCTGGTTTGTACGAGACCAGTGCCGGGTTCGCTTCCAGTCTCGTGAGTGCGTTCGTCGCGGCCTCGCTTGCTATCGCCGAAATCATGTTGATGACCGTCCTGAAATGTTCCGACGCATTCCATGAATTGGTGTCGCCCCAGCCGCCAGCCGGCGGCGTGCTTGGAAACGTCTGGCCCGTAAGCCGTGCGGTGAATTCGAGCATCAAGAGCGGCAAAGTCTCTCTCGGCTTACCTCGAAAGCCAAAGCCGCTACGGTCGCGAAGGTCGAAGACAAGGTGCGGACGAGCTATGGCCCGTCTTTCAACATCTGCTTCATAATTTGATGGCGAAAGGAAATAGGCCGTTACTAACCACATATCGCGCTGGCGCTCTTCCACCGGCATCGCGCCGGACAGGACCTGCACTGCGAGGCTTAAGAAATCAGCATGCGCCGATGGCGTCGCCGTCACCGCGTTCAGCATCTGATTAAGATGGAGCGGATCGGCGTTCGGAAAATCGCGCAGGAGTTCAAGAGCGACATTGCGAAATGGCTCGAACGGCTCCCCATTCATCAACTCGCTAAAGCCATCAACGATCTGCTCGTCGCGCGAAAGACGCAGCCGCGCCACAGCAAGGTACACATCGCGAATAAGTTCGGGATCATTTTTGAGCAGGGATTCCATCCAGGGATGGACGACGTGTCCGCCCGATCCGTCGTTTGCGTAGATCCGGTTGGTTAGATCAACGGCCACTAGAGCCTTCATGAGATCCCCGGAAAGACCTGTGAAACCTTCTCCCAATAACCAGCGCTCGTTAAGCCCCGCTTCAAGCGCGTACCACCATTCATAACGGTGGTGCGTCTCTGCAAGCTTCATCACATCACCATAGGTCGGCACATCGCCCCGCGACAGCGCGGTCCGCAACCCTTCGAGCGCAGGTTGGAGGTTTTCTTCGCCAAGCCACTCAGACAGCCTTGCTTGCGGGCTCAAAGTGCGGTCGCTATCGCGGTACAGGCCAAAATATAGCTGAGCTATATGTCCGATCCACCAAACGTGAGCACCGCTGCGGATTTGGTCAATCTGCTGAGCGAATTCCCGGCGCTGTCGCTCTCGGCCATCTTGGGGTGTTGTCCGGCTTGTACGGCCCTTGTAAAAATTATTTGGCAAATCATAGATGAGACAGCGGTCGCGCGTTACATTAAGAAATATCTTTATTTCGGCGAGTGCATAGAGCATCTCAAACATTGCTCCCCCAGTAATTGGGTCGTCCGTGGAGTAGCAGAGGCTAAGAGCAAGCTCATAGAGAAAAATCTGTTTGTCGGTCCCGTCGGCCTCCGCCTCAAGATGCAGAATGACTATGCCAAGCAATTGCTCCGTCGTGAGCAGAAGATAAATTGCCTCACGAAAGCGGCCGACGCCCAACCAGCGCGCCTCGTCAAGTTCAAGCGTCTTGAAGAAGTGATGCGCGATCTCTCTCAGCCGGTCGGGGGTTTCGGCCATCGCCGCCTGCAGACCGCGCGCACGGCGTTCGCTTGCCCCTCTCTTGAAGGCGATGCGCTTGCGGAGCCAGCCCAAGGCGCGGCCTGCATCGAACCCATCCGGAGACTGCCACGCCCGAACCAGAATCCTTGAATAAAAGTTGCCGCCCTCCCAGTTCGCTAAGCCGGGTTGATCGTTCGCGGGGGGCGCATTGACGCCGTCTAGAACGGCCGACAAATCTTGCACCGGAATTTGATCGGCAACAGCGTTGAAAATGCCAGCGTCAACCGTGTCGTCCGCATCCAGGCTTTCATTTACCAGCGCCACGACGTCGCTGACGCCAAACTTCTCTCCGTAAAATGCAAGTATGATCTCAGAACGGAGTCGCCGCGCGCCGCCGGATTTACCCAATTTTTGAAACGCGGCAATGGCCGCTGCCTTCCCAGGTTCACCTGTTCTAAGCAAGGCGTTCAGGGCTTGCGCGCGCTCGGCGAACGGCGATGCTTCGCGAACCACTATTGCTTCGAGGTCCGGCAGCATTTCGGGGATGGGCTGTCCCAGCGACAGCGCATCGACGATGACCGAGCGTATGCCAAAACCTGCGTTAGGGTCATCGAGTAAGGCTCGGAATTCCTGGACCATGTCTCGTCGCGCCAGACCTGCAATCGAGGGCGCCTGCCAATTCCCCGATCGGATGCGGTCTGGACGCTGATTGGAGGGTTCGATCCAAGCAGGCATCCGCTGGTCGCGAAGGTGGAGATGACGGGATCGGGCGTCGGGCAGTTGCGCACGATCGAGACGATCGATGGCAAGCAGATCATCGAGCGTCTGGATGAGATTGATCCATCCGGCAGGTTCTATCGCTATACCAGCCTCAGCGGCATTCCGGCTTCGAATTACGCCGGGACGCTCGGGGTCAAGCCCAAAGGCGACGGCAGCGTTGTCGAATGGCGTTCGCAATTTCTGCCGGATAACCAGCCGGACATCGTCGTGAAGGCGATCGTCTCCGCGCTCCTCAAGACGGGGCTTGATAGCCTGAAGCAGCGCTTTGGAGCCGTAAAGTGACGACCATTGCGGAACTCGATTGCGCCATCACGCCGACCACCGATGGCGAAATCGCAATCATAAATCTGGAAAGCGCGCGCCAACGGTCCTGGGCAAAGTTGTTCGCGGACCCGACGCGGCACGGAGTTGTCGAAACAGTCGTCGAACACGAGCAGCTTACGTTGCAGTTCGTCGGCGACGTATCCGCACTTGGTCGCGTCGAAGCATTGGCCGCCCAGCTCAAGCAAATAGACGCTGCGTCAGCGCGAGTGGCGTTGATCCAAGCTCAAGTGGCGTCGATGGCGCACCGCTTTTCCGACGCCAGGCATTATCTTGCGCAAGCCGAGATTGGCGGCGCGCCGACGGCAGATGTCGATCGCCTTCGATTGAATATCGATCAGGCGTGCGGGTCGAATCTCGACAGCGTGCTCGATGCGCGGCGCAGGGCTGCGACCGAAACAATCAGGTTAGAAGTTTTCGTAGCCCTAGGGTCTTTGTTGGCCGATCTCCGCGACTTCGATGCGGCCGATCGTACTTACAAACAGGCCCTGCAAGCATGCCGCGACGTCTCGCCGTTTCCTATTGCCAGGGTTTTCTTTCAACTCGGCATGCTTTGGGGTGAACTCGCCCCGGAGGCTCGTCCGGCCCTTGCCGCCCAATGGTATCGGTGGGCAATCGCGATCCTGCCGATGTACACAGAAGCCCGTGTACATTTGGCTGAGATTTATTCCTCAGACGGCAGTTTGCACGACGCAGAGGCGTTACTTCGACCCATTGTTATTGTTGGCGATCCGGAGGTCGATTGGCGTCTTGCCGACATCCTGGCCGCTCAAGGCAAGTTTGAAGAGTCCGAAGCGCGCATGAAGGCAGCCCGCTCAGGGTTCGAATCGCTTCTCGAACGTCATCTGCTTGCCTTCGCGGACCACGGCGTCTATTGCGTCTTCTGGTTCGGAGAAAAACGGAAGCGACCCATGCCTAGTCCACCAAATGGCTTGCCCGTCCCAAGGTCAGCAGCAGAAATGGAGCAAATGCTTCGGGATTTAATTCCTGTCAACATGAGGGGCCGTCTAGCGGCCATCGTAGTCGATGTATCTGGCGAAAATTGAGGATGAACACGCCGATGACAACCGTTGCAAACCTTACTTGCACGAAAGCAGCGGCTGCTCAACCGGCAGGAAAATGTCGGGCCACGCAAGCGCGAGGAAATTGAGTGCGAGCTTGAGCAAAATGTCGACACTGCGTTCAGCTTCCTCGATGAGGGGGGCGGCATGGGTGCCTGCTGCCTTCCTGATCCGGCCGATCGACATGCCGCGCCAGAACACCTCGTAATCGTCAGCGCAGCGCTGGCCGTCGATTGCGGTGGCGCTGAGAGTGAGGGTTTCGGTGGCGGACATGCGCGCCCATGATTCCGCCGATCGGACCGGGAGGGAAGCCGCTATAGGTTGCGGCGGTGCGGCCCGCGTCTTTCTTCACGGCGTCTTAGGGCTGCGCGTCGCACCAGCGCTTGATGGCGTCAAATTCGAACCGGTCGCCGTTCGGTTTTTCGATGTAGAGCACTTTAACGTGGACCGAATGCCTGATCAGATCGCACGCCCCTTCCAAGGCGCGTTTGTCCGTATCGAATTTGTCCGATCCAACTGGCGGCTGGACGTTTTCGTCTCGGGTCCATAGCTTCCACATCGGCGTCCCTCGAATTGGATTCGTCAATTTCAACCTCTGATCGCTGACATTAGAATTTTGCCCGTACTTCTACGGACTCCATTTTTGGACAGGGGTGTTCTATCAAAGGAACACCGGCGCGATTTCATCACCGAGTATTTTTCGTTAGTCCGGAGTGGCCGCGCGGGGGCATCAGCCTGCCTCGCGGCCTTTTCCGTGAGCGGCTGCCCCTGCCAGAACGCGCCGGCGGGCTCGCCAGATGTGGGAGGTTAGCGGTGTGCAGGACGGCGCATTGAAGCGCCAGCCCTTGGCCCACCGACCGACCCTGCTCAATGCCGGTCGGCGCGTTCTGCGATGAATATCCACACCTATACACGAGCCGAGGGCGTTGCCGGGTCGTCGGCGCTAGTGCACACTCCAAAGGTAGATCAGAGCGGAAGCCCTGACCTACCTCACGGGGAGCCATCTCAGTGAGCCTGAAGGCCGGCGGTTGAGACGCCGGCCTTCTGCTTTTTCACCGAGCGTTTCGGTGCCTACACGGGGCGTTATTTCCCGGAACGAATATCCCCGGGTTATGCCCGGTTCACACAGCGGTTTGGGGATCACTTCCGCCGGTTCGCGCCCGAACTTGAGCCCTCGCTGTCGGCAGGAGCGGCAAGCGATTTGCTGACAGCTTCATCCCCGCACGCGCGAACGGGCGGGGAACGCAAAGTGGCAAGCCGGCCTTTTCAGTTTGCCAAAAACAGCGAAAAGTCCTGCAATTTCAACGGCAAATTTCCCCAATGGCGCTCCCTAGCGGAATCGAACCGCTCTCTCCACCGTGAAAGGGTGGCGTCCTAACCGATAGACGAAGGGAGCGAAATTTCCAGCAAAACCAATGCCTTGTAGCCGGAAATTCACCGTGCCGGGCAGCTGGGATGGAACGATCCGCCGCCTCGGACGGCCGGACGTATAGTGGCGTTTGCGCGAGCCGGCAAGTCGAAGCTGGCGCTGTTTTGGCGAGCATGGGAACGCGAGTATCCATTCAAATCAACGCTTTCTAAAGGCCCTCGGGCGTAGGGGTTAAACCTTGGGAGCGGGGAAATGGCAGCGCCAAAAAAACGGGAAGCACGCAAAGCGCTCGGGCAACCCGCCTGGATCACGCTGGAGGGCGGTTTTGCCGCGCGCCAGTGCGTGGTGCAGGACATCTCCAGTTCAGGCGCCAAGATCGTGCTCGACGATGCCGCCACGCTGCCCGCGAAACTGCGGCTGGCGTTCGCGCGCGATGCCCGCACCGGGCGTAACTGCCACGTGGTCTGGCGCCGCGGCAAGACGGCCGGTATCAAGTTTGTGCGCTAGATCGCGCGTCAATCGCGCGATAAGAGGCCGGATGCAAAAATCGCTCTTGATCGTCGCCGCGTTGCTGTTCGTCTCGCCGGTGACAGCCGAACCGTCCGGTACGCCGCCATCACGGGCAAGACGCTCCCGTGGAAGGGCGCGACGTCGAGAAATTCATGCGCCGCCTAGCTAGGGTCCGGGCTTTGTCAAAGTCGACGGCACCGACACCTGCGTGCAAATCGGCGGCGCCGTCAGCATCGGGGTCGGCCGCTCCAGCCGCTAACGCGCTTTACTCAAGACATCGGCGGCGCGATGAACTGCGCAAATCCCGTCCGGTCTGCCAATTGTTTCAGCCAACGCTCGAGATGGGCCTGTTCGGGCCTGGTGACGCCCTCCACCCCGAGCCAGCGCCGCGCATAGGCGCCGATCGCGATGTCGGCGATGGTGAAATCGTCGCCCTCGATGAAGCGCCGGGTCGACAGATGATGGTCGGCGATCCGCCAAACCAGCGCTTCGGCATCGACATCCTTCTGGATCGCCGCCATGTCGCGCTTCTCAGGCGGGGTGCGCACCAGGGCCCAGAACACGGGACGGTCGACCGGCTGCACGGTCGATAGCGTCCAGTCCAGCCAACGGTCGACCGCGGCGCGGCGCTTCGGCTCTCTCGGATAGACGGAAGAATCCGGGCGGTGGGCCATGCAGAGATAGCGCATGATCGAATTGGATTCCCACAGCACGAAATCGCCCTCGACCAGGGTCGGCACCCGCCCGTTGGGGTTCATCGCGAGATAGTCGGGCTCGCCGTTGCGGCCGAACTGCATGCCGGCATCGATCCGGTCATAGGCGAGGTCGAGCTCGCGTAGGCACCACAGCACTTTCTGGACATTGACCGAATTGGCCCGGCCCCAGATTGTCAATCCCTTGCTCTCAGGCACGCGCCGCTCCCGATTTCTTCGCCGTTCGCGAGGTTCATATCGGAATTTTTCGAGCCGCGCACGGGATTAGCGCAGGGCGGTGCTATAAAAAGGCTCCGCGCGAGGCGGAGCCTTTTTGCCGTGCGGGATCGTTCGATTCTAGTGGCCGAAGAACAGCCACAGCAGGATGATCACCGGGATCGGCACCCCAAGTAACCAAAGCAAAATTCCTTTTCCCATCGTCCTCTCCTCAACCTTTGATCGAGGGGAGAACGCGAGGGCGTACGCGGTGTTCCCGCGCCGAAAACCGCATCTTTCGCGCTCAGCACGGAACTTCTGCAGGGGACGAGCGCGAACTAATCGCGCAGGACCTACCAGTGGCCGGTGTTTTGCATCGATGCCCACGGCTCGGCCGGCGGCTTGGGCTCGCCCTTTTGCAACAGCTCGATCGAATGTAGATCGGGCGAGCGCACGAAGGCCATGGTGCCGTCGCGCGGCGGGCGGTTGATAGTGATGCCCATCTTCATCAACTTGTCGCAGGTGGCGTAGATGTCGTCGACCTCATAGGCGAGGTGGCCGAAATAGCGGTCCTCGCCGTATTTCTCTTCCTCCCAGTTGTAGGTGAGCTCGACCAGCGGCGCGCCACGGGTCGGGGGAAGGGACTTGAGCCGGCCCTCGTCCTCCGGCGCGCATAGGAACACCAGCGTGAACTTGCCCTTGTCGTTATCGATGCGGCGGACTTCCTTCAGCCCCATCGCATCCCGGTAGAATTTCAGCGCGGTATCGAGATTGCGCACGCGCAGCATGGTATGGAGAAAACGCATGTTTTTCTACTCCCTCCGAGGGCCTGTTGGTTTCGGTTTCGGGCGTTCAATAGCAGCAAAATCCAGCAAGGGGCAGGGGGTCGGCGCGGCGCAGGCGGGGCGCCAGCCGCATCACCCTCCGGGGATGGGTACATGGCGACGGCTCCTATCCGAGTATCGGGAAAAATGTGTGCCCTGCAAACCACAACACGACAGTATCGTTCAACCGATTGTGACCGCGCGATTGCAGGTGAATCAACGAATCAACTAGACCGCTAACGGGGCTGGAAGCGGAGAGTAATATGAGAGTCGCTTCCTTAGAGAGTGTATTGGCGGTGGCCACGCTGGTATTGGCCATCGTCGTTGTGCTGTGGGGAATCAAGATCTTCCACGGCGTGTGAACAGCAGGAAACTCGCGTTCGAACAAGAAAACTTCAAGTCAAAACAGCAGAGGCACCCCTTCCGCGGCGGCGGAAGCCTGCCGTTCGGATTGACGGAGAAGAGTTCGCCAACCGCTCGCACTTCAGAAGGTTCGCAAGGACATCCGCACCGATGCAGGCTCGTTGTCGTCCTCGCGCCGGTTTGCTGGAATTTCAGCTCAACGCGAAGAGCGGCGGTCTGCCGCGTCTCGCAATTTTAGTCTCGCAATTTCCAAAAGCGTTGCAGAAAAGATTCACGACATCACGACGAGAGCAAGGGTTGCGGAAAATCATTGACGACGAATCGAAACGCGGCTCAAAGTCAAAGCAAGTCATCACCAATGAGTACTGAGTTTGGTTTCCGGTCCTCCGCAGAACTGCGGGGGCCGCAAGATATATTTGGTGCAAAGCCTTCATGCATTTTGGTTTCTATCTCATGATCGCAGCGCTCGTCCTGATGGGCGTGGAGGTCGCTTACGCGCTCTATCAGTTGGCTGGCTTGGTTCTGTAGGTCCCCGGGGCAGGCTGCAGCATCGTGTCGTGTCGCGCGCAGAGTGGGAGCATGCGGGCGTAATGCGGAAGCCTTGATGAGTCCCTGGAGTCCCGCCAAATTCCTAACGATCCCTTTCCGCGCTCCCGATAACCCTATTCGGTTGGGTTAAGATCCATTTCGCGTTGCGGTTGTCCGGCGGTGGGGTAGGGGTAGCCCTGGCCCCCTCCTTTCACACCGCCGACCGGCAAACCTATCGACGCGTCGTGGTCGTCGGCGTCTTGTTCTGCGCGGCCTTCGTCCTGATCAGCCTCTCGATGCGGCCGCGGGTCGAGGAGACCCGTGCGCTGTTGAAGACGGACCGGCTGACGCGCACCGCCGGCGAGGCGCGGCCCGCGAACTAAACAGGTTTTCGACCCTTCTCGCCGCCTGGGGCCGCAGGCTATAATTGTCCTGGGGCGAAGGGACGGCGGCGCAATCCATGAAGAATGGGCTCTATTCCATTCACATCCATATGCTCGACGGCGTGAAGGGCCGCGACAGTGGCATCATCATGCTGTGCGACGGCAAGCTCGTCGGCGGCGGCCCGTATTTCTGGTCGATCGGCTCCTACAGCGTCGGCGACGGAACCTGGAAGGGCGAGCTCTCCACCAACCAGCACACACCATTTTCCGACCCGTTCCTGCGCCCGCTGTTCGGCGGGCAGGAAGTCGCAAGCGGGTTTTCGGGAACGTTTGACGAGGACGGCGCCGAGGTGTTCGGCACCACGCTGGTAGGTACCCGCAGCCTGAGCTTTCGCGCGACGCTCAAACGGCTCGCGGATCTCTGAGGCGGCGCCTGCGCTCGAGCTGCTCCAACGCGAAAAAACCGCCGGCATCGAAGGTAACGTCGAGGTCTCTGCTCGACGGACGAAAAAAGCCGATTCTCATTTCGTTCCCGCGCTCTCAAAATTGTTCTGCGCGCAAATCCTACACGGGTTCCACGGTCTCGTTGCGAAAAATTCCCGCACCCGCGGCAGCTAACGCGGTTCCCCTGCAACCGTCAGCACATGGTCGCGTTGATAGGCAGGAAGGAGGACATGCGCATGAAGAAAACATTGGCTGTTTTGGCGACTGTCGCTGCGGTCGGCGCGACCAGCTTGGCGGCTCCGGCGCAGGCTCGCGGGATAGGTCCGGGTCTGGCGTTTGGCTTGGCCGCCGGCGCGTTGACCGCGGGCGCAATTGCCGCGTCTCACCCTTATTACTACGGGCCGGGTTACGGTTATTATGACAGCCCCGCCTACTACTACGGACCGGGACCGTACGCCTATTACGGCGGTCCGTACTATCGGCACCACTACTGGCACCACCACTGGTAACAAAGGAAAAGCCCGGAGCATCGCCTCCGGGCTTTTTTCACCGCGCTTACGACCAGAACGGTGGGCGCGACGGCCGCGACGTCCTCTTGGCCTTTTCTAGCGTCGTTACGAAAAATTCCTCGCGTTCGCGCTCGAATTTTTCCTGCGTGGCCTTGAAGCGTGCGACGCGCGCGGCGATTTCTTCGCGCTCGCGCGTGACGCGATCTTCTTGTTCCGTCATGCCCATCCCTTGTTGTGATTTGCGACTCACGTGAGTCGTATCTCGCACACATTCGCCGTCGCGATTACGGCGCGATTGCGGAAAGCGCATCGCTTTATTGTGACGGGAACAGTGCGGATGAAAGTTGGTGAGCAAATTGTGTTCGCGGTGGATAAGGCGCGCGCCGTTCTTGTCGTCTACATGTCTTCCCGGTAGCGAAAAGAAACAAAGGGGAGACCATCATGGCAAAGATTGATCTGGATGCGTTGGGGATTGAGGAACTCGCTGCCTTGCGTGAGCGCGTGATCGAAAAGCTCGCGGAAAAGGTGGCGGCGCGGCAAGCCGAGCTCGAGGCGGAAATGGAACGACTGACACAGTACGGCAAGCCGGGGAAGAAGGCGCAAGCCGCGCCGGCCGCTAGCAAGCCGCGCAAGAGCGAAGAGAGGAAGAGCGAAGCTTCTGACGAGCCGCCGGTCGCCGAAGCGGCCTAAGCACAACGGCAGACCGCGATCGCCGATGACGGCATCGCATCCGAAACCAACGGCGATCGAGGGCGAAATCCGTCTGGCCGTGCTATAAGTCGGCACGGCCAAAACACGGATCGTCGTTTCATGATCGCATCGGACCTTCGCAGCGGCGTGGAACAGCTCGGCGACATGATCGCCGCAGCTTCCACCATCATCCCCTTCACCGGCGCTGGCATTTCGACCGAATGCGGGATTCCCGATTTCCGCTCGCCGGGCGGAGTGTGGACGCGCAACCGGCCGATTCCGTTCGACGAGTTCGTCGCGAGCAAGCAAGCGCGGGACGAAGCCTGGCGGCGGCGCTTCGCGATGGAGACGACGTTTGCCGCGGCTAAGCCCGCGCGCGGCCACCGCGCGCTGGCTTCGCTATATCGCGCCGGCAAAATTCCCGCGATCATCACCCAGAACATCGACAATCTGCATCAGGCCTCGGGCTTCGCCGCCGATCATGTCGTCGAGTTGCACGGCAACACCACCTATGCCCGCTGCATCGGATGCGGCCGGGCCTACGATCTCTCATGGGTGAAGCAGCGATTCGACTCGGACGGCGGCGCCCCCGACTGCACCGTGTGCGACGAGCCGGTCAAGACCGCGACCATTTCGTTCGGGCAGGCGATGCCGGAAGAAGCGATGGCGCGCGCGACCGAGCTTGCTCAGCATTGCGACCTGTTCATTGCGATCGGATCGTCGCTGGTGGTCTGGCCAGCCGCCGGGTTTCCGATGATGGCCAAGAATTGCGGTGCCCGATTGGTAATCGTTAACAGGGAACCGACCGAGCAGGACGACCTCGCCGATCTGGTAATCCCGTACGATATCGGGGACACACTCGGGCCGTTCGTCGGTAATTGATTCGCAGCTGTGCAAGACTGTTCATAGGTTCCAGCAATTTTGCTTTTTTATCTATGCGCCGCAACCTGGGATGTTATCTTTGATTCGAGAGATTCGCGCGGCGTCTTCACGTCGAATTTGAGATGGGCGCGTGTTCCGGAGCTGTCACAGGCGTGACGGGCCGCAATTGATGGGTGAGGTCCGCAGTTATGGGGTCGGACGGATTTGAGTCCAAGAAGCACGGGGTTCCGCTGTCCGGCGGGGCCGCACCAAACCGGCTTGGGACCAGCGAGTTTTCGGGTGGCGCCGCGCGCGATGCGGCGATCGACGCGGTTTCGGGCCTCGGCGATACCGCCAATCTTGTCGAAATCTCCGGCGTCATCAAATGGTTTGATGCGTCAAAGGGCTACGGCTTTATCGTGCCCGACAACGGTTGGCCGGACGTACTTCTGCACGTCACCGTGCTTAGGCGAGATGGCTATCAAACGGCCTACGAGGGAGCGCGGCTGATTTGCGAATGCGTGCAGCGCGCCAAGGGATACCAGGCGTTCCGCATTCTCTCGATGGACGAGTCGACCGCGATTCATCCGGCGCAGATGTTGCCGCCGCGCACCCATGTCAGCGTCACCCCGACCAGCGGCTTGGAGCGGGCGCAGGTCAAATGGTTCAACCGGCTGCGCGGCTTCGGCTTCCTGACCTGCGGCGAGGGAACGCCGGATATTTTCGTGCACATGGAAACCTTGCGCCGCTTCGGCATGACCGAGCTACGCCCGGGACAATATGTGCTGGTGCGTTTCGGGCCCGGCTCCAAGGGCATGATGGCGGCCGAAATCCACCCCGAGACCGGCTCGCCCACGCTGCATTCGCACTAAGAGCAGGTGCTCCAGAGCCATTCCCACGCTAATCGCTTAAAGTTGCAGCTTTCTTTGCACGTTGTTGCGGCGCGATTGAAGCCGATCGCGATGCCTTGCTGCCAACGCTCCGAGCGTGTATCGACTTCTTCCCTTGGGAAATCGGGGTATAGCGCAGCCTGGTAGCGCGGCAGTTTTGGGTACTGCAGGTCGTTGGTTCGAATCCAGCTGCCCCGACCAATAAAATCAAATACTTAGCGAAATCGACTTCCCCGAGAAAATCGGCCGGGGGAAGGCCGGGGGAAGGAAATCTTCAAGCGCCTTCGTGCACCGGTCTGGCTCGGTCCGTCCTGTCGAGTGAACGGTTCCGGAAAGCGCACATGTATGGGAAGTTTTTCGCGGATCACTATCCTTCGCGTGTTTTCACGATCTGCATTGGGAAAACCTCATCCGAGTGTGATGCCGCGTTGGAATCGCCTAAGCTGGCGGGATGATCGGGCTGTTCTGCTTCGCTCTGGCCGTCCTGGCCTCGGCCATGCAGGTCGAAGTTGCTGCTTGGAAGCCGTGTGACCGCCTCACAGAGCGATGGGTCGCCGACCATCTCCGAAAGGCAAAGGCCTCAAAAAAACGAAAGAGAACTCGGCACTCTTAAGTTATTATCTCAAGCGACCTTATTGATGCCGAGCTGCCATGCGGCAACCTCATCCTTGAACCACGCAATTCTGCGAGGTGCGATCTCGTGAGCGGTGGGGTGGCGGAGCTTGGCGCTGATGCCGATCCCTTCATGTTGCATCTGTACGCCGCCTTAGCGGAGAAAGAGCGCAGGCTGATCTCTGAGAGAACCAAGGCGGCCATGGCTATAGCCAAAGCCAAGGGCGTGATAATCGGCGGAGACCGTTGGCAGGTACCAAGCCAAAGGTGCCTAGCCGCCCGAGTCATTCGAACTGAGGGTACAGTCTCTTCAGCTTGACGCGGGCGTCGGCGGTTTTGAATTGCCAGTTGGCCTTGGCATGGTGCTTGTTTCGGTGGTCCTGCCATGCGTTGACTTCGCGGGCGAGGATTTTCTTGTCGGCGATGCGGCGGTTCAGACATTGGGACGCGAGAACGGCGAGCTCGGATTCGGCCATATCGAGCCAGCTGCCGTGCTTGGGCGTGTAATGCCATTGTGTGCTGCAGAAAACTATGGAGGGAGGAGCAATGACCTAACAACATAGGGAAGCTGTTTGAAAGATGGTGGTCGGCCCACCGGCATCGGCTTTCAGAGGCGGGTGTCAAACCGCTCCAAGCGGCGATGATTAAGTGTCATGGTCGTGAGCGTTGGAGGAAAAGTACGGAGTAAACCGTGCAGGTGAGTGTCAAAGAGATGAGCGCAAGCAAACCCTCCGATCACGCGTCGTAAACACAACAATGCCGTCAAAATCAGAGGCGAATGGTACTTCTGAGAAAAGTCTGCCGGATATCTGGTTACTGGGCAGGCGGCGGTCGGCGTAGAGGGGGCATGAATTTGACACAGGCTTTCAAACGGAACTGCAGGAACCAGTCGTTCTAATGCAAAGGGAAAAGCACAAGTGGTCGCAGCCACGAGGCGAAAGTACCGATGTAGAGCACTGGGGCGGAACGATCCGTACGAGCGCTGAAGGTTCTGTAATGGAACTGGAGCAAAGGGATCGTGTCAGGTGTTGCATCTAACGTGCAACTGGAAACAGGATGAAACGATGGATGCAACAAAGACGAAGCCGTTTAATATCGACAAGAAGTTAGTGTACGACGCCTACAAAGCGGTCAAAGCCAATGCGGGCGCGGCCGGGGTGGATGGGCAGTCACTCGAGATGTTCGACAAAGATCTTATGCGGAATCTGTATAAGATCTGGAACCGAATGAGCTCAGGTAGCTACTTTCCGCCACCGGTGCGCGCTGTTTCCATTCCGAAAAAGACTGGCGGACAACGCATTTTGGGGGTGCCGACGCTCCGCGCATAATACACCTCATGCAGTTCGCGTTTGGGATGACGGGTGAAGATGGCCCGAGTTTGCGACCCATTTTCGCAGGCGTCGATCCACATTATCATTGATCGTGATCACATAAGGCGTATTCGTCTCACGCTGCGTCGCAGCGACGATACCCCGTGCAATCCAGTAGTACACGACGTGCATACTGACGCCATATCTTGCACGCACCTCACTGACAGTAAGAGTCCCAGGTAGGCGCGACGGGCCGGGAATCCGATGCTTGAAGCGGATCCAGCTTATCATGCTGGCTGTAAAGGATTTGCTGGTTGAGCTCGTCAGGCCCTCGGCATTCAGCCGAACAGCGATCTCTTTGTCAGCATGTCGTTCGGCGAGGGCGCGGATTTTAGCGACGAGCGCTTCGGGATAACGAACTGCATCGGCGCGGTTTGGTCGTTGACGCACCTCGATTGTTTCGGTCGCGCCGCCCTGCCAGCGAATTTGTAGCCGCAGCAGCTTTGGGTCCGGGCCCTTGACGACAGTGATGTCGCTGATCAACAAGCGAAGCATCCGCTTGCGGTCGCAAGCTGAAGTGGTTGGTGCCTTCCAGAGCCGTGGAAAGTCATTGCCGAGCTGTAAAATCTGCTGCTTTTGTTCAGATGTGAGACTGCGCATCGCTTGACGCTCAAAGCCGGCGATCTCCGCCTCGAGTTCGATCATTCGCTGCATTGCGTCGTTCCAGCGCTTTTCGAGCGTGCTGGCAACCAGGCGATTGCTGGGGTCGGCCTCCTCATAGCGGCGTTCTGCCAAGTCAGCATCGTAGCGGGCTCGCTCGATCCTTCGGTGCCATTGTGCAGAAATCGCTTTGTCGCGCGCTTCCAAGTTGGTCAGCGCGTCGAGTGCAAGTTTGATTGTCAGTGGCGTAACGGCGGTCAACAAACGCGCCGCAATGGCGTCATCCAGCGGCTTTGCCGGCAAGGACATGCAGTGGCGAAGCGGCGGTGCGTCCCGACTTCTCGAGTTACAGTCATAGCTCGGGTAAAGACCGCCGTTACCGGTATAGCGTGTACTCAGACGCCGCCCGCAAGTGCCACAAAGCAACACACCCTGCAGCAAGCAGAGACCCTCGCGAGCAGGCCCAGCGAGAACCTCGCTGTTGGTTCGGTTTGCTGCGAGGCGACTGCGATTGGCGAGGAATTGATCCCAGGTGATGTAACCCGGATGGTGGTTCGGAATAACAACACGCCACTGATCTTGTGGCATTTGGCGCGATTGAGTGCAGATCTCGCCGGTCGGACCAATCTTCTTGCAAGATTGATATCGACCAAACACGTAGGTGCCGGCATAAGATGGATTCGCCAGAACGCCGATCACCCGTGAATGGGTCAACCGACCCCAAATGAGTTTGCCGTCCCACACACCACCGTACGAGCGACGCGGAAAGAGAAGGCCGAGTTGGTGGAAGCGTTGAACCACAGCATAGGCGCTGTTCTCTTGCTCGAACAGCGTGAACACCGCTCTGACGGCGCCTTGCACTTCCTGGTCGGGATCGAGAACGATCTTGTCGCTTTCAAATACCAAACCAACTGGCAATGGAAAACGCAACTCACCTTTCTGCGCTTTGTTGAGTTTAGCGCCATGGAGGCGCGCGCGAATGATGTGCAGTTCTGCTTGCGCAAATGTGCCTTTCATGCCGAGGACAAGGCTGTCGTTGAAGTCGGACGGATCGTAGCAGCCATCTCCGTCGAACACCAAAGTTTTGGTGACAGCACACAGTTCCAGTAATCGATGCCAGTCCTTGTTCGAGCGTGCTAAGCGCGAAGATTCCAGAGAGAAAATCGCACCGACTTGTCCCATCGCCACATCGCTCACAAGGGTCTTGAAGTCGTCGCGCTTGGCCGTCAGTACTCCCGACTGGGCAAGATCCCTGTCGAGGATTCGGATCTGCTCCGGCATCCAGCCAAGCGACTTCGCTTGGTCCGCTAGATTGTACTGGCGCTCTGTGCTCTCCTGATTGAATTGCACTTGTGCCATCGTCGACTGACGAATGTAGATGCAGGCGTTTCGCATCAGATGATGATCGGCAATCTTCGGATTCAGCATGATCGGCTCCTTCCGCATTGAACGGCGGGGCGCCAGCAGCGAGATAGGATTCGATCATGTTGGCGATGATGGCGCTCGCCTTGGCAAAATCGAGCGTTGCGACAGCCGGATCCATCTAGTCGAGACTCTCGCGGCGACGCAGAAGCTCGGCATTGATCGCGCAAATCTCGTTGAGCATCTCCTGTAGTTTGCGGTAGTTGGTGAGAAACGCGGCGACTTGGGGGTAAGTTGCGTTTGGCACGTAGCCGAGGCGCGGGCGTTCGCCGGTTCGGGCGACCGTGGACAAGTATCGCTTGGGCCCGTGCCCAGGCCCGTCGATGCAATGACAATTCGGCCGGCCACAACGCTTGTAGGTCTCGATCAGTGACCCACGTACGACCTGCTCGATTGGCGGTAGGGTCCGCACCAATTGGTGGCGGCGTCTGCGCAGAGCCGCGGAGGAAGCATTCTTCATGTTCTTCGGACCGAATCAATACTATGTCCGAGTGATTCAGAAGTCGAGCCATCGGTCAAGCCCTCACTTCTTGCGTTTCAATGAACAGACGAGTTCGCTGAGCGCCAGCGCGCCAGTGGCATCGAAGAGCAATGGCTGTTGGCCATTGAGAGGCTCGCTCGGGGTGCCGGGAGGTGCCCAGTCGGTCCATTCGCGTGGGACAGCAAACGAGCCCCTCTCGGCATGGCGCAGGCTCAACGTCTCTACGCCTGAGACCTTCCTGATCTTCAGCACAACGAACTGATGACCTCGAAGGGGATGAAAGGGGTGGGTGATCTCGGCCGATCCCAAAGGCTGACCGGGCCAATGTGTAGTTCGAAGCAACCGTGCCCACAGTGGCAGATCGTGTGGCGCAGATGGTGGTCAAGAAGATCGTGGAAAGAGAAGTCGAGCCTATCTTTCTGCCGGATTCCTATGGGTATCGGCCGAATAAATCGGCCATAGATGCCGTAGGGGTAACGCGCAAGCGGTGCTGGCAGTACGACTTTGTGCTTGAATTTGATATCCGCGGCCTTTTCGACAACATCGACCACACACTGTTATTACGTGCCGTTCGCAAACACGTGAAGTGCAAATGGAGTTTGCTGTACATCGAAAGATGGCTGACAGCGCCGATGGAAATGGAGGATGGCACGCGGATCGAGAGGTCCAAAGGCACTCCGCAAGGCGGTGTTGTCAGTCCTGTACTCGCGAATCTTTTTCTGCACTACGCGTTTGATGCATGGATGGCACGAGAGTACCCAGACCTCCCTTGGTGCCGGTATGCGGATGACGGGTTGGTACATTGTCGAACAGAAGCTGAAGCCACAGCCGTAAAGGCAAAGCTTGCAGCTCGGTTCGCCGAATGCCACCTTGAAATGCATCCGGACAAAACCAAGATCGTCTACTGCAAAGATGCGAAACGCAAAGGTAAATATCCGAATACGATGTTTGACTTCCTCGGATATCGCTTTGGACCAAAGGCTGTGAAAAACAAGAAAACCAAAGAAGTTTTCACAAACTTCATACCACAGGTCAGTGCGTCGTCTCTCAAGTCGATGCGGAAGACGATCAAGGAGCTACAACTTCGCAGACGCACGCATGTAGAGCTGGCGGATATAGCTCAGGAGATCAATCCAGTCCTTCTAGGCTGGTTGAACTACTATGGAGCCTATACCCCGTCAGCTTTGCGACCGATATGGCATTACGTCAACGCCACATTGGTCGCGTGGGTCATGCGAAAGTATAAGAGCTATAGAGGCGCGAAAATACAGGCCGGTCGGTTGATTGAGTCCATTGCTGTCAAACGACGCAGACTGTTCGTACATTGGAAGCTCGGTATAACCGGCATGTTTGCCTGATGGGAGCTGGATGACGCGAGAGTGTCACGTCCAGTTCTGCGAGAGGCCGAGGTTGCAATATCTCGGCCTACTCTCCCGAAGCGCTCGACGAGCCGGCGGGCCTCAGGAGCGGGGAAGGCTTCGTAGAGCGAGGCTGGCTTGTGGGTGTTGAGATTGTCCTGCACCAGCACGATCTTCGCCGCGTCAGGAAAATGCACGTCCGACAGATCCCTGAGCGTATGAGCATAATCGATGGCGGTGTGCCGGTCGCTCACTTTCACATGCCGCCAGCCTTCTAGCGGCGCGAACACCATGAATAGATTGGCGACGCCATCGTTGGTATTCGTAATCGTGACGCGCCTCGCGTCCCTGCTTCGCAGGGATCGGCGCGCGCGTCTCAACGATCAGCTGCTTGGAGGTCTCGTCGAGACACACGAGCGGACGCTGCGGATCGTGCGACCTCTGATAGACCTCCAGCACGTCTTCCATGTTGGCGACAAAGGCCGCGCTGGCGTCCGGCGGAATCACCCATTGCTGCTTGAGGTGCGGTTTGAGAATGTTTTTTTTAGCGTTCGCCCGATCGTGTTGTCGCTGGCGCGCTCGACAATGTGCAGTTCGACGACCTTCTCCTCGAGCAGGCGCAGGCTCCAACGGGCGAAACCCTCCGGGGCCGCAGAGAGTGTCAGTGCGATCAGCTTTGCTTCCGCCGCGCCGTCGAAAATGCGTGGACGGGCGGAATTGGGATTGTATTTACGGGTCAACACTGCCTCGAACCCTTCCTCGACCAGCTGGCGCCTGGTCCGCTCGATATTGGCGATGCTGGTGTCCAGCGCCGCGGCAATCCGGCTGTCGCTCCAACCTTCGCCCGCATCCGACACGTCCGCCTTCAAGAGAATGCGCGCCTTCGTCAGCAGCTGCGCAGAACGCTTACCTTTGCTGATCAACTCATCGAGTTGGCCACGTTCCTCCGCGGTCAACCGCACTTCGTACTTCTTGACGGCGATCTCTTTCCCGGCCACGAATCACCTCCATCGCTGGCTTGCGGCGACAGAGATTCAGAAGTTGCCGTCATTTTCAATGACGGGGGCGACTAGCCCTTGCGATAGAGGCTATACAAAAGAGGGCCAAGGACAGGGCGTCAGATATCGCCCCCACCATCAAAGCCCTCCAGGCGAACGGCGCTGACTCGCTACATGCCATAGCGGCCGGTCTCAACAGGGCCCGGTATCCCTACTTCCAAGGGCACGGGCCAGTGGTGCGCTACACAGGTGAAGAGGGTGATGGAACGCCTACCGACTTGAGAAGGGCCCCGCATGCGCGTGCGTGGCTATCTCCAACAGTGTGGGGCCGTGCTTAATGGTCGCCCTGATCCTCTACCGATCGATGCGCTGGTGACACTGCTGCCTCGGCCGCCAGCGCAATGTATCACTGTTGCCAAAATGATTTGTCAAAGACAGGCAGGGCGGTCTCTGCGGGCTCGGCTGCAATCTCTTCTACCTGCATCAACAAGCGTCGACACCACCACACCGTCAGAAAGGACAATGGTTCAGATGTGCGGCGCATTCGTCGTTGCATGATCCGGAAGCGCCCTCAACGACCATTGTGGTTAGGAGCAGATGCGCCTCCATTGCGGCTATTCTATTACCGTCCTCCTCGTTCATGTACCATCCTCATTCTGCGTAGCGCCGATTGTGGCTCAGTTGTACGAAGGGATGAACCAGATCACGCGTAGCCTCCAAAGATCGGGAGGCGGACGGGGGCGCACCAAGTGATACCCGGTCTCGATCGGCTGTTTCTGTTCAAACAACAGCGGGCAAAATGTGATTAGACCACCTCAACTAATCAAAATTAATCAGTGATAACGGCCGGCCACATTTTGACGCCGGCATTTCGATGATCAACGTTAGGCGTCCGCGCGGCGACCGGCCGAAGCGGAACATGCCGATTGTCGCGTGCCTCAACTCCTATGGCGTTCCGCAGAGTTGATCTTCGGGGCTTTACGCTCGATGATGATCGGCTGAACGCTGCGGTGTCTCGTGTTGGATTTGGTCCCACCGCGGCGTTGGATGCACGTCCGCTCTTGAGCGCATTACGGGCTGAAGTCAGACATCGCGCTATGTCCGAGAAGTGCCAATGCACGAAGTCGCTGCGCTCCAGCCCGCTGCGCGGGAGCAAGAGCCGAGAGGCCGGTAGCCAGGTGAGAGGACAGCGATGGCGAGGTGGCAAGGTCAACACGATCAGCTCATGTATTGTCGGCGTGCAACGCATGATCAAGAACAGCAAGGATCATCTGGGAGGCCGGCACCCTGATGCGGCGAGTCACACCGACCCCGCCATCACGCAATGACAAAGTTGTCTTGACGAATAGCGCAAACCAAGTTTGCTTGAATGTGCCGTGGATATTTCTACTCGCAAGAAATTGATCCGCACCATGCCACCGAACACCGATCGACCGATCAATCGCGCAATGGTTGTGGGATGTGCTGTTTCTGCCACGCGCAACCATTTGAAATTACACGAGCCAAAAACATTAAAAATCCACTTGTGCAACGTTCATGCCAAAACGCGGAAGTTGTGGAAGCATTCTGCTCGCGCCGCGTCCACCATCGAGATCGCCACCAACATACGATCCCATAGCACTCGCTGCACTGCCGGGTGCCACACTCCCGCGACTTCGTGCATTGGCGCTTTTCGGACGCCGGCCGCCGCAGCGCGCGGATAGCCTCCTCATGCCGGCGTCCGAAAACCTGGACAGCAACAGACATGCTCGCTTCCGTATCGCAATAACGGCATGCCGAACTACGCAAATTCTGAGTTTGCGAGAGAGGATGGGCGGTTCGGACGCATGAGCCGGTCATCCGGTGGTCGCTGCAATGTCACCGAAGGCGTTTCCCCAAACAATGCTTTGTAACTAACCGCGAAACGACCCAACTCCCAAAAGCCGTGCTCGGTGGCAATTCTCGTTACCGTTGTCGTCGAGGAAACCGCTCGCAACAGCGCACGTCGAGCGAGGTTCATTCTCCGCAAAGCGAGATAGCGGATCGGCCCCATTCCCAGGTGTCTTTCGCAAGCGATGCGGAGGGTACGTTCCGATACGCCAATAGCTGCACACATTTCTAGCAGATACAGCGGCATGTTCGGGTGTGCTTCCAAATACTCCTCGAACCGCGAGACGATTTTGTCGTGGCGACAAGCGCCGCTAGTCATTTGAACCGAAACGTTTTCGGTCAAACACCTGACCAAGATATGGATCAGCTGCTGTTCCAATAACCGCGCTACCTCGGGCACCTCAAGAACCTCAGGCATAGTCGTGGCGATTTGCGCTACCATCTCATGTAGCTTTAACAACCGCGACATCGGAGCAGCATTTGGCCGAACGAGATGCTTGAGCGGTGACCCTGAAAATTCACGCCCGGTTATGGCTTTGCAAGCGGCATCAAGCCGGCAGGTTGTCAGAGACATCGATCCTAAGCGGAACTCAGCCTCGGTCTGTTGGTGTATCTCATCGGAGTTGTTGACGATGATGTCACCCGACAAAACGTCCATGCCGCAGTGTCGCATCCCTTGCGGTTCAGCTGGAGTGAAGAAAGTAAACACTTTGCGGCCCGGCTTCATTGCGCCCGCGTTGATCAACGGCAGGTTTTGATAGAAACGCTGAATCCAAAGCTGATCGAAGCAGACCTTGGTCAATCCAGCCCGGAACTGCCCCCTCGCAGTCGGAAGAAGCTCCAAATCTGCGGTGCTGATGGCTGCCTGAAAAGAAAGCGGATCGCTAAGCAGAGTACCTTGCTCCGGGCCACCGTCGCTCTCCACGGTCGTTTTGCCACGCCTGTTGAGCTTCGAAGATCGGTTACCATCCAAGAGTTGAGATTGCAGCGCTATGCGAATTCGGCAAGACGGCACGAAATATTATTTCACATGCACCGGCATTGCGTGCTCAGTGCAAGCGACAACTATATGACGATCGCGTAAATGACGATCGCGCCTGACGGAACAAACCGCTGATAACTCTCAACTTCCATCCGACGCCGAACAGACTACAGAACTCTTGTCACCTAAAGTGGTCGGCCAGTTGTCGCGCTGAGACGGTTTCATGAGCATCGAGCAAGAACATTCGAAGAATATGACGGCCGACGAGTGCGACGAACTCGCCGACGCATTGGTCGAAGCCAGTGCCGCTCTGCTGCCCGAGCCAAAAAAGCAAGAGATACTGAAGCTGGCGGATGGTTATCGCAGTCTCGCCAAAATGAAGCGTTTGGTATTGCGCAATGTGAATTGACAACTCAACCCTGGCTCGTCCTCACACTGGCCCGTACATCCGGCTGGCACTATCAGGGGCATGCCCAAATCGTATCGAATGACGGTCGCGATACCGGCGTTCGCGTTGTGCATGGTCATCGGCCGCGTCGAACCTTCGGTCGTGGCGACGAGCGCAGTCAATTTTCTAGGGCAAGGAGGTATGTCCGTTCAGGGTCAATCGCGTCACTTTAGTCGTGGGCCGGCCCCTTCCGCTCTACCCCGATCAACGGACATGCTCGGAGTTGGTCGGCATGTCTCAAGCGTGCCAACAGCAGACCCCGAGCGGTTAGCCCGTCCCATAGGAAATTTGGCGCACAATCGCAACAAGTAGGCGTTCAAATACAAGATATCGATCTAATCAATCGGCTACGGCTTTGTCGCCGAAGTATCGAATGACTGCGGCCTTCCGAGCTGAGGACCGCCGCCCCGATGGATCGATACGATTTGCTTGTCCAAGCTTCAGTCGCTTCAGTTTTCGGCCTGAGCATCGCCGTCATCTGGCTGATCGTTTGGGGATGACGATTAGCCTGCCGGGCCGCATCACAAGCGTCTGCCACGTCGTGTTCTTTGCGAAGTCAGACCGTCTCAGTCTCAGTTGGCTATGACCGCCAACAAAACCCTAGCCACACGGCGCTCCTTTCAGCGCATTCGTAAGTTGGAGAGGAGCTGAGGCTAACCGAAATTGCCGCGGCGTCATGCCGGTCCAACGCTTGAACGCGTGGGTGAAAGAGCTAACCTCGCGATATCCCAACAGCCATGCAATCTCGGACACCGGCAGATTGCGCTCGGCAAGGTAGCTTTTTGCAAGAGCTGCTCTTGTCTCCTCCAATATTTCCGTGAACGCCGCACCCTCTTCGCGGAGCTTACGTGACAGCGTTCGCGCGCTCATGGCTAGCTGTTTGGCGACGTTCGATATACCTGCTCTGGCGTGTGGGAGGAGCTGCGGCAGAACCCCCTCCACGGCCGATCGAAGAGCCTCGCGCTCCTTCGGACGGTCGGCGAGTGCTGCGTCTGCGTATTGCCGCAGCAGATCGTTCAAATAGTTGTCACGGCCAACAATGGGGAGGGATGCCACCGATGCCGGAAAAATGATTTCATCGCTATCTGCGCCAAAATCAACATCGCACCCAAAAAAGGTCCTAAATTCCGCGGGCGTTTCGTCGCGCTTATGCCTGATCCTCAAATGACGCAGCGCCAGCCTAGTGTCTGTCACTTGCCGGAAAATCCGCACCATGGTCACCAGCCAGAACTCGATCTGATGCTGGTCTGACTGCCTTTCGATATCGACATAGTCGAGTGTGATCGAGACCGTCCGATCATCCTGCCTCGTCTGAAGGCGGACTCCTTCATTCATGATCGTGCAGAATCGCTTCGCGTTCAGCAGGGCATCGGCAACTCGTCCCGATGATGCGATCACATAGTAAACCAAGCCGACTTCTCGGAGGTCGAAACTGCGGGCCAGGTGAAATCCGAGAAGTTCATCCTGAAGTTTTTCGGATACCCAATTCAAAATCTTGATTTGCTTAGATACCTCCAATCGTATGGCGTCATTATAGACCTGCTCTGGTCTCGCCCTCACCTCGGAGAGAATGTCCGCCGCATCCTTGCCAAACTCGCGCAACCGTGCGCAGGCGAGCCGTGCGATCGCTCCGGTGGCACTTGGTATCGAGTGAAACCTCGCGGGTTGGCCGGAGCGCATGAAATTCCCTATCTAGGCTTGTTCGTGGTGCCTTGCGGTTCTGAAGATCAAATGATTGGCGCCAAAAAAGCCGTTTGACGCGCTCGTCCGCCACGCAGCCGCCATTGCCAATCCCTCCTCCGTGCGGCTTGCATTATCGTCGCGGGCAACGCTGTTGCGTTGACAAACCTTCTGACGTTCCGGTCCGAGCGTAGCGATTTCGCAGCATAGCGCCAAGCGTCAGTGTCCGCCTCGGGTCAATCGCGTCAGTTTGACCGTGGGCCGGCCCCTTCCGGTCTACCCCGATCGACGGACATCGTCAGACTGCCCCGGCATGGTCGGGTTCGTGCCGACAGGCGACATCATAGTGCCGCTCACCCGGTCAGTCCGCTACAAGCAGCCGCATATATGGTATTGAAGGGCTTCTCTTTCCCACGAGCGCAGTGGCGTCGTATTCGGCACCCTCATCGGTCTTAAATCCGGAGTGGACAATTCCCTTTCGCGCCATGGGTCGCGTAGCGAGGGCCGGAGTGTGCTCGCCATTGGTAAGTTCACCTTTCCATTTTCCGCTTGCACAAGTGTAGGTACCAAAGAAATAGAAGAACTCCGTGCCACCGTACATCTTCCCGTCGCGTAATATCATGACGCCGTCAGCGCCACCGTCCACGCCGTCCCGGGCTTTTGAGCTATAGAAGTATAGTCCGTTCCTAATCATAGCTATTGCCGTATGAAGGCGCGGGCCTGCCAAGGAGTTCTGCGAACAACCTGCGACTATAGAAAATTTGGGCTTTCACGCCGGACCTTTCGAGCTATCCGGCCAACCCCCTAAGGCCGCCAACTCAGGCGGCCTTTACACTCGGCCCCGACCTGGTTCGCTTTTGGGCCAACCCGCTTTGTTCTCGGTTTCATTGGTCCTCTGCCAGCGCCTTGTAGGCCAGTTCGCACTTTGGACATTCAAGCGTGCGCAAATCGGGACCAGCAAAGCTGGGCTCGACACCGACCAGCATCAAGCCAATCTCGCACTTGGGGCAGCGAGACTGCTCGATCATGCGAGGGGAATGAGATTCCGGCATGTGACGCACTCCCTTGGATCAGGCGAGAGCGCAACACTCTCAGTCACCGATAACAGCCGAAGGCGGGGCGGTGATCAGTTATCCTACACCGGCAAATATGGCCGGGAGCCGACGTAAAAGTGTAATCTGGGACACGATTTCGATCTTGATCGAGGCCACCGTCGTTCTTCACGGTCGTTTTGTCACGCCTCCTGAGCGTCGAGGATCGACATCATCCTACAGTCACATCATAATCCCGGCCGTCATCGTTAAATCTTCAGTAAGCCCGTCGACGGACAGGAGCCACGACGGCGCGCGGGGCGATAACAACAGCGCGCGGAGCAACAACAACAGCACGTGGGGCGACAACGACAGGGCGTGCAGCGACGCAACCCGCCCGGTATACGCCGGCTGCGCAGACGACGGCGCTTGCTTCCGTCGTCGTCAGGGCAACGAAGGTTCGGCTTGCTAGTTCAGCGATTTTGAAGTTTGAATCATAATATGCGGCCTTGTCGAGTTTGTAGGTCCAAGTGTGAACGACGGGATCGCGATTGAAGAAGTCCATGGCGGCCATGATGCGATCCCTGAGCTCTTGTTTGGACGAGACGCGGATATGGCGCAGCACGGAGCGGGTCAGTTTGGAGAAGAAGCCCTCGACGAGGTTGAGCCAAGAGCCGTGCTTGGGAGTGAAGGTGAACTTGAAGCGGCCCGCGGGTTGCTCGGCGAGCCAGGCTTTGGTCTCCTTGGAGATACGAGCAGAATGATTATCCAGGATGAGGTGGATCGCCGTGTCGGCGGCATAGCTTTTGTCGAGAAGTTTGAGAAACTCGATGAACTCCCGACTGCGGTGGCGCTCTTTGACCAGGGCGTGAACCTTGCCGGTAACAAGGTCGATGCCGGCCAGCAGGCTGACCGTGCCGTGGCGCTTGTATTCATGGTCGCGGGCGAAGGTCGGATGAACACCGGGCTCGGGCGGCAGATCGGGGGACGTCGTTGCAATCGCCTGAATACCGGGCTTTTCGTCATAGGAGACAATCGCCACCCGGTCGCTCGGCTTCTACTTCGACCGCGCCACCGCCTTCTTGAGCAGTTTCACTTTGCGATAGACGCACAGCACCTCGGCCATTTTTTTCGCGAACTCAGGATCACGTTTCTCCAGGTAGTAACGGACCTTGTGCGGCTTCACTTCCTCAGAATCGAGGATCTTGCACAACGTGCCCTGCGCCAAATTTGCCAAGCACGAGTGCCCTTCGGCGGGACCGTGCTCGCGAGCATGGCGGGCGAGCAGCCGCGTGGTCCACAATTCGTGCGGATAACCCAGTTCCTTCGCCTTCCGGCACGACAGCGATGTCAACCAGGCTTTCGCTTCCAGCGTGATCGAAGGCTCCCGGCCGGGCCGAGGGCGATCGTCCAGCGCCGCCATCGGGTCTTCGGCCACCGCCCGCTCGACGCAGCGCTGGACCGTTTGATGGTGCAACCCGAGCGCTTGGCCCACCGCGAAAAACGACGAGTTTTCCCAATAACCAAGCAGGATGCGCGCGCGCTCGACCCGGCTCGCAGCTTCGGTTCGCGTCCGCGCTATCAACCTCAATTTCTCCAAATCCGTTTCTCCGAGCGACAATTCAATCGCCCGCCGCCCCGCCGCCACGCCGCCATATCGCTAAATCCTTCGTCGTAAAGCCCCTCCACCGCTATATAGGAGCTCGAAACGCCAGATGAATCCCACCCATATGACAACCTTCTCGGAATCGATCGTCTAGGCGCGTTGGATGAGGCGCAAACAGCTGCCAAGGCGGGACTTGCGCTCAATCCGCGTTTCACCATCCGCCGTTTGCGCGCCCTGGTACCACTCGCGGCACGCGCGCAGCGCGTGAAGCGGATGCGCGCACCCTTTGTGCGGCCAATCCCGGGATTCCCGCCACGCCTCAGGGCGTCACACGATCAGATCGTGCGGCACATGGGCAACAAGAGCACTTGGCGCGTGGTCTGGAACGATAGTGAAATGGTCATCTGGATGTCGCCTCGGCGGGGCCAGCTCAATCGCTTGTGCTCCGTCTGAAATCGCCGGCGGTACGTGAGTTGCAGCACCGTCTGCGTGATGCCCGATCGACGCTGGGATTTGGTTGAGCTCTGCAACGTCAATGAGACCTGAACCTTTAAAACTGGAAATCTCGTCCTTGAAGTGAAAAGAGTCCCCGAGCGTATCGGGAGTTTCTCCTCCCTCTGAAATCGCCAGCGGTCCGTGAGTCCCAGCAGCGTCTTCGAGATGGTCCGTCGACGCTGGAGTATGGTTGGGTTCTGCAACGTCAGTGATGCCTGAGCCCTTAATACCCGAAATCTCGTCCTTGAAATGGAATGAGTTCCCGGGCGCACCGACAGTGCCCCCAGACACGACTTGCGCTGTAGAAGATGGCCCGAAGCCATGCACGCTGGCGCCATGTGTGGGCGCAGCGCCGCGTTCGTCCGCTTCGCTCGCAATCGAACGATTGAGGCCGCCGCTTTCCGACGTTTTCAGGACTCCAAAGTCGCACACGACGTTTGGACCCGTATCGATTTCATGGGCATCAGTGTTGCCTTCATTCACACCGATGATGATGTCGTTCCTATTGTTGCCGTTGATTATGTCGATTCGCGAGGCTCCGTGGATGACGTCGGTGAGCGTGTCGCCGGCATTGAGCGCGTTTACCGCGTTGTTGTTATTGTCAAGAGTGTAGGCCCACACACCCGCCGCCGTCATCGTGAAGATGCCGGGGGCGTTGGCAAAATCGATGGTCGCAGCGCTTGCGGCCGCTATCTCCCCGGTGGGGCCGCTGTCGACCGTCACGGTGCCGGAATCCGTTGGGGGGTCGCAGATTTCGGTGCCGGCTCCACCGTTGACGCTCGTGAAGGACCAAGCGGTACCGGTGTAGTTCCCGGACAAATGCAGTGTCACATTATTCGCACTGATGCCATCACTGAAGGTCATCGTGCTGATGCTGGTGCCCGAATTGTACGAGACCGAGATGGACATGCTTCCCCCCACATAGGGAAGCTGCGTGAGGTCGATCAAATCAGTAGACGTGAGGCGCGTGCCGATATCGGTGCTTGTGATGACCCCCGCGAATTGTTCCCAGTCATCGATGATCAGCTTACCCGCGCCCTGCTCGAAGTAGATTATCTGGCTGTCGGTCGTGCCCGGCGCAAGCTTGCTGCCAGGGGCAAACTCGAGCGTAGTCCCGCTGTCGATCGAGAACTTCCCGATTCCGCTAATGGTGCCTGTCACGTCCAGGTGGACATTCGGATCGACAATGATCGTGCCGTTGTTGGTGATAGGCCCGATGAAAGCGGCGTTGGCTGCTTCCTGCAATGTCCCGTCGTTCTCGAGTTTTCCCGAACAGCTTATATCGAGGTGGCCGGCGAGCTGCAGGGTTCCACGGATGTCCGTCGATGCCGCGCCGTGCGGTATCGTGAGCGACGCCGCATGGGCATCCGGTGAGCCGGTGATGATGACCGTGTAACAAGAAGGCGCATCGATGGTTGTGTGGGTGCCCAAGGTGGGAACAAACCCGCCGCTCCAGTTGTCTGGATCGCTCCAGTCGAGCGTTGGCCCCGGCCCGCCAACGATCAACGACTCCAAATCCTCAATGACTTTTATTGCCGTCGCCGCGGTGGCCGCCGTCGCGTAGGTGTTGGAGCCGTCGCTCGACGTAACCGACAGATGCAGCGTGTCGCAGCCTTCGTACTCCGCGGTCGGCGTATAGGTCAGCGCCGCCAGCAGCTTGTTCACGGCCGCCGCGCTCCCCGACAGCGTCAGCGTCGCACAGTCGTCGCCGGTCACCGTCACCCCGCTCAGGCTGGCAACATGCAGCGTTCCATGCGATACCGTCAGCGTCGCACTCACCGTGTCGTCGTTGTCCTCCGCGAGCGGCCCAACGCTCACCCCGGCAACCGCCGCGCAAGTCGCGTTCTCGTTGAACGTCAGCGTCGCCGGGGCGCTTGCCGTCGGCGGCCGGGCAACCGGGGCGACTATCACGACTTCGATTGCCGTCACAGTCGCGCTGATATCGCCTTCCGAATCGTGCTCGGTCGCCGCAATCGTCAGCTTGAAGCATCCTTCGAATTCCGCCGGGGGCGTGATCTTCAGGCTCGACAGGTTCCAGCCGGCCACGTCGTGCGAGGTGTTATCTGCGGTTGCCGTAAAGCTATGACCGGGCAAGCCGGTGCCGTCGCTCAGCATAGCGCCCGCCGGGATGTCGCTCACGACAAGCGTATCGAGGCTGTTCGGTGTCGCGTCGCCGTTGGCGCCCGACAGGCTCTTGGCCATCACACCAAGGTCCAGCGCAATCGCCGTGCCCTCATTGCCCTGCGCGGCGACCGGGTTAAGGGAGGGCGCCAGGGGGGCGACCGTGACCAGCTCGCTCGCACTCGCCGTGTTGGCGTCCTGGTCGGTCGCCGTGACGGTCAGGATGAAATTGGTGTCGTTCGGCGGAGTGATCTTCAGGTTCGAGAGATTCCAGCTCTTCACCTCGACCGAGGTATTGCCGCTCGTCGCCGCGAAGCAATTCGTGCCGTCGGTGACCACTGCCCCAGCCGGGATGCCGCTCACCACAAGCGACTGCACACCATCGCTGTGGCCCGGCAGGCTGTTCACGGTCACCGTGATCGCGCCCAGCGCGATCGCCGTGCCCTCGATGCCGCTCTCAGCCTGCGGCAGCCATGTCACCGTCGGCGGCGTCTCGTCGACCGTGATCGCTTGCGTTGCCTCTGGCGCTGGATTGCCGGCCGAATCGGAGACGTCCGCCGTCACCGTGTAGCTGCCGTCATGCAGCAATTTAGCTTCGGTCGAGCTGAGGTTTACTGACCAGCTGTTATTCGTCAGCGTGGTGGTGAATGTGTCGACGACGTGGCCGGAGCTATCAACGATCCTCACCGTCACCGGCTGGCCATTCTCCGCATTGGTCGTAGTGCCAGCGATGGCGAACCCGGCGCTCGCCGCATTGGCGTTGACGAGGTTGTTGACGTGGTTACTGACAATGGTGTCGATTGCGATCGTCGGCGGGGTCTCATCCACTCTGATCGTCCGCGTGGCCTCCGCCGGATCGCCGGCCGCATTCGACGTGTCCGCCGTCAGCGTGTAGATGCCGTCGGCCAGCGCCCTGGCATCCGCCGGGTCGATGTTGATCGACCAAGTGTTGTTGGTGACCGTGGCCGTACCGCTGTAAGCGACCTGGTTGGAACTATTGACGATGGTGACCGTAACGATCCGGCCGTCCGCCACACCCGAGGTCGCGCCCGTGATGTCAACCCCGGCATCAGCTTTGGCGGCATTAATGATATTGTCCGCGGCAATGCCGATTTGTCCAGCAATGCCGGTGATCGCTACCGTCGGCGGCGGCGGAGGTAGGATGAAGATATCAGGAACCGGGATGAACGTCGCCTGTATCGGAGGGAGCGACTTTTCCGGTGCGGGGGAATCACTCTGAATGAAATTGATAGGCTGCAGCTCCAGCTGCGGACTGGAGAAAGGGGGCGCGCTGGACCCTGTGTGTAGCCCCTTCGCAAAGTTGGCGAGCACGTCCTGTTGGGCCGCCTGCAACTCCTCCATGCGAGCCGCACTATTCCCGACCGGGCTCACGCTGACCGAGGAGCCGATCATTCTGACGACGACTGTCTCTCCGGGATCCTCGACAATGAGGTGCCGCGGGATAGGCTCCTTGGTTATCAGCTCGAATGAGCCGTGCTCGCGGTCCTTGTATGTGATGCTGTCATCATCCAGGAGTGTGACGTTGGAGTCCGCGGCCTGAACTTCCTTCAGCATCGGGAAGATCAGTGCTGCGAGCGACAGCAGTCCGAACCTGCCGGCATGGGCCCGGCTGCGAATGCTTCCAACAGGTGTGTCGACTCCGAGGGAACCGGTCTTTGCCGCCTGGCCGGCAGTGAAAGCGGAAGTTCGTTTCGCCGCCATCAGGGCCGAATGCGAGGTGCCAATGGAGCCGCGGAAGAATTTGCTTAGCACCACCCGAGTACCGCGGGATATTTTGAATGCGGTGCCGTCGATGAAGCGAATTCCGATCCGCCCCTCGGCTGCTGTCTCGATCACGTCACTCCGGCAAACAGCATCGCCAACCATGGCTTGAACGGCAATGCCGCTCCCGCGCGTGACGGTGCCGCAGCCGATCGTCGTCTCAATGTTGCCGATGACTTGGGGAGGCTCCGCGCCGGACGCTTCGAACATTGGCTTCGAGCTCGCCTGCCGAACAACTCAGGCTCAGCGTGGTGCTTGCTCCGGCTTGCCCTCGCCACGAAGCCGAAATATCTTGGCGCTGGCAGCTCAAGGCTAGCCCACCGAAACGTCCTGATCCCAATAACTCAACCTATCCAGGAAGGGACACGTTCAGCGCGACGTCGACGTGGCAGCAATGCTGTCCTTCCGCCGCGAGGCATAGCACCTCCCATCACGAATTATTTTACTGTATTTTGTGTCCGAGCAGTAGCTCTTTAGTGGACCGCACTCAGCCATTCGGATTAGGGCCATGGATTAGCTGGTCTGCGTGGCCAGTCTGACATTATATGCATTGCGGCTTTCAGCCGAGGGCTTAATGAACCCATCGGGCTGCACATGAACAGGATCTTCTCAGAAAGGGGGGATCATGTGCCAACATGCGATTACCGTATTGGCAGCAAGTGCCGTTTTGGCGCTCGCGAGTTTCTTGCCTGGTGCAGCTCAAGCGCAAAGCGATTCTGCTCGGCCTGCTGCTCAGGATCTCGCTTCAGAACCCATTGGCAAAGTTGTAGCCGCCACGGGTTCGGTCACGATTGAACATGCGAGTGCGGTCGTCGTTCAGGCAAACGTCCCCGGTCAAGCCGGGCAGACGAAGGTTGGCGATCTCGTCTATCTGGGCGATGTGGTCCAGACCGGGGCCGATGGCCGGGTCGGCATCAACTTTACTGATGGCACTTCGTTCAATCTTTCGAGCAACGCCCGCATGGCTTTAGACGAGTACGTGTTCGACCCAAAGGGGAAGTCCAATTCGACCATGTTCAATCTAACCAAGGGAACATTCACCTTTATCGCCGGCAATGTCGCGAAGACTGGCGATATGAAGGTCGACACCCCTGTCGCAACCATGGGCATTCGAGGGACGACGCCACATGTCGAAATTTCGGACGATGGGACAGCCAAATTTGATACCCTCATCGAAGAGGGCAAGAGTAAGCTTACAAATAAGCCCCAGACTTCAAAGCTGACGGATAGATATTTCAGGAATATCGAGTTGTGCAACGGCCTGGATCGCAGGTCGTTTGAAGCTCGCATTAGTGGTTGTACGGCGCTCATCGATGCACGTCAAGGCACGACGACGACCTTGGCTATCGCCTATAACAATCGTGGCAATGCCTACACCGCAAAAAGCGACTACGACCGCGCCATTCAGGATTTCGATCAATCGATCAAACTCAATCCAACTTACATCAAGCCCTTGAATAATCGCGGCGTGGCTTACTTGAGGAAGGGCGAATATGACCTCGCGATCGAAGCTTTCGACGAGGCGATCACGCTCAATCCAAACTACGGCGAAGCCTTCGCAAACCGTGCCGGAGCCCACCTGAAAAAAAATGAGTACGATCGCGCGGCCCGCGACTATGACGCTGCAATCGGTCTTGATCCCAATTTGAAAGCCGTGTGGAGCGGACGCTGTTGGACCCGAGCCATCCTCGGCGCGTTGCAGGCCGCACTGGAGGATTGCAATCGGGCGCTTCAGGGGCCGACCAACGCTGCGACGTATGACTCGCGTGGGCTGATCTACCTGAAGATGGGCCAACCTGGCGCGGCTATTGACGATTATAGTTCTGCGTTGCGATCCGACCCGAAGCTGGCGAGCGCGCTCTATGGACGCGGGCTTGCCAAGCTCAAGATGGGCGACAAGGCTGGCGGCGATACCGATATCTCAGCGGCAAAGACAATTCAGGCCAACATAGGCGACGACTTCACGCGCTACGGCGTGCGATAGAGACCAGCAGCGGCGGCGACCACGGCATTCTCAACGCCGCGTGTTGTTTTCTGAACAACCTTCGAGGGCCGCTTGGGCACGAACCGGACCAGCCGGGGCGGTCTGACGATGTCCGTTTACCGGGTTAGACCGGAAGTGGCCGCCTGACTGCCAAGATGACGAGATTGCCGAATAGGCTCAGGGAATTTCACCCCGAGCCTCTCACAGACCCGGACTTGATACTCTCGCATCATCCGGCTCGTGCCATCGATTGAAGGCTGCCGCCTTCCGTTGAACTTCGGGCTCCTCCCGTTGCCGGTTGGCCCGAGTCATCGTCGATGACCCGCCCCCTTCGCTCCACAACCATTACAGCCCGTGTGGTCAAAAAATTGGAACGGTGGACGAACCTGTAGGTCGTAGCGCGTCGGCAAGCTTACCGGGCGCGTGAGTTGGGACAACGGCTCTTAAAGGTCTTCGGCGGCTTCTCGATCTCCTGATCGCCGCGGCGGAGTCAGAGTTCAGGATTGAGCGTTGGGCGCGCGATCACGCCGCCTCTTGATGGTAATAACGCAGGAGCCCACCCAATCGCTCACGGCATTGCACGTGCCCGGTGCGGCGGACGCTTGTGTTGCGGGAGAACAGCAGGACGCTGCTGGGGTAACTCCGGTCGGGCTTCAGCCCTCCCTTCGTCACCCAGCAGCGGCGCATTCTCATCCTGATTGTCGCGGGATTCCCATCTTGATTGTCGCGCTAGAAGCACCTCCGTCGTGAAGAAGTCAGTCCCAGCCAGCAGCGCCAAGTGGGTCCGAATGAAGGCCGGCCATGTGGTCGTACGCTTGCGCTCCGGCGCCGGCGGCAGCGCGTGGCGGTGCAGGATATTGCCAACCGTTTGATCGGAAATCACATACCCAAGATTGGCCAAAGCGCTCACAATCCGGTCACAGCCCCACTCGCGGTTCTCGCTGGCCATGCGAACGATCAGCTGCTCGACTTCAAGGGTGACCCGCGGTCTGCCCGGACCTCGACGTGCTTTTGAGCCATCGAACTTACCGGCGACAAGCTTGTGATACCAGGCAAGGATGGTGTCCGGCCTCGCGACAGTCGCGACCTCGGCAAGGGCTTGGCGGCCCAGGCGATGACCGATCTTCCCGAGCATGGCTCGCGCGGCGTCCGAGAGCTTCAATCGCCCATTCAACTGGTTCTTCAGGATGCGGTTTTCCGCGGCCAGATATTCGTTCCGCGCCAGCAGCTCTTGATCCACCGTCCCGGTAACGTAGGCATGGATCCGCGCCCAGTCCATAGCGGTCCCCTTGCCCCGACTGTTGTCCCTGAATGGCGGCGCCATTGATCGCCCCAAGAATGTGCCGGACGGTCTGCAGAACCGCTATCCGGCCCGTGGACAAGTGGCCGTGTTCTCTGCCGTTTCAGTTTTTTGACCTTACTGGGAAGGTGGTCCAGCCATAATGACGCTTGTTCCCATTTTGGGAACATGATATGTTAAGCCATGCGGGTGATTGCTCGAAACGTGCTTGTCAACTTCTGGGGCAGGCATCCGGAAGCAAGAGTGTCCCTGGAACGCTGGCATAAGCTCGTGAGAGCCGCGCAATGGACCTCCACGGATGAGGTTCAGAAAGCCGCTCCGAAAGCCAAGGTGCTGAACCGCGAGCGCGTCAGGTTCGAGGTCGCGGGAGGAGATTATCGCTTGGTCGCTGCTTTCGATTTCCGTCGACAGATCGTCTTCGTGAAATTCATCGGCACCCAAGCGGAGTATGACCACATCGATGCGCTAACCGTGTCACAGTTCTGAGGAGACCACTATGGAAATCTGGCCGATTCGAACGGACGAAGATCACCGCGCTGCGCTCGCCGCGATCGAGGCCTGTTGGGGTGCACCCGAGGGCACGGAGGAGGGCGACAAGCTCGACGTGCTGCTCGCGCTTGTCGACATCTACGAGGCAAAGCGATGGCCCATCGAAGTCGACGAGACTTTCGATCCAATCCACGTGCTCCGCTATGCCATCGACGAGCTCGGGCATACCCAGGCGGAGCTGGCAGAACTACTGGGCTCGCGCTCGCGTGCCTCGGAAGTTCTTTCACGCCGGCGCGCGCTCACGGTCGAGATGATCCACAAGATCGGCGAGGCGTGGAAAATTCCGGCCGACCTTCTTGTTCGTCCCTACAAGATCGAGCTAGCCGCTTGAGCAGCACTTTCGCCGATCCCGCTTCGGCCACGCCAGCGGCCGTCTCAGCACAGCGTCGCGCAGTTGGATGCCCGGCGGTCATGCTGGCCTGCTCTGGCATAAACTGGCGCGCCAAGGCCGATGATGGGCACTATTGCTTCGCCGTGGCACTATGACGCCACAGCCTGATCGCACGGCAGAATCCGAGAATGAACGACCGCCTGCGATTTAGAGCTACGCCCACAGGGGCAGTTTTCCGATTTTGCGGTCGTCTCGATATTCCTGTGTGTACCGAAAACCTTATCCGAGTTGATGATGTGGTGGAATCGCTTAAGCTGGCGAAATGATCGGGCTGCTCTGTTACAGATCAATGTAGAGGACTGGGCGGGGGTTGCTGATCCGCCGAAGGCCAAGCTGAAAGCGGCGTTCCCAAAACTAAAAAGAGCCGCCGACTATTCGCGTGAGCAGATGACCGAAGCCGAAATGGTGCCACTTCAATTCGGACAAAGTCGGCCTCGGAGCGTTGTTCGCAAGGCTCGAAAATCCTCGCCAGTCAGTTCCGGATCCTTTCCGACCGCTGAAAGCCAGCTGTGGCGACAATACTGAAAACTCTGCTTTTTGGAGGCGGGACCGAATCAGCCGACGGTCAGTCCACCGCAATCATGACATCGGACGACTTGATCACCACCATCACCTTGCCGCCGGTCTTGATCCCAAGATCATCTACGGATTCGTTGGTGATCGAGGAGGTCATGGTCACGCCGCGCCGATATCGACGCTGACATGCGACGTGGTCGCGCCCTTTTTCACTTCCAGTACCGTGCCCTTGATTTGGTTGCGTGCACTGATGCGTATTTGCGGCTCCTTTGCGGTCAGTCGGGATGATCGTCCATCATAGACGAACTTCTTGAGGATGCCGAACCGCGAACCCACGGCCTAAAGCCGCTCAAGCACGCGCGAGACCTGCACCGCGGACCACTTGCCTTTCACGCCGCGGCCAGGGCGCTCGCGAGCGCGGATGACGGTCCGCTCTCTGGCTCAGCTGCTAATGTCGCGTATTACCCCGCCGATGTAGCCTAGGATTGTACCCACGATCACGAATGCGGCGTAGGCGACGAATAGGGCGGCACCACCGCTAACGACACCAGTGGCAACTTGGATGGATCCTTCGTTGGTCACGCCGATCAAATCGCACCACCGGGCTATTATTGCTTGCATCTGTCCCTCCGATCTTCGGTCCTCAGCGACGTAGGGGCGGCCGCTTATGCGGGGTTTCGGCAGCGGGGGTGGTCCCAAAGTCGCGGCGCGCTCCAGCGCGCTCAATGGCCTCAGCTCAACCGCGAGATCATGCTGATGTCGACGGCATACGACTTGGCGATCTCGGCCAGCGTCTCGCCGGCGGCGCGGCGCTTGATCGCCTCTTTGCGCTGGTACTCCGACAGCTTAGGCTTACGGCCGAACTTGACGCCGTTTGCCATAGCGCGCTTCCGGCCCTCTCCGGTGCGTTCCTTAATCAAATCGCGCTCAAACTCGGCAATCGCCGCAAGCAACGTCGAGAGCAAGCGGCCCTGCGACGACGACGTATCCCACAAGGGATCGCCGATCGACCGGAACGCCGCGCCGGCCTTGCTAATACGCTCGATCAGGTCCAACAGCTCGCGCGTGCTTCGGCCCAAACGATCCAATTTTGTGACCAGCACCACGTCACCGGCCTTGAGCGAGGCCATCAACTTGGCGAGTTGCGGCCGATCTGCCCGGGCGCCGCTGATCTTCTCACGATAGATCAGGTCGGCGCCGGCCGCCTTCAGCGCCTCGATCTGGCCGGTAAGGTTCTGATCCTGAGTGCTGACGCGGGCATATCCGAGAATAGCCATTTGCGTGCTCAACTTTCACAAGTAAGTTTCGCAAACGGTAACACCTTGATTTTCAACGTCCAGAACTTTTTTGCAAAACTGGTAAGTTTCACAAAGAAGGGGCGCTGTCGCGCACCGCGCGCAAGCCGATGCGCTCGAGATCGAAGCTGGCGCCAAGCGCTGCCTCGGCCGACGAAAGGACGTGGAACGCGACATGCGGAGGCCTGGGGGCCGGTAGCGAGGGCCGCGCCAGGCCGACGGTGCGGAGCCCGCCGACCCGACGAACCAACGAAGCTTGAAAGTGAGCAATTCTGACCAGACGACCGCTGCGCCATGTGCTTTTTTGCCACCGGCCAAAAAGGTCTGCGCACATGATAATAGCCCACGATAAGTGGACCGAGTTACTTACATGCTCGAACTGCGGGATGTCGGGGTCAGCCCATCTTTCACGGCCCGAAAAGCGGGCCTATGATTTTAAGGTGGAAGCCGTTCCAGCAGGCTTCAAGGTCGTGCGCGCGGAATTTGGTGAGGCCTTCTATTGCGAAGCCTGCAATCGACCTGCGGACACCCAATGGCCAGTAGTAGCCTGTTTTGCTTAAACTATAGTCGGCGGCGGAGCGCGTATCCGGTCTAGTGTACGCGATGGCCGATCACCCCATCAACGATTATTACGTCATTACTTGTGTGTACCGAAAACTTAAATCCGACTATAATGGTGATGAAGTCCGCCAAGGATGGCGCGTGAACGAATGACACCGGTGCGCTGTACCGGGCGAGAGACGGGCGCATCCTTGTTCAAAGACCGATGCGTTCTGACTCCGTTGTAGTAACGGGCGTAAGATTTCAGGATGCGACGCAGATGCGCCTCGCCCAGGACAATCATATGATCGACGCTCTCTCGCCGGATCGAGCCGATCAGCCGTTCGACAACGCCATTCTGCCAGGGTGAAGCCGGTGCGGTAGGCTTGTCCCGTATGCCCATCGCGCGCAGTCGGCGTGTGACGACGGTGCCGTAGATCCGATAGCGGTCTCGGATCATGTAGCGCGGAGCCTCGTTCCAGGGGAATGCTTCCGTGATTTGTCGCGCAATGCCGGCTCTGTGCCAAAGGACCTGCAGGATTGATGGAAACCAACGATACAGCTGGATAAAGAACAAGCGATCATGGTTCGTGAGCCGAGGCGACCATGCGGCTTGCGCCTCAAGACATTCAACTGGTGTCGAAGCACCGCGTTCTCAGCTTCAAGCCGCAACTTCAGAGCAGCCCGATCATTCCGCCAGCTTAAGCGATTTCACCACGTCATCAACTCGGATAAGGTTTTCGGTACACACAGGGCGTCAGAAGGAATACTTTTCTCCGCAATTTGCGCGGCCGTCGCGTTTTCAACAACCAAGCCCCGAAGCGGACATTAACGCCTCTAAAATGAGAGGCTGGCGGGCAAATTCTCTTCTCGAGAAGCCAGACTGTTGATCTAAATCAATGGCCAAGGCGGCGGGGAATACCCTGCTTCCTGCTTCCATACCGAATGGGAGGACGACATGCCTGAGAGCGTCTACGATGTGATTTTGCTGATCGGTAGCAGCAAAGAATCCTGGGAAAAGGCCGCCGCCAACGCGGTCGAACAAGCTTCCAAATCTCTCCGCGATCTTCGCGTCGCAGAAATCGTCGAACTCGATATGCAACTGGACGCGAAGGGCAAGGTGGAAGCCTATCGCGCAAAGGTCAGGCTATCGTTCAAAGTCGAGCGCTGAAGACCAAATCAACGCCTACTCTTGATTTGATCGCGAAACAGAAACACCGTTAGGCCGTACAGGAATGCACACGCCCACGCCGGCTACGATTACAGAATGAACCGAGGCGGCTTATCGTCGTCGAGATAGACGGAAGTTAATGCAGAAAGGCCCAGCATCGCTGCCGGGCCTTTCTTTTTCTTTCGAGCGCTGAACGGTTGGACTTAGAAATCCATACCACCCATGCCGCCGCCACCCGCAGGCATGCCGCCGCCTGCGTTCTTCTTCGGCACTTCGGCCACCATGGCTTCGGTGGTGATCAAGAGAGCCGCAACCGAGGCCGCGTTCTGGATCGCTACGCGAACTACCTTGGTCGGGTCGATGATGCCCTTGGTGACGAGGTTGCCGTACTCTCCGGTCTGGCTGTCGAAGCCGTAGGCGTACTGATCCTTCTCCAGGATCTTGCCGACGATGACGGAGCCGTCCTCGCCTGCGTTGATCGCGATCTGGCGCGCCGGCGCGGACAGCGCCTTGCGCACGATCTCGACGCCGGTCTTCTGGTCGTCGTTCTTGGTGCGGATGCCCTTGAGATGCTCGGAAGCGCGCAGCAGGGCGACACCGCCGCCCGGCACGATGCCTTCCTCGACCGCCGCTCGGGTCGCATGCATCGCGTCATCAACGCGATCCTTGCGCTCCCTCACCTCGACCTCGGTCGCGCCGCCGACGCGGATCACCGCGACGCCGCCCGCGAGCTTGGCCAGACGCTCCTGCAGCTTCTCACGGTCGTAGTCCGAGGTGGTTTCCTCGATCTGCGCCTTAATCTGCTGAACGCGCGCCTCGATGTCGGCCTTCTTGCCGGCGCCGCTGACGATCGTGGTGTTCTCCTTGTCGATCATCACCTTCTTGGCGCGACCGAGCATGTTGAGCGTGACGTTCTCGAGCTTGATGCCGAGGTCTTCCGAGATCGCCTGGCCGCCGGTTAGGATAGCGATGTCCTGCAGCATGGCCTTGCGACGATCGCCGAAGCCCGGCGCCTTGACGGCCGCGGCCTTCAGGCCGCCACGCAGACGGTTAACGACGAGGGTAGCGAGCGCTTCGCCTTCGACGTCTTCCGCGATAATCACAAGCGGCTTGCCACTCTGGACCACGGCTTCCAGCAGCGGAAGCAATTCATTCAAGTGAGATAGCTTCTTTTCGCTGATGAGGACGTAGGCATCTTCCATTTCAACGCGCATCTTGTCGGCGTTGGTGACGAAGTAGGGCGAGATATAGCCGCGGTCGAACTGCATGCCTTCGACGACCTCGAGTTCGGTATCGAGCGACTTGGCTTCTTCAACCGTGATGACGCCTTCGTTGCCGACCTTCTTCATGGCGTCGGAGAGGAACTTGCCGATTTCCGCGTCGCCATTGGAGGAGATAGTGCCGACCTGGGCGATTTCCTCGTTCGAGGTGACCTTCTTGGAGTTCTTGACGAGGTCGGCGACCACGGCATCGACTGCCAAGTCGATACCGCGCTTCAGATCCATTGGGTTCATGCCGGCGGCAACCGACTTGGCGCCTTCGCGGACGATCGCAGCCGCGAGCACGGTCGCGGTGGTGGTGCCGTCGCCCGCTGCGTCGGCCGCCTTGGAGGCCACTTCGCGCACCATCTGGGCGCCCATGTTCTCGAACTTGTCTTCAAGCTCGATTTCCTTGGCGACGGTGACGCCGTCCTTGGTGATGCGGGGCGCGCCGAACGACTTGTCGAGCACGACGTTGCGACCCTTGGGGCCGAGCGTGATCTTCACCGCGTTGTTGAGAATTTCGACGCCGCGCAGCATGCGATCGCGTGCATCGACGCCGAACTTGACTTCTTTGGCTGACATAATGATCTCCGTCTTCCACTGTCCCAATCCCAAAGGCCGCGCAACCGCGCGAGTTCTCGAGGGATGAGATTTTAGCTTGCGGCCTCATCCTTCGAGACGCCGGCTGCGCCGGCTCCTCAGGATAAGGAAAACTGGCTGGCGCTTACGCGGCCTTCTTCTTGGCGGCGGGAACGTCGGTGAGAACGCCCATGATGTCGCTTTCCTTCATGATCAGCAGTTCCTGACCGTCGAGCTTGACCTCGTTGCCGGACCATTTGCCGAACAGCACGCGGTCGCCGACCTTGAGGTCGATCGGGATCAGCTTGCCGGCTTCGTCGCGGCCGCCCGGACCAACGGCGGTGATTTCGCCCTGCGAGGGCTTTTCCTTGGCAGTGTCGGGAATGATGATGCCGCCAGCGGTTTTGTCTTCGGCATCGATGCGTTTGACCACGACGCGGTCGTGGAGCGGACGGAATTTCATGCGATCCTCCTTGGTTTTTTTGATTATTTCGAGATTGGCAGTCGCAATGAGCGAGTGCTAGCCGCTCTTCACATAAGCGTGTGCCACTGGGACACAAGGGCTTCGGCCCACGATGTTTGACTGCAACTTGAGTTTCTCGAGGAGGAACGCTTGCGGCGATTGCTAGCAGGCGCAGTAACATGCGGCTAGCGCGTTGATTACTATGACCTATTGAACGTTTTCATTTTTGGCGAATTGAGAATCATACAACTGTTTTATTTGGGCAAATTCGGGCTTATGCACCGCAGCAAACAACTAAAATCAGTCGACCACTTCGTCGGCGTCGGCGAACAGAAAATGCGGGATTGTGATGCCCGCACGACGTGACGAATGCCCATTTTCGGCCGGATAAGTTCAGGGGTGCGACCGGCAAGTCATTGATTGTTCTTAACCCGTAGCTGACTCTTAATCAGCGGGTCCCAGGTTCGAGCCCTGGTGCGCCCATCAAGTCTTTCGAGCACTTAGCCCAACGTACCGTTTGAGAAGAACAAACTAAAACGGTTTTTAAAACGGTGTTTTTTGCCAACACTTCCCACGTCGACTCTCAACAACGTGATCATGCGTCGAAGCGGTCTGTCCGTTTTCGCGTTGGCGACTTCTCTGCCGGAATAAGCGGCGAGCAGTCGTTTCGCGGTGTCGGCGACACGCGTCCAGCAGAACTTAAGGCGAGTCGCATCAAGCAACGGCACTGGCGAATGGAGTGAAGATCCGCAATCCGTCGAAAAGCAAAGCTCAGTCGCGTGCCTAAAGTCGCCCAACGCGGCCGCGTTCTCCCATTTTTGCTCGATATCATCAGCAGTGCATTGCGGGTCTGCGGTGGACCCAATCAAGTAGTGCTTGAGGTCGACGTGTATGCGCACGTTGTCGGGGCGATACTCGCCTATCCGGTCGTAAAGCAAAACTGACCCTGCCTCGAAGTCGAAGCGCTGATAGACGGATTTGTGCATGAGTGATTTGGATTCGCCAGTCGTATGGTCGCAGGGAAGCTGACGCACTCCGGCTCTTAGGAAGCTTCGAGCCTGCTCATTGTGCTGAGAGCCCTTAGAGTTTGGGGAGAGGCGTAAAACGCTTCCATCATGTTTCAATCCATCCGGAATAATTGAGACGCCGGCCGCCATCCAGTTCAGTGCCACCAATTTGGTGAAAAGTTCCATGGCAAACACCCGCATCAAGCGTGGACCGGGCAAGCGCATGGTGGACGGCAAGAGCTTTCGTCTCACCGATGAGGTCCGCTACATTCAGCGTCGGGCAGCCGAGCACACCGGACGTGTGATCAGCATCGGTCAGCTCATCCTGTTCTCGAGCAAATCGGGCGATGCGTGGCTGCTTGACCCTTCCGGCCAACTCGCTGCACGACTGGCCCGGGATGGCGACCCCGAACCGATCCACGTCGACGAGACTGATACCGCCTTCGCGATCGGTTGGAAGGGCCACTATCGCATCGAGGGACCGGCATTCGTCTACGTTGATCGCTACACAGGCCGAACAAGCGCCATCCTTTTGCGGCCCGCTCATTTGAAGCATCGTCGGTCAGCCCGCAAATGTGCAGAACTAGATGTTCAATGTACAACGTATTCACATCGCGAAAAAATTCTAGCACCGTCGTCCCTAGTAGCTCGCGTTTTAGGTCGGTGCCGCGAAACAATATCTCAAAGTTCCGCCACTGCCACCGCAGCACGACGCAGGAGTTGGCGAACGGTAGAACGTCCTCCTTCGTTGCAATTATCCCGCTCGTCGGCATGGTCGTTGTCCTCCCAAAATTGGTCGGCCACATCGTCCGCTCGCCTCGGCGTACGAAGCTCATGTACTGCCGTCAAAGGCTCTTGAAGTGCGGGGAATGCCTCGTCTACCGGCTGCAATCAAAATACCAATGACAGTTTCCGTGCGCATCGCACACGCAATGCGCGCTCTCGGATATGCAGCCAGGAGGCGGGAGAGGCTTGAGGCCACACTGCATTGATTGCCCGAAAGCTGCGGCGGTAAACATGCATGAAGCAACCACAGCAGCAACAACGATGATCTTCATAAAATTCCCCTTCACCAGCAGGAACACACGGGGAAGAAAGCGAGCAGGAAAAAGCGGGTCCTGCAACCCTAAATAGTTTCGATAGCAGGATCACGCGGGTGGTCGCCGATTTCGTCCTGACCGTAGCGCCGCTATGCTCGCTGCCATGACCATGATCGATTCCGAAAAACCCTCACCCTGCGCGTCCGACCGTCATCGCCGGCCAGCGCTACGCCGACGACTTCGGGGTGCGATGGCGCGACATGCTCATCGGCCACAAGGCAGGTGATGGCATTGCCGGGACAGAAACATTATTTTTTGCAAAGCGGGCCAAGGGGGACAGGAAAGGATCGGGCAAATGAACCCAACCGATACGCTAATTGCTGCGCTAGGGCCGTGGCTCGGCGCCGCAGCCCAGCAACTCGATCAAGAGCGCTTCGAAACGCTGCGCGCCTGTCTGCAGGCTGATGGCGCCGATGTGCGCGTCGTCATTCGGCTCAGGGAAGGCGCGATTTTGCTGGAGGCCACCAACAACGGGCAGCGTCTGGAGCTATATCGCGAAGATGTCGCGCCGCACCGCCCCCAGGAGGCACTGAAATGGATTTTGAAGTAGGCAAGCGCGACTAAACTGGGCCGCCCTTCTTGTCATTGCCTTCTTCGTCGGCAAGCAGCGTCAGCGGCATTTTGAGCCGATCTTCGTCTCGGGACGGATTAAGCTCGCTCTCTGTGATCAGCTTTTCGTAAACCGCGACGCTCGGTTGCGACGGAATGATGGTTCGATGGTTATTTACGCCTGCGCGCCTTCGCGCCGGCCACGATCTGCATGGCGATGCCGAGCGCCCAGCCGATGCCGATCAGATAAGTCCAGTAGATGTGTGGCTCTTCGCGGAGGACGATGATGCCGACCGAAAAAAAGGCTGTCAGCGTCACGAGGAAGGTGCCGACGGCGCTCAACAATTCCGCAGTGTCGATGGTCGTGCGGTCGTCCTCGGGATGGAACGGCATCGGGGGCGTGTCGATGCCGAGATAGAAGCCGATCGCGCCCGCGATCATCATGAGCAGCAGGAACGCCTGCGTGGTGAGGTAGCTGATGCTGGAGCCGACATGGGCGGACACGAACAGGCCGCAGGCCGCGCCTGCCATTGCCAAGCCGGTGCGCTCCAGCACATGGGCGAATTTTCGGACGCGGAACCTCATTGGCTCACCAATCGATTGATTTGCGGTTGGCGTAGCCCAAATTATTTGGGAGACATCTTGGCATCCCTGCTGATTTCCAAGCACGTCAGCAATTCGACATAGCTTGGGGTGCCGTCAATCCTAGTTTCCCCGACGCAAGTAGCTTTGTCGGCCGCTGGATTGAATCCAGAGCTGTGGGAGTTGGTCGCGCGCTGCAGCCTCATCCTCAGCGCATCTTGCTAGCACAGCCTTCGATCCGCCTTCGGTTCGGCACTCCGCCGCCATGTCGAACCTCGGCACGCTACCTGCGATAGGAATGACAGGAACAGAAGCAAGTAAAAGCAGTTGAATGGGGTTGAGCATTTTTCTCTCTCGGGTCGAGGGTCACTTTTTTCGTTCCAGAACGACAGATACCATCAGACCGAAGTAGCTTTTTGATCCGCGTCAATGTCGCCGACCGGCGGTATCGCCAAGCGCGCGAGAACCCAGCCCATGCGACGGCGTGATGATCGGGGATTAGATAGCCGGCGGGCCAGACGCGCACCACGCGCCAAGCTAGGCCGCCCGGCGATCTATCGGTCGCGCTGTAGATCATGCTGTAAACGATGCCCATTACGACGCTGTAGGCGAGCATCATCCCGAGGGAGAACACCGCTGGCCAGGGACCGAGGCCAAGGTGCGTTACAAACAAGCCCAGACCCAACAACGGAAAGAAAATCAGATTCATTGCCAACCATCCCAGCACACCAGCGATGAATCCCTTAGCGGGACCGCTCGCGCCCGGTAGATGCCAATAGAGACCGGCAAAAGCAAAACCGGCTAGCGACGAGCCATTGACATAGGAAAGTACCCACGGCAGCAGCGGATGAACGTACTCTCCGCTCCAGTAGCTGAGGGCGATCTGAAGACTTTGATAGGGCTGAAACGGTTCAAGGATGCCCAGTTTGGCCTTGCCGAGCATCAGCAAAGTATGTGTGACGCTTCCACAAAGTCCTGCAATCGCGGCCCTCCAAACCATTTGGCCGTTCGCAATAAGCAGCAACTTCGTGAGCATTTGGGCAACCTGTCTCATCAGGTCTTCTGACGACTTGGAGTGACGACTTGGAGCACGTGCTTCAGCACGTTCTAAATACCAGGCGACGAATTACTATTGACCTGGATCAAGAGGAAGCGCGCATCACGCCTATCATTGTAATTTGACCGTGGAGCGGACATCTGGTTCGGCAGCTTCGTGCCAATAGCGACATTGCATCGCAAGGAGCAAAGCGTCCCAAAGAGGCGCACCAAGTTGATGCAGGTCAATTCACTCGCCCCAACCACCACTAGTTTACGGTTATTGCGGCACCAGCATGCTCCGATGGAGGTCTACCATGCGTTCGATTATCATATCGGCCGTAACGTTCGGCGCTGCACTCCTTCTCGGAACAGCAGCGGGCGCGGACGAATCGATCCAGGTTGGCGGCAAGGTGACGTGCAAGACCCCTGAGCAGCCCTCGATTCCGGTGGAGGGCGATCCGGGTCACGTTCTGACTGTTCAAATCGAGACCTGCGTCGGCAGTGCCTCCGGCAAATCCTCGCGGGTCGACGGTGCGCAGCAAAAATGGTTCGAATTGGATGATCTGGTCAAAGGCATTGGAATGATCCACGGCTACGAACTGGCGAAGTACAAGGACGGAAGCACGGGAACCACAAGCTATGCGGGGCGCAGGTGACGACGATGGTCAATGGAAAAACCGCAATGGACGGCGCTCGGGACGTTTGAGCAGATGCGCGGCACCGGCAGCATGGCGAATGTTCAGATAAGAGGTACCTGGACAGCCAAACCGATATCGGAAGCCGAATTTGTCATGGACTGGGTGGGCACAATGACTGACGGCGGCAAACAGTAAAGTTTGAGTAACCAGAAGCAGCACGCCAGTCCAGCATTCTGAAGCGTTCGTATCTCGGCTGATCCTGATGCAGGCAGTACCACACGAGAACGCCGGCCAGAGAGCAAAGTGGGATCGTTTGCAAGAACACGAAACGCCAATCCACGACATCAGTCCAAAGCGCGGCCACCGTTGCGGCCAGCGCGGTGTGAATGTCGCAGTCAACGCGCAGACGGCAAGGCTGTACAGCCGAATGTTCGGTGTGAGAACGCGAAAAGCCGTGGCCATCAGCAGAGGGATTATCAGGCCGCCCGCGAGCCCCTGGAGCAGCCGCAGGCTGTAGATCGCCTCGATGTTCGGGCTGAACGGGATCAGCACGCTCGAGGTTCCGCACAGCGCGATCGCAACAAGCGTCCAGAGGCGAAATCGCCATGCCGATGATCTTGGCCGACACGTACAGGCTTTCGATCCAGGTCTGGGAATCGTGGCTGATCCCGAGCGCACCGCTGACGTCGGTGAGCGCGATGGATATCACTTGATGGTTACTCAAGAGTGCCGAGTGGGAAATTGAAAAGCATCTTATGAGCGATGCCCGAAGATTGGTCGTGCGGTCAATCTCAGCCGGCAACCACGACCCAAGGTCAGTTGAGGATTTGATTTGGGTCAAACAGCCCTACACCATGTCGTGGAAATATGGTGATGTCCTCCAAGAATAAGGAGCCGCCATGTCCTATGCAACGCTGATGGTCTACCTCAAGGTCGACCGTGTCTCGAAACAGCTGATTGGTGTCGCAGCGAAGCTGGCGGAAAAATTCTCAGCCAAGTTGATCGGCGTCTCGGCCTTAGCCATCATGCCGCCGGTCGCCGCCGAAGGTGTCGTGATCGTCGATAACGCGTCGGAATTCGATATCGCGCAGATGAAGGCGAAACTTGCGGACGCTGAAAATAAATTTCGGACGACCGCGGGAGGCGGGCTGCAGATCGAGTGGCGAGCGGCTCTGGAGCTACCCATCGACACTCTGATCAGAGAAGCACGATGTGCCGATTTGATCCTGCTCGAAAGAAGCAGGTCTTCGGAAGATATGTACAGGGTCGCCAACGCCGGAGCGGCAATTCTCGGAGCAGGGCGTCCGATCCTGGTGGTGCCTGCCGCCGTAAGATGCCTTCAAGCGGCGCATGTTGTCATCGGATGGAAGGACACACGCGAGGCGAGGCGGGCGGTGGTGGATGCATTGCCGTTCCTCCATGAGGCGAAGCGCGTCACAGTCATGGAGATCTGCGAAGACGATCAAATCGAAGCCGCACGTCTCCGGCTCGACGACGTCGCCCACTATTTGGCGCGACACCGGATCAAGGCGGAGGGTCGGACCGAAACGCAGGTACGGGGATCCGGCGCAGATCAGATGATTGAATTCGCTCAGAACGAGGACGCCGATCTGCTGGTGACGGGGGCATACGGCCACAGCCGGCTCAATGAATGGATCTTCGGCGGAATGACCCGCGATTTACTTACTTCAAGCCCGATCTGCTGCTTGATGTCCCATTGAAGCGAAGCGTGAGACGGACGAGACGGCAGTGAGGAGAGAAGGGATGACCAGCTTCGACCGATGAGAGAAGCCTTCGAGGCGAAATTTGCGCACAATCAAGAGCTGACCTTCAAGGCACGGGCGCGCGCCTTGCGCATGCTGGGCCTATGGGCAGCCGGAAAACGTGGCGAAACCGGAACGGCTGCGGAAGAATATGCCCGCGCCTTGATTGACGCCGATGTGTCCACAACGCCGGACGCCGCCTTGAACAGGCTTGTGCTCGAACTCGCCGGATATGGCTTCGACGCCACTCAAATCCGTGCAAAGCGCGACACGTTGTTTGCGATAGCGCAACGCGCCTCTCCTTGAATACGGGCCTCGCGAGGCCTTTTTGAGGAATATGCCATGAATGTCCCCGATATTATGCGGCGCTCGTTTGCAACGATCAGACCTGACGCACCGCTTCTGGATGCCGCGCATTTGCTCTTGGAGACCAATCAGCGCGGTCTGCCCGTGATCGACCGCGAGGGTACACTTGTCGGCGTTATCTCGGAGGGCGACTTCCTGCACCGGACCGAGCTCGGTATCAGCCCGCCGCCCGGGAATTTCCTCGAAGAACTGCTCGGCATCGAAGAAGATACGCCCGCTCGCCGGCGAATGCGCGCCTGTTTGGTTCGTGAGGCGATGACGCGCGACCCGGTATGCGTCGATGACGAGGCAAGCCTCGACGAGGTCGTCGCGCTAATGGATGCGCGCCATATCTCACAGCTCCCCGTCGTCTGCGGCGGCTCCGTGGTCGGCGTCGTCAGCCGCATCGAGTTGTTAGCCGCAGTTGCACGGGCGTTGAGTTGGACCGCGGAGAGACTCTAGCTGCCGTGCAACGGCCGCGAAGCATCTGACAGGAGACGGCGCTTTCCATTGAGCAAGTCAAGAAAAGATGTTCCCGATTGGGGAGTCAGGAGCATCCCTTGAGTGAGGCGGTGACCTGGGGGAGGGGACCGCAAGCTGAGTGAAGCACACCACTAACCCGAGTCTTTGCGCTAGATCAAAAAAAAATTGTGTTGGAGCAAGCTGGCCCGGCGGCGACCGATCATCAAGCCGGTTGATATTTCAATCGGCAGCGCTCGGTCCTCGGTAGAGTTTCAGAACCTGATGCGCAGTGATCCGCATATATCATGGACGCCAAGAGGGTCCCTTGATTGCCCTTCAGCGCCAAGATGTAAAGGTAAGCGAGAAGTCGAACAAGATCGTACCTCGCGGCGCTCCTATCAGACCAAGGGTTCAAAAGAGGCGATCCACATGGTCTGGTGGTGGCCAGCGACGCTGGTGACGCTGGCGTTTGCACCGATCGATGCCGCAGCGAAACTGGGTTGCGTACCCTATGCGCCGTTCCGGGGCAGACAGACCCCGCTGACCCCGGGATTGATCATCAGCCCGGAACAGATCGCGGAGGATCTCGCCAAGATTGCATTCCAATGCGTCCGTGCCTATTCCGTCGACAACTGATTGGACAGGGTGCCCGAACTCGCAGCCAAGGTCGGACTTAAGTTCTGCAAAAACTTGACTGGTTTGCGTTGGATCAAGACCGTCAGGGCCGACAAGAACTAAATATTCTTTGGTATATTTTCTAACCGGTGGAGAGAAACAAATGAGCCTTCCGAGATTGTGGACGATAAGCCAGGAACTGGACCCGTACCGAGTGATGCGGCGCGAAATGGAAAACGCGTTTCGCGCTTTCGATCAAAAACCGTCTTCTCCCGGCATTGGGGCTGGCGCGCCGGCGGTCAGTGTGGCGGAAACAAATGACGCCTTCGAAGTGACGGCCGAACTTCCCGGCGTGGACGAGAACGATATCAACGTCAGCCTTGACGACAACCAGCTGGTCATTTCCGGCGAGAAAAAGGCCGAGAGCACAAAAGAAGAGAAGAACTGGCATGTCGAGGAGAGGAGCTACGGCTCATTCTATCGATCGATGTTGTTACCTTTCGAGCCGGAAGACGGAGCCATCGAAGCTCATTTCGACAAAGGTGTGCTGCATCTCACGATCAAGAAGCCCGCTAAAGCCGTGAAGACCACCAAGACTATCAATATCAAGCCAGGCGCTCCGCCGAGCCCCAGCCCTGCATCTGACAAGCCCGCTGCACCGAACAAGGCCGCCTAGTCCGTTACGGTCGTCGCAAGAGCCCGGAGATTCGAACTAATAGGCCAGTTCTGGTCTCCGGATTTTGTCGGTCACCGTTTTTGATGCAGTGGTCGGATGGGTCTTCGAATCGGTTGCTGCGGCGCAGAAGCAGGACGGCGCAGTCTCAGCTTAAAGCCCACAGTAATCTATGGATATTGCCAGTCGATAAAATCGAGAAACGGCCACCCTCATGAGTGTAGGAAACTTGTGACTACGGGATTTTGAACAGCAAGAGGTTGCCATGCTTTCGGCGTTGATCGGGATTTAGATCATTCGCGTCATTGGTGCAATTTGTTTTTGGGCCATTGATCAGTTTGTCAACGAGACGCGCTTAGCAAATCTGAGCAAACTGCTTGTAGTGCTGTAGCGATCCTACAACGGGTGCTGCCGGAGGCGGGAACAAATTGGCTATAGCGGCTCACGACGATGCGCCGATTAACCCGAAGTGCGGAAGCTCCAACCAGAAGTGAAAGCCGAGCAATACCTGCTTCCGCCTGGGCGATCGGGGCGGTGGGCTCAGCAGCGGCATGTTTATCGATCTCAATCTCGCGCATCATCTTGGCCTCGCCCAGTAACAGTCCTATGGGCCTTCGGCGGTTTTCCCAAAACCAATATGGGCGCGACTGCGCGTCGGCGTTGCGCGATGAAGTGAATCGGCTGAAGACGGCGGCGTGTGCGCGCTTAATGCCGCTCGCGATCTGCGCAATCCGACAATCACGCTATCCAACTTCGGGATGATGACCGGATTGCAAGCCGCCTTCGTTGTGGTTCCACCTCAGGTGGCGATCGTAGGTGCTGTGCGTATTTTCCAGCAGGCCGTGCTGCGCGAAGCATCATTCGCCTTTACACATGTGTTGCCTCCATCGCTTACTTTCGATCATCGGGTCGCTACTGGTGGTGAAGTGGGACGCTTCTTAGAGGCGATGATCGACGACCTTCAGAAAGCCGCATAAAGGAGTTTCGAATGCTGACAATTCCGCATGCTACACTACAAGGATGCGCTCGGATATCATGCTCGAACATCTTATGGTGTGACTTTCGAACGCGACGGTCGCTTCACGCATAGCAAATCCGAGCCAGCACCGACCCAGGCGCCGCGCTTGATGCAGCTCAAGAACATTGATCGCCCAAGCGATGGCCTGTCGTGGTCCGCGGCGGGAGCTTATTGGTGGAGCATCATGCTGAGGTATTGAGGGGAGGTATCTGGCGACAGAGAGCTCCGGGTTGGCGCGATTTTGCGGCCATGTCGCTGATATTCGGCATCGTCATCTTGCTCGGTGGCGGCGCGCGTCCGATGATCGGGCCGTTCGTTGCCGAGCATCAAGCGACGGTCTCTCTTTCTCCAGCCGCGCTGTGGCGTCGCCATAATGTATGTGCTCGTCATCGGCGGAAATCGGCTCTTGTGGTCCCCCTCTACCGATTTGCCGAACGACGGACAAGGCTCGATTAAGGAAACCATGGCGCAGCCCAACGCGAGGGGGATCTTCGAGTTCCCCAAAATCGACATGAGCTTCACGAGGCATTCGGCCGAACCGTTACCGGTGTTGAAGGATATCGATCTTGCCATCACCGATGGCGAGATACTCGGCCGGCTCGGTCGCTCCGGGTTCGGAAAATCGACTCTGCTGCGTTTTGCCGGCGGCCTCATCAAGCCGACGTCGGGAGAAGTGCGCTATCGCGGGACGCCGCTCGCCGGCTCTGCCGAAGGCATCGCCGTGGTGTTCCAGACCTTCGCCGTGTATCCTTGGCTCACTGTTCTCGACGACGTCGAACTCGGCCTCGACGCGTTGGAGTTGTCGCAGGAAGAGGCGCGTCGCCGGGCCATGTCGGCAATCGACCTTGTCGGCCTTGACGGCTTCCAGTCCGCCTATCCGCGCGAACTTTCGGGGGGAATGCGCCAGCGGACCGGCTTCGCCAGGGCGATGGTCAGCAATCCAATATTGCTTCTCATGGATGAACCGTTCTCCGCGCTCGATGTCCTGACCGCGGAAACGTTGCGGACCGACGCCAGCTGCGCACCAAGGCCGTACTCATGGTGACGCACAACATCGAGGAAGCAGTTCTCACGTGTGACCGAATTTTCGTTCTCGGTGCAAATCCCGGGCACATCGCGGCCGAAATCCGGGTGTGCCTGCCATAACCGCGCAATCGTTTCGATGCGACGTTCCATGCCATCGTCGAGGAGATCTATTCGATCCTCACCTCTCGCATGACCGCAAGCGATCGGTGCACAAAGTCAAGTTCACGGCGGCCTGGCGCAGCATCATCTGCCGCCGGTCTCGGCGAACCGGATCGGTGGCTTCCTTAACGTTGGCGTCGCCGCCATATAGCGGAAACACCGAACTGGCCAAGATTGTCGTGTCGCTTTCGTTCGATATCAACGATCTTCTTCCGATTGCCGCCGCGTTGCACATCCTGGAATTCGCCGTGCTCAACGGGCAGCTCAATTAGGCTGACCGCGGCGGGACGCGTCTTTGCTCAGAACGATTCAGATGAACGCGAGCGGCTGTTCCTAGAGCATCTCATTCGGTTCGTGCCGCTGGTCGCTCACATCAGACAAGTGCTCGATGAGCGAGAGAATCATGAGGCGCCGAGGGAGCGGTTCGAGCTCCAGGATCATCTGAATCGGACTGATGCCGATCATACTCGGCCGTAATCGGCTGGGGGGCGATATGCTGAATTGCTTACTTATGGCGATCAAACAAGGACGTTTGGCCTTGATGCCTCACGGAATTGATTGGCCAGTGCGCCGGCGATGATGCACCAGAAGTCGATACAGCCCAGGAGGTAAACGATGGATCATTGAAACGACATTCGGAGTCTCTCATGCTCGACCTCGCCAACCCGAGCAATGGCCTCGCGCACCCTGTTGGACGGAATGGCAAGGCCCATCCCAACGTTGTCACCGATACTCGCGGTAATAATACCGACGAGTTCTCCGCGCAGGTTAACAACTGGACCTCCGGAGTCACCTGGACTGATGGCTGCATCGGTTTGAATAAAATCCTGGTAACCTTTGAGGCGGGGGTAAGAACGATGCAAAGCGCTCACGATTCCATGCGTGACGGTTGTTCCCATGCCGAAAGGATTGCCGAGAGCAACGAGGTAATCCCCAACCTCTACCTTGTCGGAATCACCCACAGGGACCGCGACAAGGTCGGATGCAGTTATCCTAATCACCGCAATGTCCGTCATCGGATCACTGGCAATAGCAGAACCATGAAGCCGGCGTCCATCAGCGAGGTCGACGGAAATATCGTGCGCGTGTTCGATGACGTGATTGTTCGTCACGATAAGCCCCTCGCGGGCATCAACAACCACGCCAGCCGCCTTAGTTTCCCGATCAGTAGAACTGTACGGAGCGTCTGGAAATTGGCGTGACTCAGGGTCGATAACCAAATGCTCCTGCACAGGAGCTCGTTCTCTAACCGAAATGTTGACGATGCCTGCGCTAACTTTCTTCACCAGTGGCGCGAGGGTTGGAAGCGCTTCGCCCTGGGCGTCAGCGGGCGGACTGGGCAGCTGAGCCCGGCTCGCAATCGTGGAAATCTGAAGGAATGACACCACAACTATGAGGCGCCATGCCACTTTAAAAAATACGTGCGGATGTTTCGGACGAGCCCAATACAGGCCGGGGCGGTAAAAACGCATGGCACATCCTTCTGGTGGCTACTTTTTCATTGCGATAATAAAGGCTGCGATATCCTGCGCATCTTTACGGCTTAGAGGTGGGGTCGGCATGGTTGCGTGCGGCAAGAGTAGGAATGATACGATCATATCGGAGGTGATGGTTTCCTTGGCTGCTATGGATGCGAACGAAGGTAGGCCCTTTGATTTACCCGTCGGTGGTCCGACTGCGTGACACTCCGAGCACAAGCGCTCCGACAACCGACGGCCATTTTCGACATCCTGTGCATGAGCCGCTCGATCCCCTCCTGAGAGGATAAGCGCGACGGAAAGGTACAGGACCCGCGGATATCGGTTCATGAAATGCCTACGATCAAAATGGTTTGGTGGAAGGCTGCTCTTGCAACGAAACAAAATCCCCGCCGCCTAAGTCCTCTTCCGGAGGTGGATAGACGCTAAAGTGGTCGAGCACCTTTCTGACGCCGGGGACGTTTTCGGCGGCAATGATCGCTGCCCGCCGAGCACTATCATTTCTTACGATACCTCTCATGTTGACGAGCCCGTCGCGGACGTTGACGTTTAGACAACACGGCCGCCAAGGCGCTCGCCCGATAGCTGCCAGAACACCCGCTCGAATATGCTCGTCGTCTGCGGACAGGTTCGGAACATTTCCCGCCAGGTCCGACACATAGGCAACAAAATCTGAGCGGCTCACGATTCCGACGAGGCGGTCGCCACGCATCACGGGAAGGCGTTTGATATTCCGGGACTCCATTATCTGCACGACCTGTTCGAGCGGGGCATCCTCTGTGACGGTTAGAGGATTGGGCGTCATAATCTCGCCGACCTTCCGGCCGTGCTCGTGCACAAAGTCGGATGCAATTCTGTTCGACCCGACCAGAAACTGCAGCCAACGGCCGCGCCTTCGCTGCGTCCCGATCTCCGCGCGGCGGATAAAGTCACCTTCCGAGATGATGCCGATCAACTTGCCTGCGGCGTCGACGACGGGGAGCGCACTGACGTGATGCTGCAGCATCTTGCTAGCCGCTTCGACGATTGTGGCATCCGGGCTGATCGTAACCACCTCAGGCGTCATGATTTGGCGCGTATGCATTGATGGACCCACGCGTTAATTGAGGCGTCGTGGACGCAGAAGTCGACGTGGGTAAGAGCCGCGTCTTGGGACCGCCGGCTGCAAATTATGATCTATCGACGCGAGCTCTGACCAAGCGCGCGCTATCGCGCGGCCAACAAGGACCCAACGCTGCGATGCCCGGATGTTTGGGACGTGGATCGCGGCGTTGAAGCTCCCAAACATGAGGATCATAAGAAGTGCCTTTATCGTTTCGTTTGTCATATCCGCGCCTCACGATTACGCCAGATATTCAACTTAAACAGGGAAGCCTGGGCGTAGGGATTTGTCTTTGCTATAGATCAAATTCGAGAACGGTGGCCGCCCGCTGATCTGGAAGCAATGTCGACAAATTCGATGCGAACAATGGGGCCAGCTTGGCCAAAATGCGACGAAAGCGTCTGACTGTATTCGCGTGACGACGGGTTCTCAGGCGTCCAGCCCGTGCAGGCGCCGGCGATTGTGCAAGACGATCTGGCGCGCTCCGGAAAGCTCGATCACACCTTGACTGAGGAGTTGCGACAGCGCTCGCGAAACGGTTTCGAGGGTCAGACCCAAATAATCGCCGATATCCCTACGGCCCATCGGGAGCGCCAGCATGCCTGCTACGGCGAGGCGACGATCCATTTCCAGCAGAAATCTAGCTACGCGTTCCATCGCACTCTTGCGTCCGAGAAGCAGCATATGATTTTCCGCGTGGCGAAGCTCGCCGGCGGTCACGGCCCAAAGACTGCGGGCAACATTGACGGTGACGCCGGCTGCCCGTTCCAGGCTCCGCCGCTTCACTAGGCGAACTGTCGGGTCGACGATCGCCTCAGCTGTCAGGCGGTGGATAGCGCCCAACTCTAAGCCAAACACGTCGCCGGGAAGATAAAATGCGCCGATTTGACGCCTTCCGTCGGAGAGCAGGTAGCTTCGTACTCAGCCACAAATTACCCGATAGACGTATTCGGCAGTCTCGTCCTCGCCGTAGATTTCTTCGTCTTTCTTGTACGAGAACTCCGTAGCCACTAGCCCCGCGTGCCCGGTAATTGCATGGAACTGATCGGCACCAGGAGCGGCGACTGGGCCGACCTTGTTACCGACGACGGAAGCGTTGATCGACTAGGCAAGCATGCGCCATCTCCTCGAGCTGATGGCTAATTGCTACTTAACGTACCGCGCTTTGGTATTCCGCCTCTTATCTTAGGTGATACCACTTACGTACTTAACCGGAGGCGTCGGTCTTGTCGGATCGCCTCGTCGGCTTCGCGGCGGAAGGGTTGCCCCGCTGGTTCACGATTTTCGTCCGCACATCTTCCGGCGCATGAGGAAACTGCGAGAAATAGGTCGTCCCTTCGTGAATTACCTGCTGAACGGCAAGTTTCAAATTGAACGCCGCCGAACAGATCACGCACCAGGCTTGATCCGAATCAACGCTTAAACATTCCCCGTGCTCCAATCTTGAGGTAATAGCGCGGACCGACCAATGGATCGGCGGCTCCGGCGCGGGAATGCGACCGACTGGAGAGTGTGCAATGAAAATCCGGGCGTTGGTGCTGGTTCTACTCGTGAGTGTGGGAACAATGGCACTCGCCGCCGCGCAATCGTCGCGGGAGCCGATGTCACAAGGTGAATATGTCCCTCGCTTGGGAGACATTATGGCCGGAAAGCAATGGCGACATATCAAGCTGTGGTTTGCCGGCAGGCAGCGAAACTGGGATCTCGCTGCGTACGAACTCGCCCAGATAAAGGCGAGTTTGGCCGACGCAGCAACACTCTATTCAAATATTCCGGTGAGTGACGTCACAGTCATGTCAGCGCCGATTCAATCGATCAACAAAGCGATCGAATCGAAAGATGGTGTGAGCTTCGCAAAAGCGTTTAGTGATCTCACGGCCGGGTGCAACTCCTGCCACCGCGAAATGGGGCGAGAATTCATCACCATACAGGTGCCCGCAGTCTCGCCCTTCAGCGACCAATTATTCGCCCTGCCTAAGCAGTAGAATGATTACGCGTTGAGCGGATTGATTCGTGTGACCTGCTCTGATTAAGTCATTACGGTGGTAATTGGCTGTGCCGATCCAGACTATGTTTGCCGGTTTCCTTTGCAGTTTACCAACAACGGCATTGCCGCAAACATCAGGAGCAAGGCCGCGTAGATGGTGCCGGCCGGTGTCTCGAAGTTCTGTAGTTGCTGAGACAGCGTTAGCCCGCGTAGCGCAGATCCGACGATAAGATCGGCAATCTGCTGAAGAACAAGGGCACCCAGGACCATCGCCAGCAGCAGGAACGGGGTTTCGCAGAGAACGGCGAGAGCTTTTTCCATCCGCGGCTCCAGCCAGAACATCCTGATCGACCCGAGCAGAAAGCTGGCGACGAACACCACCGCGAAATAACGCACCGCTGCTGCAGCCAATCTCATCGGTTAGGATCCAAGAATCCGGCGAATGCCGGGAATGCGCAGCACGACGTATTCGCTCATTAGAAATGTCAGAAGGATACTAGAATCGTGACTAATATCCGTGCCGCGACGGGCAGAGCCGTTCCGATGAGGAGCCATTGCACGATCATCACGATCGGAAAGTGAAACACATAGGCGGCATAAGAGTCCGCCGACAACATATGAATGAGCGAGTTCTGCCGGCTCGCCAATTCGCGAAACACGACTGGCACGCCAACGCACATCGCGGTGCAAAGGGGAGCCTCCCACACACACACACACACACACACACACACGACGAGGCTTTGGCTATTCATATGGTTGATGATCCCACTGCCTACCAGCAGGTAACACCCAAGCCCCAGCACTATACCCAAGACTAGCCACGGTAGAGCGCGGTCTGTTGGCATCGAGGCGAGCCAATCGTTGCGCCCGGCCAGGATACCTATCGCAAATAGGCTGATATATTGCTGAAGGTGGGCGGGCTCCATCTGGACGAAGCCCAAGAAGGCGATCCATCTGTCCTGGGGATACCAGTGTCGAACCGCATATGTTGCTACGGCAAGACCGATTGCTTAGAGGGCGATCGTCAGGTGATTGGGTGGCGGCAGCTGGGTCGAATTGCGGTGTTCGGGAGCGACCATCCGCCAGATGCCGTAACAAAAACTATAGAGCAAAAGGTGTTCGACGAACCAGAGGTGTCCGAAGTTCGCATCCGGCCAGCGGGATTCAGGCCAGTTCGGCGGCCGTCCGCCGAAGCCCAAAAAGTAGTGCACGAAATAGTCCCAGTAGCCGACTGCTGGCCAGGGTTCATATGCCAGATGATAGAACCAGCCTTCGAACGGGATCAAGAGCAGGAATGCGAAGATCAGGGGAATGCCGAGCCGGACGGCGCGGTTGCGAAGAAACCCGGCCAGTCCCCTTCGATCGACTGACCCCGGTGCGAATATTCCTCCAAGTAGAAACCATATACCCATCCCAAAAGCCGCGTTGACTTCGAGAAATGCCCACAGTCCGGGCACGGGCGGGTCCGGCAGCCGCGTGTACATGGTCGTGGCGGAGGCATAGGGTTCGACGGAATGATGCACGATGACCAGACAGCCGCAAATTGTCGACCCACAATAGCCGGGCCGTTTTTGCGCGCTCAGCGACGTAGCCACTTAGCCCCCTCGCGCCTGCAGTTTGAACGGTCACGGTAGGTCCTCCCGTGCGAGTCATCATAAGTGACGCGTCGAAGCAGCCCAACCGTATCGATAGTTAGGCCTTGCACTTTGATCAGGATCAATTGCGGCTGAGGAGATTCGAGGGTTCAGCGCTACGCGTGACACCCTGCCGTCTTTACTCACATCGTAGCGCCTCGATCGGATCGAGGCGGGCGGCTTTGTGGGCCGGATAGTAGCCTAAGAAGATGCCGACCGCGGCGGAAAACAGGAATCCACCGGCGAGGGCCGCAAGCGAGATCGGTGCTGGCCAACCGGTGACGAAAGAGATAATCACCGACAACAGTATGCCGATAACAATTCCGGCGATTCCACCGGTGACGCTCAGCAAAATGAGCATTGACTATCCCACGCGGCATCATGACCTGCAGGTTCTCATGGGCCGGCTCAGCCGCGAATTACCCGGCACCCTGGCCGGGTTTGCCCATCTACATAAGGACGCTACAGCCGCTGGAGCGCTGAGTGTAAAGTTCAAGAAGCTCGTCGCACTTGGCATCGCCGTGGCCATCCGTTGCGACAACTGTATCGCCTATCATGTGCACGATGCCCTGAAGGCTGGAGCAACCCACGTAGAAATCCTCGAGACGTTTGGGGTCGCGATGATGATGGGCGGTGGCCCGCGACGATGTATGCGTGTAAGGCCTTTGAGGCTCTGGAGCAATCCAAACCCCTTGTTGGGCGCTCGAAAGCTTCGCGCACCCCCAAAGAGTGATTGACGATCTGAGGTCAATTCTTACCGCGCGAGACCAATAGCGGAAACCAGCGATTCAGTTCACAGACTTGACCCGGACTAATAGCGGTGGGTTGGCGGGCTGCAAGTGAGGCCCTGATGCAGCGCTTCATCCTGACGTCAGCCTGACCTTCATGCTGTGACAAACCTACTTCAGGCGAAAGCCTTTTCCAGCGTGTCAATCAGAACGCTGATTGATTTATCGTGTCGGGTGATGGGAGGGACGGGGCGTTTGATCTTCAGCAGCTTGTACACGGCCATCTGCGCTGCCCGAACCGAGTATTCAACAGTGAATACGACGTCATCTGGAATCTCGACGAATTGGCTGACGAAGGCGAGGTTTTTGGAGTTTGAGGGGACCGGGAGCGGACGATCAGCTTTGGCTCGCGGCATGAACATGCTTGTGATGTAGGGCATCCGGCAGGGAATGCAGGTGGCCTTCCCGAACACCGTCGTGTCGAAGTTCAGATGTCCGCAGAGCTCATGAAGGATCTCGGCTCCGCCACAGTCCGACATCGACTTCGCGACGAAATCGCCGACCCGATCAGGATGCAGCGCATAGCCCCAAAACACCTGAACGTCCTTCGGCTGCGCAATGAAGTGTGGCTGATGATAGAGAACGATCGACATCAGCCAGTTTGAGTCCTTGAACGTAACGAGTCCGCCCGTTCCGGCGGCGTTCCCGGAAAACGCCTCCATCTGATCAAAAAATGCTTGATCACGGCACGTCACCGTAAAAGATAGCCAATACGATTCGGGGATCGAGCTGTTGAACGCGAGAGGATTGCCCAATTCCGGTCGGCCCGTTGCGATTTTCTCCCACAGAGTCCATCCCTGGCTGTCGACTCTGGTGAGATGCTTGGCAGGGCTCGTCATTGAGCCGAGGCTCGATGCATCTGTCATCGAGCCGTTCTGAAAGAACACAAGGTCGTCGTCACCAAGCGAAACGACAGCGTTCTTTGCGTTCTGATCCAAAACGAGACGCTTGACCGAGATCTTGCCGCCATCTTCGGCGATTTCCATGTCCGCCACGCGCGTGTTCCTGATAAACTGGACGCCCTGCTTCTCCAGCCAGGACGTCAGAGGACGAACGATCGCATCGTATTGATTGTAGACCGTTCGTTTCACGCCGGCGAGCGTCTCGATGCGCGGAAACTCCTTCATGAACCGGTGAAGATAGCGTTTGAGCTCGACGGCGCTGTGCCATGGCTGAAAGGCGAAGGTTGTTTGCCACATGTACCAGAAGTTCGTCTGAAAGAACGGCGGCGACAGCCAGTCCGTGATGCGGCTCTTGCCGAGCTTTTCCTCCGATGCCTCAGTCAACCGGATCAGTTCTATCCGGTCATGCATGGTAAACCCCATCCTCGAGACATCCATCTTGAAGCGGTTGCGGTCGACAAGGCGGGCTCGCGAGTGAGCTTTGTTTTGACGATTGAACGCGAAAGTTTCGTCGCGCACCGTTTGGCCTGAATGCTCCAAAGAAGGAATGCTCGAAAGAAGATCCCACGTGCATTCGTAGTGATCCGTCGTCAGCATGCGGCCACCACGGAGAGAATAGGAGCCATCTGGAAGTTGAGCGCCGTCCAGACTTCCGCCCAACAGCGGCTGCCCCTCGTAAATTGCGATATTGCCCCCGGCTACTCCACCGTCGCGGACTAGGAAGGCGGCTCCTGCAAGTGATCCGACACCTCCGCCAATGAAATATGCTTTCATGCAAGTCCACCTCTATGAATGGGGGCGTACTGAATCTGACGCTTCGCAAAAGGTCTAAACGACCCAAGCGGAGAGCAATTGAGCTGGATCACGTTGGGACGGCTGGCATGGCGAGTGGTCTGCCACGCCACTAGTCGTTGCGAACGGTTTGTCCGAGGCCGAAGCCGAGCGACGTCGCTCGCTCCGGACTGTGATGACGGCGTACTCATCTACCGTCCGTTCGTGTTTCAGCCCCGGTACACGTCAACATCTCGGCAACCGCGCCGTGAGAGATATCCGTGCGATCAGCGCCTCCAGGACGAGAGGCATTGAACCTCTGACATCTGATGGGCGCGTTGCACTTCCGTCATTTTGGCGGCTTCGTACCAGAAATTGGAGTGTCTCAAGCGTCCATACTGCGCAGGCGCTGGCGATTGCGAAGGACGATCTGACGAGCGCCGGAAAATCCGAGCACACCCTCGTCATGGAGCTGCGAAAGCGCCCTTGAAATCGTCTCCAGTGTAAGTCCGAGATAATCGCCGATATCGCGGCGGCACATCGGCAGCGCCATCATGCCCGCGACGGCAAGACGGCGATCCATTTCAAGAAGGAAATTCGCGACACGTTCCAGGGCGTTCTTGCGTCCGAGAAGAAGCATATGATCTTCGGCGTGCCGGAGATCGCTCGCCGTCATGGTCCAAAGCTTTTGCGCAACCTTAACATCGGTCCCTGCCGCCTGCTCAAGGCTGCGCCGTTTCACCAGGCGTACGGTGGTATCGACAACGGCTTCTGCGGCGAGCCGGTGAGCCATCCCCGATTCCAGCCCAAAAACGTCGCCGGCCAGGTGAAACGCGCCGATCTGACGCCGTCCGTCAGAAAGCAGCTTGTAGGTTCGAACGGCACCACTGATCACCTGGTAGACATATTCCGCGGGCTCATCCTCGCCGTAGATTTCTTCGTCCTTCTGGTAGGAAAACTCCGTAGCCACAAGGCCTGCATGTCCCGTAAGGGCACAAAAATGGTCGGGAGGGGAGTAAGCAACCGGAGCAACTTTGTTGCTTGTAGTGGAAGTACTGAGCGATTGGGTGAGCATGGACCATCTCCTGTGCGGCGGATGGCCAATTACTACCCGGGGCGATGTAGTCTGAAAATTTCGTTCGATATCTTAGGGAACGTTCCCTAAGTAGTTTACCGGAGGTCGTTGCGGCGGCTCAACGACTCAGGTGAGCTTCCTGGATGGCCCCCCGAATCTGGGTTGCAAGGCTCTCCTCGAGATGGGGCTTTAGCAGGACATGGTGTATGCCTGCCGCAGAGGCCTTTTCCAGAATATGCTCGTCAGGATAGCCGGTAATGAGGATGATTGGCGCGTCGATGTCGCGGTTCCGCAGGCGGCCGGCAAGATCGATTCCGCTCATGGTCGGCATCTTGTAGTCGATCACAAAACAGTCGGCTTCGCCCGTCGCGATCCCATTCAGCAATGCCGCGCCGCACCGAAACGTCCGAACGGAGAACCCGTCCGTCTCAAGGAGAAATCGCAATGATCCAAGGACGTCCGAGTTGTCATCAACGACGTAGACAACCGGCATCGTGGTTGATGTGGCCATCACGGAGCATCGCAGGGAATGAGGGGGCTTGGTTCATACATCAGACCAATAAAGCGCATTTGGGCGCTGGTCACTTGATTTAGCTCAATCTTTGAGCACACCGGCGCGGATCGCCAGCCGGACAAGCTCGGAGAGGCTTCCGGCCTGCATCTTGGTCATCACATTTGCCCGGTAAACTTCGATGGTGCGGGGGCTGATTTCGTAATCCCTGGCGATCAGCTTGTTCGAGAGTCCCGCGATCAGGCCATCCATCACCTGGCGCTCGCGAGGGCTGAGGGTGGCTATCCGCGAGGCGATATCGTGTGTCATTGCTTCGCCTTGTGCGTTCGACTGCGCCTGCCGGAGTGCCACATCAATCATTCCGATAATCCGCTCGTCCTCGAACGGTTTTTCAAGGAAATCGACCGTGCCCAGCTTCATGGCCAAGGGAAGGCCGCATCATGCAGGCAACGCAGGACTTCTCGCACTATGAGGTTTCTCCGCAGAACAGCTTAGGAAAGAAAGCGCGGGGCATTTCGCCGCCTCTATATCGCCTTCCCGGACGTAACTCTGGAAGGATCGATGTGCATCGCACCTGCGGTTACACACTGAAAGGTGCTGCACAACAACGCTACGCCATAACCAGCTGCTGGGCTTAGCCAAAAAAAGTTGCGTAGCGCGACCAGCAATTTGACACCGCCGACGCTCACCCCAACTGGCTGGTCTCTCTTTGCCAAGTGATAAGATCGCGTTACGTGAGCGGAGGGTTCTCGTCCAGCGCGTCGATTGTCGATGCATTGGGGCAGTACTTCTTATAGTGTTGATCAGAGGTTGCGGCGGCGAGATCTTGACTACACGGAGCCTTTTGTGCGCACGACGCACAGACCCGTTGCATGTCGCGGAGAACCAGCGGCTGCGACCGCGCCAGGGCTTTTTCATCTATGCCGAGAGCCTTCAGCAATTTGGGCAGCTCGTGTGTGGCATGCGGGCCCTGGCGGACAAACGTGTCGAGGTCGCCAGGCGTAACGCAAAGTTCGTGGGCGATGCGCGAAAATTCGCCGGCGTCCAATTCGCACAGCTCGCGAATTTCCTGCCTGTGCTTCAACCAGTCGCCGAATATCTCGACTACCTTGTCGACGAGGTGATATGACTTGATCGATGATGTCATCGCTCGCTCCTCCGCTGGCGGTTTCGGTAACATCGTCGCCGACCTGCGATAGTTCGGTATTGCGACAGATCAAAGTGTGGACGTGATTTCCAGTCCTCTTTCGACCGCACGTATCGTCATCAGGCCGCTGGTCACCGCCATTTCATGGATCTCGATCTTCTTGGCGGCGTCGCTAAAATGCCTAGAGCAGCTTGTCGGTTACCGCTTCCCTGTTCTCAATCGTGAGATAGCCGCCGGCGACCTTCGATCCGCCAGGCGTGGCGCGGCTCCAGGCCTGTGTCGCAACGATATTTGCAAGGAGCACCTTCTTCGGCGCGCGCTGCGGCACGAGCCAGCTGAGGAAAATCATGGCGCAGGTCAGCTCGCGTGTGATCGGCGACATCTACAGTTCTCCGACGACGAGGTGAACCGCGAGCCACACGACCATCGATACGAAGGCAACGGTAGTGAAGAACGCCGTCAGTCCGTGAAAATCGGAGCGCCGCTCGAAGGATCGACGGGGCCCGATCCAAAGCTGGGTTGGTTCGGAATGTGGGCGCGCACTTCGAGCAGCAACAAAACGACGAGGCCGATGATCTGCATGGTCAAGCTCCACCGCGTGTGCAGTCAAGCTCGGCAGGGAACTGCCGCTTCTCCTGAGGGCCATTCGGGCGGTTTCGATCCTGTTCATTTTTTCTCCGTGCGAACGGGAAGCGTTGTGGCCCGTCGCTGCGTCTCAAAATGCCCGGGAGGGGCGGCACGCTCTTTGCCGAAGCGCAAATTGACAGCCTATTCCCGTGTTTTCCGGGCGCCGTCGCGGGTCGCTCCGAAGGTTGCGTCGGAGCAAAGAACGGGCGGGCGGATGCGTTCATGAAGGTCATCCGAGATGGAGACGCGTATGCCGATCGGCTTCGACGATATCGTTGGCGAGGTCATGACGACGCGGCCGGCTACCATCCGCGTCTTTCTCGATTACAGGATGGGATGCGTCGGCTGCCCGATCTCAGGCTTTCACACGGTGGACGACGCCTGCAAGGAGCACGGCGTCGATCGCGACGAGTTCTTGGCCGCGCTGCGCGCAGCGGCCGTTGCCGTCATGGCGTGAACGATGATCCTGTTTCCGGAGTTTGTTCGGCCAGCATGAACAACTTGTGCGGCTCGCGGACGACTATCTTCTGCCGGCTGCTTTCGACCAGCCCCCTATTCTCCCACGCACTGAGAGTGCGGCTAACCGTGTGCAGGGTGGTGCCGGTCATCTGAGCGATGTCCTGACGGCTGATAGGAAAGTCGATCTCGACGCCATGCTCGACCTTGCGGCCGGATTGCTTCACCAGTCGAAGCAGCGCGTGGGCGATGCGCTGCTCGACCTGCTGCGTAGACATCTCGAGCACGCGGGTATGGGTTTCCTGAAGGCGTGCGCCGACCGTCTGCAACGTGTTGGTTAAAAGTGCAGGAAACCTTTCGACGAGCCGGGGCCACGTTCCGGACGGCCAGGCCAGCACCACGCTCTCGTCCACCGCCGTCGCGGTGGCGGGATAGCGCTTCAGACCGATGGCCTTGGCGACCCCGAAGGTCTCTCCGGTCCCGACGTAGCGCACCACGATCTGCTCCCCGGCCGGCGTGGTCTTGCTGGCGCGCACGTGCCCGTGTAGCAGCAAGAAGAAGGAGTGAGCTTCCTCACCCTGCCGGAACACGGGGCTGTTCTTGGCCACCCGCAACGAGCGGGCCTCGCCCAGGATCGCATCAAGGTCCGCGGTCGAAAATCCCGCGAACAGGGGAAGATGCGAGACCAGCGAACTGTCGACCTTAACCATCCAAGATTCCTCGGTTCCGGAACCTTGACCCCGATATCCGGTAACGATCAAGCCCGAATTTGCGCTGGAGCAACAATCGACGGCCGTCGCTCCTTTAAACTATCGTTGAACCGGTCCGGGCGACACCGCCAAGACCACCGAGAAGTGTTAAACTGAGGAATCCGTTATGAGTGCGCGAAATTATGACGGATGGCCGCTGTTTTCTTATGGCTTCCGTCCGTTCTTCCTGCTCGGATCGATCTACGCGGGATTGGCGATCCTGCTCTGTCTGCCGGTATTCATGGGCGAGTTGAACCTGGTTTCGGCGTTCATCCCGCGCGACTGGCACGTCCATGAAATGCTCTACGGCTTCCTGCCGGCGGTGATCACGGGGTTCTTGTTCACCGCGATTCCGAACTGGACGGGACGGCTGCCGCTGCGCGGACGGCCGCTGATGGTTCTGGTTGCGCTATGGACGGCGGGCCGAGTCTGCGTCACGTTCTCGGCGTACACCGGCTGGCTCGCGGCGATGCTAGTGGATATCAGCTTTCTTTTGATGGTCGCCGCCGCCGCGACCCGCGAAATCATCGCCGGCAAGAAGTGGAACAATCTCGGTATCGTCGTCCTGGTCCTGGTGCTGCTCCTCGGCAACATGACGTTCCATCTCGAGGCCCACTTCAAGGGCGCAGCCGAGATCAGCATCCGTGTCGGCATCGCCGTCGTCGTGCTGCTGATCTCGCTGATCGGCGGCCGCATCATTCCAAGCTTTACCCGCGACTGGCTCGTCCGCGAAAATCCAGGCCGGTTGCCGGTAGCATTTGCGCCCTTCGACATGCTGAGCGTCGCCGTCGGCGCCATCGCACTGTTGTTCTGGATTCTTTGGCCGACCGGTACAACGATCGGCGACACGCTCGCGTTGGCCGGCGCGATGCACCTCGTTCGCCTTGGACGCTGGGCGGGTGACCGGACCGGGCGCGAACGGCTGCTGCTCATTCTGCACATCGGCTACGCCTTCGTGCCGCTTGGCTTTCTTTTGAGTGCCTGCAGCGCCTTTGGCGTCGCGCCGGCCGGGGCCGGGATCCACGCTTGGATGGCAGGAGCCGCCGGCGTCATGACGCTGGCAGTGATGAGCCGGGCGTCGCTCGGGCATACCGGCCAGCAACTGACGGCGTCGTTATCGACGCAAGCGGTTTATGCCGCCATCATCGTGGCGGCCTTGGCGCGCATCTGCGCGGTCGTCGACCCCACTCACAGCGTAGCCCTTCTGCACGTCGCGGCGTTCGCCTGGGCCGCGGCGTTCCTGGGATTTGCTCTGTGCTACGGGCCAACGCTAATCGGCTCCGACAAGCGCCTTACGCAGCCGCCGGTGACCGCATGACGGATCCCTCAAACGCCGAGCGAGTGATCGACGTCGCGGAAATCGAACCGAGCCACCGCCACGCCATCATCTGCAAGCTATCCAAGCACCACCTCGACCCGGGAAATAGCTTGCAGATCGTCGTCGACCACGACCCGCGGCGGCTGCGCATCCACCTCGACTTTGCATTCGGGGCGCAATACGAGTGATTGTATCTGGAGCAGGGGCCGGATGTCTGGTGCATCCGCTTGCGGCATGTCAGGACCGGTGCGGGAACAGGACTGAAGAACGCCCAAGGCCGGCTGAACCTAACCGTCGCGCCACGCTCGTCGACCAAATCTCCGGATGCCCCGGCATCAACGACGCGATGATTGGCGAACTCGTCGACACGTTCTACAACCGGGGCCGCCAGGATCCGCTGCTGGCGCCGGTGTCCGCGCCAACCGATGCAGGCTCGCATGGCGCTGTCGATAAAGCCGCGACACTTCGACCGCTGGCTCGCGCTGTTACAACAGACGACTGCTAACGTTTGTCCGCCGCCCGCTGCGTCGATCTTCCTGGAGAACGCCCGCCGTATCGCCGACAGCTTCGAAATGGCCATGGCCACGCAGCGCGGGCGGATCGCAGGGCCGCGGCACTTACGCAGGAGCTGAGCTAGATCGATGCTACCAACTGCTGTCGGCTAAAAAGTCCGCATGTTGTTATCCATCCGAACCGCGCCTTTCAACATCGACATCGAGCTTGCCGTGATCGACGGTGAAGGCTCGCATGCCCTCGTGTTCGCATGTCGGCGAGCGTTGGGCGGCTGGCTCAAAGCCGAAACCGGCGAGACGATCGCCGTTCGTCCCACCGGCAGCCCTCGATCCAGACGCAGCTGGCGTCAATTTTGGTATGCTCATCGATCCGCTCCTCGGCGCAACTTGGCAAGCTGCATGCGAAGTCGCGGCCGAAGGCTTTGCCGTGAGCCGATTGACGTGGGTTTACGACCTACCCGCCGTCCGGCAGCGATCGCCGCAATCCTGCACTGGATCAATGGATCGATATGCCGTATTGCGGTGGCTAAGATCATTTCAGCGTATGGAGCCAGGCAAGAACTCCATTGTCGATGAGGTTAGGCTAGGCACGCGCGACGTCCGCGCTTTGACCTAGGGCGCGTACTCATAAATCAAGCTTGTTCGATGCGGCTTGATCGATGTCAGCTATGTCCCGATAGCGACCAAATTTCGCATCGCACCGAAATGTCGCACCAAACGGCGACAGGCCGTGCCGAAAGAGGCGCACCGAGTTGATGCAGGTCAATACAGCCGCCCTAGCCGCCACTAGTCTAAAAACCGGAGCATCCTTTGTTGCCGCGCGGTTACGCCGCACAGCACGCACTGACGGAGGCTTAGAATGCGTTTACTCACCAGCATAGTAGTTGCGATGTCGGCCATAACGTTTGGCGCTGCACTCTTTCTGGAAACGTCAGCGCTGGCGGGCGAGCCGATCCAGGTTGGCGGCAAGATGACGTGCAAAACCCCTGAGCAGCACTCGATTCCGGTGGAGGGTGATCCGGGTCACGTTTTGGTTGTTCAAATCGAAACCTGCATCGGCAGCGCCTCCGGCGAGTCCGCGAGGTTCGATGGTGCGCAGCAAAGATGGTTCGAAGTAGATGATCTGGTCAAAGGTAGTGGGATGATCCACGGCTACGAACTAGCGAAATACAAGGACGGAAGTACGGGGATCACAAGCTATGCGGGGGCGCAAGTGACCACGATGATCAATGGAAAGCCGGAATGGACGGCCTTGGGCACGTTCGAGCAGACAAACGCTACCGGCAGCATGGCCAATATTCAGGTAAGAGGCACGTGGACAGCCAAACCCACATCGGAGACCGAATTCGTCATGAACTGGGTGGGCACAATGACCGACGCCAGCAAACAGTAAGTTTGGCCCGGGTCTAGGGCGGTCGCTCAGGCGAAGCGAAATCTGCAACGGGATCCTTACCGGACATGCGGTTCGACTATTAAACCGCAAGCTCGGCAGAGATCAGGAAGTGCTGACCCAATTCCTATCGGCATGGCGTACCAGCGTAACCTGATTTTCGCGGCGGTGTTAGGAAGGGACCTGAACTCAGGAAAACACTTGATCCGGATCAGCGGCTAGCACACCAAAACAATATCCTGAATTGAAAGTTGGCGGATCGATAAGACCGAAACGTGTGAAACCGGATTTTGGGAGGAGTAAATGCTGGTCAATGCAGGTTTCCGCCACGCCGACCGAATCCAGGCTGCTATCGCGTCAAATGGTGCAGCAAAATCGGCCCTGATTGCCTCTTGGCAAAGATCGTCCAGTCTGCATGGACTCGATCCGGCCGCGAGGAATCCACCCAACAGGCTGACCGATTCTGACCTTCGGAGCGCTCGGCAAGAGATTGAGCCGCTCGTCCAGGCCGCTCAGTCGAGCCTAGACAGATTATATCTCGGGGTCGGGGGCGTTGGATGTTGCGTGCTGCTTGCCAATCGGAGAGGTGTCCCGGTCGAGCGACGCGGCGCGCCTGGCGACGATGCGACGTTCTACTCCTGGGGGTTGTGGCCTGGCGCTGTCTGGAGCGAGGAAAGCGAAGGCACAAACGGCATTGGTACCTGCCTCATTGAGCAACGTGCAATGACGATCCACCGCGATCAGCATTTTTACACGCGCAACACGTTGCTGAGTTGCACAACTGCTCCGGTCTTCGATCATGAGGGACATCTCATAGCTGCGCTTGACGTATCATCGTGCCGGTCGGACCTGACCGAAGGCGTTGTCAATCTCATCGCGGTATCCGTAAGCGATGCTGCGACGCGAATTGAGGCTGAGTATTTTCGCCTGGCGTATCCGCTTGCCCGCATCCTGGTCGTCCCCGTTCCCGACAAAGGTTCAAGAGCCTTGATCGCAGTCGACGCGGACGATCTTGTCATCGGGGCTACTCGCGCGGCCTGCCAGGCGCTTGGGATTTCACAGGCATGCTTGCAGAAATCGCTGCCAGCAGCCGATCTTCTCGGTTCGTCAAGGAAAGTGACGGAAAACCTCGCCACGGCGGAGCGCGGCGTGCTGCAGCGGGCGCTTGCACGCACCGATGGCAATGTAACCGCTGCAGCTGGAGCGCTGGGCATGAGTCGCGCCACATTCTACCGAAAGTTGCAGCGATTGGATCTTCAGCGCGCCCATTGAGATATGTCACTTCGACTGTCTCAGTCCTGAGACACTCAGCTCGACCGTCGGGTTTTGACGGGCTGACAAGACAGCCCCGGTTCGTCATGCCTCTATCAAAGCGCCGCATCCAGCGACGCTATATAGAGGAGGACGACAATGAACAAGCCAGAGTTTACGCGCGCTGCGAAAGCCCCCTTCGAAAAGCGTTACGGCAATTTCATCGGAGGCAAATGGGCCGAGCCGCGCTCCGGCAAGTACTTCGATAATTTCTCGCCGGTGAACGGCCAACTGCTCTGCGAGATCGCGCGTTCGAACGAGCAGGACATTGAAGCCGCGCTCGACGCTGCGCATGCTGCCAAAGGGGCGTGGGGACGCACCAGCGTCGCGGAACGCGCCGTTATACTCAACAAGATCGCCGACCGTATGGAGGAAAATCTCGGTCTTCTCGCGGTGGCTGAGACGTGGGATAACGGCAAACCAATCCGAGAGACCACAGCGGCCGACCTGCCGCTCGCGATCGACCATTTCCGCTACTTCGCAGGCGCCATTCGCGGTCAGGAAGGCAGCCTTTCGGAGATCGACCACGACACGGTCGCCTATCATTTCCACGAACCGCTGGGGGTGGTTGGCCAGATCATTCCGTGGAACTTCCCGCTGCTGATGGCATGCTGGAAACTGGCTCCCGCGATTGCCGCGGGCAACTGCGTGGTGTTGAAGCCGGCCGAGCAAACCCCGGCTTCGATCATGGTTTGGATCGATCTAATCGGCGATCTTCTGCCGCCGGGTGTGCTTAACATCGTCAACGGCTTCGGGCTGGAGGCCGGCAAGCCGCTCGCCTCCTCGCCACGCATCGCCAAAATTGCCTTCACCGGTGAGACGACGACTGGCCGGTTGATCATGCAATATGCCAGCCAGAACCTCATTCCGGTAACGCTCGAACTTGGTGGCAAATCTCCCAACATCTTTTTCAAGGATGTCGTTGCCGAGGATGATGACTTCTTCGATAAGGCCATCGAGGGCTTCGTGATGTTCGCGCTCAACCAAGGCGAGGTCTGCACCTGCCCGAGCCGTGCGCTCATCCATGAAGGAATCTACGACAGGTTCATGGAGCGCGCGCTCAGGCGCGTCGAGGCGATTGTTCAGGGTGACCCGCTAGATCCTGCCACCATGATCGGCGCGCAGGCATCTAGCGAGCAGCTGGAGAAGATCCTCTCTTATTTCGACATTGGTCGGCAGGAGGGCGCAGAGGTCCTGACGGGCGGTTCCCGCTGCAACCTGCCCGGCGATCTCGCGGGCGGCTATTACGTCAAGCCGACCGTATTCAAGGGCCACAACAAGATGCGCATCTTCCAGGAGGAGATCTTCGGACCGGTGGTTTCGGTCACGACCTTCAAGGACGACGACGAGGCATTGTCAATTGCCAATGACACGCTCTATGGCTTGGGCGCGGGCATCTGGAGCCGTGACGCCAACCGGCTTTACCGCTTCGGTCGCGCCATTCAGGCGGGACGCGTATGGACCAACTGCTATCACGCCTATCCCGCACATGCGGCATTCGGCGGATACAAGCAATCGGGTATCGGCCGCGAAACCCACAAGATGATGCTCGATCACTACCAGCAGACCAAGAACATGCTGGTCAGCTACAGCCCCAAGAAGCTCGGCTTCTTCTGAGTTCTCCCAAGACTTGCCGACGCGGTCGTTTTCGTCCGCGTCGGTGACTTTTTTGCGCTTCACGGAGGCACTCTTGGTAGACAAGGTTTCGGCGACACCGGCAGCGCTCCGGCTGATCCAAGAAATCGTCCGGGAGCACGGCCCGATCCTGTTTCATCAGTCGGGAGGTTGCTGCGATGGGTCGTCGCCGATGTGTTATCCCCGGAACGAATTCATCGTCGGGGATACCGACGTTCTGCTCGGGCACATCGGCGGTGCCCCGGTCTATATCAGCGCCTCGCAGTTCGAGGCCTGGAAGCACACCGATCTCATCATCGACGTCATTCCTGGCCGGGGCGGGATGTTCTCTCTCGATAACGGCCGCGAAGTGCAATTCCTGACCCGATCAGTTGTCTGCTTGCCCGCACGTCAACTCAGGGATCCGTGAGCAATCATGCTTCGGCGGGCAGCCCCCTTTCCGCCCTGAGATGCGATTTACGCCGCATCGAAGCGCTAAAGTCGTTCGCGGCACGCCGTGACTGAAGCCGTGGCTTGCGTTGTTAATGTGGTGGACGGGTGCGCCGGGAGACAGCAAAAGGCAGACGATGGAAGTCCGTCACGATGAAGGGGTACCGAACCGTACCGGCCCCGAGTGACGCACGGGTTGTCCGCTAGCGCCGAGGCGAAGCGTTCACAGGGGAGGGCGCCCGGAGGTATTGAGCCGCGTAAGACAAGTTCGGGGTGCTGATGTTTTCCGTCCCAAAAAAGGCAACACGGCCGGTGTCGATATTGCGAGACACATGCCGACCTCGCGTCGTCGTAGACCCTGGCATGCGCAGAAGCCTTTTGCACGGGAACCATGAGATCTCCATCGCCGTCCCCGCCAGTCGTGGCCGGGACATCGTCGGGAAGCCCGGAGGCCGTAGCCGACGATGAGTACGATGGAGAAGTCGGACCTGCCCGAAGTAGCGAGGAAGCGAGCGAACAAAGCGGCCTCGGCCGCAGCGGAGCCCGTGGAGCGAAGGGGTGGGTCTGAGGAGAGTCCGGAGCTGCAAAGCACGGTCCGGACGCAGAGCCGAGAAGCCGTGTCAGGCGCGCGCAGGTCCGCACACGAGAAGCCGCCACCAGGAACAGAAAACACAAGCTGACGGCGCTCCTGCATCACGTCAACATTGAGGTCCTGCGGACAGGCTTCTTCGGACTTAAGAAGACTGCTGCTCCAGGTGTCGATGAGAGGACGTGGATCGAATACGCAGAGCACTTTGAGGCGAACCTCTTGAGCCTGCATGTTCGCGTCCATACAGCAGCGTATCGAGCGCTGCCGTCACGCCGGAAGTACATACCGAAGGCGGATGGCAGACGGCGGCCGCTCGGCATCGCTGCTAGAGGACAAGATCGTCGAGGCTGCGGTGGTGACAGTTCTGACGCCGATCTATGAGTTGGAGTTCTTGGGCTTCAGCTACGGTTTCCGACCGAAGCGTAACCAGCATCAAGCGCTGGATGCGCTCGCGTTCGGGACCGGGAAGCAGCGGATCAACTGGGTACTCGATCGCGACGTCGCTATCGACGTCTCATCGCCCTCGATCGGCGAAATGCTCCTCTGGCGCCGTCTTGTTGTTCGCGATGTTTGAATCGGAACCCGACGTCGAGTCTAGTTTAGTTAAGCAGTTCGTCGAGTGCAGCGTGCCCATTTCTGCCAGCTCCATCGAATTGATGGCAACGGTTGTCGCATTTGTGGTGCGATATGCTCGTCGACCGGCAGCCCTTACCCAGTCGTACCGTTCAGCCGACATCAGTACGAACGCGCGCCGGCCATCGCGTGTGATCTCGATCGGCCCGCAGCGTGCGTATCGCAATAACGCTTCGAACTCGCGTCGAAACTTCAAAATCGTCGTCACGGCCATGGCGATCGTCCGTTATTTTGATCGGTTGCATAGCACGCCAAATGCCGCTGATATAGCGGCAGCCGGCAATTGCCGGAGCCGATCTTTGCCGGGCTGGCTCGATTCGCAGAATCAGCGGTTATGGAAGGTCCATCTGTGGATGGCTTCCGCGTGCAAGGGGTCGGGTGCAGTCTTCCTAGAGTGCTCGGCGGGGCTTGGGGGTCCACGTCAACTCGACACAAACAGCACCGAGTGCTGTGAGTTCTCCAGAACTGCGGCCGCGATCTTGCCGAAATACAGCGCCTCGCCGGCCGGGCGGCCGACACCCATGACGACCAGATCATAACTTCCAAGGCGCGCCTGTCGCAGGATGGCGTCTTCGGGTGCGGTATCGAGTTGCAAAGCGGTTCGGATCGGCGTGTCATAGCGGTCCGCTAGTTCGACGATGTCCTTGAGGATGCCTTCCTCGTGGCGCCGGGACGCTGTCGGCCGTCTCAAACGCCGCTGTGCGGCACCGAGCCCGACCGTGCCCATGACATAGAGGGCCGTCACCGCACCAGTGCCGGCGCGCGCCAGAGCGAGTGCCACCTCGGCCCCGCGCCGCGAGACCTTGTTGCCACGGACGGGCACCAGAATGTTCAAGCGGCGCGCCGGGGATCCCTGCAAATGCGAGCCCCGCGCCACGGCCACAGCGAGGGGGCCCCCGAACCTGTCCGCTATCCGGGCGATCTGCTCGTGAAAGCCGCCATGGGCTGCCGTCGTCCTCTCGACACCGATCACCAGGAGATCATATCCCTTTCCTGCCTCTTTGCTCACGGCGGCTTCCGGCGCAAGAGATTCAACGTGCAAGGCCACATCCAGCCGTCGCGCCGCTTGCATCTGCGTTGCGCCCGTTTCGTTCTTGCCGCTGGCGCCTGGTATATCCCGGACCGATTCCCGCCGCCCCAGATGAAGGACCGTCATCGGGATTCCGCGCGAGCGTGCAATCATGTCGGCAAGGTGCCAGGCAAGCTTGCCGTTCGCGCTGTCATCGGCAGCGATAAGCAGGCGCTCGATATTGGTGACAAACCCCGTGGCCTCGAATGCTTCGCGCTCGATGCGGTCGCGCTCGTCATGGCGCAGTGGCAGCCGCGAGAAAGCCCAGCGTAGGGTCGGTGGCATCGCCATTGTGGTGACCACGGCCATTGCGACGATCATGGTGAAGAGATCCTGGCTGAGCGCGCCCATCGACAGGCCGATCGACGCGATGATGACCTCGGTCGAGCCGCGGGCGTTCATGCCGCAACCAAGCGCGAGAGATTCTCGTGCGCTCAGGCCGCCCACAGCCCCTCCCACGAACGCTCCAGCGAACTTGCCGAGGCTCGCAATCAAGATCAGACCGACAGTCAGAAAGAGCAGGGTGGAGTCCCGCAGGTGGGTCAAGTCGGCATGCAAGCCGGCAAGCGCGAAGAAAATGGGCATGAACAGCGCGACGACGAGACCCCGCAATTGTTCGTCGATGTGGCGAGTCAGGATCGGCGACTCGCCGACGAGAATCCCGGCCACGAACGCACCCAGTACCGTATGCACACCAATCAGATGCGTGGTGAGCGCCATCGTGCCCATGATGATCAGGATTGCGGTAACTACCGGCACTTCGCCGACAAAACTGTCGTTGGTCCAGCGAATGATGCTGAACACGAGGCGCCGCCCGAGCGTAAAGCTTGCCACAAGAAAGATTGCTGTCCCGAGCACGCTCTGACTGAGGGCGAGCGTGTCCACCTGTCCGCGGACCGCGAGGCCGAGGGTGATCGACACGATGACCCACCCGACGGTGTCATCGATGATGGCCGAGGCGATCAGCGTCATGCCGACATTTCGCCGCATGAATCCCATCTCGCGCACCACCGTCGCCACGATTTTCACCGAGGCGATCGACAATGCCGTGCCGAGAAACAGCGAGGTGACGATACGCTCGTCGGGTTTCGGCAGCATTGCGGCGGGCAGCAATTCGCCAAGCACGAACCCGCAGGCAAACGGCAACGCGATCCCCGCGGCCGACACGCTGATGGCAGCCCGGCGCGCCTTCTTGACCAACCGGAGGTCGGTCTCCATCCCGGTCAGCAGCAATAGCATCAGAATGCCAAGCTGGGAGACGCCATCGATCATGCTTTGCTGCTGCGGACTAGCGGCGAAGACCGCGCGTTGCGCCTCTGGCCAGATTGCGCCTAATGCGGAGGGCCCAAGCAGGATTCCGGCGATCATCTGCCCCATAACGGCCGGTTGCCCGATCCGCTGCATCGCCTCACCCACCAGGCGTCCAACCAGCAGCAGTACAACGATCTGCGCCAGAAAAAGTGCCTCGGAGGGAGCCTGCATTTGCGTCGTCCCGCAGCGGTCAATCGCTTTTTGAGTTCAAAGGCGCGAACTCAAAAGCACAAAGTATAAAGTGTGGTCCCTTCTCTTACAAAAGAAATAACAATTGCCAAGTTGCGAAAGATCAACAAAATCGCCAGTCCATTTCCTATCAACAGTCGCAACCTCCGCAGAGAGGGTTTCGGTCGGATCAACGTGCCAGGTTGCCACTTCCTAATGTAGGGAGATAATGTCATGTTGGTACACACCGCCTGCGAGGCGTTGCGCTCAGGCCATGTCCTTGAACTTCGCTATGACGGATATTCTCGTTTTGTCGAGGTTCACGTGTTGGCTTTACTGACCCCTCATGAAGGTTAGCACTTGCCAGCTTTAGCGGCGCATTGACCGCATTATAGCGGGAACTTTCTGACGTTTGCTAAGCTTTGATCGGGCCCGGCCCTATATCATTTTGAAGTGGGCAAAAAGCCAGGCCTTTACCTGATCCATCACCAACGCGAGGACGACGGCAGCCGCACAAATACCCGCGACGATCGACGGTGCTAGAGGTGCCATCAATATTCCTCCAACCGCCAACGTGCCGATGATTGAGAGGTCCAAGATACTTGACACGATGACCAACAGGCTTGGCCGCGAAGACCAAAGACGTTTGCGCTCACGAACGACATAGAACACGGCTTGGCCGTTCAATGCGAGAGTGACGAGAGTCATCGTGCGTAGGGTGTCGATGTCGAGATGCATCACTAGCGAACCGAAGGTCAAGAGGCCGACGCAGAACGCGAGGTCGAAGAGTCCCAGTGCAATGCCGACAATGGTGAGAGTATCGATCCGCCAGGAGTTCGGCATCGACGAGGGACGGACGTTATCGGTGGTCGATGACATGGCCAGAAAATCGCCGGTAATCATCGAGATGACCATGAGCATCGGTGTCAAGATTGCGTGCTTAGTCAAGATCAGGCCGAATCCAAGAAACAGCACCTGCCGCGATTTGTGAACGATAGATCGGAGTGCGTAAGTCAGGATGCGCTGGAATGTGACCCTGCCTTCCCGAACCGACGCGACTATCCCGGCGAGCCCAGGCTCGGTCAGAACAATGCCCGCGGCCGACTTGGCGACGTCGGTGGCGGTCGACACCGCGATGCCGATTTGTGCCTGACGCAGCGCAGGCGCGTCATTCGCTCCATCCCCGCACATGCCGACCGTATGGCCGGCATTCTGAAACGCCTTGACCAGATGAAACTTGTCCTCGGGAAGCACGCCCGCGAACACGGAAAAATCGCCAGGTCCGACGGAATCGGGAATCTGGCCCGGCGGACAAACGGCGCCGGAGAGTCCTACCGCATCCGCGACGCAGGCGGCCGTCGTGGCCGCGTCTCCTGTCACCATGACGGTGTGGACCCCGAGCGCCCGCAACTGATCGATCATTGGCTTGGAATCACTGCGCGGCGGATCACTCAGCGCCACGATTCCGGCGACACGCATGGCTCCGTCAGTTCCAATCGCGACGCCGAGAACCCGGCGGCCGCGCTTTTCTAGTTCGTTGGCCGTCCGTTCCGCTTCCGGCGAGGTTTGCGAAAGCCGTGAACCACTGCAAAGGCGCCTTTGACGATGCGAAGCGCTTTGCCGTCATGATCGAGCGTGCATGCTTCCGACATTTTTGTAGCGGGATCGAACGGCACGAATCTGGTGACCTTCAAAGGGTCGGTGTCCATTTTGTGCAGGGCTGCGGCGGCGCGGACCGCGGCGTCGACGGGGTCCTGACCTCCGTCGGCGCTGGCAAGCGCTGCCAGCGCCAGGACGCGCGCTTTATCGAAGCCAGGCATCGCCTGTATGGCGGCCACGGCGAGTTCATTGCGCGTCAAGGTGCCGGTCTTGTCGATGCACAGGACATCCAGGCTCGCGGCTTCGTCGACCGCCGAAAGCCGGGTCGGTAGCACGCCCACATGTGTAAGGGCCTGCTCTCCGATGGCCGTTGCAAGTGTAAATGTCGCAGGCAGAGCGACGGCTACCGAAGCGAGAACCGATATCAGCACCAACGGAATGGCTTCGGACAACGGCATGCCGATTTCGTATGCATAGACCACAAGGAGCGCGGTGATGGCGCCATTAAAGCCGACAAGATTGCGCACGACTCGAAAAACCGCCTTTTGCCGTGTGCTGACGACGTAAGCGCTACGGACGAGCTCCGCTGTACGACCGAATTTGGTGTGCACCCCGGTGGCGAGAACTTCGGCGACAGCTTCGCCCCGACGGACCAGGGCGCCTGCATAGGTTTCTGTACCCGGCCCGGATTCAACTGGCAGTGACTCGCCGGTGAGCATGGACTGATCGAGCAGGACCGAACCCTTGCGTATCCGGACATCGGCGGCGACCACCGTGCCCAGGGTGAGTTTGACGATATCTCCGGGGACTAGCTCGACGGCCGGCGAAATCGTCCACGCGCCGTCGCGCAGAACCGATGCATTCAGCGCCAGCCGTGATTTTAGCGCTGCGATCGTCGACTGGGCCCGGCTCTCGTGAAAGAATCCGATAGCCGTATTGAAAACGAGGAGCGCCCCGATGATTGAACCCTCGACATATTCGCCAAGCGCCGATTGAAGGGTGATCGCGATCTCGAGCAAGAGCGAAACCGGTGCCAGGAATTTGCTCAGGATGAGCCGCAGCGAATAAATGGCAACATCGGGGGTCGCATTTGGACCAACTTGGGCGAGAACGCGGCGAGCCTCAGCATTCGACATTCCCTTGATTAGATCCTTGGTGGGATACTTCGGCACGCTGACCCGGAAGGTCGGGCCCTGTTCCATACTCTTGAAGATGAAATAAACGCCATAGGCGTTCCTCTTTGTCATTCGGCGCAGCCAGGGGAACACATAGTCTTCCTTGCGCACCCCCTTTTCGGCCCACTCAATCGGGATATTATGGTTGCGGGCGAAGGCCTCGACCCAGTTCTGGTAGTCGGCCGTTCGCTGGCTCAAGATCTCTTTGCTGAGCACAGGAACGCCAACGACTTTTCGGAAAAAGTGCACCACCTGTTCGGGCCGTGACAGCCCACTGAGGTAGCCGTGAATGACAATGCGGTCGAAGCAATGATAAACGAACAGCAGCAAGTCGCCGAACAATTTGGTGAAAAGTTCCATGGCAAACACCCGCATCAAGCGTGGACCGGGCAAGCGCATGGTGGACGGCAAGAGCTTTCGTCTCACCGATGAGGTCCGCTACATTCAGCGTCGGGCAGCCGACCACACCGGACGCGTGATCAGCATCGGTCAGCTCATCCTGTTCTCGAGCAAATCTGGCGATGCGTGGCTGCTTGACCCTTCCGACCAACTCGCTGCACGACTGGCCCGGGATGGCGACCCCGAACCGATCCACATCGACGAGACTGATACCACCTTCGCGATCGGTTGGAAGGGCCTCTATCGCATCGAGGGACCGGCATTCATCTACGTCGATCGCGACACAGGTCGAATAAGCACCATCCTCGGATATCCGACACATCAATTGACGCACATCGGTTGATACTAAAATTTCAAGGTTCTTGTGGACCATCCATCGCCGTGAGCTCTTGCCGGTTCCAATGAAGAGAGGTCAGTGTGCGCCAAAAAGGGCTCGATTAGGGCCCCCGTTTAACGGCTGTCTCTCAGGCTCGATTTGATATCGCTCAATACCTGCCCGCCAGAGCGGTGCCAAATAACGTCGGGCCAGTGGAAACCAGATGGCGATAAAGAAATGCAGCTGCCGATTGACGATATTGATGAGAAGCCGCCGGAAAAGGCCCGGATAACCAAAGATCCGGCGATCGCGAATGAACATCCTCCCGCGGCCGTTGCTGAACGGAATTTACCGGCGACGATACCTTTTGCGGCTGCGCCGGTCAGGCGACGGCTGCGCTTTTCGGTCGGACTGATCGCCGTCCTTTTGGTCGCGGGCGCGGGCGGCGTCTATTGGTGGAAGCATTCCCAGGCGCAACTGCCCCCGGGCATCAGCTGGGGTAACGGCCGGCTTGAGGCCGACGAGATCGATATCGATACCAAATTTCCAGGCAGGATCGCTGAACTGCGCGCCGATATCGGTGATATGGTCACCACCGGGCAAGTGGTCGCCCGCATGGACACCAGGGACCTTCAAGAGTTGCTCAAGAAGTCGCAAGCTCAAGTCAAGCAGGCGCAGCGGGCAATCGACGAAGCCAATGCAAATCTGGAGCAGCAGCGCACCCAGCAGACGTTAGCCGCGCAGGAACTGGATCGGACCCAGGGCCTTTTGAAAAATGGCTTTGCGACGCAGGAACTGTTTGATCAGCGCAAACAGGCGCTGGACGCCGCGAACGCAGGATTGCGAGCCGCAACGAACAGGGTCGCACAAACCGAGCGCGCGCTTGAAGCCTCCGAGCATGATGTAGGCCTGTATACGGTCAACATCTCTGACAACGATCTGGTGGCCCCGCGCGACGGCCGGATTCAATATCGTGTTGCCAATATCGGCGAGGTGCTTCCCGCGGGCGGCAAGGTCTTCACCATGCTCGACATCTCCTATGTCTACATGGACGTGTACTTGCCGACCCCGGAGGCCGGGAAGATCAAGGTGGGCACCGATGCCCGGATCTTGCTCGACGCTTACCCGGACAGGCCGATTCCGGCGAAAGTCTCCTTCATTGCGAGCCAGGCGCAATTCACGCCTAAAGCGGTGGAAACCCAGAGTGAGCGCGACAAGCTGATGTTTCGCATCCGGGTGCGGATCGATGCCTATCGCTCGCGCGGTCACGCGGAAGCGGTGCGCAGCGGGCTACCGGGGGTCGCCTACATTCGCACGGACTCGGCGGTGGTTTGGCCCAAGAACCTGCAAGGCGAACCATGAAGGAGCGGGGCCGAGCCGTTGCCGTCCTCGACAGCCTCACGCAAACATACGGCAAGGTCGCGGCGCTGGATCGCGTGACGATCACGATACCGTCGGATTGCATGGTCGGGCTGATTGGCCCTGACGGGGTCGGGAAATCCACCCTTCTCGGTATCATTGCGGGCGCGCGTCAAAATCAGTCCGGCAGCGTCACCGTGCTCGACGGCGACATCTCGGACGCGAGGCATCGCGCATCGATATGTCCGCGGATTGCCTACATGCCGCAAGGGCTTGGCAAAAATCTCTATCCTGACCTCACCGTCCGGGAGAACATCGAATTTTTCGGCCGTCTGTTCGGGCAATCTCGCGACGAGCGCCAATGGCGCATTGCGGAACTGTTGGACAGCACGGGTCTCGCGCCTTTCGACGATCGTCCGGCCAAGAAGCTGTCGGGCGGCATGCGGCAGAAACTCGGCTTGTGCTGCTCGCTGATACACGACCCGGATTTGCTCATTCTGGATGAACCCACGACCGGCGTCGACCCGTTGTCGCGCCGGCAGTTCTGGGAGCTGATCGAGCGCATCCGGTCGCGCCGTTCCGGCATGAGTGTCGTCGTGGCGACCGCCTACATGGAGGAGGCCGAGCGGTTCGATTGGCTGGCAGCTATGAACGATGGAAAAGTCCTGGCAACCGGATCGCCTGCCGAACTCAAATCAAGCGTTGGCGCTACGACGGTCGAGGACGCCTTCATTGCGTTGCTTCCGGAGCAAGAGCGCGGAGGTCACCAGACGCTCCAGATACCGCCGCGTCGGCTTTTCGATTCCGAGCCCATCATCACTGCCCGCGACCTGACCTGCCGTTTCGGCGATTTCACCGCCGTCGACAGGGTCAATTTCACGATCGAGCGCGGCGAGATTTTTGGCTTTCTCGGCTCGAACGGCTGCGGCAAGACAACGACAATGAAGATGCTGACGGGCTTGCTGCCGCCTACTGCGGGCGAGGCCCTGCTGTTCGACAAGCCGCTCGACGCCAACGACATGAATTCACGCTACCGCGTCGGCTACATGTCACAGTCGTTCTCGCTTTACACTGAATTGACAGTCCGCCAAAACCTTGATCTTCACGCGCGGATTTTCCATCTGCCGGCGAAAAAAGCTGCGACGCGGATTGCCGAATTGGTCGGACAATTCGGCCTTGAGTATTACCTCGATCAGCGTACGCTCGATCTGCCATTGGGGATCCGTCAGCGGCTATCGCTCGCAATCGCTATCGTCCACGAGCCCGAGATCCTTATCCTTGACGAGCCGACGTCGGGTGTTGATCCGTTGGCGCGGGACCGTTTTTGGCGGGCGCTGATCGATCTATCGCGCAACCAAGGTGTGACGATCTTCGTCTCGACGCATTTCATGAACGAGGCCGAACGCTGTGATCGGATCTCGCTGATGGATTCAGGCCGCGTGCTGGCGACGGGCACGCCGGCGGAGCTGATCGAGGCCCGTGAGGCCGCCACGCTCGAAGACGCTTTTATCAGTTATCTTGAGGAGGCTACTGGATCACGCGCTGAAGACCTCCGCAAGTTGCCGCCGCCCGTTCATCCCGTCCCACTGCTGACACGCGAGCGCTCGCTGTTTAGCCTGCGGCGTCTCTTCGCCTATACGATCCGCGAGACTCTCGAGCTTATGCGCGACCCGATCAGGCTCGGATTCAGCTTGCTTGGCACGACACTTCTGATGCTTGTGTTCGGTTTCGGGGTCTCGACGGATGTCAACAATCTGTCGTTTTCGGTGCTTGATCGCGATCAAAGTCCGGAGAGCCGCGCCTATTTGGAAGAGCTCAGGGGCTCGACCTATTTCGCGGAGAAGGCGCCGCTCAATAATTATGCCGAGCTCGATAACCGTCTCAAAAGCGGAGACATCTCGGCCGCGATTGAAATCCCGCCGAATTTCGGCAGCGACATCAAGCGCGGACGCCCGGTTTGGGTCAGCGCGCTGATCGATGGTGCGATGCCGTTCCGGGCGGAAACCATTCGCGGCTATCTGCAAGGCATGCACCAATTGTACCTGGCGGATCCGGCGCTGAAGACGACGGTGGCGACGGCGTCGCCGCCCGCCGATATCGAAGTCAGGTTCAAGTACAATCAGGATTTCGACAGCATCTATGCGTTGGTGCCGTCCAACATGTCGATGCTGCTGGCGCTGTTTCCGGCAATCCTGATGGCGCTTGCCATCGTGCGGGAGAAGGAACTTGGGTCGATCACCAACCTCTATGTTACGCCTGTGACCAGGCTTGAATTCCTCATTGGCAAGCAGCTGCCTTACATCGCGGTCGCGCTGACCAATTTCACCCTGATGCTCATGTTGGCGCTGTTCGTCTTCAAGGTTCCGCTCAAGGGAAGTTTTCCGACGCTGCTTCTCGGCGTGCTGATCTATGTGACGACGATGACCGGCTACGGCATGCTGATTTCGGCATTCACGCGCACCCAGATCGCCGCGCTGTTCGGTACCGCCATTCTGACGGTTTTGCCGGCGACGCAGTTTGCCGGGATGATGACGCCGGTTTCATCGTTGGCTCTTGGCGCTCAAATCATCGGCCGCGGTTTTCCCATGACATATTTCGTGCCCATCAGCGTTGGCACCTTCACCAAGGGACTAGGCTTTTCGGACCTTGGTGTCGATCTGCTGGCCTTGGCCGCTTTTGTTCCGATCTTCACGCTGATCAGTGTCCTGCTGCTTCGCAAACAGGAACGGTAGAGCTCCCATGATGCGTAAAGTAGCAAACATCTATTGGCTGGGCGTCAAGGAGTTGCGCAGTTTCCTGGGGGATTTCGTTCTCCTCGGGTTGGTGGCGTATGCTTTTTCGCTGGCGGTAACCTTGCAGGCGCGGAGCAATTCGCAAGAGCTTCACAACGCCTCGATCGCCATCGTCGACGAGGACCACTCCGAGCTGTCACGACGGGTTGCTCATGCTTTCTTTCCGCCGCTGTTCCAGCTGCCGAAGCCGATCGCCGAGCGGGACATCATTCCGTCGATGAACAGCGGAAAATTTACCTTCGTGGTCGATATCCCGCCGGACTTCGAGCGTTATGTTCTGGCAGGCCGGCAACCCGCACTTCAGATCAACGTCGACGCGACTGCGATGGTGCAGGCGGGGCTTGGCTCCGGCTATGCGCAGCAGATTATCACCACCGAAATCGCGGATTTCCTCTCCCACGCGGAGGGGGTCCCGCCGTCGAAGGTAAATCTCGATGTGAGAATTGCGTTCAACCCGAACCTGACCACCGCCTGGTTTACCAGCGTGATGGCGATCATCAACAATATCAGTATGCTGGCGATCATCCTCGCCGGAGCGGCGGTGGTCCGTGAGCGTGAACACGGGACCATGGACCATCTCCTGGTCATGCCGCTGACGCCGTTCGAGATCGCCATATCCAAGGTCTGGGCCAACGGTCTCGTGATCGCGGTGGCGGTGGGTCTTTCACTTTACTTAGTACTGCGCATGATGCTCGGGATACCGGTAGCCGGCTCGATACCGCTGTTTATGGTCGGGGTGGTGCTCTATTTATTCTTCGCAACCGCGATCGGAATCTTTCTCGGCACCATTGCGCGATCGATGCCGCAGCTCGGGCTGCTTTACATGCTGGTCTATTTGCCGATGAACATGCTGTCCGGCAGCAACACGCCGCTCGAGAGCATGCCGCCTTGGCTGGCCAAGGCCATGCAGGTGTCGCCATCAACCCATTTTGTTGCGTTTGCGCAGTCGATCCTCTATCGGGGCGCCGGGCTTGAGGTGGTGTGGCCGGAATTCTTGGCGGTCGCCGTAATCGGAGCCTTGTTCTTCGGCCTGGCAATCCTACGGTTCCGCGCGGTTGTGGCACAGGCGACCTGACGGCTCCGGACCGGCTTGCGCATGAATTAGCCTAGATCCGAGAGTTGGCGATATTCGAATTGGACAAAGTAATTGATATTGTGAGGGATGGCGATGAATCGAAGGGTCTTTCCGGTTCTCCCGACGGGTGAGCAACCGGCAGTTGAGCGGGTGTCGGCCGAGACAGCGGTTGCGGACACCTTTGCGGGGCGTGTCCATGTCGAATGGGACGACGCGGTGAGGGTAACGCCGCTTGGGCAGCTTCCATTCTTCATTGAGTACGTGAAGCAGGGTGGACTGTTTGACGGCTGGGTTTCGGGTTGCCCGCTATATTTCAGCAGCCCGAACGCACCGAGCAAGCGGGATGTTCTGGGGACAGTGCTGCTGTCGGTGCTGGCCGGCCACTGGCGCTATGCGCATATGACGACACTGCGCTGCGACCCGGTCAATCCGCCGCTGCTGGGCATGCGCAAGGTGGTCAGCGAGGACGCGGTGCGGCGCCCGCCAAGGACGCCAATGCATAGGATTCACGATAACAGGAGCTCATCAATGCGAATCTATCACGTTGCAATTTTTGTCGTCACACTGATTGGATCAGCAGCAATGGCTGCTGATCCGGACCATGGATCGCAGCTTGCGAAACGTTGGTGTGCGACCTGTCACCTAGTTGACAGTGATCAGAAGCAGGCGAGTGCCGACGTTCTTCCCTTTGCTACGATTGCGCGCAAGCCAGACTTCAGCCCCGAAAAATTGGCGTTCTTTCTGCTTGACCCGCATCCCAAGATGCCGAATTTCCCGCTGAGCCGGGCGGAAGCAGCGGATATCGCTGCCTATATCGCATCACTTCGTAAATAACGGCGCTATGGCATCCGCCGGCGCCTTATTGCCGGCAAGCCCGCGCGTGTGCGGAGCTTGCGCGACTTGGGGGCCGATCGCTTCTGGAGTCGCTGAACATGAGCATCTGATCACCGATGTTTGAAGTCTTGCAGTTAGGTATTCCGCACTGCCCGAGCTTCGCCGCCTGCCTGATAGAGGCTGACCGAGCCGACTACGACGGAGAGAATTCCCTCAAGTGTCCAACTCCCCGACGCTATGGGGCTTTTCCGGCACTTTGATCGCGACGATCGCGCTGTGCAAGAACTTCCCGCCGGCTCGGCTTGATCTTGCGGAAGGGCGACGCACGATTTGTCAGGCGCCACGGCTCCGCTTCAGAACAATCCGAGAGCCTTCGGAATAGCTGACCAGCAGGTTCTTGGTGTCCTGATAGTGGTCGAGCGTCATCTCGTGGGTCTCGCGGCCGAAACCCGATTCCTTATACCCGCCGAAAGCGCGTGGGCCGGATAGGCGTGATAGCAGGTCGTCCATACGGGCCCGGCCTGAATACCGCGGCCGACCCGGTAAGCATTCGTGCCATTGCGCGACCAGACACCTGCCCCAAGACCGTACACGGTGTCATTTCCGATCCGTATGGCATCTTTGACAGTCTTGAACGTCGTCACCGACAGCACCGGACCGAAGATCTCTTGAAATATCCGCATGCTGTTGTTACCGACAAACACCGTCGGTTTCAGGAAGTAGCCCTTTCCAGATCGCCGCCGAGATGGGCGCGCGCTCCGCCGGTCAAGCATTCGGCGCCTTCCTGCTTACCTATCTCGATGTAGCCGAGAATTTTCTTCAGCTGTTCCTCGGAAGCTTGGGCGCCCATCTGCGTCGCGGGATCAACGGGATCTCCAAACCTGATCCGTGCGACACGGGCGACCGCGCGCTCCATGAACTTGTCAAATATCGATTCCTGGATCAGCGCGCGCGACGGGCAGGTGCAAACCTCGCTCTTGTTGAACGCAAACAGCGCAAAGCCTTCAAGCGCCTTGTCGAAGAAGTCGTCGGGCTCCATCACGTCCGCCATGAAGATGTTCGGCGACTTTTCGCCGAGCTCCATGGTCTGGGGGATCAGATGCTCGGCCGCATAGCGCATAATCTGCTTGCCGGTCGTTGTCTCGCCAGTAAAAGAGACCTTGGAGATGCGCGGGTTAGCGGCAATAGCCTGGCCGACTGACCCGCCCGGTCCGGTGACTACGTTGAGCACGCCGGGGGCAGGATGTCCGCGGTAAGGCCGGCCAGGATCAGGAGGGTCAAGGGTGTATTGGACGCCGGCTTGATGACCGTGCAATTGCCCGCGGCAAGCGCCGGAGCAATTTTCCACGCCGCCATCAGCAATGGGAAATTCCACGGAATGATCTGGCCAACGACGCCGAGCGGCTCCCTGAAATGATGCGCAATGGCATCGTTGTCGATCGTGGAGATGGCGCCTGTCTCGGCGGGGATGCAGCCGGCGAAATACCTGAAATGATCGATGGCAAGTGGGACATCGGCGCCTCTCGTCTCGCGAATCGGTTTGCCGTTGTCGAGCGTCTCGGCGAGAGCCAGAAGCTCCAGATTCTCCTCCATGCGGTCGGCAACCTTGTTCAGGAGCCGCGACCGCTCAGCCGGCGCCATGCGAGTCCAATCATCTTTGGCCTTGTGGGCTGCATCGAGCGCCATCTCGACGTCTCGCGCAGTTGACTTCGCGACATCTATGAGGCGCTCGCCATTGATCGGGCTGTAATCGGTAAAATACTGACCATCAGCTGGAGCCACCCAATTGCCGCCGATAAAGTTGCCGTAACGGGCAGGAAGCTTTCCTTTCGAGCGGACGAGATCGAGAGCGTGCTGAGAAATGGCAATGTCTTGAAGGCTGCCGTAGTGCACCAGTTCGGCAAGCCTCTGGTGATAAAGGACGTACCCGTGCCTGTGCCGGGTCCGGGAGAGATCCTGGTCAAGGTGATGGCCTGCGGCGTCTGCCATACCGACCTGCATGCCGCTGAAGGCGATTGGCCGGTGAAGCCGTCGCTTCCCTTCATTCCAGGCCATGAGGTTGCAGGCGTTGTAGCTGCGCTTGGCCCTGGCGTCACGGATTTCAAGCCAGGCGACCCGTCGGCGTTGCGTGGCTGCACGATGCCTGCATGCGCTGCGAATATTGCGAGACCGGTCGGGAGACCGTGTGCGAGCACCAGCATAACACCGGCTATAGCTGTGATGGCGGTTTCGCTGAATATGTGATCGCTGCGGCGCCTTTTGCCGCGCAGCTTCCGGTCGGTGTCGATTTTGCGCAGATTGCGCCGATCCTTTGTGCCGGCGTGACAACTTAAAGGCCTTAAGGAAACCGAGGCACGGCCGGGCGAATGGGTCGCCATCTCGGGCGTCGGAGGCCTCGGACACGTTGCCGTCCAATACGCCAAGGCGATGGGGTTGCACGTCGCGGCACTTGATATCGCCGCGGACAAGCTTGCGCTCGCCCGATCCGCGGGCGCCGACATCGCGGTCGATGCGCGCTCTCCAGACGCGGTGCCAGATATTCTTAAGGCGACCGGCGGCGGCGCCCATGGCGTCCTGGTGACAGCCGTTTCTCCGCCCGCCTTCTCTCAGGCGTTGCGCATGGTGCGACGCAAGGGAACGGTCAGCCTTGTCGGCCTGCCGCCAGGCGAGTTTCCTACCCCGATCTTCGACGTCGTCTTGAAGCGTATCACCGTGCGCGGCTCCATCGTAGGAACGCGTCGCGACCTCGACGAGGCCATCGCATTTGCTGGGTACGGGCCGATATCAAATCCGCGCCGTTGAGCGAGATCAACACGATCTTCGCCAACCTCAAGGCTGGCAAAATCGAAGGGCGCATGGTGCTGGATTTGAGCCAACCGATAAAGGCCCGGTCCGAGACCGGCGAACTCGCGTACGCCTAAAACGTAGACCAGGCAGAGATTATCGAGACTCTGGGCGTCGCCATCCCGATGGATGGCGGACCGCCCGCAATCTAGGGTTAATCGGGCTCTCGCGGTACGATGATGCGTAGTCGCTATGACCTTGATCCATGATAAAGTCGCTGCTTCGCATTGGTTTACTAAGAGCCGACGTAAGGGAAGTTTGCGGCCTGTGAGATTTGGAGCTTGCCTCCTTGGACGTTCAAATAGTGGGTGCCCTTGAGCCTGATTAAACTCAAGGGCACCCGTCCATTTCCCTGTTTGGCATTCCCCGAGGATCGTTTTGTGCAGACATTTTAATTTGACATGAAGGATGGAGTTCCAGTCAGGGACAGAGTTGGATTACAATTTTTCCACCGCCGCAGGTGCGACCGAGCATAGCAAACAGCTTGCACGGCGGTTTAGCCACGAGCACCTGGTCAAAGATCCCAACCTCGCAATCATTGTCGTCGACGAGTCGGGCAGCGAAATTCATCGGGAACAGGTGTATCCGACGGTTCGCGAATCCGCTGCCAACAGCCTCAAAAGGGTTGGAAGGTAGTCGACAATTTCCGGCGGGCCCTTGATTTCCCTCAACCGCAACAGGCGCACCTTCGGCCAGAAGATGCAAAGCGGCATGAGCATGGACTGGGTCGATGTTGTCTGAGCGCGTCCTGCGATGGGCACTCGTTACCATCGCCGTTGCCGGATTGGCGGCGGGCATCGCCGCCAGCACCGCCGGCCGATCGGACCTCGCTGATCTTAGCTGGACGCTGGCGACCGCACCTGCGGTCGCAGGACTTGCGGTCTCGATCGTGCGGGATTTTCTGGCGGGCCGTTTCGGGGTCGATGCAATCGCGCTGGTGTCGATGAGCGGGGCGCTCGCGCTCGGCCAGCCGCTCGCCGGCGCGGTGGTCGCGTTGATGTATTCCGGCGGCAACGTGCTTGAAGAGATTGCGGTAGCCCGCGCCGAGCATGATCTCCGCACACTGGTGGATCGCGCGCCCCGCGAGGCTCATCGCCGCATCGCTGACCGCATCCATGAGATTCCGATATCGGAGGTTGCCGTCGGCGACCAGCTTCTGGTGAGGGCGGGCGAAATCGTTCCGGTCGATGGCGTCGTCGCATCGACCGCAGCGACGATCGATGAATCGGCGTTGACGGGTGAGCCGATCCCGGCAGTGAAGGCGCGCGGCACGGCGGTCCTCTCCGGCTCCTTGAACGCGGGCGAGACTTTTGAACTGGTAGTGTCCGCGGCCGCAGGCGAAAGCACCTATGCGAGCATCGTCCGGCTGGTGACCGCGGCGCAGACCTCGAAAGCGCCGTTCGTGCGCCTCGCCGACCGCTACGCGCTGATTTTCCTTCCCGTGACGCTGGTGCTCGCCTTCGTCGCCTGGCTGATCTCGGGCGATCTGATTCGCTCTCTCGCGGTGCTGGTGGCGGCAACGCCGTGTCCGTTGATCCTGGCAGCTCCGGTTGCCTTCATCGCCGGTGTGGCGCAAGCGGCCCGGCGCGGCATCCTGGTCAAGGGCGGCGGACCGCTGGAGGCGCTGGCGCGCGCCCATACCGTGTTGTTCGACAAGACCGGCACGCTGACGGTCGGCGGCGCACGCTTGCTTTCCATCGAGGTTGCGCCGGGCGAGAACCCCGACGAGGTATTGATGCTCGGCGCTTCGCTGGAGCAGGCATCGCATCACGTTGTCGCCCGCGCCATTGTCGAGGCCGGCGCCGAGCGGGCCTTGCGGCTTAAGGTGCCCGGCGAGGTGCGGGAATCCGTGGGCTCGGGGTTGCAGGGTGTGATCGACGGACGGCGGGTCGCCGCAGGTTCGCGCGACATGATTTTTCCCTGCGGCCACGTCAGTGAATGGGCTTCGCGGGCGATCCGGCGTGCCTCGTGGCGCTCGGCGCTCACGGTTTTTGTCGCGGTCGAGGGGCGACCGATTGGCGCATTGCTGCTCGCCGACGAACTTCGTGCCGATACGCCGCGGGCGATCCGGATGATGCGCGAGGCCGGCGTTGCCCGCATGGTCATGGTCACCGGCGACCGTGCCGCCGCCGCGCAAGCGATCGGCGCCGCGCTCGACCTTGACGCGGTACTGGCCGACCGCGTGCCCTCCGACAAGGTCGATGCCGTTCGTTCCGAGCAGCGGCTCAATCCAACCATCATGGTCGGTGACGGCATCAACGACGCGCCGGCGTTGGCGTCGGCCGATGTCGGCATCGCGCTTGGTGCCCGCGGCGCCAGCGCCTCGTCGGAAGCGGCCGATGTGGTGATCCTCGCCGACCGCCTCGATCGGGTCGGCGAGGCGATCGTGATCGCGCGACGGGCGCGGCGAATTGCAGTCGAAAGCATCGTCGCCGGGATGGGATTGTCGACGCTTGCGATGTTGGCCGCGACCCTCGGCTGGCTGATGCCGGTGCCAGCGGCCATTCTTCAAGAGTTGATCGATGTTGCCGTGATCCTCAATGCACTGCGCGCTTTGACCCCCGCCTACGGCCACGCCGGAAGGCACATGACCGCCGCGGCTGGCCGCGAGCTGCATCGCAACCACGTTTCCCTGATCGGCAACCTCGATCGGCTGCGATCGATCGTCGATACGCTCGATGACGCCACGCCACAAATCGGCGCGGCGCTGATCGCGGAGGCCAACAAGGTTGTTCAGGAGCAGGTGGTTGCGCATGAGCGCGACGACGAAGGCAATGTCTATCCGCAGCTTGCCGGGATTCTCAAGGAGAGCCATGGCCTTTCCGCCATGAGCCGGGCGCACCGCGAGATCCTGCATCTGGCGCGCCTGCTGGCGCGCATTGTGGAGGACCTGCCGACGGAGAAGATCGACCGCTATCTCATTCGCGACGCCCAGCGGGTCATCGAAGCGATCGAGACGCTGGTACGTATGCATACCGCGCAGGAGGAGGACATCTACGAAGCCGTGTCGGCGCGGACAGCGGCCTGAACGCCTGCTTTCCTCAAGGCCGGCAATCCCGGAATTTGATCTGCCGCAAGGCCCTGCAGAAACCCTGTAATAATAACGTTTGGCGCCGACCAACGTAAAGCATCGGAAGGCTTCTTCTGATTCAACATCGAGACGATCTTTTTCCAGTATTTAGACAGCGATGCCTGATAATTCGGCGGATGTCGTTTGAATCCGGGGAGACACTTCGTGTTGCTGGTCAAGACCCCACGTCGGTTTATGGACGTTTTATCCAGGCCCACCAAGAAATCCCATCGCGTTGGCGCGGATTCGGCAGCCAGCAGTGATCTGCTGGCCAAAGTGAGCCGACTTCAGCCTCACGACGCCTGCGCGAAACTTAAATCGGCACTGGAAGGCCTGTCTGGCGCCGAGGCCGCCATACGGCTGAAGAAATTCGGACCGAATCTCGTCGCGCGCGAGCGCAAGGCGACGGTTGCTGAAGAGCTCTGGAGCCGTGCCCGCAATCCGTTGAACGCGTTGTTGCTGAGCCTGGCGGTCGTCTCCTATTTCCTCGGAGACGTCCGCGCCGCCGTCGTGATCGCCGCCATGGTGGTATTGGCGATCACGACCGCCTTCATCCAGGAACACCGGTCGAATGAGGCCGCAGCCAAGCTGCGCGCCATGGTTCACACCACCGCGAGCGTTAGGCGCAGCCCGTATCAATCGGATGACCCGTTCTCCGAGGTTCCGATGGATTGCCTCGTGCCGGGCGACGTGGTGCGGCTTTCCGCCGGAGATATGATCCCCGCCGATCTGCGTCTGCTCGAAGCCAAGGACCTGTTCATCAATCAATCTGCCCTGACCGGCGAATCCATGCCCGCCGAGAAGCACGCCCAGGCAAACACTTCGGACCGCGAAGACGCCTTCGACCTGCCAAACATCTGCTTCATGGGAGCCAATGTCGTGTCCGGCTACGCCACCGGCGTGATTCTGCAGACAGGCGCGACAACTTTCTTCGGCCAGCTAGCTCACGAGATCGCCGGACGGCGCGTTCCTACCGCCTTCGACCGGGGTATCAACAAATTCACCTGGTTGATGATCCGCTTTATCCTCGTCATGGTCCCCACCGTTTTCCTGATCAACGGCCTGACCAAGCACGATTGGCTGGAAGCTCTGCTGTTCGCGGTGGCGGTGGCGGTCGGCCTTACTCCCGAAATGTTGCCGATGATTGTGACAGTCAATCTCGCGAAGGGCGCGATTGCGATGTCGCGCAAGAAGGTGATCGTCAAGCGCCTTAACGCGATCCAGAATTTCGGTGCGATGGACGTATTGTGCACCGACAAGACCGGTACCCTGACGCAAGACCGGATCATCCTGAAACGGCATCTCGACATCCAGGGGAACGACTCCGAACGGGTGCTTCAGTACGCCTTTCTGAACAGCCACTTTCAGTCAGGGCTCAGGAACCTGCTCGACAAGGCGGTTTTGGCGCATGTCGAACTCGAGCAGACATTGAATATCGGCAGCGGGTATTCAAAGCTCGATGAAATCCCCTTCGATTTCTCGCGCCGTCGTCTATCGGTGGTGGTCGCGCGCGAGGACGGCAAGCATATCCTCATTTGCAAAGGCGCTGTTGAGGAGATTTTCGCTGTGTGTTCGAGATACGCTCTTGATGGGGAAGAGGGACAGCTCGACGAAAGCCATTTTGAGGCGGCCAAACAGCAGACGATCGCACTTAACTCGGACGGATTTCGGGTTGTCGCGGTAGCCTACAAGGAGATGGATCCGTCAAAGACCGCGTACTCGGTTGAGGACGAGGCCGATTTGACGCTGCTCGGCTACATCGCCTTTCTCGATCCGCCAAAAGAAAGCGCCCGGGAAGCGATCGCCGCGCTGGCGCGCAAGGGCGTTCGGGTGAAGGTCCTTACCGGCGACAACGAAATCATTACGCGCAAGATTTGCAGCGAGGTTCAATTGGAGCCGGGCGAAATCCTGCTTGGTGTCAAGATCGCCCAGATGAGCGACGTCGAGCTGGCCGAGATTGCCGACCGCACGACGGTTTTTGCAAAGCTGAACCCCGCGCAAAAGGAGAGGGTCGTACAGGCCCTTCACGCCAAGGGCCATGTCGTCGGATTTCTCGGCGACGGCATCAACGACAGCCCGGCTTTGAAAGCTGCTGATGTCGGAATCTCGGTCGACACGGCGGTCGATATCGCCAAGGAATCCGCCGACATTATCCTGCTCGAAAAGAGCCTTCTCATCCTCCAGGAGGGCGTAACCGAGGGCCGCAAGGTTTTTGCGAACATCACAAAATACATCAAAATGGGTGCGAGCTCCAATTTTGGGAATATGTTCAGCGTGCTTGGGGCAAGCATATTCCTGCCCTTCTTGCCAATGGCGCCCATCCAGGTCCTGACCAACAATCTGCTCTACGATTTTTCGCAGACCACGATTCCGACGGACAATGTCGACGAGGAGTACTTGGCGTCACCGCGAAAGTGGGATATCGGGAACATCTTCAAATTCATGGTGTTTATCGGGCCGATCAGTTCAATATTTGACTACGCGACATATGGAATGATGCTCTATGTGTTCGATTGCTGGAATAATCCGTCGTTGTTTCAGACCGGATGGTTCGTCGAATCCCTTCTGACCCAGACCCTCATCATCCATATTATCAGAACCGCGAGGATCCCGTTTATTGAAAGTCATGCAAGCCCCTCGCTGATTGCGACAACGGTTATCATCTGCACGGTCGGAATGACGTTGCCCTTTACCTGGGCGGGTTCGGCGTTAGGCTTCGAGCCTCTTCCTTGGCTCTACTGGCCGGTAGTCGCAGCCATGCTGGTGACGTACGCATTACTCACTCACCTTGTGAAAGTCTGGTTTATTCGCAGGTGGGGGCTTTGAGAAGGCCTCTGGTTCGCCGTTTCGGCCATCGCTCCGAAGAAGCATGCTAGCGAGCGCCGTCATCAGTCTGCCGCCGGAGCGCAGGTTTTGACGGTATGCGAGACGGGAAGCGCATCTCATATCCAGAGGCCAAAGGCGATCAGCAATGCGCCGAGCATCGCCGTGACCGTGCCGACAGCGACACTCGTTGCCAGTATCGCGCCGATGAGCCCCGTATAGATTGGGTGGCGAACAAGCCCGTATGGGCCGGTATCAATGACTCGATGGTCTTCCTTACGCGTAATCGCGTTCGACCAAAACCGTCCCAGATGAATTCGCGCCCACCACGTGGGAGGCGGCACCCTGCGCGACTGTCGCTATCTTCTGCACGATCGGGACACCAAATACACCCAGTCGTTCCGGGCTATTATTGTGTCAGCTCGCGTTGAACCGCTGGTGCTGCCCGCGCGCAGCCCGAACCTGAATGCCTATGCGGAGCGCTGGGTCAGATCGGTAAAGGAGGAGTGCTTGTCCAAGGTAATCCTCTTCGGCTCGGCGCCATGATCTTGGTCAGCCCGAAGCGCGGAGGCAGAGTACAAACGGGAATTGCTGACGCGTCTTTGGAAATTGGTCCAAACCGCGACAGAGGCGCCAGAAGATGCGCGCGACGCTGTGCGCTCCGGGGCCGACGGGATCGTTGTGTCCAACCACGGCGGCCGCCAGCTCGACGGCGCTATCCCGACTGCCCGTGCGCTGCCCTATGTGGTGGACGCGGTCGGTGACGATCTGACTGTGCTTGCGGACGGTGGCATTCGCTCGGGGCTCGACGTCGTGCCAAAACACTAGGCAGCCAACAACAATCATAACTAGTGTCAATCCGGTCATAATCCAACGCGAAAACCAATCGGGAAAGTAAATGTCAGCGACAGAGTGGCAGGCACCGAAAGGCGATAATCCACGCCCGCCAATAGGCATTCGTGACCGTTGAGAATCCATAAAGTGCCAACGACCGTTGGGATGATCGCGGCGGCACTCATCAGCTTAGGCGAAGTCCGCCCCGTGACGGCGCAAACATGTACATACAGATGCAGAGTGACACGAACAAGTAGATGGCCGTGTGCAGAAGTTTGACGAGAACGATAGTCGTTTCATTTGTCATGGCGAGGCGATCCGATCGCGCCACGTTAGAAGGCGCTCGTGCCTTCGACTTGATGCAGATCATCGGCAGGCCGGCAACGCGCCAAAATCCTTGGATCGAGGAATGTCTGGTCGGGGTGTGCGCCGTGCAGAGACGGCGCTTTCCAGTGGGTGCAAGTCCCACCCGGCAAACGCTCCAGCCGGAAGCAACCGGAGCAGTCATGGAGGTAACGAAATGGCTGAAGCCTTCGATTAGCGTGTCACGAATTGATGACAGCGCGAGTGTGCAGGAAGATCCCCGGAATTTGCCGACCATTTTCGCAGACGTAGATCAACAGTGTCATCAATCGCGATGGCGTATGGTGCATTTGGATTGCACCGCACCGCTGAGACAACGCCACGCTCAATCCAGTAGTAGACGACTCACAGGCTGACGCCATATCTCTCACGAACTTGGCTGACTGTAAGCGTTCCGATCGGAAGCGACGGGCCGGGGATGCGATGCTTAAACCGGATCCAACGTGCGATGGTGACCGTGAAGGGCTTGCCGGTTGAGCTTGTCTGCCCTTCGCCATTGAGTTGTCAAACGATCTCTTCATCATAGTATTTTTCCGCCATCGTGCGGATTTTAGCAACAAGGCGTCGGGACAACGGATTGCCTCGACGCGGTTTGGCTGGATAACATGCATCAGAGACGGACTGATCGCATGCGACGGTGATTTCGATCTCGTGGATGAGGTGCGCGGGCTGTTGGATATTTTCGATGATGCCATCTACCGGCAAAAAATCCGCGAAGCGATATCGTGGACCGAAGTCTATACCGATCGACGGCAGACGTCCGCATGGGACACGGAAGTGCAAAGCGGATGCGAAGCCATCACACGGTTTTTGTATAGTGACCTCGATGATGCGGCAGAGAGAGCCCGCGAGCTGCAGTCGAAACGCTGAAGGCTGGTGATGTCGATCATCACGGCCCATGTGAGGCCGGATGCAACTGCTCGACCCAGCGAACAGGGCTGGACAATAGAGGCGCCGGAAATGATGAGAGATGGCCTAAGCCTAGGCTGAATGTCCGATGCCCGACATAACGCCGACCCGCTCGGCCAAAGACACCAGTTCGGGCAGGGATCGGACTTGCATTTTTTCCATCACCCGGTGTCGGTGGGCCTTGATCGTGCGCTCCGTGCAACCCAACGATCTGGCGGTATGGTGTTGGTGTGGCCGCGAATGACAAGTTCGAAGACTTCCCGCTCGCGCGGCGTCAATGTTGCGATACGAGAGCGCGTGCCCTTCAGGCTACGCGTCGCATCGTGATGCGCAACGGCCCGCCCGACTGCTTGAAGAGGTCCGATGATACGGGCTTGATTAGAAAATCCAACGCACCCGCCTTGATGGTCCGCACTGTGGTTGGAATATCGAGATAACGGGTGAGGAATATGATAGGCACCGCCCAACCAAGGTCGCTCAGGCGCTCTTGGAGATCCGGACCGCTCAGTCCTGGCATCCTGACCTTGAGGAGGATGCAGCCCCGCACATCTTCGTTCGGCAAATGATCCAGGAGATGCTCGGCCGAAGGGTAGCTCGCGACTTCGTAGCCTGCTTGGTTTAGAAGATATCCCGTCGCTGTCTGGAACGACGCATCCTCGTCGACAATATGCTAAGAAGCAAATAGTAGAGAAAGGCGGAATACGGACGCTGTCTGGTTCTCTACGTACCTGGTACTGCACGACGGGGTTATTTTCGATGCCTTATCTTATAGTCGTGAAGAATGGCCGCGTGTCTGATTTTGATGAAATTTGGGAAATTCGCGCCGCGTAGACTTGATCTCGCTTTCTGGGTCCAGTGCGTCGATCGTCGATGCATTGAGACAATACTCCTGATAGTGCTGGGCGGAGGTGCCGGCGTCGAGGTCGCGGTCACACTGATGCTTTTGTTGGCATGAGGCGCAGACACGTACCATGTCACGCAGCACAAGCGGTTGCGTGCGAGACAACGCCTTTTCGTCGATGCCGAGAGCCGTCAGCAGTTTCGGCAACTCATCGACGGCATACGGGCCCTGGCGGACGAATGTATCGAGGTCTGCGGGCGAAATGCGGAGTTCGTATGCAAGGTTTGCAAATTCATCATCATTGAGGTCGCGGATCTCCCGGATTTCCTGCCTGTGCTTGCGCCAGTTGCCAAAGGCATCAATGAGCTTGCTGATAATTGGATTTGATTTGATCTGCGGTTCGGTAATTTGAACGCGGTCTGCATGAAGGGACCAGTCCCTTACGCTCTCGGCCTCACAGAACTTGATCTTCGCTGCGTCCGCCGCGCGCGCTTTGTTTGCGGCTTCGATTTCGAGCGAGCGTTGGCAAATTTCCTTTTCATGTCCATTTTCTCCAAGAACATCCTTCATAAACCGAGCGATGTACCGTGCCATAGCAACCTCCTAGTTACGTATTTGGTACGACTTACGATACAAAGCTTTCACGTGTCCATGTTACGCAGGCGCTGGCGGTTGCGAAGCACGATTTGACGCGCCCCGGAAAATCCCAATACACCCTCGCCATGAAGCTGCGAAAGCGCCCTTGAAATCGTCTCCAGCGTAAGTCCGAGATAATCGCCGATATCGCGGCGGCACATCGGCAGCGCCATCATGCCCGCGACGGCTAGACGGCGATCCATCTCAAGAAGGAAATTCGCGACACGTTCCAGGGCGTTCTTGCGTCCGAGGAGAAGCATACGATCTTCGGCATGCCGGAGATCGCTCGCGGTCATGGTCCAAAGCTTTTGCGCAACCTTGACATCGGTTCCCGCCGCCTGCTCAAGGCTGCGCCGTTTCACCAGGCGTACGGTGGTATCGACAATCGCTTCCGCCGCGAGCCGGTGGGCAGCACCCGACTCAAGCCCGAAGACATCGCCCGGCAGATGAAACGCGCCGATCTGACGCCGTCCGTCGGAAAGCAGCTTGTAGGTTCGAACGGCACCACTGATCAGCTGATACACATATTCCGCGGGCTCATCCTCGCCGTAGATTTCCTCGTCCTTCTGGTAGGAAAACTCCGTAGCCACGAGGCCTGCATGTCCCGTAAGGGCACAAAAATGGTCGGGCGGGGAGTGAGCAACCGGAGCCACTTTGTTGCTTGTAGGGGAAGTATTGAGCGATTGGGTGAGCATGGACCATCTCCCGTGCGGCGAATGGCCAATTACTACCCGGGGCGATGTAGTCTGAAAATTTCGTTCGATATCTTAGGGAACGTTCCCTAAGTAGTTTACCGGAGGTCGTTGCGGCGGCTCAACGACTCAGGTGAGCTTCCTGGATGGCCCCCCGAATCTGGGTTGCAAGGCTCTCCTCGAGATGGGGCTTCAGCAGGACATGGTGTATGCCTGCCGCAGAGGCCTTTTCCAGAATATGCTCGTCAGGATAGCCGGTAATGAGGATGATTGGCGCGTCGATGTCGCGGTTCCGCAGGCGGCCCGCAAGATCGGTTCCGCTCATGGTCGGCATCTTGTAGTCGATCACAAAACAGTCGGCTTCGCCCGTCGCGATCCCATTCAGCAATGCCGCGCCGCACCGAAACGTCCGAACGGAGAACCCGTCCGTCTCAAGGAGAAATCGCAATGATCCAAGGACGTCCGAGTCGTCATCAACGACGTAGACAACCGGCATCGTGGTTGATGTGGCCATCACGGAGCGTCGCAGGGAATGAGGGGGCTTGGTTCATACATCAGACCAATAAAGCGCATTTGGGCGCTGGTCACTTGATTTAGCTCAATCTTTGAGCACACCGGCGCGGATCGCCAGCCGGACAAGCTCGGAGAGGCTTCCGGCCTGCATCTTGGTCATCACATTTGCCCGGTAAACTTCGATGGTGCGGGGGCTGATTTCGTAATCCCTGGCGATCAGCTTGTTCGAGAGTCCCGCGATCAGGCCATCCATCACCTGGCGCTCGCGAGGGCTGAGGGTGGCTATCCGCGAGGCGATATCGTGTGTCATTGCTTCGCCTTGTGCGTTCGATTGCGCCTGCCGGAATGCCACATCAATCATTCCGATAATCCGCTCGTCCTCGAACGGTTTTTCAAGGAAATCGACCGCGCCCAGCTTCATGGCCTCGACCGCGAGGGGGACGTCGCCATGTCCGGTCATGATCACGACCGGGAACGCGCTGCGGGTCGCCTTCAGGCGTTTCAGAAGCTCGATGCCATCGATTCCCGGCATGCGGACGTCGGAAACGACACATCCAAAGTCGATGTTCGAAATCGTGTCGAGGAAATTGTGGGCGGACTCGAACAGCGTAACCTGGAAGTCGGCGGCACCAAGCATGAAATCGAGAGAATCCCGCATCGCCTCGTCGTCGTCGATGACATAGACCTTTCCTCTATGTGACATCTATCAAACTCTCAGCTGATGCGGCGGGTAATGTGAAGCGAAAAGTCGCGCCGCCCGAATCATTAGATTCTGCCCACATCTGGCCGCCATGCGCTTCGATAATCGAGCGACTTATGGATAGCCCAACTCCCATGCCCGTCTCTTTCGTCGTGAAGAAAGTCTGAAACAGATTTGGCTTCACGTCATCATGGAATCCATGCCCGGTATCGGAAACTGTAACCTCGATCGTTTCGTCCGCCACCAAAACATTTGATGCGACGAGCTCGCGTCGCGGTGAGTGAGCCATCGCCTCTAGAGCGTTGCGAAACAGATTGACAAGAACCTGCTGGATTTGGACCCGATCCACCAGCACCAGGTCGTGTTCCCGGTTGAGATTGAAGCGAAGCTGGACCCCTTGCTCGCGAGCGCCAGCGAGACCGAGGGCCCCTGCCTCTTCAATGAGCTTCGAGAGCCTTTCGACGCGTTTTTCGCTTTCCCCGCGCGCAACGAAATCGCGAAGCCGCCGAATGATCTGGCCGGCGCGAATTGCCTGTTCGGCAGCGCGATCCAAAGCACCTTCTATTTTCAATCTGTTGGGATCGGAACTGGCGGCAAGAAGTCGGCGGGAGCCCTTCATGTAATTGCTGATAGCCGCAAGCGGTTGGTTGAGTTCGTGCGCGAGTGCGGACGCCATTTCCCCCATCGCGCTCAACCGCGAGACGTGAACGAGTTCGGATTGCAGTTCCTGAAGTCGCGCCTGCGTCTGCTGCTGTTCCGTCAGATCGCGAACAAAGCCGGTGAAATAGGGCACTCCGCCGGTTTGCATTTCACCGATCGAGAGGTGCATCGGAAATGTCATGCCGTCTTTGCGCTGACCGGTTACGATTCGTCCAATGCCGATGATATGCCGCTCGCCCGTGGACGCGTACCGTGCCAGATAACCGTCGTGGCGTGAACGATCCGGGTTTGGCATCAGCATGTTCACGTTCTGACCAATCGCTTCGTTTGCGAGATAGCCAAATTGTCTCTCCGCGGCACTGCTAAAGAACTGCATGGCACCGCTCCCGTCGATGACAATCATCGCATCAGGGACAGTCTCCAGGATCGAACGAAGATGACTTTCCCTGACTCTCAGAGCTTCTTCGACCTCCTTCTGATCGTCAATATCGATCACCAGCCCGCTGAGGTAACTGGGCACACCGTGTTCATCTCGTACGACGCTGCCGCGCGCGCGAACCCAACGATGCAACTGTGAAGGGCCGTCAACATGGTACTGCATGTCGAAACTGCAGCCGGTCTCAACCGAGCGCTTTACGGCTTGATCAGTACGCTCGCGGTCCTGCGGTTCAAGCAGAGAAAGGAATAGCTCGTAGGTGAGGGGCAGATCGTTAGGGACGCCAAAAAGCGTCCTCGTGATATTCGACCAAAGCAACCGATGCGTCGAAAGATCAAGATCCCAGATCCCGATGCCGGATCCTTCGATGCCCAGCCGAAATCGCTCATCTCGCACAGGATCCTCGGACGGGGGATGTGGTGTGGTGGTCACGTTCCGCTTTCACTTCTGATATTTTGACAACACACGCTCGGCACCCGCCGCAGCGCCTTCCTGATTGCCGGCTGAGTATGGTCCAAATCGCGGCGTTCGCTCAAGTGAGAACGAGCTTTGTCAGCCAACGCGGCAGGCATCTCGCAAGCATTTTCCGCAATTCGGGGGCTGATTTCGTCTGCGGGAGGGTCGGAGAGTCGATCTATCTCAGTCGTCCTTTGGGGTTTTGATCCTAAAAAGCTTCGGTGAATCGCGACGCAGGAGAGATCGATGACGTATGCGACGGTGATGGTCAGTATGGCGCTTGAACCGGTCAAATGAAGCCCGCCTGGAGATCGCCGGGCAGCTGGCGGAGAGGTTCGGCGCCCAGGTAATTGGAATTACCGCAGCTGAATTCAGCCCGCCGCCTTATTTTGCGGATGGAGAACAGACCCAGAAGGTTCTTGATCAAGGTCGGGCGGCGATCAGGAACCGCCTTGCCGAGGCGGAAGCGCAGTTTCGGCTCGCGATGCGGAGCCGTGCCTCGGTCGTGGAATGGCGTGTGCGGAGGATTTTCCAGGGAGATTTATCATCCAGCAGGCTCGCGCTGCCGACATTATTGTCGTGGGAGGGGGTGGCCGCGATGCACTTGGCGACCCATTCATGCAGGCCGATCCGGGCGATCTCCTGATGCAGACGGGAAGGCCGCTGCTGGTTGTTCCCGAAACCAGCAACTGGCTCGATTTGCGCAATGTTCTGATCGCCTAGAACGACACGCCCGAGGCCCGGCGGGCCGTTGCCGACGCATTGCCGATGCTTCGCAAGGCCGAGAATGTGATCGTCGCCGAAATCGTTGAGGACGTGTATGGAAGACCAGGGGCATTGTCCGGGGCGAAGGACCTTGTCGGCTGGCTGTCGCGCCACGGCGTGCTTGCCTCCGAGCAGGTGCCTGACGATTGCGGCCGTACCGCTGCGCAACTCGGAAGGATCGCGTCCGAGGTTGGCGCCGGCCTCGTCGTTGTGGGGGGGGCCTACGGTCACTCGCGGCTTCGCAAATGGGTTTTCGGGGGAGTAACGAAGGAACTCATCAATCCGTCGAGGCGCTGTTCGCTGCTGTCGCGGTGAAGCCGTCTGGAATTGATCTTGATCAAAACGACTTTCGCGGAAGCGTGGTGCAATAACATTTCAAATCCCAATGCAACCGAGCGGGTCGCGTCTTGAACAAGTTTCTTGAACAGATGACTGCCGACGCCATGACGCGAGACGCCAAGACCGTGCCGCGTCACGCCACGTTACGTGAACTCGGTGAGTTGTTCGAGAAAGAAGACTTCAACGCCTATCCGGTCGAAGAAAATTCGCGGGTCGTTGGCGTAGTTTCGAAGTTCGACTATCTTGCAAACTTCGCCTTTACCCCGACTTACATGATCCCGCGCTACGAAGACCTGATGAAGCGAACCGTCGCGGATATCATGACCTCAGAGTTCATTTACGTCGGGACAGAAACGAAGTTGACCAGGGTTCTGCATCTCATGGTCGATCATCGGCTCAGGAGCATGCCGGTGATCGAGGGCGATCAGCAGCTCGTCGGCGTGATCTCGCGTGAAGACGTGATGCGCGCACTACAGCGCTGCGTTGGCGCCGAAACCTAGCCTCGGTATGACGACTGCCTGATTGCCGATTTCTGCGCGTCCCGTCGCTCGACACATCACAATCGCGCCGAGCTCGATGACCCCGCCTTTGCCAGGTCTTCGTCTTCCGGCGAGTTCAGGTACATCCCTGACATGGTGTCGACCCAGCATAGATGATCGTGAACCTTCTTCACTCCAGTCACGTTCTCCGCGGCGACAATGGTTGCCTGCCGCGAACGTTCGTCGGTGATGACGCCGCTCAAATGGACGATGCCGTCACGCACGATCACGCTGAGGCCGAACGGACACCAATCGTTCTTCTCAAGCGCATCGATCATGCGGTTGCGAATGTGGTCATCGTCGGCGGTCGGGTCGCGAACCTGGCGGGCCAGGCTCGCCACTGCCTGCAGCAGGTTGGCGCGCGAAACGACGCCGACAATCTTTTCGCCGCGCATCGCCGGGAGCCGCTTGACGTTGTTTTTTCCATAAGTTCGACGATCTCTTCCACAGCCGCATATTCGGTGATGGTGAGCGGCGCCGTCGTCATGATCTCCGCGACCTTTCGACCGTGTTCGTGAACGAAATCGGTTGCCGATTTACCCGACCCGAGAATGAATCTTAAAAATAGACCACGCCTGCGCTGGGTTCCGATTTCGCTACGACGAAGCCCGCTGACGTGCTTCTGAAGCATGGTATTTGCGGCTTCGACGATCGTGGTTTCTGGCGTCACGGTGATGACGGGTCGGGTAATGATCTGGTGGGCGCGCATTTAGGGGTCCGGAGGTTCGAGATTTAGGCCAATTTTGGATAGGCTATTCCAACCGGACTGCGTGTTTTGACACAGGTCAAGCAGGGGCTGGGTTTGTCGACTTGATGCAGCTCAATACGGCCGGGGTGCAATGTCGTATCATTTCAAAGAGACGCAGGACCGGAGGTCAATCATGACAGCGGTTCCTGAACCGGCTGCCCCGCTCCTCCTTGAGCAATCAGCGGCCGACGCCGCGACGCGAACGGTTGGAGCCAGCACAAAGGCCATGGATTTCCTGTTCGGTGCACAAAAGATAATTCTGGAAGAGATCGTGTTCGCCGGCAACGAATTGCTCGACCGGGCGCGAACTGAAACTCACCTGTTGTCCGAATTGGTGTCGAAAATGGCCGGATCGCACTCTGTCAAAGACCTCAAGACGATGTGGCAGGAATGCAGCCAACATCAGATCGACTTTATCCGCCGCGACTGCGAGCGGCTGTTCAAGCAAGGCGAACGGATGATCGAAGCCACGTCGAAGCTGTTTAGCAACCGGCCGCAAACCTGACCGGTATTCCCTGTCCCGGATTTGAAGGCCGAGCAACGGCCAGAGGTGGAAGAGATGGATTCCATGCTGCAACCGATATCGACGTTATCAAGGGCTGAAGGACAGAGGCTGTCGTGCCGTGCTCATATCGCAGTCTCGGGCAAAGACCGCCACGCTGCTGTTTCGGCCGGGCCGCGCGCCACGCAGCAGTCCGGAACTCACCAGGGGCAGCAGCCTGAGGCGTATCTAGCAGATCGCGCGTTCCACGCGTTGCTCGCGCGCCTGACCGGCGGCCTATCGCCAGTTGCCCTGTCGCTGGCCTACATTGACTGGGCGTCGCATTTGGCTTCGGCGCCGCAGCGGCAAATGGAGATCTCCCAGGACGCATTGCGGAACGCGAGACAACTCTTCGAAACCGCTCTCCATTGGTTTTCGGCGAATCAGGGCCCGTGGTCCTTGATCAAGCCCCAGCCGCAGGATCGACGCTTTGCCGGGACGGAGTGGGAAAGTCCGCCGTTCAACCTGCTTGCCCAAGCGTTTCTGCTGAACGAGCGATGGTGGCACAACGCGACCACCGGCGTGCGCGGCGCGGCGTCGTCGAACCAGGCGATCGTCGAGTTCTCGGTGCGGCAAGTGCTCGATATGCTGGCGCCGTCCAACTTCGCCGCAACCAATCCCGAAGTATTGCAGAAGGCCTTCCGGAGCGGCGGCGAGAATTTTGTGTTCGGCTGGCAGAACTGGTGCAGCGACTTGATGCGCTTGCTGCCCGCCGGCAAGCAGCGGGCCAACGATCAGCATTTCGTCGTCGGCGAAATCGTCGCGACGTCACGTGGCAAGGTCGTATTCCGCAATGAACTGATCGAGTTGATCCAGTACTATCCGACCACCGGCAAGGTGCGTCCGGAGCCGATCCTGATCGTGCCGGCCTGGATCATGAAGTACTACATCCTCGACCTGTCGCCAGAGAATTCGCTGGTGAAGTTCCTGACTGGCGAAGGCTTTACCGTATTCATGATCTCCTGGCGCAATCCGGGGGCAGCGGATCGCGATATCGCCTTCGACGACTATCGCAAGCTCGGCGTGGAGGCGGCGCTCACGTCGATCGGGGACGTCGTGCCCGGCCGTCAAGTTCATGCGCTGGGCTATTGCCTGGGCGGAACGTTGCTCTCGATTGCTGCTGCAACGATGGCGCGGGACGGCGATACCAGATTGAGGTCGATCACCTTGCTTGCAGCGCAAACGGATTTTACGGAAGCCGGCGAACTGACCTTGTTCATCAATGAAAGCCAGGTCGCCTTTCTCGAAGACATGATGTGGGAACGCGGCGTCCTCGACACCACGCAGATGGCGGGCGCATTCCAGTTGCTGCGCTCGAACGACCTGATCTGGTCGCAGATCACGCGCGACTATCTAATGGGAGAACGGACGCCGCCCAGCGACCTGATGGCCTGGAACGCCGACGCGACGCGCTTGCCATACCGGATGCATTCCGAATATCTGCGCGAGCTGTTCCTCAACAACGATCTTGCCGAGGGTCGATACCTTGTCGAAGGAAGGCCGATTGCGCTGTCGGACATCCACGCGCCGATGTTCGTGGTCGGGACCGTTCGCGATCACGTGGCGCCCTGGAGGTCCACCTATAAGATACATTATCAGGTGGACGCCAACGTAACGTACGTGCTGACCAACGGCGGCCACAATGCCGGCATTGTCGCGCCGCCGAGCGAGCAGGGCCATTGCTATCAGGTCAAGACCAAGAAAGCGGATGCCATCCATTTGGGTCCTGACGACTGGTTGCAGGCGGCGCCACACGTCGAAGGATCGTGGTGGCTCGAATGGACCAAGTGGCTGGTCGCGCAATCCGGTGAGCCATGTGAACCGCCGGGGATGGGCAATGACCGCGTCGACGGTCATGCCCTGCCGGATGCGCCCGGCGATTACGTTCGCCAATAGAGCTCTCGTTGTTTGATGAGGATCAACAACGGTCGTGCGCGAACACCTACCGTTATGGTTTCAAGGGAGAGCGCACATGCCAATCAAGGATGTCCTGTTGCCGCTTGTCGGCGAGCCCACCGCGGGTGCGATTGCCGCGATTGATAAGTGCATGGCTATGGCCAGCGATATTGGCGCCAGGGTTACCGCAGTGGCAATTGAAGAGGACATTTTGGTTCGTCCGAGGGTAACAATCTCGGCCGATCTGGATAACGCGGCGATGGCCGAGGCAGTGCGGAGCGTGTCGGACGCGCACGGCTTACTGAAGGCGTTCGACGCTGCGGCCACTCGTTATGGCGTATGCAACGAGCAAAGATTGAACCGGCTTGCGGCAGCCGATATCCCAGAGAATTTTGCGGCATCTGCGCGCCTGAAGGACCTATCGCTGATTCCGGTCAAACCCGACGACAGTCAATCGGAAAAGATCGTAGAGCGGCTGATATTCGGCTCGGGCAGGCCGATACTGATGTGCCCGGAAGAATTCGCCGCCAATCTGGCGGTAACGTTTGGTCATGCCGTCATCGCTTGGGATCATTCTGCACCGGCGGCGAGAGCTGTCGCCGACGCGTTGCCAATGCTGCGAGTAGCTGCCCGCGTACGCATCATCACTGCAACCGATAACAAAACGCTCGCGGAACTGGAATCCGGGGCAGCCCTTGTAAGCCATCTCGCAGAGCATGGAATCAAGGCCAGCTTTGAAACGGTGAAAATCGGCGGCAGCTCGGTCGGAAAGGTATTCGAAGCCTATGTCAACGCCAACTCGATCGACCTGCTGATCATGGGAGCCTACCGCCACTCCCGGCTCAACGAACTCGTGTGGGGCGGCGCGACCAAGACTGTCATCGGGCGGCCACCGTGCTGGGTCATGATGTCGCGTTAGGTATCGCGCGCGGAACCACGTCAAACTAAGATACGACCCGTGTCGGCCGGGACCCATTGAACCGATGTCGACCTATCGTTTGAAAAACCTGCTTTCGCCCCGTTCGGTCGCGCTGGTCGGGGGGAGCCCCACGGCGGGGATCGGTTGGGCGGGCCATCCTTCAGGATATTCTCGATGCGAAATTCAAAGGCGAATTCGGATAAGTGAATCCGCACTATGCCGAGATCGCCGGCGTTGCCACGGTCGGCAACCTCGGCAGAGTGCCCTTTGTGCCTGAACTCGTGGTGATCGCTGCGCCGGCAACTGCAATCGCGGACGTCATCGATGAGGCAGGGAACCTGGGCGCTGCAGGCGCTCTCATTATCGCCGCCGGGCTTGGCCGCGGCGCGGATTCGCTGGCAGAAGCCGCCGAACGTGCCGCGCGAAAATATGGAATGAGGCTGATAGGACCCAATTGTCTTGGCATCATCATGCCCGGCGCAAATCTCAACGCCAGCTTTTCAGCGCACACACCAGGCGCGGGAAATCTGGCGCTGATCTCCCGATCGGGCGCCATTGCCACCGGTATGGTGGATTGGGCCGCACAGCGCGGAGTGGGCTTTTCCGGAATCATCTCCATCGGCGACCAGCTCGATGTTGATATCGCCGATCTGCTTGATTATTTCGCGCTCGATGGCAAAACGTTTTTGCTGGGCATACCGCGGCCCTGTTCGAGGCTCTTCAAATAGGACAGCAGATCGTGAATCTGGTCAGGGTCAAGCTTGAATGCCGGCATTGTCGGATGACCGGTCTCAATGCCTTTGGCCTCTGCCTCGCCGAGGGTCTCTATCCGGTAACGCAGATGCAGCGTTCGAAACGGGGCGCGATCTTGAGCGGGCTTTGAGCCGCTCGGTCGATAGAGCCGCACCGCGCGCAACTGGCCAGCGCGAAAGTCTTGCCGCGCTGCTCGACCGACGAGGCGGCAAGCGCTGGCGAGATCAGTATCAGCGCGACGAGCGTTCGGCTCAGGGCAAATCACAGCATTGCGGACCGACCTTCCCAAGCTGTCGCAAAGGGACAAACCTAGAAAGTGCGACGACGTCGATTAAGCGCTTCGCGCTGACCGGCAAGGTCTAGGCAAAAACGGCTTCCTCGTGGATCGGCTCGCGGTCCTCTGAGATTACCTGAATGGATAGCTGAGGCCTGATATCCGGCTCCAAGCAACGCAGGTCAGCGGCCAGATATCTTGCGTACACAACGGCCTCTGAAGCCATCTTGAAGTCGCGACCGATCTCATCGCAGATGGCAAGTCTGTCGCGTATATCGAAATACAACCGCATGGGGAATCTCCTCAGTCCCGCCGATCATACGCAGGGTCCCGGCCCTCATTTTGATCCTCATCAACGTCGATGGTCGACGGCGAGCCGATCGCGCGTCCAGCTGCAAACTTCTTGGAGATTGATCTCGATCAAATCGTCGACGCCAAAATCAGGGCTGATGGGGCAGGCGCCGCTCTGAAGAGAATCAGCACATGAACCAGTCTCAATCCACCAAATGGATGACCAACGGCGAAGCAGGCCTTGCCGCATTTTTCTCGGTTTCAGCCTTTCTCTGCCTGATTGCCGCGGCCAAGGCTTTGGATACCGCGTTCGCCTTTCACGCCTCCCTCGGCGCCGCTGCCAGCCTTGCGTCGGTGTTCGTCATCCTCAACCGCTATTTCGATCGCCCAGCAGCATTGCCGCCGCAGGAAATCAACGGCAGGCCGAACTACAATTTCGGCCCGGTCAAGTTCTCGGCCGTGATGGGGATGTTCTGGGGTATCGCCGGGTTTACGGTCGGCCTCATCATCGCATCGCAACTGGCGTGGCCGGCGCTCAATTTGGACCTGCCATGGACGAGCTTCGGGCGCATGCGGCCGCTGCATACGTCGGCCGTGATCTTTGCCTTCGGTGGCAACGTTCTTATCGCCACCTCGTTCTACGTCGTCCAGAAGACCTGCCGCGTTCGCCTCGCTGGCGATCTCGCGCCGTGGTTCGTCGTCGTCGGCTACAACTTCTTCATCTTGATTGCCGGCACCGGCTATCTGCTCGGCGTGACGCAGTCGAAGGAATATGCCGAACCCGAATGGTATGCCGACCTGTGGCTGACCATCGTCTGGGTGACTTATCTGCTGGTTTTCCTGGTGACGATCATCAAGCGCAAGGAACCGCACATCTTCGTCGCCAACTGGTTCTATCTGGCGTTCATCCTCACCATCGCGGTGCTGCATCTTGGTAACAATCCCGCGCTGCCGGTATCGTTCGTGGGCTCCAAATCGTACATCGCCTGGGGCGGCGTGCAGGACGCCATGTTCCAGTGGTGGTACGGCCATAACGCGGTCGGCTTCTTCCTGACCGCCGGCTTCCTCGCCATCATGTACTACTTCATCCCCAAGCGCGCCGAGCGGCCGATTTATTCCTACCGGCTCTCGATCGTCCATTTCTGGTCGCTGATCTTCCTCTACATCTGGGCCGGCCCGCACCATCTGCATTACACCGCGTTGCCGGACTGGGCGCAGACGCTGGGCATGACCTTTTCGGTCATGCTGTGGATGCCCTCCTGGGGCGGCATGATCAACGGCCTGATGACACTGTCGGGCGCTTGGGACAAGCTTCGCACCGACCCGGTGCTGCGCATGCTGGTGGTGTCGGTCGCCTTCTACGGCATGTCGACCTTCGAAGGCCCGATGATGTCGATCAAAGTCGTCAATTCGCTCAGCCACTATACTGATTGGACCATCGGACATGTCCATTCGGGTGCGCTCGGCTGGGTCGGATTTGTCTCCTTCGGCGCGCTGTACTGCCTGGTGCCGTGGTTGTGGAACCGCAAGGGCCTCTACAGCCTCAAGCTCGTGAACTGGCACTTCTGGACGGCGACGCTCGGGATCGTGCTCTACATCTCCGCGATGTGGGTGTCCGGAATCCTGCAGGGCCTGATGTGGCGGTCCTATACCTCGCTCGGCTTCCTCGAATATTCCTTCATCGAGACCGTCGAGGCGATGCATCCCTTCTACATCATCCGTGCCGCGGGAGGAGCGCTGTTCCTGATCGGCTCGTTGATCATGGCGTACAATCTCTGGATGACGGTGCGCGTCGGCGAAGCGGAAGTGGCCTCGCCGTTAGCCCTTCAGCCGGCGGAATGAGGAACGGTTCAATGTCTTTCTGGACACGGCATCATATCTTCGAAAAGAATTCGATCATCCTCGTTGTCGGCATCCTGTTGGTGATCGCGATCGGCGGCCTAGTCGAAATTACCCCGCTGTTCTACCTGAAGAGCACGATCGAGGTCGTTGATGGCGTCAGGCCGTACACGCCGCTCGAACTTATGGGGCGCAACATCTACGTTCGCGAAGGCTGCTATCTCTGCCACTCGCAGATGATCCGCCCGTTGCGCGACGAGGTCGAGCGCTACGGACACTTCTCGCTCGCCGCCGAGAGCATGTACGACCATCCGTTCCAGTGGGGATCGAAGCGGACCGGGCCTGACCTGGCGCGGGTCGGCGCCAAATATTCCGACGACTGGCATGTGACGCATCTGACCAATCCGCGCGCCATCGTGCCGCAATCGGTGATGCCCGGATATCCTTTCCTCAAGGAGACGGAGATCGACACCACCTTGACCACGGACCATCTACGCACGCTGCGTTCGGTCGGCGTGCCCTACACCGACGACGAGATCGCCAACGCGGTGGCCGACCTCAACGCACAGGCCAATCCCGACGATCCCGGAGCGGACGCCTTTGCCAAGCGTTACCCGAAGGCCGTTGTGCGCAATTTCGACGGCAAGGGCGGTGCGCCGACCGAAATGGATGCGCTGATCGCATACCTGCAGATGCTCGGCACGCTGGTCGACTTCAAGCTCTACAACGAAAAGGCCAACCTACGCTGAGAAGGCAGGACGATGAGTGCAATTATAACGATCCAGAACGTCGCGTCCGATCTCGTGACGACCTTGTGGACGCCGATCTTCGTCGCGATTTTTGTTGCGATCGTGACCTACGCCCTCCGGCCTCGCAACAAGGCCGCTTTCGACGAGGCGGCAAGAATGCCGTTGCGCGAGGAGTGACGGGACAATGACCGATCATAGCGAGTTCGACAGCGTCTCCGGCAAGACCACGACCGGTCATGAATGGGACGGCATCAAGGAATTGAACACGCCGCTGCCGAGGTGGTGGGTGATCACCTTCTATCTCTGCATCATCTGGGCGTTCGGCTACTGGATCGTCTATCCGGCCTGGCCGCTATTGTGGAGCAATACCCCCGGCATCCTGCATTACTCCTCGCGCGCCGACGTCGCGGTCGAGCTCGCCAATCTGGAAAAGATCCGCGGTGACAAGATGGCAGCGCTTGGCGCGGCCTCGCTCGCCGATATCGAAAAGGAACCGGCCTTGCTGGCGATAGCGCGCGCTCGCGGCAAGACCGTGTTCGGCGACAACTGCGCGCCGTGTCACGGCAGCGGCGCCGCCGGCGCCAAGGGCTTTCCCAACCTGAACGACGACGATTGGCTCTGGGGCGGTACGCTCGACCAGATTGCGCAGACAATTACGTATGGTGCGCGCTCGGGCAATCCGAAGGCCCATGAGGGCCAGATGCTCGCTTTCGGCAAGGAAGGGGTCTTGAAGCCAGACCAGGTCGTCACGGTCGCAAACTACGTTCGCTCGCTCTCGGGTCTGCCGACGCGGCCGGGATATGACGCGGCTGCGGGCAAGAAGATATTTGCGGAGAACTGTGTGGCCTGCCATGGCGAAGATGCCAGGGGTAACCCCGAGCTCGGCGCGCCCAATCTTACCGACAGTATCTGGCTCTATGGCTCCGACGAGGCGACCATCATCGAGATCATTACCAATGGCCGTGCCGGCGTGATGCCCGCATGGGAGGGTCGGCTCGATCCCACCACCATCAAGGCGATGGCGGTCTACGTCCACTCGCTCGGGGGCGGCAAGTAGGTTTCGTACGGGCTGCGGCGGAACCTGGTTTCGTTTGAGCTGGATCAACTGAGCCTTGCGCATTGGGTCTAGCGTCAATTGCAAATGCGAGAATCCCGGCCATGAGCAAGTCCCTGACGCAAGCAGAGCTGGAATATGACGATTACGGGCCGCTTTATGCGGCCCGCAAGAAAATCTATCCCCAAAGCGTCTCCGGCAGCTTCCGCCGCATCAAATGGGGGCTGATGGCGTTCTGCCTCGGTGTCTACTACCTGTTGCCGTTCGTGCGCTGGAACCGCGGCCTCGGCGCGCCGAGCCAGGCGGTGCTGATCGACTTGCCGAACCAGCGCTTCTATTTCTTCTTCATCGAGCTGTGGCCGCAGGAAGTCTACTATTTCACCGGGCTTCTGATCATCGCCGCGGTCGTGCTGTTCCTGATGAACTCGGTCGGCGGCCGCATCTGGTGCGGCTATCTCTGCCCGCAAACCGTGTGGACCGATCTGTTCTATGCCGTCGAGCGCCTGGTCGAAGGCGACCGCCGCGCGCGCATGAAGAAGGACGCCGCGGCCGATCGATGGAATCCCAGGCGCATTTCGGAAATCGTCCTCAAGCATTCGATCTGGCTGACGATCGCGTGGTGGACCGGCGGCGCCTGGGTGCTCTATTTCAACGATGCGCCGACTCTGGTGAGAGAGCTTCTCACGTTCCAGGCGCCGATGCTGGCCTATGTCTGGATCGGCATCCTCACGGCGACCACCTATGTCTTGGCCGGTTACATGCGCGAGCAAGTCTGCACCTACATGTGCCCGTGGCCGCGCATCCAGGCTGCGCTCACGGACGAGTGGGCGCTCAACGTCACCTATCGCTACGACCGCGGCGAAAAGCGCACGTCACTGAAGAAGGCCGCCGAACTGCGCGCGCTCGGCGAACATGTCGGCGACTGCATCGACTGCTATCAGTGCGTCGCGGTCTGTCCGACCGGCATCGACATCCGCAACGGCGCGCAGCTCGAATGCATCCAATGCGGCCTGTGCATCGATGCTTGCGACACCGTGATGATGAAGATCGGCCGCGAGCCGCGCCTGATCGCATACGACAACGACATCAACATCGCGCGTCGCCAAGCCGGCAAGGCGCCGATCTACCGCATCGTGCGGCCGCGGACGATCGTCTACAGCCTCGTCATCGCCGCGGTCGGCAGCATCATGCTGTATGCGCTTCTGACCCGCAGCCTGCTCGACGTCAACGTGCTGCACGACCGCAACCCGGTCGCGGTGAAGCTGAGCGACGGATCGATCCGCAACGCCTATACGGTTCGCCTGTTGAACAAGCGCGGCTTCGATCGCGTGATCGCGATCGATATCGAGGGTCCGGTGAATGCGAAGGTCCATGTCGTCGGCACCGATTCCGTAGCCCCCGACCGGCCGATGATCGTGATCGGGCGCGATCAAACCGAGGAGCTGAGGGTGCTCGTCACCGCGCCGGCGGCGGACAATCCGGCGAAATCGACGCCGGTAAAGTTTCATGTGACCGATATCGGGCTCGGCGAGGTCGCCTCCGCCACCGACAATTTCGTGACCCCCTAGAGCATGATCCGGAAAAGTGGGAACCGGTTTTCCGAGAAGATCATGCTTAAAACAAAAGAGATAAGCCGCCGCAGGAGCCGTCCAAATGCATAGCCCGTCCGCTTCGCCTAGGCCGTTGACCGGGGGCAAAGTGCTCCTCATGCTGGTCGCGTTTTTCGGCGTCGTCTTCGGCGTCAACTTCACCATGGCGAACCTGGCGATCAAGACCCTGCCGGGCACCGAGGTCGACAGCGCTTATAGCGCGAGCCTCGGCTATGAGAAGGAGATCGCGGCTGCCCGCGACCAGAACGCCCGGCATTGGCAGGTCGACGCCCATATCCAGCGCAACGCGAACGGTGAGGCGACGTTGCAGGTCGAAGCGCGCGACCAAGCCGGCCAGCCGATGACGGGACTCAAATTCCAGGGCCGCTTCGAACGGCCGACCGACAAGCGGGCCGATCAGCCGGTCGATCTGACCGAGGTGAGAATCGGAATCTATCGCGGCAGCGCCGGAGCGATCGCGCCGGGACAATGGGACCTGGTGCTCGAAGGCGACGCGGCGGGGCAGCGAATGTTCCTGTCGGTCAATCGTGTTCTCTTGAACGAATAGGGAAGGCCGCATCATGCAGGCGACGCGGGACTTCTCGCACTATGTGAAGCACCTCGGCTCGGGTCTTCAGCACATCGACTTAGCGGTCGAAGGCGTCAATTGCGCCGGATGCATGTCCAAGATCGAGCGCGGGCTATCAGCGATGCCTGACGTCACGCTCGCCCGCGTCAACCTGACCGACCGCCGCGTGGCGCTGGAGTGGAAGGACGGCACACTCGATCCTGGAAGCTTCATCGATCGCCTCTCCGAGCTCGGCTACAAGGCCTATCCGTTCGAGAAAGCAAGCGCGGAAGCCACTGAAGCCGAGCAATCGCGCTTTCTGCTGCGCTGCATCGGAGTGGCGGCCTTCGCCACCATGAACGTGATGATGCTGTCGATCCCAGTATGGTCCGGCAATGTCGGCGACATGCTTCCCGAGCAGCGCGATTTCTTCCATTGGCTGTCGGCGCTGATCGCGTTGCCGGCCGTGGCCTATGCGGGCCAGCCATTCTTCCGCTCGGCGTTTCGTGCGTTGCGGGCAGGGACCGTCAACATGGACGTTCCGATCTGTATCGGCGTCACGCTCGCGCTCGGGATGTCGGTGGTCGAGACCGTCAACCACGCCGAACATGCCTATTTCGACGCCGCCATCATGCTGCTGACTTTCCTTCTCGTAGGGCGCTATCTCGACCAGAACATGCGGCGGCGAACACGGGCGGTGGCTGCGAACCTTGCCGCGCTCAAAGCCGAGACTGCAATTAAATTTGTCGGCGACGACGAAATTTCTGAAGTTCCGGTCGCGGCGATCCTGCCCGGCGATATCGTTCTGCTGCGGCCGGGCGAGCGGTGCGCCGTTGACGGCACGGTGATCGAGGGGCGGTCAGAAATCGATCAAAGCCTCATCACCGGGGAAACCCTGTATGCGTCGGCGAAGCAGGGCACCGCGGTGTACGCGGGTTCCCTCAACATTTCCGGAACGTTGCGGGTCCAGGTTTCGGCGGCATCGGAGGGCACGCTGCTGGCGGAAATCACCCGCTTGCTCGACCATGCGCTGCAGGCACGCTCCCGCTACGTGCAGCTGGCCGATCGGGCGTCGCGGCTTTATGCGCCGGTCGTCCATGCCACCGCGCTGCTGACCATGCTCGGCTGGGTGCTCGCCGGCGCGACCTGGCACGATGCCGTCGTAACGGCAATCGCGGTTCTGATCATCACCTGCCCGTGCGCGCTAGGCCTTGCGATCCCGACGGTGCAAACGATCGCGTCCGGCGCGATGTTCCGGGCCGGCGTGTTGCTCAATTCGGGCGATTCCATCGAGCGCCTTGCTGAGGTCGATCGGATCATTTTCGATAAGACGGGAACGCTTACTCTACCCGAACTCGATGTCGTGAATTTCAGGCAATATTCCCAACGATGTATTTGATCTCGCGGGCAGGCTTGCGCTTGCCAGTCATCATCCAGTCGCCGCAGCGGTGGCTCGCGCCGCGAATGCGAAATCACCGCTTGCGGGAATAGTCGAGGAGCCGGGGCAAGGCGTTCGCGGCTTTATCGACGGGGTAGAGGTGAGGCTGGGAAGGCCGGCGTTTTGCAAGGCAGACGAGCTGGCAAATGAGATTTTGAGTCTCGATGCCGAAGTATCGGTCGTCGCCTTTAGCCGAGGTGAGGCGCGGCATGTGTTCTCGGTTCGGCAGCGTCTGCGCCCCGATGCGCAGGTCACAGTTTCATCACTTTGGGCGCGCGGCGTCACTGTCGAAATTCTCTCGGGCGATCGGGAGCCGGCCGTTCGGGCCGCTGCGCAAGCGCTCGGAATCGCCGAGTGGCGCGCCGGCGTTACGCCCGCGGATAAGATCGCACGCATCAATGATTTGAGGAGACGAGGCTTCAAAGTAATGATGGTCGGCGATGGCCTGAACGACGCCCCTTCGCTTGCGGCTGCCCATGTCTCGATGTCGCCGATAAACGCCACGCATTTGAGCCAGGCCACGGCCGATCTGATCTTCCTCGGCAAGCCGCTCACTCCCGTGGTCGCCGCCGTCGACCTATCACAGAAAGCATTACGTTTGATGCGGCAAAATCTCTGGCTTGCGGTCGGATACAATGTTTTGGCAGTTCCGATAGCGATTGCAGGATTTGTAACGCCTCTGATCGCGGCGGCATCGATGTCCGGTTCTTCGCTGCTCGTGATGCTGAACGCGCTTCGCGCACGTCGCGCCGCGCAAGGGAGATCGTGATGGAAGTGCTGGTGATTCTTGTGCCGTTAGCGCTTGGCCTCGGGCTGGTTGGATTGCTCGGCTTCCTCTGGTCACTCAAGAGCGGTCAATATGACGACCTCGAAGGTGCAGCCTGGCGCGCCATCGAAGAAGATGAGTGACCTCGACAGGCATCATTGTCGCGCGCGGCTGGCTTCACATTGAAGTGCGGTACGCTCCGCACAAGTGGCTGATGTAGATCAACGCTCCCGCATTCCCTGTGCGGTCAGATGAAGCGAGCGTTGAACAGAGGACCACAACGATGAAAACGAAAGCAGCAGTGTTTGTCGAGCCCGGCCGCATCGTTCTCGATGAGAAACCGATTCCGGAAATAGGTCCGCTGGCCGCGCTCGTTCGGATCACGACGACTACGATTTGCAGAACCGACCTTCATATCCTGAAGGGGAATATCCGGTCGAGCACGGGCTGACCCTCGGGCATGAGCCGGTCGGCGTGATCGAGAAGCTGGGCTCGGCTGTGCAGGGCTGTCGCGAGGGACTGCGCGTGATTGCCGGGGCCATTACGCCCAGTGGGTACAGCAATGCCTGTTTATGCGGTTGCCTCTGCCAGGATGGCGCAGGCACCAAGCACGGCTTCAAGGCGATCGGTGGTTGGAAGTTTGGCAATACCATCGATGGCTGCCAGGCGGAGTACGTCCGCGTACCGGACGCCATGGCAAATCTGGCGCTGGTTCCCGACAATCTGACCGACGAGCAGGTGCTGATGTGTCATCGACCGGCTTCAGCGGTGCGGAGAGCGGCAAAATTCGGATCGGCGACACCGTGGCGGTATTTGCACAGGGACCGATCGGCCTGTGCGCCACTGCCGGCGCTCGGCTCTCCGGCGCGACCACAATCATCGCGGTCGATGGTCTGCCGGAGCGCATGGAGGTATCTCGCAAGCTCGGAGCCGATCATTGTGTCGATTTCCGGAAAGTGGATCCGGTCGAAGAAATTATGCGCCTGACCGACGGTCGCGGTGTGGACGTGGCCATCGAGGCGCTGGGAACACAGGCAACCTTCGAGGCAGCTCTGCGTGTTTTGCGTCCAGGCGGAATCCTATCCAGCCTCGGTGTCTACTCTTCGGACCTGAAAATTCCGCTTGGCCCGTTTGCCGCTGGCCTGGCCGATACGACGATTGTGACGACCCTATGCCCCGGCGGCAAGGAGCGCATGCGCCGGTTAATGTCGGCCATCGCCTCGAGGCGGGTGGACCTCAAGCCACTTGTGGCGCACCGCTTCAAGCTGGACGAAATTGAGGCGGCCTACGATCTCTTCGGTCATCAGCGCGATGGGGTACTGAAAGTCGCAATCACACCCTAGCTCGCAATAGGTCAATCGGTCTTTGCAGAATAATGCGGAATGACGGCTTAGGACCCCTTAGCAGGGCGGTGGTTCTTCTTCGAGGTGCCACCGGCCCGGCAAGCAAAAGGACGGATTAATCGAGCGAATTGGGTGAACGGACCTGTTTGATACATCTCAATGCGGTCATCCCCAGCTATTGCAACTTGTTCACCGAGCCCGTCACTGGAGATTCAAAAATGTCCGAATTTCGCGTAAGCTTCTACAAGACGCTGCGAAATGCGAGTGGGCACAGCTCGAAGCATCTTCAAAAGCAATTTGATTTGACTTCTGATAGTCCCTCAGGGGCGCTGGTCGCGGCAGAACGGTTGTTTGATCAGCGTAGCCTGGAGAGCGACTGCATTGAAGTTCTGCAGATATCGCCTACGAGCAATGGCTGGGGCCTGCATCATTCGTGATCTTTAGTCGCTGGCGCGCTGTGAAGAGTTGATGCTGGCCATGGCGCGCGAACTGAGCAAGGTTCTGACTCGACCAATCAGTCGGTTGGTGCGTTGGACAGCTCTTCGGAGACGAGATCACCGCCCGGCGCGTCAAGCGTATGTCCGAGTTTTGAGTGCGCCGCTTCCCGGATCCGCGCCGCAAGTTCCGGCTGGCGATCCATCAGGCCGTGAAGATCGAAAGCATCCAACACCAAGAGCCGCGTGGGCATCACGGCCGTTACCGTCGCCGAGCGCCGCGCGCGGCGCAGCACCGAAATCTCGCCGAAAAACTGGCCGGCGCCAAGCCGGACGTGCTTGTGCCGCAACTTTATTTCTACTTCGCCATCGGCGATCAAATACATCGCATGGGCGGGCTCGCCGCGGCGAGCAATGACCGTGCCGCTGTCCACTTTCTGCGCGCGCAACATCGTCATCACGTCCGCGATCTCGATCGCGGTCAAGCTGCCGAACAAGGGGATGCGTGCGACGAGGCCCCAGGTGATGATGAAGTCCCTGCGGTGGACTTCGTTGGCGAAAGCTGTGGCGAAAATGCCGACCGGCAACGCCATCATGAGCAGTCCGGCGAAGATGGTAAGGCTCGCGAAAAAGCGACCAAGGGCGGTGACCGGGATCATGTCGCCGTATCCGATCGTCCCGAGCGTCACAATCGCCCACCATAGCGCATCGGGAATCGTTCCGAAGCGTTCGGGTTGCGCGGTACGTTCGGCCAGGTGCATGAGGGCCGCGGCTATAAGTGCCGTTCCGATCAAAATGACGAAGCAACCGGCCAGCGCGCGGCGCTCGGCATACAAAGCGTTCAATAACGAACGCATGGCAGGCGAATAACGCGTTAGCTTGAAAAATCGTACCAGGCGCAGGACAAGCAATACCCTGAAATCAGACGCTATGAAAACGCTTAGCCAGAACGGCAGGATGGCCGCAAGATCGACCAGTCCCGGAAAGCTTAGCGCAAAGCGGAGCCGTCCGAAAAATGCGCCATGATGCGTCAATAGAGGGTGTTCGGCCGCGCTCCAGAGCCTTGCAGCATACTCCAGTGAAAAGATGAGCGTCGCCGCCCACTCGACAACGCTGAGCGGCAGGGCGTAGGCGCTCGCCATTTCCGGTACGGATTCGATCACGGTCGCGGTAAGGGTGGCCACGATCAGCAAGATCAAGAACCGGTTAAGAGCAACGCTAACGCCATCTGCGCCATCGCCCTGTTCGAGAACAGCGTAGACGCGGCGCCGGAACGCTCGGAGGCGCTTTCTTATCCACGGCGGGATGGTTACGGCGGCGGTCAATGAGACATCAGTGTCGGGGCGGTCATGGATTGAAGCATGTCGGGCGCGATAACACCTAAGATGCGCTCATGCCAGCGGGAATGGTCGTAGCCACCCATGACAATGACCAGGAGGGTTTTCAACATGAGCGCTCTCCGCACACCGGCGACCGCCGCTGCGGCCCGTTCGCCTATAAAAATCAAAAACCGTGCGGGTGTTTTGATCGAGCGCAAGGCGCGTGAGCTCCCGGCGTTTAAATGTTTCAACCTTAATCAAAGGCCGGTAGACGGCACGGGTTGTATTCATCGCGGCCTGGGCTGAAAGCCGGCGGGATGCCACACCGGCGCTTCCTTGAGCTGCAGAATTCCGTAGGTCAGTTTGTGGTGCATGGCGCACGAAACCAACCGTGCGAATGCACCTGGATTGTCGCGAAAATTGATTTGCCAGACGTTTTTAGACGTTTTCAGCAAGCTGCAACACACCCTCCTGATCCACCAGCGAACTGACCATCGGTTCGGATGCTCGACTGAGATCCGCCAGGCAGGCAACCCATTTGGGGTGATGCCCCTCCAATTCATGCTTTTCCGGCATGTTGATTACGATGATGGCGCTATGCATGAGGACGGACCTCCCCTCGGCTCGGCTTGATTTTGATAATGGCGGCGTCCGATTTCGCAGGCGCCGCCGTCCAGTCTCAGAAGAACCCGAGTGCCTTGTTGGAGTAGCTGACAAGGATATTCTTTGTTTCTTGATAGTGGTCGAGCATCATTTTGTGGGTCTCGCGGCCGAAACCCAATTCTTTATATCGGCCGAACTCAAACATCGTGCTAGGTCCGAAAAGTGCGAACAGCGACCATTGTGATTTACAAAGTCATCGTGATGCGGAATCCGATTGCTATCGCAGGTCTTCGTAGTTCTCATCACAAGTGTGTGAGTTTGACCTCGATCAACATCCGGCGCCTCCCGCTCTTTCAAATTGGCCAAAGGTTGGAGGATTTTATGGGCAAAAAACTGATTTATAGCGTGGTGTTGACGGCGATCGGTGCCGCCATCGCGACAGTTCCGTCGCATGCGCAGCGTGCCTATGGCGGCATGATGGGCGGCTATGCCATGGGCCCCGGCTACGGTTACGGCATGATGGGGAATTACGGCCTGGGCTTGATGGGCGGCTGTCAGATGATGGGCGCTACAATCGATGGCAAGATAGTGACTTTCGCAGAGGGGCGTATCGCCTTCCTCAGGGCGGAACTGGGCATTACCGACGCACAAAAGAGCGTATGGGAAGCTTACGCAGCGACGATCAAGGGCAACCTGCAAAGCATGCAGGGTATGTGGCAGATAACGAAGACCGTATTCGAAGCCAAGACCCCGGCCGATCGCCTTGATGTGCAAATTGCCGCAATGGAAAGCCGGCTCGCTACGCTTAAGGAAGTCAAGCCGGCGCTAGAGAAGCTGTACGCTGCACTGAGTGACGAACAGAAGAAGAAGGCAGACGAGGTGCTCATGGGCATGGGTTGCATGATGTGATGTTCAGGATGGTGTTCTATCCCGTCTTGCCCAGCTCACGTTGCGGCATGCTTTTATTCGGCCCTTTCCGAGACATTGCTTGCATTTGGCGGGATAGATTTTGCGGCCCGATTGCGTTGGCTGCTTTATCTTCTGGACCCCGGTGCCGGAGCAACCAGCGTGGCAATTGCAACCCTCACGATAGGATGATTGCGCATCGGCGTTAAACGTCCCTTGATCTACAACTCACGCGCTAGCGGGTTAGCCGCCGGGCGTCCGCGCGAGACCCGCCTGTGCGGCTGGCGCTGATTGAGGTGCTCGATGGCAGACGCGCGGATCACCGCTCAGTGGAGCGCGTTGCGCGGGAGGTAGTGGCCGACGCACAAGCACATCGCTACTTAATATTAGGACTTGAAAGGGGAACCGATGTGGATAGAACCCTTGCGCATCTAATTTCAGCGGGAATAGTTGCCTTCGGCGTTTGGACCATAGTGCATGCCATAGGATCAGGTGCGCCCTTTGCTTGGAACTGTTGGGAATTCTGCCCGTTCTAGTTGGCTTGGTCAGCGTTTATCATGAGACCAGAGTTCCTTAGCGGGCCCCGCCGTTTGGAACTTGGCCCGCTCCCTAAGAGCCCGCGCTCGCTTCAAATGCTCTCGGCTTCGTTCAATAGTTTCTCCGCTTAGCGCGATTGTGGTTCGCGTGCTCTCGATGATCTCGCGCGCCTCCGTTTAATGTGCTTGGACCGTTTCGAATTCGTCGGACCAAGTTCTCATCACTGGAATCTAATAATGCCACCGGCCGACTCAAGGTAGGCAGCCAATGATGTGCATGGTGCTGATCGCAGCGCTCGCGGTCGTCGGGAATTTGCTGTGATAGAGCCCGCGCAAGGCTCGCCCGGTACAGCGGTCCTAGCCGGATGTGCTGAGATGGCCGGCGCCCGGGGCGTGCACCACGCGCCACGCTAGGGCCGGGCGCCTTCTCTCTGGTAAGCCTTTTCCTTCTCTCGATTGACACAGATGTTTTTGCTCGATGACTTCCAAGCAGCCTTCCGCAACCTGGACGGTCTACCATGGGCGAACCATTCTCGGATGGCAGGACTGACAGCGGCGGTAAAATGCGGTCAAGAACGCCGGGCCTGCGATCTATACCGCCGTTCTGATCGGCTTGAGGGTGGTGGATTACCGGGCATATTTAGGGACTGCGTTTATCGCTTCGGCCCACCTGCTCGCTGTCCAGGCAATCTTCACCATGGTGCCGACCTTCAGGCGCAAGTTCAAGGTGTAGCAAGGTGACCGCGTCAGCCCCCGCGGTAGGATGTCCCAAGGGCATCGGGGTGACCACCAGCCGTTATAGCTCACTATCGCGCGCTGGAGCTTGTTCCGGCGTTGCGCCCTCAAAACAGCTTTGGCCCAGGCCGGTCCTGTTTGGAAGTCCAGGTCATCAGAGTCGCTGCGGCGATCATGAGGGCGATCCCAGCAGTGCTGATCGCAATCTGCATAGCGATGGTGCTAGAAAATTGGGAGAGGATTACGAAGCCCATAAACGACAGCAAAACGCCGAGGCAAAAAATCGCCAGCGAGTTTTCGCCGCAGCGAATCATGGCCAACATCAAGTACTTCATCAGGCCGTGCCAATCGGGCGGCGTCAGCCGCGAGACCAAGATGGCCAGCGCGAGAAAATGCAACAGGCGCAAGGGCGCAAGGTGACCTTTGTAGATCGGGTAAATCAGCTTTGACACCGCATCGGGCATAAGCCCGTCAAGCGCCTTGATCTGCCAGCTCAATGTGACAGCAAGGCTAAACGCGAGATAGAGAATCGCCAGCACGAGCAGCGCACGCGACTGCGCGATTGTCCGCAGCCTGCCGGCGCCCTCGAATGCATACCAGGCGCCGCACACGAACAGGATCTGCCACGCCAGCGGATTGAAGTACAACTCGCCGCTCGGCCACGCCGGTACGTGCCAGCTGAACACCTGCACCATAAGATAGAGCAGAAGCGATGCCACCAGTGCGACTGTGGCGCTACGAACCAAAAGCCACAGCAGACCGGGAAAGGCCAGATGCAGCAGCACAAAGGTGGGCAATATGTCGGTATTGACAGGGGCATATTGCAATACCGCGGCGTGGACAACGGCCGCACCGGGGTTTTTGAAAAAGAACCCCGTGTTGGTTTCAGCGAGATAGCGGCTGCCGCCCCCAACAACCCAGATCAGGGCGAAATAGGCGATCAGCAATAGCAGGAACGCGGCGTATATTTCCCAGCCTCGCCGCAACGCGCGCGTCACTGTCGTCGGCCAGCCTTGCTCACGCAACGCGCCGCCATAGGCAAGCATGCAGGTGTAGCCTGATACGAACACGAATACCTCGGTAGCGTCGCTGAACCCATAGTTGCGAAGCGTCAGCCAGGCGAGAGCGTTATCGGGGATGTGATCGATGAAGATGAACCACAACGCCAGCCCGCGGCACGCATCTAACCGCAGGTCCCGGCGATCTTCGTCGCTATGAATGGCTGGAACATTGCCAGCCTCCAGCAAATGATCGATCACGACCTCAATGAACCCTATCCATCGGACATTTCCGCGCGGCAAGCATGTTACGGATTCGGGAGCGATCGTCTGTATTGGCACCTTTCCGACCTTCCGTGATGTGCCCTCTGCCGTAACTATCGGGGTGAAGGCGGACAAAGAGTGGACAGCCCATTCGATAGCGACTGACCCGAATGTACGGTCCCCCCGTGCGGTGCAAGAGGGTTTCGGCGATCTGGTGGGATGCGGGGTCTTGCATCAATGTATCTGGCCTCTGCTTAGAGCGCGTTTTGCTGCGGGCCATCATGGATATCAGCGTGCATGCGATCTCATTAGCGGACAGACCTCGAACGGGCCATTTGAGTCACCAGTGTTCGGCATGCGCCGGGCGGCGGGCAAACTGAGACTAGACGAAGCTACGTCATTGATAGCTCCTCATTTTGCGCCATTCCTTCGTTCGTGCCTTGGGGCCGTTCCTTCGTCTCGGCCTGCGCCTGCGGGCGGACCCCGCGCGCTGCGGATGAAAGCGCGACTACTTTCGTTCGGCTTCAGCCTCTTGCTCCAGCCGCAAAATATGTGCGCGTAGCGCATCGAACCGCTCTTCGGTTACATCGCTGAACAGCGGATCCTTATGACTGGTTACGGCCGAAGCGATCTCCATCCAATCTTGAGGCATGAGGGCCTTAAGCGCGGCAGGAAAGAAATCTCGATCTTCCATCATCATGTGGAGCCGCTCGTGCGCGATGAAATCGCGAACAATAGTATCGACATTTTCCCGAAGAAGTTCACGGTCCGCGAGCACGCCCTCGACCGCCTGAGCGACGCGGCGCAAGCGTTCAGCCCCTTTGTGGTGTTCGCGAGCGAGATCACCGACCTTCGCAGCTGCAATCGGATCGCGCGCTCTTAGCTTGGCAAAGACCAGGTCTTCCTGAGGATGGTGGTACACTTCCGGGTAGACTTCAAAATAGCTGATAACCACGCGAATAACCTCGTAGTCGGGGCGGTCTCCGCGGTCGAAAACCTCAAGTTCCCGTTCGAGGATGGCGAGCAGCTTCTCGATATTGCGATGCTCTCGGGATAAGCGCTCAATGATCATGGCAACCCTCCACACAGTAAACTACAAGATATTATCTCTGACGCTGGATCAGCTTTTGCGGCAGATCAAACCTGGGTCGAAATAAGGTGCGGCGATTTCAATTTTCGGGCCGGCCGATATGAGATTGCGGCGAAGCCCCAATGTCGTGAATAGGCGTTGCTACTCCTAACCTAACGACTTCCGAGTATTGTCACGTTTGCGAGATGCCGACCGCATTGAGCGATGTCCGAGTTCGCACTTGGTTCTTCTCGGTGTGACGCAAATCGCACGTCGTTTGCATTCGAGCGCTCAGGCGGCATGAGCATGCAATGGGTCGATGTCATTTGAGCGTGTCCTGCGGCGGGGCCTCGTTACCATCGCCGTTGCCGGATTGGCGGCGGGCATTGCTGCCCGCACCGCCGGCCGATCGGACCTCGCCTATCTCTGTTGGACGCTCGCGACCGCGCCGGTGGTCGCGGGATTGGCGATTTCGATCGTTCGGGATTTTTTGGCCGGCCGGCTCGGCGTCGATGCGATCGCGCTGGTTTCGATGAGCGCGGCTCTAGCGCTTCGCCAACCGCTGGCCGGCGCCGTGGTGGCGCTGATGTATTCCGGCGGCAACGTGCTTGAGGAGATTGCGGTAGCCCGCGCCGAGCATGATCTCCGCTCGCTGGTGGATCGCGCGCCTCGCGAGGCGCATCGCCGTATCGGTGACCGCATTCAGGAGGTGCCGATATCGGATGTTGCCGTCGGCGACCAGCTTCTGGTGAGGGCGGGCGAAATCGTTCCGGTCGACGGCATCGTCACATCGACCGCGGCGATCATCGACGAATCGGCATTGACGGGTGAGCCGATCCCGGCAGTGAAGGCGCGCGGCACGGCGGTCCTCTCCGGCTCCTTGAACGCGGGCGAGACTTTTGAACTGGTAGTGTCCGCGGCCGCAGGCGAAAGCAACCTATGCGAGCATCGTCCGGCTGGTGACCGCGGCGCAGACCTCGAAAGCGCCGTTCGTGCGCCTCGCCGACCGCTACGCGCTGATTTTCCTTCCCGTGACGCTGGTGCTCGCCTTCGTCGCCTGGCTGATCTCGGGCGATCTGATTCGCTCTCTCGCGGTGCTGGTGGCGGCAACGCCGTGTCCGTTGATCCTGGCAGCTCCGGTTGCCTTCATCGCCGGTGTGGCGCAAGCGGCCCGGCGCGGCATCCTGGTCAAGGGCGGCGGACCGCTGGAGGCGCTGGCGCGCGCCCATACCGTGTTGTTCGACAAGACCGGCACGCTGACGGTCGGCGGCGCACGCTTGCTTTCCATCGAGGTTGCGCCGGGCGAGAACCCCGACGAGGTATTGATGCTCGGCGCTTCGCTGGAGCAGGCATCGCATCACGTTGTCGCCCGCGCCATTGTCGAGGCCGGCGCCGAGCGGGCCTTGCGGCTTAAGGTGCCCGGCGAGGTGCGGGAATCCGTGGGCTCGGGGTTGCAGGGTGTGATCGACGGACGGCGGGTCGCCGCAGGTTCGCGCGACATGATTTTTCCCTGCGGCCACGTCAGTGAATGGGCTTCGCGGGCGATCCGGCGTGCCTCGTGGCGCTCGGCGCTCACGGTTTTTGTCGCGGTCGAGGGGCGACCGATTGGCGCATTGCTGCTCGCCGACGAACTTCGTGCCGATACGCCGCGGGCGATCCGGATGATGCGCGAGGCCGGCGTTGCCCGCATGGTCATGGTCACCGGCGACCGTGCCGCCGCCGCGCAAGCGATCGGCGCCGCGCTCGACCTTGACGCGGTACTGGCCGACCGCGTGCCCTCCGACAAGGTCGATGCCGTTCGTTCCGAGCAGCGGCTCAATCCAACCATCATGGTCGGTGACGGCATCAACGACGCGCCGGCGCTGGCGTCGGCCGATGTCGGCATCGCGCTTGGTGCCCGCGGCGCCAGCGCCTCGTCGGAAGCGGCCGATGTGGTGATCCTCGCCGACCGCCTCGATCGGGTCGGCGAGGCGATCGTGATCGCGCGACGGGCGCGGCGAATTGCAGTCGAAAGCATCGTCGCGGGGATGGGCCTTTCAGTGCTCGCGATGCTGGCCGCCGTGCTTGGCTGGCTGACGCCGGTGCCAGCGGTATTGTTCAGGAAGTGATCGATGTCACCGTGATCCTCAATGCACTCCGCGCCCTGACCCCCGCCTACAGCTACGCCGCAAGGCACATGACTGCTGCGGCCGGACGCGAACTGCATCGCAACCACGTTTCGCTGATCGGCAATCTCGACCGGCTGCGATCGATCGTCGATACGCTCGACGACGCCACGTCACAAAGCGGTGCGGCACTGATCGCGGAGGCCAACAAGGTGGTTCAGGAGCAGGTGGTCGCGCATGAGCGCGACGACGAAGGCAATGTCTATCCGCAGCTTTCCAGCATTCTCAAGGAGAGCCACGGCCTTTCCGCCATGAGCCGGGCGCACCGCGAGATCCTGCATCTGGCGCGCCAGCTTGCCCGCGTCGTGGAGGACCTGCCGACGGAAAAGATCGACCGCTGTCTCATTCGCGACGCCCAGCGGATCATCGAGGCGATCGAGACCTTGGTGCGCACGCATACCGCGCAGGAGGAAGACATCTACGATGCCGTAGCAGCGCGACAGCGGCGTAATCCGATGGAACGCGCAATGGGCGTGAAACAGAGTAGCGCAGCTTCACGGCCTGGGCCGAGCCGGCCGGCCACCTCACTTTTTCGCAACGTCGTTGGACACTGAAATCTATGCCGGCTTCTTCGCATAGACGATGCACCAGCCCTGCGCGGCAATCGTTCCATCAACAGTCTTGCAGGAGGAGGGTGGCTCAAACAGCGCGCAATTATCGCAGCGTTGCTCGCCCTTGGGCGTGTCCTGATACTTCACGGCCTTCTGGGGCACCTTCGCGGCCTGTGCGGCCGTCGATGTGCCGATGATTGCCGCTGTGCCGGCGATCGATGCCCCGGTCGCACCGGCTGCGATTGTCAAAATCTGCCGCCGGGAAATTCCCTCTGGTCCCATCATGATCTATCGTCCTGTTGAGTGAACTGACGGTGATTGTGGTTGGTTTTTCCTTTCGCCGCTCTGATCTGGAGCAATCGCGCGTCTCGGTCGGGTTTTTGCCACTATTGCCGATGCGCGACGGTCGCGGCGTCACTCCAGATAACTGAGGTAGGCCGCAACGGCCTTGATCTGCGCCTCGGTCAGATCGTGAGCGATCGGCTGCATGATCGCCGAGTTGTCGGGCTTGGATTTATCCTGACCGCGCTCCTTGTCCCAGTTCGTCAGCTTGCGGTAGATGTAGTCATGAAGCTGTCCCGCCAGACGAGGAAAAGCGTCGGCGCCCTTGGCGTCCGGTCTGTGACAAGACGCGCATGGAGGAACCTCAGCGCTCGGAACACCTCCCTCGTAGATTTTCTTCCCTTCGGACACGAGCTCCCTTGGAGCCCCTCCCAACGGCTTTGGATCAAGATTCTTGAAATAAGTGGACAATCCCTCCAGCATCGGTGGGCTCAGGACATGCGCCACGTTGAACATCACGGGATTGGTTCGCCGGCGCTCGATGAACGCCTGCAACTGGTTTTTCAGATACTCCGGTTGCTGCCCCGCGAGCCGCGGCATTGGAAAAGATCCGCGGAAGCCTTGGCCCGAGACTCCATGGCAGGTCTTGCAATAGTCGGTCTTGGCCTTCAGCTCGCCTTGCGAGACGGTCCCCGCGCCCTCCTGCGCGCTCGCTGCGATGGAAGCCGCGGCAGCGAAGATTGCAATCAGTAATATTACTCGTAAGCGCATCGACCCGGCCCTCCAACCACGTCGCACGATACGCTCGCCCGGGTTGATTGATCCAGTTCAATCTTTCCGCATCGATTTGACTTAGATCAATGCCGCTCACGCAAATGCTCGACATGATGTTTTGTACAGGGGACGATTCGGCGGACGTCTGCAGTTGCATCGACAAGCGGCGAAACAGAGATGTTTCGGCGCGTGTCGAATTGTTGCGTCTGCAACCAATGTTGCCGAAATGTCGCGCAGCCTTTGGAATCCGATTTGTTGCCGTGATTTGGCTTGGCCGCAGCCTCACATCCTGCATTAGTGTGGCGAGCGTGAATGGCGTTCGATTGATGCGTTTCGCATGCAGCGCCGCACACGACGGGACAAGGGGCGATGCGGGGCAATACCAATCGTTTTACGCCATCTTTATGTTTATGCCGCGGCAGTGTGCTCGCGGCGGCGATGTTCGTCGCTGTGCTGGCCGGCTTCTTGACGATCGGATTTGCACCGCCGGCGCTGGCGCTACCAAGTTTCGCGCGCCAGACCGGACAACCTTGCGGGACCTGCCATACGAGTTTTCCGAGTTTGACGCCGTTTGGCCGCCGCTTCAAACTGCTCGGCTACACGACGGGCGGCGGCCTCTATCGGACGACGCCGTTCTCGGACAATCCGGGGCCGAAAGATGCCTATAACGAGCTGCGCGGCTATGCCGCCCGGATCGACGGCAACGGCGACGCCCCCACTTCAGGCCCCGTTGCCGAGAAGACCTGGGTGCCACCGATCTCGATGATGGCGATTGTCGGCTACACTCACACGCAAGTCCCGAGTGTTGCGCCGCCGACCGACCCCTACAGCGCGAACGACAATGTGGTGCTGTCGCCCTTCAGCGGCTTCTGGGGTGGCGCGATCACCAGCAATCTCGGCGCCTTCGTCCAGGTCACCTATAACGCGCCGGGTCCCGTTTCCAGCTTGTCCGGCACTCCGGCAGACCAGTTCCTGCATACCTGGAATTGGGACAACACCGATTTCCGCTTCGCCAGCACCGCAAACATCGGCGGGCTCGATCTCATCTACGGCATCACCGCCAACAACAATCCGACCGTTCAGGATCCGTGGAATACGACGCCGGCGTGGTCATTCCCGTTTGCAAGCTCGACGCTTGCAAACAAGCCCGCTGCCGCGACGCTGATCGAGGGCGCGTTCGCCGCGCATGTCGGTGGCGTCGGCGCCTACACGATGATCAACGACATGCTCTATCTCGAACTGACCGGCTACCAGACACTCCAGTTCGACCAGCAGAATTCGGTGGGCGTCGATCCGTTCGCTTCGCCCGGCCTGTTCAGCGGCGTGGCGCCCTATTGGCGGGTCGCGTTTGAGCCGCACTGGGGTCCGCACACCTTTATGCTCGGCACCTACGGCATGATCTTCGATGTCAATCCATGGATCGACAACACCTTCGCATTGGGAACGACCGGGACGCTGCCGCTAAGCAATAGGTTTACCGACGTCGGCGTCGACTCGCAGTACCAGTATCAGGGTTCGAACTATTGGGTGACGTTGCGCGCCAACTACATTCGCGAGTTTCAGCGACGGGATTCAGACTTCTTCAATGGACTGTCCAATCCGACCGACGAACTCAACACGCTTCGGCTGACGGGCGAGTTCACCTTTGGCGGCGACAACCGCATCGCCCTCACCGGTCAATATTTCAATATCTGGGGCACCGCCGACGCAGGCCTGTATGGCATTGACCCGAATACCGGGAACGCCCTTACCCCGAACAGCAACGGCTGGATGGCCGAGCTCGATTACATTCCGTTTGGCCTGAGCAAGGCTCCAGGCTGGCCATGGTTCAACACCAAGCTTGGTCTGCAATACATCTACTACAACAAGTTCGACGGCACCACGATTGGTGCCCATGACAACAACACCCTCTTCCTTCACGCTTGGTTTGCGATGTAGGCGGGATCGGGAGCACATGGAGATGTTTTCATGAACAAATTGAATTTACTGGGTGCTGCCGGGCTTGCACTCGCCGCCGCGGGACCCGCGTTCGCCGCCGACCTGCCGCAAATGCCGGTGAAGGCAACGTTCGCGCAGCGGTTCACCTGGACCAGTTGCTATCTTGGCGCCCATGTCGGCGGAGCCTGGATGCGCAACGATGTGACCGACCCGGTCCTCCTGGTGCAGGACAACGTCAACCTGGGTGGGCCGGGATTTACGACGGGCGGAACCACCACCGCCAGCGTCAACGAGAATGGTGCCGAGGTCGGTGGCCAGATCGGTTGCGACTATCAGTTCCCGTCGAATTTCGTACTCGGTGTCGAGGGCGCGGCCTCGGGCGGGACGATGAAAGGGAGCACAGTGGTGGCGCTTCCGAACAGCCCACCGGACACCGCCTTGGTCAGCGCGAAAACGGATTTCGTGCCGACCCTGACCGGCCGGGCGGGCTATGCGGTCGATCACTGGTTGTTCTATGCCAAGGGCGGTGTCGCCTGGGCCTCCAGCAAGTACAGCGTCACCGGAACGTTCAATGGTGGTGCCGGTCTCGGTCTTCCGTTCGACTTCGAAGGCTTGAGCTTGCGTATCGGTTGGACCGCGGGCGGCGGCGTCGAATGGGCTTTCGCGGACGATTGGTCGGCGAGGCTCGAATACGGCTATTACGATTTCGGCACCCATACCGCGACGATGAGCGATGTCGTCAATGGTCCAGGCCCGCTGAGTTTCAAGACGACGATGCAGACGGTCAAGCTCGGGGTGAACTTCCACGTCTGGGGCTGGCAGTAGATCGATGACCAGGCGCGCGAACCGTCGGCTTATTCCTCGACAGGCCACGGTAGCCGGCGCAGCGATGAAGGCAGGATGATGAAGATCGGTGGCTTACATTCGGCGTTGCGGACCGCGATCCTGGCAGCGGCGCTCTCCGCGGGTCTTGCGATTGTCGGCCACGCCGATGACTTTCAGGCCAAGGTCACCTATTGCAAGACCTGCCACGGTTTGTCCGGCCAAGGTTATCATGGCTACTATGCCATGCCGCGGCTCGCGGGACAGCAACCCAAATATATCGAGAATCAGCTGCGAGCTTTCATCGAGCATCGGCGCAAAAACGAGATCATGGCCAATGTGGCGCATGTGCTGTCGCCGTCGATGGTCTCGGCGCTGGCGCACTATTTCAGGGATCTCAACCCGCCACCTTTGGGCGGCGGTGGATCCTCGAGCGCAATCGCCACGGGCAAGCGCATCTTCGATGAGGGGCTTCCGGAATCCAATGTCCCCGCATGCTCGGCTTGCCACGGTCAAGACGCCAAGGGGCAGGACCAGATTCCACGCTTGGCCGGCCAGCTCCCTGACTACTTCTACAACAAGCTGACGAACTGGGCCGTGGAGCGCGGCCAGAATTCCTCGATGCCGATTCCTCCGCCGTGATGGGGCCGACGGCACACAACCTGACCAAATCCCAAATCGCAGCCGTCGCCGCCTATGTCAGCAGTCTCAGATAGTTTCCACCATCGATGATACGAATGCAGCAAGTGCGGAAGTTGATTTCATGAAGCGGATCTGGCCAAAACTGGTGATCCTGGCGATTCTTTGCTCGCCCATTCCCACATGGGCGGGCAATTCGGTCGCGCCCAGCATCCGCAATTGCACCTGGTGCCATGGGACCGGGGCACAGGGTTATACGGTCGCGCCGCGACTGGCTGGACAACGGTCCCTCTACATCGAATCCCAGCTTCACGGCTATGCCGCGCATATCCGCGATAATCCGCTTTCGAAACAATATATGTGGAGCGCCGCGGCAAATCTTGACATCGACGCGGTGCGCAATCTCGCTGATTATTTTGCTTCGCTACCGCCGAAATCCGCCAATGATGGACGTCGCGCGCTAGTAGACCGGGGAGAAGTGATTTATCTCCAGGGGATTCCGGAAGCCAATATCGTGGCGTGCCTTGCCTGCCACGGCCCGGGCGGCCAGGGTGTGCGCGAGATTCCGCGTCTCGGAGGAATGTCCTATTTCTACCTCAAGCGCAGGCTCGAGGAATGGGGCCAAGGATATCATTCGTCTGTCGGGTCTCCGATGCCCCTGGTTGCCGGCACGCTAGGACCGGACGAAGTCGAAGCACTCGCCTCATACCTCAGCTTCGTCAGATAAGTTGCAAGCCGGTCTCGCGAAAGGGCGCGAGTTCGTCTCTACCCGCGACGAGATCGCGCCGCCTCTACCGGATAACAGCCTGTGCGGCTTGTATCAATGAAGCAACCGTCGCTCATATTCCAGGAAGAGCTTTTTGATCTCGGCGAGATTCATGAGGGCATCGGCAAGTGTTAGTATTCGCAGCCGCTCGGGTCCCGTTTCAATCCGCATAGCGTGAGCGGTTTGGGTCTCTGCGAGCTTCTTTAGCTCGTCTGGGTTCAACTGAGCACTTAATGCAGGTCTCGCCATGGCGGACTTCCCTACAATATCGAACACGAATAGTTACCGTTGCGAAAGCTAATCTGTCTGCTCAGTGTCCGACCAACTAGAAGATTCTTAGTGGCCGGACACGAACCACATCACGATTTTGAATTCTCAAATGTTTGGCTGCAGTTTCTTCCCTTGACGAGAAGGGTCTGATCCAGGCCCGTCAAGGAAACCCCGTTCGGAACCACGCGAATCATTTGCTTCTGCTCAAGCTTGGCAAGCGTGCGACTAATTGTTTCGAGCTTCAGACCGAGAAAGTCAGCAATATCCTGGCGTCGCATTGGCAGCGGCACATTTTCTGAAAATGGACTGAAGCTCAACAACCGGCTACGCCAATTAACCAGGAACATCGCAACCCTTTCCTCGGCCGATCCGTTACCGAGAAGCAGCAATTGTTCCTGCGCCATATCAAGTTCGCGGGTCGCAAATTCGATCAATAGCCGCATGATGTTCGGACTCGATCGAATTAATTTGGTAAGCTGGTCGCGTGAAAATCGACATGAAGAGACCTCGTCGATGGCGTCGGCCGAAAAGCTGTGTCGGTCGGCGAACGGCATTCCCAGGAAATCGCCGGGTAACGCAAATGTCAGAATCTGACGCCGTCCGTCCGGTAGCAGTTTGTAAAGACGTACGACGCCCCGCGAGAGGCCAAACACGTTGTCTGCGGCTTCGCCTTCTGAGAAAATCGTCTTTCTCGGACGAAAACGGACTTGGGTTGCGAGCTTCTGAAGTTCTCGAAATTCGAGCGTATCGCAGGTTTCTCCGCAGAACAGCTTAGGAAAAAAAGCGCGGGGCATTTCGCCACCTCTATATCGCCTTCCCGGACTCAACTCTGGAAGGATCGATGCGCATCGCACCTGCGGTTACACACTGTAAGGTGCTGCACAATAACAACGCTAGGCCATTGCCGGCGACGCAACTTGAGCCAAGTCAACCAACTGTCGGGCTTAAGTCAAAAAAGCTGCGTCGCGCGACCAGCAAAAAAGAACTGGTCTATATCAAGCCGAACGATTTGTGCTGTAGCGGAAGACGTGAGACCGTTGATCTGGCGCAAAGCCCGGTACCGCCTTTGTGGTACACTCGTGTCGAATTGGAACGTCCCGAATTGGAACGTCCCGAAGGTGGCCGCAACTTTTGATCTGGCGATTGGTCGAGGTCCATCAATGCCAAGGATAATTGATATCTTGCTGGGTGAGCATCAAGCGTCGAAAAAACTGCTTCTCGTTCTGGCCTGCAGAGGACAATTCTACGATGAGGGCGGGAGACTGAGGAAACCCGCTCAGCCATGACTCAAATTCAGCAATGAAAACGGAGATTCCATTGATCGACGGCGCCATTTTTGATCCGTTCAAGTTACGCTCAGAAAAGTAAAGACAGGTGGGGAATTTTATGAGCGAGGTACGTCGCGACATCCGGCCTTTTCGCTTCTGAATTGACGCGGATCAATTCGTTCCGGTCAACCTCGCCCTAGAGCGCGGTTCGGCTGATTGGTTTCGTCGCGACCGGTGGCCTCCGAGGAGCGACGGCGATATCGCATATTTGCATTGCACGTCCATGCACCCCGGTGCTCTGCCGACAAACTGGCTGGTCTCTCTTTGGCAAGCGATGGGATCGCGTTAGGTGAGCGGAGGGTTCTCGTCCAGCGCGTCGATTGTCGATGCATTGAGGCAGTACTTCTTATAGTGTTGATCAGAGGTTGCGGCCGCGAGATCCTGGCTGTACGGAGCCTTTTGTGCGCACGACGCACAGACCCGTTCCAAGTCGCGAAGAACCAGCGGCGGCGACCGCGCCAGGGCTTTTCATTTATGCCGAGAGCCTTCGGCAATTTGGGCAGCTCCTGTGTGGCATGCGGGCCCTGGCGGACAAATGTGTCGAGGTCGCCGTGTAACGCAAAATTCGTAGGCGATGCACGAAAATTCGCCGGCTTCCAATTCGCGCAGCTCACGAATTTCCTGCCTCTGCTTCAACCAGTCGCCGAATATCTCGATTACCTTGTCGACGAGGGGATATGACTTGATCGATGATGTCATCGCTCGCTCCTCCGCTGGCTGCGGCGCGTTCACCACCAGGATGAAACCGAAGCTGACCACGAATTGCAGCAGCATCGTCATTCCGACAATGTTGATGCTGGGCGTTGCGACACCCTGCAGTACCGCGATGACGATCGGCATCATTGGCGGAGGCCAGCGCGGTCGCGCTGCCGAAGCCGAGATGAATCAGGGTAAGAAACAGGGTCAGCACCGCCAGAACGAACAGCGCGGTTGCGTTCTTGAGGCCGAATTCGACCACCGTGAGGTTGGCGAGTCAGGACGCGCCCTTGGTCTGCAGCAACGCCGTTCCGACGCTGATGCCGATGCCGAACAGCACGACCGTGCCCCACGGAATCCTCGGCTGTGCTTCCTTCCAGGTCATGATTCCAATGCCCGGCAGGAACATCAGCGCGACGGCGGCGATGGTGGTCGATGAGGTGTCAAAACTACGAAGGACGCCTTCGGCAGCCCAGAGCAGCAGCAATGTCAGCGAGATCGCGAGCAGCCTCTTCTTTGAGATTTTCATCGGTCCGAGTTCGGCCAGCGACTTGCGGATCTGTTCGCGTCCGCCGGGAATGTCCGTCACCTCGGCCGGCATCATCCGCGTCATCACGAAATAGAGCGCGATCGACATCAGAATGCCGAATGGTGCCGCCACGATAAACCATTCCAACCAGGTGATGGATTTCTGCAGGGTCTTTTCAATGAAGCCGACCGCGACCATGTTCTGCGCGGCGGCGGTCTTGATGCCGACATTCCAGATGCTGGCGGTTTGCACGGTCGTGATCATCAGCATGCCAGCAAAGGCGCCTCTCTTGTTAACGCCGAATGCCGAGATGATGCCGAGCAGATCGGCACCAGGCAGGCAACGCGCGCGGTGGTGGGGGGTACCAGGAAGGCCATCACGAAGCCGACCAGGATGGCGCCTACCACCACGTGATTCACCGGCGACCCGCGAGAGGACGGAAAGCGCAATGCGCTTGTCGAGTCCGGTCGCGGTCATGGCGGCGGCGAGATAGGTGTGCCGACGCCACCAGCACCAGCGCGGTATTGGCAAAGCCCCTGAACGCCAGACCGAGGCCGGCGCTGGCCCAGCAGCAGTTTTGGATTTGCGGGATTGCGCGAAAGCCCGAGAAGAAAGGCCATCAGCTCGGCGATGACCACGGCCGAGACGGCATAGTCGAGCGCTTCGGTCATCCAGACGATGACGGCAATGCGCTGGCCGGCGATGGAAAGACCTTCGGGCGTCGGCAGCCACATGACCGCCACCAAGGCTGCGACCGCGAGCAGAACGCCCCAGTTCGATCGTAACCAGCTGGGTCTCGCAGGGGATGGGACCTTGGCCTCCGCGGAGCGCGATAGGGTATCGGTGGTAGCCATGATTTTTCGTCCTCGCCGCGCAATTGATCTGCAGTCGATCAGATTTGGAGGATCGGTTATTGAGCGGGATCAAACGTTGGTGCGCATCGGCGTTTGCGTTGTGGAGTCAGCGTGCATGGCAGCGCGAGCGGCCCAGCCACCGCCCAGAATCGCGCCGGTAAAGCCGCCGCCTCCGGTGAAAGCCGAGGCGAGGTACAGCCCGTTGATCGCGGTTGCGGCCAATGGCATGAATCCGCGCGATTCCGGGGCGAAGCCATAGAGCGAGCCGCCGGGCGTGTTCAGGTAATGCTGGAATGTCTCCGAAGTCGACATCTCGCGATGGACGATGGCCCCTGCAATGCCCGGGAATTGCCGGTCGAGATCGGCAATGATGCGGTCCATCCAGCGTTCCTTGCGCGCGTGCTTTGCCTCGGCGGTCAGACCGGCCCAGTTCTGGACCCGATCGGAGCCGACCAGTGCGGCAAGGTAGGGTGCGTCAGCATTCAATCCGGAGTCGATCTGATCATAGGCGACGAAGCCATACGGTGTGATGCGGCCTTCCGAAGCCTCGCCCAGGACAGCGGCGGCGCCACGAAATCCCGACAGAGTGGTGAGCCATGACGGCAGAATGCTCGTCGAATAATGCCGGACTCCGAAGTCGTGCGAGTGCCGGTTCAGTCCGAGCGACATGGTCCACAGCGAGATCGACGGAAGACGGCCCTGGTAACGTGCCATGAACGTTGCCCGCTTATCCTCCGGCAGCATAGCCGCAAGGACCGTTGGCGCGGCGTTTCCAAAAACGATCGGCGCAAGCTCTTCCCTGATATCGCCGGTTTTCCGCGCGCGATGCTGCACGCCCCGTGTGCAGTTACCATCCAGCAGGATGGTCTCGACCTCCTGGCCGGCCTCGACCTCGCCGCCGGCCTCGCGAATGATGGCGACCAGCCTGTCGCTGAGCACCTGCGACCCGCCGCGGATATAGTGGCCGCCGCCGGCGAGATACGACGCCTGCGGGACAGCGAAATGGATGAAGGGCATCGTGTCAGGATCGTCGGTGTAATATCCAAGATTCGACGCCAGTGCGAGCTTGACCGCCTCGTTGTTGCCGAACAGCCGGCCGAGCACCTCGCTGAGCGTCGCGTGGCGGTCGCGGATCAGTGGCCACAGCCGCCATGGCAATGTCGGTGCGTTCCAGAGCCACCAGCTGCGGTCGTCCTGGTGCTCGCTCATCATGGCGACGGCCTGCCGAATGGCATCGATGCGCCCGAAATATTGCTCAACGCCGTTGGCCTGTTTTGGAAAGTGCGCCTTTGTCGCCGCCAGCGCAGCATCCAGGCCATGCGGCATCACGAAGGGTCTTTCGAATAGCGGGCTTCTCACCTCATGCAAGGTGCCGACATCGACGAAGGGGATATCGCGATCGAGGCCTAGCGCGTACAGGATGGGCGTCTTGGGATCGCTGGCGTCGAGCCCATCGATCTCGTGCAGCGACGCTTCGATCGCCAGTGCGCCGTGATGATAGACGGTGGCCGCCCCGCCAAAGCTCTCATTGCGTTCGAGCACTAGAACCTTGTGGCCGGCGCGGGCAAACAGCGCCGCTGCGGTCAGGCCGCCCAGCCCGGAGCCGATAACGATCGCGTCGAAGTTTCGGGACATCCGGCGTTCTCGGTTGGAGACGAGGAACTGATCGCTGCAAAGCTGGTCGCACCGATATATTTGCCTGCACCGGACTGACGCTGGTGCCGACGGACCGCTCTGCGCGTAGTATCGATGCGCGTCGGACGTGGCGTCTTGACTTGCATCAAACCGTGAAAACGCGATGAGTGCGATCGCCAGTGGAGCGGAAAGAAGGCGTCGCATCGGCTTTCTTGCCCGCTTATTTCCTCTAGTTGTCAGACGCGAGGAGGAACCGAGCGAGATGAAACGTATGGGGATTGAATTGAAAGTCCTGGCAGCCGTTTTGACGATTGGGCGGCGTTCAAGGAAGCATCTCGGCTGGACGCTGCTGATCACAATATTTTCGACGATTGGCCCCCGCAGACTCGGCAATGTTTCTTCAAGCTAAAGCCTTTTCTAGTGTGTCAATGAGAACGCTTGTTGATTTATCGTGTCGGGTGATGGGAGGAACGGGGCGTTTGATCTTCAGTAGCTTGTACACGGCCATCTGCGCTGCCCGGACCGAGTATTTAACAGTAAATACGACGTCATCTGGAATCTCGACGAATTGGCTGACAAAGGCGAGGTTCTTAGAGTTTGAGGGGACAGGCAGCGGACGAACCCTGATCGTCGGGTGGGCCGCTGCGAGCGAGGCGATGGAAAGTGTGGGCGTGGGCATCATAGCCGTATTCGGCGCCGCAGGCGGCGCATGTGGCCCAAACGCGGCGGATCAGACGAAGTCTCATCATCAGCCGCGCCTGCCGCAGCGCTGCAGCCTGTTTCGTCCATTCTGTGTCAGCACGACGCAACGCCCAACGTCGCGCCGCAACATTCACAACAACTCCTCCCGGCCACCACCTGCATACGGCGCCGATCCCGCACGTGCAGCACAATCGCGATCGGGACCGCCACAGGAAATGCAATCGCGATAGCAGCGGGATGGGTATTCGGTGCATGCCGGATGATAGCATCGGAGGTCGCGAGCGGCCGTTCAAACAGTCACGCCCTTTGGATTTCCTGCGATATTGTTGGTTTGCCGAGCGCGCTTGATCACCAAAGTCCTGATCGATGCAACCGGTCAGACCGGCATCTACTACCACGAAGGCGGTCACCCGATGCTCGGTTCCGCGCTCGCGCGCGATCCGACGTTCCAGGATCGCGTCGTCGCCGAGACGCGCAAACTGCTTTCGATGATTCCGACGCGAGAGGAATGGAAATGACCCATTCACCGGCGCGCCTGCGGCCGCCGATCTGCTCGCCTGGGCTTGAGCCGCTGCCACAGTCATTGGTGCCACGGAGCAAATGACTGCTTTTCGGACGCGGCGTTTTGAGCCCGAATTTCCGGGATTAGCCGCAGCGCTGCCGAAGGCGCCATTAGCACGCGGCATGGAGAGCGACGCTTCTAAGCCAAGCCACCGGCGCTCCGCTATACCACGTCCGACGCAAGTCGAACTAAATTGCCCCGTTGTGCCGCCCCGATCGTCGGCCGCATTCGGGCCTTGTGGGCCTCGCTGCGCGATGCCGCGATGGAAGGCTTTCCGCCAGCGCCCGGCTTGCCGATGGACAAGGAAGCCTATCTGCGCTTCGTCGATCAAATCTATCAAAGCGACGCCTACCACTCGCTGTCGATCGAAGGCTACCGCGTCACCCCGGAACTGATCGAAAGGGTCCGCGCAGGAAATTGGAATCCGGACGTGAGCGAGGCGGACCGGCAGAACAGGGACGCGCTGGCCGCGCGCGGCTACTGGCAAGCCTTCCAGCAGGTGAAGGAAGCAGTCACCCAGATCATCGCCGGGAGTGAGCCGGGTGCTATGGTGCGCGCCGCTCATCGCGATTGGTATCGTGAATTGTTTGCGCCGAGCGTTTCGGCCGGATTGATCGGCGCGGCCTCGCTCGCGGGCTATCGCAACACGCCGGTGTTCCTAAAGGGCTCACGGCACGTGCCGCCAGGTGCGGATGTCGTCCCGGATGCGATGTCGACATTCTTCGATCTGCTCGAAGGCGAACAAGAACCCTCGGTGCGCGCTGTGTTTGGGCATTGGCTGTTCGGCTACATCCACCCTTACCCGGACGGCAATGGCCGTATGGCGCGGTTTCTTATGAACGCCATGCTTGCCTCGGGCGGCTATCCGTAGATGGTCATTCGCGTCGAAGACAGAGTCGCGTGTCTTAAGGCGCTCGAAACCGCGAGCATCGACGGCGACGTCCGCTCCTTTGCTTCGTTCATCGCCGAGCGCGTGCGCTGGTCGATCGAGCAAGCCGAGACGGATGCAGCACGAATGTATGACACGGCCACGCCATGGCGCTGAATGAAAAATTCTTCGAAGCACTTGCCGCAGTCGCCAACATATCGCCGGGGCCGTTGGGTCTCACGTGGCCGATACGCGGCAATCCAGGCGGGTCTATTGTCTTCACCAACGTCGCTGAGTGGCAGGCGTTCCTGCTGCGGCTGCGCTTGCCTGATGACGTCCCACAAGCGCTTTCCCATAAGTTTGAACGCGCCCAGAAGCAGTATCTTCTGGGGCGTGGATTGGCCGCGATTTCATCTAGGTCGGGGAACTAGCCGCACTGATTGCGCTCGAATATGCCGTGAGAGATCGATACGCGCACAAAATAAAGGCCATGCGCGCACCAAGGCAAAGCTCGACTCAAAGGCCGAGACCGTTCCTTTCTGCGAACTTCTAAAATTCATGCCCGAGCACGATGGGCTCACCGACGAAAAGATTTCCTTGATCCGCCGCTGCGGCGGAACCCCGTCGGCTTCCTGACGGGAGAATCGAAGCCGAGCTTTGCCGATCGTCGTAACAGCGCAGCGCACGCCCGTCCAATCCGCGATGGGCGCCATTGATCGCCGCAAAAGAGTAGCGCACGATAGGCGGCGAGGCGACGCTGAACGCGGATACTACCCATGCTGCCTGTAGACATTGGGCCTATCGTCCGCTGTGACGAACCGATCATCGCGAACTCATGGCAAAAAATGAGCGCGACGACGACTAGGCGCATACCGTTGGCCACTTATTACCGATCAACGATGATACCCAAAATTGGCAGCACACCAATGGGTTACCGAATGGCTAAGGGCCGGCGGTGCTCAGCGCCATTTTTTCTTCATACGCCAGCGCAGAAATTCGCGCTATACTCGTCGTTGCGCTCTGGAGGCTTGCAACCGATGCCACGCAAGCCGCAGGCGGTGACGAAACAGTTTTAAAATTGCGGAGCGTGACTGAGCGACAATAATCAGCGACAATAATCAAAGATGGGAGGCGACGATGAAGCGGACGTCGAAGCAACGCTGTCTCGCAGCGACCGTATTGGGAGCCGGTCTGATAGGGCTGATTACCTCGCGCGCGTTCGGCCAGGGCAACCCCCTTCGCGACGCGTATTTCGGTGAGACGCATGTTCACACTAGCTGGTCGCTCGATGCCTGGATGATGGGCAATCGGATCACCGAGCCCGGCGATGCCTACAAATATTTCAAGGGCGAGACGATCAAGCATCCGCTCGGCTACGACATCAAGATCGAGACGCCGCTCGATTTCGCCGGCGTCACCGATCACTCGGAATATGTTGGCGTGATGAAGTTGGCTAATGACCCGAGTTCGGCGATCAGCAAGAATCCGGCCGCGACGCCACTTATCATGAAGAACAACAGTCCTGAGGAGGTTCAGAGAGTCTATCTTTACGCTGTAAAATTAGTCAGCGGCGCGCCGGTCAAGGCGCTCGCGAGTCCCGAGATCGGGCACACGGTCTGGGAGCAGAACATCGAACTCGCGGACAAGGCCAACGAACCGGGCAAGTTCACCACCTTCTGCAGCTATGAGTGGACGTCCATGCCGAACAACATGAACCTCCACCGCAACATCTTCTTCAAGGATTGCACCCATGTGCCGGCGATGCCGTACAGTTCGCTTAACTCGTCCGACCCGACCGACCTGTGGACCTGGATGGATGGCCAACGCAAGGCGGGCAACGAGCTTCTCGCAATCTCGCATAACGCCAACCTCTCGGATGGGCGCATGTATCCGACCGATGTCGACCTTCAGGGGCGGCCGATTGACAAGACTTACGCTGAATCCCGGATGCGCAACGAGCCTCTGATCGAGATCAAGCAGATCAAGGGGCAATCGGAGACCCATCCTCTGCTCTCGCCCAATGACGAGTTCGCCAATTTCGAGATCCTCACTTATCTTCTGGGCAATCCGGAAGGCCGCATTCCGCATGTCATCGGAAGCTATGCCCGCCAGGCGCTGAAGGATGGGCTCGCGCTCGAAGACACCAAGGGCTTCAACCCCTACAGGTTCGGTTTCGGCGCCGCCGCCAACTCGCACGACACGGGAGTGTCCTATCGCCAGGATAACTTCTTCGGGGGCCACGGCATCGCCGACGGAACCATCGAGACGCGTATGTCGGGCCATCTGTTCGCCGGTCTGGATGTGCGCCAGGAAGGCCCTGCCGGGCTTACCGGCGTATGGGCGGAGGAGAACACGCGCGAGTCGATCTTCAACGCCATGAAGCGCAAGGAGACCTTCGCGGTCAGCGGACCGCACATCAAGGTTCGTTTTTTCGGCGGCTGGAGCTATGCCGAGACTGCGACGGCCGAGCAGCGCCGGACGTTCTGGAAGTTCGTGCCGGACTGGATCAAGGACCGCGAATGGGTCAAGGCCGCCTATGCCCAGGGCGTGCCCATGGGCGGAGACCTGAGCCCCATGCCCGGAGGCGAAAAGACACCGTCATTCGCGGTGTGGGCGGTCAAGGATCCCACATCCGGCAATCTCGACCGCATCCAGATCATCAAGGGCTGGACCAAGAGCGGTCAGAGCTTCGAGAAAATCTTCGACGTCGCCTGGGCAGGTGACCGTGAGCCCGACAAGTGGACCGGTGTCGTGCCGCCGATCGAAAGTACAGTCGACATCGAAAAGGCCACATACACGAACAGCACCGGCGCCGTCGAATTGAAGACCGTGTGGACCGATCCCGAGTTCGATCCGAGCGTTCCGGCGTTCTACTATGCGCGCGTGCTCGAGGTTCCGACGCCGCGCTGGACGACGATCCAGGCCGCGAAACTCGGCATCGCACCGCCCGACGTGGTGGCGGCTAACGTCCAGGAGCGGGCGTGGAGCTCACCGATCTGGTACAGCCCGACCACTGAGGCGCGGAAGGTCGCCAAAAATGGTCCCACCATCGACGATCTCAAGAAACAGGGGGCCGTCGCCCTCAACGACGCTCAGCTCAAGGCGCTGATTGTCGAGAAGTCCCCGTGGCTGCAGAACAACGCGACCGGCACGAAGTTCCAGATCATCTATAGTGCGTCGGGAGTCGCCAATTCCACGCAAACGCTCACGCCGATCAACCCAGGTTACCTGACGGCGAAACTCGCCCAAAATCAGGGTCAGAGCCTGTTCGATCACGACGGCCGCGGTGCCATCCAGCCGAGTGCTGTCGGCGATGCGGCGCGGAGCAGCTATCTCGGCACACCCTCGCCCTACTACATCAACAACGGCAAGATCGTGACCGTGATCGCCGGAACGCCGATCGAGGTCACCGCCTACAAGCTGGGCGACAAGTATTACGGCGCGCGCAGCAACGAGTTTGGCTACGTCAATTACGAGATCATCCCGGCAGTGCCCGAACTCAATCCGTTGCCGGGTCAGCCGGTACTGCGTTGAGGAGGCATCGATGTCGGTTCGACTTTTGCTGTCTCCCGCTCCAGGGCGCCTGAAGTACACGCTGGCCACCTTCTTCCTGCTGATCTCGGCAGCGACAGGGGTGGCGTGCCAGCTCTGCTATGAAGCCGCCCGCCAAATGGTGACCATCGGCCAGCGGTTGGATATGGCCGATCGAGCGGTGCTCGCCGTGCCCGTTTCCGGTGCGAACCAACTCCGGATGGTCGAGGTCGTGAAGGGCAAGGATGCCGTCGGCGATATCATCGCGGACCCAGTGACGGACCTCGACGCAGCAGCGGCGCCGGGCTCCGATCCTTACCTGCTCGTTCGTGACCCGTTTGCTTCGCAATGGACCAGCCTGGGCACCTTCCGGGCTGAATATGCGGATTGGCTCCGGCAACTGCTTGCGACCGCTTTCGTCAAAGGCGACCGTCCACGGCCCACTTGGCCCTCGAACATGCTGAAGTCGTCCACGCTCAGCTACGCCGGCTGGCGGCAACGGATTGCACTCGTTCTACCCTACCTCGAAAACCCCGACCCGCTGGCTGCCCAGATCGCGTGGGGCGAATTGGCGCGCGCGCCTTACGCGACCGTGGACGTTGCGAGATCGCGGATCGATGCGGTGGCGGTTGAGAGCTGGCTGGACGATCCAAAGCTCGTGTCACGCCACGCCGCCTACACTCTCTTGCTTGGCTTTGTCGGCGGTCCGGCCGATACCGCGCGGCTCGAGCAGCACATCGAGGCGGCATGGAGCTCACACCGCGCCGAGAACCTCGCCGCGATGATTGGCGCCGATCTCGAATTGCGCGGGCCATCTCGCGTTGACTGGGTCGAGGCGAAGTATTTTGCCGATCGCAGCCGGACGATGCCGGAGATCGAGGCGGCCCTGCTTGCGCTCGACGTTCACGGTGACGCGAATCGCACCGTACCGCGCGAGCGCGTGATCCAGGCCTATCGAGCCTTCATCAGGGAGCGCCCGCCGATGGCCGGGTTCGTGGCGCTGCAACTGGCTGACTGGGACTATTGGGACGCCGCGACAGAATACGCGGTGCTGCTCAAGTCCAACACGATAGCGGATCCGGCCTCGGAATTTGCCGTCGTCAACTATCTGCAGCGCGCCGCGTCCGCCAACGCGGCCGTTCAATAGATCACCCATCCTGACCGGCGAACTCCATGGCACCGCAGCCGCTCGTCAAACCCCAGCCGACCTCGGAACCGTCCCAGCCAGCGCTGGATGAGCCACAGACTGGGCGGACGCCGCCTTTCCTCGTCCACAGGTGGTTGCGGGAACCACTGCTCCATTTCCTTCTTGCCGGTGCGTTGATTTTCGCGATCTACCAAGTGTTGAACCCGGCCGCTAACCGGACCGACCGAGCCAATCAGATCGTGCTGACGAAGGACGACCTGCGCCAATTGGCGGTGCACTGGCTTGCGCAAGGTCGGCCACTGCCGACGGCTGATCAGATGCGCGCCCTGATCGAGCAGCGGGTAAGCGAGGAGATTCTGTTCCGCGAAGCCTTGGCGCTGGGGCTCGACAAGGACGACGAGATCATCAAGCGCCGGTTGGCGCAGAAGATGGATTTCCTGGCCGCAGATATTGCCGCTTTGCAGGACCCCGGCGATGCCGAACTGAGAGCCTGGTACACGCAGAATTCGGATCGCTTTGCGCTTCCAGCGCGCGCGAGCTTTCGCCACCTGTACTTCTCCTTCGATCGACCTCGCGCGCACGACGCGGCGGCTGCGGCGCTGGACAAGATAGCCGGCGAGCCGGCCGACGCCGCCAAAGCCGCTGCGGTCGCCGACCCCTTCATGTTCCAGGACTATTATGCCGAACGCGCTCCCGACCAGATCGCCAAGGAATTTGGCCCGGACTTCGCAAAGGCGGTGTTTCAGCTCAAGCCCGGTGCATGGCAGGGGCCGATCCAATCGGGCTATGGCTGGCATCTCATATTCGTCGACGCAATCGAGCCGGGCCGCGTGCCTGCGTTCGAGGAAGTCGAGCCCGACGTCAAACCCGCATGGCTGGATCAAAAGCAGCGCGAGATCAAACGGATTGCTTTCGAAGCGATGCGTGCGCGCTACACGGTCGTGGTCCCGCCCATCGAATCGGTCGACTTCGGGAGCCTGCGGAATCCTCAGGCGCCAATCGCGTCGACAGACGTGTTGCCGCAGTGAGGACGCGATCGATGCATTGGCGGTGGTTCCAGGTCGCTTTGGCCGGTCTACTCGCGGCGCTGATGGTGCCAATGCCGCTCGCGCGCGCTCACGAGGTCCGGCCGGCCTATCTGCAAATCGATGAAGTCGGGCCCGGCCGCTACCAACTGCTTTGGCGAACGCCCGTGCTTGCCGGCGTACGCTTGCCGGTCGTGCTGCGGCTCCCCGACGAGAGTCATGACGTCATCGAGCCTGCCGCGCAGGAGCTGTCCGATTCCATCGTCGAACGCCGCGTGCTAGACGCCGGCACCCAGGGACTGGCCGGAAGGCGCATCGAGTTCGTCGGGCTTCAGGCAACGGTCACGGACGTGCTGGTGCGCGTGCAGATGCTTGACGGCACACATTCGAGCACGCTGGTGCGGCCGTCCCAGCCGTGGGTCGACATCGCGACGTCGCAAGGGCTCTTAGCGGTCGCCGGCGCCTATCTATCGCATGGCGTCGAGCACATCCTGTTCGGCTTCGACCATCTCCTTTTCGTGCTCGGGCTTATTCTCATCGTGCGCAGCACGCGGATGCTCCTGTTGACGGTGACGGGTTTCACCGTCGCACATTCGATCACGCTCTCGCTTGCGACCCTGGGCGTCCTCCATGTGCCGGCGCCGCCGGTCGAGGCGTGTATTGCGCTCAGCATCCTGCTTCTGGCGAGCGAGATCCTGCGACGCCAGCGGGGAGAGCCCAGCTTGACCGCCACCTGGCCCTGGGCGGTCGCTTTTTCGTTCGGTCTTCTGCATGGCCTCGGTTTCGCCAGCGCGCTGATCGATATCGGCCTTCCACAAGGCGACATCCCACTTGCCCTGCTCACATTCAACATGGGGGTGGAGATCGGGCAGCTGGTCTTCATCGGCTGCGTGCTTGGCGTGCTGGCCTGCGCCGCGCGCATCAATCTTCCGTCGGTGGTCGAACGCCACGCGCTGGCGGTCGTGACCTATGCGATCGGAAGTGTTGCAGCATTCTGGTTCATCGAGCGACTGGCAGGATTTGTGACTTGAGCCATCAAGACTACTGAGATCGCAGCGAATCTTGGAGCCGATGGGAGTGACTCACACGAACAAGCAGCTTAAGTCCCGCCCCTTGCTTGGCGGCGATGGCGCTTTGCTTGAATCGTCCTGTTTGAAGCGTTTGGCAGTGAGGCGTGCGATGAAAACCAATCTTCTCACCAGCGTTCTTCTGATCTTTGGTCTCCTGATCCTTAGCATCGAATTCCCGGGGGCCATTCTGGATATGGGCGCTTCGCGCGGTGGCCCGATGGGGTCTGCAGCACAAGCCGCAGGAGAAGCGCCAAAGGACACAATCGCGGCGCAGATACGTATGCAAGGCTTTGCCTGCGACAAGGCGCAGAGTGCTGTGAGGGACGCGAAGCGATCGAAGCCGGACGAAGCCGTCTGGGTTCTCAAATGTAGTAACGCGGCCTACAGGATCAGGCTCATTCCCGACATGGCAGCGAAGGTGCAGCCGCTTCAATAATTGCGTGCCAGCCGTTTCGCCGCCAATCTTGGCCGGCGTGATGACGATCGATGAGGAACATGAGGACGATCAGCACCCCAGTCTCAAGGAGCACTGATGATGGAGCCCACATTCGGCGTGCTGGATGCAGTTACGTTCGTCGTTTTCGCCCTTCTAATCACCGTAGCGGTGATCCTCGTGGTCAGTCTGGGTCAGTTGGTCAGTTGCCAGGGCAGCTCGCGCGCAAATGGGGCCACCCGCAGGCGGCCGCCATCAATGTAGCCAGCTGGCTTGGCTTGGCTACGGGCGGCCTGCTGTGGCCGCTGGCGCTGATCTGGGCCTTTCTGGTGCCGCGAACCGCCGACCCCGCAAGACACGCCAGCAGCGAGGAGAGCCATCCATGATTGCCGTGCTGCTCACCATATATACAGCGATCGTGCTCGTTCTCTTCAAGCTGAAGCTCGTGAAGCCGCGCCCGTACCCGATAGCCCTTATCGTGGTCGGCGGCATCTTTATCGTCGGCGGAGTCGTCGTGGCCTGGGTACTCTCGGCGCCGATCTCGCCGAAGCTCGTGACCTCCCAGTACGTGGTGCAACTCGTTTCTTACGTGAAGGGTCAAGTCAAGACGGTCTACGCTCAGGCAAACCAGCCGATGAAGAAGGGCGACCTGCTGCTGGAGATCGATCCGGCGCCGTACCAATACACGGTTGATCAACTGCAAGCCCAGCTGAAGGCCGCAAAGGCGAACGTCGAACAAGCCAAGGCCGCGCAGGACGCGGCAAATGCCAATGTTGAAAAGGCCAGGGATGGAATTGCGCAGGCACAGGCAAGTGTCGATCAGGCCAAGGCGGCGGTTGCCAACGCACAGGCGGGTCTTAACAAAGCGAAAAGCAGCGGACGAACTGGCCAAGACGCAGGAACAGATCGCCTTGAACATTCAGCGAGCGGACATCGCGGCGATCAGCAGGCTCAAGGTGACTGAAGCTACGCAGCAACGCCAGGAGGCGGACGCCGCCGTCGAGCAGGCTCAAGCCGCCCTCACTCAGGCCCAGGCCGCCGAGCAACAAGCCGCGGCCGGACTGGCGGGAGCTCAGTCGACCCTTGCGCAGGCCGAAGCCTCCGCCCGACAGGCTGCGTTTGCCGTGTTGGTCGCGCAGAGCAATGTCCCCGCTGTCGAAGCCCAACTCAACGACGCGCTGTTTAATCTGGAGCAATGCAGGATGACAGCGCCGGCCGACGGCTATGTGGTGAACTGGCAGGTTCAGCCGGGAACCATGTTGGTGCCCGCTCCAATCGCGGCCGCCGGCACCTTCGTCAGCACTGAGGATATCGCGGTTGTCGCGGTTTTTCCCCAGAACTACCTGGTGAATGTCGAACCGGGGGACGACGTGAAACTGGTATTGGACCCCTATCCGGGTCGTCTGTTCACCGCAAAGGTCGACAGCATTATCCCCGCGTCCGGAGGAGGTCAGTTTACGACGAGCGGCGACATCCCCAACGCCGCCAAGGTTGGGTCAAGCGGCGTTTATGCCGTCAAAATTCTTTTCAGCGACGAGGCAGTGGCCGGGAAGCTGTCGCTCGGCTCGGGAGGGACGGCCGCCATCTACACCAAGCGCGGCAAGCCGGTGCACATCATCTCCAAGATCGCGATCCGGATGAAGAAGTGGCTGTTGTACGTCATGCCATCGGCGCAATCGTAAGCTGGTGACGTGCCAGAGCGCAACCCCCGTGTTGCACCAGGGCCACGATCCGCAACATTGTCGTCGCAAGCAGAATATTCTGATGTTTCGGCGGCGAGGCCTGATCCATTGTGAGCGCGAAAGACACGGTGGCGTCGGCGCGCTAGCGTCCGACGGAGGTTGGGAGGGGCCACGAACATGCCGGATCCGACCCGAAGGTCGGTGGCATATGAGACTCCGTCACCACGCGATCCCGGTGGGCGGTCTTGGCCGGCTTGGCTCTGCCCATAGCAGCCTGCGCTGTGGGTCCGGATTTTGTGCCGCAGCCGGCACCGATCGCCCACGAGTTCATCAGAGCAAGCAACCGCTCGGTCAAACCCACTAGTCGAGATTACCGGGACTGGTGGAAGAGCTTTCATGACCCGACGCTCAATCAACTCACTGATATCGCCTACAATCAGAACCTCACGCTGCTGAGCGCCGGGACTCGCGTGCTACAGGCCCGCGCGGCGCTCGGCATCGCCATCGGTTCGTTCTATCCACAGGTGCAGCAGGGCACGGGATCGCTGATCTACAATCGGACCAGCGCCGCCACCCCTCTGGCGGGTCCGAACGCGACGCCGAGCTTGTTTGGACCAATTCGCTTGCCCTGCAGGCCGCCTGGGAGCTGGACTTCTGGGGCAAGTTCCGGCGTGGCGTGGAGTCTGCGGACGGCGCCTATCTGGCGTCCATTGCGAGCTACGACGATGTTCTGGTCTCGCTCCTGGGTGACGTTGCGGCAACCTATGTCGGCATCCGGACCACCGAGCAGTTGATCGCGATCGCGCGCACCAATGTGCGCAAGCAGGAGGACGCACTCAAGATCGCCAAGGCGAAGTACAGCGGTGGTGGCACAAGCGAACGCGACGTTTTCCAGGCGACAAACGTGCTCACAGCCACGGAGGCGGCAATCCCCCAGTTGACGATTCAGTTGCAGCAGGCAACCGACGCGCTCTGCGTCCTTCTCGGCGTTCCGCCTCAGCCTTTGGGCACCTTGCTGCAGCGATCGCGGGGCGCAATCCCCCCGCCTTCGGGTACAATCATGGTTGGAATTCCGGCTGACCTGCTCCGCCGCAGGCCCGATATCCGGGCGGCCGAGCTGGCCGCGCTGGCCCAGAGCGCTCAGATCGGCATCGCCGAGGCGCAGCTCTATCCGGCCATCAGCATTACCGGCACATTTGGCGGCGCAGCCAGCACTGCCAACGGGCACAGTCTTGGAGATGTGTTCACCTCGAAGGGCCTCACCTATGCGGCCGGTCCGTCGTTCCAGTGGAACATCCTGAACTACGGACAGATCACCAACAACGTGCGTTTCCAGGACGCCAAGTTGCAGCAATCGCTGGTCGACTATCAAAATGCGGTGCTCAAGGCGCAGCAGCAAGTGGATGACGGCATATCAAGGGCGCAGGCGGAATTCCTGCGTCAGAGTGTCGTTGCAGCGCGCGGCGCTCTCAAGATAGCATTGGAGCAGTACGAGAGCGGGGCGACGGACTTCACAACCGTTCTGACGGCAGAACAGAATCTGTTCCAGGCGGAGAGCAATCTGGCCGTCGCGACGGGCAACGTGTCCTTGGGGGCAATTGCCGTCTACCGCGCCCTTGGCGGAGGATGGGAGATACGGGAAGATAGCTATTTCGTCACCGCTGCAACGCGCGACCAGATGCGGGCGCGGACCAACTGGGGCGAATTGCTTGCGCCAGCTGGCGAGCCGCAACCGCCCGCCGCGGGCTTGCCGTCTCCCGCCGACACCGGGCCGACCGTTAGGCCGCCGCAATGGTAAGAGGCGGTCAACGCCTTCGTCACGTGCCCTAGTCTACCGGATGAGCAACCAACCAAATTCGAATTCATCCTCAATCTCAAAGCTGCAAGATCGCTTGGTCCGGCACCGCCCGAATCCGTCGTGCTGTTGGCCGACTAGGTGGTTGAATAGGCAGGATGTCCGTTGGTGGCACCTTTGAGACATGCCGACCATCTCGTGAAATGTCTGTTTGTTGGGGTAGACCGGAAGTGATCGGCGCACCCTCGGAATGACGCGATTGACCCTTCTCGGACATCAGCGACCTCCAGAGTTTCCTTCTATCTAGCCGCGACGTCTTCAAAGTGACCAGATTAGGTCGCGATAATTGCCCGCATTCTAATCGTTGAGGTGGGCATACCTTGTCTGCCGAGCGCCAAAGGGGAGTGAAATCAGATGCTCATGTTTCGAACTCTTTGGGTACCGATTGCAGCCGCAACGGTTCTTGTTGGTGTGCTGCTTTCCGGGCCAGCCTTCGCGCAAGCGCATATCCGCGGCACGCTGACCGCTGCGAAGGACGGAACGATCAGCGTCCAGACCGCCAAGGGCGGAACGGAATCGATCAAACTCGCCAACGACGCAGGCCTTTTCCTGGTGACCACGGCCGATATCAACACCATCCAGGCGGGCAAGTTCGTCGGCATTACGTCTGTTGAGCAGGACGGCAAGCGCGTCGCACGCGAAGTTCATGTGTTTGATGAATCGCTGCGCGGTCTGGCCGAGGGGCACTATCCCTGGGATCTTGAATCCACGCCGAACATGATGACCAACGCCAATATCGCCAAGATCGAAGAGGTCGGAACGGATCGTGTGGTCAGGCTGAATTACGCCCGCGGTGAACAGACAATCACCATCCCCACGAGCGCGACGGTCGTCGCCTTTGACAAGGCGCCGGCCGATCAACTGGCCGTTGGGCGCAAGGTTTTCGTCGTTATGAAGAAGGACGGCTCGGAAGCCGCCGCGGTCGTGATCGGCGCTGAGGGTGTGAAGCCGCCGATGTGACGACGCGATAAATCTCGGCGAGGCGATCGGCCCCACGGCCGATTAATCCATCGGCACACGGTGCTGGTCCGCGCAACTCATTCGATCAATGTCGTGTTTCTGACGATTACGAAAGCCACCAGTCCGTTATTGACCAGCAATTCTCATTTTACCCCCGGCGCTAGCAGGAACTCACCATGGGCGAGCTTTGAAGGTTAAATCGTCACCATTGTGGAAGCGGATTTCGCCTTCGAGCGATCCGTCTTTTTGACGTTCCGCCCAACCATCGCCGGAAGCTTGGTCCATTTCGTCGTTGCCTTCCCAGGTGAAGTCAACGCCTGATGGGGTCTTGCGGCAGTGTAAGCCTGCAGTGACACAGCCGAAAGCGAACTCGCCGCCAGCCTTGCCGTCGAATGCAATGTAGGCGGGTCCCATCATGTCGAGGAAGTCGTTGTCCCACAACTCCATCTCGACGATCCGCCATTTGCCCTTCAGAAGTGCTGCCATTGTCACCCGACGCTCTCGGAAGCCTTGGGATTAGGCCTCAGATTGTGGGCCAGGACCGCAAAGGTGAAGACGGCCTGCTGGCCCTGGGTCTCGTTCAAGCGTTTCTCTCGCTTGGAGATTGGCAGCATTTTTCACGACGTTTGGGTGGTTTAGGTGCGGATCGGCTGGTCCAGCGTATCACGGAGGCAACGCGAGCGAGATTTTGAATGTCAGGGTCTCGAACAGTACCTGCCATGAGGGAAACAGGACGAAGACCGTGATTTCACGCAGTTTGGAGAAGAAGCGAACACGCGTGCCAGCGATTTCCAATGCCTCGCGCCAAAGATCTTCGGTGAACTCGGCTACAGTGTGGAACAGGAAGGCGAGGAGGTTGAGGGTCACCAGGACGGCTGAGAGGTTTTGCTTGCCGTGGCCGAAATTGTGCTCGAGGTTATAGCCCTTCGTCTTCAAGACATTAAAGCTCTCGTTTTCGATCTTCCATCGGGCGCGACCGACGTTTACAAGGTCGACAACGTCTTTGGCGTTGACTGGCAGATCGGTGACGAAGGAATTGCGATAGGTGACTTTGCCTTCGGCATCAGTAATTTCGAGTTCCAGCCAATTGACCATCATAGCGTCGTTGCCGTCGCGCAGGGGCACAGCTTCAAGCCAACGATACGTGTAAGTGAAGCGCTTTTTGCCGCGTTTGACAGGGACGACGCGGTTGGGCAGATCGACGCCATAAAGCCATTCCTGTAAGGTCTTGTGGGACGCAGGCTTGCAGACGAACAGGAAATGACCCCCAACAGCCTGCACAGCTTCGCAGATCGTCTGGCGAGAGAAGAGATCATCCCCGAGATAGATTGGGTCGAGGTCAGCGTAACGTGGGCCGTGAGCTGCAAGCCACCGTCGTGCGGCGCGGCTTTCGCAGTCCTGTTTCTCGTTGCCGTCCTGTGGGGAAATGAACTCGGGTGGTAGCGACATGACGCTGTTATGGCGAGGCGCCACAATGGTGGCCGAAAGAAACGAGTGAAAATATTCTGTCTTGCCGCCCGATCGTTCACGTGTGGAGCAGTTGCAGCAGCTGATCTTGTTCGAACAGAAATATTCTGTACCGTCCAAGGCGATGGGAATGTATCCGCCAAGCTGCCGGAAGGGATCAAGCCCGCCGCACTTTTCCATCACGCGGAATGCGGCGTCGAAAACCGGAAAGAAGTGCGCCGGTTCAACCGGGTCCAGCATGGTGCGGATCTGGTTGTCACACGGGATGCCCGTCATCTCGAGCAACGTCTCGCAGTTGGACCGCCCGTGCCCGGCGCCCCGCTCAAGGAGACGTTGATGGGCTAGAAATGATGGGCATTGCATGAAGAAGTTCGAGAAAGCCGCCATGCCGAAGTCGACCATGGCGTATCGCGCGTTGTCCCCCCTGCGCTTCTCCGGCAGACAGGCACACGTCTCGCGCAGCGTGCAAATCAACTCGACCAACGTCCCCACCGGCGGCTTAAATCACGGTGGCGGGGCCGAGAAAACCACTGAGCGCCGAGTCAAACTGTCGCATCCCGAAACGCCCTAAAAGGCAAAATGAGAACTGCTGGTTATTGACCCAGGCTGTGTGAAAACCCCAACGATGCTATGATTCGCTTGCTGAATCGCGGGGGGCTGATGAAGGGTTTCGTTCAAGGGGCGGATCGCCAGCAGACGACGCTGTTGCCGGAATGCCTCGATGATTGGGTCGGCGAGAGCAATCCTGTTCGCGCGGTCGATGTGTTCGTCGATGCGTTGGAACTCCGCGACCTCGGGTTCGATGAGGTCGATCCGGCAGCGACCGGCCGGCCGGCGTACCATCCTTCGCCGATGCTCAAGCTATACATTTACGGCTATCTCAACCGGTCCAATCGAGCCTCAGCTTGCGCCCGTGGCGTTTGGCTTTGGTGACGCAGCTGCTTGCGTTGCACGCGCCGCCAGAGGCCAAATCGGCGTCGGTTTGCACCGTCGATGGGAGATTTTCTGCCAATACCGACAGTAGTCCAATAACAAACAACGTGGCCAGCGCGCAGGCCGTCAGGCTTACCGCGCCTCCCAGAACCAGTTCTCGTAAAGCATTTCGCACGCGAGGTCGCTCAACAATGAGTGTCGTTCATTTATCCGTCGAAATCCTTAAGTCGGTGTTTCGAAAGCGTCGTGTCGATCGTCGCGTGCTCGTATATTTTGACCGACGCCAGAGCGGTCGGCGAACTGATAGGGGTCGATAAATTAATCGTTTGCCGCACGCGCCGTACCGGAGATCGTCCTGGAGCTGCGCGAGCGCTTCGAAACCGACGTTTAGAGGTAATAAGTTGCCCGGAGGCTGACGTAAGCGTGGGCCCCGGGGCCAGTGGATTGGTCGATCAGGCCCTTAGTCCGGATCAGCCCCTGAGAAATTCGTCTGCAGGGAACGGTACGCAGCGGCGAGCACCGGAGGGCTTCAACCCCCCCCGATCCCATCGTCCTATCAGCTTGCATAAACGCTCGTCTTCCATAACGTCGACACACGTGCTAATTGATGCATCCAGCATTTTGACGATCACGTGATTGATTGCCGCGAACCACGCAGCTTTGGTGCGGCGCTCGTATGCATCCGTGGTGTGACGGGGTCGCGTTTTGCGATTGTAAGAGTTTAGGTTTTTTGGGGCAATTCGATGAGGTTTTTGAATCTGATCATGCTCGTTTTGGCCCATGGCTGTCTGTGGTCGGCTGACCAGGCACGCGCGGTCAGCTTGGATTTCGCCGAACAGAGCGCCAAGACGACAGCCTCGCGCATCGAGGCCAATCCGCGCGCCATCTTCTCCGATCCGCGCGGACGGCCGCTTAGCAAAGCCGAACTGATTTTGAGACAGCACGCGGAGGCCATCAAGCCTGCCGAGATCGGTCAACCGACAGAAGTCGCCAAGCCGGCCGAAACCGCTCAGCCGGCCGAACCGGTCAAGCTGGTCGAGATGGCTCATCCGACAGAAGCCGTGAACTCGGCGGAAACGTATCGGCCGACGGAAGCCACAAAACCCGTTGAAACCACTTCGTCAGCAGAAGCCATCAAGCCGATGGAGGCCTCTCGGCCGCTAGAGGTCGCCAAACCGGTAGAGATGGTTCGGCCGGTGGAAGCCGATCTACCAAGCGCCACAATTCGTGCGAAGGCCGAGGAGACCAAGTGGCTCGTCAGTGCAACAACCTCGCCCGTCGATTACAGTCCGCTGGTCAGCGCGATCATCCGGCCGAGGCAACAGGTGAACAGCGGGCTCAGTGGTCTCACCATCAGTTGCCGGCTCAAGCGCACCGAACTCTCGCTGCGTCTCATGGGCGACGTAGATGTCCCGAGATTCGGCGAAATTCGGATCGTTACTCAGATCGACGACCAACGTTCTGTCAAGCAGCGATGGATTTGGGACGAACAGGGGGAAATCCTTATCTATGAGGACGATCCCGTGGCGCTTCTGCAGTCAATCCCAGAAGGGGCCAGATTGAGACTTGGGGTCGGCGACAGCAAGGGGGCACGGCATATTGCAACCTACCAACTCGTCGGACTGGATGCCGTCCGCAACAAGGTTGCGAGCGCTTGTGCGTGGCCTCCCTCTTCAGCTCAAGCATCTTCTGGAATGCGATAAAATCATAACGGCGGCCCTCATCGCGCGCGCGGGAATCCTCTAGCATTACAGTTGCCGTTTTGCTTTGAAGTGTGTGCGCTGAGCGGCGGCTTGGTGAGCTCTGCGCCAGAGCGACCATGCGATGAAGTGCGCGGGCTGGATGCGCTTTCGAGCGAGTCTTGTGGCGATGCGGCGGACTTCCTTGATCGACCAACGGATCAATGACGGTGTGGCGATGCTGGTTAGGCGTTGCGTTTTTTTTGGCAGAACCGGATTGGCGCGATGGCGGATCACCGCCATCATGGCGAAGGCGAGCATGACCATGGAAACGTGGCGATGCCAGCCATGCCAGGATCTGCTCTCATTGTGATCGAGTCCGAACTCGTTTTTCGCGGTTTCAAAGCTATCCTCGATCGCCCACCGATGACCTTCGACCGCGACCAGCGTTTCGATGGATGTTGCTGCTGGGCACCAAGTGGTGAAGAAGGCGAAATCGCCATCGGCGATACGGGTGGGCGCACCGGCTGATTGCGACCAGCCGTTCCGATTGATCGCGACCACCCATTCTGGGGGATCGCGACCAGGCTGTGGACGGGTGTTACGAACCCCGTTGGGTGATCTGCTAATCGGCAATGCCTCGCCCCCTTCAAGAGGGAGCAAGGCCTCATCTAGGGTGTCGAGATATCCGCGGACGGATCGGCGCGTCCTGGCGATGGCCTCCTGGCTGCGACTTATCTGGCTCCGCGCATGACGTGATAGCTGAGTTCGCCTGGATCGCTGAGATCGGGGACCTTCCAGCCATCTAGGTCGTACTCGGCCATGCATTCCTCGGCGAATCCTTTGAATTTATCGGCGTTGCCGGAGGCTTGTGCGCCGAACAAGCAATAGCGGCGAATTTCCTCGGTCGAGCCGCCGTAGTTGATCTCGTAAAGCTCGTGCCGGCCGCCGAACTCGCTCGCCAAACAGTCCCACAACAGCTTGAGCAGCTTGACGCGTTCTTCCGCCTTGTAGCCGTTCGAGCCTCGCAGATATTGATCGAGATAGGGCCGAATTTCCGGATTCTTGAAATCAAGCGCGTGGCTGTTCAGATAGATGAGACCCGAGGCAACGGTCTGCTCGATCAGGTACTTGACCCGCGTGTAAGCCATCGTGGCAATGATCTGATAAGCGTTGCCAGGATCCATGTTCGGCAAGACATAGTCGCCTATCCACGGCTTCGGATCACGAACCATGGCGTCCGAAAGTCCCCAAAACAGGTTGCGCCAGGCGATCACCTCTCCGACGTTTGCCTGCACGCCGCGATAGTCCTTAGTGCCCGCGGCCTCGGTGGCCTTGAGCAGCAGGCCCGCAATGAAGTCGAGCTTGACCGCGAGCCGCGTGCAGCCGTGCACCACGAAGCGGGGCAGAAACCCGGTGCGAGGAAAGAAGTTGTTCGCCTTCTCGAGGTCGCCGTAAACGAACACGTTCTCCCAAGGCACCAGCACCTTGTCCATGATGAAGACCGCGTCGTTCTCGTCGAGCCGGCTCGACAGCGGATAGTCGAATGGACTGCCCATGACCGTCGAACTCATCTCGTATGACGTGCGGCAGATGAACTTCACGCCCGGCGAGTTGGTCGGCAGCATGAACACCGCGGCGAATTTCTTGTCCTGCACCGGGATCAATCCGTGGTGGGCGACGAAGGTATAGTTCGTCAGCACCGAGCCGGTGGCCACCACCTTCGCGCCCGAGATGATGAGACCGGCGTCGGTCTCTCTATCGACGTGGCAGCAGACGTCGCTGACCTCGTTCGGCGGCCGGTCGCGATCGATCGGTGGATGGATGATCGCATGATTGATGAAGGGCACGCGCTCCTGGCTAAATTTGTACCAGCGCCGGGCGTTGTCCTGGTACGGATCGTAAAAGTCCGCGTTGGCGCCGAGGGTCGCGAGAAACGCCGCCTTGTAATCCGGCGAGCGGCCCATCCAGCCGTAGGTCATGCGTGCCCATTCGGCGATGGCTTCGCGGCCGGCGATGAGGTCATCCACGGTCTTTGGCGCCTTGAAGAAGGCATGTGTCATTCCCCCGTTGCCGGTGTCCGTCGGCAGCAGCAGCTTGTTCTTTTGCTTGCCGTCATGCAGGGCGTCGAACAGGCGCGCCACCATCCGCGCGGTGTTACGGAAGGCAGGATGGGTTGTGACATCCTTGACGCGTTCGCCATAGATGAAGACCTCGCGGCCGTCGCGCAGCGACTCAATATATTCCGCACCGGTCTGCGGCTTGGAAACTTTCATTTGGCCGATGTTTTCCGGTCGCCGCGCGACGGCCGTGCCGTCGTCGCCGCCGTTGGTTTTCGCCATCTTCGCCTTGGCTGCTGTTGCGCTGGACACCTTGGTTGTCGTCGCTCTTGCCATCTTGCCCTCCCGTGGAATTCGACCGCCTTTTTGGTGTCCGCACCCGTTTGTTCGATATCCGAACCGATGTGCGGAAAGCGAACCGGGACGATAAGATTTTCGGTGCCCGTTGACAAGTTGGGCCGACGCAGAAATGACGCAGAACGAATGGCCTTCCCTTAGACCGGCGGTGGTGCTTGCGAAATTCGCTGCGCGATGCGCCTGAGTTCGGGCAGGAATTTCTCGCGCATTTCGTTGCGGGTGGTGCGCGTGGTGCGCGCCGAGAGATTGATTGCGCCGATCGCCTGACCCGTGCGGTCGAGAACCGGGACGGCAATCGAGCGGAGGCCCTGGTCGAGTTCCTCGTCCACGATGGAAAATCCCTGCTCGCGGTCAGCGCGGACGCGATCGTACAGCGCCTGCATGTCAGTGATCGTATACGGCGTGTAGGCCTCGATGGGGACCGACCGCAGGCGGCGCCAGATTTCCGCGCCGTCAAGATAGCCGAGCTGGGCGCGGCCGAGCGATGTATGAAACGCGGGCAACCGGCTGCCCACCGACAGGGCGGTTGACATGATGCGCCGTGCGGGCACGCGTGCGAGGTAGACGATCTCGACGCCTTGCAGGATTGAACCGGAGCAGGATTCGCCGAGTTGCTCGCTCACATCTTTCATCATCGGCAGCGCGCGGTCGATCCGGTCCTGCCCCGAGAGGTAGGCAAAACCCAGTTCGAGAACGCGCGGGGTGAGCGAGAACGCGCGGCCGTTCTGAACGACGTAGCCGAGTTGCGCAAGCGTTCGAAGCACACGACGCGCGGTTGCCCGTGAGAGACTCGCGACCGCGGCCGCGTCAGACAGTGTCATCGCGGGCCGCTGTTTGCCGAACGCGCTGAGGACGACGAGTCCCTTGGCGAGCGTGTTCATGAACTCTTTGTCGTGACCCTCGTCTGGACGCGGTCCGGAAGGCATCATCATGCGCACCCTAGCGAATTGCTCTAGCGAGTTGTTGACAGCGTCAAGGCACTCGTTGAAACTCATGAAAAAGCGAACGCAAGTTCGGTTATCGATTTCGGGAGCACGGTCAAGGTTCAGCCAAAGACCTGGCCGCTCGGCGGAATTCTCCAGGGAGGGAGGCTTCATGACAAGGATCGTACCCACAGCGATTGATCGTCGCGCACTGCTCAAATCGTCGGCTGCCGCGGGGGCCGCGCTTGCCACCGGCATCGCGATGCCGGCCATCGCGCAGACGCGCCCCATAAAACTCGGCTACGTCAGCCCGCAGACCGGCCCGCTTGCCGCGTTCGCCGAAGCGGACAACTTCATCATCGTGAATTTCAAGGAAGCCACCAAGGCCGGTATTAAGCTCGACAACGCTACCGTTCCAGTGGAAGTCATCGTCAAGGACAGCCAGTCGAATCCCAACCGCGCCGCTCAGGTCGCAAAGGATTTGATCGTCCAGGACAAGATCGACTTGATGCTCGTCGCCTCGACGCCCGAGACCACGAACCCGGTTTCGACGCAATGCGAGATCGAGGAGGTGCCTTGCATCTCTACGGTGGCGCCATGGCAGCCTTGGTTCATCGGCCGTCAGGCCAATCCGGCCGGCGGACCTCCGGCTTGGAAGAATTTCAATTACACCTATCATTTCTTCTGGGGGCTCGAAGACATTATCGCGGTCTTTACGAACATGTGGAGCCAGGTGCCAACCAACAAATCAGTTGGCGGTCTGTTTCCGAACGACGGCGACGGCAATGCCTGGGGCGACAAACAGGTCGGATTCCCGCCGGTGCTGGAAAAAGCCGGCTACAAGCTAACCGACCCCGGCCGCTACCAGAATCTCACCGATAATTTCTCGGCACAGATCAGTGCGTTCAAGAGCGCCAACGCCGAGATCATCACCGGGGTCGTGTTGCCGCCCGACTTCACGACATTCTGGAAACAGGCGCTGCAGCAAGGCTTCAAGCCGAAGGTCGCCTCGATCGGCAAGGCGATCCTGTTCCCGGTCGCGGTCGAGGCGCTCGGCAAGGACGGCAACAACCTTTCGTCGGAAGTGTGGTGGTCGCCAAACCATCCGTTCAAATCGTCACTCACCGGCTTGAGTGCGACAGAACTCGCCGCCAGCTACGAGGCCGCGACCAAAAAGCAATGGACACAGCCGATCGGATTCGTGCATGCGCTATTCGAGGTCGCCGTCGATGCACTCAAGCGTGCGCAGCAGCGCGATGCCACAGCCACGGTCGCTGCGATCGCCGCGACCAATCTCGATACCGTGGTTGGCAAGGTGCAGTGGAACGGAGCGAACCTGCCGCCGTACGCCGCAAAAAACGTCGCAAAGACGCCACTGGTCGGCGGACAATGGCGGGTGAAGGATGGCAACAAATACGACATCGTCATCACCGACAACAGGACTGCGCCGAACATTCCGGCCGGCGGCAAAATGGAGGTGATTGGTTGAAAGCAGGACGAGGCGAGCGGAGCGGGCTCGGCGCAGATTTGCGATTTCATTCCAATTCGTCAACCGCATGCTGAAGATCAAGGGCCTGCGTAAGACCTTCGGCTCGGTAATCGCGGCGGACGATATCGATATGTCGGTTGCGCCGGGCGAGGCGCTCGGCATTATTGGTCCGAATGGCGCCGGCAAGACAACGCTCTTCAACCTGATCGCGGGCGGGCTTGTACCCGATGCAGGCGAAATCCGCCTGAACGGCCGTAATATTACCGCTGCCAAGCCGCACGAGCGCTGCATCGCCGGAATCGGACGCTCATATCAGATCCCTCGACCCTTCGAGAATCTCACAGCGTTCGAGAATCTGCTGGTTGCTGCAGTACACGGCGGGGGCTTGACGCAGCGCGCCGCTGCCGCGCACTGCGCGGAAATTCTCGAGCGTTTGCATCTCATCGCGCGCGCCAACACTCTCGCCGGTGCACTGACATTGCTCGAACGCAAACGGTTGGAGATGGCGCGCGCGCTCGCAACCAACCCGCATTTGTTGCTGCTCGATGAAATCGCCGGGGGACTAACCGAGGGGGAGTGCCTCGAACTCGTCCAGACTATTAAGGAAGTCCACGCCGCGGGAATGACGATTATTTGGATCGAGCACATCGTGCACGCGCTGTTGGCGGTGGTCGGAAGGTTGAGTGTATTGAATTTCGGAAAGAAAGTCGCTGAGGGCGATCCGCAGGAGGTAATGGCTTCCGCGGACCTTCGGCAATTCTATATCGGTCTATTGGCGTGAGAGCTCCGATGCTCGAGACCCGCGGCCTTACTGCTCACTACGGAGACTTCCAGGCACTGTATGGCATCGACACTGTGATTGCCCCAGGCGAAACGATTGCGATCATTGGCGCCAACGGCGCGGGCAAGTCCTCCTACCTCAAGGCCATTACCGGCCTGATCCGCGCTGAGCCCGATAGCGTGCGGTTCGATGACAAGCCCATCGGCGCGCTTGGTGCGGCAAATATTCTCAAGCTAGGGATCGCGATGGTGCCGGAGGGGCGGCGGCTGTTCTCCTCGCTGACGGTTGAGGAAAACCTGCTGATCGGGAGCTACGGCCGGGATGTCGTTGGGATCTGGTCGCTCGATAGCATATATGCGCTGTTCCCCGCGTTGAAAGAGCGTCGCGCTGCGCCGAGCCACACGCTATCCGGCGGAGAGCAGCAGATGACCGCGATCGGGCGCGCGTTGATGTCGAACCCACGCGTGCTGCTATGCGATGAGATCAGCCTCGGCTTGGCGCCGATTGTAATCCGAAATATCTACGATGCGATGCCGCGCATCAAACAGAACGGCACCAGCATCGTGCTCGTCGAGCAGGACATCGCGCAGGCGATGAAGGTCGCCGATCGGGTTTATTGCTTTCAGGAGGGCAGGGTATCGCTGTCGGGCCGGCCAGAGGAACTTGCGCGCGAACAGGTTCACCTCGCCTATTTCGGACACTGAGTATGCTCGATTGGCTCGGCACGATCATCCAGGGCGTTCTGCTTGGAGGCCTGTATGCGCTGTTCGCCGCCGGCCTGTCGCTGATCTTCGGCATCATGCGGCTGGTCAATCTGGCCCACGGAGATCTCATCGTGTTGGCAGCGTTCGCGATCCTCTCGCTGGTGACGTGGTTCGGCTTCGATCCATTCCTCGCGGCTCTGTTTGCAATGCCTGTGATGTTCGCCGTGGGCTTTGCCTTGCAGCACGTGTTGCTGAACAGAACTTTGGGACGTGATCTTTTGCCGCCGCTGCTGGTCACATTCGGCTTATCCATCATCATTCAAAACGGCTTGCTCGAAGCGTTTACCGCGGACAGCCGGCGGCTGCGGCTCGGAGCGATCGAGACCGCTTCAATTGAACTCGGTGGCAACCTGGCGATCGGTGTGATGCCGCTGCTCACGCTTGGCTCTGCTATCGCAGTGATCCTGCTGCTCAATCTATTGTTTTATCGCACCGCGCTTGGGCGGGCATTTCGCGCGACCTCCGACGATCTCGAAATCGCGCGGTTGATGGGCATCGACCATCATCGGATCTACTCGATCGCCATGGGGATCGCGATGGTGGTGGCGACCATTGCCGCGCTCTACCTTGGCATCCGCGCCAATTTCGATCCGACCATCGGTCCCGCGCGGCTGATCTACGCGTTCGAGGCGGTGATCATCGGCGGCCTCGGAAGCCTGTGGGGTACGCTTGCGGGCGGCATCATTATCGGCCTCGCGCAGACCGTCGGCGCGAAAATGAACCCCGAATGGCAGATACTCGCGGGTCACGTCGCCTTTCTGGTTGTGGTGGTGCTGCGGCCACGCGGCCTGTTTCCGCGCGCAGAGGATTGAGCAACGGTGGCCAACGGTGACGGGAACCGACTAATGGAGCCGGCGCGGTATCGCATCGAAACGAAAGCCCGCGGGTCGGCAATCCTGGCGCTCGCTGGCGTTGCCCTTGTCCTGATCTTTACCGTTCTTCCGGCCTTTGCCGGTCGTGGGCTGATTCAGGATCTGATTTTCGTTTTCTATATGCTTGCGCTGGCGCAGTGCTGGAATCTGCTTGCGGGCTATGCCGGTCTCGTCTCAGTCGGGCAGCAGGCCTTTGTCGGCCTCGGCGGCTATTTGCTGTTTGCGCTTACGATCGGCGTCGGCATCGACCCAGTTGCAGCGGTGGCGTTGTCAGGGTTGATCGCCGCGGTATTCGCAGTGCCGACGGCGTTTGTGGTATTCCGCCTTCGCGGCCCTTATTTTGCGATTGGAAGTTGGGTCGTCGCCGAGGTGTATCGGCTTGTGTTCGCACAATTCAAGCAACTCGGCGGAGGCACTGGGACGTCGCTGCCGCCATCGGTCACCAACGAGATTTTCGGCATTGAATGGGTCAAGGCGATGTTCGAGGTGCGCTCACCGGCCGCGCGCGACATCATTACCTATTGGATCGCGCTTGCGCTCGCGGCCGGCGCGCCGTTGCTGGTCTATCTCGTGCTGCGATCGCGCTACGGCCTTGCGCTTTTCGCCATACGCGATTCCGAAGCGACTGCCGAAAGCGCGGGCGTCTATAGCTTCCGCATCAAGCTCGGCGTTTATGTGCTGGTCGCGGCCGCGACAGGGATGATCGGTGCGCTGATCTATCTGCAGAAGGCACGTATCTCGCCGGACGCCGCGTTTTCGGTACTGGATTGGAGCGCTTATGTGATTTTTATCGTCATCATCGGCGGGGTCGGCACGATAGAAGGTCCAATTATCGGCGTGATCGTGTTCTACGTGATGCAGCACTACCTTGCGGACTTCGGCACCTGGTATCTGATTTTGCTCGGTGCGCTCGCGATCGTCACCATGTTGTTCGCGTCGAAGGGCATTTGGGGATATGTCGCGCAGCGGTACGGCGTCGCGCTATTTCCCGTGCGAAGAATGTTGGTGCGGCCGCGCGAGTGAAATGAAGGTCTCGATCACCTAAGATTAGGCAGGGCTTGGCGAGGAGGCAGTTCGCCGACAAGAATGCAATGCACCGGCGGTCGAGCTTCCGGTCCCGCAGGTCCGGTTCCGGCGGATAGTGTTGAAAAAGTCTTTTTTGGTTGATGACTGAAAATTCCCGGGACCGCTGGTGCATCTCACGTGTCGCGGCGTGAGGGACCTCATCATTTCACACAAAATCGACCAAGGTCCTTCGTACCGGCGCTACGAGGCTTTGCAGCGGTAGGCACGCCAAAAAATCAGCTTTCGCCGAATTTTCGGTGTTGTTCGATTTTCGACTTTTCAACAATATCGGCGCGAGACCCTCGGCAAAACGCCGAGCGGAGAGAGGCTTGGTGATGGTTCGAAAGGCATTACCGTCCCGAGCGTTGTTTTAACTCAGGCAACCGTTCGACGCGCCAAAATGGCCTTGTCGACCTATCGGCTTGATGTCTGCTCCCTTGCAAGCTCAGACTGAAGGCTTGCGAGGTCGCGATAGATCGAAGCGACGGTGAGTACGCGGCCCTTCCACTGTATTTCAGCAGGCAATCCCTGTCCGCGATGTCCCCTTCGATGGCTTCGTTCCACCGCTCGGCATGGCCGACATAATTGATAGGCATATCGTAGTGCTGGCTCCAGAAGAATGGTACCGCGTCGAAGACCTCTCGCTGTCCCAGCATATTGCGCGCGGCGGTCTGGCCCTGGCGTTCCGCCACCACCCAATGCTCGACGCGGATGTTTCCTTTAGAGTGTGGATCGGGCCAGCGTGCTAGATCACCCGCTGCGAAGATTCCGGCGACGCTGGTTTCGAGGAACGCGTTTACCGCGACGCCGCGGTCGATTTTGAGGCGGCAGCGCCATCATGCCCGCGACGGCTAGACGGCGATCCATCTCAAGAAGGAAATTCGCGACACGTTCCAGGGCGTTCTTGCGTCCGAGGAGAAGCATACGATCTTGCGGGCGGGATCGAGGACGCTGCGGCCGGGAAGGCGTGGGCGGTTCGCCACGCCAACTGGGCGAGGCAGATTCCCCGGGACGTCACCCGTCTGTGGACCTTCGTGGCTGAACTTGATCATGACAGCCGCATGGCCTTGTTCGCCCTGACGGTCAATACGGTCAAGCTGCCGTGGGAGCGCAGGTCGCGTACTAAGGCAACGGCCGACAAACATGCGGAAGCCGTCTCGCTCGACATGACCGGTTACTGGCGGCCGACGGTGCGGAGCTATCTCGGCCGCATCACCAAGGCGCGTATTCTTGAAGCCGTGCGGGAGGCCGTCAGCGATGAAGCGGCCGACCGCATGGCGCAAATGAAGAAGCAGGACATGGCGGAAGCCGCCGAGCAGTTGCTGGCCGCACTGGCTGGCTGCCCGCGTTGATGCGAACGCCGCGAGCCGCGCAAGGGTCTACCGGGTCCCCGCAGGCGGATGCTGTTACGGAAGAGAAGGACCTCGACGCATATGCCGTCGCCGCCGAGTAGATGGCAAGGCCGGGACCGCTTGCGCGGTCCTGGCTCTATCGTGGAGCCATCAAAAATTTTGGCCGCGCGCTCGGGGGCGCGCGCGGCATCTTCATGGTCCCAAATTGTCGATAGAATTAATTTTCAACAAGGAGTGAAGTGGTCCGCACCTAAGGCAACTGCAGAAAGCCGCATCGTGACCAGTGCCAATTCAGGCCCGCTCGCGAATGCGAGGGCGTCGATCCCGTGGGATCAGGTCGGCCCTACGGGCGGGGACCAGCGTGAAGCGGTCGTCGCCACCGCTGCCTGTCACCAGCGAATTGATCGAAGTGGGCGCCGTCATTCCTGACCCCGAGACTGGACCCATGCACCCCCCGGGTCTTTCTGACCCCGCGCCACGGGGCGCGCTACGTTCTGCAGTCTTGCGCCGTCGTTCACCAGGTCGCGCCGTCTTCGACGTTGATGCGCGGGCGCAAGTCTTGATGCGATCGGCGATGCCAGGTCGTTGTGCGTCGACGACGACGGCAGTCATGTTGGTCTCCATCGGTCTGTTTGATGGGTCCGTCCCCACGCAACCTCGAATGGACGGATCAGGGCCCGAGGGACGGCTGTGCCTCGATCGCCTTCCCGCAACGGCTAGGCCGGCTTTTTTCCCCTGCCGCAAAGGGGGCGGCATTCCTCGCGAGACAAAAAAACCTTCTGCCGCCGTCCTTCGCGATGCTTTGGGCCTGACGGCTGCGGGCCGATCGCTTCCCCGGCCAAGGACCGCCATCGAGGCTGCGATTGGCGCGGCCCGACAACAGAGGAAGACCACCATGGCTACCATCGGCACCTTCACCGCGGCGGACAACGGCTACGGCGGATCGGTCAAGACGCTCACGCTCAACTTCAGGGCAAAGTTCGTCCCGACCGAAAAGGACAACGACAAGGCGCCCGACTATCGGATCATCGCAGGTGCCGTCGAATGCGGCGCCGCCTGGAAGAAGACCGCGCGGGACAGCGATCGCGAATATCTCTCGGTCAAGCTCGACGATCCGAGTTTTCCGGCGCCGATCTATGCCTCGCTGGTGAAAGGCGAGGGCGACGACAGCTTCAACCTGATCTGGTCCCGCCGCAGCGACACCTGATCCATCGGGATCAATCAGCCCCGCCTCTTCGGAGGCAGGGCCTTTTTGCGTTTTTAATCGACCTTGCACCGAAGCAGGAAAGAGCCCTTTTTTCCGAAGTGAATTGCTAAGGGCTGAGCGCGCCTGGAAAACCCACGATCTTCGCAGTCGCACGATCAGGCTGATGCAGAGCGGCTTCGCCCTAATGCGGGGCGGTTACCAGGACCTGCTGCGCTACGGGCGCAAAGACAAATAAACCGACCATGACGCTGTCGTTTGGGGGTGCCGAAAACGTACCCCCTTGAGATCGGCATCCCCTTCGCCTCTCCACTCCGCCATCGTGAGATTCAACGCGCCGCGAACCTCAGTGGCGCTCCACGAGATCACGGAGCCTCGAAGATGCCCGATCCGAACGCCGGTTTGCCGCCGCGATACCTGCGCACGCCCGAAGCCGCGCGATTCCTAAACCTCTCCGGCCGCACGCTGGAAAAAGACCGGACCTACGGCACCGGTCCCGCTTATCGAAAGCTCGGCGGACGTGTCGTCTACGCGCTGGAGGACCTGAAAGCCTGGGCCGACCGCGGCGCGAAGACCTCGACCTCCGATCCCGGCGCCGGGACGGTGTTGCCCGCCAAGCGACATGCCGCGGGTTTGCGCCCTTATGCCGGCCAACAGCGTCGCTGATTGCTCGCGGGAGGAGAGTCGCGATGCGGCGCAGACGCACCTCAGAGCGCGAACACTCGATCTGTTCCGTGCGCTGCCCGGCGATCTCGCCGTCCGGGACGCAACATGTCTTGCGATTGCGAGCCATTCCAGATTTTGACAAACTCATCGATGCCATCCTCGTCTATTGTCGATCGCCCTATCGAGTGGTTGCACCGGGATGTCATCGCCCAGTGGGATCGGACCAGGAAGCCGAGACTATTCGCAAGGCCTCGCCGATCTGAACTCGGCCGGCTTGGCTGGCGGCCGCGAGCACCTCAAGGCGGCGTCGGGAGAGTAGAGCGCCGGCATTTTGCAGACAGCGCGCGCGAGAGCATTCATGCCGTCGAGTTCGTTGATTTCAGCAAGGCGTTGGCAAAACTAGAAGCAAGGACCGACATCCACGGTGGTCTGAAGCGCGGCTTCACCGCCACCTATGGCTTCACAAGCGACCAACAGGGAATTCGTGATGCCCTGCTGGAGAAGGACGTCGATGAGGCGCCGCCGTATTCATGATCGGCGCCTGTTCGGCGTTCGTTTCTTATCTGATTAACAAGGCGCGGTTCGTCGGGCTGCTTACGTAAAGAGCGCGGGACCGAAGCGCCGCGCCCTCGATGGTCACCGCCTCAGCCTCCTAGCGTGGCAAGCCAATAAGCGGTCATAAGCCCTATGTCCAAAGCATCAGGTCCTCGGCAGCATTGGCCCAGGAGCGGCAGGTGCTCGCCGATTGGCTTTATGATGGCGCAGAATGAGGCAGGCGAGCTGTGAGCTTTGTATTTTGCACGTCATATTTTTAGGCTTAAAATAATAGGCGCGGGTTGGGGGCGTGATCCTTAGCGGGTGACGTCATGCGCGCTCGTAACGGAAGAGATCGCAGAGCCCGGAGAGGGCGCTATTTTCTGCGCGATCTGGCCGGCTTTGCCGATATTGAGCGCTTGCTCGCCACCGACATCACTGGCGAGCGGCTCTCCCCTGATGTTGCCGATGATGATGTACCCGTCGACGTCATTTCGCCGTCGGCGGCTCCTCGGCCGCGGCCAGGACGCGGTTTGCGAAGGCGGAGGTGAGCATCTGGCCGATTTGCTCCGCTGCGATATGCTGGTGATCGCGGTGCTTACATTGTCTGAAACGTCTCGGGTGGGACGCTGATTGGAGCAACCATCGAGTTGTCGCAAGTCAATGGCTGATTTCAAGCACGTCCTTGTTGGCCCGTCTTGCGACTATGCGCCGCGGCAATGCCGAAGCCGGAAGCAAGAATGTCCGACGTGCGGATGCTGATCGTGAGCGCGAGCGCGAGCGTCAACACCATCAAGGTCCAGTTGACGAAGCCGACGTAGAAGGAGCGCGAAATGGCCCGCAGCGGCAGGACAAACGGAGGATAAAATCGTCCGCGCTATCGCTCGTTGCGCATGTAAGGGTTGCGCGCGCTCTCCAGCTTCAGGTCAGGCGCCGCATCCAAGAGGTCGTGCGGCGCGAACTTCACCTCGGCCAACCTGTTGACACCTGCTTCGATCTCGCGATCGGCGATCAAGAGAAGCAAGTGGGCGAACCCTCCCGCGACGGCGACAAAAAGCCAGAAAGACAACCTCATGTCTTGCTCCCTGTGGTCAGCTTAAGCGAACGCACAAAGCGGGCCAAATGGAGGGCGGTTGGTGGGCGAAATGCGAGTTGCGGCATAGAAAAACGAGGTTGGTTATGGTTCCTTCCCGTAGCCGCAAGATAACTTTGGCGGTGGCTAATCGGCTTTCCGTTTGGTCGCCGACCGATAGCGCCGATCTCTCGACATAAAAAAGCCCTGGCATTGCCGGGACTTCCAGTCACGGGAGGTGGAGAGATCAATATTTGGCGGCGATCGGCGAGTCCCAATGGAACTTGTAGTTCACGCCAACCAGAACGGTCTGCGCGATCTGTTTCACTTGCAGCACCTCACCCGTAAAGCCGGGAGTCGCGTTGAAGTGTTGGCCGGACGTGTCCTCGATCCACATGTAGTTCCATTCGGCGAACACCGACCAGTTCGGCGTGAACATGTATTCACCGCCGACGCCTACGGTCATCCCCGGTAACCAGAAGGTCGAGGTCTCGGTGAGAGCTCCGCCCGTCGTCAGTATTTGATTGCGATCGTGCATCCAGGCCATACCGCCCTGGACGTAACCCAGGAATTGCGGCGTCCACAGGTAACCGATCCGGCCCTCTGCAGTCGCGATGGTGTTCATGTTGTTCGTTTCGACCAGCCCCGCGATATCGGGGACGGTGTGCTGGCCTTTGACGTCGCCGAAGTCGAACGAGCCCTTGATACCGAAGACCAAGTCCTTGCCGGCCATGAAGTCGCAACCGACCTGGCCGCCGCCGATAAACGAGCTATCCGTTTCACGGCCGAAGTTTGCGTTGGCGGGGATGGCCGGGTCGGTAAATACCAGGTTCGTGTCCATCCGGCTCCAACCACCGCCAACGTTGCCGCCGATATAGCAGCCTTGCCAGTTGTACAGGACAGGCGCGACGACCGGCCGAGCTTTCACCGCCATGTCCGCGGCAGAGGCGATATTGGTTGCACCCACCCCCAGCAAAATCCCCGCGGCAATAACTGCTTTTAGTTTTCGAGACATCTAAAGCCCCCTGCGCGGCCGTTCGGCCAACAACGTGTTCGCAGGCGATCTTAGAGAGGGTCGATAGATTCCGCGATGCAGAATCCGCCAACATTCAACCACACATGCGTTTTTCGAGTGCGCGTTGCGTGGCCGCGACATCAAATGTCATTTGAAAAAGTAGAAAAAAAATATGTTTGTGGGGAAGCAGTCTCTTCAGCTTGGACTCGTATGGAAGAGCGAGGCAAACGTCGCAAATCCAAGTCACCAAAACAGGCGGCTTATTTTTTTGAGCTTGAGAGGTGACGACAACGTAACGTTACTCAAGCAGGAGGGGACTATTTGAGCAATGGTTGGCATCGACGATGAGGTGCTCTGAGCGCGTCGTGTGGGATCAATTTCCGTCAAACCTATCGCGGGTTCGCAAGACCAAAACAACGAATGCCACGACTAGAAAAAAGACAATCAGCATCCAATTCTGGCCTTCGAAGCCGAAAAAGCTAAATGGTTCAACGAGGAATTGCACGGTTTTCGCCCCTTTCTTATGCAGGACAGGTAGTTGTTTCTAAAAAATATATTATTTTTGTACCCACATTAAGCCGTGGCTTGAGTTGTGCGACTTTTGGGCGCGCAAGGCTGCTTCCGGGCTTGTGACATCGCCGGGGGGAACCGATCAATGAAGCATCAACGCCTCTGAGCTGCACCGCCGTGCATGCGGCAGTGGCGGACCGATCAGGGTTCTGATCTGAACGTGGGTCCGAGCGCCTGCAATTGGTCGAACGTCGCGGGATAGTGGCGAATGCCGTCGGGTCCGGTGATGTAGACCTGCCATCCCTCATCAAGAAGGGAGCGCCCCTTCGCGATGGCGGCGGCGACGCTTAAGCGGACGGTGACCTGGACGTCTTCGCCTCTTGATGCATGCACGATGAAGGTCACGGCAAACCCTTTGCCCGCGCCCGCCCGGGTGCGACGCTCCAGCAAATTTCATTCCATTGCAGCATGATCCGGAGAAAGCCTGTCGCGCGCTTGTTGCGGGATGGCCACCGGTTTTCGCCAAGCTTAGCTTAGCTAAGCTAGCAAACGCAAATCGTTGGCGTGGAGATCATGCTCAAACAAAATCTATCGATGAGCACGCAATCGCTATTCGGCGAATCGGCGAGGAAAAAATCGTCAGACGCGCGAGCGAGAGCCAACGTCCATGGAAAATCCGTTCAGGAAATCCTCCGGTGCATTCTTTCCGGCGAGCAGAGCCGCGCGATGGGAGCGAAAGCCTCCCTCCCATATGCGAACCCCCATGGGTTTCCGCTTGCGGCGTATTTCCCAACACCAGGAATCCTTGCCGTTTCCGCTGCGGAAAATCGCGACATAAAATGATCGACGCGGGGAAGGGCGAAGCATTGTGGATCCGACTCCCGCGCCTATGTGCGGCGGTGCGGGCATTGTATGCAGCGCGGTCTCAACATTGGTTCGCGAGAGCCCTTCATCTAGCTGACGGGACTAGTCTCGAATCGATTCTGAAGCCGGTAGCCCACGCCTGATTCGGTGATGAGAAGACGGGGGTCGTTCGGATCGGTCTCGATTTTCTGTCGCAACTTGCGAACGAGAATTCGCAAATACTGGATGTTGTCGCGCTGGTTGCCGCTCCAGATATCCTTGAGCAGCTGGTCATGCGTCACGACGAGGCCGACATGGGTGGCGAGGATGTGCAGCAGCCGATATTCCTTTCGGGTCAGCCTGATCGGCGCCTTGTTGAGGGAAACCGTGCGGCTGACGAGATCGACCGATAGGGGACCGGCGACGACAATCGGGCTCTCGGTCGCCGTCTTGAAATACCGCCGCAGCGCGGCTTCGCTGCGTGCAAGGAGTTCCGCCATGCCAAATGGCTTGACGACGTAGTCATCCGCTCCAGCTTGAAGCAGCCGGACCTTTTCGTCCTCGCCGGAGACGACCGACAGGATGATGATGGGCACGTTCGACCACGAGCGGACCCGCTCGAGCACCTCCGTCCCATGAAGGTCGGGTAGCGCGAGATCGAGGATGATCAGATCGGGCGGACTGAACGTCGCCATCTTCAATCCGTCCGCCGCGTTCTCGGCCTCGAGCACCGAGAACCCGTTCAATTCGAAGCCGGCGCGCAGAAAACGCCTTATCTTCGGCTCGTCATCGATCAGCAGCACGATGTTGGAAGGCCTATTCATTTTCTAACGCCGTCAATTCCGAAATGGTTGAAGGGGAAGCCGGAAGGGAAATGGAAACCATCGTCCCCAGTCCCTGTCCGGGGCTGGATGTGCTGATGGTCCCGCCGTTCGCCCCGACGAAGATCGAGGCGATCCAGAAGCCCAGGCCGGAGCCAGGTATGGATGCTTGATGCCGCTGGCTTCGAAACGACTTGCGACCAAGCTGTTCGTTTTCGTCCGTCGTGATGCCGACGCCTTGGTCGGAGACGGACAGGTGAACGCGTGCCGGTTCGGCACTCGCCTTGACCGATACGGTCGAGCCGGAAGGGGAATATTTGGCGGCATTCTCAAGAAGCTGTCCGAACGCCTCCTCGATCAGGCCCGAATCCACCTTGACCAGTGGCAAATCATCGGCGAACGCGACCTCGATCCTGTGAGCGGACAAGCGTCGCGCCCTTCGCTTGAGCGCGGCGTTGACGATGTCTCGCGGATCGGCCCATTCGAGATGCGGGCTGAGGCCGCCTGCCGTCACCCGCGTGGCATTGAGGAGATTCTGGATAAAGCCATCGAGGTCCGCGGTCTCCTCGGATATGCCCTCGACCAGCGAACGTGCCTGTGGGTCGCGCTCAACGACCGGCATCGCGGCGAGCACGCTAGCCGAGCCGCGGATGCCGGCCAGCGGCGAACACAGTTCATGCGAAAGGGTGTCGTGGAACGCGTCGCGCAACAACTGCGCCTGCAGGTGCAACCTCGCTTCCTCCATCGCCTTGCCGATATCGAGGCGCTGAAGCGTCAGCGCGACTTCCTTCAGGATAGCCTCGACACGGCTTCTTTTGATTTCGATGAGTTCAGGGGAGCCGCGTCCTATATTGATGGCGATGACGCCGAGAACCGCGGTTTCCGAGCTGACCGCCCGCAGCAACCAGACCTCTTGCGTCGATTGATCGACGATGGTGCGAGGGGGAGTGCCGACCGCTGCGCCCATCGCGGCGACATTCTCCTCAACCGCCTTCGGCGCCAATCCCGTGGGCGGCTCAAAATGGCCCTCGGCCATTGCGACGAAGAAAGCGGCATGGGGTCCGAGCGCGCGGGCGAGAAAATCCTGAATTGCTGCAATCAGGTCGGACACGGTGAAACAGGCCGCCAAGCTTTGGGAAAACTCGTAAAGCTGATGGATTTCCTTTTCCCGCCGCCGCAGCGCTTTCGTTTCAGCTCGCAAGCGAGAAGCGAGATTGCTGCTGACCAGCGCCACCACAAGAAACATCACGAGATCGACAGCCTCTTCCGGATCCTCGACCTGGAAACTGTAGATCGGCGGAAAAAACAGGTAGTCGGCTGCGACCATGCTGGCGATCGAGGCGAGCAGGCCCGGCCAGACGCCCCATTGGGTCGCTGCGATAATGACGGGTATCAGATAGGCGAGCGGAACGAGGGTGACCGCGACTTGCCGATCCAGCAACAGTAGCAATCCGGTGACGACGCCGACGCTCGCGACCGACATCACGAGCTGAAGGACGTCGGTTCGGAGCGCGCTGTGCGGCCGCAGATCTCCGCCCGCAAGGAAGGCGCTGACTCCGCTTTGAATCGGTTGCACTCGCGCCTCTGCGAACTTTTCAACCAGACTTGGGTGCTGTTGCAAGTAGCCCGCTTCCGTAGAGAAAGACATCTAATGGACTAATGGACATTGCGACGGCCCCATTGCCGCCATAACACCCGCCCCGGCAACGCTTGATGTTGACGCAACAAACGATCCTCGCGGGACCTGCGAGAGTCATCAATTTCCGTCGATCAATCGTCACCTGATGTCGTCAACTACCCGGCGACTTAAGAATTCTCCAGATCGACGTAGAAAATCTATGCTGTTCATGCGATCATATGATATAAAAGTAATAGCCATAAGATGCGACTTAAGGTGGTGGCAGCCATCCCGTGAACCGGAAGCGTTATCGGTACCGAGGTGCGAGCTATCAACGATCAGCCCGATAAATAAGGACCGCTTCCTCGATCGACCCGATCAGGGCGGGGCGCGGATCAGAAGCAGCGCGGCGACCAACGCCGCAACGGACAGGACAACCGATCCGAGCATGTAGGCGGTGGATGCTGCCGTCTGCCCGCGCTCGATCAAATACCGGGCGTCCAGCGAGAAATTGGAGAATGTGGCGTAGCCGCCGCATATCCCGACGGTCAGAAATACCCGCGCCACTTGCGGCAAATCCCATTTGGTCGCGAACAATCCGACGAAAGCCCCGATCAGAAAAGACCCGGTGACGTTGATGATCAGCGTCCCCCTGGGAAAGCCGATCCCGAACAATTTTCCCGATCCGATCGCGCCGCCGATTGCCACAGCAAGAATGAGTTGAGGGTTCATTGAGACAAGCTCCTACCTGCGCTGTCGCGCTTCAGTAGGAGTCATCAGCCGGCACGGGGGTTATCGGGAGACCCATCCCCATCAGCTGCCAGAGCTAGACGGATCACTGCTTGCGGACAAGCGCATCTTGGGTGCCCGAGCGCGCTTTCGCTTCCAACGTTTTCAGGGTCGCATCAGCCGCCTGTCGGGTACGACGCGGCCGAACCTTCAGGCGTTCGTGGCTGCAGTGGGATTCGGCAGTCGTCCATCCACGCCCTTTTTAACCACGCTGACATAGTTCAGCGCCAGCTTCTCCCCGGCGAGCTCGGGATTGGATGCGCGATACAGCTCCGCTTCGGGCGATTGACGGTCCGGCGGTGGCGTAAGGCTCGCGATCGCGGCTGTGCTGATGTATTTTGGAGGATAGAGATAGAATTCCATCAGCGGCATGTGGGCTCCGCGGCCATTGCGCTTGAGGATCGCGCGCGCGATTTCTCCGGCCTCAGGGTAGATCGCGCCCCAGCCAGCAAAACTGCTGGCCAGGATTTCCAAAGACAAGATCGTCGTCGCGATCCGCACAAACCCATCATGGGCCTTCTTCGCGCTTCTCGTCGTCGAGGCTTTGCGAAGGTACTGGCGAAGCTCGCGGTGCTTTTCGATGAATGGTCCGAGACGCGACTTCCACAAGATGTCGGGAAGGCACGCGTAGCCGTGCACCTCATGGTAGCTCTCGATCAAGCTCCGGCATTGCCTGATCAAGTGGCTCGGCAGAAAACCGAGATCGAAGTTTTCGATCCGATGTGAGTTGCTTGATTCTCTCGCAACTGCTGTCGCAGCTCGCATTCTCTCGCCTCGTCCGGTGCCGCAAACACTCGCGGCCGAAGCTTAGCGATTCCCGACATATATCTTCGATGTAGAAGAGATGTCATTTTCATAGCAAAAAAATAGCGGCTCCTGTTCGAAGTATGACGAAAAAGCCACACGCCCTGGAAAACTATTGCGGCGCATTCGGAATTTTTGCCGAAATGTCACGGATTTCGCTGGACGTTTAGGCAATCCAATAATCAAACGACGCTATTTGATGCAATCAGCGTCGAAGAGATCATTTCAACTATTTTTTTTTAACGAAACCGCGGGGCAAACCGTATCGATTTTTTGCACCCCGAAAACGAAACATTGCTCCCAGGTTAACGGAATCGTGAGAGCGCCTGAACCTAAAGGCGTCAGTAGCAACATCTTGGGGCAAGACTATGAAAAGAATCCTTCTAGCGGGTGTCTCATTTGCAGCGATCGGTCTGAGTAGCGCTGCACATGCGGCCGATCCGTGTCCCTATGGGGGCGATCCTTACAAGAACTATTCTTGCCTCGACGGATATCTCGGCACCGATTTCATGAGCCGCTTTATCAATTATTACCGCCTCGAATGGGGACATGAAGCCGCGCCGGCCGACCCGAAGGCGCCTCCGTCACGTCGGCCTGAAAGCGAAGTTCCGCCGACGCCGGAGAGCACGCCGCCGATGCCGTTCACCGAATGGCCCTACGGCGGCACGACCAACCTCGGCGTGACGCGGCCGAACTCGATCGACAGCCCGCTGATGAATGCGATGTCGAACACCGCGTTTGGTTCGTGGCTGAACGATGCGCACATCCAGGTCTACGGCTGGGTCGATCCCGGTGGCAACCTCTCCACTAACAGCGTGCGCGGCGGCAACGCGCCGGCGGCGTACAGCTACAACCCGAACACGGTGCAGCTCGACCAGGCGGTGCTCTACATCGAGCGCCTGCCCGACACGGTTCAGAAAGATCACATCGACTGGGGCTTTCGGCTCGCGCCGATCTACGGCGAGAACTACCGTTACACCACGGCATACGGGCTCTGGAGCTATCAGCTGCTGAACCAGAACAAGAACAACGGCTACGACATGCCAATGGCCTACGGCGAAGTGTTCATTCCGTGGGTGGCGCAAGGCCTCAACGTCCGGTTCGGACGCTTCATCTCGGTCCCGGACATCGAGGCCCAGCTTGCGCCGAACAATTACATGTACTCGCACTCGATGACGTATACGTTCGACAACTACACCAACACCGGTATTGAAACGACCACGGCGTTGACCAAGAACTGGATCTTCCAGGCGGGCATTGTTTCCGGAACCGAGGCGATGCCCTGGCATGTCGGCGCGAGAATCGCGAATCCATTCCCGAACCCGCTCTACCCCGACGCCACCATGCTGAAAGATCCCGGCGCTACTCCGAGCATCACCCTCGGCATCCGCTGGACCAGCGATTCGGGCAATGACGACATCAATCTCGTCGCGGATGGCATCAACGGCGGCCAGTGGGGTTACAACAACCTGCAATGGTTGGGCGGCACGTATTACCACAAGTTCAACGATCAGTGGCACATCTCGATCGAATTGTACAACGAGCACCAGAACAACGTTATCAACGTCAACAATCCCGCCGCCCTTGCTGCGTTCTTGGGGGGAGGCACGCCGTTCTCACCGCAATACACGCCGTTCAACGGTCCGTTCGGCGCCCAATGCGCGAGCGCGGCGGTGTTCAGCTGCAAGGCGGAGTTTCAGACCGCTCTGATGTATCTGAACTACAAGCCGAGACCGCTGGACAACATCTCGTTCCGTGCGGAATTCGTCGACGACAAGGAAGGTCAGCGCACCGGCATCAAGACGCGCTACATCGAGACCGGTATTGGCTGGCAGCACTGGTTCTCGCCCCAGATCGAGATCCGGCCCGAGGTTTCCTACTACCAAGCGCTGGATGCGTTCGCGTTCAACGGCAACCCGAACCTCGGCATTGCACCGACGAAAAAGTACGCCATCATCGGCGCTTCGGACATCATCATTCACTTCTGATGCAGGGAACGCTGGCGGCTTAGGTCGCCGGAACGCAAAAAGATTCGACAGGGGCTAAAAATGAAACGTACTCTTCTCACCACCGTGTCACTCGGGTTGCTGGCTCTGATGTCACCGGCTCTCGCTGCCGATCTTCCTGCCTATACCAAGGCTCCGGCGGCGGTATCGCCGCTGTATGATTGGTCCGGCTTCTACGTCGGCGTGTTCGGCGGCGGCGGTTTCGGCAACCACAACATCAACAACGGCACCCCCAACGGCTTTGCAAACTTTATCTTCAACTATGACTCGTCGGGCGCCGTCGCCGGCGGCGACGTCGGGTACCAATTGCAGAGCGGCCAGTACGTCATCGGCGTTGAAGCCAACGGGATGTGGTCCGGCATCAAAGGTAGCGACGCGAGCCAACTGGCAACCATCGGCGTGACCGATACGGACAATCTGCGCTGGACCGGATCGTTTGTCGCGAAAGGCGGTATCGCGGTTGACCGATTGCTGTTGTACTTCGACGGCGGTTGGGCGTATGGCGACATCGTTCATACCAGCACCAACCCGGCCAACGTTCCGGCCGTTGATAGTTTCGAAGTTCATCGCAGCGGCCTCACTGCCGGCGGCGGCATCGCTTATGCAGTCACCAACAACCTGATCGGCAAGATCGACTATCGTTACTACAATTTCGGCACGTTCAACCGGGCCGGCTTGCCGACTTTCACGCCGAATGGTGTGGTTCCCTATACCGACACCACCCAGTATTCGGTCGTGACGCTAGGCCTCGATTACAAGTTTGTCGTGGGCCCCGTCGTTGCGAAGTACTGACCTTGAGAGCTCGCTGGTGCGCCGCATAGGTCTGTGGCGCACTCTGGAAGATTGGGATGGCAATGGATGTTTCGAAGCTAACACGAAAGATCGCGGCAGTCGTCGCCGTGGCGGTGCTGTGTGCCGCGCTCGCCGGCTGCGTCATCGACATGGGAGCGCAGACGTCTGCGCAGTCCGGCGGTCACCAGCTTCGCTACTACGGCGGTCCAAAATCTCCGATGTGGCCGAGTCAATAGGTACAGCAATGAGAATTGTTCGAGTTCGTTCGACATGTGTTACCAGGATTGGGTTGGTCATTCTTGCAGCCTCGGCGATGAGCCTCATGGTTCCCGATGAAGCCGCCGCCAAGCGTTCGCGGCACATTGCGCATCATCATATGTGGAGCAAGCAAACGAAAAATGCCCGGGCTGCCATGCCTCCGCAAACCACGAGTTTGGGCAGCATGCGCTACTACGGCGGCCCGAAATCTCCGATGTGGCGGGAAGTGAGATAGCGTGCCCAACGCCGCAGCAGTCGCTTCGGTTCGGATCGACGCGCGGTCCGAAGTCGTGGATATGGCGCGCCTGTAGAGAGTTAGAAGCGGCAGCAAGCGGTCTGCTTTGGCGGGACGACGGAGTCGCATGATCTAATGTGCGCGTATCTAACATGATGACGGGTGCAAACTGGAATTGGCGGCGACTGGCTCTGCTGCTTGCGATCGCGGTCGCGGCCGGCCTGGGCGTCGTTGGCGCCAGCAGAATGCTTGGCCAACACGCAAAATCCACGGAAACATCGAGCCAGACCAAGGCCACGCTGCCGCGCTACGTGCCGAGCGCGACCGAGTGGGCGAGCCTTTCGGTCGAACCTTCGTCGGAACGCATATTTCGCGCCGAGCATGTTACCGAAGGCAAGATCGCGGTGAACGAAGAGATTTCGACGCCGATCTTCTCGCCCTATGCCGGCCGCGTCACCAAGCTCTTGGTGAAGCCAAGCGACGTGGTCGAACGCGGTCAGCCGCTGTTCATTGTCGAAGCCACCGATACCGTGCAGGCGTTGAACGACTTCGTCACGGCGTTGAGCGCTTTGAACACCGCGCGCTCCAAGCTCAATCTCGCAGAGATCGTCGAGAAGCGTCAGGACAATCTCTACGCGGGAAAGGCGGTTCCGCTGAAGGACTGGCAACAGGCGCAGGCCGATCTGAACGCCGCGCAGAACGATATGCGCGCGGCGGAAACGGCGGTCGAGGCAACCCATAATCGGCTACGGATCCTCGGTCGTTCGGAAGAGCAAATTTCGGCATTCCAGCAAACGCGGCAGATCAGCGCCGATACCCCGATCTATTCGCCGATCGGCGGCACTGTCGTGCAGCGTAAGGTCGGACCCGGTCAATTCATCAGCACCGGCGCTAGTGATCCTGTATTCGTCATCGGCGATCTTTCGAGCGTGTGGCTGACGGCCTTCGTGCGCGAAAGCGAGGCGGCGGACGTGAAGCTCGGCCAGGACATGGACTTCGCCGTACTCGCGCTGCCGGGCCGTACATTCAAGGCGCGGATCGACTATGTGTCGGCCGCGATCGACCCGACCACCCGCCGGCTTCTGGTTCGGGCGACCATCGACAACAGGGATGGGCTGTTCAAACCGGAGATGTTCGCCAACGTCACGATCTTTGCTGGTGGCGATCATCCTTCCGTCGGTGTGCCCAAACAGGCGCTGATCTATGAAGGCGAGCATGTGCGGCTGTGGGTGGCGCACGACGATCAGTCGATCGAACTTCGCGAAGTCGAAACCGGCCTGACGAACGGTAACTTTGTCGAGGTCCGCACCAACCTGAAGGCCGGCGAGAAGATCGTCACCAAAGGCAGCCTGTTCATCGATCGTGCAGCTACTTCGGGCAGCTAAATCCCAATCAAGGTCTCTCTTACAAAACCCGGATCGAATGGACCGTCTTGTTGCCTTCGCAGTCAGTCGCCGATTCCTGATGGTCGGGCTTTTTGCAGCCGTGATCATCGGTGGGCTTGTCGCGTTTCAGCAATTGAACATCGAGGCCTATCCCGACCCGACGCCTCCGATGGTCGACGTCGTCACCCAGAGCCCGGGACTGTCGGCTGAGGAAATCGAGCGCTACATCACGATTCCACTGGAAGCCCAGGTTGCCGGGATCAAGAACCTCAAGGTGATCCGGACGATCTCGCTCTACGGCCTGTCCGACGTCAAATTGCAGTTTTCGTTCGACTTCACTTACGAGCAGGCGCTGCAGCAGGTCCTGAACCGGCTTTCCCAGCTGGCGCCACTGTTGAACAACGCCCAGCCGCAGATTTCGCCGCTCAGTCCGATCGGCGAGATCTACCGATATCGCCTCGTCGGGCCGCCGAACTATTCAGTGCTCGATCTCAAGACCTTGCAGGATTGGGTCCTGCAGCGCCGTTTCCGCACCGTGCCCGGGGTCATCGACGTCACCGGCTGGGGCGGCAAGACCAAGACCTATGAGCTTCAGGTCGATTTCAACAAGCTGGTCGCGAACGGACTGACCTTGTCTCAGCTGTTGCAGGCGGTGAGCAATTCAAATGTCAACGTCGGCGGCAACACCGTCAACATCGGCTCGCAAGCGGCGGTCGTGCGCGGCGTCGGCCTGATCCGGTCGATCGATGCGCTTGCCAACACCATGGTTTCGTCGAGCGGCGGTACACCGGTCCTGGTCAAGGACGTTGCGACGGTTACGGTTGGCGAACAGCCGAGATTGGGAGTCGCGGGCGAGGATCAGGACGACGATATCGTCCAGGGTATCGTGCTGATGCGACGCGGCGAGCAGAGCTCGCCGACGATCGCCCGAGTCGAGGAGCTTGTCGAACGGATCAACAGTTCGACGATTCTGCCGCCCGGCGTGCACATCGAGCGCATTTACGATCGAAAGGACCTTATCGAGACCACGACCAGGACCGTGCTTGAGAACATGGTCGTCGGCATCGGATTGATCGTTTTGCTGCAGTGGATCTTTCTTGGCGACCTGCGCAGCGCGTTCATCGTGGGCGCCACGATACCATTCGCGTTGTTCTTCGCGGTCAGCATCCTGGTGCTGCGCGGTGAATCCGCCAACCTGTTGTCCGTCGGCGCGATTGACTTCGGCCTGATTGTTGACGCCACCGTGATCATGGTGGAGGCGATCTTCCGTCGGCTGTCACATACCGAAATCCTTTCGGAGAGTGAACAAGCCGCGATCTCCTCGAGGACGGTCACGTCCATGAAGCATCATGCCATCTTGACCGCCGCGGCCGATGTGTCGCGTTCGATCTTCTTTGCCGCAGCGATCATTATCGCAGCCTTCCTGCCGCTGTTCACCTTGAGCGGTGTCGAGGGCAACATTTTCAGCCCGATGGCCAGGACCTACGCCTACGCGCTCGCTGGCGGCCTGCTTGCGACCTTTACCGTGACGCCGGCGCTCAGCGCGATCATTTTGCCTGCCCATGTCCAGGAGACCGAGACCTTTATCATGCGGATTCTGCATCGGCTCTACATGCCGGTGCTGAGGCGATCGCTGCAGAGCCGCCGCACGGTTTTGGCGGGCGGCGCAGTGTTGATCCTGATGACGGGTATTGCAGTACGTCTACTGGGACTGGAGTTTCTGCCGAAGCTCGAGGAAGGCAATCTGTGGATCCGGGCGACGCTGCCGCCGACGATTTCGCTGCAGGAAGGCAATACCTACGTCAACGAGATGCGCAAGCTGATCGTCGAACGACCGGAAATCGAATCGGTGGTCTCCCAGCATGGCCGCCCCGACGACGGCACTGATGCCGCCGGCTTCTTCAACGCGGAATTTTTTGCGCCGTTGAAGCCTACGAAAGAATGGCCGGATGGAGAGGACAAGGATGAACTGACGGCCAAGCTACTGGCCCAGTTGCAGGACAAGTTTCCCGGCGTCGAATTTAATTTCTCGCAATATCTCCAGGACAACGTTTCGGAGGCCGTATCCGGCGTGAAGGGCGAGAACTCGATCAAGCTGTACGGCAATGACCTGCAGGCGCTGACCGATACGGCCAACAAGATCAAGGCCCAGCTTGCGACGGTGCAGGGGATTACCGACCTTGCGGTGTTCACCTCGCTCGGTCAGCCGACGATCCAGATCGATATCGACCGTGCGCGGGCGGCGCGCTACGGCCTTGCTCCGGGGGACATCAACACGACGATCCGTACCGCGATCGGAGGCGATAGCGCCGGCGACCTCTATGAACCCGGCAGCGACCGGCATTTTCCGATCATCGTCCGCCTGGCGCCGGAATACCGCAAAAGCGCGGAAGCGATCCAGAATTTGCGGATCGGCGCCCAAGGCCCCAACGGCATCACGCAGGTTCCTTTGAGCGAGGTGGCAACGGTAAGGGTGGTCTCAGGTGCTGCCTATATCTACCGGGAACAGCAGGAGCGCTATCTTCCCATCAAGTTCTCGGTGCGCGAGCGCGATCTCGGCGGCGCCATCCGGGAGGCGCAGGAAAAAGTCGGAGCCAACGTGCAACTTCCACCGGGGTCGCGCCTTGAATGGGTTGGCGAGTTCGGCAATCTGCAGGACGCGATCAAGCGGCTGTCGATCGTGGTGCCGATCAGCCTTGCGCTGATCGCGATGCTGATCTGGTTCAATTTTGGATCGGTCGTCGACACGGTCCTGACCATGAGTGTCATCCCGATGGCGGTGCTCGGCGGTATCCTCGGACTGTTGCTGACCGGAATTCCCTTCAGCGTCTCGGCCGCGATCGGATTCATCGCGCTGTTCGGCATCTCGGTGATGGATGGCATCATCATCCTCTCGCAGTACAACCAGCTCATCGATGAGGGAATGGAGCGCGCCGCCGCCATCTTGCGAACGGGCGAGCTCCAGCTTCGCCCCGTGCTGATGACTTGCGTGGTCGCTGGAATCGGCTTGCTGCCGGCGGCGGTATCTCACGGAATAGGATCGCAAGTGCAGAAGCCCCTGGCGATCGTGGTGGTGGCGGGCATGATGCTCGCGCCGGTGGTCATCCTGATCACCCTGCCGGCGTTGATTTCGATGTTCTCGCGGCGGACTCGCCCCGATCTGGCTGCGCAAGGCCAACTGGCGCCGGCCGAGTGAGGTGGTTGTGAGTAACGCCGATTTCAGATACGTCCGAGAGGCTTGGAGGAGGAGAGGCCGCTCGGCGTGGCCGCGGCTCTTTCTCGTGGCAATCATCGGGTTGGCAGTCGTCGATCCGGCCGCGGCCGAAACTTTGCCGGAGGTGCTGGTGAAGGCTTATCAGTCAAGTCCGCAACTCAACGCCGATCGCGCGCGGCAACGCGGCACCGACGAAAATGTGCCGCAGGCATTGGCGGGTTATCGGCCGCAGATCATCGCGAGCCTCGGCGCCGGGCTGCAGGCGGTTCGCAATACGCTGCCGGACAACGCGGTACAAACTGCGACGTTGCGTCCGTGGAGCATTGGCGTGACGGTGAGCCAGGTGCTATTCAACGGCTTCAGGACCGCCAACAGCGTTCGCGCCGCCGAATTTCAGGTACTGTCCGGACGCGAAGCACTGCGAAACACCGGGCAGGGCGTGCTGTTAGACGCGGTGACAGCCTATATGAACGTGCTCGCCAACCAGGCTCTAGTTGAGTCGCAACGCACCAATGTGGCGGTGTTGCGCGAAATCCAGGCGAGCACCAAGAAACGGTTGGCGGCCGGCGACGTCACGCCGACGGATACCGCCCAGGCCGAAGCGCGGCTCAGCCGCGGGCTGGCCGATCTCAACGCGGCGGAAGTCGTGCTCGCCATCAGCAAGGCGACCTACGTACAGGTCATCGGCGCACCGCCATCGCAATTGTCTGCGGCCTCTCCGGTCGACCGCCTCTCACCAACAACGATGGCCGCGTCGATAGAGACCGCCGTTCACGAACATCCGGCTGTGCTCGGCGCCGGCTACGACGTCGATATGGCGCAGACCACCATCAAGGTGGCGGAAAGCAGCCTGTTGCCGACGGCTTCGGTCCAGGCGAGCGCTAGCCGCGCCGTGCAGACGGATTCTTCGCTCACCACGTCGGCGTCTGACCAAGCTTCGGTTCTGGCGCAGGTCAACGTACCGATCTACGATGGGGGCACCGCGGCTTCCCAAACCCGTCAGGCCAAGGAGGTCGCGTCGCAGAGCCGCATGGTGCTCGAACAGGTCAGGAACCAATCGCGGACTGCCGTCGTCAGCGCGTGGGTATCCAATGAGGGAACCAAGGTCGCGCTTACAGCATCGGAGTCGGAGGTGCGTGCGGCTGACGTGGCGCTTCAAGGCGTTCGGCGCGAGGCCCAGGGAGGACAACGCACCACGATCGACGTGCTGAACGCGCAGCAGGATCTGACAAATGCGAGGTCGCGGCTCATTCTGGCGCAACGCGACCGGATCATTGCATCCTATACGTTGCTGAGCGCTGTGGGCCGGCTCGACGTGCACACGCTCAATCTCGACACGCCTGATTATCTGCCGGAAGTGCACTACCACCAGGTGCGCGACGCCTGGCACGGCCTGCGCACGCCGTCCGGCCAATAGGTGCCAGCCATGACCGAGCACATCATTGTTACCGACGATGAGGCAACGCGCACGATCACGATGCGGCGTCCGGAAAAGAAGAACACACTGACGCAGGAAATGTATCTTGCGATGAGCGATGCGATCGACTCCGCGCAGTCCAATCCTGCGATCCGCTGCTTCATCATAACCGGCCGTTCCGGCGTGTTCACGGCTGGTAACGACATCGGGGATTTTCTGCAGGCGGCGACGACAGACCGGGACGTGGTGCGACCGAGGAACTCCGTCATCTTCCTGCAGTCGCTCGTGAACAACAAAAAGCCGATTGTTGCGGCAGTCGATGGCATCGCCATCGGCATCGGGACCACCATGCTGTTTCATTGCGATTATGTGGTCGCGAGCACGACAGCGGCGTTTTCATCGCCATTCCTTCAATATGGTCTCGTTCCGGAGGGAGCCACCAGCCTGCTCGTGCCGCGGATGGTCGGTCACCAGCGGGCGTTTGCGATGCTCATCATGGGCAGATCGATGAGCGCCGCCGACGCCCGCGAGGCCGGGTTCGTCAATGTCGTGGTGCCGCCCGGCCACGCAGTTGTCGAGGCGCAGAAGGTGGCCCGAGATATTTGTTCGCTGCCGGCGGAGGCCGTTACCATCTCGCGCAAGCTCTTGAAGCTGCCCACCGAAGATCTGGTCCGCCGAATCGATCAGGAGGATCATTTGTTTGGCGAGCGCATGCGCTCGCCCGAAGCGATCTCGGCATTCCAGAACTTCCTCTCGCGCAAGAAGAGATGATTGCTGGCGGGCAAGAGTCAAATCAACCGATTATCGTAGACGTTCGTCGGACCCGAACCGCCGGCCGTTTCGCGCCGATCGCGATTGCAGAGCCCGGCCTCATTTTGAACGGCCGTCCGTTCACTGTCGTTGTTCGGAAGATCCTACTGCGGCACGGCCGATGCCGCGTAAGCCAGTATCGTTTCTTCGCAAAACTGTTCCAGAAAATCATGTAGCATTTTCCCAACAGGCGTTGCGTTACGATGACATCGAAAGCAGCTCAGAAAAATAAAAACAAAGTATGTTTGCATCATGTTGACGATCTATGTGCTGGCAGGTTTTCTAGCAGAGCTTCGTCGGTTTGCTCGCGATCTGTCTTTGCCTCGATCGATATCCAAGAATGCGTATTCGTCGAGCATTCTTCCGATTAATCCAGCGCTTTGCGCAACACTTTCACTCACATTGAATTGTCGACGCGCGCATTGCAGGACGATCGACCACAGACGTGGTTCCGCGCCGTAAGGTAGGTGTAAGCACAGTGGTCTAAGGACAAACCGACGGAGTTGAAGGATGAGGCTGATGGCCCAAACGTTTGCTGTGCGATTCGAAAGCGTCGAATCGCGAGGAGTGTTCAAGTGAATTTCTTCAGAAACCTGTCGAGGCGTTCTCGAATACTGGTTTTTGTCTTTGTCGCTATTGGGGCGGCGACGCTGGCGTGGCGTAAGGGATTCGTCGGGCTGACGGGCAGTCACGCCGAACGGTCGGAAACGACTTCGTCCATCGCAGCATCGGACAATCGATCCGCATCTGAGGCCGTTGATCTTACGGAGAAGCAGGCCGAGGCCGTGAAGTTTGGACCAGTGGGCTCGCGCGACTTCGCGGTGTTGAAGACCGCCGTCGGCGCCATCGACTTCAACGAGAACCTGCTGGTTCAGGTCTTCTCGCAATATACGGGGAAGATCATCAAGGCGAATTTCAACATCGGCGATGACGTCAAGCAAGGCGATGTACTGTTTACGATCGACAGCCCCGATCTCTTGCAGGCGGAATCGACCTTGCTTGCAAGCGAAGGCGTGCTCGAGCTGCAGAAGCGCACTCTGACGCGCGTGACGACGCTCTTGAAGGCCGGCGGCATGGCGCAGAAGGACGTCGACCAGTCGACCTCGGATGAGCAGACCGCCGAAGGCGCTTACAAGGCTGCACGGGATGCGGTGCGTATATTCGGCAAGACCGATGCCGATATCGACCAGGTCCTCGCGATGCGTAAAGTCGATTCTACGCTGCGGGTGGCGAGCCCGATCTCGGGAACGATTGTCGCGCGCAGCGCGGCGCCGGGCTTCCTGACCCAGCCTGGCGCCACGCCGGCTCCTTATTCGATCGCGGATTTGTCGACGATGTGGATGCTCGCCAACGTCATCGAGAACGATGCGCCGGCCTACAAGCTCGGTCAGGATGTCGAGGTAACGGTACCGGCCTATCCGGATACGATCTTCAAGGGTCATGTCACGGCGCTGGGGTCGACGATCGATCCCAATTCCCATCGACAGCTCGTCCGCTCCGAAATCGAAGACCCGGAACATCTGCTCCGTTCGGGGATGTATGCGAGCTTCGTGATTCGGGTCGGCGATCCCGTGCGCTCGTTCGCCGTACCCGCGAACGGGGTCGTCAGGGAAGGGGACGGCACGATGACCGTGTGGGTCACCGCCGACGGCCGCCAATTCGCGAAGCGGACCGTCAGGATCGGCCTGCAGCAGGATGGTTGGGTGCAGATACTGGGGGGTATCCAAGGCGGCGAAACCGTGGTGACGGATGGCGCGGTATTTCTGAGCAACAAGCTCTTGTTGGGGGATGCCGGCTGAACGGACGCTTATCCGATCAGCCCGACAGGCACGGTAGGTTCATTTGATCAAGTCTTTGCTCGTATTCGGACTGACGCGCAGTGCTATCGTCGTGCTCGGCGTTTTCGTTTTCTGCGCGGCCGGGCTCGTCGCCTTCAGCAAGCTCAATATCGAAGCCTATCCAAATCCGGCTCCGGTGATCCTCGAGATCACCGCGCAGGCGGCCGGGCTATCCGCTGAAGAGATGGAAAAATACTATACGATCCCGATGGAAGTCGGACTTTATCCGACGCCCGGCGTCGTCAATATCCGCTCGACCTCGTTCTATGGCCTGTCTTTCGTTCGGGTCACCTTCAAGTACGGCGTGGATTACTATTTTGCCCTGAGCCAGGCCTCCATCAGCCTGCAGCAGAATGTCAACTTGCCCGGCAATCAGGTGGCCCAGATTCAGCAGTCCAGTCTGGTCGGCGAGATCTACCGCTACCAACTCGTCGGTCCCCCGCATTTCGGCCTGACCAATCTGCGGACCTTGCAGGACTACGTTGTGACGCGTCGCCTGCTGACGATTCCCGGCGTGGTGCAAATCAATTCCTGGGGCGGCACGACTAAGCAGTTCAATGTCGACGCCGACCTTGGGAAGCTCGAGGCTTACAACATCACGATTCCCCAGCTCATCACTGCGCTCGGTAATGCAAACATCAATGTCGGCGGCCGCGAGATATCGGTCGGTCAGCAGTCGGTCAATATCCGCGGCATCGGACTGGTCGACAGCGGCGGCGCCGACGACGTGACCAAGGGTTACAAGGTTCGCGATATCGAGAACATTGTGCTCACCCAGTCGAACGGCCTTCCAATCCAGGTCAAGGATGTTGCGACTGTATCCATCGGATACGTGCCGCGGCTTGGAATCGCCGGCAGGGATCACGACGACGATGTCGCCGCCGCCATTGTCGTGATGGGGCGAACCCAGCACACGAACGATATCATTCCGAGGGTTCAGGCTGAGGTCGAAAGGCTCAATCACGATGGAAGCCTGCCGCCGGGGGTCAAGATCATTTCATACTACGACCGAAGTTCGCTGGTCGGCGTGACCACGCACACCGTCCTGCACAATCTTATCTTTGGCTGTGTTCTGGTCTTCCTGATCCAGTGGGTTTTCCTCGGCAACCTCCGCAGCGCCGTCATCGTCAGCGCCAATATTCCGTTCGCGCTGTTCTTCGCGATCATCATCCTGGTGTTGCAGGGGGAGGATGCCAACCTGCTGTCGCTTGGCGCGGTCGATTTCGGCATCATCGTCGATTCCGCGGTGATCATGATGGAGAACATCTATCGCAATTTCCAGTCGACGCCGCAGCATCGGCAAACGTTGCTGCACCATCTTGCCGAGGGCTATTGGGGGCCGGATCCGACGTCGGTAACGGGAACCACCACCACCAGCCAGCGATGGTCGGAGCGATTGCGCATGATCTTCGTCAGCGCGCTGCAGGTCGACAAGGCGGTCTTCTTCACCGCCGCGATCACGGTGACCGCCTTCGTGCCGCTGTTCACGATGCAGGGCGTGGAAGGTCAGATTTTCGGGCCGATGGCGCGGACCTATGGCTATGCGCTGGCAGGAGCGCTGCTCTCGACCTTCACGGTGACGCCGGTGCTTGCCTCGCTGCTGTTGCCCAGGCATGTCGAGGAGGTTGAGACCATCATCGTGCGCGGGTTGCGCGCGGCCTATACGCCGGTGCTGCGCTGGGCGCTCGGTAATTTAAAAGCCGCGGTCATCGTTGGCATTGTCTTTCTCGCACTGAGCCTGGCGGCGGCATCAAGATTGGGTAGCGAATTCCTGCCGGCGCTGGAGGAGGGCAATTTCTGGATCAGGGCGGCGATGCCGCCCACGATCTCGCTCGACGCGGGCACCGAGGCGACGCGCAAGATGCGGGAAATCCTGTTGCGCCATCCCGAGATCATCACCGTGGTGTCGCAGCATGGGCGTCCGGATAATGGCAGCGACGCGTCGCCGTTCTCCAATGTCGAATTGTTTGCGCCGCTGAAGCCGTTCGACGAATGGCCGGCGAATCTGACGAAGGAGAAGCTCACGGAGGAGTTGCAGACGGAGTTTGCCGAGGAATTGCCGGGGATAGGTTTCAACTTCTCGCAATATATCCAGGACAACGTCGAAGAAGCGCTGTCGGGCGTGAAAGGCGCCAATTCGGTCAAGATCGTCGGGCCGAACCTGCAGACATTGGAAACGCTCGCGACCCAGGTTCTGGCCGAGATGAGCAAGGTTCAGGGTGTCGCGGACCTCGGCGTGTTTCATGTGTTGGGCCAGCCCAATCTCAATATCAAGATCGACCGCGACAAGGCCGCGCGCTACGGCCTCAACACCGGCGACGTCAATACTGTTGTGCAGGCGGCAATCGGGGGTACCACAGCGACGACCGTGCTGGAGGGTGACCGGTCCTTTGCCTTGGCGGTCAGGCTCGATCCCAAATATCGCAGCAGCATCGACGCCATCCGCGGCATCAAGGTTGGTTACCAGACCCCGGCGGGCACCAATGCTTACGTCCCGTTAAGCGAATTGGCGGACATCTCGCTCGACACCGGCGCGTCCTTCATCTACCGCGAGCGTAGCCAGCGCTACATTCCGATCAAGTTCAGCGTCCGCGGTCGTGACCTCGGCAGCACTGTCGCCGAGGCCCAGGAACGCGTGGCCAGGGCCATCAAGCTCCCGAACGGCTACCAGATCCTCTGGGCCGGCGAGTTCGACGACCTGCAAAATGCGAAACAGCGGTTGATTATCGTGGTTCCGATCACGCTGCTGCTGATTCTCGTTCTATTGTACGGCCTGTTCAATTCGTTGCGCGACAGCCTGCTGGCGGTCGCCGGCATCCCCTTTGCGATCGGCGGCGGTCTGATCGCGCTCTATCTGGCCGATCTCAATTTCAGCGTATCGGCGGCGATCGGGTTCATTTCGCTGTTTGGCGTCGCGGTAATGGATGGCATTCTCAACATCACTTATTTCCGCGAGCTGAGGATTCAGGGGATGGATGTCGCCGAAGCGGTATTCCGCGGCGCCGAACAGCGGATGCGGCCGATGCTCATGACGGCGCTGTCGGCCGGTGTCGGCCTGTTTCCGGCAGCGATCTCGCACGGCATCGGTAGCCAGGTGCAGCGCCCGCTGGCGACCGTCGTCGTCGGCGGCATGTTCATCGGACCGCTGCTGCTGCTGATCGTCGCGCCTGCGCTACGGCGGATTTTCCTGGCGCGTGACCACGTGAGTGCGCCCGCCGCCAGCGAAACCCCGACTGCCGATCCCGGCTTCGAAACGTGATCGGTTGTCCTCATGAGCGGCATTTTGGGTGGATCAGTCCGATGTTGAGGTGTGGCGGCCGATCGCGGAGCATCGTTCGTGGCGTGCTGGTTGCGGCGCTCGGCTCCGCCATTTCAGGCTGCGCAGTCGGGCCGGATTTTTCGCCGGTACCGGCGCCGCCCGTCGACACCTATTTGCCGGGAAAGCTGGCCGCACCCGAAAGTGGCCTGGTGTCGTCCGAGGGCGGCAAGGGCGGACCGCGCATTGCCGGTCAGCACTTCGTTAGCGGAGCCGACGTTTCCGCGAAGTGGTGGGCCGCGTTTCAATCGCCGGCGCTCGACGATCTCGTCAGGCAGTCGGTCGAGCATAATCCGACCCTGCAATCTGCCGAGGGCGCGATCAAGATCGCCTACTACAACGCGCTGGCCCAGCGCGGCATGTTTTTTCCGCAAGTCACGGGCAATTCGACATCCTCTCAATTTTTGATTGCCAATCCAGGCCAGGTGCCTTCTATTTCAACAGAGGGAGCGCAGACCGAGTTTTCGCTGGTGACCAACCAGCTCACGGTGAGCTTCACTCCGGATGTCTGGGGCGCCAATTTCCGCGCGGTGGAGAATTTGGACGCCGTGACGGAGAACCAATTGTTCCAGCTCGAGGCGGCCTATCTCGCGCTGACCAGCAACGTGGCGACCGCAGCCATCCAGGAAGCCTCGCTGCGCGGTCAAATCGCCGCGACGCATCGGATTATCGCGATCGTGCGTAATTCGGTCGATATCCTCAACCGAATGTTCAAAGCCGGTCAGGTGGCGCAGGCCGATGTGTTGCAGCAAGAAGCGCAACTCGCAGCCGTGGAACAGCTGCTTCCGCCGCTTGAAAAGCAGTTAGCCCAACAGCGGGATCTGCTGACGGCACTGGCGGGACAGCTGTCCGCCGACGAAATCGAACAGAAATTCGACCTCGCCCATCTCAAGCTGCCCTTGAACCTGCCGATCAGCCTGCCCAGCAAGCTGGTCGATCAACGGCCCGATGTCAGGGCAGCGGAAGCCAACATGCATGCGGCGAGCGCGCTAGTTGGCGTGTCGATCGCCGCGCGACTGCCCAATCTCTTGATCTCCGCCAACGGCGGTTCGAGCAGCTACAATTTCGCGCAAGCCTTTGCCCCGGGCACCGGTTTCTACACCATCGCGGCAAGCGCGACGGCGCCGATCTTCGACGGTTTTTCGCTTTACAACAAACAGAAGGCGGCGGAGGCGGCCCTCGAGCAGGCGGAAGCGCAGTATCGCGCAACCGTCATCACGGCGTTCCAGAACGTCGCCGATGCGTTGCGGGCGATACAGGCGGATGCGCGCGCGATGAAGGCGGCGGTGCATTCCGAAGAGACCGCAAAAGCAAGCCTCGATATCGTCCTGAAGCAGTTGAACGCCGGCCAGGTCAACCAGCTCGCGCTGCTCACTGCGCAGCAAACCTATTTAACTGCGGTGGTGATTCGCGTGCAGGCCGAGGCCAATCGGCTGACAGATACGGCCGCCCTGTTCATGGCGCTCGGCGGCGGCTGGCCGGTTACCTGCACCACGCGGGTCTGGAGGGAATGTGCGATGGGAGGGGAAGCCGTTCCGACATCGAATGAGAGCATGATCCGGAATGCTGGAGAGAAAGGATGAGTGCCTTGAAACATACGATCATTGCGGCGACGCTCTTTCTCGGCATGAGGGCCACCGCATGGGCGGCAGACCCAATCCCGCGCGAGGCATTCACCGGGGCGGGCGACGGGCGCGTGATGTGCAACATCCAGGTTCTTCGCTCCGAGGAGCTGCCGGGCGCGCCGATCTATCAGAACCGGGTCAGAGCTACGCTGCTGGTAAACGCGCCTGGTCGTGCGCCGTTCGAAGCCACTGTCGTGAAGCTGATCCCGTGGCAGGTTCCGCCGCCGCGACAGGGTCAACGGCTGACTGTGCTCTGCGATCCAGAAGGTCTCAGTTTTCCGGTCTTCTTCTGATCCGGCTGGCCGCCGCACTCGCTGTCAGGAGAGCAGAAGCTACCAAACCACCACGGCGCAGAGGATCGATAGAGGCAGAATCGCAGGACCGAGATAAAGCCAAGTCTGGTAGGCGCCGGGGTCCCTGGGCGGAATGAAAATATGCGCCGTGAACCAAGCGCAAGCAACGAAACCCACGACCACGCGAATCAAATCGCTGGGCGTTTCGAAGATAGACCAGATATTTTCGATCTGAGGGCTGGCGGCGCGGGCGGTTATGGCAATGAGGACAATCAGGAACAGGGCACGAGTGACCATGCCTGCGAACTTCACACCGGACGATAGCTTCGCGGTGGGTTCCTTGGCGACAATCACGGGGCAAATCCCAGTTATTGTGCATCCGCACGTTATTGCGTCACACGGAAACTAGCCCTCATCGCGCTGCAACAGCAAGAGAGTTTGCTATTTTATTTATATGGTCGAAATGACAGTACGGCTTTCGATTCCTCCCAAGGCTGCCGTGATTGCAAACTATGGGTAATCTCGGTCCGCAAGCGGCTTGGGGAAGGGCGCGTTTTAGAGATGTTCGGGGTAGAGTAAGATGAGGAGAGGGCATATGATCTGTGGCATGAAGGCGGTGGTCGCCGCGGCAATCTTTTTGTCGCTTATCCCGCCCGCTTATTCCCAGGGCCTGACCCATTTTAGCAAGCGGGATTCCGCGCCCCCCGCCGAAAACGTTCCGAAAATTGATGAAAAGGCCTACAAGTCCGCGCTTGAGCGGATCCCCGCGCCTGAAAAGCAATACGATCCTTGGGGCGTCGCAAGGCCTGCCGACGCGCCCAAGGGCACGAAAAAATCGAACTAGCTAGACCTTAAGAACGCGCGCCGCGATCGAAACGCTGCCCTGCCAAACCGGTGTGCAGCCGAGCGATTTCATTGCGGAGCAGATCGCATCCGCCTCCACATTGATATTGCTCGTTTTTTCGCCGGGCGATCTGTCATGCTGATCTTTTGGGCGTCTTGTGATTGTTTCTTGCGCTTACTTGACGCGAGGATCATCATTCAGTTTCAGGGTCAACAGACGCCGAACAGAGTCGTCTGATAGGAAACGTCCGGGGCCTGTTCCGTTTGAGGTTGTCTCAAAATCAAATGGAGGGAACGATGTATCAGAAACTTACTGTCGTCGTTGCGATTCTCGCGGTTGGACTGCTCGCGACCAGCCGTGCGGAGGCCGGTGCTTCGGCCAGCGCTGCTTCGAAATACACCAATGCGAATCGTGTCGTGTCAAATGCTGCGCGAACGAATGGACAGGTGCAGCGAACCAACTTCGCGATTACGGAATACTCATCGTCGTCCGCGCGGAACACGACGCACAAGCACTAGCGCATGCGATCCTGTGGATAATCGAGAGGCCCGTCAGATGTGACGGCGCCCGAGTATTCGGTCGCGCCCGATGCAGGGCGTCCGCGCGGTGCGATTTGGCATTATTGACCCATGCCCGTGCCGTCGACAGGACCTCGGGCAGGATTGCGCCGACTTCTTCCTTGCTCATCCCCGGGCGAATTCGCGGGTCGTACAGGATGTTGAGAAGATACTGGTCGTAGAAGTCGAAGAAGCCCATCTGGACATCGTCGTTGAACATTGTCCAGGGCACTGACTGGTCGTCATTGATAGCGCCGAGCGCCTGCAACAGCTCTTCATAGGCGCAGTGGTAGAAGGTGAACTCCCCAGCATCGATCGGTAGAATCACTTCGGCCCGGCGAATGCGATAGAGCTCATCCTTGCCAATGCCGGATAGGCATTGCGGATGCAGCGATCGTTGAATCTGCTTCGCTCTGTCGGCCCCGTACCGCGAGCGAATGGTCGGGATCAAGTCATGCTTTTCGACCAGCATCACGACGAAATTGGCGTCCTCGCGGTTGTCGGTGATGGCCACATCGAGGTGATTCACGCGCGACCGGATATCGGCGACGACGGTGGCGATCTCCGCGCGGCGGTCCGGCGAACCCTTGCTGGTCACGAAGATCCGCACCGGTTCATCGAACTTACGTACGCGTTCCGCCGGCTTGTCGAGCTGAAATTCGGCATGGAACGCGATCTTGAAAAAGCCGTCCTTGACCTCGTCATTGGTGAAATCGGTTCGCTCGGCGGCACGCCGGCTACTGATGTCGGGATTCTCAGCGTTGGCGGGGCCGCTACCGATCGCGATCGCCAGTCCTGCGATCGTCATTAATGTCAGCCTGCCGACGGCGCGCGCGGTCCCGGTCCGTCCTCTGGCCGAACACAGTCCGCTGAGTGACGTGACCAACATATTTTTCCTGTGAAAAATCATACGGCTTGTCGCATGCGCGCGATGGTTATCGCCTCGCAAAGTCGCTGCACTTTTTGAGCAAGATTTGTACCATCAGCCGCGATAATGAAGAGGGCATCCAGATTTGATGCCATTCGGCCCTTGGCCAGCGTCCGATATATCGGGAGCAACATAAAATTTCAGGATGGAATGGAGAGTCTTGTTATAGTTTTTTCATAAATAGCTCGAGATTTCCTGACTGCCAATTCGTCGCGAGACCGTCGGTGGTTAATTTTGTGGCAGCAACGGTCCTTCGCTGAAGTGTGTCTTCTTCAGGAAGCCGCAGGATGGACCCAGGAGCACCCGAAAGTCGAGCGGCTGAATCCGGGGAAGGAGCATCCGCCGTTGCAAAAAACACAAGTCCAGCGCGTCCGTCTTTGCGCTGGGTCAACCGTGTGACTAACCCCCGGTCGACCCGCCCGTGGTTATCCGCGCCGGGCTCATTTTGAAATGCTGCTTGGCATAGGCGACGATCTCGCGGTCGCTCGGGTGGTCGGCAGCTTCCACCGCGACGATGCGCTGGGCGATCTCCGGGTGCTGCTCTCTGAGAAATTTGGCCAGTTCGGTTTTCGCGCCGGACGGACCGATGATCAGGATTTCGCCGGCGTTGCTCAGGGCACTCGTCACCTGCGCGAGAAACTCCTTGTCGGGTGCGGCGTGGCCGCTGCCGACCGAGTTGGCCTTGTGATGAAGGTGTCGCGTGGCGAAATGCGGATGCAGGATGATCTCATCGTCGCCGGTTAGGCCGAGGTGAAAGATCCGGGCCTGGCTATGGTCGATCCAGACGATCGCGTGAAAATGGGTTGGCATGCCCTGTCTTTCCTGATCGGGTCGGGGGAGGCCGCTCGTTCATCTTTGATCTCAGTTCCCGGCAATAACCACCTCAGTTCGGCGGCATATTGGCGGGAGATCCGTAGCGGAAGCGGCCGGCAGCCCGATTGATGCAGGTCAAGCAGGCGGCAGCTCGCTGGAAGCTTCGGCTTGGCCGCGGCCCAGCGCGAACAGGCCGACCGGGCCCTCGACATGGAATGGCAGTCCCGTCATTTTCGAAAATAGTTCGATGTTGCTGGTCCCGACGGCGCAGCCGCCGAGACCCATGTCGGTCGCCATCAGATACAGCGTTTGCAGCAACACGCCCACGTTTTTCAAAATGAGCGAATAGGCGATCGCGCTGTATTTCCAGTTGATCCGGTCGAAGCGCGCGGCAATCGTGATCAGGATCTGGGGCGAGGCGAGAGCGTCCATGGCAAATTCGGCGCCTGCGAACATCGCGTCGAGTTCCTGCGTCCGCACCTTGATCGGCACCATCGCGTGCCGGTCGGCATCATAATGATAAAAACCCCGTTCGAGCCCCTCGCAATTGGCGACCGCCAGATACAGTTCAAGCTCGTAGGCGCTGCCTGCGGACGGATAGGGCCGCCTGGTGTAGTCGACGTCAGGACCGCCATCGCCGAAGTCGAGTGGGCTGGTCCATTTTGACTGCACCCGAGCGGCGCTGTCCAAAAGCTGGGCTAGCTCCGCAAGCTTGATCGGTTCCTGGTCGTCGAAGTCGCGCTCGGAATGACGTTCGCGCAAGAGCCTTGCGAACGGCGAGAGCGCTTCCGCGGGCGCGCTTGCGAGCTTTTGCAAATCGATTGCCTGTCCGGACCAAGGCGGCCGCACGGCCGGCGGCGGCGCGATGACGTCCACATAAGGATAGCGTCCGCCCAGCGGGTTGGCCTGCCGGCCTTCGGTGCTGTGGACGTGAAACAGCAGGTCTTGAAAATCCCAAAGCACGAGGTTCTCGTCGCCCTCATCGCCCCGCAGACCTTTGCTGGTTGCAGCGTCGACCTTGAAAAGGATTTGGCAATCCAGCAGCAGCGCGAACAGTTCCAGCCCCGCAAAGTCATCCTGCCGCCGCAGCCTGCTGATCTTTTGCGGCGTCGATAGCGCGACGAGCTGGCTCGCGATGGTGGGATCGCAAATCCGAAACAGCGCGCCGGCGCGGGGCGATTCCAGCACCATGTCGTTGGCGCGCCGCCGAAGGTAAGCGAACCGTGACAGCGCGACGCAGTCGGCATTCCTCGGTTTCTTCACATCTGGCCAGTAATCGGCCTGTTGTGGCTCGATGACGACCATGTCTGTATCGCCACGCGCGAGGCGGTATTCCACAAGACCGCGGTGGGCCAGGCGCTGAACCAGGAGCGCGATTTCCTGATCGAGTGGTTTGCGGGCGGATGCGAAGGAGGCGAGCGGCAGGCCGGTGCGAAGGCCCTGCGCGCGTTTCACGGCGCCTGGGCTGAAGTTTCCGAGCTGAACCGAATAGCCGTCGAAGGTGGCGGCGATCTTTCCGCCCGCGTCGGCTTCGAGCGTCACCCGATCGTTCAGACGGGCGGAAAGGGCTGGTGCCGCGGTCGTTCGTCCCCGCTTTCGCCCTCGCTTTTTCTTGAGAGTGCGCACGCGCGGGCCCGCCCCTCTAGGTGTGGGGAAGAAATGGCGTCATTTCGCTTTCCGGCAACGGCCGGTCCAAGAGGCCAAGCTTGACCGGCACGTCATAGAGCCGGCCCGGCGCGAAGCGGCGATAGAAATGCCGCAGGCCCGGAACGATCACGCGCACCACCGGAACCTCAACGTCCGGTCGCGTCTGGTCGAGCACCAGGAAATCGTAGCCGGCACGCCGGGCGACCTCGACGCAGGCTTCCACCTGCTCGTGCACGCGGTCGAGCGGGACCTCCATGCCCAGCGCCGGCCGTACCACCGGTTCGCTCGTCGGAATCAGGAACGGATAGTTTTCCAAGCGCAACGGCGTGACGCCGTCGAGGCTCGACTTGTCTCCGCTTCCGCCGCCCATCAGGCCGATCGACAGGAACTGGGTCAACTCGGTCAGCGAACGGAGCATGGCAATGCGGCGGTCGAAATGCGCGCCGGATCCGAACTCGATATTCTCCTGGCCGTCCTTCACCCAATGCATGATCGCGACATAGCTGGGGACGCCGAGATCGCTGGTGATGTCAAGCACCCACACCTTACGTCCCGCATCGGTAAACTGGGCCTTGAGGTCGCGGATGTAGGAGTTGTCGAACTCGCTGAGATCGACCTCCTGACGCCGCAGCCGGTTGTACCACCAGATCGCGTAGGCATCGCGTTCGACCAGTTCGAGAAATCCCTGAACGATCGCTTCCTCGCGGGTGTTGCCGGCCGCGCAGCCGTTGGAGTCGGTGTGGAAGTCCCGATAGAAAAAGTACAAAAGGCCGGTCGCTAGATACTTGAAGCGCTTGTCGCGCAGCGACCAAACCGGCGACCACTCGATTTTCGCCGAGGGATCAATCGGCTCGGGAATCGCGTGCGAACCGTCCGGCTGGGGGAGGTGCCTATCCCGAAACTGCGTTTCACTGAAGAACTGGACGTCGTTGGAGAGGAGGGCGTCGCCTTCCGGAAAATCCGTATAGCGCCGCGTCATCCTGATCTCGTCGCCCTGGAAAATTCCCGAATAGCGCTCGATCGCTTCCATCAGCGCACTGGCTTCGGCCTGCTCGGCGGTCGAACCTTTGCCAAAGCTGCCGCCACTCAGTCCCGATCTGAGCTGATCGACGCTCGTCGCCGGCGCCGAGAAATTATGTTCCGCGAAAAAATTGGTGTTCATCGGCAGATCGGCTTCGATCCTCTCGAGCTTCCTGACCACGCCGGTGAGCGGGCTGACGTGCTTTCGGTACCGCGAAACCGTGGTGCGCGAGGCGACCGAGCGATATCCGCCGCTGGTCATGATCAGCCTGGTGCCGGAACCGATATCGATCGGCTGCGGCGCCCGGCGCGGATTTTGCAGCTTCTTGCTGCCGCAGGTCGGGCATTGCGGACGGTGCGCGACGTAGTGCTTGGCGATGGTCGCGCCCATCAGGTCGAAGCTTGCAATGTGATTTCGCAAATCGGTGCGAAAGCCGGAGGCGATCGCCTTGGCGATTTCGACGGCCGCAAACTGGATTGCGCTCGCGCCGAAGGTGTTCTCGACCAGTGGCGATGTGGCGACCGCTCGTGCCGGCGAGCGATCGAGGAATCCACGGATCTCCCGGTTACGGATCATGCGATCGAACAGGCAGGTCCAGCACGCGCTTTCGCCGGGATTGAACACAGGTCCCACCAAGGGAAAAACGCCCGACGGCTGGACCAGCATCCAGGGCGTCTTGTCCGATACGCGCTGGCTGTTCAGTTCGGCCAGCCGGCGGTCGAGATAGTCATTCACCAGCGTCACGGTCAGATTGGGTGAACGATTGACGACCTGCACGCCCAGCTCTTTTAAAGCCGCGGTAAGCTCCTTCGCGCCTTTCACGTCGATCGCTTCGACACGCAGGCGGCCACTCTCGAGATTTTGCTTCGCAACCTCGGGTGGCAGCCCGAGGCTCGCCCAAAATCCGGCCACGGGGCCGGCGGAATTGCGCGAAGCCGGCGTCACGTAGCGCCGCTCGATCATGCGCTTGAGCGCCTCCTCGATCTTGTCTGACGGAAAAGTTCGTGCCAATTCGCGGACCAGCGCTTCGGCGCTCTTGCCATTCTTGCCGATCGCCTCGGCGAGCGCGCAATAGAGCTCGCCGTGAAGGAAGAATTTCCGATGCTCGGAGTAGAGGCTGACGACGTCAGGCGGCAATACGTAGACCGTGAAATTCGGCGCGAATTGCAGAACGTCCTTACCGGTCCGCCGCGTCTGGCTGGCCCGCGGTTTCGAGCTGGTCTTGCGGTGTGACTTCATCGTGTGTGCACGCACATGGCACCTATCGAGTGGATCGCAGCGCACGACGGGCTGCCGGAAATAACATACAGCCGGCGCGCTAGCATTTTTCGTTTTCCTTGCGAAGCCGATCGCCGTCTACGCGTGAGCTCGCGGAATTGCGCAACGGAAGCGCCGCAAAGTAGACGCGAATTGGCCGGGTCGACTTGATCGAACCCGGCCATAACATCTCGCGTTTTTCAATGGTGTCGGAAGCGGTGTCTCAAATGCTTCAGCGTTAGCACAAGCGGCAAATGCCCCACGACGCGCAGCAGGAGCCGCCACCGCAGCCGCCGCAACCACAACCGCGGCAGCCAACACCACAGCCACGGCAACCGCGGCAACCGCGGCAACCGCCGCAGCGACAGCCCCACGCCATCTGCTGAGCGCCGGCGCTACCGCCGGTTTCCTTGTCGAATAGATGGAAGGTAGCCAGGCTCACATCGGCGATTTCTTCTTCACCGAGCGTGATCGATTGATTTGGTACAAAGCTCAATTTCTGTGGCGCATCCGCGGCCGGCACGGCCGCTGCGGAAGCGCTTCCCGCTAGCGAAAAAGTCAAGCCGGCGGCGCCCAATGCCGCCGGCATAGCGGTCTTGGCCACGCTCTTCCGCTTCGAAGCCTGCTTCACCCGTGACATAGTCGCATCCTCCATACTGTAAGGGACAGTTTAGATTCCAGAGATTCCAGCCAACCCAATTCTACGCTGAGCATGTATGCAACGCAAGACTAGTCACATCACTAACGCGTTGTTTCGCATTCAGTTTCTATTCATATTGATGAATAGCAATGTCATCCATCGAGCTACTTGAAGCCCACCGCTCGAGGGTTTTCGCGACAGCCTCCACGCATCTAGGTGCAATGCACAGCGATGTGCCGGTGAATAGAGACGTCGACATGGTCAAGCATCACGGACGGTTTGCCTGGTACGAACTTTTGACGACGGACACCGCAGCGGCGAAGGCCTTCTACCATGACGTTGTCGGCTGGGGTACCGAGGACGCGTCGACGCCGCAGCTTGACTACACCCGCTTCACCGCCGGCGAGATTGCGGTTGGCGGATTGATGGAACTGCCGGAAGAGGGGCGGAAAATGGGGGCGACACCGAGATGGCTCGGGTATGTCGCGGTCGATGACGTCGACGGCACCGTGGAGCTGCTCAAGCGCCTCGGCGGCACGATCTACGTGCCGCCGACCGACAGCAACATCGGCCGTATAGCGCTTGTCGCCGACCGACAGACGGCGACGCTCGCTTTGGTCAGTGGCCTGACCAGCGGCGGTTCTTCCGACGAACCAGACGAGCCCGGCCGCGTGGGTTGGCACGAGCTGTTTGCTGCGGATGCAACGACGGCGTTTGGCTTTTACAGCGAGCTATTCGGTTGGCAGCCCGGCGCTGCCGAGAATGATCAGATGGATTCCTATCAATTGCTGTCCGCCGGCGGCCGAACGATCGGCGGCATGTTCACCAAGCTGCGCAGGGCACCGTTCCCATTCTGGTTGTATTATTTCAACGTCGTCGACATGGACGCGGCGATGGCAGACGTCAAAGCCCGCGGCGGCAAGGTCGTCCAAGGTCCGCTCGAACTGGTGGACGGTAGCTGGATTACGCGATGCATCGACCCTCAAGGCGCGATGTTCGCGCTGCAGGGAAAGCGGAGCAGGAGCGACATTGAATCGCCGGCGGCCGAACTCAACTGGGCCGCGGAGTGGGGCGGCTTCGCATCGCGGGGCAGAGTGGTAGCCAAATCCGCGCGCGAGCCCCAACCGCCCAAGCCAGGCGTTAAAAGTCCAAGCGCTAGGCCGAAGCGCTAGCAGAAGCCCCAGCCGCCGGCTTCGGTGCCGGCTTATCCTGCCGTTTCGACCAGGAGATGTAATAGGCGACAACGGTCATGATCGCGATGCCGGCGAGGCTGATCACAATCTGCGCCAGCACCGAGCCCGAGCTCAGCGTCAGCATGAAATGCGCGACGAAGGAGAGGAACACGCCGACGCAGAATACGGCTAGCGATTGCTGACCGCAGACGATGGCCGGATCGAACCCCTTCCACTCGAGCGCGGGCCAATCCTTCGGGATGAACCGAACCACCAGCATCGCAATCACGATGAAATGCAGGAAACGATAGGGCGCCATGAACGTCTTGTCGTTCGGATTAAAGGTCGAATACAGCCAATCCGGGAACATCGCGCCGAGGTCTGGGAAGCGGCCTGCCATGGTCATGATCAGCGCGAAGATCAAATAGGCGACACCAAGATAGAGCGCGATGTTCGAATTGATGATCCAGGCCGCTTTCTTGGCGCCGCCAAGCGCGCACCATGAGCCGAAGATGAAAATCACCTGCCAGCAATAGGGATCGAAGTACCAGGTACCGGCGGGATAGGCGGTAAAATTCCAGCCAAAATACCGCGCCACGAGCCACAGCACGATGGAGGCCAGCATCGTTAGGTCGGGCTGGCGCAGCATCATCCACAACACCGGCGGAAAAAATCCCATCAGCACGATGTAGAGCGGCAGCACGTCCAGGTTGACGGGCTTGAACTTGAGCAGCAGTCCCTGGCCCAGCGTTTCGGTTGCATGATCGACGAGGCCGGCGACGTTGAACTCGTTGATCAGCTCAGAATCCATGAAGCGTCGCGCGAGAAAACTGATTGCGACGATGTAGATGACGAACAGGATGATGTGCGCGACATAGAGCTGCCAGACGCGCTTGGTGAGGCGAGTGGCGCCGACGATAAAGCCGCGATCGATCATCATGCGCGCGTAGACGAAGGAGGCGGTATAGCCCGAAATGAACACGAACAGGTCGGCGGCGTCGGAAAACCCGTAGTTTCTGGTCGTGATCCAGTTGACGATGTTGTCGGGGATGTGATCCAGAAAAATCGCCCAGTTCGCGATCCCGCGAAACAGGTCGAGCCTGAGATCACGTCCTTTTTCGGGAAGGATTGCGTTGATTTTCATGGGTGCCGCTTCGAAGGGATGCTTTCGCGAAAGGTTAAAGAACCGAGGTTAGCAGACTGGTCCGGCCGGAGTTGTCACAGCGCAGCATAATGACTATACCGATCCGGAAAAGCTAACATCCAGGGCAACAATCGGCAGGAATCACCGATCAAGATCCTGAAAGGTGCTCTAACCCATCTTGGCCGTTTCCACCACGCGCTTCAATACCGCATTTCCTTGAAGAGGGGCTCCGACATCCATGACCGCACGTATCTACAAGCCCGCCAAGAACGCGATGCAGTCAGGCAAGGCCGCGATCCGGGAATGGTGGCTCGAATATGAGCCGGAGCAGCCGCGGTCGGTCGAGCCGCTGATGGGCTGGACCTCTTCGTCCGACATGAAGCAGCAGCTCACGCTTCGTTTCGATACCAAGGAAGAGGCGGTGGCTTATTGTGAGCGCAAGGGTATCCCCTACCAGGTGATCGAGCCGAAAGAGCCGGTCCGCCGCCAGGCCGCCTATGCCGACAATTTTGCGTTCCGGCGCGGCGAGCCTTGGACCCACTAAGCCTTTGACTCACTAAGCTTTGGACCCACTAAAATCCGGACGTGGTGGCCTGCATCTACCGGTCCGGACCCTCCGGCCGTACCTTTCGGCCCTGCAAGGATCGAAACTGAGGGTTGCCTAAGGCGGCACCGCGGTGACACCATGATGACAGCGCACGATTGCGGCGCAGCAAGAACCGCTTAAAACCATGCCGCTCCATTCCAGCATCGATCCGGCCTCAACCGATTTCGCGCGTAACGCGGACGCCATGCGCGCGCTTGTTGCCGAGCTGCGCGCCAAGCTCGATTTGGTCGCCGGCGGCGGGGGCGAGGCTTCACGCGTCCGTCATACGTCGCGAGGCAAGATGCTGGCGCGCCAGCGCGTCGATCTTCTCGTCGATCCCGGTACCGCGTTCCTCGAATTGTCGCCGCTGGCGGCCTGCGGCCTCTATGGCGGGGACGTGCATTCGGCTAGCATCGTCACCGGGGTCGGGCGGATCTCGGGGCGCGAATGCGTCATCGTCGCCAACGACGCCACCATCAAGGGCGGTACCTACTATCCGATGACGGTGAAGAAGCATCTGCGCGCCCAGGATATCGCGCGGCAGAACCACCTTCCCTGCGTCTACATGGTGGATTCCGGTGGCGCGTTCCTGCCGATGCAGGACGAGATTTTCCCGGACGAGCGGCATTTCGGCCGCATCTTCTTCAACCAGGCGCAGCTGTCCGCCCAAGGCATTCCCCAGATCGCGATTGTGATGGGCTCCTGCACGGCCGGCGGCGCCTATGTGCCGGCGATGTCGGACGAGAGCATCATTGTGCGCAATCAGGGCACGATCTTCCTCGGTGGACCGCCGCTGGTGAAGGCCGCGACTGGCGAGGTGGTGACGGCGGAAGAGCTCGGCGGCGCCGACGTGCATTCACGTCAATCCGGCGTCACCGATCACTATGCGCAGAACGATGCCCATGCGATCGGGATCGCCCGGCGCATCGTTGCCACGCTGAAGCCGCCGCGGCACAACGTACTGAATATGAGCGAGCCGCGCGAGCCCTTGTTCGCCGCGGAGGAAATCTACGGCGTCGTGCCGGTCGACGGCCGAAAGCCGTTCGACGTGCGCGACATCATCGCGCGCGTGGTCGACGGTTCGGAATTCGACGAGTTCAAGAAGCTTTACGGCCAGACCCTAGTGTGCGGTTTCGCCCATATCTGGGGATATCCGGCCGGCGTCATCGCCAATAACGGCATCCTGTTCAGCGAAAGCTCGCTGAAAGGTGCGCATTTCATCGAGCTGTGCTGCCAGCGGCAAATTCCGCTGGTGTTCCTGCAGAACATCACCGGCTTCATGGTCGGCAAGAAATACGAAGCCGGCGGGATTGCGCGCGACGGCGCCAAGCTCGTGACGGCGGTCGCGACTGCCGGCGTGCCGAAATTCACCGTGGTGATCGGCGGCTCCTATGGCGCCGGCAACTACGGGATGTGCGGCAGAGCCTATGGCCCGCGCTTCCTCTGGATGTGGCCGAACGCGCGGATTTCGGTGATGGGTGGCGAGCAGGCCTCGATGGTGCTGAGCCAGGTCCGCCGCGACAATATCGAGGCCAAGGGCGAAAGCTGGTCGGCGGAGGAAGAGGACGAGTTTCGTAAGCCCATCCGCGCGCAGTATGAAAGCCAGGGCAATCCCTATTATGCGACGGCGCGCTTGTGGGACGATGGCGTGATCGATCCCGCCGATACCAGGCTGGTGTTGGGCCTGGGTCTTTCGGCCGCGGCCAACGCGCCGATCGAGGCCACGAAATTCGGCCTGTTCAGGATGTGACCATGGATCGGGCCAAACTGTATCGGCGCTTCCGCACCCTCCTGATCGCCAATCGCGGCGAGATCGCCGTCCGCGTGATCCGCACCGCGCGCGCCATGGGACTGCGCACGGTCGCGGTCTATTCCGAGGCCGACCGCGGCGCCATGCACGTGGCGTTGGCCGACGAGGCTGTCCTGCTCGGACCTGCGCGGGCGCGCGACAGCTATCTCAACGTCGAGCGGGTGATTGAGGCCGCGCGGCAGACCGGCGCTGAGGCCGTGCATCCCGGTTACGGCTTTCTGTCGGAGAATGCCGGGTTTGCAAAAGCCTGTCTCGATGCCGGGCTGGTGTTTGTCGGCCCCACCGCCGAGATGATGACGGCGATGGGCTCGAAATCGGGCTCGAAAGCGCTGATGGAAAGGGCGGACGTGCCCTTGGTGCCCGGCTATCACGGCGAGGCCCAGGACGAGGCGACGCTGGCGAAAGCCGCCGACAGAATCGGCTTTCCGGTGCTGGTCAAGGCTTCCGCCGGCGGCGGCGGCCGTGGCATGCGCGTCGTGCGCTCGGCGGCCGAGCTTGCGGGCGCCGTTGTCAGCGCCAAGCGCGAGGCCAAGGCGGCCTTCGGCGACGACCGCATGCTGATCGAGAAATATGTCGATAACCCCAGGCATGTCGAGGTGCAAATCATCGGCGACAGCCATGGCAATCTGCTGTCGCTGTTCGAGCGGGAATGCACATTGCAGCGCCGGCATCAGAAGGTGATCGAGGAAGCGCCATCGCCGACGCTTGATGCCAAGCAGCGCGAGACCGTCTCTGCCGCCGCACGCAAGGCGGCTGCGGCGGTCAACTATGTCGGCGCCGGCACCATCGAGTTCGTCTCCGACGGCAAGGAGGTGTTCTTCATCGAGATGAACACCCGGCTGCAGGTCGAACATCCCGTCACCGAGCTCGTCACCGGTATCGATCTCGTCGAATGGCAGTTGCGCGTGGCGTTCGGCGAGGCGCTGCCGCTGAAACAGGACCAAGTCAGGCTCAACGGACACGCCATCGAGGCGCGGGTCTATGCAGAGAATCCGGCCAAGAACTTCATGCCCTCCGTAGGCAAGATCCGCACCTGGCGCCTGGCGGCGCCGTCAAATGGTCTGCGCATCGACGCCGGTTATCGCGTCGGCGATGCGGTGTCGCCTTACTACGATGCCATGCTCGCAAAAATGATCGCCTGGGCGCCGACGCGTCAGGCCGCGATCGAGCGGCTGAACCAGGGACTGGAAGAGACCGACGTCCGCGGCATCGTCACCAACATCCCATTTCTGTCCGCGCTGGTAACGCATCCATCGGTTGCCGCCAACACTATCGATACCGGCTTCATCGAACGCGAGTTGAAGACACTGGCGCCGGCTCCGCCCGCGGCTGGCGATTTCGAACTATGCGCCGCGGTCGCAGCATTCCTCGGCGAAGAGCAGAAGGCGGCGCAGGCCGAGGCGAAATCGCCCTGGCTGACCTTTGGCTGGATGCCGGTCGGCCGGAGGCAGCGGGAATTTACCTTCCGGCAGGGGCAGGTTGCCCTGCAGATCGTGACCTTGCGCTATGGCAACGGGCCTTCGACGCTATCTATCGACGAACGCGAATTTGCCTTTGCCTCAACCATGACCGATGATGGGACCTTCGATCTGACGCTCGACGGAATGAAATCCCGGATCGCGGCGGTGGTTGAGGGCCATGAGCTCTATCTGCGCACGCGCAACGGCCGCTTCGACCTGCATTGGGTCGATCCGTTCGGCGGCGAGACCGAGGAGCTGGCCGGCGAGGACAGGATCGTCGCACCTTTGCCCGGCACGGTCGTGGCTCTGTTGGCGGAGGAGGGCGCGACGCTCGAGAAGGGGGCGCCGATCCTCACCCTCGAGGTCATGAAAATGGAGCAGACGTTGCGCGCGCCGTTTGCCGGCGTGTTGAAGGCGATCAAGTGTAAGGTCGGCGATATCGTGCAGGAAGGCGTCGAACTCGCCGAAGTCGAACCGATCGGCGCGTGAGCCATTCGTGAGGAGCGTCATGACCGAGCCCGTGCGGATCATCGAGATGGGACCCCGCGACGGCCTGCAGAACGAGAAGACCCCCATTGGTGTCGCGGATAGGATTACTTTCATCGAGGCGTTGGTCGGCGCTGGACTACACACGGTCGAGGTCGGCGCGTTCGTGTCGCCGAAGGCGATCCCGCAGATGGTGGGTTCGGACGAGGTGTTGCGCCGCGTCAGCCATCTCGCTGGCGAATTCCATGTGCTGGTGCCGAACGAGAAGGGCTATGAGGCCGCGCACGCGGCCGGCGCCAAGGTGATCTCGGTATTCGCGGCGGCCTCGGAAGGGTTTTCGCGCGCCAACATCAACTGCTCGATCGCCGAATCGATCGAGCGCTTCAAGCCGGTGGTCGCGCGCGCCAAGGCCGATGGCATCCAGGTGCGCGGCTATATCTCCTGCGTGCTCGGCTGTCCCTTTGACGGCGAGATCAAGCTGCCGGTGGTCGAAGACGTCGCGAAACAATTATGGGACCTCGGCTGCTACGAGGTCTCGCTCGGCGACACCATCGGCGTCGGCACGCCGCTCAAGGCCAAGGAGATGCTGCGCGCGGTCGCTGGCTCCGTGCCCATCGCCAGTCTCGCCATGCATTTCCACGACACCTACGGCCAGGCGCTCGCCAATCTCTACGCCGGGATGGAGGAGGGCGTTCGCGTGATCGATTGCGCGGCCGGCGGGCTCGGCGGCTGCCCGTTCGCGCCCGGCGCGACCGGCAATGTCGCAACCGAGGACGTCGTCTACATGCTTGAGGGGATGGGGATTGCGACCGGCGTCGACACGACAAAGCTGCTCGCCGCCACCAACGAGGTGAGCCGGTTGCTTGGCCATCCGCCGGTCAGCCGCGTAGCGTCGGCGTTGAATGCGAAAAGAAGAGCGGCGGGTAGATAAGAATTTGTGGGTGGGCAAAGGCGCTCTTGCGCCCTGCCTACCGGACAAACGGCAATGCAAATGGTGGGCACGCTTCCGCCTTCGCTCTCTGAGCTGCGGCGGACAGGTCGCTTTCCCCACACTTCATCGTAACTCACCTTCCCCCGTCCGGCCCCATCACCAGATTGGGCAGCAGGGTGGAGATCTCCGGCACGAAGCACAGCACCAGCACGGCCGCCATCATCAACAGCACGAAGGGCAACGTGCCCCAGATCACTTCGCTGAGCGGGATATCCGGCGCGACGTTGCGGATGACGAAAATGTTCAGCCCTACCGGTGGGTGAATGAGGCCCATCTCCATAACGATGGTCATGATGACGCCGAACCAGATGATGTCGAAATTCGCCGCGCGTAGCGGCGGCAGGATGATCGGCGCGGTCATCAGGATGATCGAAACCGGCGGCAGGAAGAAGCCGAGCACAACCACCATCACCAGGATCGCAAACAACAGTCCCCAGCGCGGCAGATGCATCGCAACGATCGCTTCCGCCGCCGACTGCGAGATGTGCAAATAGCTCATCACATAAGAATAGAGCAACGACATGCCGATGATCATCATCAGCATGGTGGATTCGCGGATCGTCGCTGTCAGGATCGGCGCCAGATCGGTCGGCCGCCACACGCTGTAGATCAGTGCGATCAGCGCCAGTGCCAATAGCCCGCCGAGTCCAGCCGTCTCCGACGGCGTCGCATAGCCACCATAGAGTGCGATCATCACGCCGGTTAATAGCAGCACGAAGGGAATCACGCGCGGCAGGACGCTGAAGCGCTCGGCCAGCGTGAACTCGTCGCGGTTGAGAATGGCCGATGGCGTGCCGCTTTTGGCATAGGCGATGGCGGCTGCAGCATATTCCCGGCGGAAGCGGATTACCGCGTAAGCGCCGAACAGCGACACCAGCAACAGCCCGGGCCCGATGCCGGCGAGGAACAACCGCCCCAACGACTTTTCCGCCGCGATCGCGAACAGGATCATGGTGATCGAAGGCGGCAGCAGAATGCCGAGCGTACCGCCGGCGGCGATGATGCCGGCCGCGAAACCTCCGGAATAGCCGCGCTTGCGCATCTCCGGGATGCCGGCCGAGCCGATCGCCGAGCAGGTGGCCGGCGAGGAGCCCGCCATCGCCGCGAACAGTGCACATGCAAAGACATTGGCAACGCCAAGTCCGCCGGGAACGCGATGCAGCCAGGCATGCAGCGCGGAATAGAGATCCTGGCCGGCGCGGGACCTGCCGATCGCCGCACCCTTGAGGATAAAGAGCGGGATCGAGAGCAGCGTGATCGAGGCCATTTCCTCGTAGACGTTCTGCGTCACGGTATCGAGCGAGGCGGCGGGCATGTAGATGGCCATGAACACGACCGCGACCGCGCCCAGCGCGAACGCAATCGGCATGCCCGAAAACATCGCAAACAGGGTTGCAAGCCCGTAACTCAAGCCGATCCCGAACACGCTCATCGGCGGGCGTTCCCGGTCAAGGGAATGACGATCTGGAGCAAAATCTGCACACAGAGCAGCGTCATGCCGCAGGCCATCAGGCCATAGGGAATCGAAAGCGGCGGCGACCACATCGAATTGGAGACCTGGCCGTCGCTGAAGGCCTCATAGGCCAGCGTCCAGGATTTCCAGGCAAAGAACGCGCAGAACAGAAGGCTCGCGACATCGACCAGCCAGAGCCGGATGCGGTTGGCGCGCGGCGATAACAATCCGACAAACGCCTCGATACCGATATGGCCGCGCTTGCCCTGCACATACGCTGCCGTCATGAAGGTCGCGCCGACCAAAAGAAACACCGCCGCCTCGTCCTGCCAGTAGTTGGCGGCCTCAAACAGCGCGCGTCCGATCACGCTGTAGCTCAGGACGCCGCAGGCCGCGATCAGCGCCAGCGCGGCGAGCACGACGATGACGTTGTTGCAAAACGCGAGCGCGCGTTCGAGGGCGGCCACGAGCGTGTCGCCCGCGGCCGCTTTCGAGGCGTCCTCTCGATCTGTCAGCAGAGCGTGCATCACGCCGCCACGTTGGACGCCAGCTTCAAGAGATTGGCGGCCGTCGCGGTCTTGGCGCCATAGTCCTTCCAGGCGGTATCGCGGGCGATATCGCGCCACTTGCTGACGATCTCGATGTCGAGCGCGGCCACCTTCGCGCCGGCCTTCTCATAGACCTTGGCGACCTCGATATCGTCGTCCTGCGCGCCCTTCTTGCCGAAGGCCTCGAGCTCGGCACCGACTGCAACGATGGTGTCCTGATGGTTTTTCGGCAGCGCGTCGAACACCGACTTCGACATCATCAAGGGTTCGAGCATGAACCAGTAGGAGGCGCCGGCGCCGGAGGTCAGCGCCTTCGAGACTTCCTCGAGCCGGAACGAGATCAGGCTGGTGGAGGAGGTGATGCCGGCATCGCAGGCGCCGGTCTGCATCGCCGTGTAGATTTCGTTCGACGGCACCGACAGCACGGAAGCGCCCGCGGTCTGCAGCACCATGTCCATCTCGCGCGAGCCGCCGCGCACCTTCATGCCCTTGGCGTCTTCGGGCGCGACAATGGCCTTGGAGCGGCTGGCGACGCCGCCGGCCTGCCAGATCCATGACAGCAGGATGATGCCCTTGTCGGCCAGGAAGTCCGTCAGCGCCTTGCCGACCGGCTCCTTTTTCCAGCGCAGGCCCTGCTCGTAGGTTGCGACCAGCCCGGGCATCAGGCCGATATTGGTCTCCGGCAACTCGCCGCCGGCATAGGGCATGGGATAGAGGCTGATATCGAGCGCGCCCTTGCGCATCGCCGAGAACTGCGCGTTGGTCTTGATCAGCGATGAATTGGGGTAGATCTCGGCGGCAATGTCGCCTCCTGAGCGTTTCGCGACCTGTTCGGCGAACATGCGACAGAGCCGGTCGCGGAAGTCGCCTTTGTCGATGGTGCCACCGGGAAACTGGTGCGAGATCTTCAGCGTGGTTGCGGCTCTTGCGGTCCCCACTCCAAAACGCAGGATGACGGGCGCGGCGAGCGCGGATGCGACGACGTGACGGCGTGTAAACATGGGTACTCCCCTTGAGGACATTGATTGGGTCTATGAGCCGGCTTTGAGTGGAACTGAGCCGGTATTGGCCTCGATTTTCCCGTTAACCTTGTTCGTTCTTTCCCACAGGGACAAAGCGAGACCCGCTGCTGCACACACCCGGCCCGATCCTTCGTGTGTGTGGGCGCGCACTACAGATGTTTCGCGGGCAAATTGTGTCGGACTTACCAGAGAAACACCAAAATCCGTCACCGCAAAAATTTTCCTGACCTCACCGTAACAAGGAGGACCGTGCCCACGTCGAGGATGGAGGCGGCATAAGTCGCTTACACAACCAGTTTTCGAAGGGATCATCTCACATGTCTATTCGCACCCGCATTGCGCTCGGAATTTCGGCTGCGGCAATTTCGCTCAGCCTCGCAGGGGCTCCCGCTGCCTTCGCCCAGGACAAGATGGGCAAGGATGACGCGATGAAGAAGGACACGATGTCCAAGGACAGCATGAAGAAGGACACGATGTCGAAGGACGGCATGAAGAAGGACGACGCGATGTCCAAGGACAACATGAAAAAAGACGACATGAAGAAGAACTGAGCGGCGGTCAGCAGCTGATTGACCTCGTCAGTGCGAGGAGCAACCCGCCTACGTTCGCTGCGCAGGCTTCGATTCCGCCGAAGCGCGTAAGCGTGTAGGCGGGCGCGACGAAGCAATTCAGTCCTTTGTGCCCGGGCCATGGATTGCTTCGCCTAGCCTGCCACCGGACGCGCGTTCCGCGCGACCCGCCCCGATCACTTCTTCTTGCCGCGGTTCTTTCGCGCGGCGTAGCGTGCGTCGCGCTTGGCCTTCTGTTCGAGCTCCTGTGCGGCCAGGCGCGCTTCTTCTTCTTCCTTCTCGCGCGCGATACGTGCGGCCTCGGCGGCGGCGGCCTCTTCCTCGCGGCGCTTCCGCTCGGCCTCGGCGGCCTCTCGTTCCATCTTTTGCTTGGCACGAGCGGCCGCGACCGCCTCGCGCTCGGCGCGCCGCTTGGCGACTTCTGGATCGTCCGGTCCGGGCTGGGCGCGGAATTTATTGAGAAGATCTTTCTTCGCCTGCTGTGCCGCCTTCTGCCGGTCCGCGAAGCCTGGTTCCTTGAATCCACTCATCGGATGGGCCTTGTCACTTTCACCTGTTGTCTCTGCAATCGCTGGTCGGCGCCGGGGGCGGAAAAACACGCTCGCGCGATTGGCAGGGGTGTAGCGAAGAGCGCGCCGTAATGCCACCGATTATCTGCATCCCACGCATGCCGGCTCCAGAAAAAATCCTGTTGAAGGGCGCCCCCAGGCGCCCGCGAGGCCTGCGAAAAACCGCCGCATGTGATTTCGATCACAAGAATAGGGACGGCGCGGTCCTATTGTCTGCGCGTCCCAACTGGAGTGACGGCAATGACCGGCGCATGGCGAACCCGATTGATGTTGATCACCGCAGCGCTGGCGGCGTTGGTCACCGTTGTGTTGGCCTACCCGAAGCCGATCTCCACGTCCGTGCTGGGCGACGGATGGGAATGCCGCGCGACGGCATTCTCCACCAGCTGCACCAAGGTTCGGCCGGTAGCGCCTATTGTGCATAGCCTTGGCAAGGCACCATTCAGCTTGCGACGGGCCTGACATTCCAGCAGCGAGTTCGGACTCGTCATCACAAAGCCGCCATAATTGTTCCGGAGGCGGCAATGTCGCGCGCGTGCTAAAGACCGGCGCTTGCGGCCTCGCACAATCCTAGGGGTCAAGGAGGTCACGGCGACGATGAGCGAACCCGAGGAGCAGGGTGATAACCGGCGCGGCGCCATCGCCGGTCTCGTGATCGCCGTCGTTTTGCTGGCGATCGGGATCTGGCTGGCTCACGATCTGACGGCCGCCAGCAGGCTACAGGATTGCGTGATGTCGGGACGGACCAATTGCAACGTGATCGAACCCGCGCGATAAGACGGTTCCGCGAGCAGATCGGATTCGTAAGGCTCGAGATCGAACATCCAAAGACGCAAAATTGTCGCGATCTTACGGATTTGTAACAAGACAACGCGGAGGAAGCCGTCTGCTATGGTAACCGAGCCGCCTGTCGAGGCGGTAATCGTGTTTGAAGCCGTGGCACTGGCAAGAAGGGGTATGCGAGAATGAACGCGTCCGGCCGATTGAAAATCATTCTTCCATTGGTTTCGCTGGTGATGGCGTTCGCGCCGTCGGCCTATGCGCAACAACCGGCGCCTTCAAACGGGCAGCCGCCAGGCCACGCCAAACAGCTTCCGCCGCGTCCGGTAGGGGCTGCGCCGCATCCGGCAGGGGCCGCGCAGTTACAGCCGCATCCAGGAGGGGGCGTCCCGGGTAGGGGGCCGGAGGCGCATTTCGCGCGCGGCGGGCCGATGCCGACGCACAATTTTGGCGGTCATGCCTATCGCGGCCATCTCGCTTGGGAAGGCGGGCGCTGGCATCATGAGATGCACAATGGCCGCGACGGCTGGTGGTGGGACGTCGGCGGTGTCTGGTATTACTACCCGCAGCCAATGGACGGTCCGCCGACCTATGTATCCGACGATTACGCCGATGACGTTGTCTATGGGGATGCACCCACGGCGGCCTATGCGCCGCCGCCGGGCGCGTACGAGCCTCCGCCGCCGCCACCCGCACCGGATCCGGGCGCAAGCGCGGTCGGCGGCGCCATTGTCGGTGGCGTGCTGGGCGGGCTCCTGACTGGGCGGGCGAGCGGAGCCGCGGCCGGCGCCGTCATCGGCGGCGCGAGCGGCGCCATCGCCGGCGCCACGGCCGCTTCGAGGCCGGGCTATTATTTCGCGCAGGGCAACTGCTACTACCGCTATCCTAACGGCCAATATGTGCAGGCCGATCCGCGGGCGTGCTACTGAGACGCTTGGCCGGGTCGTCGCCAGCCCAGGAAAAGCCGAGGCGCATGTGCCGCGCTTCGGCTTTTTGCTGGTTCGGGCGCCCAAGATCGTCGCGCGTTGAGGGCGAATTCAGCATTTTCGCAACCCGAACCGTACTTGTCCGGTGCGCGAAATACGGAAAAAAATAAACGGATGGCGTGTAAATTACCCCTCGGGGGATTCTGTCTTCCGTTTAAATTTCCTTTAGCTTTTTATTGCTAGATTGCCCCGCGTCGGGATCGGCCGCGGGGCCAGCTCCCTATGGGAATGCCCTGAAAATTCAGTCGGTAGCGTGTGTTTGCGCGAGGCGTGATCGTGTCCGTTGAAAAGTTCCTCAAACAGCGTGCCGTCACCATCGCCGTCGACGGAAATTACACCCTGCGTCGCAGGTACGATCCGGAAGGCAGGGCTCAGGACGCTTGATTGCCGTACCACGCGGGTATCGCCGTTCGGCATGATTGTCGAGGTACCCCTCGTCGGCAGGATCGGTGACCGTCTGACTTCGTATTTCGGAGCATTCGGCGCGTGAAGGTAGCATCAGCGACACGATGCACGGCAGCTTCCTTCTCGAACTGGAAATGACGCGTGCGCAGCGCGAGAGGATGTCCGAGCAGCTCACCTGGCTCGAGAAGAAACAAGGCGACCCGACCCTGCCGGACGAAAGGGGAGATGCCCGCTCCGTCCCGCGGACCTCCCACTCGACGCTGACGCTGGCCGACGGCAGCATCCACGGCTGCTTCATCATCGACATCTCGGTCTCCGGCGCGGCCGTCTCGGCGGAGCTCGAACCGGCGATCGGAACGCCGCTGGCCGTCGGCGCCTGCGTCGGCCGCGTCGTCAGAATCTTCCCCGGCGGCTTCGCGATCAAGTTCGTCGAAAAGCGGAATCTGGACGACCTTAATCGTCTCATCGTGCGGGCCGAACCAAGACCAGCCAGCCCAGCACAGGCTGCGCCTGTCTTGCACGCGACCGGTGCTCCATGAAGGAACAGCGCTCCGGCCCGCGCTTCAGATTCGACCATGTCCGGAGATTCGACCATGTCCGGCCCGCCCGGATGATGGGAATTGATGGCACCTGGCAGCGCGAATGCACCGTCAGAGACGTTTCCGATGGCGGCGCCAAGCTCACGGTCAGCGATTCGATCGAGGGGCTGCCGCTCAGGGAGTTCTTCCTGGTGCTGTCGTCGACGGGACTGGCCTATCGGCGCTGCAAGCTGGCCTGGGTGAACGGAGACGAGATCGGCGTGACCTTCGTGCGACGGAAGCCGGCGAAGCAGCAGTGAGGGCGTATGGCACGGCTACGGCCGGCGTCCACTCGACGTGTCATGCTTGATGGCAATCCAGCTACCGACACATCCGTCGGACCGATTGAAGGTTCCGGAACCGGTATTTCCCGACAATTGTCCGACTGCGGTAAGGGTCATGCCGTTTCCGGCTCCGACCGAATGCAACGTGCCGTCCGGATCGACCCGACCGCTGCCACCGCGGACGATAATCTTCCCGCCGACAATCCTTGCAGGTAACGAGCCGGTGTAGGTGCATCCGGCACTCGTAAACGTCCATACCCCGTCGAAATTCCGGGTATCGTCCTGAGGTGTGGGGGGAGGCTTTTCTGTCGCGGGTTGTTGCGTCTCTTTCTCGGGCCCGGAGAGGAATGATAATATGGCACCACCGGCCTCGGCGTCATCGCGCTGTGATCGAGCCATTGCGTAAGCCGCATTCGACACGAACAAGAACACGGCGCACCAGCAAGTCGCCCGCACCAGCCACATTGAATGACACCATTCGAGTCGTTCAGCTTCGGCAACGAGGCGTGCGCATGGTTGCCGACGATAAATTTGCATCGCAAGCACTCGCAGATCAATGATGCATCGGCAAGCCGCCCGGCGTCCCACACCTGGGCACTTATATCAGGCCTCGCCAGTCAAGAGGATTTTGCAAACCGCGGGTCGACATCCGAGCGGCGAGGGTGAGGCTCTATCCCGCTACTGCGCCGGCCACTGGGCGGCCTGCGCGGTTTTTTGGGCGGGTGCGCCCTCGAGGCAGTGCCGCGCGGCTTCGATCTCGGCTTCCGTGGCCCCGTGACTCCGCGCCCACGCCTCGGCGACGGACGCAGAGAATTTAGCGACGTAGAGCCGGACGACGGCGCAGGAAGCGCGATGAACGAGGCCGGAGCGCTCAGCGGCGTCCGCCTTCGGAGTTACCCCTAAGCAAAACAACGCTACGCACGCCCACCGTGTCCACATCTTCGGCCCCCAAGCTGCCTGACCCTGCAAAGTTCCACCCATGGAACTTGATCAAGGCGCGGCTCCCGCAATCAATCTGGGTTAGCCGACTCGAAGATTGTAACCAAGTGAACTCTTAAGCGGAGCACGACTTCCCCGCACCTTTGTCGCGCAGGAGGGGTTGCCTCACGAACGTGCACAGTCGTGAAAAGCCGCGTCGCGCCGACGTACTTCTTCAGTCCGTCTGCGCGAACCTGATGGTCGAGATCGGCCATTTTCCATCGTGGCCTCGGATCGTAATTCGCAAGCCATGCAACTCGTCTAGCGAGATGCTCTCCACCGTGCCGGCCTTGCCGTCGGTGAGGATCACGGCTTTGCCGACGAGTTCGTTCTGGGCTTGCTCGAACTCGCCGAGGATCGTCGAGGCGCGCGCCTTCGCAGTTGGCATGGATCTCTCTGAGAATGACTGGAGCGGGCCCGTGTTTGCATTTGAAAGTTGCGCAAGTCGTGGCCGGCGCGCGGCAAACGGCTTCTTCGCAGAGCCCGATTGTTTCGTCCGGAACTTAGTGACGAATAACTCGGATCAGGTTCGGGGTCGAGAGATTTGCCTCCGCCTAACCCTGCTAGCAGGGAACTCGCCGGTGAGGCAGGCGGGCTTTCTTATCTTGGGAGGGTTGTTGGCGGCCGGTGTCGGTGTGTTTGGTTCGGCCGTCGCGTGACGGCTCGACTAGCTTCGGCAACGGCGTCACGTGGAAGCGGCCGGCCCACCTCCGCTCGAAGCGCCTTTGCACATCCAGGGGAACAACGCTCATCGCCGGGGCTCTGCTGAGGGATCGCGCCATGCGCACGGCAACGCCGCCTCAGTGACATGAGGTCCGTCGTTCACGCGGAAGTGCCCGCGCGGCTGCCAGGTGCGTATGCGAGTTGCCCGCCACGACGGTCCGCCCAAAGCGACCGATTTCCCCCGGGCTAACCGGAACCAATAAGGCTAATAGATGCCGGCCAGTGGCAGTACCCTTTGCAGAATGGCGCCGAGGCAGATCAGCACCACGAGCAGCTTGAGAAGTTGGGATAGCCGACGGTCATTGGCAAATTTGTCGATCGCCCAAAAACAGATGGCGCCAATGACAACAATAATCAACACACCAATCAAAGCCGAAATCATCGCGGATCCCCTTTGCCGTCGACTGCCATCACCATAGCGTGGCTTGCCGAAGCTCGAAAGGCATCTCGCGGGGTTTTAGTGGGAAACCTGCCGATCGAGCCGGAAGCGGTTCGCCCGAGCTAGTACCGCGAGCAGCAACCCGGGGAGTCCAGCGGCCGGCGCGATGGCACGGTCGCCCGCCGCAGGTATTCGTTGCAGGGAGCGATTGAATTTCAAACGGCTGAGGGGTATGACTCCGCCTTCTCGCGACGCAGATAGCGCCCGAGTTGTTGTGCGAACCACCCTCGAAAGAACAAGGTGGTAGGAAATGCCGGGTGCGCGACGCACCCAGGGCCTCGTGTGCAAAGGTAGAAAGCACACGAGTTAGAAACCACGGGTAAGCCGCAATCAACCAGCATTCCCTGCGCGATGGTTTACGACTTATTTCGTGCTCCCCGGTGACCGGGCTCTTTTGCCACCGTCGTCCGTGGATCGCTCCACGACCCTAACGCCAGCGTCGGGGCGTCTGGACCACACGACTTCGCCGTCCGCTTGGGCTTCGTTGGTCAACGCGCCGCCAAAGCGTCCACCGCATCCCGCACCCAACGTCCGTGACGATCGCGATACGCCCCCCTGAAGGCGGGACAGCGCAGAGGATGGCGTTGATTTGGGGTCGCGGCCAAGCGAAATATTTTTGCGATACATCTGGACGGCCCAAATCAGTTTGAATCGGTTCACGAATTCAGTTTTTCGGGCACGCCATTTTCACGATTAATTAAAGGCTGGTCGAGCGACGCCACGCTCGACAAAAATCAACTGATTTGCCCGTCGGGCAAATCAGCATGGCCGGTAGACCGTTCTCACAACGGCATCAGCGTCGGACGCGAGGCTGAAGGATGAATGGATGGCGATCCCCGCAGATGGGAGCGCTTGGCCGAAAATCGGCGCGCTGGCAATATGTCGAGGCGGTTGCATGCCGGAAGAAAGAACCCGCCATTGGCGACGGGTCCCAAGTTCAGGGAGGACTCGGACCTTAAGTTGATTCGCGAATGCGCCGTGTGTTGCAAATCACACACGCAGAGAAATTCGGCGTCGCGCAGTTCGTACCCGGGTACGCACCGGACCCAGCTTCACTTCGCGACACTGAACGATCGCGCAAACCAAAGCGCAGTGCGACCGAGGCGCCGAGGCTCACTCGCAGTCTGCAGCGCAGGCCGTCATGGCGCGGGGATGGCTGCTGACAAAAACAGCGGAGGCCGCGACCAGCACCGCGATCACAGCGGCAAGCGCCAAGAATTTCATTGCCAAGAATTTCATTGTCGTCGCCCCCCTCTGCGCCGGGAAGTGGATTCCCGGTCATTGTGCGAATTTTGATATTTGGTGCGGCGGAAATTTGAGAACACGTTGGCGCAGATGTGGCTGCCGCGCGGCCGAGAGTTGTCGTCGGCCCAGACGTCGCTGCGTGTGCCGGCATCGGCAATCTCTGCGCCTCCTGCCCCTCGTTCGGCTGGACGCGGCATCAGGCCCTTTATCAGCGCGACCTCCGCCTTGCGCGCCAGCGACGCATAGGGTGGCCGATCAGTTTGGAACGCCGCGGCCGCCTTCGTGCGACGTGGCTGTCCTGCCGTCGCCCGCGTTGCTGGCCGGATCAACGCCGCCGGCGGCATCCCCGGCATCGCCATTCGCGTCCGGGACCTCGCGGTTTACCAAAAGCTGCCGCCGCATTTCGGCGAGGCGGGCACGGCAGTATTCGCGGTAGAGGACGTCGAATAGGATAGGCATGGTCGAACCCCTCCGTTTGATCGTCACCGTCAATCCCAAGCTATCATCTCTCTTTGGGTGCAAGACGTAATCTAGATCACAGTGGGCTGGACGCCGTGGCGGCAGGCGCGAATGGCACGATTCGACGAACCAGCCGGGGGTGCCAGAGGACTAGACCGCTCGCGCGGTAGGTCGCTTGCGGCGGCCGGGGCAGCCAAGCCGATAGCCTGATGGGGCGTCCCGTCGTGAGATTGAGGGGTTTCGACAACCTCACTCAAGACAGGAGCATCCCCAATGACCGATCAGGGCATCAGCCCGTTGCATCGGCGCATGCTTGAAGACATGGCGATCCGCAACTTAGCGCCGAAAGACCCATCGAGACCACGTGCAAAGGGTCAAGGACTTCGCGACGTTCCTCAGCCGTTCTCCGACACGGTTAAATCGGAGGAGGTGCGCGGCTTTCGGCTGTATCTGGCGTCGAGCGGCGCAGGCACAATCGCGGCTCCAGTCGCGTCCGCGATCCATGCCTTTTAATTCTTCAGCATATGCCGACTCCGCATTTTGCCCAGAAGAGTGATGGCCAGCAGCGCGGTCGCTGCATCGAGTATCGCTACGATGACGAACACCGAGGTCCAACTGCCGGTCACCTGCTTGAGAAACGCTGCGGCGGGTCCGCCGAAAATCGAGCCCACTCCGCGACGTAAAGAGAGCCGTAGTTGGTCGCGGCATATTTCGGTCCGAAAGTATCCGTCAATGTTGACGGGAACAGCGAGAAAATTTCACCCCAGCCAAAAAACACCAGACCCGTTAGCACAACAAACAGTGCGGGCCGATCGACAAAGGCGAACAGAACGAGGATCGCGGCACATTCCAGCGAGAATACCAGTGCCATCGTCATCTCGCGGCCGATTTGATCGGAGACCCAGCCGAAGAAGGGCCGTGTCAGGCCGTTGGTGAAACGCGACGGCGTCAGCGACAGCGGCAGCGCGGCCATGCCAAATACCAGCGCCTGCGCCACCTTGTATTCGTTGGCGAAGGGCCCGACATTGGACACGACCATCAACCCGCTGGTCGACATCATGCTCATCATGATGAACAGCAGCCAAGGTCGGGGTTCTCAACATTTCCGCAGGTGAATAACTGCGCTTCGATTGCATTGTGGTGGAAGAGGCGGGTGAATAGCCCTCCGGCTGCCAGCCTTCCGGAGGAACGCGAAGCCATTGCGCGGCAATGATGCCGATGATCCCCTGGATGATGCCCCATACAACTAGCGTATGAGCATAGCCGTCGCTCTTAATCATACTGTCGATCGGAAAGCTGGTGAAGATTGCGCCAAAACCGTAACCCGCGGCGGCTAGGCCCGTTGCCAGTCCGCGCCGGTCCGGAAACCAGCGCACCATCAAGCCTATGATTCCCACGTAGATAATGCCTCCCAAAGCCGCAGATGACGCCGTATGTGAAGTACAGCCCAAATGTCGTTGACGTAGCTGGACAAGACCCAGCCACCGCCCGACATCAATGCACTGACTGAGATCAGAAGCCTCGGACCGAAACGATCAACCAGATAAGTCTGTAGCGGCGAGCACCAGGTTTGCAGAATGATCAGAAGCGAGAATGTCCACTGCAGTTCAGCGAGTGTCGTTCCGAGCTTTTGGTTGAGCGGCCCGGTGAACAAGGTCCATACATACTGGGGCGACGAAATTGCCATCATCGCTATCAGACCGAGAACGAGTTGGCACCAGCGGTTCCAGTACCGCGCGATCGGAACCGTCGAATTCAAAGCTGTCACGACAAGTCCCCCCTACTAATTCGCCGGTCGAACCAGCCCCAACGGGAACTTGATCATTGTTGGTCTGCCTGTCCTGGACCACAATGGCGGAAAATCACCCAGCGGGGATTATTCTGAGGAGCTCGGACTAAGCTTTGGCTTATTTTGGACCGCGATCTCGTGTCTCCACTTTGCCTCGGTCATCCTTCACCTCGCAGCCTGCATAGAAGGGCCAGATGCTGCAAAGCGTGCACGTATTCGAGGCCCAGGTTCTTCGAAAATCCCTCGGCTCCGAATTCGAAATTGCGTGGGGATACTCAATTCTCGATAACCCACGCCGCACCGCCTTACGTATCCCTTCCCGCGGTTTCCTCCATTGGAGCGTTGCGCGCGCCGGCCCCGGTGCGCGCGGCGCCACCATCATGGGGCGGCATCTGCAAACGGTCACATTTGCAGACGTCGTCGCCTCGAACGCGACAAGTAGAACTCAATCCTACCGCCGCGGAAGTACCCGCGATCGAGGCCACACCGGAGCGAGCGCGCAACGACGCTCGGCCATTGGCCGTTCTCAGGCGTGCTCCTCGGAGATGTCGCGGTTGGTGTAGTCCGGCAACATCGCGGTCGAAACGATGCTGACGATCGCGCAGAAGAGGATATATCCAGCAATCACATAGCCCGATCCGTACGCCGCGAGCAGCGCCGTCGCGATCAACGGCGCCGGGCCGCCGGAGATGACCGACGACAGCTGGTAGCCGATCGAGGCGCCGCTGTAGCGCAGGCGGGGAGTAAAGCACTCGGCGATCAGGGCCGCCTGCGGACCGTACATCAGGTCGTGGGGCACGAACGAGAGCACGATGCCGAGGAAGATCAAGGCCGGCACAGTTGTGTTCAACATCGCGAAGTAGATGAAGCCGAATATCCCGGTTGCGACGGCGCCGATGATATACATGCGCCTGCGTCCGATGCGGTCCGACAAGTGTCCAGCCAGCGGAATCGTTGCAAAGGACACGATGCCGGCGGCGATGAGTGACGTGAGAAGGAAATCACGTGAGACATGTAGAATCTGGGTGCCGTAGGCGAATACGAATGCGAGGTAGATGTAGGCGGGCGCCTGTTCCGCCATCCGTGCCAGCGCGGTGAGGATGATCGACCTGGGCTGGCGCTTGATCACTTCGGCGACGGGGGCCCGCTCAATGCGGTTTTCGGCGACCAGGCGCCGGAAGGCGGGGGTCTCGAGAATCCCCAGCCGGATATAGAGCCCGATTTGCGACCATGACGATGCTGAGCATGAACGGGATACGCCAGCCCCACACCAGGAATTGGTCGCCGGAGATGCGGCTGAACACGAGCACCGCGATGTTCGCCAGCAGCAATCCGGCCGGGCCACCCAGTTGCGGCCACGACGTAATGAAACCGCGGTGGGCGTTGGTGTGCGCCCATTCCATCGATAGCAGCACCGAGCCGCCCCATTCGCCGCCGACCCCTATGCCCTGGATGAAGCGAATTACAGTCAGGATGACCGCGCCCCAGATGCCGACAGTCTCGTAGGTCGGAACGAAGCCGACGGCAAAGGTTGCGAGCCCGGTCAGCAGCAGGGTCGCGATCAGCGCCCCCTTGCGGCCGATGCGGTCGCCGTAATGGCCGAAGATCATGGCTCCGATCGGGCGGGCGATGAAGCCGACGGTGTAGACGGCGAACGCCTCCAGCACGCCGACAAGGGGATCGGATTTCGGGAAGAACAGCTTGCCGAAGACGAGGCCGGTAACCGTGCTGTAGAGCAGGAAATCGTACCATTCGATCGTGGTGCCCACCGTGCTGGCGATAACGGCGCGGCGCAGCTGCGCGCGGTGATCGGTTTCCGACAAGGGATGGGCTGTGATGTCGATCGTCGTCATGACGCTTCTCCTTGGCCAGGGAGAACCTGGTTTCGGCGTCCCTTGGTTCTCCCCGCTGTCAGAGGGGGCGCCACCATGGATTGCAAGAGAGGCTCAACACCTCAACATCCGTTGATGACTAAGTCTGGAGATATTCGACTGCCCGACCTTGATCCTCCGCCTACATTTGGATCAATTAGTTCTTCGTCGTAGGACACGCGCCGCCGCGAGTGCAGCATTCCGACAAAGGTAAAGCCTTTTATCCGTTCAATGCCGAGTGACCAGCAAGTTCGTCGGATTGATATCTCACGCAAAACACGAGCCCTTAATCGGCGAGTTCCAGCTTCGAGCTCTGGTGCGCGCACCAATCCTTTCAATAACTTAGCAATTGTCCCCTGAAGCCATTCCGACAGGCAATCAGCGGCTGTTCGCGAGACTGGCTGCTTTTGTCTGTTCCTAGCGCGGAGATCTGTAGCTTGGAGTGCGCGAGGAAGGCGCTTTCCCGTTCGACTAAATGGCAAGCTTGCCGAGGCGCGGCGCTTCAGCACGCTCCGTATATGTCCGCTATGCGCCGATAGCGGCCAAATTCCGCAGCGCAGCGAAATGACGCGATGGATCGGCGTAAGGCGCCCTCGCGGCCGTAAAGCGTAGACGGCAGATTTCTCGACGCATGTCTCCACAGCGAATTTCTTATTGCAAAGTCAATCGCAGCCGTGGTGTCGCTCGCCGCTCACGTCAGCTTAAATAATTACAGATACTTAGCTGGCGACGCACGCCAGGTCGTTGATTATTTGGCGCGGCGGGAGGACAGTTTTTTGGTAGCCATCGTCTTAAAAAATTGCCGGTCGCAAGATGGCCGAGTGCGATAGTCGAGCCTCGACCGGTGCATCGATGACAGTCTAGATCGCGATGGTGGTCGATGCGCTCAAGGACAAGGCGTCTCACCCAGAGATGCGTTGGCAGGAATTCGCGTTTCCGAGACGCAGTTGGGCTCGCCGGCAGTTCGGATATCCCGCAAATGAGGTTATTCAATCCTATTGCAACGCCATCAGGCTTTCGCGAAACCCGCACTTTGCCTACCAGACCGGCCTGAGATTTCACGTTCAACTTACGGCATGTACGGTTTCGCAATCCCGAGCAGCACTTCGCCGAACCATGGCGTTTGCCGTCCAATATCACCAGCTTGCTGCGCCGCTCGTCGATGTACAATTCTCAGAACAAGACAAAGTCGCGGTTTGGACGATGAGCCCGTTTCCGTTTCCGCAGGTCGATGCACCACTCTACAAATTCATCGTTGAACTCCAGGCCGGCGTGCGCTCATCGCCGCGTCGCGATATCATGGGCCAATCTTTCGGCGCGTCGGAGCTGCATTTTAGATTCGGCCGACCTCGGGGCGCCAAGAACGACGTCGAGGTCTTTGGCTGCCCGGGGCTCTACGGACAGCCCGAAAACAGATTTTTATTCGACCTCGATTGGCTGAATGCCCCACCGAATTGTGGAAATGAGGTGACCTATTCCGAGGTGTTGCAACTCTGCGACAAGTTGCCGAGCGAGTTGAAGCTGAACACCGGCGTGGCAGGCAAGGTTCGCGAAATTTTCCTTAGCCGTTTGAGGCGGCCCACAAGCTTCGAACTGGTCGCGGAACGTCTCAGAATGAGTTCCCGCACCTTGCGGCGGAAGCTGGAACAGGAAGGCACGTCGTTTCGCGAACTGATCGACGAATTAATATTAAGGGCGCATGCGGCGATCAAATACGTCCGCGATACGGATCTGACGATCGAAGACGTAGCGTACGCATTGGGGTTCAGCGACGCAGCCGCCTTCCGCCACGCCTTTCGTCGCTGGACCAAGAGCGCGCCGCACGAATATCGGCGCGGCAGAATCGATATCGAACCGGCCTCTCGGAGATAGGGCATCTACGTGCGGCCTGGCTGACGTTCCCCGCTCATTCGCCAAGCAAGATTGTCGAGATTTTCGATCCGGCGCTTTTGGCCGGAATTGAGCGGTTATTGGCCCGAACGATCCATTTTGAAGCGGGGTGGTTGGGCAATCCTCCTCTCAACGCTTGGCCAGAAAGCGAAGCGGCCCGTCCGTTCCAAACGGCATAAATTGAGGGGATTGATATGAGCGAGAATGCCGACAAGCGCATCAAGGATCTGAAGGCGAACGCCGTCGGCGCCAGCGAAAGGGACAAGGTCGAGGCGAAGGCGCAACTTGCCGCGCTCCGGAACGAGGCGAAGGGCTGGTGCTGGTGTTTTCGGCTTATGCTTTCGTCGACGGTACCTTCGCAATCGTCGCGTCGGTGCGAGCTGCGGGGCGGCACGAACGGTGGGGATTTCTGCTACTCGAGGGCATCGTCAACATCATTGCGGCTGCACTCGCATTCCTATGGCCTGCCGTCACGGTCGTCAGCTTCGTCTTCCTCATGGGCACTTGGGCGATACTCTCCGGCGGGCTGATGCTGAGCGCTGCAATGCGTCTTAGCGGCATCACGGCCGTTGGTGGCTTGTGCTCGGTGGTCTTGCATCAGTGATCTACGGTGCGCTGCTGATCTTCGCTCCCGTTGTTGGAGCCCTGGTCCTGACCTCGTGGCTCGGCGCCTATGCCATCGTGTTTCGTTTCGCTTTGATGGCCCGTCGCAATCCACTGTACCAGCGACAGCGTGACCAGCCGCACGGCTGACGTTGCCACCCCAACCGAGTCATCGTGCCCCATAACTCCTTACTCATGTCGCCTGTGGGTCATTCGCGACCGGGCCGAGCGGGCCTGCATCGCGGACAACAGTCACCAGGATATGGGTCGCTCACGAGGGGGCCTGCAGTTATCCGCGATATCCACCGGCTGGTTAGAACGCGTGCGTTGCCGTCAACGGGCGGTGTTTTCT